>JAKAGV010000001.1 GCA_021815405.1 Bacteroidota bacterium
AGAAGGCACGGTTTTTATAATTGCAGTAGCTCATCAAAATAGGGAGCCGGAATATTGGGTAGACAGGGTATCAACTTAATTCAATTCTAAATTCAACATTCTAGCCAAAGGACGGGCAGGCGATATTCATCATTAGTCATTTGCTAACGCGTCATTCGATATTAGTCAATGGTTCATTGATTGGATGCTTGATATTTGATAGAACCAACAAACAACAAACTAATCAGAGGTCAATGTCGTTAGGCGTCAGTCGGTAACTCACCTAGTGACTGCAATGCAGGAAGCCGGTATCGTAAAGCATCCTTCGTAAATGTATCAGAAACTGAATAACGTTACCACTAAACGAAACGGGCATCGATATACTTAACCGAATAACATGGTTGGACTGTATTGGGTAGTTAAAACAAATTAGGTAGAAGGAGAGATTCTGAAACCAGTTCGGAATGACAGATGGGTGTATATGCTGGAAGCTGGATACTGGATGCCATCCCTTCCAGGAGGTAAACCATTTCTATCAGGAGGTAAACTGGAAAAGGTAAGTGGTTTGTTGTATATATTCGTAATTAATAATGGATTTTGATATGTGCGACCACCAACTACCAACTATCTACCAAAGAGACAGATTCCGGAAGGCAGACGATATTCGCCATTTGTCAATAGCTTTACATCATTTGTAGTTATTGGTACTGGATACTAGTTACTTGGTTTGCTAAGCACTTGATATAAAAAGGTCAATTGAAATATTTGTTAGAATTAATTACATTCTGAAGTTACGCAAAATGAATAAAATGATCCATTTGTCATTCCGAACTTGTTTCGGAATCTTTATTTTTAAGCTGTTTTTAGATGCTGAAACAAGTTCAGCATGACAAATGCGTAACTTCAGTTACATTTTAATAGTTTGAATGCCAGAAATTAGCATGTTTTATGATATCATAATTGCAATGTACTGGGAAAGAAAAACAGAACATCATTCTGCTCACTTTCATGAAATTTATAATGAGTTTGACTGCAAATATAGCATACCTAAATTGAGTATTATGGAAGGCTCTTTGCCTAACAAGGCGCATAGAATGGTAATAAGCTGGGCGAAAAAACATATTAAAGACTTACATTACGCACAATTAAGGATCTAATTTACTTTGTCATTCCGAACTTGATTCGGAATCACATTTTTCAGCATTTTTGGGATGCTGAATCAAGTTCAGCATGACATGTGCGTAACATGAGTTAAAGAGTTAGAAGCTAATTGGAATATGGCACTTAATAATGAACCTTTGAGGAAAATTGAGCCTTTGTTATAGGAGGAATAATGAGACGTATAATTGAAGCTGAATATATCCATGACTATAAGATTCTGATAACTTTTAACAATGAAATAAAAAAAATAGTAGACTTGGAAAAAGATTTGTGGGGTACAATGTTTGAACCGTTAAAAGATAAAAATCTTTTCAAACTTTTCAGAGTTGATAAAGATATTCACACAATTGTTTGGTCAAACGGTGCAGATTTATCCCCTGATAGTTTTTATAAAATCGGTATACCTCTCTCCGGTTCTCGATAGAAGAAATCTTTCCTTTCCAGGGTTAAGTAAAATAAGGGAGAAAATTACTCTTGTCCCAATCTGCGGTGAGAAGATATTTTAACCACAGATTACACAGAGAAGAATAACGGATATTGGCTTGACCAACAACCGACAGACAGACTTGAAGATACGCACCGAATGTAATTGAATAACGGAATTAAAAGATATATATTTAGGGTATATATTCCAGAGGTAAGAATGGATACTGCAAAGATATTTGAGAACGGGAAAAGTCAGGCTGTACGGATACCCAAAGCCTACAGGCTTAAGGGTAAGGAGGCTTATATAACGAAGATAGGCGATGCCGTAGTCTTGCTGCCTAAGAGGAATAAATGGGATTCATTAATATTTAGTTTAGAAAAATTTACACCTGATTTCATGTCGGAGCGAATACAGCCTAGACTTGAAGACAGAGAAACTATTTTTGAATGAAATACCTGCTCGATACTAACATCTGCATATATATAATTATAAAGAAGCCGGCAAAGGTAATAGAGCACTTTAAGATTTACAAACCGTGAGACATTGGAATATCAAGCGTAAGTATTTCGGAATTTAATTTTGGAGTTGAAAAAAGCGGTAAGCCGGAAATAAATAAAATAGCTTTAGCTGAATTTCTTCAGCCGTTAATAGTGGTGGATTATACAAAAGAAGATGCGGATTCTTACGGCAAGATAAGGATGGAACTTGAAAAGAAAGGCACGCCGATAGGTGCTATGGATTTACTTATTGCGGCTCAGGCAATTAATAAGGGATTAGTATTGGTGACAAACAATGAAAGTGAATTCAGAAGAGTAAAGGGGATAAAATTAGAAAATTGGACTAAGTGACAAGGGTGAAGGTCATGGAATGACGAATTGAGAATTCCGCCATAGGCAGATCAGCCTTTGACTGAGAAGAGTACTGAATGAAGAATAATTTGTTTAGTCATTTATTGTCCTTAGGTCATTCGATCGTAAATAAGGCTCTGTGTTTAATCTTGTCTTTCTCTTATCCGTCTTATTGGTGGCAAGATTTTTTAACCACAGATTACACAGAGAAAAATAGCAGATTATTAGCTTAACCAACAAACTACAGGCAACAACCAACAGACAATTAGTATTATGCAGAAAAGAATTTATTTATACATGAGCTTAATTGCTCTTTACTCCATACTCATTACTCCTTGCTTATTCTCTCAGGTTGTTTATGAGCCTATACACAGTGGAGTATATGATTTCTTGGACAGGATGGCGCAGAAAGGATTGATCGAGTTCCATGATGAGATAAGACCGGTCTCGAGACAATACATTGCGGAGAAATTGAATGAATTAAGAATGATGAATGAAGGAATCATCAATCGACATTCGACATTCGACATTCATTTGTCTGAGGTGGAGAGAGAGGATCTGGAGTTTTATTTGAAGGACTTTGGGATGGAGTTGCAGGCAATTCAAAATTCTCAGCCAGTCCAAAGGACTCCTTCGGAGAGGCTTGATTCGCCTTTGGAGAAAAAATTCAAAATTCAAAATTCAAAAATTAACGATTCACCCATTCACCGATTTATAGATTCGACTAATAACCAAGAGTCAAGCACAACTTTATTTAATTGGGACCCTTACGGCAGATGGCGGTTGTTTTCTTATGAAGATAATTTGTTTAAGCTAAATGCGAGTCCGATACTTGGTTATGAAGTTGGAACAAGAGATGGGGCGAAGTATTCGCATAGGTGGAACGGGATTTCTTTATATGGATATCTTTCGAATAATATAGGATTTAATTTCAGGTTCTGGGATAACTCGGAAGATGGAACAACAATAGATAAGACTAAGAGCTTTACCCCGAAGACGGGAGTAATTATAGCAAAGGCAGATGCGAATAATATACAGTACAGTGATATTAATGCTAATATAACATATAACTGGAAGTGGGGGGATATATCAATCGGCAAAGATTTTTTGAACTGGGGATACGGACAGAGCGGTCTGCTGGTATTATCCGATAAAGCGCCGTCGTTTCCTTTTATAAGATTAGATATACAACCCACCAAATGGCTGAGGTTTAATTATTTCCATGCATGGCTGGCATCGGATATAATAGATTCAACTTCTTCTTATGCTACATTAATTCAGGGGAGAGACAGAACAATATACAGAAGTAAATATTTAGCTTCACATACAATTACGGTAACACCAACTAATGGATTGGATATTTCTATAGGCGAATCAATAATATACAGCGATAATTTAGAATTTTCATATTTATTTCCTTTGATGTTTTTCAGAGCTGCTCAACAATATGTAAGCCAGAGAAATGATGGCGCGGGGGGTAACTCGCAGTTCTTTTTAGGAGTAAGTTCAAGAGACCAAATAAAAAATACGCACTTATATGGAACACTTTTTATTGATGAAATTACGCTGGAAGGTTTATTCAATCCTCAAACTCAAAGGAACCAAATTGGCTTTACTTTAGGCGGATCGGTTACTGATCTGCCGATTGATAATCTGACTTTTACTGTTGAGTACACAAAAATCTATCCATACGTATATTCTAATTATATACAAACGCAAACTTATCAAAGTTCAGGCTATGTACTTGGTGACTGGATGGGTAATAATTCAGATCTCATTTATGGTTCATTAAATTATCATTTTCTGCGGGGGCTGCAGGCAACGGTGTGGGGGCAGTATATAAGAAAAGGAGCTGCTGAAACTGTACAACAAGATCAAATACAACCGCAGCCGCCGTTCTTATTCGGGTTAAGAACAAACTATACATACTTCGGTGCTGAAGTAAAGTATGAGATAACTAACGAGCTGTTTGCGAGACTGCAGTACCAGACAACTAATGTTTCTGCGCAGCAGACTAATCTTAGCTTTAATGATAACAGGCTGAATGAGTTTTATATTGCGCTGTATTACGGGATCATGTAGGATTTTGGATTGACGATTGGGGAATGAAGAATGACAAGAATAGAGGTCGGAAATCGGTATAGAGTAAGATGTGTGTAAAGACGAAAGATAGGGGGCTTGTTTTCTTTCGCAGAATTTTCCGGTAATTTCGTTATATTTGAACTGGAGGCAAAATAACAGAGAAGTTAGATAAGTATTGAGAGGAAAAAATGTTAAAAAATAAAAAGGCTCTAAAAAGCAGGGGGGCTCAACTACCATTATTCGTTGAGAAAGACGAAGATGGATTATATGTAGTTGAATGTCCGGTATTTGAAGGATGCTATACGCAAGGTAAAACGCTTGATCAAGCTTTAAAAAATATCCGGGAAGTTATAGAGATGATCCTTGAAGAAGAGAGCAGCCAGAAAATATTACATTCCTATCATCCACGCGAAATTAGTCTTCATACAATTACTTTATAAACAAGACACAGTTACCGGTTCTTAAGGGTCGGGAAATTATTACCGCTTTAACTTAAATTGGCTATTATGAAATTAGACAGCGCGGTAGTCATATCAGGCTTGAATGCCCGGGTAAAAAATCAATTACAGTACCTAATCATATAGTCGGACGCGGTCTTTTGAGAAAGATATTAAGAGACACAAAATTGACAGTTGAAGAATTCCAGGAATTGTTAAAATAAGAAGGATGGAGACTTTGAGACTATGAAAACTTGAGACTGCGGAAAGGGGAAGATCGGTGTTAATTGGAGAGATGGAGTATTGGAATTAAGAATGACAAGTGAGAAATGATGGATGAGGAATCCCAGAGGGATGAAATATTTGGAATGAAGAATGACAAGACCAAAAGTCGGAAAAACAGTATTGAGTA
Source organism: Bacteroidota bacterium (assembly GCA_021815405.1). Taxonomy (GTDB): domain Bacteria; phylum Bacteroidota; class Ignavibacteria; order Ignavibacteriales; family Ignavibacteriaceae; genus FEN-1297. The sequence continues at coordinate 5,347 of JAKAGV010000001.1, forward strand.
TGGAGAAAGATAGATGCTGGATGCTAGATTCTGGATATTGGATGCGGGGCTTAGATGGGGATGTTTATAGAGGAAAACATGAGTAAAAATTTTTACCTTTTGACATCCTTTTGTATATCAATGCAGTGAGCCATTTATTTTTGAAATAAAGGAATTATTATTTATTTTACTTAACTTAAATCCAAGGAAAAGATCATTTGATGCGAAATTTATTTAGTGTTTTTACAATTATATTTTTATTAGGCAGCGGTTATATATTTGCGCAAAATGAGGGAGTACAAATAGGAAGCAGTATCACCCCAAGATTACAAAGTGCAGGCGGATATTATGACTATTCCGATCCGCAGGCTGTAAATATTAAGGTTGCGGTTTGGGGATGGGTGAGGTACCCGGGCAAGTATGTAATACCGGCTTATAGCAATGTAAATGATTTATTATCTTATGCAGGGGGACCGACAGACGCGGCACATCTGCAAGATTTAAAACTTATAAGAACGAGTAAAGACTCCACTCAAAAAATTATAGATATAAAATACCAGGATGTTTTAGTTGATAACAATATTACCAGCTTTCCGAAAGCGCCGCTGCTACAGCCGGGGGATGTATTGATTGTATCCGGAGAGCCGAGGCTGTATTTTAATAATTACCTTTCGATTACGCTATCTGTTGTGTCTACTCTTATCTCGATCGCTACTTTTGTGTATTTGATAGTGAAAAAATAAGGAAGAGTTTATGGATATGAATTCAAATAATAACGGACATACAAATAATAATAATTTTAGTCCGGAAAATACTAAGTCGCTGAAAGATTATATTAATCTTGTAAGGAACAATTTAGTCCCGGTTTTAATAATAAGTATAACTGCATTTGCCGTAGCAGTATTATACGCAATTAGTGCCAGGAATATATACGAATCAACGACGTCATTAAAGATTTCAAAGCCCCAGGGAAGTGTACTCACGTCTGCCATAATGCCGGATATACAAAGCTTTACAGACGACAGATTTATTTCCACAGAAATTGAAGTAATGAAAAGCTACAGTGTACGGTATAATGTTGCGAGGGCGTTAATTGACAGCTTTAAAGTAGTGGGAGTGCGCGATAGCTTTTATTTAATATTTAATCACAGTTTGAAAAAATCCGAGCTTCTAACTCCAAGAGAAATAGCAAAGGTTTTAAGCAGCGATGTAAAAATTGAACAAAAGAGAGGGATTGATATTGTTGATATAACAGTAAATTCTCCTTCGCCTTTTGAAGCGGCGATGATTGCAAATATATACGCCGACCAGTATAGACTATTTGACCTGGAGATGAACAGGAACCAGCTTACGACAGTAAGAGAATTCTTAGCCCAGCAGGTAAGAGACAAGCAGGCGGAGCTTCAGAAAACCGAAGATATATTAAGTGCGTTCCAGGCGAAGAACGGGATAATAGCGCTTGATGCTCAGTCTCAGTCATTGATAAAGCAGCTTGCAAGTTTTGAAGCGCAGAGGGATGATGTTGTTATAAGCCTTGCAGGCACTAATAAAATGCTTAAGCAATTGAAAGATGAGCTGAAGCAGCAGAACCCAAAGATAGCAGATTACCTTGAGAGCGTTGCACAGCAGTCCTCGCTGCAGGCAATACAGGACGGTATAGCAAAGCTGGAGGTAAACAAGGAAATTGCATTAGCAAACAACTCTCAGATAGACAAATCGGCTGTAGTTAAGGATTACGATAATCAGATTAATGCATTGAAAGCTCAGTTAAAGCAGAAGGTTGATGTGGTAAAGCAGGGGATCTTTGCCAGCAACCCGGATGAGATAAAAGACCTGACAGGTAAAATACTAGATGCAGAGGTACAGGCGCAGTCTTATACAATACAGGCTGAAGAGCTAGATAAAATAGTATCGAAATACGAATCACAGTTTAATAAGCTGCCGTCGACAGCGATAGAGTATGCAAGCCTTGAGAGGAACCGGGAAGCAGCGGAAAAGCTGTATGCCCTGCTTGAAGAGAAATACCAGGAAGCAGTAATTAATGAGCAGTCGCAACCTGGAAATGTATTTATAGTTGACCATGGTATGATACCATCTTCTCCCGCTAAACCCAACAGGATATTGATAGTGCTGATAGGATTTGTATTGGGCGTTGGACTGGCGTTCGGATATGTATTTGTTAAAGATTATTTTGATAATACAGTAAAGACACCGGAAGACATACAGAACAGGAATATAAATGTTCTTGCATGGATACCACAGATTGAAGGTGTTACGAGCAGGGAGAACAGAGAGTTTGAGTTTATAGTATCTAAGAAGCCGGACTCTATTCCGAGCGAAGCATTCAGAGCATTGAGAACGAGGATACAATATTCAAAGCTTGGCAGCGATGCAATAAGAACAATTTTAATAACGTCATCAGCACCTTCCGAAGGAAAAACTACTGTTGCCGTTAACCTGGCAGGGACTTTTGCTTTAGCAAATAAGAAGACGCTTATAATTGATTCTGATCTTAGGAAGCCGAGAATACATACAGTGTTCAAAGCCAATAAATATCCCGGTATGATTGATTACCTTTTCGGACAGGTAAAGCTGGAAGAGGTCATCCGTCCGACAGTTATTGAGAACCTTCATTACGTACCATCGGGAACTATACCGCCTAATCCCTCTGAGATGATAAGCTCAAAGCCTATGCAGGATTTTCTTAATGAGATGAGAAAGAGATATGACCTTGTAATACTTGACTCAGCGCCTATAATAGCGGTAACAGATTCGGAAATATTAGCTGCGCTTGTGGATGCTTCAATAATGGTTGTATCTGCGGAGAAGACGGAGCTTGACCTTATGATGAAGGCTTCGGAACTAATTAAGTCCGGAAGCTCATCCTTTATCGGGGCAGTGCTGAACAACTTTACATACAAGAGCGGATACGGATCATACTATAAGTATTATTATTACTATTCGAATGGGACGAAGGAAAAGAAGAGCAGATCGACGAAGATGAAGGCGTAACTGGAAATCAGAGGTTGGTAGTCAGAGATCAGCGATCAGAAGTCAATGTCGTTAAGCTTTATTTGGTTACGATGCCCGTATCGTAGATCGTTGTTCGTTAAGCCATTATTTACATTCGATATACGAGACTAGAATCCTGCATAGTAATCTTTTAAGGAACAACCTGATACAAATTTCCGAATATGTTGGTTTATGGTGTAGGGAGGAAAGATAATAACTTCGATTTCGTAATTTAAAAACTCTTTGCATAATTTTAATTGAAAAGAACCCGCATAAAAAACGCGGGTTTATTTTTTTTAGGATTGATTATTCAGTGGAATGACTTAATCAAGATGATTCTTTATATTAGAAAGGATGTTTAAACAATTTTGTTTGTGGATTTAGCATAAAATTGGGATGAGGATAGTGACAGGATAAAGGGTATGGTGGAATGCTTAAGTTCCAATAAAAGAATCATTGAGAAAGAGTAAATGTTCGATAAAAATAAGTTAAAAAAAATAAAATTGATTGTAGCCGATCTTGACGGCACGTTATTGACTAATACGGGAGAAATAAGCAGTAAAACAAAAGAAGTGATCAAAGAGTTAAAAAAGGAAGGAGTATTAATTTCATTTGCATCCGGGAGGCTACATTCTGCGCTTACCGATTTTGCGGAACAGCTTGAAATAAAGACACCGATAATATCACTTGACGGATCTATGATAAAAGATTATCCGCGAGGTGATATCTTGTTTGAGTCATACGTCCCTGCGAAATATGTAAAAAAAGCATTGGCGTATGCAGATAAGTTTTTAATCAATGTTGCTCTTTGCCATTCGGATGATATTTATTACACTGAACAGAATTCAGTTGTTCCTACTATAACGGAAAAGTTTGGGGCCAGGTTTAAGGAAGTTCCGGAGTATAACGGTTATATTAATAATACACTTGAAATAACAATGCTAAGTGATTTCAAGGATAACATTAAGCATGTTCGCGACAAAATGAGCTTTCCATATTCATTCGGATTAACATCTTCGTATTTTAGATCCCAAAGGCATAACGGAATTTATTATCTGGAGATAAGAAGGAAAGGCTGCAATAAAGGCAAAGCACTAAAAAAGCTGCTGAGGTATTTAAAAATAAGCCAGGCAGAAACTGCCGTAATGGGCGATTGGCATAATGACATATACTTGTTTCTGCCGAAGACATTAAAAATAACGTTAACAAACAGTCTACCGGAGTTGAAGCGGATGGCTGATATTCAAATTCCTAAGGATAATAACCAGGACGGTGCAGCAGAGTTCCTTGAGATGGTACTGAGAGCAAAGAGGAAGTAGGATGTTGGCGTTGGCGGGATGATGAATTAAAGATTTTAGATTTATGATTGACGAACGGATATTAGATGCTTGATGCTGATATACGGAAAGTGACTTTCTTACATAATAATTTGTTTACTTTAAAACTTGAAACTATTTTTTTCTTATACAATAAATAATTCCATATGAGAAACAAACGAAGTGTTTTCAGGAAAAACCCATTATTTGAAAAGTGTCCTTCATGCGGAAACTATAATACGCTTCACCGTTCACATGCCCGTAGTTTAAGAGAAAGGCTGGTAAAGAATTTTACTCCTTACAAGAAATACAGGTGCGGACAGTGCGGGTGGAGGGGCTACAGGTCAACGCTGAATTTTTCCAGAGGATCGGCTAAGGTAATAATATTTTATATTGGATTGATTGTAGTAGTAGCCTGGCTGGTAAAACAGATACTTGGAAGGTTTATGCCGTAGGATTGACGATATACGATTTGAGATTGACGATTAGTTAGGATTGATGATATTGGATTTACGATTTGCGGAACTTAGAATGATGAATGAAGTATCAAAAATGTGGAATGGCTAATTAAATCGAAAATAGTAAATAATAAATCTAAGGAAATTGTATGAAGGGAATTATACTTGCGGGGGGATCGGGATCGAGGCTGTACCCGGTTACTAAAGTCTATAGCAAGCAGCTTACGTTAATATATGATAAGCCGCTAATTTATTATCCGCTCTCTATGCTTATGCTTGGCGGGATAAAGGATATTCTTATCATTTCCAACAAAGAAACGATCCCTTTGTACAAACAACTTTTTAACAGCGGCGCTCATTTAGGATTAAATATCGAGTATGCAGTACAAGATGCACCTAACGGTATAGCGGAGGCGTTCATAATCGGGGAGAAATTTATAAACGGCGAAAGCGTATCATTGATATTAGGCGATAATATTTTTTACGGAAATCTCGAGTTCTTTTATAAAGCTTTGAGGAATAATGTTGATGCAACGATATTCGGCTACCAGGTTAATGATCCGGAGAGGTACGGTGTAATTGAGTTTGATGAAAGTGGCATAGCATTGTCCATTGAAGAAAAACCTTCAAAGCCCAAATCGAATTATGCAGTTCCGGGAATTTATATTTATAATAATGATGTTGTAAACATTTCAAAGAATTTAAAACCATCTGCCCGGGGCGAGCTTGAAATTACTGATGTGAACCGCGAGTATTTAAAACAAGGCAAGCTTAAAGTAGAAAAGATAGGCAGAGGCATTGCCTGGCTGGATACCGGTACCCCGGAAGCACTGCTGCAGGCGGCAAACTTCTTCGGTGTAATTGAACAGAGACAGGGATTGAAGGTTGGATGTGTAGAAGAGATTGCATATAGGATGAAGTTTATATCAAAAGAGAAGTTTGAGAAATTAATTAACTCAATTCCAAAGTCATCGTACAGAAGTTATTTAGAAAGAGTGATGGTGGATTTTTGATGTTGTAGGACCCGTATTGTCATCCCGAACTTGTTTCGGGATCTGTATCGAGATGCTGAAATAAATTCAGCATGACACTTTCATCCTCGAGTAATAAAGAAATGAAAAACTATTTATATTTATATATTAATAAATTATAGAGAATAAATTAAATGGTTCATTTGTCATCCCGAACTTGTTTCGGGATCTGTATTGAGATGCTGAAATAAATTCAGCATGACACTTTCATCCTCGAGTAATAAAGAAATGAAAAACTATTATGTTTATATATTATCAAATAAATCTAAAACACTTTATATTGGCGTTACAGATGATTTGGTTAGAAGACATTATGAACACAAAAATAAATTAATAGAGGGATTTACAAAGAAGTATAACATATCAGTATTAGTTTATTTTGAAACTTTTTCTTCCATTGATCACGCAATCAAAAGAGAAAAGCAACTAAAGAATTGGCATCGTCAATGGAAGATTAATCTGATCGAAAGTAAAAATAAAGAGTGGAACGATTTAAGCGAAGAAATAATACAGTATTAAAGGAATTAAACTTTGTTGAAATATCAGTAAAAATTAATAACTGAAGTTACGCAAAATGAATAAATTGGTTCATTTGTCATTCCGAACTTGTTTCGGGATCTGTATTGAGATGCTGAAATAAATTCAGCATGACACTTTCATCCTCGAGTAATAAAGAAATGAAAAAGCATTTATATTTATATATTAATAAATTATAGAGAATAAATTAAATGGTTCATTTGTCATCCCGAACTTGTTTCGGGATCTGTATCTTTAAGCTGTTTTTTTAGATGCTGAAACAAGTTCAGCATGACAATTGCGTAACTTCAGTTAATAAATCAATTAATTGGAGACTAGAAGCTAAACTTCTTACTTTTTCTTAATAACTGAAATTATGGGAAATAATATTTTTGCATTGTTTTAAGATGCTGAAATAAATTCAGCATGACACTTTTATGATGTCACGTAACTTCAGCTAATTGTTTAAAATAATGATATCAAAAAATTTCGCAGCAGCATGTCATTTCGAATTTTTATAGTATTTCCCGAAATACAGAAATATAAGTATCAAGAAATATGAAAGTAGAAAAAACATTTATACAGGATTTGTTAGTTATTGAGCCGGACGTGTTTGGAGATGACCGGGGATATTTTTTTGAATCGTTCAGTTATAAAAAATATGAAGCATACGGGATTGAATTGAATTTTGTGCAGGACAATATCTCGAAGTCCAGGAAAGGAACGCTGAGAGGACTGCATTACCAGGTCGGTGAAAAAGCACAGGGAAAACTTTGCCAGGTTATTAAGGGAAAGGTTCTGGATGTTGCTGTAGATATAAGATCCAGCTCGCCTACATTTGGAAAATATTTTTCAGTTGAACTTTCGGAGGAGAACCATCTTCAGTTATGGATACCGAAAGGATTTGCTCACGGCTTTTCGGTTATCTCGGATGAAGCAGTCTTTCATTATAAGTGTACGGAATATTACAGTAAGCCCGATGAACGGGCAATTCTTTACAATGATCCTGACTTAAAAATTGATTGGCGGGTTGATAATCCTATTGTTTCCGAAAAGGATAAACAAGGCAAACTGTTTAAGGATATTGAACGGGATTTCTAATTCTTTAAGTATAAAGAGAAAAAATGGTAATAATTTTCCTGCACACAACATTTTTTATCTCTTTTCAATTCTTTGTAAGTTAGTATAATAAAATATTTGGAGTAGTAAATGAGAGTTCCCTTACTCGACCTCAAGCCTCAATACAAGGCATTAAAAAAAGATATTGATGAAGCAATAATCAGGGTTGCCGAATCCCAGCAGTTTATACTAGGCTCAGAAGTAGAAAAGATGGAGCAGGCATTCCGCGATTACCTAAAATGTAAATATGCAATTGGAGTTTCTTCGGGAACAGATGCATTGCTTATAGCATTGATGGCAATAGATATAAAGCCTGGCGATGAAGTGATAGTTCCTTCATATTCATTTTTTGCAACGGCAGGAGTAGTTTCCAGGTTAAACGCAGTTCCGGTATTTACAGATATTGATCCTGTTACTTTTAATATAGATCCTGAAGAAATAAAAAGAAAAATCACGAAGAAGACGAAAGCAATCATCCCGGTCCATTTGTATGGTCAATGTGCGGAGATGGATGCAATAATGGAAATTGCCCGAGCAAATAAAATAAAAGTGATAGAAGATGCTGCGCAAGCGATCGGGGCGCAGTATAAAGATAATAGATGTGCAGGGACGATAGGAGATATCGGATGCTTTTCTTTCTTCCCAAGCAAAAACCTCGGATGTTTCGGCGATGCTGGTCTTGTTGTAACCAATGATGAAGAGCTGGCGAAGAAATTGAAGATACTCCGAGTTCATGGAGCCGAGCCGAAATATCATCATAAAATAATCGGCGGTAATTTTAGGATAGATGCAATTCAAGCGGCTGTATTAAATGTAAAGCTTCCTTCATTAAATAAATGGTCTGAGAAGAGGAGACGGAATGCAGAATCGTATAATAAGCAATTTGCAAAGCTTCGTCTTGCAGATACACCGGGAAGAATTACATTTGATTCCAGAAATTTAGTGCTTATCCCAAAGGCTGTTTTTAAGCCTGAAAAGGGTCCACAGCCGGGAGAAGTACCGCAGCTTGTTAATTACCATATTTATAACCAATACATTATTCGTGTTGCTAAGAGAGATGAGCTGAGGCAGTTCCTTACCGACAATAATATAAGCACAGAAATTTATTATCCAGTCCCGTTCCATCTACAGGAATGCTTTTCATATCTTGGATATAAGCTGGGGGACTTCCCTTATGCTGAAGAGGCTGCAAATACTTCTATCGCGATACCGATCTATCCTGAGTTGGGTAAAGAGCAGATTGAATATGTAGTCAGTAAGATAAGAGAGTTTTTTGATAAGCAGTAGGAAGTATGTTTGCATGAATGCATGTATGCAAGAAATTTATCATGGACCCATGCATTTCTCAGCTTCCATGCAAGCCGGAAAATAATTTTGATAATACCTAAGAAACATTTGTGGATACAAGAACGAATTATTTAAAGAAAAAGATATATCTTGCGGGTCACCGCGGGATGGTCGGCTCTGCAATATTGAGGAAGCTTGAAGAAAGCGGGTACAGCAATTTTGTGTTGCGTACATTTTCAGATTTGAACTTAATAAGGCAGAGTGAGGTCGAGAAGTTTTTCAATGAAGAGAAGCCGGAGATTGTAATTGTTGCTGCTGCAAAAGTAGGAGGGATACTTGCAAACAATACTTACCGTGCAGAGTTCATCTATGATAACCTGATGATCGAATCAAACATAATCCATGCGGCACATGAGAGCGGAGTTGAGAAGTTGATTTTTCTTGGAAGCTCGTGTATCTATCCTAAGCTTGCACCTCAGCCGCTTAAGGAGGAATATCTTCTTTCGGATTACCTTGAATTTACTAATGAGCCTTATGCTATTGCGAAGATAGCCGGAATTAAGTTGTGCGAAAATTACTACCGTCAATACGGAGATAATTTTTATTCCGCCATGCCGACTAACTTGTACGGTTACAACGACAACTTTGATTTAGAAACCTCTCATGTTCTTCCGGCACTGATAAGGAAGTTTCATGAGGCGAAAGTTCAGAAGTCAGAAAGCAGAGTGGAGATATGGGGGACGGGAAAGCCGAAGAGAGAATTTCTTTTTGTTGATGATCTTGCAGAAGCAATTTTATTTCTGATGGAAAACATAAACGCAAAAGATTTGTATGATAAGGGAATTTCGCAAATCAATATCGGAACAGGAGAAGATTTAACTATCGGCGAATTGGCAGGTATGGTTGCAAAGATTATTGATTTTAAAGGTGAGATAGTATATGATTCTTCCAAGCCAGACGGTACACCAAGAAAGCTGATGGATGTTTCGAGGATACATGAATTAGGCTGGCATCATAAGACTTCGCTGGAAGAGGGAATTAGGAAAACGTATGATTGGTTTAAAACTATAAATTCTTAATACAATAGAACACAGATAACACTGATTATACAGAATGTCACTGATAAAAATTAATAACTGAAGTTACGCAATTGTCATGCTGAACTTGTTTCAGCATCTAAAAACAGCTTAAAAATAAAGATTCCGAAACAAGTTCGGAATGACAAATGGATCATTTTATTCATTTTGCGTAACTTCAGTTAATAATTTGTGTAAATAAAAGTTATCCGTGTCATCAGTATCCTATTGATTTTATTTTTTTTATAAAAGGATAATTAATGAAGAAAGCATTAATAACAGGAATTACAGGTCAGGATGGAAGCTACCTGACGGAGATACTTGTTGAAAAAGGATATGAAGTCCACGGTATTATAAGACGAAGCAGCTCTTTCAATACGGCGAGGATAGACCATCTTTATGCCAATAGAGATGTATTAAATAAAAAAATGTTTCTGCACTACGGCGATTTAGTTGATACGAGCAATCTAAATCGTCTGCTTGAAAAGATAGAACCGGATGAAATTTATAACCTTGCTGCCCAGAGCCATGTAAAAGTATCTTTTGAAATTCCGGATTACACTGCACAGGTAGATGCTCTCGGAACATTGAGATTTCTAGATGCAATCCGCGAAGTAGGATTGAAGCAGGTAAAGTTTTATCAAGCATCAACAAGCGAGTTGTTTGGAAAGGTTCAAGAAATTCCGCAATCAGAGAAGACTCCCTTCTATCCCCGCTCTCCATACGGTGTGGCTAAGCTGTATGGTTACTGGATGATTGTAAATTACAGAGAAGCTTACAACATCTTTGCATGCAACGGAATTTTATTCAACCATGAATCGCCGAGAAGAGGCGAGACTTTTGTTACAAGAAAAATTACACGTGCAGCAGCAAGAATTGCGGCGGGCTTGCAGAAGACTCTTCTGCTCGGCAACATGGATGCTAAAAGAGACTGGGGATTTGCGCCTGAATACTGCGAAGGAATGTGGCGGATACTTCAGCATGAGAAGGCTGAAGATTTTGTGCTTGCAACCGGTGAGACTCATACTGTAAGAGAGTTTACCGAAAAAACTTTCGGAGAGCTGGGAATCGAGATTGAATGGAAAGGCAGCGCTGAGAAAGAAATAGGCATCATCAAAAAGATTGATCTGGATAAGGCGAGATCACTTATCAACCATTCAGGTAATTTTAAAAATTATCATTTTGAATTTTCAAAGGAAATTAAAAGAGGCGATGAAATAGTTGGTGTTGATTCTAATTATTACCGTCCTACAGAGGTTGATTTGTTAATTGGAAATCCGGCAAAAGCAGAAAGAGAACTTGGCTGGAAAGCCACGACAAAGTTCGAAGAGCTCGTTAAGCTGATGATAAAATCGGATATGGATAAAGTGCTGCGCAGAGGATATTAGGATTGACGATTTTCGAATTTATATTGACGATTGAAAATGTTAGACTGGATGCTAGATACCAGAAACTGGATCAAATGAGTTAGTTTAAAATTTAGCTTTTAAGAATTAATGCGGAGATGAATGAGAATTCACTCCGCATTTTTTTTGTTATACAAAAAATTCCATTAAATTAGAACATCTCTATAAATTTAGTTGGAGAGATAATGCAGACGATTGTTAAGGCAGCTTTAATTTTTTTATTTATTTCCGGCATCAGCTTATCACAAGTAGAATCTAGAAGGTACAACGCTTTCTCAGGTACAATGGTATTTACAGTTGACGGTGGAGTTACAATTGGCAAGACAGACTATTCTCAAATCAAACCAGACTATTTAGGTAAAGTATCCTTAGATTATTTTTTACCGGCTTATTCAAAAAGTAACTTCGGCTTCAGAGTTTTCGGCGGAGGCGGTTATATAGCCGGCAAGGATGTTACGCTTGTTCCTGCCGTGTTTAGAACGAAATTATCTTTTATCGGCGGAGGGGTTATATATTCGCTTGAAGCCGGAAGATATGCCTTCCCGTACTTTTTTGCAGGTGCATCGTACTTATGGTTTGATCCTCTTGGACCAGGCGGGGTAAAGCTTCCGAATAATTTGAACAATGTTTATAAGAAACACGAAATTGATTATAACGGAGAACTAGGTTTTCGATTCCTGTTGACAGATAACTTTAGTGTTAATGTAAGTGGGGGAATTCAATTAAGTCCAAATGATTATCTTGATGATGTAGCAATAGGAACTAACAACGATATGTTTTATTATGCTTCGGTAGGATTTTCTTTTTCATTCTTCACAGATAATGATTCGGATGAAGACGGAGTTCCTGACTCGAGAGATCATTGTCCGAACACACAAAGAGGTGTTGCTGTTGATGAATTCGGATGCCCGATAGATTCAGATCATGATGGTGTTCCAGACTATATGGATAAATGTCCGAATACGCCCAAAGGAGTTGCGGTTGATAAAGACGGCTGCCCTTTAGATTCCGATGGAGACGGTGTTCCTGATTATCGAGATGTTTGTCCGAATACGCCGAAAGGAGTGAAGGTTGATGACTTAGGCTGCCCGCTGGATTCGGATGGAGATGGAGTTCCGGATTATAAAGACAAATGTCCAAATACACCAGCAGGAGTTCAGGTAGATTCGGAAGGCTGTCCGATCGATTCAGACCATGATGGCGTTCCTGATTATCTTGATAAGTGCCCTGATACACCGGCGGGAGTGAAAGTTGATTCAACAGGATGTCCGGTTAAAGAAGAGGTCAAAAAAGAAGTAAAGAAAGAAGTTCCGGAAGTAGTTTCCGAAGAAGCCGCCAAAGTTACATTAAGCGCAGGGGCAACATTTGCATTCGGGAAAAGCAAACTGCTTCCTTCAGCCTTTCCTGAACTTGATAAATTGATTAAAGTAATGAAAGAGAATTTACGCAGCCGGTGGCTTATTGCAGGCTATACCGATAATATTGGTTCGGATAACGCTAATAAAAAAGTTTCATTAGAAAGAGCAAAAGCTGTAATGGAATACCTGGTTGCAAAAGGAATAAATATTAGATGGCTAAGAGTGATAGGATACGGAAAGGCGAATCCGGTAGCCAGCAATGCAACTGAAGAAGGAAGGGCGAAAAACCGCCGTGTAGAAATTACAAGAATAAATTAATTTTGAATTTATAGACCAGTTAATCATGAACCAAATTGTAAACAACCAGAGGTAGAGCATAGAGCAAAGGGTATAATGCTGCTTTTCGCCATGCACTTTACCAAGAAAAATTTTTAATTTCACACAAAAATTAATAACGAATAGTATAACAAAATAATAGAGAGGTAATTATGTTTGACAAAAATTATAAGTTCACCGTTACCGACAAATTCTTAAAGTACGTAAAGTATGATACTCAATCGGATGAAGATTCAACAAGTTTTCCTAGTACTGAAAAGCAGAAGACTTTTTCAAAGGAACTTGCCGAAGAGCTTAAAGGCATGGGGCTGGCAGATGCTCATATGGACGAATGGGGATACGTTATGGCTACACTTCCTTCTAACACAGATAAGAATGTGCCAGTAATAGCCTTGATCGCACATATAGATACATCGCCGGCTGTTACCGGTGCAAATGTCAACCCGGTTGTTCATAATAATTATAGAGGCGGGGATATAATTCTGCCAAAAGATCCAAATCAGATTATCAAGGTTGAAGATAATCATGAATTAAAGGATATGATTGGATACGATATAATAACAACTGACGGGACAACTTTGTTAGGTGCAGATAACAAAGCGGGTGTTGCAGAAATTATGGATGCGGTAAATTATATGCTGACTCATCCGGAAGTAAAGCATGGAACGATAAAAGTCTGTTTCACTCCTGATGAAGAAACGGGAAGAGGCACTGAAAAAATTGATCTTAAAAAACTTGGGGCTCAGTTTGCATACACAGTTGATGGATCAGGTCGAGGAGAAATCGAAACAGAAACATTCAGTGCCGATGCAGTAGTAATTAAATTTCATGGAAAGAATATTCATCCCGGATACGCAAAAGGAAAGATGATAAACTCGGTTAAGGTAGCCGCAGCTTTTATTGAAAGCCTGCCGAAGGATAAACTTTCACCGGAAACAACAGACGGAAGAGATGGCTATATCCATTGCACAGGCTTTAACGGGATGGAAGAATTGACTACGCTGAAATTTATTATCCGCGATTTTGAAACACCGAAACTAAAAGAATATGAATCATTATTAAAAAATTTAGCTGAAGCTGCAGTGAAAAAATTCCCAGGTGCAAAAATGGAATTTGAAGTGATAGAGCAGTACCGGAATATGAAGGAAATACTGGATAAATTTCCCTCTGTTGCAGGTAATGCAGTTGAAGCAATGAACCGGTTAAACATTAAGCCGATATTCAGCCCAATTCGCGGCGGTACAGATGGATCGAGATTATCATTCATGGGCTTGCCTACACCAAATATTTTTGCTGGCGAGCATAGCTTCCATTCAAAATTGGAATGGGTTGCAGTACAAGATATGGAATTGGTGGTAAAACTTCTCGTAGAAACTTGTAAAGTATGGGAGGAAAAACAATAGAACACAAATGACACTGATTACACGGATTTACACAAATAGAATTTATAAATATTTTATTCATGTTCATCAGTAATATTTGTGTAATCAGTGTACTATTTATTGAAGATATGAAAAAACCCGAACTAATGGCTCCGGCAGGTGATTGGACAATGCTTTCAGCCGCTATTAATGCCGGTGCAGATGCTGTTTACTTTGGAGTCGATAAGCTTAATATGCGCGCTAAGGCGGCTAATTTTATAGTTGATGAATTGCCTGAGATCGTTCAAGCCTGCAGACAGAAAAATGTAAAGACGTATTTAACTCTTAACACAATCGTCTTTGAAGAAGAATTGAATGACTTAGAAGAAATTATATCTTCCGCAAAAAAAGCCGGAGTAGACAGGATAATATGCTGGGATCTGGCGGTTACGCAAATCTGTAAAAAGCATGAAGTGTCTTTCTGCATATCCACTCAAGGCTCGGTTTCAAATTCACTCAGCGCAGATTTATATAAACAGCTCGGTGCAGTAAGGATTGTTCTTGCGCGAGAATGTTCCCTTGAAGAAATAAAAAGGATAAGAGCTTTAACTGAGTTAGAGATCGAAGCATTTATTCACGGTGCAATGTGTATTGCTGTAAGCGGAAGATGCTTTATGAGCCACCACATGTTTGGACCGAGCGCTAACAGAGGAGAGTGTATCCAGCCTTGCCGGAGAGAGTATGAGATAACAGATACGATTACCGGAAAGCAAATAATTATCGGCGAGGATTATGTTTTATCCGCAAAAGATCTCTGCACAGTTGAGTTCATTGATCAATTAATTGAAGCGGGAATCGATTCATTTAAAATAGAAGGTAGAAAAAGGAGTCCGGAATATGTTGGCAGGGTAGTTTCTGTATACAGGCGTGCGATCGATTTATATTTTGAAAAGAAGCTGACACCAGAAATCAAAAAAGAATTTATGAAAGAACTTGAAGAGGTATATAACAGAGGCTTCTCATCGGGATTTTATTTCGGCAAGCCGAGTTCTGAAGACTATGCTGATATATACGGAAGCAAAGCCACGACCCGGAAAGAATTCATCGGAACAGTAATCAATTATTACAAGCAGGCTGAAGTTGCCTATGTTGAATTAGAATCGGGGAAAATTTCTTTAGACGATGAACTTTTAATTATTGGTCCGACATCCGGTGTCGTCAGCATAAAATTAAATGAAATGATGAATGAAGATAGAAAAATATTGGAAGCCGTAAAAGGAGACAGAATAACTTTCCCATGCGGCGAACAAGTAAGACCCCACGATAGAGCCTACAAGGTCGTCAAGAATATTTAGATATTGGCTTTTTACCATCGAAATAGATTAAAAATTTTTCGATTTATCTTTGCATCTTAATTTTAATACTTTTAATTTCTAGTGTGCTTTTAATTATTTGAAAATCTATCTGCCTACAAATAGATTAGTTATAAAATAGTTCCTATAATTCTTGTTTTAGCAGTCCTCATCATTTGAAAATTAAATGGAGGTCAGTTAATGGATTACCCTTCTTTAAAAAATTATATTGAAGGAAAGTTCGAAGAAATCAGGTACACTGAGATAGAAGTTCTATCTCCCACAGACGGAAGAGTTATTTCTTCTGTACCACTCTCAAATTATGATGCCGTTGACAGAGCGGTATTTGCCGCAAAGAAAGCATTTCCTTCATGGTCAAGCATTCCAATTAAAGAGCGCGCCCAGGTATTTTACCGCTATAAATATCTTCTTGAAAAAAATATGGAAGAACTTTCACAGCTTGTTCAAGAAGAGAACGGAAAAACTTTTTCCGAAGCCAAAGCTGAGGTTGAAAAGAGCGTTGAAGTAACCGAGTTTGCATGTTCGATTCCGCAAATTGCGGCAGGTGAAATTTTGGAAGTAAGCAAAGGCGTTGAATGCCGCATTGACAGGCATCCGCTTGGAGTTGTAGCATCTATTACCCCGTTTAATTTTCCCAACATGGTTCCTAATTGGACAATACCAAATGCTTTAATTCTTGGTAATGCTATGATCCTGAAACCATCCGAACAGGTTCCCTTAAGCGCAAACAGGATTGCGGAGCTCTTAAAGGAAGCCGGACTGCCCGACGGGGTATTTAATGTTGTTCATGGTGCGCGCGAAGTAGTAGAAGCTATTTGCGATCATCCGGGGATAGAGGCTGTTTCGTTTGTAGGCTCTACCAGGGTTGCCAAGATTGTTTACGCAAGGGGTACTTCAAAATTAAAAAGAGTTTTAGCCTTAGGCGGAGCTAAAAATCATTTAATCGTATTGCCGGATGCAAACGCTAGTATGACTGCATCGAATGTTGCAGCATCAATGACCGGATGCGCAGGACAGCGGTGTATGGCTGCTTCGGCAATGGTTGCTGTTGGTCCGGTAGATCATATTATTTCGCACCTTGTTGAAGAAGCTAAGAAAATAATTCCGGGAAAAAATCTCGGTGCGGTTATTTCCCGCCAGGCAAAAGAAAGAATTGAAAATTATATTACAGAAGCTGAAAGGGACGGCGCAAAAGTTCTGCTTGACGGCAGAAATTGTAAAGTCGATGGGAAAGAAAATGGATTTTATGTAGGTCCGACAATTCTCGATTATGTCCGCCCGGAAATGAAGATAGCAAAGGAAGAAGTTTTCGGACCGGTGCTTTCAATTATGCGGACAGAAAATATTGATGACGCAATTAAGATTCAAAACAGTTCGATGTATGGAAATGCCGCGGCAGTGTTTACTCAGAGCGGCGGCATTGCAAAGTACATAATGGAAAAAGCCAGTGCAGGGATGATCGGTGTTAATATAGGAGTCCCCGTTCCAAGAGAACCTTTTTCTTTTGGCGGATGGAATGAATCGAAATTTGGTGCGTGTGATATTACAGGAAAAAGCTCTATTGAATTTTGGACAAAGCTGAAAAAGACGACTATCAAATGGAATCCGGAGTCTAGAACCAACTGGATGAGCTGAAAATAAGATTCAAAATTTTAATCATAAACTAAGGGTAAGAAGATGCCAAGATTAGTTCGTGCAGGTTTAATTCAAACGAAGCTTGATGTATCGACGGAGCAGCCGATTGAAAAAATAAAATCCTCGATGCTTGAGAAGCATCTTTCAATGATTGAAGATGCAGCTAAGCAAGGTGTACAGATATTGTGCTTGCAGGAGTTGTTTTATGGTCCTTATTTCTGTGCAGAGCAGAAGGCTAAATGGTATGCCATGGTTGAAAGCATTCCGGACGGTCCAACTACAAAGTTAATGCAGGAAGTAGCGAAGAAGAATCAAATGGTTCTGGTAGTTCCAATTTATGAAGAGGAAATTACCGGAGTTTATTATAACACTGCCGCAGTAATAAATTACGATGGAACGTATTTAGGGAAATACAGGAAGCATCATATTCCTCACTGCGATCCGGGTTTCTGGGAAAAGTTTTACTTCAAACCTGGCAATCTTGGTTATCCGGTATTCAAAACTCCTTTCGCGGATATAGGAGTCTATATTTGCTACGACCGTCATTTCCCGGAAGGCGCAAGAATACTAGGGCTAAACGGAGCTGAAATAGTCTTCAATCCATCAGCTACAGTTGCAGGATTATCGGAATATCTTTGGGAGCTTGAACAGCCGGCGCATGCTGTTGCAAACGGATATTTTGTAGGCGCTATTAATCGAGTTGGAAAAGAAGCTCCATGGAACATAGGAGAGTTTTACGGAAAGAGTTATTTCTGTTCGCCCCGCGGAAAAATTATTGCACAGGCAAGCAGAGACAAAGATGAACTTGTTGCTGCCGATTTGAATCTTGATGAAATTCAGGAGGTAAGGAACATCTGGCAGTTCTACAGGGACAGAAGACCGGAAACATACGGAGCGATAACAGGAATAGATGTTTAAATAAAAATTCTTGTGCATGTCATTCACGTAAGAGCAGGGATGACAAATCCTATAAAAATGAAATCTAAAAAGGCTGATCATGACATCAGATGAAATAATTAAAATTACTGCGGAGAACACTTACGGTACCTGGCGCTATCAGAAAGGATGGAAACCGCTTCATATAGTTGATGCAGAAGGCTGCTACTTTTATGACGGCAACGGGAAAAAATACCTTGACTTTTCCTCGCAGCTGATGTGTGTTTCACTGGGGCATAAAAACAAAGCTGTTATACAGGCAATTGAAGAACAGGCAAAAAAGCTTCCGTATGTGAGCCCGGGTTTTACAACAGATGTTCGTGCGGAATTAAGCAAGCTTCTACTTGAGGTACTTCCCGAAGGATTAGAAAAATTTTATTTTTCAACTTCCGGTACTGAAGCGAATGAAGCGGCAATAAAAATTGCCAGAATGTATACAGGAAAATATAAAATTATTTCGCGCTATAATTCTTATCATGGTTCAACAGCCGCATCAATTGCAGCTACAGGCGATCCGCGCAGATGGCTGATAGAACCCTCGGGAAAAATTGATGGAGTAATCTTTGCCCCGGAATGTAATTGCTACCGGTGCCCGTTAGATCATCATTATCCGGAATGCAATATTGCCTGCGCAAATTATATCGAACACATGATACGAAACGAATCAAATGTAGCAGCAGTAATTGTTGAACCGGTTGTCGGCACTAACGGAATTCTTGTCCCACCGGATGAATATTTACCGCGGTTAAGAAGAATTTGCGACGATAATAATGTTCTTTTAATTGCCGATGAAGTTATGAGCGGCTGGGGAAGAACAGGAAAATGGTTTGCAGTTAATCATTGGAATGTAAATCCGGATATTTTAACAACCGCGAAAGGAATCACATCTGCTTATGTCCCGCTGGGATTAACAGCGACAACGAAAAAGATTGCCGAATATTTTAACGATCATTATTTCGCTCATGGTCATACCTACGAAGCGCACCCGATGACCTTAGCCCCGGCAATAGCGGCTATAAACGAGATAAGGAAAAATAATCTCGTCGAAAGATCCTTTGAACTTGGGAAATATCTCGAACAAAAATTGGCTGAGCTAAAAGTAAAGCACAATTCAATCGGCGATGTTCGGGGTTTGGGATTGTTCAGGGCAATTGAGATAGTGAAAAACAAGAAAACCAAACAACCCTTCAATACGAAGCAGGATAAGATTAATGGCGCTCCACTTTTAGTTGATAAGATTGCCGGAGAATTAATGAAGAAAGGAATTTACGTTTCTCCATGGCTGAGTCATTTTGTCTTGGCTCCGCCGCTTATAATTACTAAAGAAGAAATAGATACCGCTGTAAATGCTTTTGATGAGGTTTTAAAAATTGCTGATGATGAAGTTGATAAATAAATATTTGAGTACTTGATTATTTCGGGAAGAAAATAGTAAGTCAAATAAATATAATTTAGAATTTTGGAAATGAATTTATGAAGAACCTCGCTCCAAAGCTTTCACTTAAAGAATATGAAAATAATTTTGCAGAGCTGCATCCGCCGTTTACCCCTTTAACAGCAAAGGCGGAAGCCGAACGATGTTTATACTGCTATGATTCACCTTGTACTAAATCGTGTCCGACTCATATCGATATCCCGGCATTCATAAAAAAAATATCGACAGATAATTTACTTGGTTCTGCAAAGACAATATTGGACTCTAACTGGGTTGCGCTTACCTGTGCGAAAGCTTGTCCTGTCGAAGTACTTTGTGAAGGCGCATGCGTTTACAATGATAAAGGAGAAAAGCCGATTGAGATTGGAAGACTTCAGCGATATGCAATGGATAATTATTTTAGAAACTCATCGCCAAACATTTTTACTTTTTCTAAGAAGAAAAATAAATCAGTTGGAATAATCGGCTCTGGACCGGCAGGTCTTGCATGCAGCGCAGAATTAACATTGCTGGGATATGATGTAATAATTTATGAAGCGAATAAAATTCCCGGCGGATTAAATACTTGGGGTATTGCACCGTATAAAACCAGGCGTCAAGACAGTTTGAAAGAAATCAAATTAATTAAAAGCTTAGGAGTAAAAATTAAGACAGGAATAAAGGTAGGAGAAACTGTCTCGGTTGAAGATATAATAAAAAAACACGATGCGGTTTTCCTTGGCGTGGGCTTAGGGAAATCATCCGAACTAGAAATTCCGGGAGAAGAATTGAAAGGCGTTTATAACGCTATAAATTTTATTGAAAAAGTAAAATCTGAAAACTGGAACTCCGTAAAAGTTGGGAAACGTGTAGCCATTATAGGTGCAGGCAATACTTCAATTGATGCAGCAACAGAAGCTAAACGGCTTGGCGCAGAACAAGTCTATATAATATACCGAAGAGATACTTCTCAAATGTCCGCTTACGATTTTGAATTCCTTCTTGCCAAAAAGGATGAAATTTTATTTTACTTTAACTCAGCGCCTAAAAAAATTGTTGGTAAAAAATATGTTGAAGGAATAGAATGTATAAAAACCAAATTAATTTCTAAAGGTTTAAAGGATAAACCTAAATTGACCGTAATCCCAAAATCAGAATTTATAATTCCGGTTGATATGGTAATAAAAGCAATCGGACAAAAATCTCATAACAATTTTTTAAACTCAATTAAGGAATTAAAAATGAGAGATGGTAAAGTTGTTGTTAATAAAAAAAATTACCAGACTGGAAATGCAAAAGTCTTTGCCGGCGGCGATTGCATAAACGGCGGCAAAGAAGTTGTTAATGCTGCTTACGACGGTAAGATGGCAGCACATGGCATTGACGAATATCTTTCAAATTAAATTATTCTTTTAGGAGATTAAATGATTGATCTTTCAACCGACTGCGGCGGAATAAAATCACTAAATCCATTCTGGCTTGCATCTGCGCCGCCAACTAATTCGGCATATCAAGTCTGCAAAGCATTTGAACAAGGCTGGGGCGGCGCTGTATGGAAAACAATCGGTGAGCCTGTAATGAACGTCTGCAATCGCTATGGCGGATATGATTATAATGGTCAAAAGCTTATCGGAATAAATAATATAGAATTGATAAGCGATAGACCGATAGAAAAAAATCTAAAGGAGATTTCTGAAACAAAGCGATTGTTTCCAAATAATGCTGTAATAGTATCTCTAATGGTAGAATCAAAAAAGGAAACCTGGCATGAAATTGTAAAGCGAACAATCGATACAGGATGCGATGGAATAGAATTAAACTACGGCTGTCCGCATGGTATGAGCGAAAGAGGAATGGGCTCAGCAGTCGGGCAGGTTCCGGAGTACTGTAAGATGATTACTGAGTGGGTTACAGAAGTTTCGACAATACCGGTGCTGGTAAAATTGACGCCGAATGTAAGCGATATAATTTATCCTGCACGTGCTGCGAAAGCGGCGAAAGCAGATGGAATTTCGCTGATCAATACCATAAACAGCATTATCGGAATTGATCTTGATACCTTTCAAATTATGCCAAGTGTTGCCGGAAAAAGCGGACACGGAGGTTATGCAGGCGCTGCAGTTAAACCGATTGCTTTGCATCTTGTCTCTCAGGTTGCAAGAGATAAAGAAGTTAATCTGCCGATTTCTGCGATTGGCGGTATTACTAACTGGAAGGATGCAGTTGAATTCATCCTGCTGGGTGCTTCGAGCGTTCAAGTTTGTACGGCTGTTATGCATTATGGATTTAGAATCGTAAAGGATATGATTGAAGGATTGACAAACTGGATGGAAGAAAAAGGATTTTCATCGATTGAAGATTTTAGAGGAAAATCTTTGCCTCAGCTTGATGATTTCGGCAACTTCAATCTTCTGCATAAAACTGTTGCAAGGATAGATCAGAAAAAATGTATTCACTGCAATTTATGTTATATAGCTTGCGAAGACGGCGCTCATCAATGCATCGACTTAATACCGGTAAACGGACATAATAAAACAGTTGTTAGGGAGAGTGAATGTGTAGGCTGCTCGCTTTGCTCATTAGTCTGCCCGGTTGAAGAATGTATTTCAATGGTAAGTGTTGATGAAAAATCCGAAAGTAAGTCGTGGAATGAATTGATGAATGAATATAAAAACGAAAACAAACCACTGACTTGGGATAGCCTTGCAGAATTTCAACACAAGCATGGAATTGAAATTCATTAAAAATAAAATTTATTGGAGACGATATGTCAACCTTAATTAAAAACGGAAGAATAATTACAGCAGAGCAGGATTACCGTGCCGATATATATATTGAAAAAGATTTGATCACGACAATCGGCTCGAATCTAAATATGCATGCGGATTCGGTAATCGATGCTAAAGGGAAATATGTTATACCCGGCGGTATAGATGTCCACACTCATCTCGATATGCCGTTCGGTGGGACAACATCCTGCGATGATTTTGAGACGGGAACTCGTGCTGCAGCTTTCGGCGGAACAACTTGCATAGTTGATTTTGCAACTCAGAGTAAAGGTAGTCGAATGCGAAATGCTCTCGACATCTGGTGGAAAAAAGCGGAAGGTAAAGCAACAATAGACTACGGTCTGCATATGATTGTTACGGACCTACCCGAAGCACATCTCGAAGATATGAGCGACATGGTTCGCGAAGGAGTTACCAGCTTTAAATTATTCATGGCATATCCTAATGTTCTAATGGCAGATGATGCTACAATATTCCGGGCGATGAGGCATACTGCTAAGACCGGCGCATTGGTCTGCATGCATGCTGAAAACGGAAGCGTTATTGATCTGATTGTTCAGCAGGCATTGGCAGAAGGAAAGACAGCGCCGATATTTCATGCTTTAACTCGTCCAACGACTGCGGAAGCTGAAGCAGTAAACAGATCGATTGCACTTGCGGAGATGGCGGGCGCCCCGGTTTATATAGTTCATCTTTCGTGCAATGATGCGCTTGAAAAAGTAGCTGAAGCAAGAGATAAAGGCTTACCTGTTTATGCAGAAACATGTCCGCAATATCTTTTCCTTTCACTTGATGATATGAATAAACCCGGATTTGAAGACGCAAAAGTTGTTTTCACTCCGCCGCTGAGAGAAAAATGGAACCATGAAAAATTATGGTCAGGTTTGAAAAAAAATACATTACAGGTTGTTTCAACTGATCATTGCCCTTTCTGTTTTAAAGAGCAGAAAGAGTTAGGCAAAAATAATTTTACAAAAATCCCGAATGGAGGTCCCGGTATAGAACATAGACTTCAATTAATGTTCGACGGAGGCGTGAGGCAGGGAAGAATTTCCTTGAACCGCTGGGTGGAATTAACTTCCACAACGCCGGCAAAAATGTTCGGGCTTTATCCAAGGAAGGGAACAATTGCGGTTGGTTCTGATGCAGATATTGTTATATGGGATCCGGAAAAAGATTATACTATTTCAGTCAAGACACATCACATGGCTGTAGATTATTCAATGTTTGAAGGAAGAAAAGTCAAAGGGAATATCGACACGGTTTTTTCACGCGGAGAAAAAATAATTCAGAACGATAGATTTTTAAGTAAAGCCGGCAGAGGAAATTTCGTTAAGCGCGATACATATGCCGGCGCCTGGAAATAGAAAGTAGCATAGACATATATTCGTCAAAGTGAAGTTTGATTGCATGTCAGCAGAATTTTTCATGCATTCATACCGTTATGCTATTTTAAGTTCATCAAGTTTGATTTTAATAATAGTTAAATAATAATTATCAAGGGATAGTTATGTCTTTAATTTTCAGTTCCAAACTTATTGAAACAAATCTGGATGAACTTGACGAAAACATTTTGGGAAACAAGGACCTTGCGCCTACCAAAGTTACAGATAGAACTTGGGATACTTATCATATCGCAGCATTGTGGATAGGCATGAGTGTTTGTATTCCAACTTACATGCTTGCAAGCGGGTTAATAGCGGGCGGCATGAATTGGTGGCAGGCAATTTTTACTATCGCGCTCGGTAATATAATTGTCCTTATTCCGATGATACTCAATGCCCATGCCGGGACAAAGTATGGCATACCATTCCCGATACTTGCAAGAGCGCCTTTCGGAATTTTGGGATCTAATGTCCCTGCTTTGCTAAGAGCGATTGTGGCTTGCGGTTGGTTCGGTATTCAAACATGGATTGGAGGGCAGGCGATTAACTCGCTTATTTCAATTTTACTCCCCTCATGGCAAGCTTATTCATGGGGACCAGCTGTGGGATTTTTATTATTCTGGGGAATGAACATTTATTTTATTATTAATGGAGTGGAATCGATCAAATGGCTTGAATCTTACAGCGCTCCATTTTTGATAGTAATGGGATTAGTTTTACTTTGGTGGGCTTATGAAAGAGGCGGCGGCTTCGGTCCGATATTAAGCCAGCCGAGTAAGTTTCAAACAACCGGCGAGTTCTGGAAATTTTTTATTCCGTCTTTAACCGGTATGATAGGTTATTGGGCAACATTATCATTGAACATTCCAGATTTTTCAAGATATTCAAAAAGCCAGAAGACACAGATGCTTGGTCAAGCATTCGGGCTTCCGCCGACTATGACTTTGTTCTCTTTCATCGGAGTTGCGGTTACATCTGCAACGATAATTATTTTCGGTAAAGCTATCTGGAATCCGGTAGAGCTGCTTTCAAAATTTCATAGTCCGATTATAATTATGCTTTCGCTTATCGCTTTGATAGTTGCAACCCTAACAACAAACATAGCAGCTAATATAGTTTCGCCGGCAAATGATTTTTCAAATTTGTTCCCGAAGAAAATAAATTTTGTCAGAGGGGGCTTGATAACTGCAGTAATCGGGATAATAATTCAGCCGTGGAAACTTCTCTCAGATTACAGTGCTTATATATTCGGATGGCTTGTAGGCTATTCAAGCTTTCTCGGACCGATCGCAGGAATATTAATCTGCGATTATTATTTAGTTCGCAGAGCTAATCTAATTACTAAAGATTTATATTGCCGCGGCGGCAGTTACGAATATAAGAACGGATTCAATTTAAAGGCGATAGCAGCTCTTGCAGGAGGGATCTTTTTAGCTTTAATTGGTTTGGTCGTTCCTTCACTAAGCTTCCTTTATGATTATGCATGGTTCGTCGGATTTTTCATATCGTTTACCATTTATTATTTTATAATGGAAAAGCCCGAAGCTGCGGTTACACCTTCTTTTGAAACTGAAGAAGCCTAAAAGCAAAACACCGTAGTATAAAGGCATGGCTGAATGAAATATTAAAACAGGTTTATCTAAATTTTTCTTGTAAACGTACAATCATGCGGATACATTCTATTCCAACTGAGATCTAAATTCTTCAAAATTTTTCTTTAATTCTTCAAGATCATTTTTTAATGATTCGACCTGTCCTTCAAGCTTTTGAATTCTCTCCGTGTCTGAAATTGGTATTCCCTCTTGATTATCCTCTTTGATTAATTCGGGCTCGCCGGAAAGAAGATGGGCGTAACGAGATTCTTTAGTTCCAGGCTGCCGGGGAAGCTTTATAGCAAGAGGATTTTCTCTCCCCACTAATTTATCAATTGTATCAATTACTTGATTAAGAGATTCGAACTTAAACATGCGGCTTGCACGGCTGTTTAGTTCGCCGGGAGTTTGAGCACCGCGATTCATTAGTTCGCACAACACAGCAGTTTCTTCGGGAGAAAGATTTAATGCTTCAGTAAAAACTTGTCTATATTTCGGGACCCTCATATCGCTGCCAGTTACACGGCTTACTAAAGATTTTTCGCGAAGACGCTCAATTGTTTTCTCAATCAAGTTTTCGTCAAATGAAACTACCGGATTACGATTCGACTTCTGGTTGCATGCGTTCTTCAATGCATTAAGCGTTAGAGGATAATATTCCGGTGTTGTTAATTCTTTTTCAATTAATGAACCGATTATCCGGGTTTCTTCAAAAGTTAAATTGTTCATCTGGGTTATTCATTACAATTATTGAAAAATTAAATATTTCACGACTAAATTACATTAGATTATAAATAAGAGAAAAGAAAATGACATCCAATGCATCGGAAACAGTTAAAAATCTTTACTATGCAAATGTAATCTTTGAACTTCATCAAACAAAGGATAAGATAAGTCTGTTTGAAAAAAATATAATATAGATTTTGCCTCGTTTGAAAATGAAGTTAAAACAAAGCAATCGGA
This sequence comes from Bacteroidota bacterium, assembly GCA_021815405.1. GTDB lineage: Bacteria > Bacteroidota > Ignavibacteria > Ignavibacteriales > Ignavibacteriaceae > FEN-1297. Next base: position 31,689 of record JAKAGV010000001.1, read on the forward strand.
AGAATTCGAAATGTGGGATAACTATATGGAATGGAATGGTTCCCAAAACTCCTATCAATTACTTCTGAGACAGAAGAAAGATATCAAAGATGGAAATATTAAAATTACTTGATATATCCGATATCATTGGCAAAGTAAAAACGGGAAATTATTAATACGATGGGACAATGAGCCACATTATAAAAAATCCCTCATCATAAACAAGAAAATGATCAAGTCCTGACAAGCTATGAAATAGTATTTAAAGATATTTTAGAATACATAAAGGGAAAAAATTTCTGACAAAATTTAATATGCATTAAGAAATCATTTTGCCTTTTTATCAATCTATTCGTGGTCAAATTAGGTTATTTCCTTTCTAGCAATTTCATTTATTCATATTTTTGAAGCAAAGCTAAAAATTTGAGATTCACAAATGCGTTTAAGTAAATCTTTTATTCCAACATTAAAAGAAGTGCCGAATGATGCGGTTGTAAAAAGCCATATCTTGATGCTTAGAGCCGGTATGATCAGGATGGTTTCTGCAGGAATTTATTCTTTTCTTCCGCTAGGGTATAGAGTAATTAGAAAAATTACCGACATAATTAGAGAAGAGATGAATGCGATCGGCGGACAGGAGTTTCATCTACCTGCATTAAATCCACGCGAAATATGGGAAGAAACTAACCGTGTAGAGTCATTTGGAGATATATTATTCCACGTGAAGAACCGGGATTATGTTTTAGCTCCGACACATGAAGAGATAATGACTTACCACGCGCGCAATGTTTTGAAATCTTATAAGGACCTTCCGCAAATCTGGTACCAGATACAAACTAAATTTAGAAATGAAGCACGTCCTAGAAGCGGCGTAATTCGCGGAAGACAATTTTTAATGAAGGACTCTTACACGTTTGACGCAACTTGGGAACAGCTTGATTACGCATACGGACTTCATGATAAAGCATACAGAAAAATTTTTAACAAATGCGATTTAAAATATTTTGTTGTAGGTGCCTCCAGCGGCGCGATGGGAGGAACCGGATCAGAGGAGTTTATGGTTAAATCAGATGCCGGCGAAGATACAGTAGCTTACTGCGAACACTGCGGCTATGCGGCAAATGTTGAAGTTGCCGTTTCTAAGATTGAAGGAAAAAAGAGAGAAAGTAAAAGTGAAGAGCTAAAAGAAATTTCTACACCAAGTGTAAAATCTATTGATGAACTTTGTACATTCTTAAAGATTGGTGAAACGCAATGCGCAAAGTCGAGAGTTTATATTCATGACGGTAAAGCAGTTTTAATTTTGATGCTTGGTAATGATGAAGTTAATGAGATGAAGCTTCAAAAAGTTCTGGGTGGCACTATTCGTCCTGCACATCCTGATGAACTAAAAGAAATGACAGGTGCGGATGCAGGCTCAATCGGCCCAATCGGATTTAAGGGAAGAATAATTGCCGACTTAAAATTAAAAGATTCGAATAATCTTTTTAGTGGCGCAAATAAAAATGATTTTCACATTGGAGGAATCGATTTGCAGCGCGATGTAAAAAATATTGAGTACGAAGACTTCCGGATTGTTAAATCTGGCGAACTCTGTGCTAAGTGCGAAAAACCTCTTGAAGTGTTTACTGCTATAGAGCTTGGACATATCTTTAAGCTTGGTACAAAATATTCCGAATCAATGAAAGCAATGTTTCTTGATGAGAACGGTAAAGAGAACCCGCTGATAATGGGAAGTTACGGGATAGGTGTTGAGCGTGTAATGGCATGTTACATTGAGCAGCATCATGATGAAAAAGGAATGATCTGGGATAAAACGCTGGCTCCTTTCCATGTTCACTTAATTGCGTTGAACATGCGTAAGCAGGATATTGTTGATGCGTGCGGTAAAATTTACGATGAATTGAGCCAAGTCGGTATAGAAGTATTATACGACGACAGACTTGATGCTCAAGCAGGATTTAAATTTAATGACGCAGATCTGCTTGGTATGCCTTTGCAGATAATTGTAGGAGAAAAGAAACTGAGAGAAAATAAAGTTGAGGTAAAAGTTCGTAAATCAGGAGAAAGGTTTGATATCATACTAGATGATCTAACAATTAAAGTTAAAGAATTGTTAGCGTAATCATTTATTCGGAACTGTAACTGTTTTAATCGAGTGAAATTTTATAAACAAATTAGATGATTCTACTTTATACCGGATCGATATGGACAAATACTTTATTTATTTCCGGTAAATTGTAAACAACCTCCTGAACTTTTTTACCGATGTTGTGAGACTTTTCAGTAGAAGTTTCTTTTGCAACGTCGATATGGATTTCGATATGGAACTTGTTCCCAACATAATGCGATTTAAGTTCATTTATACCGAGCACGCCGTCAACTTTCAAAGTAACATTTGCAATTTCCAGAATTAAATTTTCATCTGCAGCTTTACCCATCAGGTAATCAATATTTTCTTTTGCAATCTGGTAGCCGGAGCGGAAAATAAAAAGCGCAATAAGTATTCCGGCAATTCCATCTAAATAACGGAAGCCAAGCTGTACGCCAACTATTCCAACAATAGAGAGCGAAGATGCAAGTACATCATTTAAGCTGTCAACTGCACCTGCTTTCAATGCCGGGCTTTTGAATTCCTTGCCAACCGAAGATTGATACCGGGTTAAAATTAATTTTGTAATTATTGTGGTAATTAAAATTATATATACTGGTGTAGTAATATTGGTTGGATAAGGTGTAAGAATTCTATTTACGGAAGCTTCAATCAGATTTATTCCGACAACGGCGGTGAACAAAGCTACAAGAAAAACTGCAAGCGGCTGTGCGGCATTATGCCCGAACTGATGATCTTCGTCCGGCTTCTTTAATGACAGTCTTACGCTATACATTATAGCGCCGGAAGAAACAATGTCGGTCAGCGAATTGATTGCATCGGAAATAACGGCAATTGAGTTAGACATTATTCCCGCTGCGGCTTTTATGATAAATAAGAAAATATTTACAGCCAGAGAAAGATTAGTTGCTCTTTTTAAGATTTTTACCATACTTGTTCATTGGAAGTCCGGCGGTAAAAATAAGGATATTTTTATATATTTAAATTGATTATTCTATATAAAAATTAAATGATTGAAGTCTTACAAAATACTCTGGAAATAATCGGAAAATTATCCAACAGTTCAGCCGGGTACATTCTGATTCTAAATCCTGCGATAAAGAAAATAATGACTTCATTTGGTAAAAAAGAGGATATTCTGGATTTGGAAGCTTTATCATTTACCCAAAACAATAATGATATAGTTTATTCCGAAACAATTGTAAAGAAGGTTTTTTCTGCAAAGAAGTTTTTAAGTTCACATTCATGGAATTCGGTTTTTGTAAAGAACCTTGCCGCATCTTCAGACACCGGGGGAAATTATTTCCTAGTATTATTTTCAAGCGTTAAGGGAAATTTCTCTAAGGGAATTCAAACAACCATTTATCCATTACTGGATATTCTTATTGAACAAATTAATAAATTTGATAAGCTCCCAAAACCCGAAACCGGAAAAGTTAATAATGGCAGCAGCAGTGCAACAGCAATTTTAATAGACAAATGCAGCGAATTGCTGGAGTCATTATTCGAAGCTTCGGAAGATTTGATATTCTTTCTTGATAAAGACGGCTGTTTGGTTAAGGTAAATGAATACGGAGCGGCTTGCCTTGATTACTTGCAAAGTGAATTGCAAAGTATTCATTTGATTGAACTTGTTACGACAAGTAACAAGCATTCTTTTGCGAAATCATTTCGTGAAATTCTTGAAGAAAATAAGCTGGTAACATTCGAAACAACATTGTTAAGCAAGTTTGGGAATGAAATTATTTTTCAAATAACCTGTAAACCGGTATATGAAGATGGAAAAATTTTAGGTGTTGCCGGAATCGGTAAGAATATTACTTCCTTACGTAATTATGAAGAAAAGATAAATGATTTCAATTTGAAATTGATAGAGGCAAATAGAATTATTTCACTTGAGCGCCAGAGGTCAAACCGGCATAAAGCAATTTTAGCTGAGCTGAACAAAATGAAGAGCGAGTTTATCTCGAACATATCACATGAGCTCCGAACACCGCTCGCTTCAATAATTGGTTTTTCGGAAACCATTTCATCTGATCCAAATATGCCTGCAGAAATGAAGCAAGAGTTCAACGAAATTATTCTTAACGAAGGAAAGCGTCTTGCAAAGCTGATAAATGATATACTTGATCTTTCCAAGATTGAAGGAGGGCATATTGAACTTGCTAAAAGTAATTTTGATGTTTCGGCTCTGTTAATGGAAGCGATAGAAACTAACAGAAAGATTATGGAGGCAAAGGATATTCACTTAACCACTGAGATTCCTGCCGAACCCGTAATGCTAAATGCAGATAAAGAAAAAATATTCCGCGCTTTTTCCAGCTTGATAAACAATGCTGTTAAGTTTAACCACCCTAAAGGAAGAATAACCATTACAGCACAAAGTCTTTACAAAGAGTTTGAAGTTACTATCAGCGATACAGGAATCGGCATTCCGGAAAGAGATCTTCCATATATATTTCAGAAATTTTATCGTGTAAGCCGCCCCGGGAGTGATATTCCGGGGACAGGCTTAGGCTTGGTTTTTGTGAAACAAATTGTAGATTTGCATAAAGGATTTTTATCAATACATAGTGAATTAAACAAAGGAACAACCATTTTACTTAAATTACCGAAAGAATTGAGAGTTTAACAATGATTGAGGGATACAGTGGGTAAATTAGTATTCATAGTAGATGATGAACAAGCGATTTCCAAACTGCTCACCTATTGGGTGAAAGATAAATGGAAATATGATACTGAAGTTTTTTCAAACGGCGAAGATGTTCTGCGCCGGTTGACAGTAAAACCTGATCTAATTCTACTTGATATAATGCTTCCCGGGATGGATGGCATTGAAGTTCTTAAAAAAGTTAAGCAGTTCGATGAGAATATCCCGGTAATCATGCTGTCTGCCCAGGGCAGCATTGAGGTGGCAGTGGATGCACTAAGATTGGGAGCTTTTGATTATTTCCCGAAGCCAATCGATATCCAGCGCCTGGAACCGGCTATCAAAAACGCAATTAAGAATTATGAGCTAACAAAAGAACTTGAGAACTTAAAGGAAAATGTAAAGCGCGAATATAGCTTTGACAATATTATTTCTGCTGATGGAAAGATGCAGGACGTTTTCAAGCTTGTATCCAAAGTTTTGAATAACGAAATAACAGTTTTAATCCATGGTGAAAGCGGTACTGGTAAGGAATTGATTGCAAGGGCAATCCATTATAACGGAAGAAGGAAAGATAAACCGTTCATCGTAGTAAACTGCGCTTCCATTCCCAGGGAACTGCTGGAAAGCGAATTATTCGGACATGAGAAAGGGTCGTTCACCGGTGCTTATCAGAAAAAACTTGGAAAGTTTGAGCTTGCAAACGGAGGGACAATTTTTCTTGATGAAGTAGGCGAGCTTGAAATGATGCTTCAGGCAAAACTGCTGCGTGTAATACAGGAACGTGAATTTGAGCGTGTAGGCGGGACTGAACTTATCAAAACGGATGTTCGTATTATTTCTGCAACAAACCGCGATCTTAAACATGCTGTCGAAAATAAAGAATTCAGAGAAGATTTATTTTACAGATTAAATTCTTTTCCGATTGTTGTGCCTCCGCTTAGGCAAAGAAAGGGAGATATTCTTGTATTAGCACAAAACTTCCTTATTAATTTTAACAATAAACTTGGCAAGAATGTAAAAGGATTTTCCAAAAAAGCACTGAAGCTGATATACGATTACAACTGGCCCGGTAACGTCCGCGAAATGGAAAATATGATTGAACGCTGCTTAATCATATGTGAAAAAGATACAATTGACATTGATGATTTGCCGTCGCATATTAGAACTGCGGAACCAGCTAACAATGCCGATTTCAGCACAGCATTATTCAGCGATGATAACATAGTTCCTTTCGAGAGGCTCAAGGAAGAATCGATACGGCACGCTCTAAAAGTAACTAATGGAAATATTGTTGAAGCTGCTAAAAAGCTGCAGCTTGGCAGAGCAACAATTTACCGCTTAATGGAAAAGTATAATATAGAAAATCGTTCATTCGAATGAAAAAGTAAAAAATAATTGTCAGGTAACAGTATGGATTTTATAAGAGAAAAGCATGGCGACATAATAGTTGAAGTTGTTAACCTTACCCGGGCAACCCTGAAGGAAGCGGAGGAGTTTAAACAAACATTAACTCAAGATATCGAGATGGGTGCCAGAAAAATAGTTGTTGATCTTGCCGAGTGCGAGTTTATAGATTCAACCTTTTTAGGAGCACTTGTAGTCTCTCTAAAAAAGATAACAAATTTAGCAGGAGATTTAAGGCTAGTTGGGTTCCAGCCTGCAGTTCATTCCATGTTCGAGCTTACACGAATGTACAGAGTCTTCGAAGCTTATAAAACAAAAGAAGAGGCTATCAAAAGCTTCGATTAGTAAAATATGCCAAACGATGAAAAGAAAAACATCCTGGTAATAGATGATGACATTACAATCAGGAAATTACTAAACCATCATTTAAAGAAAAATAATTACACCGTATTTGAAGCCGACGGCGCTTATCCGGCATTTGAACAGCTGAAAAAGGAGAATATTAATTTAGTCCTTTGCGACGTAACGATGGATGAGATGGATGGATTTACGTTCTGCAAGAAAGTGAGGGAAAATGAAAACTACCGAGCCTTGCCTTTCGTTTTTGTTACAGCTAAAACTAGTATGGAGGATAAGTCTAAAGCACTTGAAGCAGGCGGAGACGATATTATAACCAAGCCCTTTGATATAAATGAACTACTCCTGAAAATTCAGGCTTTGATGCGCAGAGCAGAGATTTACAAAGTGTACGGCACTAAAAAGAGCTTAGAACAATCCTTTACTCAGACTACCTCAAAAATACTTTTAGTAGATGATGACCAATCACTGGCAAAATTGTTTGAATATAATTTGAAGAAAGCCGGCTTCGACTGCCATACTGCATTTAGTGCGCAGGAAGGATTAGATAAAGCAAAGGCGATCCAGCCTGACATAATAATTTCTGATATTATGATGCCGCAAGTTGATGGATTCGAATTTAGAAAGAGACTTCTTGCAGACGAAAATCTTAGATCTATCCCCTTTGTCTTTCTGACATCTAAAAACGAAGAGGATGATATCCTAGACGGTTATGATCTTGGCATTGCCGATTATGTCTTGAAGACTGCCGGTCCTAGGGTCGTTGTAGCAAAAGTATCGGCAATAATTAAAAGCCTTGGTAAAGAAAGGCAGAAAATTGTCTCGGAACTCCATCATGCGGCAGACTCACTGCGTGTTAAGGTTGTACCGGACAATAGTCCTGTATTTGAAGGTTTCGAAATTGAACACTGGCATGTCCCGTTCCATGGAATTCCCGGAGGTGATTTTATTGATTACTTTCGAATGGATGAGGATAATTTAGCTGTAGTTCTAGGTGATGTTATGGGTAAGAAATGGGGTGCTTGGTATTTTGCATTTGCTTATGCCGGTTACGTTAGGAGCGCTATTAGAGTTGCTCTTCAAACCACAAAAGAATTTTCTCCTAGTGATATTCTTGAGCAGGTTAATAGGTCTGTTTATCAGGATGCCAAAGTCTCAGAGGTGTTTGCAACTTTATCTATAATTACCATAAACAAAAAAAACAGGACATTAAAATATACCGGGGCGGGAGATTTGCCCGTTATTTATAAGAATTCATCATTAGACACAGTTTCTAAAATAAAATCAAATGGTTTGCTGTTAGGTTTTGCTGAAAGTGGGAGTTATGAAGATTCCAGTATTAACCTGAATATCGGTGATTTTATATTGCTCGTTACTGATGGAATAATAGAATCCCGTAATGCCCAGGGTGAGCAATTTGGAGCCAACCGGATGGAAGAAATAATTAAAAACATAAAACCAGACCAGAAGCCGCTTAGTGTTCTAAAAGAAGCCTTTAATGCCTTTACTGAGGGTAAATTTGAAGACGACATAAGTCTAATTGAAATTAAGGCAATCTAAGAAAAAATTTACTTTTACAAAATTTTTTTATAGATTTTATAAAATATTTTCCCAAACCTGTAATTTTCGTTCTATAATTTATACTGAATTAATTTTTTTTTGGTGAGAAAAAGTAATTTTTATTAAACATGGAGGGATGTTTATGAAAGGTGTATTATCCTCAAAGCTTGAAGCTACTAAAAGCAGAGAGGGGACTAAATCATTTTTATTAGATTATATTTTTTATCCAATTCGTTCCGGAATTCTAGGATTTGTTTCGTTTTTTATTGTTCTGGCGGCAGCTAAATACCTTGGCTCGCTATTAAGAACTTCTGGATCTTTCAAAATTGATGGAGTAGATTTTCTCCTTTCTTTAATGGGATTTATCCTGGTTTTTCTAATTAAATTTTTAGAAAATTTTAAAGAGGAATCTTCTTAGATTTCTGCGCTGGCTTGAAGCTTTTCGGTCCGGTCCGCAATCTTTATTTGTTCGATTAATTCTGAAATATCGCCTTCCATTATATTGGAAAGATTATACAGCGTTAAACCGATGCGGTGATCAGTAACTCTGTTTTGCGGGTAATTGTAAGTCCTTATCTTATCGCTGCGATCTCCGCTTCGAACCATTGATTTTCTTTGAGCAGAGATCTCTGCATCCTGCTCTTTCTGTTTCGCATCGAAGAGACGTGCACGAAGAACCTTCATAGCTTTTTGTCGGTTCTTTAACTGTGATCGCTCATCCTGGCATTGTACAACAATACCTGTAGGTATGTGAGTAATGCGGACGGCTGTTTCTACTTTATTTACATTTTGTCCGCCTGCCCCACCGGATCTAAAAATATCAATCCGCAGGTCATTCGGGTTTATTTCAATTTGTACGTCTTCAGCTTCTGGAAGCACTGCTACTGAAGCTGCAGAAGTATGAACTCTTCCGTTTGCTTCGGTTTCCGGAACTCTTTGAACACGATGGACTCCGCTTTCGAACTTCAGCTCGCTAAAAACATTTTCGCCATTAATTGAGAACACCGCTTCCTTTATTCCGCCGCGACCCGTATCGTTAATATCGATAAGTTCAACTCTCCATCCTTTTTTTTCAGCGTACCTGTTATACATACGGAACAAATCACCGGCAAACAATGCTGCTTCTTCTCCGCCTGTACCGGCGCGGATTTCCATTATTACATCTTTATTATCATTTGGATCTTTCGGGAGTAAAAGGATTTTTATCTCCTCTTCAAGCAATATTTTTTTCCCTTCTAATTCAGCAAGTTCTGATTCTGCAAGTGATGAAAGCTCTTTGTCAAGTCCGGCTTCAATAATTTCTTTATTGCCTTCAATATTATTGAGTACGTGCTCATATTTTTCGTAGGCACGGACGATCCCCTCTAACTCGCTTCTTTCACGGCTTAGACTTACAATCTTATCTCTATCGTTTAGATATGCCGGATCTGAAAGCTGCTGGTTAATTCTCTCAAACTTGTCTTTTATTTTTCTTAGTCGTTCTAATAATTCCATAAGTAAATTTATTTTTCAAAGCCAAATATACCAAACAAGCGAGTTAAAATCTAAGTAAGAAAATGTGATACCTTTAATTCGAATATGAAATCCGCAAGATATTTTTATATGTTTGGACTGCAAAAATATCTTATTAAGATGAAGAAATTCGAGATACCAAATTTTTATAGAAGCTCATTTATATCAAAGATAAAGGATGCCAGGAAAATTGACGATCCGCTTAAGAAAGATTTCTCTCCTACAATTTTGGATTTTGGTCCTGTCAGATTTTTAATTGCGCGTCATTTCGGATTCTGTTACGGGGTTGAGAATGCTATTGAGATTGCATATAAAACAATCGAGGAAAATCCGGATAAAAGGATTTTCCTTCTCAGCGAAATGGTTCATAATCCGGAGGTAAATAAAGAACTAAAAAGCCTGGGAGTAAAATTTTTAATGGATACATCAGGCAAGCAAATTATAGATTGGCAGGAACTAAGTAAAGATGACATTGTTATTATACCGGCTTTTGGAACAACAATTGAAATCCAAGAAAAACTAAATGAAATTGGAATTGATCCTTACAGCTACAATACAACATGCCCATTTGTAGAGCGGGTTTGGAACCGCTCAAACAAACTCGGCGAGGAAAATTTTACGGTTGTTATCCACGGCAAGCATTTTCATGAAGAGACTCGGGCTACTTTTTCCCACACTATTAAAAATGCAAAAGCTGTTGTTGTAAAAAATATTGAAGAAACAAAGTTCCTATCCTCTATAATACTTGGTGAGAAAAGTGAAAATGAATTTTATTCTTACTTCGAAGGAAAATATTCCGTAGGATTCGATATTAAAAAGGATCTGGAAAAAATTGGAGTAGTAAACCAAACGACTATGCTTGCTTCAGAAACTCAAGCAATCGCAGATATTCTTAAGCAAACAATGATTAAAAAATTCGGTGAACAAAACATAAAAGAACACTTTGCCGATACCCGTGATACGCTTTGCTATGCTACCAACGACAATCAGGAAGCAACATATGGTTTATTAAAAGAACGTGCTGATTTTGCAATTGTGGTTGGAGGATATAATAGCAGCAATACCGGTCATATTGTTGAGCTTTGTTCGGAAAAGTTAATGACCTATTTTATTTCCTCTGCTGAAAAGATTTTGTCCCGCAATCGTATTACTCATTTCGATATCGAATCAAAGAAGGAAATTATAACAGAAAATTTTCTACCTAATAAATATAAAGTGGATATTATTTTAACAAGCGGCGCTTCATGCCCGGATGCAGTCGTAGATCAAGTTCTTCAAAAGCTGCTTTCCTTTTTTAACGGAGCCAAAGATATGGGCTCTGTACTGGAAGAAGTTCTGAAGACAAATTAAAAACCAATAAAATATTTATCCTAATCGTAATCCTAACCGAAAATTTGTTTCGGTTAAAATTACGATTAGTAAATCTATTCCATTTATTTTTTGATCTTCAAGCTAATTGAAAAGTTCTTCGAGGTTGGAAATAAACAAGTTTGGTTATTACACGGCTGATATTGAACCTCCCCATCTACCTTCAAAGCTTTTGCTTTAAAATCTTTTTTCACCATAAACTGAATTTTTAAGCTTGCTTCACCTTCGTATAAAGCCATCTGAGATTGTGAAAACTGCAGCTTAGTAATTACCGGTTCGGGATAAATTATCTTTTTGATTTGAATATTTGGATTGTTCTTAAACGAAATTACAGTCGGAGATAAATTCTCATCCAGAGGCTTGTTAGCATTTATATGCCATCCGTTTTTAATCTGAAGAATTATCTCGGCTTCGGTTATTTTGTTTGAAGAAACAACTTTGGGGACTTTTACTTTTACATCTACAACTTTATCAGATGTGGATTGAGGAAAAATTATTCCTGTAAAGAAGATTAGAAAAAATGGCAAATAGAATTTATTAAGTTTCATAAAAAATATAGGCATAGTTTATTTTTATTTACTTCCAACATTCACAGAACTTTTGGGAACATCTACATAAAATGATTGCAGCACATCCTTGGTATCATTATTCTGAATCCACGCAGCAACAGCAAGGTTGTTTCGGTCTATTTTATCTGTACGCTGGTTCCATCCTTTAAAAGGAACACCTTGTCTCCATGAAGCATCCTTTGTAGGATTATCAAGATAGGCGGAAAGATTTTTTTCAATTTCCTCTACATTAAAAGACTCTGAAAACTTTTCATTTTTCTTGTCCATAGATAAAGGAATTCCATCAGCTCCTTTTATTAAATTACGAACCACGAACATATGTTTTGTTATGCCGTTACTTCCATTGTAATGGATTGATTTCTCAACGAGCGCAATATGAAGGGACAAATCTTTATTTAGTTTTTTCTCTTTGGTCAATGTAAGATTAACTTTTACTTGATTTCCGGATTGATCAGCAGTTCCAGAAATTTTTACAGCGGGTTTTCCATCAAAGTATTTATCAATTGAATACTTGTAAATATTAAATCTATTTGCGGCAAGAAACTTTGGACCGCCGCCGGTTATTTTTTCCTTACCATCAAAAATAACAGTTGGAGTACCGAAATTCCCCCCGTAAAATTTGTAACGCGCAAAAGTATCCGGATTGGTCATCGGATCCGGGGCAGGAATGTGTACGTGATATTCAAGTATTACAACCTCATTTCTTGGATAATATTCTGACAGAATATCGAAAGCATTATCGGCGGCTGCACACGGCGGGCACTGCGCACCGGTAAATAGTTCAGCCAAAACTACATTGCCATTTGTCTTTCCGTTAAAATGTCCGGGATTAAAGGAACTGAGTTCTTCCTGCCTTTTCGAAATTAATTTTTGGATTTCATCATTTGAAATTTTTTCTTTATCGGCAAACTTATTAAGCTCACGAGTAATTTTATCCGAAGGATATGCTACTGAACCGTTGATAAATGCCTCCAAAGCTTTTTTGTTGTCGCCGGTTTTAATATAAGTTTGTGCTAATGAGTACCAAAAATCTCCATCCCATGGATCAGCAAGATCTTCAACAGATTGAAATTCTTTTAAAGCTTCTTTATCTTTTCCTTCGGCTGAAAGAACTAATGCATAATTCTTAGCATACAAGACTTTATCTTCAATGGAAGAATTTTTATTTAAAGATGAAAGAGCCTCCTTAGCCCATTTGCTTGCCTGAGGAAAATCCGATCCTGTGTAAGCAAGAAATGCTGCCGCAATTGAGTGAACTTTATTCTGATCTTCGTCTTGAGATTTTTCTAGAAAATTTTTCAAGACAGAATTAACGATTTCATTTCTAAGGTTTTGTTTTTCTTTTTCGTTTGTCTTTTCTTCCAAAATCCATTTGTTAAAGTTTGATAGAGCTTCATCGGTACTTCCTAACAGAATTGCGTTAGCGGCAGTCTTTAGAGCATCTGTCTTTTGTCCTCCCGCGTTTAAATAAATTGCAAGGTTGGATTGATATGAAGGTTCTTCCATATTTCCAGAGACTGCTTCTTTTTCCAAAGTGATGGCAGAATCAATTTTACCGAGATCATAAAGTACTAATGCCTGAGTATCAAGGAATCTTCCACGTACTCTTAAGTTCATCTGACCGGTTGCATCTGCTACTCTTTGTGAATAAACTAATGCGGTATCCAAGCCGACCTTTTTCTTTGCCAGATCATATGCAATGTTATTGTAAATATTTACTCTTGCGCCTATTGGAAATGATTGAGCTGCAGAATCAGCAAATACAAGTGCCAGATCTACTTTGTTCAAATCAAGGTAGGCTGTGAATATTTCGTAATAAGCATAAGGTATGTATTGGCTAGATGGAAAATCTATTAAGAAACTTTTGAAAGCTTCGACCTTTTGGTTTCCGTCTTTTATGCTTTCATATTTTTCAAATGCCTGCACATCCTGAGCTTTAACAACAGATGTTATGGAAAAGAGAAGGGAAAAAAGAACTGCGGCTAAAAATGCCCCTATAAAATTGAACTTCATTTCAATCACCTTTATTTAATTAGTGCAAAACTAAAAAATAAATCTTAGAAACCAAGCAGTAAATTGAAATTATTTTATCCACCAGGAAGTAGATAATAAGTTTTACAAATACTCTTCAACCGTGAAGATTGAAATATTGTAGACAAATCATATAAACAATAAGTAGATGAACGTGACTATATGTATTTATGCCAATCCTTTAATTAGAAAATTATTTGTTATTCTTTAAGGGATTCGGTAATTTTAATATTCAAAAATCAAAGGTAAGGACGAAATGCGAGCGATTATACCGGTAGCTGGTTTGGGAAGCCGGTTAAAGCCTCATACTTATTCAACTCCTAAAGTCTTGTTAAATGTTGGAGGCAAGCCTATACTTGGGCACATCCTTGATAAGCTTTTAGAGGAGGATGTTAAAAAAGCTACATTTGTTATAGGGCATCTCGGCGATAAAATTATCGATTACATTGAATCCTCTTACCCTTCTATCAGTTCTGAATTTGTTGAACAGAAAGAAATGGAAGGACTAGGGCACGCAATTTACACTGCTATTCCTACTTTTGATGATGAAGAGATTTTTATAATTCTTGGAGATACGATTTTTGATGTTAACTTAAAAGAAGTCTTCAAGAAAAAGCGAACAGCCTTAGGTGTAAAAGAAGTTGATGATCCAAGAAGGTTTGGTGTTGCTGTAATGGAAAACGGTTTTATAAAAAGACTGGTTGAAAAACCGCAAAACCCTGTTTCCAATCTTGCATTAGTCGGTTTGTATTATATAGCTGATTCATCAGCGCTGAAAAAAAGTTTAACTCAGCTTGTAGAAAAAAATGTAAGAACCAAAGGCGAGCTTCAGCTTACCGACGCATTGCAGATGATGCTGGATGACGGAGTGAAGATCGCTACTTTTCCGGTCGATGGATGGTATGACTGCGGAAAGCCGGAAACATTGCTTTCAACAAATCAATATCTGCTGGATCGAGAAAGTGTCAGCAAAAATTTTGATTCGGTAATAATCAACCATCCGGTGTTTATAGCCGAAGATGCTGAAATTTCAAATTCAGTGATTGGTCCTTATGCAACCATAGACAGCGGCTGTAAAATAGATGAATGCATTATAAAAAATTCGATAATTGGTTCTAATGCCTTGATTTCAAAATCGCTTCTCGAGAATTCAATTATCGGAAGTAATGCTGTTATTAACGGAATGTTTAAGAAGTTGAACGCCGGCGATTCATCTGAAATAGATTTTTATTAATTACAACATACAAAATAGGAAAAAAAAGACATGTCATATTTCTTTACCTCAGAATCAGTTTCCGAAGGACATCCGGATAAAATGTGCGATGCTATTTCTGACGGAGTACTTGATGCAATATATCAACAAGACCCGGAAGCAAGGGTTGCTTGCGAATCTTTTGTAACAACAGGATTAGTCTTAGTCGGCGGTGAAATTACAACTAAAGCCTATATTGAAGTACAGGATATCGTAAGAGATATTGTGAGACGCATTGGCTACACAAGTGCAGATTATAAGTTCGATGCCGAATCATGTTCGGTATTAAACGCTATTCATTCGCAATCTCCGGATATTGCAATGGGTGTTGATAAAGGCGGTGCCGGCGATCAGGGAATGATGTTCGGCTATGCGTGCGACCAGACTCCTGAGCTAATGCCGATGCCGATAATGTATGCTCACAAGCTTGTTAAGAAACTTGCTGATATAAGGAAAAGAAATAACGGCTTGATGCCTTATCTTCGTCCGGATGCAAAATCTCAGGTTACGATTGAATATGATGATAACAATAAGCCGGTAAGAGTTGATGCAGTCGTTATTTCCACACAGCATGACGCAGATGTAAAACAAAAAACTATTAAGGAAGATGTAATTGAGAATGTAATAAAATCGATAATTCCACAGCGTTATCTTGATAAGAAGACAAAATATTTTGTGAATCCTACCGGAAGATTTGAAATCGGCGGACCACATGGAGACAGCGGATTAACCGGAAGGAAAATTATTGTAGATACTTACGGCGGATGGGCTCCTCATGGCGGCGGCGCTTTCTCTGGCAAAGACCCTTCTAAAGTTGATAGAAGCGCAGCATACGCAGCTAGGCATATTGCCAAGAACGTTGTAGGCGCTAAGCTTGCCAGTGAATGCATGGTCCAAGTAGCTTATGCAATCGGTGTTGCAGAACCGGTTTCCGTTTTTGTTGATACAAAAGGAACAGGCAAAATTTCTGACAAAGAAATTTCAAAAATGATTCGAGATGAAGTTGATTTAACTCCAAGAGGAATCATCAGCCGGTTAAATCTTAGAAGACCGATTTATCAGAAGACTTCTGCTTACGGACACTTCGGAAGAAACGATAAAGATTTTACTTGGGAACAACTTGATCTTGTACCTGTATTCAAAAAATATCTATAAGATTATTTAATAAAGGAATTTTTATGAGCGAAGTAATAGAAAAAAATGTGAAGAATAAAGTCGACTACAAGGTAAAAGATATTTCTTTAGCAGACTGGGGAAGGAAGGAAATAATTCTTGCTGAAGCTGAAATGCCCGGTTTAATGGCGCTTCGTGAAGAATACGGAAAGAAGAAGCCGTTGAAAGGTGCTCGCATTGCTGGTTGTCTGCACATGACAATTCAGACTGCAGTTCTTATCGAGACTCTGAAAGAACTTGGCGCTGAAGTCAGATGGTCTTCATGTAACATTTTTTCAACTCAAGATCATGCTGCTGCTGCTATAGCTGCTGCGGGCACTCCGGTATTTGCATGGAAAGGTGAAACGCTTGAAGAATACGACTGGTGTATTGAACAGACAATTTACTTTGGCGATGATAAAAAACCGCTTAACATGATTCTTGATGACGGCGGTGATTTAACTAATACAATTTTAGATAAATATCCCGAACTTGTTTCCGGCATTAAAGGAATTTCTGAAGAAACCACGACCGGTGTTCACCGTTTATATGACAGAATGAATAAAGGAACATTGCCTGTTCCTGCTTTCAACGTAAATGATTCGGTAACAAAATCCAAATTTGATAATAAGTACGGCTGCCGAGAATCTTTAGTTGATGCTATCAGGCGCGCAACCGATTTAATGCTGGCTGGTAAAGTTGCTGTTGTATGCGGCTACGGAGATGTCGGCAAAGGTTCAGCGGAATCACTTGCGCATAATTCAGTTAGAGTTATGGTAACAGAAGTTGATCCGATCTGTGCACTGCAAGCTGCCATGAACGGATTTCAGGTAAAGACATTAGAACATGCGGTGTCTGAAGCTGACATAATTGTTACGGCAACCGGCAATACCGATATTGTCTCAGAGAAACATTTCAGAAAGATGAAACACAATGCGGTAGTCTGCAACATAGGTCATTTCGATAATGAGATTGACATGGCTTGGCTGAATAAAAATTACGGACATACAAAAGTTACGATCAAGCCGCAAGTTGATAAATATACAATTGATGGAAAAGATATTATTGTACTTGCGGAAGGAAGATTGGTTAATCTTGGCTGCGCCACCGGTCATCCTTCATTTGTTATGTCAAACTCATTTACCAATCAAACTCTTGCTCAAATCGAACTATGGTCAAATCCGGGTAAGTACGAGAACAAAGTTTATGTTCTTCCAAAAAATCTGGATGAGATGGTCGCGAAGCTTCATCTTAAAAAACTTGGATGCGAGCTTGAGACGTTATCACAGAAGCAGGCTGATTATATTGGGGTTCCGGTTAATGGTCCATTTAAGCCGGATTATTACAGGTACTAAGTTATAATTCTATTAAAAAGAATAAGGGCTTGTCTTATGCAAGCCCTTTTTTATTTAGTAGATCTTTCAACGCGTCTTCAAGATTTTCAAACTGAAATTTAAATCCATTATCCAAAAGTTTTTTAGGAATAACTCTTTGGCTTGCAGCGACGGCTTCCGCAGACTCACCTAATACAATTCTTAAAGCAGACAGAGGAACTTTGAAAATTGATGGTCGATGCAATACCTTTCCCAGCGTTCTGGCAAACTGATTCATTGTTACTGGATTAGGTGCAGCTGCATTTACGGGTCCATTAAAAAAAGTATTATCAAGTGTGGACAAAAAGATATTTACAAGATCATCTATATGAATCCAGGGAAACCATTGAGTACCGCTGCCAAGCGGACCACCGACAAAAAATTTAAATGGAGTCAGCAATTGTTTTAATGCCCCTCCTTCATTGCTAAGAACGATGCCGGTGCGTATGCTTACTCTTCTAACGTTTAACTGCTCTACTTTTTCTGCTTCGCTTTCCCAGGCTTTACATACGTTAGATAAAAAATCATTTCCGCTATTTGAATTTTCGATTAGCAAATCATTCTCCTTATTGCCGTAATATCCTGTTGCTGAAGACGAAATGAATACAGTCGGTTTCCTTTGCGCTTTACTAATCGCATAAACAAGATTTTGTGTACTAACTATTCTGCTATTGAAAATTTCCCTTTTGTAATTTTCGTTCCATCTTTTACCGGCTATACTTGCACCGGCGAGATGAATTACAGCATCCTGGTTTTCCACATATTTTTCCCACTCGTTTACTTTATTAAAATCCCACCTGATAAATACTTTTGCATGGTGAATTATTTTAGAAGCATTTTCCGGACTGCTTGTAAAAATTGAAAGATCATTCCCTAGTTCAGCAAGTGCCTTACAGAGTTTTCTTCCAATTAAACCAGTTGCACCAGTAATTATAATTTTTTTATTCATAACATATCGTTATCTGAAGTTCTAAGTATAAATCTCAGAATAAAATAATTAATTACCAAATAAGATATTAACTGAAAGTGTTAAGAAAAAAATAAAAATATGATTTTTTACTTGCATCTTTAAAATATTATTAGGACATTTTGTATGAAGAAATTCAGTTATTTGAAAAATTTATAGAGACCCCGCAGAAATAATTCACAGTTGTAATTTTGCAGGTTACTATGTTTTATAAATAGATTTTCTAAAAATAAAACGGGGCTATAAAAATATTCCGGGTTATTTCCCGACCCATGTTTCCTTCCGACGCTATAAATAATCCGGTAATGTTGCTAATAACGAGGGATAAGTGGAATTAGCGCATTATTGCAGTAATAATTTCCGTTACGTTATTTCTCCCTTATCAAACACCGGTAAGCAAAAAATTATTTGCTGCCTTTAACCAATGTGTTTTTAGTAAGCTTTAGGTGTATTACACCGAATAGCGGTTATTCTTATGCTTAAGGAGTGACTTAACTATGTTAAACAATAATGTCGGAGGGTAGAGTTATGAAAAATAATTTACTGTTCTTCCTTGTTTTTTCTATTTTTATTTTGATGGGAAATTTTTGCTGGGGACAGAATCTTTTTGAGGAAAATTTTGATTACGGTGTAGGAACCAAGTTAGAGAACAACGGATGGATGATTAAAACTGGTTCAAGTAATTCTGTCGTAATTGAATCAAACAATCTTAGTTTTCCTAATTATCCATCGTCAAGCGGCGGAAGTATAAATATAGATGCTAACGGAAGTTGTTATTATAAACCAATCAACAACGTTTACAAATCAGGATCAATATATTTTTCAGCATTGTTAAATATTTCTGCTGCATATAATAGTTCATCCGATCATTATATTCTTTCACTTGGTTCTAACAGTGCAGGCTCACTAGCAGGTAAACTTTATCTCAAAGGGAATGATTCTAATTTTGCTTTTGGAATTAGCAAAACCAGTGATGCACCAATTTATACAGATTATATTTATAATTTTAATGCTACATATTTAGTCGTAATTAAATACAATATTATAGATGGATCACAAAATGACAACGTTAGCTTGTATGTTATTGATGGCAAAATACCAATGGATGATTCATCGCCTACAATTGCAATTGCATCCACCAGTACAAATGACCCAAGCACAATTGAAACAGTATATATTCGGCAAGAACTTGCTTCGAATAAAGCAAACCTTGATGGGATACGTGTCAGTACTTCATGGTCGTTAGCCTCTCTTCCAGTAGAGCTTACTTCCTTTACCGGTAAATTATTTTCAAACAAAATTTATCTAAAATGGTCAACAGCTACTGAAATAAATAATTTCGGTTTTGATATTGAACGAACTTCGTCCCTTCGTAACTGGCAGAAGATAGGTTTTGTATGCGGGCATGGAAACTGCAACTCTACTAACAATTATTCCTACATTGATGCTGAAGGCTGGAATGATGAAAGTGCTCTGAAGCCTGGAATTTTTTATTACAGGTTGAAACAAATAGATAATGATGGGACATTTAGTTACTCAAAGGAGATTGAGGTCAACTTAAATTCCCCATCCAGATTTACACTTGAACAAAATTATCCTAATCCTTTTAATCCTTTAACAGTTATCGGTTTTCGTTTGATTGAAGATAGTCATGTACATTTAAAGGTTTATGATATGCTCGGTAATGAGGTTAAAACTTTGGTTGATGAGAATAGAAAAGCCGGAACTCATACTGTAAAATTTGATGCAAGCAGGTTAAGCAGCGGAGTTTATATGTATAAACTTACAGCGGCACCTTCCGACGAGCAAGCGGTAAATTTTACTGATGTTAAGAAGATGTTAGTTCTTAAATAGACACTGATTTCACAGATTTACGCAGATAAATTGTTATGCGACAAATATTGTATTTGTAAATAACCTTGCGGCATTTGCGCCATCTTTACAGACTTGGAGTTAATATTTTCTTGTAATTAATACACAATATGAGTTTAGGATTTAATCCAGAATAAGGTAGAAAATTAATTCTTATTAGTCTAAAATTTTTGACAATCAATTAGAAATGATTTTTATTGACATAAAATTTTGGACTGTCGATAAGAATCAATTCTGGTTCAGTAAAAACTTTAGAATGTTAACCAAGAACAGATTTTTATAAACCTAAAATTTTAGACTTGAGATCAAAAAAAGTAGGATATTATATTAAAAATTTTGAG
The DNA here is from genome assembly GCA_021815405.1 of Bacteroidota bacterium. Lineage (GTDB taxonomy): Bacteria > Bacteroidota > Ignavibacteria > Ignavibacteriales > Ignavibacteriaceae > FEN-1297. Next base: position 52,192 of record JAKAGV010000001.1, read on the forward strand.
TGAATACAAAAATCAGTTTTGATTGACACATAATTTTTTTTCATTGGTCAGAAAATCTTGTTCTAAGTGTAAAAATAATAACCTAGGTAAGGCATTATTTCTAATATGCGAAAAAGACTTAGAATCAAAAGGAATTTAGTTGAATTATTAATAAAATTTCAGGAGGGTAGTTATGCTAATTAATTTTTTCAAAAATCCTGTTGAAGCTTCTAAAATTGGTGCAGGTAAGTTTGGGAACTTTGCAGATACACATATTTCTAATTTAAAGACGCTCATACCTGCAGACGGAGCTACGCTTTTTGGAATACCGGTTAAGGATATATTAAACACCTTGATAATCGAATCCGAATCTTCTTATGATGAATGGGCTTCCTCCCTTAGCGACAAATCAACAAATAAATCCATGAGGGAGGGAAAGACTATAAATCTTGATGATTCACTTGAGAACTTAAGAGATTTAGTTTCCCGCAAAGCCGGCGTAATTGCCGATAAATTTCCGCGGGGAACCCCAGTGTATGAAGAACTATATCCGGGAGGCGTAAGCGAGTATAAAAGGGTAAGCAAAGAAAATGCGGCGAATATATTTGGGAGATTTATTAAGGTTCTTGGATTGCACAAAAATGTATTGGGTGAAGATATTTTTAACGAAGTTAATGATAGCTACAATCTTTTTACTACTGCAAAGGATGAACAGTCCAGTTCCAAAAGCCAGGTAACAGATAAGATAGGTTTATATCAAGAGAAAAGAAGGCAATTAAGTGTACAGTTATTTAAAAACCTATTAACGCTACTTTTAATAAATCTTGAACAACCGGAAAAAGCCGCAAAATATTTTGATGAATCAATGTTAGCAGTTAAGAATTCTAAAACTGAAGAACAGCCCATTGTTCCAGAGGTTAAATAAATTCCAAGTAATGTAAATAGCAATGGGCAAGTAATAACATTTTTATATTTTAGGGAGGTCTATGGGAACAAATAAATCAGAGGATATACTGGCAAACACAACATTATTGTTTGCAGTTAGAGAACAGGGGATGTCTTTTAAGCTTTATAAAACGGAAAGCGATGGGTTTATCCTGGTAATTAAATATTATCTTTTAAAATTTAGTTTTAAAAAAGAGCTGCTAAAATTCAATACATTTTACGAAGCCGAAGACTTCATTTTGCAGAATACCAGCGGATTTGTTAATATTAATTATCCGCGAAGTTCAATATTTTAAATTTGTTAAACTTAATTTTATTGGCTGCTATTGAGTTTTGATACTAAATGTAAACGATAATAAATAATTTAATCACTTCTTGACATCTGTCCTTAAATTATTTAATTTTCTAATGCCACTGTGCCGGATATCGGGACGGTGGCAATTTTTTTTAAATCTATAAACAAAAAAAGAGTTACAGATTATGTCAGATGCAAATTTTGTTTATCTCACAAAAGAAAGATTAATGGAGCTCGAAAAGGAACTCCAGGAGATGAAAACAAACGGCAGGAAAGAGATAGCAGCTAAGATAGCAGAAGCAAGGGCTCACGGTGATTTATCCGAAAATGCAGAATATGACGCAGCAAAAGAAGAGCAAGGCTTGTTCGAACTGAGGATTAGCAAACTAGAAAATGTCCTATCTCGCGCCAGAGTAATTGATCCGACGCAATTTCCAAACGGCGAGGCGCATATTTTATCTGTAGTAACTATAAAGAATTTGAAGACTCAAAAAATGTTTGAATACACTCTTGTCTCACCTGAGGAAGCTGATTTCCAGGCAGGTAAGATTTCAATTACTTCTCCTGTAGGACAAGGGTTAATGGGCAGCAAAGCTGGGCAAAAGGTAAATGTTAAAGCTCCGGCAGGTATTCTGGAATTTGAAATCCTATCAATAAAATAATTTTTTAGCCGCTAGGAGGGCTATGCCGCTAACCGACGAATCTTACATTCAGCTATCAATCGAAATTGCCAAGAAAGGAATGGGCAATGTTAGTCCGAACCCATTAGTGGGCTGTGTTATTGTAAAGAATAACAAAATAATAGGAGCAGGATACCACGAACAGTATGGGAAGAACCACGCAGAAATAAATGCAATTAATTCTTCAATAGAAAATATAGAAGGCTCAACCTTGTACGTTAATCTTGAGCCTTGCAGTCATTATGGTAAAACTCCGCCTTGCGTCGAAAAAATAATTGAAAGCAAAATAAAAAGAGTTGTAATAGGAACTCGTGATATGAATCCGCTGGTAAGCGGCAATGGTATAAAGGCACTTAAAAAAGCCGGTATTGAAGTTAAAGTGGGTGTACTTGAAAAAGAATGTATAGAACTAAATAAATTTTTCTTCAAATACATTACTAAGAAAATTCCATATGTTACGTTGAAGATTGCACAAACTCTTGACGGGAAAATTGCTGACCAAAACCGTGATTCCAAATGGATTACTTCAATTAGCTCAAGGCGATATGTACACCAGCTTCGATCGCGTTATGATGCTGTTTTAATAGGCTCAAACACAGTTGAGAAAGATAATCCGAACTTGACTGTCCGGCTTGTCGAAGGGAGAAATCCTAAAAGGATAATTGCGGATACAAGGCTTAGTCTAAAACTTGATCATAAGATTTTCAGCAGCAACACTGATAAAAATTTAATTATATTAACATCCGAGGCAAGTGCTTCTAAAGAAAGAAAAATAAAACGGCTTCAGAAAATGGGAGCGAAGATTCTATTTATCAAAGAGAATGAAAACGGTTTGATTGACCTGAAGAGCGCTCTTAAAGAAATTGGCAAACATAAAATTGCCTCATTGCTTGTAGAAGGTGGCGGCAAGATGTTTACATCAATTATAAAAGAAAATTTGTACGATAATATTTTACTTTTTATAGCTCCCAAAATTTTAGGAGGCGGGCTTTCTGCTGTGGATAATATTGGGAATAAAACAATTAAGCAAGCGCTTAAAGTTGAAATTAAAAGCGTTGAGCGTAACGGGGATGACTTGATGATTGAGCTTATCAAATTGGGAAAAGTTTTATAATATGTGGTATGATACTAAAGGTTGAACTTATACTAAATATTCTCATGCCCACTAAATTTTATTCTTTTTTGTAATTGCCGTTTCTTATTTTTGTATCCAATAAAATCATTTTTAATAATTTCCAATAGGGAGTGTATGTTTACAGGTCTTGTCGAGGAAACCGGTAAGCTGATCGACAAACAAAAAAAAGGCGATGGCTACCAATTTACATTCATAGCTCAAAAGGTTATGGATGATCTTTCAATAGGCAGCAGTATTAGTGTAAATGGTGTTTGTCTAACGGTTGTAAAGAAGAAGCGAAACTCGTTTTCTGTAGATGCAATTGAAGAAACGCTGAAGAAAACAAACCTTGGCTCATTAAGTGTTGCGGATAAAGTAAATCTTGAAAGACCGCTGAAGTCGGACGAACGCTTAGGCGGGCACTTTGTGCTTGGTCATGTAGATACAACTGGAAAAGTAGTAAAGATACAAGAGCTTTCGCATAGCCACTTCGTTACAATTTCTTTTCCGAAAAGATTTAAGAAGTATTTAATTTATGTCGGTTCGGTTGCTATTGACGGCGTCAGCATGACTGTTGCTGAGCTTGGAGAGAAAACATTTTCTGTCGGTATTATTCCGCATACATGGAAAGAGACAATCTTTTCCACAAAAAAAGTTGGAAGTACGGTTAACCTTGAATTTGATGTCCTCGGAAAGTATGTTGAAAGAATTATGAAGGGACAAAACGCTTAGTGCAAAGAGCAAAGCTCACCCCTAAGACAAAACAGTTTCTTTTAGCACTTTGCTCAATGCAAATACTTACTGCCTAAGATAACTAAAAAGTTGAGCGAATTAAATTTTAAGTGATGGAAAAGATTGAACAGAAAGCCTTAAGGTTTATCGAAGAGAATAATCTTATAACGAAGGGTGATAAAATCCTCGTTGCCCTTAGCGGAGGACCGGATTCGGTTTTTCTTCTGCATCTTCTTAAAAAATATGGAAGAAAATTCCGGATTGAGTTAAGCACAATTCATATAAATCATATGATAAGGGGCAAATCTGCCAACGAAGATGAAGAATTTTGCAAAGAACTTTCATTAAATTTAGGTGTCAAATTTTTTTCCTTGCGGAGAAACGTTAAAAATCAATCTAAAAAGAAAAGAATCTCAGTTGAAGAAGCAGGAAGAATTATCAGGTATGCCGAATTTGATAAAGCGGTAAAGAAATTTGGCATTGATAAATTAGCAACAGCACATAATTGCAGCGACAATGCTGAAACCGTTCTCCTAAATTTAATTAAGGGAACAGGATTGAAAGGAATTTCCGGTATTCCGGTTAAGCGCGGATATATTATACGTCCTATTTTGAATTTGAAGAAGGATGAAATACGTGAATATCTTAACAGGCACGGAATCGAATATAGAACAGATGAATCAAACTTAAGCAGAAATTATGAGCGCAATTTTTTACGATTAAATGTAATACCATTAATCAAAGAAAAGCTCAATCCGGATTTTGAAATTTCACTGCTGAAGGAATCTGAAATCTTCAGGAATGTTTCGACGTACATCGACAATAAGATAAACGCTGAAGCGGATAAATTATTCGAGCCGTCTGTACATGAACTGAAAATAAATTCAGCAAGCTTCAAAAAAGTTGATGATGAATTAAAAAGTTATTTACTTAAATCAGCTATTGAGGAAAAATTTAAAGTTCAGCTTGAGTTTAAGGATTTTAAAAATATAATTAGCCTTCTGAAAAAAGAACCGGGTAAAAAAATAAATTTATCAAATAATCTTACTGCTTTTAACGAACGGGAAAGTACGATAATAAGCAGAATGAAACCGGCAGAAGAATTTAATCCGGTGAGTCTTTCGGCCGGAGATGAAATAAAAACCGGTGAAAAAGTTTTTTCAATAAGATTGAGCGACAAGGTCCCCGGAAAATTTTTAAGAAATAAATTAAAAGAATATATAACAGCGGACAAATTAAACGAAAATTTCGTTTTAAGAAGATGGAAAACCGGCGATAGATTTTTTCCTTTCGGATTTAAAGGATCAAAGAAAATCTCCGATTTCTTGAATGAGCAGAAAATTCCATCATCTAAAAAGAAAGAGCAGTTGGTCTTAACATACCGCGGACAGATTGTTTGGGTACTTGGGCTACGGCTTGATGACCGCTTCAAAATTACTAACAATACAAAAAAGGTTCTTGAATTATGCCTGAAGTAAAAAACGATTTAAGTAATAGAGTTGTAATTGGTTCTGATGTTTTTGTCCCTTTAATTAAGGAAGTGGAACTTCAGGAAAGAATTAAAGCGCTTGGTAAAGAAATCTCGGAAAATTATCGTGGTAAAGTTCCGGTTTTTATCGGTGTGTTAAACGGCGCATTTTTATTTCTTTCTGATCTTATAAAAAATGTTACGGTAGATTGCGAAGTTGATTTTTTTAAATTATCAAGTTACGGCGATGAGAAAATATCTACTGGTAAAGTTAAGCTTATTAAGGAACTGAGTTGTGACGTAAGCGGACGTGATATTATTATTGTGGAGGATATTGTTGATTCGGGGTTATCGATGAAATTTATAGAAGATTTGATTGCACCGCACAATCCAGCCAGTATGAGCGTGGTTTCCCTGCTGGTAAAGCCGAATAGTCTTAGATATAATGTAAAAATTGATTATATTGGTTTCAATATTCCGAGCAAGTTTGTAATAGGTTATGGATTAGATTATGCGCAGAAATACCGAAACTTGAGAAGCATTTATGTGCTTAGTGAATGACGGAGAATTATATTAAAAATGGAAAATAAATTAAATAAATTATATATGGCGGATAATAGCGAAAACAAATCATCATCCAAGGGACCTAGAGGCGGAGGACCTAATAGACCTGATGATAATTTTGATTGGTCAAGAATAATACGAATGGTCTTCGGATGGGGTGCTGTAATTGTTGCAGCAGTAATTATAATGCAGCTGTTCAAAACCAACTCTGTTAGTTATGTGGATGTGGATTATCCTACATACGAAAAGCTGTTAAACGACGGTGACATACTTAAAGCTACAATTACTAAATCGGATGTAAACGATTATACTTTTAAAGCCGAATTAAAAGCTCAGCAAACTGTAACAGTCGGCGGTAAAGATATATCGGTAAAATATATTTCTGTTTACATGCCGGAACCGATTATCAAAGAACAGGAAGCTTTGTGGCAGCAAAAAGACATTAACTATACGTTTGATAAAGAGTCAAATGAGTGGATGCAGATTTTACTTGGTTTCCTTCCATGGGTTTTGATTATTGCTGTTTGGATAGTTATTATGCGGCGAATGCAAGGTGCAGGTGGCGGCACTCGCGGTATATTTTCATTCGGGAAAAGCAAAGCAAAACTTATTACTCAATCTGCACAACGGATAACATTTAAAGATGTTGCCGGTGCTGATGAAGCTAAACTTGAGTTGAATGAAATAATAGAGTTTTTAAAAGAGCCGACGAAATTTCAAAAATTAGGGGGAAAAATTCCAAGAGGTGTTCTTTTATTAGGACCTCCAGGAACAGGTAAGACTCTTTTAGCACGTGCTGTTGCCGGTGAAGCTGGTGTTCCTTTCTTCTCAATAAGTGGTGCAGACTTTGTCGAAATGTTTGTTGGTGTTGGTGCAAGCCGTGTAAGAGATCTTTTTGATCAAGGGAAAAAGAATGCACCATGCATAATTTTTATTGATGAAATTGATGCTGTTGGAAGACACCGCGGCGCCGGTTTAGGCGGCGGTCATGATGAACGTGAACAAACTCTTAACCAATTATTAGTTGAGATGGATGGATTCGAGCAGAACAGCGGTGTTATAATTATTGCCGCGACAAACCGTCCGGATGTTCTTGATCCAGCATTGCTGAGGCCGGGAAGATTTGACAGGCAGGTAGTTGTAGACCGACCTGATGTCAAAGGACGCGAAGGAATATTGAAGGTCCATACACGAAACATCCCGCTCGATACGAGTGTTAATCTGGAAGTACTTGCAAAAGGTACACCCGGCTTGGCAGGCGCCGAGCTTGCAAACCTTGCTAACGAAGCTGCTTTACTTGCCGCAAGAAAGAACAAGAAAAAAGTTGAGATGGTTGACTTTGAGGAAGCAAAAGACAAAGTTATGATGGGAATGGAACGCAAGAGCATGATCATTTCGGAAGAAGAAAAGAAAACTACTGCCTACCATGAAATCGGACATGTACTTGTTGCAAGGATGCTTCCGGAAGCCGATCCGGTTCACAAAGTAACTATAATCCCGCGCGGAAGGGCTCTTGGTGTTACAAGCTATTTACCAATAGATGAAAAGCATACTTATTCAAAAGAATATTTGGAAGCGATAATCACTTATGCTTTGGGCGGAAGAGCTGCTGAGAAGATTATCTTTAATCATTATACTACCGGCGCAGGAAATGATATAGAGAAAGCAACAAGTATAGCACACAAAATGGTTTGTGAATGGGGTATGAGTGATAAACTTGGTCCGTTAAGTTATGGTGCTAAGGAAGAAGAAATTTTCTTGGGCAGAGAGATACAACGTCATCGCGATTACAGTGAGCGTACCGCAATTGAGATTGATGATGAGGTAAGAAGAATTGTGAACTCGGCTATGGTTGGTGCAGAGAAAATTCTTACAGAAAACATTGACATACTCCATAAGCTTTCTAAGGAATTACTTGAAAGAGAAATCCTCGATTCAGATGAGATTGACAAGTTAATTCACGGAGAAACACTTCCACCTGTAAAGAAAGATGGTAACAATGGATCAGGAAATCCTGAAGAGATTCCTGATCACGTAAAAAAGCTGATGGAGCAAAGAAAACAAGCGGCAGTAGAACCGTTAAAGACTGAAAATATAGAAGGAAAAGAATTTACTCCTACAGATGGCTCCAATTGATCAAGGTACTATTAATTATAGAGATGAATTAGTTAGAAAACTGATTCATCTCAGCTCTCTTTCTATACCTATCGTTTATTATTTTATCCCGAGGTCTGCTGCAATTATAATTTTAAGTATCCTTTCTGCAGCAGCGATAATATTAGATTTATCAAGATATTTTTATCCTCAAGTAGGAAAAGTTTTTTATTCTATTTTTGGTTTTCTTTTGCGCAGGCACGAAGTTGATACAAAAAAGAAAAACTTAAACGGCGCTACTTATGTTTTAATATCAGCTCTTATCTGCGCTATCTTTTTCCCTAAAATATTCTTTATCACCGGCTTTACGATACTTATAATAAGTGACTCCTCCGCCGCACTTATAGGCAGAAAGTTTGGGAAACATAAATTTCTTGCTAAAAGCTTGGAAGGAACGCTGGCATTTTTTGTAAGTGCAAGTATTGTCGTTTTGTTTACACCAAAGATAGAAAATCTATCAATCGAATATCTAATCGGGATTATTGCAGCAGCGGTAGGCGCAATTGTGGAAAACGTTTCATTTGGTTTCGCCGATGATAACTTATCTATTCCCATTTCAATTTGCTTAACTATGTGGGTCCTATATCTTTTGATGCTTCCTGGATTGAGTCTTACACTCTCCAATGTGCCTCGCTAATAACTTTCTAGTAATATTTAATTACAAATAGATTGAACATTTTATACAGAAAAGTGAAAGTTTTTAGGCAGCGGGATTAGAATTTCAACTCAAATTTTTACTTCTCTAACACTTCAGCTAAACCTTGCGGTAAAATATAATCTGGAAAATCCTGCTTGATTTTCTTAATATAGATTTTTGCACGGTCAACTTTATCAAATTGCATTTCATATAAAGCTCTTCGTGCAAGCATAGAGCCGACAGTCTGCTCAATAAAATTTGTATAGCTGGTTTGAATTTTTGGAAAGCGAATGGTGAAGTTCGGATCGCCTGCCGGAACATAATTATTCCCTCTGACTACTTTGAACATTAATACATCCGGGACGAGAGTATAACCTTTAGGCAAAGTAAACTCGCCGCGCTGCATTTCATTATCAAATAATTCGGGGGCGATATAGAAATCTCTATTTCCGATATTACTTGCCACCAAATCCGTCATTATTTTCCTGTAATAAAATTCTAAGGTCTTAGAATCATAATTGCCTCCACTTTCGAACGGAACTAATGCTTTTAGAAAACCGTTTACATCCGGATGCAGGCCAGCTAACAAAAATGGATGGTCATTATTCAATTGGTGGTAGTACCAGGAGCGCCGCAAAAGTTCTTTATCAACTACAGTAACATCGGGTCTATATTTTTCAACATATTGAAAATATAGCGATGGAGAGACAAGATAGTCCCATTCATAACTAAAAAGAATCGAATTCTTACTGCAGTAATGAAGAACAGTTTTGGTATAATCTTCAAAAGTAAAAACGTCGCTCTGATTATCTTCAAAATAGTTAAAATAAATTTGAACCAGAATAAAAACTGAAATTAATATTGCCGGTGTTGCATAGGGATGATGGGAATGTTTCAGCAATGATAAAAGCCAAACCGAACCGAACACAGCCATGAACGCAAGTGAAACATATGCAAGAAGGAAGTACGAATCTATATCGTGAATATCGTAATTGATGGAATATAGGACAGTAAACAAAAAAGTGATGAATATAAATATGAAAAATTTTTTTCCTATTTTGAACGCATAAAACAATCCTACCAGACAAATAAAAAGACTCGCTAAAAATTCACTTGGTAAATTGGAAATAAAATAGCTAAGCTGTTTTCCGGCAGCCGCAGTTGATGAAAAGAGCCAGACATGGTACTGGTCTCCCTCAACATGACGAAGGAATCTCGCATAAGTATCCGGGTTGCCCCAGTCAAGAACCGGATTTTGCATTGCACGAAGCGGCAGATAAGAATACAACAATGCAAGAACAGGAATAAAAACTACGAACATCAGCGCAATTCTTTGGAAGCTTTTTTTGTTAAATCCATATTTAGTGAAATACAGATATGCAACACCGGGAATTACATAAAGTGTTGTCATGTGGTTGGAAAATCCAAGCGCGAGGAAAAAAGCAAACACCATCCATGGATTGAAGAATTTAATTTTTGCCGGATTGTCTTTACTAAGATATGCCTTGATTAGGAAAAGAATAATCAGACAAAACAAAAATAACTGGAGCGAATAAACTTCAACAGACGTACCTTGCATCCAGAAAGTTTTATCGAAGGCTAAAATCAATCCGCCAAAAACGGCTCCGAGATATTTTTTTAATTCAGGAATTTCAAATTTACCATTGTCAGGCTTAGGTATTTCTGTTTTCTTCTTACCTTTAGATTGCGGCTTGGATTGGAGATGAAGTTTTTCGGTCTCAAATTCTTTGATATTATCAAGAACTAATTTTGCCGTATAAACAAAAATCATAACGGCTAAAGAACACCAGATAGCCGTAAGTAAATTCAACTGATAAATTTTTGAAAGCGGCAATGGAATCAAATAGAATAAATGTCCCAGCATTGTAAACAGCGGATAACCTGTCGGATGCGCAATTCCCAAAGTTGCCTGGACAGTTGATAACTCTCCCGCATCGATCTCCACAACCGACGGTGCCAGAGTGGTGAGATAAATTAAAAAGACAAATATTCCGGTTAGAACAGCATAATACTTTTTTAGAAACTTCAACTTTAACCTTCAAGATATTTTATGAAAGCAGCCTGATTAGATTTGATAACTTCCGATAATTTTTTTTGGAATAATCCTACAGATTTGTATCCTATTTTTTTTGCAATTGGCAGCAGCCTTTCTTCGCTCAATGGAATTGAGATTGATGAACTGTTAAAAATGTTTTGATTCGTCATTTCAAAATTTTTAAGAAAATTAAAATTATCCTTAAGTCCTTGCAAATCGTCAAATATTCTGTCCTGCATAGTCAACCTGGAAATAATATCGTCAATTCGTTTACCTCTAAAACTCAAAAATAAACTTTTGTTCGATAAAAGAATAAACTGGATAATAAATTCAATGTCACTCAGACCGCCCCGGCTCTTTTTTATACTGAAGCTTTTGATTGTAGTAGGAGAAACTTGAGGATAAAGTTTTATTCTCATCTCCTTGATGTCAGTTTGTAATTTCTTTGGATCCGAAATTGAAATTCTATTTCTAATAGATTTATTCAATTTGTTAAATATTTTCTTATCTCCGGTAATAAAATTTAACTTGGTAAAAGCCTGCAGTTCCCAGGTTCTAGCGCGATGTAAAATGTAATCATTATAATTTTCAGTATCCCAGGATAGATTGCTGCTCTTGCCTTCCGGACGGAGCCTGCAATCAACTTCAAACGGCTTAAGTTCTTCTTTAAGTTTCAGAAGAAGCTTCTGGAAATATTTTTGAACATCAGGAATTGAGTTGATATTATTCACTACAAAAATCAAATCGATGTCTGACTTAAATGTTAATTCGCCTGAACCGAAACTTCCCATTGCGGCAATCATGTAACCGAATTTATTTAATTTAGCCGGCAGCACTTTTTCTGCTAATCGTTTTATAGAACTGGAAAAATAATTTTTTAAGAATTTTGACACTGTCTTTGAAGTAATTAAATCAAGAGTAAATTGCATTGCAGTAATAAATAAAATAGTCTTCGTTTGCAGCTTTTCGAGGCTTTTGCTATTTAGCTTTTCAAAGGCTTTTTGTGTTAGGAAGTATTCTCTCAAATCATGATCTTCCGCAAAGAGATCAATTGATAGTTGAGAGAACTCCGAAAGTTTTAAGAAAGCATTAAACAATTTCTTGTCCTGAAATTCTTTGTACCAGACAGATGGCAGTGAAGAATTACGGATTACTCTAACAAAGTTCTGAAGTACTTGATCCGAATTTGTAGATTCTCTCAAATAGTCCATCATGAGCGGTTCAATTTTAGCAAAACTATCTGAGCATGATTTATCGAATTGTTTTTGTCCCAGCAGCCCTTTCCCTTCACGCAGGAATTGTAAATTAGATGCGGCTTTTGTCTTGTTTTTAAATTTAATTTCGGCAGTGGTTTCCAGCTTTTTAGCAGAAGAAGATTTTGTCCCCATAATAGAGTTATAAATTTTCAAGACAGACTTTCGATATTCAAATACTTTCTGCCTAAACTCAGATGGATTTTTAAAACCTAAATAGGCACTTAGTTTTTCCAACATCTCACCTTCGAAAGGAATAGTATGTGTCTGCGAATCGTTCATCAATTGGAGGAAGTGTTCAATTCGACGGTAAAAAATGTACGAATCTGTGAGTATAGAATATTCTAAATCAGAAATTAATCCGGTGCCGTATAATTTTCCAATTGCCTCGAGAGTATTCGGTGTTCTTAAAGAATGATTCCTGCCCCCATTTATTAGTTGTAATGCTTGTATTGAAAATTCGATATCGCGGATACCGCCGGGTTTTAATTTAATATTTTCTTCATCGCTAAGATTTTTTTCTATGTTAGCTTTCAGCTTATTAATTTGTTCTACCGGCGAAACGGCAAAAGAAAGCGGATAGACAAATGATTTGATGTAGCTTTCAAAACTATCGTACAGCGATTTACAGCCGGCACAAAAATTCATTTTGATAAGCATCTGCCGTTCCCAATCTTCGCCTCGGCTTTCGTAATAATTCAGATATTCCGGAAGCGACCTGCACAATGGAGAATTCCTTCCGTCAGGTCTAAGCCGAAAATCAACACGGTAAATATATCCCGCGCTAGAAATTGAAGAAGCGCTTTCAATGAATAGATATATTACTTCAGTTAGAAATTCGCTGTAAAGCTTTTTATTTGGAAGAACTTTTTCTTCATTAAAAAAAATGATCAGGTCTATGTCGGAGCTGTAGTTCAATTCGTTTCCTCCGAGTTTACCAAGGGATATTAAACAATATTTACAGTCCAAATTTTTTAATGAATATTTTTCAGAAACTTCCGTGTAGCTAATTAAAAAAAGCTCAGCAGTAATAGCATTTGCCAATGCAGACAACTCAGCGGTTATTTCGGTTAAGGATGATTTTCCTAAAATGTCTTTGACGCCAATTCTTAACATCTCTTTACGTTTTAGGATTCTCAGAGAATTTACTTTTGCAGAGTATGATTTGAAGTTAGAAATTGTATCATTAAGCTTAAGTGCAAGCTTATCTTGATCAATCTTTGCATCAAGCGTGGATGGATTTACAATCCAATAAAAATATTCCGGATTTCTCACAAGGATATCTGAAAGATAGTTGCTGTTAGAAGCTATTGAAACCAGTATTTCAACATAATGAGGAAATTTAAGACATTCATTTAGGAAAGTTGCTTTATCAAACATACCAAGAATTATTCTAAGCAAATTCGATTCGGAGCTGAAGGAGAAAAACCTCCCGGATATTTCAGATTCGAACAGGCGGATAACCTCATCAAAGGTTTCGGGCAAAATGTATCCCGCAGTTTGCTCGAAAATTTTTCGGATAAATTCCTGAGAAAGCTTATAATTTTTCTTTAAGTGAACCACAACAGTTAAAATTTTAATTTCCGAACTTTAAACTAACATTAAATGACTGTAAATGGAAAATATAAAATTTGATGCCAATCTTCTTAAATTGCATTTCAGAGCTTCAATGGTTAATTTTGAACTCAATTATTCCAATGGAGATTCATTTTTAATGAAAAGTTTGATCAAAGCTATTTTCGGCGATAAACAGCAGAAGGATATGAAACTCTTGATGCCTATTGTTGACGAAATAAATGAAGAATATGAAAAAGTTAAAGATTTGTCGGATGATGAACTAAGAGCAAAGACGCAGGAATTTAAGGAAAAAATTCAAAATTACACCGCAGAATTAAGACAAAAAATTGAAGAAGAACATTCAAAGCTTCAATCTAACGAAGAATTTGATGTCCACCAGGTTTATGAAGAGCTTGAAAAGCTTGAAGATGAACTAGATGAAAAATATGAAGAAATACTAGACGAAATTCTTCCGGAAGCTTTTGCAGTAGTTAAATCCACATGCCAGAGGTTAATTGGAAAAAGCTGGACAGTTGCCGGCAACAAAATAACCTGGGACATGGTTCCATACGATGTTCAATTAATCGGCGGGATCGTGCTGCATCAAGGTAAGATTGCAGAAATGGCAACCGGCGAAGGAAAAACTTTGGTTGCAACACTTCCAATTTATTTGAATGCTTTAACCGGAAGAGGAGTTCATCTTGTAACGGTAAACGATTACTTGGCTTTGCGCGACAGCGAATGGATGGGAGAAATATACAAGTTTCATGGAATGACGGTCGGTGTAATTCTTAATACGATGGAACCGGATCAAAGGCAGAACCAGTATAACTGCGATATCACATACGGAACGAATAACGAATTCGGCTTCGATTATCTTCGTGATAATATGGCTGTCGAAAAAGAATACCAGGTTCAGAGAAAACATAATTATGCTATCGTTGATGAAGTTGATTCCGTTTTAATTGATGAGGCAAGAACACCATTAATTATTTCTGGTCCGGTAGAAGTTGATGATCAGAAATTTGACGAGATGAAACCCCGCGTTGAAAGGCTTTACAGGCTTCAATTGAACCTGGTTGCCAAGATGGCTCAGGAAGCTGAAGAACTTCTGAAAGGTGAAGGCAAAGATGATATTAACCAGGCTGGTATTTTGCTACTTCGTGCATACCGCGGATTACCTAAGAACAACAAGCTTGGAAAAGTATTAAGTGAACCTTCAAATAAAAAACTGATGCAGTCCACTGAGATGGAATTCCTTCGTGAAAAAGCGAAGAACATGTACATCATTGACGATGAATTGTATTTTGTTATCGATGAAAAGAATAATACCATCGATCTGACAGAGAAAGGAAGAGAAGAGCTTTCAAAAGGAACAGGAATGGAAAAGGATTATTTCATTCTACCAGACCTTGGAACAGAAATAAGTAAGCTTGAGCATGACGCATCTTTGACAGATGAAGAAAAAATTAAAAAGAAAGATGCTCTTTATAACAGATATTCCGAGAGCAGCGACCGTATCCACACAATTCATCAGCTTCTTAAGGCATACACTCTATTTGAAAAAGATGTTGAGTATGTTGTAACCGAAGATGGCAAAATAGCGATAGTTGATGAATTCACGGGTCGTGTCCTTCCAGGCAGAAGATATTCCGACGGGCTTCATCAGGCGATTGAAGCGAAGGAAAGCGTTAAGGTTGAAAAGGATACTCAAACTCTTGCTACTATTACACTTCAGAATTATTTCAGAATGTACAAGAAGCTTGGCGGCATGACCGGTACCGCAGAGACTGAAGAATCAGAGTTTTACGAAATTTATAAATTAGAAGTTGTTGTCATTCCAACCAATAAACCTTGCATTAGAGACGACCAGGATGATGCAATTTATAAAACAAAGCGGGAGAAATATAATGCTGTCTTAGATCAGATAGAGCAATTAAGAAAAGAAGGAAGACCTGTCCTTGTCGGAACAACAAGTGTGGATGTTTCCGAAACGATAAGCCGAATGCTAAAAAGGAAAGGCATTCAGCATAATGTTTTAAATGCAAAGCAGCATCAGCGTGAGGCTGAGATAGTTGCCCATGCAGGTGAAATAAGCGCAGTAACCATAGCTACTAACATGGCTGGTAGAGGAACTGATATTAAGCTTGGCGCCGGTGTAAAGGATAAAGGCGGCTTGTTTATTCTTGGAACCGAAAGGCATGAATCAAGACGAATCGATAGACAGTTGAGAGGTCGTTCGGGACGTCAGGGTGATCCCGGCACTTCTAAATTTTATCTTTCACTTGAAGATGATCTTATGAGATTGTTTGGAAGCGAAAGGATTGCTTCCGTAATGCAGAGAATGGGAATTAAGGAAGGCGAGGTTATTGAGCATTCTTTAATTACAAAATCGGTAGAACGCGCTCAAAAGAAAGTTGAAGAGAATAACTTTTCTATTAGAAAAAGACTGCTGGAATATGACGATACAATGAACCAGCAGCGCGAAGTAATTTATACGAGACGCGAACGTGCACTCCAAGGCGATAGACTTAAAGGCGAAGTTTTCGAACTGCTGGAAGAATATGTCCAGGAAATTGTTGACGAAAACTTTGAAGATGTTCTTGCTGAAAATATTAAAGAAAAGATAATGCATAATCTTCTCGTTGAAATTCAGCTTGAAACTACTGAATTTGAAACGCTCGGCAAGGAAGGTATAGTTGCCAGAATAATGGATGCTGCGCGTACCTTCTATAAGAAAAAAGAGGAAATGATCAGTGTAGATATGATGGCAAGGCTTGAACGTTATGCAATGTTAAGCGTTATCGACCACAAATGGAAAGAGCATCTGCGAGAAATGGATGACCTTAAAGAAGGAATTGGTCTTAGAGCTTATGGTCAAAAAGATCCTCTTGTTGAGTATAAGGTCGAAGCTTTTAAACTATTCCAGGAACTTCTTATTCAAATAAGAGATGAAGTTGTATCGTTCTGTTTTAAGTTCTTCCCGCAGGCACCGGAAGAAGTTCAAACAAAGAGAAGAAGACAACCTGCGCGAATGAAGACTATTAAGCAAAGTGCAGCAAGTGCAGTAACATCATCAAGAAGTGCAGGAGTGGAAGCCGAAGTGGAAAGCAGACCTCAGCCTGTTCAGGTAGCAGATAAAATTGGCAGAAATGATCCGTGCCCATGTGGTAGCGGAAAAAAGTATAAACATTGTCATGGAAAATAAACTGGTTATCATGTATGAAAAAAATAGAAGCTATAATCAGACCGTTCAAGCTCGATGAAGTAAAGGAAGCGCTTGTTGAAGAAGGTATCCACGGGTTAACTATTTCAGAAGTCCGCGGATACGGCAGGCAGAAAGGTCATACTGAAACTTACAGAGGGAGCGAGTATAGGATTGAGTTTGTACCTAAAATAAAGGTTGAAATTGTTGTTGACGAAAGTAAAACGGAAAAAGTTGTCGATGCTATTCTAAGAACAGCTAAAACCGGGCAGGTGGGAGACGGTAAAATATTTATTTATGATATTCAAGAAGCAATCAGAATAAGAACTGAAGAATCGGGGAAAGAAGCTCTGTAAAATATTTTACCTTTAAATTATTTACAATCTTTAATAGCTTCTGTTATGCAAATTAAATTTAATTTGATTTTAAGAAGGTTAATCGTTCTTGCCGTTCCTGCACTCTTGCTTTACGGATGCGGTATATGGAATAACTTTACTACCTATTTTAATCTGTATTATGATACTACTGATTTATTCGGTCAAGTTCAGAAATCAATCGACGCACAAAAGCGGGATTTATTTTCTATTGAACCTGTAACACTTCCGCCTAGCTCTTCCGGACAGGTAACTAAAGTAATCGAAAAATGTTCTCAGATACTTCAGTTTCATGCACAAAGCAGCTATGTTGATGATGCACTGTTTATAATTGGCAAGTGCTTTTATTATCAGACCGATTATCCGAAAGCGCTAAGAAAATTTGAAGAACTAATCGCTACTCAACCGAAGAGCAGCTTAGTGCTGGAAACAAAGTTTTGGATTGGCAAAACGCAGATGAGGATGAAAGAATATACTAACGCTTTGGCAACTCTTGAAGATGTTAGAGCAACTGCGGAGAAAGAAAATAAAAAGTCCATTCAACAAGATGTTCTAATCCAGGAAATAAAATATAGAATTTCGCAAAAAGATTATAATAGAGCCATAACTCTTGCAGACAACTTATTAAAGGTGTCGGATGATAATACCATAAAAGCCGAAGTTGCCTATGAAATGGGAAAGCTTTATAATCTTGTCGGCGATCCCGATAACGCAATAAAATCTTTTGAAAAGGTAACCGATTATTCTCCGACTTACGGTACAGAATTTAATTCCTTAACTGAACTTGGAAAAACCTTACGGCAGAACAATGAAAACCAAAAGGCACTGGATATTTTTAACTCCATGAGCAGACAGCAAAAAAATCTTGACTCAATGGACGTTATTGATCTTCAAAAAGGATTAACACTGTTGAAAATGGACAAGACTAAAGATGCTCTCGATCAGTTCTTTTATGTAGATTCCTCCTTTGCAAGAACACCAAGTCAAGGATTGGCAAGCTATGAACTTGGAAGAGTTTTTCTTGACAAATACCGAAACTTTGATACAGCATATTACTATTATAACCGAGCGTCTTCTTCTGCCGCACCTCAACAATATCTTGATGATGCAAGAACAAAGGTCGGACTACTGACTAAGTATAAAGTATTATCTGGTGAGCTTCAAGATAATCGAAAAGAACTTAGTTATGCTCTCAATCCGGATTTGTTTGTTAAAGATTCAATTGCTTTTGCAAATGAGGTTGCGCAGGAATTAGAACGTGCCAAGTACCAGGCTTATTTTGATTCGCTAAAAAGCGCCTTTGGCAAACAAAATTTTGATTCGCTTAAGGCATTAAGTGAAATACAGAAAGCGGACTCATTAAAGAAACTAGATTCTACACTTACTGCGGATTCGTTGAAAAGCCTGAATCCAAACCAACTTCAGAATCCGAATCAGACTCAGTTAAATAATCCGAATCAAAATCAACTTAATAATCCAAATCAACTGCTTAGACCAGGGCAAAACTTTCGTGGCAATAGTCTTCAAAATCGATACGCACAAAATGCTCCTCCGCCAACGGTTACTATGAAACCTCCGCAGCGCCCAACTCAACCGATTGATACTCTGCAGAATTATGTGGTCAGATCAGAATTTGAACTTGGAAATTTACTATTTACGGAATTTAATTTACCAGACTCTGCATATAATTATTATACCGACATATTAACTAATTATGCGGCAAGTCCGTACGAAGCGCGGGTTCTGTATGCTCTTGGAAGCTACTATCTCACAATGAATGATTCTGTGAAAGCAGATAGTATTTTCAATGTTGTTTATAACAATTACAGGAATGAAAGCATTGTTAACGCAGCTGCAAACAAACTGCATAAACCGTTAGTGAATTTTGATTATGATACTGCACAGGTCATTTATTCTCAGGCAGAAGAGCAAATGATGAGGGCATCATACGACTCTTCGCTAACAGGTATGTATTCGATTTATAAAAATCATCCCAAATCAATTTACGCTGCTAAAGCTTTGTATGCTGCAGGCTGGATACTTGAGAATAACAAAAACATGAACGACTCTGCGGCAGTTGTTTACGATACTTTGATAAAAGAATATCCACGTTCAATTTATGCGATGAATATTTCTCCGAAAATAAGTTATTATAATTCTGAAATTGAGCGTTTGAAACTAGCAAGGAAAGATTCAATGCTTGCTATGTCAAAAACGAATCGCGATTCTTTGGCTGCTGATTCGCTTCAAAATATCCAAAAGAAATTAGCTAGCCTTGAAAACAGTATGCCCAATAAAATAAATCCAAACCAAGATGCCGGAAATAAACCCGGTGAAACAAATCCGGTTGCAATTACTAACAATACTGCAAGTGCGGATACTTTAATAAGGGTACGCAGGAAAGGTATGAACCTTATTAGATAACTCAACCGATTCTCTTAAAGAGATAAGTTAAACTTTATTAGCAGATATTTGGTTATTTTCTTATTAACTTACGTTACGCACAATTAAAGATCTAATTTACTTTGTCATTCCGAACTTGATTCGGAATCTCATTTTTCAGCATTTTTGGGATGCTGAATCAAGTTCAGCATGACATAGGCGTAACGTGAGTTATTAAATATTTTAGGATGTTATCAGTTAAAAAGTTTTTTAAGGTGATAATATAAATGTCGATTTCACAGCTCCGGGAAAATGAATTAGCCTGGATTGCAGACAAGGTTATTTCTTATACAAAACAAAGAAAACTACAGAGCCTACTTTTATATATAATATTCATCGTTTATTTCTCTATTCCATCTTTTGAAATCCCGTTACTTCAATATAATCATACCAGAATAACTTCATTAATGGAGGAGCGTGCAATAGAGCATGACTTGATTTACTATCCCAGAGAATCTTGGATAAACATTGATAAAGTAAATCCAAATTTACTCAGGGCTATCTTGTCGATGGAAGATGATGCATTTTTCTTTCACAAAGGAATAGATTGGAGACAGCTCGATATTTCGCTTAAAGAGAATAAAAGAAGAAAGAAAATAATGCGTGGCGGCAGCACTATCACAATGCAGCTTGCAAAAAACCTTTATTTTACAACTGAGAGAAATATAATCAGAAAAGCAAAAGAGATACTTGTAACGTTCCGGCTTGAAAAGGAGCTTCCGAAGAAAGCAATATTGGAAAATTATGTTAACCTGATTGAATGGGGTAACGGTATCTTCGGAATTAAGGATGCAGCGGAAGCATACTTCAAAACAAGCCCGTTAAAACTTACTACACCGGAATGTGCCAGGCTTGCAGCGGTTATTCCTTCACCGCTTGAGCATAAGCCGAATACAAATTCCGGTTATGTTATAAGGCGTTCGGGCATAGCGCTTGCAAGATTGAACAATGTAATTTTATTCCCTAAACAAGAACCATGAAACGAAATGATCTTAAAGAATTAATTGAAGATGGGGAAAATGTTCACTGCGAATTTAAAAGGAAATTTTCTTCACATGAAAAGATTGCGCGTGAGATGATTGCATTTGCAAATACAAAAGGCGGATACCTTCTTATCGGTGTGGATGACAATAAAGATATTGTTGGTGTTGAAAGCGAGAAATCAGAATCGGAGCTGATTAAGGATGTAGCCCAAAATTTTTGCGAACCGCCTCTTGATTTCAGTATTGATTACATGGATATGCACGGCAAAGAAGTTGTTATTGTTGAAGTCCCGGAATCGAATAAGAAGCCGCACCGTCTTCAAGATTATAAGAATGAATTCGATATCAACAATGCCGTTGTTACAATCAGAGTGAAGGATAAGAGTGTTCAGGCGAGTAAAGAAATGGTTAGAATATTACGGGCTCAGACAAATAATCTTCAATTAAAAAATTACTCGCCGGGACCGGAAGAAAAATTTGTCTTCAATTATCTTGCAAACCATGAATTTATAACTGTGAAAGAATTAAGCAAAGCTATTAACATTTCTGATAGAAGAGCTTCGCGAACGCTGGTAAAGCTTGTTCGCGCCAACCTGCTGATGATTCATGTTAAAGACAACGGAGAAGAGTATTTTACCGGCATAGAATAATTTTTATCATTTTTTCAGTGTTTGCACTTTCCGGTAATCCATTTAATTTGAAAGAATGGACAATCAAATTGAAAGGAAACTCATTTAATCTTGATAAAAACCCATCGAAGATTACTGAATGACGATCGGGTTTTACCCGACGCACATCCGATGTTAATAGACGCACATCTGGTTTTTATGGAAATTCATCGGAAATTGCCGGAAACCCATCCGGTTTGATCAAATGCACATCCGGTTTGACCAGACGTACATCCGTTCTCGCTAAAATTCCATTTCGTTTTGATAGAAATCCATCTGTTTTGATCGGATGCACATCCAAAGTAAATAAACGCACATCCGATCTTAATGGAAAATTATCCGGAATAGCTGGAAACCGATCCCGTTTGATTAAATGAACATCCGTCTTGATCAAATACACATCTGTACTTATGGGAAATCAATCCGGTCTTACCGGATGTTCATTTCATCTTAAAGGAAGTCCACCCAGAGAACATGGAAGTCCGTTTAATATCAATTGAAAAAGAATTAACATTATCCTAAATCAAATATCTTTCTGAGTTCAAAGATTGCAATTCCGTATGCAACGGCAACATTAAGCGACTGCTTAATTCCATATTGAGGAATTTCGATTGAGAAGTCACAAAGATCTATCAGATCCTGGGAAACACCTGTAATCTCATTGCCGACAATTAAACAGAGAGGAAAGTCTTTAGGAGAAACATCATAATAATTTTTACTTTTATTTGTAAGCTCAAGTGCGCATATTTTCATCCCATGTTCTTTCAATTTTAAGATAACTTCTTTAGGATCTTTTGCATATTCCCATTTAACGCTTTCAGTTGAGCCGAGTGCAGTCTTAAGAATTTCTTTTCTTCCATTACCCGAAGTATTATCGGGAGGATGCGGTGTATAACCGCAAAGATAAAGCTTCTCTATCATGGCGCCGTCAGAAGTCCTAAAGATAGAACCAACATTATAATTACTTCTGATACTGTTTAGTAAAACCGTGACAGGAAGCTTTTTTACATTGTGGAGTGTATCGAGCGTACTTCTATTTAAAGCTATTTCATCATGAGAAAGCTTTTTCATGAAAATAAAACAGCAAGAAATATTATTCGGTAAACTTAATCGCTAACTGACCGCATGAGGCAGTAATGTCGTCGCCTTGAGTATCTCTTACTCGAACATTAATGTTTTTATTCCTCAACTTCTCAACAAATTCATCAATCCTGTACAAGGGTGTCGATTCGAGATCAGCAGCCAATCCAGTCGGATCCATATGTTTCAATGAATTGAAAGGAATAATGTTAATCTTTGAAGGAAGCTCGCTGCATAAAGCAATCAAGGCAGTAATATCTTCATCTCTGTCGTTGATTTCATTTAGCATTACGTATTCAAAAGTAATGCGAGTACCTGTCCGCCTTGCATAATATTTTACCGCTTCTATGTTTTGTTTTAGATTATACTTGTTGTTGATAGGCATAATCTTCGAACGAACATCTTCAAAGCAGGAATGTAAAGAAAAAGCAAGCTTAACTTTCAAATTAGTATCAGCCAATTCTCTAATCTTAGGTGCTATGCCCGCTGTTGAGACAGTAATTTTTTTAGGACCAATTGCTTTGTTCAAATCTTCGGCAAGTATTTTGAGTGATTTAACTGTACTGTTATAATTAAGAAGCGGCTCACCCATACCCATATATACAATATTTGTAATTTGGTCTTTGCCGTAGTCTCTTGCTGCCAATAAATATTGGTCAAAGATTTCACCCGGAGTCAAATTTCGTTTATAACCCATCAATGCAGTTGCGCAGAATGTGCAATCAAGCGGACAGCCCACCTGAGTAGACACACAAAGTGTGGTTCTTTCAACTTCAGGAATAATTACCGACTCAATTTTAAACTTATCCTTAGTTTCAAAAATGTATTTTTTGGTACCCGTAATAGGTGATACTTCGGAAGTAACATAATCAAGCGTTTGCAATTCACATAACTCCCGAAGCTCATTCCGCAATACTTTCGGTACGTTGGACATCTCATCAAAATCGGTAGCCAGGTGATAGTAGAGCCAATTAAAAATCTGTTCTCCTCTAAACCTCGGTTTACCGATACTTGTGAAAAAGTTTTTCAACTCTTCCAGTGTTAAACCCTTTAACTGGGTTTTCTTTTTTTCTTGTACTGTTGTTTTATTCTCGTCGCCCATTTTCTCATCCATGTTTTTCTTTTTAGCAAATATAAGAATTTGAATGATTGTAAAAAATTAATTTTCAACGGAAGTGATGCAGATAATTTTTTTCATTAAATCATTGCGGAAAATCAAATATTACATTATTTTGAACATGAAGAATTAGTTCATAAAAAATCATCGAACCTAACCAAAAGTTGTGGTCGTTTTTATTAATCCCTGCGTTTGCCTTACCAAAAGTAATACAAATAAAAGAAAAAGGGAATATCATGAATTTTGAATTAACAGAAGAACAGTTGATGATTAAAGAATCGGCTAGAGATTTTGCTCAAGCCGAAATTGCACCTTCCTCCATTGAGCGGGATATCAAGGGTGAATTCCCCTCAGACATTATTAAAAAATTAGGCGAGTTAGGATTTATGGGAATGATGGTTCCCCAGGAATACGGAGGCGCCGGATTGGATACCATAAGTTATGTGCTTGCAATGATTGAGGTATCAAAGGTTGATGCGAGTGTTGGTGTTATAATGTCCGTTAATAATTCTCTTGTTTGTTATGGACTTGAGAAATACGGTACTGATTTCATCAAAGAAAAATATTTAACTCCGCTTGCCAAGGGAGAAAAGCTTGGCGCATTTGCACTCTCAGAACCTGAAGCTGGCAGCGATGCAACACATCAAAAAACAACTGCCGATAAAGAAGGCGATTGCTATTCAATCAACGGAATTAAAAATTGGATAACAAACGGACAATCGGCTGATTATGTTTTGGTAATGGCAACGACTGATAAGTCGAAAGGTCATCACGGAATTTCAACAATATTAGTTGAAAAAGGAACGCCGGGATTTGGTTACGGAAAAAAAGAAGACAAGCTTGGAATTAGAAGTTCTGATACATCATCTTTAACATTTACAAACTGCTGTGTACC
This sequence comes from Bacteroidota bacterium, assembly GCA_021815405.1. GTDB lineage: Bacteria > Bacteroidota > Ignavibacteria > Ignavibacteriales > Ignavibacteriaceae > FEN-1297. The sequence goes on from JAKAGV010000001.1 coordinate 76,390, forward strand.
TCTTTCAAATTTAGTTTGGGAAGAAGGCAAGGGCTTTAATTTTGCTATGAACACTTTGAACGGTGGACGAATTGGAATTGCTGCGCAAGCAGTTGGAATTGCCGAAGCTTCACTTGATGCTGCACTTAAATATTCAAAAGAAAGAAAAGCTTTCGGTCAGCATATTTCGGATTTCCAGGCAATACAATTTAAGCTTGCAGATATGTCTGTTAAAGTAGATGCTGCAAAGCTTCTAACATTAAAAGCTGCCGCATTGAAAGATGCTGGTAAAAAATATTTTAAAGAAGCGGCGATGGCAAAGCTTTATGCTTCTAAAATTGCAGTTGAATGTGCTCTTGAAGCAGTTCAAATTCACGGCGGCTACGGATACGTTAGAGAATATCTTGTTGAGCGTTATCTGCGCGACGCAAAAATAACTGAGATTTATGAAGGCACCAACGAGATACAGAGAATTGTAATCGCACGTGCGATGATGGATGGATATTAGGTATCAAGGGTATAACGGTATAGAGGTATAATGGTTTGCTTCCATATACTTTTATACCATTATACCCATATAGCTTTACCTAAAATATTATTTATAAATTTTTAAATGAAGATAATTTTTATAATTCTGATTTTATCATCAACATATCTCTGGGCGCAAACTGATTGGGTAAGATGGGGAAAGGCAGATTATTCTTATCAGCAGAAAGACCCTTCTTTTGAAAGGAATTATTCGATTGATTCCCAAAACCTTGGAAGAGCAGCATTAAAATCTTTTGCCGATGCGTACTGGATTTTAATTTCCGATGTAGACGGCGACAATTGTTCATTCAGCCCTACTTGCTCAAACTTTTTTGTACAGTCAGTAGAAAAGACCAACATCGTTCAAGGGACACTAATGTTCTTCGATAGGTTTACGAGAGATATGGATATTTTCGGCAAACTTGGTCAATATCCCCGTGTTCCTGACGGGCATTATTATGATCCTATTTCTCTTTACACTTTAAATCCTCGGAAGATTAAGTACATTCCTCCACCAGCAGTTATAAATAATGAATGAAGAATTTAATTATTTATTTGTTCCTGTTGACTTCATTCTCCTTTTCACAAAACAAAATTCCAGTCAGGAATATCAATTTATTTTCTCCATTAAACATAAAAATATTCGGTGACTATCTTTTTTGCCAGAAAGATTATCTGCGAGCTATTGGAGAATACCAACACTATCTTACCATGGCTTCAAATGATACAGTTGAGTTCAAGATTGCACTTGCATATTCCGAAATGAGCGACTTTAGTAAAGCTGCTGAAAAGTTTGCAGCAATAAGATCTAATTCTCCTTTTTATTCTGATGCGGAGATGGAATTGATGAAGTCACTATTTCAAGCAGGAGATTTTTTTGAATTCAGAAAGAATTTTCAAAACGTTATAGGAAAAAATTCGACCGCATTTAGCAAAACAATTTCTTTGTATAATTTTTCATTTCTTCTTACTAATAATCCCCTTCCAGCGGAACAAGAATTTTTAGGGGCTTTCCCAAAAGAAGATTTAGCCAAAGTCAAAAATTTTTATGAGTGGAAAGAGAATCCGCCGGAAAAGAGTCCGGTAACAGCAGCAATCTTATCAGCAATAATACCCGGAGCTGGAAAGTTTTATACTCATAAATATGCCGATGGAATCTGGGCATTTATTGCATCAGTTGGTTTTGCTTATTTATCTTATGATAATTTTCATGCAAAACATTATTTCCGCGGCTGGCTTTTCGGCGGATTGGCTGCAGGCTTTTATGCTGGTAATGTTTACGGAGCAGCGGCTTCGGCTCAAATTTACAATGCTAAGATTCATTTTGATTTTGTAAGTGACTTAAAATCTTTTTTGGATGCCCGGAATTATTTCCTTCCTAAATTTAAATTCTGCAAGTAAATGAAATCTAAACTGGAAAATATTTTTTTACTTTTTATCTTCATTCTCTTAACCAGAAATTCTTTCGCTCAAGACTATCTAAAGAAGCAATTTGAATATGCAGACAGCCTCTATAAAAATCAGAATTACTATGATGCAATAACTGAGTTTAAACGACTTTTATTCTTTGACAAATACGGTGAGTATAAATATCAAGCTAATGAAATGATAGGTTTATCATACAAACAAGGCGCAAAATTTTCCGATGCAATTTTGTATTTCACCATAGCCGAAATGAATGCTCGGAACAATGATGAGCTTTTGGAGTCTAAATTGCTAATAATACGCTGCAATATACTTAGGCGGACAACTTCTCATGCAATAGATTTGCTCACTTTGCTTGGAAATGACAAAAGATTTGCAGATGAAGAAAAAGAAATATTTTATTGGAAAGGCTGGACATATATCTTTGCAGATGAATGGAATAAGGCTTCTCAAGAATTCAGTAAAACGGATACCAATGAAACGCTAAGCAGTTTGTGTAAAAAGGTTGATGAAGATAAATATTCGGTTGCATTTGCGGATGCAATTTCACATTTTATACCAGGCGCTGGACAAATTTATACTGGACATTATTTAAGCGGGCTCTTATCGTTAGGCTGGAATATTTTGTGGGGTTATGTTACGGTAAATGCATTTGAAGCTAACCGGGTTTTTGATGGATTAGTTGTAGGAAATTTTCTTTGGCTTCGTTTTTATAATGGTAATCTGCAGAATGCTAAAAAGTTTGCGGAAGAAGAAAATTTGAAGATTACAAATAAAGCCATGCAGTTTCTGCAATTTAATTATGCCGGGCTAAAACCCTAATTCAATCCGAATTAGGTTAAAATATTTCTAAAAAAACTTTTTCTTTAGGTTTAAATTCCTAAAAAATATTATATTCTTAAGTAAAAATAATTCCTTTTGTATTTTATGATTTCAAGAGGGATAAATTTAGGAGCACTCAATAAAAAGTAATCAGTAAATTCTGGAGGCTACATGAAAAAAGGAATGATCGTTGGTTGTTCCATTGCTGGGGGAATCTTATTGATCATTGCAATATTTGTAATTTGGGGTATTGGTACTTATAACGGCTTGGTAAGCAAAAATCAGGAAGTTGATAAAGCCTGGAGCAATGTCGAGAGTCAATATCAAAGAAGATACGATCTTATTCCGAATTTAGTTAATACCGTAAAGGGTTACGCAAATTTTGAAAAAAGCGTTTTAATCCAGGTGACGGATGCTCGTGCAAGCGTTGGAAGTGTTAAAGTTACCAAAGACATTTTAAATGATCCGGCAGCTTTTCAAAAATTCGAAGCTGCTCAAGGACAATTAAGCGGGGCTCTCTCAAGGCTGCTTGTAACAGTTGAAAATTATCCTGACTTAAAAGCGAACGAGAACTTCTTAGAATTACAGGCGCAGCTAGAGGGTACAGAAAACAGAATTAATATAGCCAGAATCCGATTTAATTCGGCTGTTCAAGGTTATAATACAATGATAAAGGTATTTCCAGGGGTTATTATTGCCAATTCGTTTGGTTTCAGAGAGAAGCAATATTTCAAAGCAGTTGCAGGCGCAGAAAACGTACCAAAGGTTGAGTTTTAACACTGATGAAAAAAATATTTCTATTCTTATTTTTTATTTCGATTGGTTTTGCACAGCAGGATAATCTTCCGATTTTAAAAAATTACGCTAATGATTTTACAGGAACTTTGACCCAGGATCAATTAAATGAATTAGACTACCGGCTAAAAACATTTGACGATTCAACATCCAACCAACTTGTCTTCCTGATGATTCCTACACTAAACGGCTATCCACTTGAACAATTTTCATTTGAGACGGCGCAGAAAAATAAAATAGGTTCAAAGAAAAATGATAACGGCGTCCTTCTACTTGTAGTTAAGGATGATCACAGAGCAAGAATTGAAGTCGGCTACGGACTTGAAGGTGCGCTTACTGATGCTCTTTCCAGCTCGATTGTTAGGAATGTAATGATTCCCTATTTCAAGCAGAATGATTATTTCGATGGAGTATCTGCCGGAATAAACGCTATCATTCTTGCTACCAAAGGTGAATATAAAGCTGATAAAAAAGCGAGTTCGAGAGATTCATATTCAGGAATATTCACGCTTCTTTTTGTTTTATTTTTTGTAATTTCATTTTTCTTAAGAGGCGGTGGTAGAAGAGGCGGCGGTTTCTTTTATTATGGCGGCGGTTTAGGCGGCTTTGGAGGCGGAGGTTTTGGAGGAGGAGGAGGATTCAGCAGCGGCGGTTTTGGCGGCGGAGGCTTTTCCGGTGGAGGAGGAAGTTTCGGCGGCGGTGGTGCCAGCGGAGGCTGGTAAGGATTGATTCAATTTTTTAACTTTTGCGAAAAAAAATAGTTCTGATGGTTGAAAATAATTTACTCTTTACTAAATTACCAGCATCAATGAAAATTTTTTCGTCAGCAAAAAATAAATTACTGGGAAATGAAATTATATATTCTGGTTTCCAGAATTTCATAATCAATGATATGAGGAGAAAACTGACATGGCATTAATGATTACTCAAGAATGTATAAACTGCGGCGCCTGCGAGCCCGAATGTCCTAACACTGCAATTTATGAAGGCGGTGTAAGTTGGGATTTAGCCGGAAAAACTTACAGCGAAAATGATACGGCTCCTTCGGGTGCACAAGGTTTTTACTCAACGGATTTCTTTTACATCGTTCCGGATAAATGTACAGAATGCAAAGGTTTTCACGATGAACCGCAATGCGCAGCGGTTTGTCCTGTTGATTGCTGCATACCTGATCCAAATCATGTTGAAGATGAAGCAACTCTTCTTTCAAGAAAAGAATATCTTGATGGTATAGGAAGATAATTCTAATTGCTCGATTCTTGATACTATTTTCCTCCATCCTTTGCTTTTCAGAATGTAAATATCTTTGGCGAATATTGAGCATCTGTAATTGGGTATTCAGTATCAAGAATGAGATTTCCGCAAATTCTCACAATTGAAAAAATCCAGATTATACTTTTAACTTTTTTTAGTGCCTTCCCTTAATTTTTAATTCTTAATCCTTTTTCTACTTGAATGTTCAGGATTTCAGTTTGGCATAAAATTAGCCATTGTTATCTAAAATTTAGCATAGAATAATAAATCATTTAATCATTTTATAACGAAACTAAGGAGAAATAAGTAATGGCTATTAAGATAACCGAGGAGTGCATCAATTGTGGTGCATGCGAGCCTGAATGTCCAAACAATGCAATTTATGAAGGTGGTAACAGCTGGGAATTTGCCGGTAAAACATACGGCGACGGCGACGCAGCTCCTTCCGGTGCAACTGGATTTTTTTCAAATGACTATTTTTATGTGGTACCTGATAAATGTACCGAATGCAAGGGCTTCCATGATTCACCCCAGTGTCAGGAAGTTTGCCCTGTTGACTGCTGCATTCCGGATCCAGATCATGCAGAAGATGAAGCTGCTTTACTTCAGAAAAAAGAATATCTTGACGGTATTGGCAGATAAATTTTAATAAAGATACCCGATCTTGATTTAACCAGGATTGGGTATTCTTTTTTTAATCAACATTAGATCACCTTTATTTTTACTTACCGGTTAATATTTTTATCTTTGCGCATAGGTTACTCAATCTAATCATCGCACAATAAAAACCAAAATGAAAATCGGAAAGTATCAAATTTATCTTCTTAACTCTGGCTACTTTGCGCTTGACGGAGGCGCAATGTTCGGAATAATCCCAAAACCGCTCTGGGAAAAAACTAATCCTACCGATACTTCTAATAGAATTAAGCTTGCTACTAGAAATCTTTTGCTGGTTGCCGGGAAAAGAAAAATCCTCGTCGATACCGGCATGGGCGAGAAGTGGGATGAAAAATCAAATTCAATTTATGATATCCATCAGGAAAGCTTTTCAATAAAATCCGAATTAAAAAAATTAGATTTGAACGAATCTGAAATAACAGATGTTCTGCTTACTCATCTTCATTTTGATCATACAGGAGGTTCAACCAAACTGGAAAATGGTAAACTGGTCCCTGCATTTCCAAATGCTAAATATTTTGTTCAGAAAAAAAATTATGATTGGGCAATCAGTCCTTCAGAGAAAGACCGAGGCAGTTACATTAAAGATAATTTTATCCCTTTAATGAATGAAGGCGTCCTTAACTTTGTTGAGGGCGAAACTTTTTTTGATGATGAAATTCAGTTTTCGATTGTCAACGGACATACGTTTTCTCAGCAGCTGATTAAGCTATCGGATTCCTCAAATACATTTTTGTTTTGCGGCGATTTATTCCCGACGACATCCCACATCCCAATCCCTTATGTTATGGGTTACGACCTTCAACCGCTGGTAACTATAGATGAGAGGAAGAAAATTTTGAATAAAGCCGTTGAAGAGAATTGGAAATTAATTTTTGAACACGATCCGGTAACGTCATTTGGTACGGCGACCAAAACGGAAAAGGGATTTAAAATAAATGAAAAATTTTCCGGATTCTGAAATGACGGATACTCAATTTTCATTGTCTGATATAGACTGCTTTCAAAAAATTTGCACCAACAGCAGCATTAAAGACCGCGAAGGTAAAAGATTTATTATCGATGATGTAGAAGTAGCCGTTTTTAAAGTTGATGGAGAAATTTTTGCATTGAGTAATGTCTGCCCTCATCAGCATACTACGGTAATTTATGATGGTTATATTGAAAATGGTTGCGTAGTTTGTCCAGTGCACGGGTGGATGTTCGACTTAAAGACCGGAAAGATGCCTTCATGTAACGCCGGATTAGATTCTTATCCGGTTAAAATAATCAATGAACAAGTTTATGTTAAAGTCATCAAAAAAGAATTGAAGTGGTAGCAATTAAAGTTTCTTTGGTCTGTTTCCGATGAAGATTACAAATGAAATAGTTATTAGAAAAGCTAAGGGACTTGGATTCGATTTAATAGGATTTTCCAGAGCAGATGTTCTGAGAGAAGAAATAAACAATCTTGAAGAATGGCTGTCGAAAGGTTATAACGCCGGCATGGCATACATGGAAAGAAACATTGAGAAAAGACAGGACTTAAAAAACATTCTGCCGGAAGCTAAAAGCGTGATCTCATTAGCAGTAAATTATTATTCAAACAAAAAACATTCAAACAATGTTTCTAAAGGAAAAGTATCCAGATATTCTTGGGGAACGGATTACCATTTAATAATCTGGGAAAAGCTGGCAAAGCTTGAAAAAGAGTTGAAAGAGTTAGATGAAAACTTCGAATCCAAATCTTATGTTGATACCGGACCAGTTATGGATAAAGTTTGGGCTGTAAAATCAGGGCTTGGTTGGATAGGTAAGCATTCAAATGTAATAAATAAATATTTCGGAAGTTGGATTTTTCTATCGACCATCATTACAAATTATGAATTTGGATATTCGCAACAGATGCCTGATTTTTGCGGTACCTGCACTGCCTGCATAGATGCTTGCCCGACTAATGCAATTGTTCAAGAATATTTAGTTGACGCAAATAAGTGCATTTCATATTTAACAATAGAAAATAAAAATGAAATACCAGAAAAATTTCTGGGAAAATTTGACGGTTGGATTTTCGGCTGCGACATTTGTCAGGATGTTTGTCCGTGGAATGTCAAATTTTCGCAGGTTACTGAAAAAAAAGAGTTTTATCCTTCCCACAATAATGATGAATTAGATTTAAGAGAAGTAATTGATATGACTACTGAAGAATTCAACTTGCGGTTTGAGAGAAGTCCGGTAAAACGGACAAAGTTAAAGGGATTGAAGCGAAATGCGGAATTCTTGCTAGAAAAGTAAAAATTTGAAACTTTCATCTTATAATTGAATCAAATACTTTTGAAATTAAATTATTGAAAATTTTTAGTACAAATGGAGATGGTATGGCAAATGAAAATCATCATAAAGTAATTGTAATCGGAAGTGGACCGGCAGGTTTTACGGCAGCACTATACACCGCGCGTGCAAATTTAAATCCGGTTGTATTTGAAGGAATGCAGCCAGGCGGTCAGCTTACAATTACAACTGAAGTGGAAAATTATCCTGGATTTGAAAACGGCATAATGGGTCCCGAATTAATGGATGTTATGCGTAAACAAGCTCAAAGATTTGGTGCAAAATGTATTTACGAAGAGGTGACAGAAATTGATTTTTCAAAGAGACCGTTCGTTGTGAAGACGTACAATGAAACTCATACTGCGGATGCTGTGATTGTTTCAACTGGAGCTTCAGCAAGACTACTTGGAATCGAGAGCGAAAATAAATATATGGGATACGGTGTTTCGGCTTGTGCAACTTGTGATGGTTTCTTTTTTAAGGATCAAAAAATACTTGTAGTAGGTGGCGGTGATACAGCGATGGAAGAAGCTAACTATCTTACCAGGTTTGCCTCCGAAGTTACAATTGTTCATCGCAGGGCTGAGTTCCGTGCGTCCAAAATTATGCTTGAAAGAGCGAAGAGAAATCCAAAGATAAAATTTTTAACTAGCAAAGTCATAAAAGAAGTTCTTGGTAAAGAAGAGAACGGAAGAAAGACAATGACTGGCGTTATTTTGGAAGATACCAAAGATCATTCAACTTCAAAAATTGATATAGATGGTTTGTTTATTGCAATTGGTCATAAACCAAATACGGAATTATTTAAAGGGGTTTTGGATATGGATGAAAATGGATATCTGAAAGTAAAGCCAGGCTCAACATACACGAATATACCCGGTGTATTTGCTGCAGGAGACGTCGCCGATAAAAATTATCGTCAGGCTGTAACTGCTGCCGGTACAGGCTGTATGGCAGCAATTGATGTAGAAAGATGGCTTGCGGCGCAGGAATAGAAAGTTGAAGGCTGGTATTACCAGCCTTCAATTATTGTTTTTTAGATTCTAATTTATTCGCTATAAAATTAGCGGTAACGAAACCCAGACCAGTAAATGTAAAAAGTAAAAATGGTACCCAGAATTCCTGATCGGTGTATTCTTTAAGCATTAATCCAATTCCTAAGCCGATTCCAAAGCCGAACGAAATGATGCCAATCTTCATTAACACATAGGGATCTTTCTTGTTTTCAAAAAATTCCTTCATGGATTGAGCATCCAAACCCTTTTCAATCAGCATTTGACGTTCTCTTGAACGAAAGTAAACGCTAACCACTATAACTAAACCGATAACTAAAAAAAGTATTATCGGTACAAAAACTCCAACTACAGCGGCATTCATTGTAAGTCTCCTTTCGGAATATTTTTTAATTTTAAATAATTATTTTCTTTCTCAAAGCAACCCAAAATCTATTTTCAGTCACTTCAATATGTTTCTCAATACTTAAGACTTAATAACTCTTCTACAGGTTACATCTTTTCTAAGATTGATTTTAAAGCTTAGTGTATCTAAGTTTATGATAAAGAATTTGATAGTTTCGCTAGAGTTCTGATAGACCGGGATATGTTTAATGGGGTTTAATAAATTTGTAACCATTCAGCGAAAGGGGAAGTCAAAAAGGATAAAATGAAAAACCTTACTGATTTAGAAATTATTGAATCTGTAAAAAAAGGCAACCATTCTGATTTTGCTTTGCTCGTTGATAGATATAGAAACAAAGCTTTTTCTATGCTTAAGCGCATGCTTAAAAACGAAATGGAAGCCGAAGAGGTTCTTCAAGATTGTTTTTTGAAAGCATTTAAATCACTTCAAAACTTCAGACTGGAAGCGAAATTTTCGACATGGTTCTATCGAATTGTTTACAATACTGCTCTTACGAAAATTTCAGGCAAAAAGAGAAAAATCGAAAGTGAAATGTCTTCAATTGACGACCATCTGAATTTAAGAAGCAATTATGATTATCAAGTTACGGAACGTGAAGATTTCTCAAAGTTTATTCACATGTTAATTGAGAAACTTCCGGCAAAATATTCGTCGGTAATAAATCTTTTTTATCTTGAAAATATGACGTGTGAAGAGATTAGTGAAGTAATGGAAACTTCAGTTACTAATATTAAAGTGATGCTTTATCGTTCAAGGAATGCACTGAGAGATGAACTGATGAAAACAAATTATGAAAAGGAATTGTTATGATTCAGCTAAACGATGAAATATTGAATCAGTATATTGATGGCGAGCTTAACCAAGCCGCTCTAATCGAAGTAAAAGAACTTCTGAAGAAATCAGACGACGGTAGAAGAAGATTGGCTGCTCTTCAGCGTGTGCATGGCGAGCTTGGCAAAATAAAAATTTATGAAACAGGTGCAGACTTTACTTCGCTGCTGATGGCTAAGATTCGGAAAAATGCCATCTCAATTAAAAAGGACAGATATTTTGTCTTTTCAATATCAACAATTTTTATGATAATAAGTCTGGCTATAATCGGATACGTATTTACTATTGCTGTAGGCAGTTCAAGTTCGGGTTCCATGTCAACCAATTCTATCGACTATTACATAAATTATTTTACAAACGCACTTGAGACGGTAAGAAATATTCTATCTGCAAAGAACATCTCAATCATTGGTTCTATATTTTCATTTGGCATAATTATCACCGGATACATATTCTTCGAGAATCTTCGCCATGCTAAACGAAGATTAAGCAGGCTGCAATAATTAATTTGCTTGAATTCTATCTTTATATTAGTAAAATAAACCGCCAGGTAAATTGTCCCAACTTTATCCTCTTAATGGCTGCCCAACAACTTTCTAAAATTTGTTATTCTACTTTATGAAATCTAATTTTAAAAATAAATTTTTAATTTCATTTATTTTACAAAAAAAATATTTAGACAATTTCACAACTCAATGGCAAAAGATATTTCAACTAAATCCGGTTATGTAGCAATACTTGGCAAGCCTAACGCCGGCAAGTCTACATTAATGAATGCATTGCTTGGTCAAAAGCTTTCAATTGTTACGAGCAAGCCGCAAACTACACGAAAAAGAATTTTGGGAATTCTTTCAGAAGAAGATTTTCAGGTAATTTTTTTAGATACTCCCGGCATTATGGAACCGGCATATCTTCTTCAAGAGAAAATGATGGATGATGTGGAACTCTCAATACGAGATGCGGATGTAATCATCATATTGCTGGATGTTGAAGCTGATTCTACGGGTGAATCTACACTAAAAGATAAAACCATTTCAAGTGTTATATTGAAGAATAAAAAGCCTAAACTGATGATCATTAATAAGGTTGATTTGTCTTCTCAGGAACATATTAAGGCATTGATTAAAAAATTTGAATCGGATAAAAATTTTGAAAATATAATTCCAATCTCAGCAACTTTGGGTTACAATATTAGCTCAGTGTTAAGTGCCATTGTTGAGTTGTTGCCATTCCATCCTAAATATTTCCCGGATGACATTGTTGCTCAGGATGATGAAAGATTCTTTGTTAGTGAAATAATCCGTGAAAAAATCTTTGAACTTTATAAAGAAGAAATACCGTACAGCTGCGAAGTTTTAATTGCTGACTTCAAAGAAAGAGAAGAGAAAAAAAATTACATCAGCGCGGAGATTGTTATAGAGAAGGAAAGTCAGAAAGGAATTTTAATTGGGAAGCAGGGTACCGCAATAAAAAAGCTTGGACAAGCTGCCCGAGAAGCTGTGGAAGACTTTCTCCAAAAGCCGGTTTACCTTGAACTGAGAGTTAAGGTAAGGAATAAATGGAGGTCGGATGAGAAAATGCTCAAGTCATTCGGCTATATTAGGAATAAAGAATGAATTACTCTTTGCATGAAAAAATATACCGCTGAGGCTGTACTAATTTTTATTACGGTAATATGGGGTGCTACTTTCGTCATAATTAAAGTTGCATTGAACGATATTTCACCTCTTGCTTTTGTAGCAACAAGATTCGTACTTGCGGCTATAATTCTTTTCCCTTTTTATCTCAAAATTAGAGACAGATTCAATAAAATTCTAACGTTAAGCGGGATATTGCTGGGTGTTATGTTCTTTCTTGGATTTGCCACTCAGACAATCGGATTAAAATATACTTCGGCAACAAAGTCTGGATTTATTACAGGGACGTTTGTTCTCTTCACACCAGTCTTTCAATTATTATTTGAAAGGAAAAAACCTTCGAAAGGAAATTTGCTCGGTGTTCTATTTGTAATTTCGGGTTTAATTCTTTTATCGAGTAAAGGGAATTCAATCTTTGAAATATTTCATGAGATTGGCAGGGGTTTTAATATCGGAGATTTTTTCACTTTACTTTGTGCAATTTTCTTTGCCATGTATCTGGTTTACCTAGACATTCTTACTAAGAAATATGAATTCTTTCCGCTTGTTATTTTGCAAGTCGGAACTACAGCGGTACTCGGAGTTATTTTTGCATTCAGTCTTTCTATTTATAACCTAGAATCATTCAAGATTGTAATTACTGGAAACGTAATTTTTGCATTACTTTATACTTCAATTTTAGCTACAGTGCTTTCAACTACTCTTCAAACGAAGTATCAAAAATTTTTAACGCCTACAAAAGTTGGCATCATTTTATCATTCGAACCGATTTTTTCCGCAGTTACTGCATATATGATTTTAAGTGAAATAATTTCACGCTTTAGCCTGATAGGCGGAATTCTTATATTTGCTGGACTTTTAGTTACAGAATTATTCGACAAACTTAAGTTCAACCATGAGCAATAATTTATTAAGAGCTGAAATAATTGCGTCTGGAGTTGTGCAGGGAGTCGGCTTCAGATTTTTTGTGGTACGCAAGGCACAAGCACTTGGCTTAAAAGGCTACGTTGAAAATTTATATTCCGGCGATGTACTAACTGTGGTTGAAGGTAAAAAAGAATTGATTGAGGAATTGTACAAAGAAATCCGAGTCGGACCGTCGCATGCCTCTGTTACCAAATGTGTAATTGAATGGCGCCAATTCAAAAATGAATTTAAAAATTTCGAGGTAAAATTTTGAACCTGCTATATAGAACCGGGATTGGCATTGACGTTCATGCTTTTGTAGAAAACAGAAAATTAATCATCGGAGGAATTGAAATACCTTTCGAAAAAGGTTTGCAAGGTCATTCTGATGCCGATGTCCTTCTTCATGCAATATGCGATGCACTGTTGGGTGCTGCAGCGTTGGGAGATATTGGTCAACATTTTCCGGATACTGACCCGAAGTTTAAAAATGCCGACAGCAAAATTCTTCTCCAAAAAGTTTATGAGCTCGTGGTCCATAAAGGATATGAACTTGGCAATGTTGACGCAGTTATTGCAATGCAGAAACCGAAGCTTTCAACTCATATTTTTAAGATGAGAGTAAAAATTGCAGAAATATTAAAATCTGATATCGAACAAATATCAATTAAAGCAACTACAACAGAGAAGCTTGGATTCATTGGTCGGGAAGAGGGGGTATCAGCCTTTGCGACTGTATTGATCCTCAAAAAATAATTTTTATGATTGAGCAAATTCTTGAATTTATTTCTTCACAAAGTCCTTTTTGGATTTACGTAACCCTTTTCTTTTTTTCTTATATCGAAAATGTCTTTCCGCCGTCGCCAAGCGACTTAGTTATTGTTGTAGGAGGCACTTTAATAGTTTCGCATTCTATCCACTTTGTTCCGACTCTATTGCTTACAACCGCAGGCAGCGTGCTTGGTTTTATGACATTGTTCTTTTTAGGTTCACAGCTGGATAAAAAAGTTGTCCGCTCGGGGAAAATAAAATTCATTTCAGTTTCTTCTCTGGAAAAAGCTGAAAAGTGGTTCATGAAATATGGGTATTTGATTATTCTTGGAAATAGATTTTTACCCGGGATGAGATCGATTATTTCTTTCTTTGCCGGCTTAAGTGAGCTAGAAATTACGAGGACGGCATTGTATGCATCAATTAGTTCACTCATGTGGAACGCAGTAATTATCTTTTTGGGAATTGAATTTGGAAGAAATGTTGATAGGGTGGATAGATTACTGTCAACTTACAGCAGTATTGTTTTAATTATAATTGCTTTAATAATTTTATTTTATCTTTTACGTTTTTTGCTCAGAAGGAAGAAAGCCGTTAAGTGAAATTATTTTTTGGGAAAAAACATCTTCAGCTATCGAAAGAAGAAAAGACTAAAAAAAGAAACGAACATCTTTTGCTAATACTTAGCGGTATTTTAATGGGGATAGGTTTTCCGCCGTTTCCTTTTCCATTAACGCTTCTACTTTTTGTAGGGTTAGTTCCGTATTTCTATGTAATTGAAAAACGAAAGACCCTTGGCGAAATTAATCGTGCAACCTATCTTACTTTTTTTGTATTTAGTGTCATCACTCTCTATTGGGTTGGAAGCTGGCAAAAGCAGGCAGACACTTTTTTGATGATTGCCGGCGGAACTTTGCTCTTTGTTAATCCTTTGTTCTTTCTGATTCCATCAACTCTTCTATATTTCGCAAGAAAAATTTTCCCAACGCGGCTGGTAATCTTTCTTTTCCCGTTTTTCTGGGTCTGCTACGAGTATCTTTACATGCTAACCGATTTAAGCTTTCCATGGCTGACGCTAGGAAACGGATTGGCAAAGTTTACCATTTTTATTCAGGCTGCTGATATTATTGGTGCAGTTGGATTATCGATTGTAGTTATTTATATAAATATTTTTCTTTATAGAAGCTTAGTCAATTTTAAGGCATCAAAGAAAAAATTTATTTTTGCTCTCTCTGCAGCTATTGTAATTTTTCTTGTGCTGGTGTCTTATGGCTGGTTTAAGCTCTCAACATTTAAAGTTTCAAATGCAAAAATCAAAGTCGGATTAATTCAACCCAATTTAGATCCGTGGGATAAATGGGACGTCAGTAAGCTCGACAATCTTACAAACTTGTACTTGAATCTCTCTCAAGAAGCTGTTAACAAAGGTGCTAAGTTAATAATATGGCCTGAGACTGCTTTGCCTGTTTTTTTAATGGATGGTTCTTACAGTCATACGTTAAGTCAGATTTATAGTTTTCTTCAGAAGAATCATGTCTATCTATTAACTGGCATGCCGGATGTTAGATATTATTTTAAAGGAGATAACATTCCTTCAGACGCAGTCAAAGGCGGAAACGGAAATTTTTATTATACAATGTACAACGGCATATTGCTGCTTTCACCAAACTCATATGCAGTTCAAAGATACGGCAAAATGAAACTGGTTCCATTTGGCGAAAGAACTCCTTTTGTGGACGAATTTCCATTTCTGGGCAAGCTGATAAAATGGGGAGTTGGGATTTCGGGATGGAATGTAGGAAGAGATACAACTAACTTTTCTTTGCCGGCTTCAATTTCTGATTCTGCTAGCAAAAAAATTTTTTCAAGCGATTCAATTCACATCGACGGACTTGTTTGTTATGAATCTATTTTCCCTTACTTCATAACAAATTTTGTTCAACGTGGTGCTGAAATGCTGGCAGTGGTAACAAACGATAGCTGGTATGGAAAGTCAAGCGGTCCATATCAGCATGAGGATATTTCAATCCTTCGCGCTGTTGAAAATAGACGTACTGTTGTAAGAGCAGCTAATGGTGGGATTAGCTGCGTAATAAATCCGCTTGGGGAAGTTAAGACTCAATCCAAGCTATTCACCAAGACATTTATTGTTGGCGATGTTCCGCTTGAAAATGTTGAAACATTTTTTACAAAATATTCGCTTATAATTCCGGTCATCTCGTCTGGTATTTCACTTTGGGTATTCGGATTTTATTTTCTTTTAAAATTGAAGAGAAATATATCGTGATAGGTGAATGAATAATTAAAAAAAATTATTTTAAATTGTTAAAGTAATTTTGAATTTATAATTAATTTGAAAAAAGTTGAAAGTAAAAATTAAATATGATTACAAAACCAATTGACTTACGCAGTGACACTGTAACTAGACCATCTCAGGAAATGCGCAAAGTAATGTACGAAGCTGAGGTCGGTGACGACGTGTTTCAGGAAGACCCAACAGTTAATGAGCTTCAGGAATATGCTGCAGAGCTCCTTGGAAAAGAAGACGCTCTTTTTGTTTCAAGCGGAGTAATGGGAAACCAGATTTGTTTAAGGGTTCTTACTTCTCCGGGCGATGAAGTGATTTGCGAAAGGGATGCGCACATTTTTCAATACGAATCGGGGTCTCCGGCTGTATTAAGCGGCATTCAGCTTATGCCCATTGAGGGCAAAGCAGGGGTAATAACTCCTGAACAAATTGAACCTTACATAAGACCAATCGAAGCATACTATATGCCGCGGACAAAAGTAATTGAATTGGAAAATACTCACAACCGTGCCGGTGGTACGATTCATCCAATAGAAAATATTCTTCGCGTTGAAAAGCTCGCGAAAAAATATAAATTAATGCTTCATCTTGACGGCGCTAGAATATGGAATGCATCGGTTGCTGCAAAGATTTCGGTCAAGGAGTATGCTTCACATTTTGATTCGGTTTCGTGCTGTTTATCGAAAGGACTTGGTGCGCCAATAGGCTCAATAATAGGCGGGACGAAAGAATTTATTAAAGAAGCTTTTAGAGTCCGAAAATCTTGGGGCGGCGGTATGCGGCAGATTGGAATAATTGCCGCAGCCGGTTTGTACGCTTTAAAAAACAATATCAATCGTCTTGAAGAAGACCATCGCAAAGCGAGAATGCTTGCCGAATCAATTGCAGAAATAACTTCTTGTGAGATTGATTTGAGTTCTGTTCAAACAAACATCGTCATTTTTAAATCAAAAAATCTCAGCGTGTTTGAATCGATTGAGAGATGCAAAGAAGAAGGATTATTAATTTCGGAAGGCAAACCTGGATATTTAAGAATGATTACTCATCTTGATGTAAGCTTTGATGAGCTTGATAAAGCTAGAAAAATCCTAAATAATGTTTTCAACAAGAAATGATAATTTAGAATGAAAAGAGATATCCAATTATTTAAACATAAAATTAACGTCGAAGTAAGATTTTCTGACCTTGATGCGATGCGGCATGTTAATAATGCAAGATATTTAACTTACATAGAAGAAGCCCGCATAGCCTATTTCAACGATGTTCTTAACAGAGAAAGAAGTAGCCTAAAATACTCTGCAATTGTCGCCAAGATTGAAATAGATTATCTACAGCCGATAAACCTTGGAGATAAAGTCGAAGTATTTACGCGGGTGTCAAGGCTTGGCAATAAAAGTTCAGATGTTGAAAATTTAATTATGATTGAAAGAGACGGCAATAAATATGCGGCTGCATCAGCATTAACAAAATTGGTAGCGTACGATTATAAACAGCTTCAATCCATTCCGATACCGGAGGACCTAAGGTTTATGATTGAAGAGTTTGAAAAATAATTTCTTCGGATTAGATCGTAAGTTTTTCTTTCAATTCCTGCAAGGCAGCTTCAAGTTTCTTTTCATGTTCAATTTTTAATGCACGGGTAGGAGGTGCTGCTCTCTCTTTACAATCGGTAATTGTACATCTTTCACAAGTATCATTGACAATTTTTATCGGAATCAATGAGTCGGATAAAAATTTTATTTTGTTGGTTAAGGAATCATCAATCTGAAAGCCGATAGTTAAGCTGGACACATAATTCTTAAACAGTGTCTCTCTTTGTGCAACTGAAATTGATAAATATTCATCTCCTGATCCAAAGAATTTTGAATGTAAAATACCGGCAGTCCTTTCCTTGAAGTTTTTATTTCTTTTAATTGCAGAGGTCATTCTTTGCAGTGTTTCAAAGGAGACCCACCTTCTGCAATAATGTTCATCAGAATGGAGCTCATTAAAATTTCTTTGTGAATTCAGCCTTAGTTCACTAGACAAATTATATGTCTTTCTGTCAATGTCATGATTAAGGCGAAAGAAGAAAAATTTATTTAGCCCAAAATATTTCGGAGTAAGGTTAGCAACCCGCTGGAAGAACATTTCTGTGGTTGAATTGTAAGAATTTATAATTGTTAAAAGTTTATTTTCATCCCATTTTGGCATTTTGAAAAATTTTTCTAAATCCTCAACAAGAAAATCTGAGTTAACCAGTAATGCAGTTGAAAAGTAAGACACCTTAAAATAATTAAGAAGATGATCAAAGGTATTAAGCTTTAATCCGGGATAGATTAGACTTCTGTCTTTTATTCCTAAAAAATTATAAGCCAGTTCTTTGCAGATAATAAAAGTTCTTTGTGCTTCGGAAAGTTTATTATTCAACAGTAACTTATTCTTTTTTCCCTTCAAAACAACTGCTCTAATCTCATCCAACCCCGGATTATCATTCATGGATGATTCATTTATTTCGTAAAAATATTTTTTTTCAAGAATTGATTTTACCTGTTCATATCCAATCCGCCTTGTATGTTTAATTTTATTTTCCTTAATGAAATTGTCAACAGCGGCCTCAATATCTTCGAAATAATTTTCATTGAACTCTTTGAAGTTTCTCAATGCATTTCTGCTAAAACTATTTTGGCTTAATTCCGATGATTGCGCGGTTTCAATAAAAGTGGCAATCAAGGCGCTAAGCTGCATTGAGGAGTTGGACATCAAAAAAATTAATTTGTTAATATCGATACCGTAATGGTCAAGTGGCAGCTGCTCTAGAATATTAGATTCCAAAAGTTCTTCAATTGGTGCAAGATTTCTTGCAAGCTTCAACGAGACCAGCTTATCGAACGAAGTTCCGAGTGTTTCGGCTAGTGATGCAATTTTGTCTTCCTTCGGATATTTTTTGCCGGATTCAATTTCATTTAAATATGAAATTGATAAACCGCTTTTATCAGACAAATCGGACAATGATAACTTCTTATCCTGTCTTAATTGCTTCAATTTCAATCCAAAAATCAACCGGATGTATTTCTTTTTTATCATATCTGCTAAAAGGTGTAATATTTTTGTGCCAAATATATCAAATTAAATTTTAAATTGGTAAAAATTCATTATTAGCGAAATTTCGCTTGTGTTTTAAATTTTCGATTTTTATATTGGTGTAAGGTTATCATGAATTAAAGGAATCATTTCGGGAAAACAGAGAATAAGGAAAATTAGTGGCTGAAATTAAAAGATTGATAGACATTCTGCCTTATCAAATAGAACACTTCCCGAGGATGGATTCTATTAGTGATAAGAAGAACGGAATATGGCAAAAGCATAGTTCGATTGAAGTCAAGGAAATTGTCGATAGATTTAGCCTGGGTTTATTGAAAATGGGATTTAAACCAGGCGACAAATTTGCAATTATTTCGAATAACCGTTCTGAGTGGAACTTTGTTGATCTGGGAATTCTTCAAATGGGAGGCATTGATGTCCCAATATACCCCACGATGAGTGAAAAGGAATTCAATTATATTTTTAACGATTCGCAGGTTAAACTGGTTTTTGTATCGGATACGGATTTATATAATAAGGTTGAACGAGTAATTCCTAAAGCGAAATCAATTCAGGGTGTTTATACATTTGATGAAGTTGACGGTGCTAAGAATTGGACAAATATTTTATCACTTGCTGATAATTCATTTAAGGATGAATTGTCTTCTATTCAAGCTTCAATAAAATCGGAAGACCTTGCAACGATTATATATACCTCGGGTACAACTGGCGTTCCGAAAGGTGTAATGCTTTCACATAAAAATATTATCAGCAATATTCAGTCTTTAACCCAGATCATGCCGATGAGCTTTGAACATAGGATGATCAGTTTCCTTCCCATTTGTCACATATTTGAAAGAACGGCAATTTATTTTTATTTGTCAATTGGTGCAGCAATTTATTATGCCGAAAGTCTGGAGAAGGTAGTTGAAAATTTCCAGGAAGTTAAGCCGAATTATTTTACAACAGTACCCAGGCTTCTTGAAAAAATTTATGAAAAGATAATGGAAAAGGGCAGAAGCCTAACCGGTCTTAAAAAATACATTTTTGGTTGGGCAGTTAATTTGGCAAATCATTATGATCCTGAAGGTAAGAATGATTGGTTTTACAATCTAAGGCTTGCTGTCGCACGGAAATTAGTCTTTAGCAAATGGATTGATGCACTTGGCAGTGAAGTAAAAGGAATTATATGCGGGGCTGCCGTATTGCAGCCTAGGCTTGCAAGAATTTTTACTGCCGCCGGTATTCATATTTGTGAAGGATACGGACTTACCGAAACCTCACCTGTACTAACTTGTAATCTATTTGAAAAAGGTATGTATTGTTTAGGAACTGCAGGGTTATCAATTCCTGGAGTTAAAATTAGAATCGATGAAGATGGACAGATATTAGCCAAGGGCGAAAATATTTTTAGCGGGTATTATAACAAGCCTGAGTTGACCGAACAAGCTTTCGATGAAGAGGGCTGGTTTCGAACCGGTGACATTGGCGAATTAATTGACGGAAGATTTTTGAAAATTACCGATAGGATGAATGAAGTATTTAAAACTTCCGGAGGAAAATTTGTTGCCCCACTCCCAATTGAAAATAAAATGAAAGAGTCATGGTTCATCAAAAATATTATGGTAATTGGAAAAGATAAAAAATTCGCCGCGGCGTTAGTTGTGCCTGATACCGTCTTTATTTTTAACTGGTGCAAGAAAAAAGGATTGGATAATTTATCCTTAAACGGCATGCTTCAATCGCCAATTGTGAAAGATAGAATCTGGAAGGACATTCAAAAATACAATAAAAGATTTTCCCACATCGAGCAGATAAAGAAGTTTGAGATTTTATCTGATGACTGGACCATTGAAACCGGCGAATTGACGCCGACTCTAAAATTGAAAAGAAAAATAATTTTAGAAAAGTATAAAGACATTATCGAAAAAATTTATAGTGAAGAAGAAACAAAAAATTAAAACAAGAAATAATCATGAAAAAAATTATAAAAGAAGTAGCAGTTTTAGGTTCCGGTGTTATGGGCTCTCGGATCGCCGCACATTTTGCGAATATCGGCTGTAAAGTATATCTCCTTGATATTGTTCCGAAAGAACTGACTGAAAAAGAAAAGAAAGAAGGTCTTTCTTTAAACGACAAAAAATTTCGAAATAGAATAGTAAATGAGAATCTGAAAAACGTTCTCGTTGCAAAGCCTTCACCAATTTATCTCCAATCACTCGCTTCAAGAATTGTTGCCGGAAACTTTGAAGATGATTTGAATGTTTTAAAAAATGTTGATTGGACAATCGAAGCCGTTGTAGAAAACTTGGAGATCAAAAAAAGTATTTTTGACAAGATCGAAAAATTCCGCAAACCTGGTTCGCTTATTACAACCAACACTTCGGGTATTCCGGTTCATTTGATGACTGAAGGACGAAGCGAAGATTTTCAAAATAATTTTTGTGGCGCTCACTTCTTTAATCCGCCAAGATACCTTCAGCTTTTGGAAGTTATTCCAACTCCAAAAACCAGTCAAGATGTAATTGACTTTTTGATGAGTTACGGAAGTTTATTCCTTGGTAAGACAACAGTTCTTTGCAAAGATACGCCAGCGTTTATTGCAAACAGAATCGGTGTATTCAGCATGATGGCAGTATTTAAGCTGATGGATGAATTGAAGCTTTCAATAAAAGAAATTGATACTCTAACAGGACCATTGACAGGCAAACCAAAGTCGGCAACTTTTAGAACTTGCGATGTAGTTGGAATAGATACGCTGGTTAAAGTTGCAAACAATGTTTATAAAGATTGTCCAGAAGATGAAATGCGCCAGTTGTTTTCAATTCCGGATTATGTAAATAAGATGGTTGAGAAAAATTGGCTAGGCGATAAAACGGGCCAAGGATTTTACAAAAAATCGAAAAATGAAAAAGGCGAAAAAGAAATTCTTGAACTGGATGTAAACTCATTTGAATATAAACCTAGCGGCAAATCTAAGTTTGCATCGGTTACGGCAGCTAAGCCGATCGAAAACTTGCGCGACAGATTGAAAGCTTTACATGCTGCACAGGATAAAGCCGGAGAATTTTTACGGCTGCTTTCATTCAATATTTTTAGTTATGCTTCGTATCGTGTTCCGGAAATTGCAGATGAAATTTATAAAATTGATGATGCAATGCGTGCTGGCTTTGGATGGGAGCTTGGTCCTTTTGAAACTTGGGATGTTCTCGGTGTAGAAAAAATGAGCAAGCTTATGGAAGAAGCGAAGCTTCCACCTTCAAACTGGGTAAAAGAAATGCTAGCGAAGGGATTCAAAACTTTTTACCAGGTTGAAAACGGCAAGAGAAAATTTTATGATCAAAATACTTTTACTTATAAAGAAATTCCTGGCAAAGATAATTTTATAATTCTTGATAACTACCGTTCGAATAAACCGGTCTGGCAGAATTCCGGTGCTACTCTTCACGATATTGGCAATGGCGTGCTTGATCTTGAATTCCAAACAAAGATGAATACTATTGGAACGGAAATTCTTGAAGCGATAAATAAATCAATTGAGATTGCGGAGAAAGATTTTGCCGGTTTGGTAATTGCAAACAATGGACAAAATTTTTCTGCCGGTGCAAATTTAGCAATGATGTTCATGCTTGCAACTGAACAAGAGTATGATGAAATTGATTTAGCAGTTAGAACTTTTCAAAATGCATCGATGCGGATACGTTATTCAAGCATACCAGTTGTTGTTGCACCTCATAATCTTGTACTTGGCGGCGGATGCGAGTTCTGTTTACATGCAGATAAAATCCAAGCTTCTGCTGAAACTTATATCGGGTTGGTTGAAGTTGGAGTTGGAATTATTCCTGCGGGCGGAGGCACTAAAGAAATGACTCTGCGGGCTTCAGATAATTACGCAGAAGGTGAAGTAGAATTTCCAGAGCTTCAAAAAAGATTTATGAACATTGCAACTGCAAAAGTTGCTACATCGGCTTTAGAAGCTTTTGAGATGGACATTTTCAAAAAAGGAAGAGATGAAATAACAATCAATCCTAACAAAGTAATTATGGATGCGAAGCAATCGGTTCTTGCTTTGGCAGAAAAAGGTTACTCGCAGCCAATTCAAAGAGAAGATATAAAAGTCCTCGGCAGAGAAGCGTTAGCAACATTGTTATTAGGTGCATATTCATTCAGGATGGGAAATTATATCTCAGATCATGACAAGAAGATAGTCGAGAAGCTGGCTTACATAATGAGCGGAGGCGATTTAACTCAAGGTTCTTTTGTATCTGAAAAATATTTACTTGATCTCGAAAGAGAAGCGTTTCTGAGCCTGATTGGAGAAAAGAAAACTTTGGAAAGAATTCAGAGTATTTTAACGACTGGTAAACCGTTACGGAACTAGTCTACGTAATTAATTTTAATAAGAATAAAATGAATTTAAAAATTAAATAAAAGAATAATTATGAGAGAAGCATATATAGTTGCGGGATATAGGTCAGCAGTCGGCAAAGCTAAAAAAGGCGGCTTTAGATTTTTTAGACCGGATGACCTTGCCGCTGAAGTTATTAAACATTTGTTGAAATCCGTTCCTCAATTAGATCCTCATCGAGTTGATGATTTGATTGTAGGTAACGCGGTACCGGAAGCAGAACAAGGTTTGCAGGTGGGAAGAATGATTGCACTCCAATGTCTGCCAATTGAAGTCCCCGGCGAGACGATTAATAGATATTGTGCATCGGGGGTTGATACAATTGCAACCGCTGTTGCACGTATCCGTTCTGGAATGATGGATTGTGTTATTGCTGGAGGAACTGAATCAATGTCGATGGTTCCGGTTACCGGATGGAAGCTTTCTCCAAATTATAAGTTTGCAGTTGAACATCCGGAATACTATCTCGGCATGGGATTAACGGCGGAAGAGGTTGCAAAGGATTATAAAATTTCTCGTGAAGCGCAAGATGAATTTTCTTATCGCTCTCACATGAAAGCAGTAAGCGCAATTAAGAATGGTTTCTTTAAAGATGAAATTGTTCCGATTGAAGTTGAAGAAGTTTATCTTGACAACGGAAAGAAAAAATCTAAAAAATTTGTCGTCGATACTGATGAAGGCCCAAGACCCGATACAACTTTGGAAGCGCTGGCAAAATTAAAACCAGTGTTCGCAGCAAATGGAACAGTTACTGCAGGAAATTCATCGCAGACCTCGGATGGTGCGGCATTCGTAGTTGTTATGTCGGAAGAAATGGTAAAAGAATTAAATCTTAAACCGATTGCTCGTCTGGTTTCTTATGCGCTTGCCGGAGTTGATCCGAGGGTAATGGGAATCGGTCCGGTTGAAGCTGTTCCTAAAGCATTGAAGAAAGCAGGGATGAAATTGAACGACATTGATTTGATAGAGTTGAACGAAGCTTTTGCAGCGCAATCGCTTGCTGTAATTCAGGAACTAGGATTCAACCAAGAAGTAACAAATGTGAACGGCGGCGCAATAGCGTTAGGGCATCCGCTTGGCTGTACCGGCGCAAAGCTTACGGTTCAAATTTTAAATGAATTAAGAAGAAGACAAAAGAAATACGGACTTGTTACTGCTTGCGTAGGCGGTGGTCAAGGCGTTGCAGCAATTTATGAATTACTGAATTAAACAATTTGAAATTAAAAAAAGGTGACTGAATGTCTGTAGAAACAAAAAATTTAAGTTTATTGAAGGGTGGAGAATTTTTAATTAAAGATTCGGATCCGCAATCTATTTTTATTCCGGAAGATATTTCTGAAGAACAAAAACTGATGGCAGATTCTGCAAGAGAATTTGTTGAGAAAGAAATTTTACCGAAAGTAGATGCAATTGATCATCAAGAGCCGGGTCTGGTTGTAAGTCTACTTGAAAAAGCTGGCGAACTAGGATTGCTAAGCACTTCAGTTCCGGAAGAATACGGTGGACTCGGAGAAGACTTTAATACAAATACATTTATTTCAATGGAAATGGGTGCAAGTCATTCATTCGGAGTTTCATTTGCCGCACACACTGGTATCGGCACACTTCCGATTCTTTATTACGGTACCGATGAGCAAAAAACAAAATATCTTTCTAAGCTCGCTTCCGGTGAAATGAAAGCAGCTTACTGTTTGACCGAACCAACATCAGGCTCGGATGCGCTTTCGGCAAAGACAACTGCAAAACTATCAGATGATGGGAAATATTATATTCTGAATGGACAGAAGATGTGGATTACTAATGGTGGTTTTGCAGATATACTTATTACATTTGCCCAGGTTGATGGCGATAAGTTTACTTGCTTTATCATCGATACAAAGTCCGAAGGCTTTACGCGCGGTAAGGAAGAAGATAAGATGGGAATCAAAGGCTCATCAACTCGAGCGTTGTTTTTAGATAACGTGAAAGTTCCAAAGGAAAATATTCTTGGCGAAATTGGTAAGGGGCATTACATCGCATTCAATATTTTGAATATCGGAAGATTTAAATTATGTGCGATGACTACAGGCGGAGCGAAGCGAATTATGTCCAACGCAGTTGAATATGCTAACGGTAGAAAACAATTTGGTCAGCCTATTTCAAATTTTGGTGCAATCAAATATAAACTTGCAGAACAGGCTATAAGAATTTTCGTTTCTGAATCTGCAACACTGAGAACTAGTGGATTGATCAGTAACAAAGTTAAAGAATTAGTTGCGGCAGGTTCGACTTATAATCAGGCTTTAATAGCGGCTGCTGAAGAGTATGCAATTGAGTCTGCAATGCTGAAAGTGTTTGGTTCGGAGATGCTTAATTATGTTGTTGATGAAACAGTGCAGATATTCGGCGGCTACGGCTATTCGGAAGAATATCCAGCTGCAAGAGCATACCGCGATTCTAGAATCAACAGAATTTTTGAAGGCACGAATGAAATTAACCGATTGCTGACTGTTGATATGCTTGTTAAGCGTTCGATGAAAGGGCGATTAGATTTAATGGGCCCGGCGATGGCAATTCAAAAAGATTTAATGTCAGTTCCTTCATTCGGTGAGAAGCCGGAAGGACTTCTTGCAAAAGAATTGGCAGCGATAAGAGAAGCTAAAAAAGCAATTCTGATGATTGCTGGTTCGGCTGTTCAAAAATTTATGATGAAGCTTGCCGATGAGCAGGAAATCATAATGAATGTCACGGATATGCTGATAGAAGTTTATACATCGGAGTCAGCAATTTTAAGAACGCTTAAACTTGCATCAACCAAAGGTGAAGAAACAGTTTTGCCTTATTCTGAAATGACACAAGTTTACGTTAGTGATTCTTTGGAAAGAGTAAATATTTACGGTAAACATGCAATTGCTGCATTCGCTGAAGGCGACGAGCTGAAAATGCTCTTGCTCGGTCTGAAGAGATACACTAAGTTTGATCCGGTAAATACGACTAAACTCAGAAGAAATATTGCCGCAAGACTTATTGAAGCAGGCAAGTATTGTTTCTGAGATTTTAAATTTTTGAAAAACTATTGAAAGAAACTATGTCGGATAAAGTTTTTGCTCAGCCTATGCTGAAGGAAGATTCACTTAAGGGAAAAGTAATTTTAATTACCGGCGGAGGAACAGGGCTTGGCAAAGCGATGGGAAAATATTTTACACAGCTTGGTGCTGATTTAATTATTGCTAGCCGGAAACTCGATGTTCTTGAAAAAACTGCGGTTGAAATAGAAAAGGGAACCAGCAGAAAAGTTTTACCGGTTCAATGTGATATTACTAATTATGATCAAGTTGAAAATTTATTGAAACTTTCTTTGGAAAAATTTGGTAAAGTTGATTCTCTAGTTAATAATGCTGCTGGAAATTTCATTAGCCCAACGGAGAGATTATCCCACCGTGCATTCGACATAATTGTAAATATTGTTTTGAAGGGAACTTATTATTCTACTTTAACTTTTGGCAAGCATTGGATAAAAGAAAAACAACCAGCTTCAGTTTTGAATATAGTTACGACGTATGCTTGGACCGGCTCTGCATACGTCGTTCCTTCAGCAGTTGCAAAAGCCGGAGTATTAGCATTGACACGCTCTCTTGCTGTTGAATGGGCAAAGTATGGAATTCGATTTAATGCAATTGCGCCAGGTTTATTCCCAACAAAAGGAGCTTGGGAGAGATTACTTCCCGGAAATATTTCTGAAAAATTTAATCCAGTAATAAAAATACCGGTTGGTAGAACCGGTGAGCACCAGGAATTAGCAAACTTAGCCGCTTATCTTGTTTCGGATTTCTCTTCTTTTATCAATGGTGAAGTTGTTACGATTGACGGCGGAGAATGGCTGAAAGGTGCTGGACAGTTTAATATGCTTGAATTGGTTCCAACTGAAATGTGGGATGAAATTGAAAAAGCAGTAAGAAACGTGAAAGGCAGATAGTAACTGCAATTATTTAATGGAGAAAAATTTTTGAAACCAATTAAGAATAAAAAGCTATTCAAACATACTTATGACGTCGTTGTAAATTTTAATGAAGTCGATATGCTTCATATTCTTAACAATGCTGTATATTTCAGCTATTTCGAACAGGCAAGAATTAAATATGCTAAAGATTTGGGAATCCTTCCTAAAGAAGGAATCGCAGAAAATGGATCGGCGTTCTACATGGCAAGGAACGAAATCGATTATTTGAAAGTAGCCCTATTCGAAGACAGGTTGCGAATATACACTCGAGTTCCGTATATTAAGCACAGCAGTTTTGGATTCGAGCATATAATTGAAAATATTTCGACGAAGAAAATAATTGCTGAAGGTGCCGGTGTGCTTGTGCATGTAAATCCGGTGACAAAAAAATCTATTCCGCTTTCGGAAGAGTTTAAGAAGGCGGTCTTAAAATTTGAAAAGAGAGTCAAAATAATTCGATAACAATTTGTCGAGGGGACAAAATGAGAAAAATAGTTTTTGACATTGAAACTTGTGCCTTTCAATTTGAATCACTTTCCGAAAGCCAGAGGGAATATTTATTGCGCTACGCAGAGAGAGAAAAAGATGAAATTTCCAAAGATGAAAAGATTGACGAAGCTATTCGTTTCCTCAGTTTGTATCCGCTAACAGCTAAAGTAATAGCAATTGGCTTACATGACGTCCAGAAAGAAAAATCATTTGTTTATTTTGAAAGTGAATCAGAAGATGAATGGACATCGGAGTCAAAAGACATTCAATATAAAGGCGCTTCCGAAGCCGAAATGCTGAAATCGTTTTGGAGAATTGCGGAGAAAACCGACCAGTTTATTTCTTTCAACGGAAGAAATTTTGATATCCCTTTTCTCATGGTGCGTTCAGCTTTGAATAAAATAAAGCCGACAAAAAATTTAATGTCAAACCGCTACGATACTTCACACCACATAGATTTACTAGATCAGTTTACCTTTTACGGAATTACAAAAAAATTCAATCTGGATTTTTATTGTCATTCTTTCGGAATTGAATCGCCGAAATCAAAAGGTATTTCCGGAATGGAAGTGAAAACGCTTTACGAAGCTGGACGTATAAAAGATATTGCTGTTTATTGTGGACAAGATATTCTAGCTACCGCCGAGCTTTATAGAATTTGGGAAGAGTATCTGCACTTTTAGTGATATAATTTTTCCAGTTTGTCCAGAAGCGTTAGCATTATTTTGTTATTGCTTGGTATTAAATATTTTTGAGATAAGATTTCTTTAGCAATCTGAACATACTTTTCGTTCTTCAATTCATTCTCGCCAGATTCAAGCATTTCAATTAAAGAACTTTTGGTAACTTCGCAGTGGAACTGGAGTGCAAGTACTCTGTCCTTAATAATGAATGCCTGGTTCTTGCAAGCCTCGCTTTCTGCAAGATGAACGGCACCGGCAGGTAAATCAAAAGTATCGCCATGCCATTGAAATACTTTCAACTTTTTCGGTAAAGAAGAAAATAGAAAATTATCCTTTGAGCTATCGGTAAGTCCTACATCCATCCATCCAATTTCCTTGAACTTATTTGGATATACTTTTGCACCTAATGATGCAGCAATCAACTGAGAGCCTAAACAAATTCCCAAAACGATTTTATTGTTTTCAATAGACTGCCTGATAAATTCCTTCTCTGATTTTAGCCATGGAAATTTATCTTCGTCATAAACTCCCATTGGTCCGCCCATAATAATCAGCCAGTCGAAATCATTTATTCCTGGAAGCTTATCACTTTTATAAAATTTAGTGGAAGTAAGATTATAATTTTTCTCTTTAATCCATTCTACAATAATGCCGGGACTTTCAAAACTCTCGTGTTGGAGTATGTGTATTCTCATTTATGTTTTGACTATAAATTCTTTGCGAAATTAAACAAAAAATTATCAAGTTGGTGTGTTTGTATAGTTTAACTGTATTTCTTCACCAAAATTTTAATACGTATATTTGCAACAAAATTTCATTTCAATTTGAATATTCAGATGGATACGATTTGATGCAAGAACAAAGAGTAACTTTAGATTTAGCTTTAGAACACGGATTAACTAAAGAAGAATTTGAAAGAATAAAAATTATTTTAGGACGAGTTCCAACTTTTACGGAGCTTGGAATCTTCAGTGTAATGTGGAGCGAGCATTGTAGTTATAAGAATTCCATTGCGCTGCTTAAAACTCTTCCGAGAAGCGGAGGAAGACTCTTAGTCGGTGCGGGAGAAGAGAATGCAGGATTGGTTGATATTGGCGATGACCTTGCTGTTGCTTTTAAAATTGAAAGCCACAATCATCCGTCAGCGGTAGAGCCTTATCAAGGTGCTGCAACCGGAGTTGGCGGAATTATGAGAGACATTTTTACCATGGGCGCCAGACCGATTGCATCTTTGAATTCACTTCGCTTTGGTACTTTGGAAGACGCACGAACAAGATTTTTATTTGATGGAGTTGTCCGCGGAATTGGGGATTACGGAAACAGCTTTGGGGTTCCAACCGTTGCGGGCGAAGTTTATTTTGATGAATCGTATCAAGGTAATCCATTAGTAAATGCAATGGCAGTTGGAATTGTAAAAAAAGGACAGCATGCAAGCGCAACTGCAAGTGGCGTTGGTAATCCCGTAATGATTGTGGGTTCTTCAACCGGAAGAGACGGAATTCACGGAGCTACTTTCGCATCGGAGGAAATCTCGGAAAAATCTGAATCGAAACGACCATCCGTTCAAGTTGGCGATCCGTTTACAGAAAAACTTTTACTTGAGGCTTCGCTTGAGATTATCAAGAATGGATGGTTAATTGGAATTCAAGACATGGGTGCTGCCGGAATTTCATGCTCAACAAGCGAGATGAGCGCAAAAGGAAATTCCGGAATGAAGATTAACTTGAATAAAGTTCCTTTAAGAGAAAAAGGAATGACGGCTTATGAAATTATGCTTTCCGAGAGTCAAGAGAGAATGCTTTGTGTAGTCAAAAAAGGCTTCGAAGATGATGTGAAAAAAGTTTTTGAAAAGTGGGATCTGCATTGCGAGATAATCGGCTTCGTAACGAACGATGGTTTGCTTGATATCGATTATGAAGGAGAGAAGAAGGCGATTATTCCAGCTTATGAATTAGTACTCGGGGGAGGCGCACCAGTTTATATTCGTGAGACAAGGAAACCAGGCTATCTTGAAGAAGTTAGAAAAATTGATTTTGCTTCACTCCCTCAGCCTGAAAATATTTCTGAGACTTTCTTAAAAGTTTTTTCTTCTCCCAACATTGTCTCAAAGCGCTGGGTCTATGAACAATATGATTCGATGGTTAGAACAAATACAATCGTCGGTCCCGGATGCGATGCAGCGGTTATTTATATCAAAGGTACCAATAAAGCCCTGGCGATGAAGACTGACTGCAACTCGCGGTATGTTTATTTAAATCCAAAAGAAGGAACTAAGTTAGCAGTGGCAGAATCTGCAAGGAACATTGTTTGTTCCGGCGGGGTTCCACTTGCAATTACGAACTGCTTAAATTTCGGAAATCCATACAAGCCTGAAATGTACTGGCAATTCAAAGAAGCGATTGAGGGAATGGGAGAAGCATGTAAATTTTTCAATACACCAGTTACAGGCGGCAATGTAAGCTTCTACAATGAATCCCCCAACACCGCAGTTTATCCGACTCCAACAATTGGTATGGTTGGTTTAGTAGAAAAATTGGAAAACGTAACTACATCATTCTTTAAAGAAGAAGATGATTTAATTTACATTCTAGGTGAAGATTTCGAGGAACTTGGCGGCAGCGAGTATTTAAAAATCGTTCACGGTAAGGTTGCCGGAGATTCACCAAAAATTGATTTGGAAGTTGAAAAGAAATTGCATGACTCTGTGCTCTCGCTAATTGGAAAGAAATTAATTAAATCTGCTCACGATGTTTCTGAAGGCGGCATTGTTGCAGCACTGGCAGAATGCTGCATTATGAATAGAGAAATTTTAGTTGGTGCATCGGTGAACATTTCAATTAAGACAAGAGAAGATTTTTCATTATTCTCTGAAAGCCAATCAAGAATAATTGTGTCAATTTCGAAAGAAAAGAAAGCAGTATTTGAAAAAACTTTAGATGAAGCAAAGCAGCCGTATTATTATCTCGGCATAACCGGCGGAAGAGTTCTCTCTGTTAACGATAAATATAATTTTGATTTGGAAAACTTATCAGATATTTATTATAACACCATTTCAAGAATAATGAATGCCTAAATCAAAATCTAAAAGAAAATATTCTTATGCTAGCAAAAAAGGTGGTGTGAATAAAAAACATGCAATTTTGAAATCTGCTGATCCGCTGCTGCAATATAAACCGTCATACAAGAAGACGAAGATTATTTTTAAACACTATATCGGTGGCTTGATAAAAAGAATGGATGAGCACCATGGATTTCTTCTTGCCGGAGGGTTGGCTTTCTCGTTGTTTGTCTGCATTATTCCTTTTCTGTTAATTCTGTTCTATATATTAGGTAATTTCCTTAATTCGCAAAGCGTGCAATCCCAGGTGGACATTGCGATAAATACAATAATACCTTATCCGAAATACGCTAATTATGTTAATGAAGTAATTTTTAAGCGGATAAACGAAGTGATTGAATATAAAAACGTCGCCGGTATTATTGGAGTTTTTGGTTTATTGTTTGCTGCCAGCGGGTTGTTCAGCAGCATGAGAACTATTTTGAACCGTATTTTTGGAGTGGAAACTAATGTTCACTTTCTTCTTGGAAAGCTCCGCGACTTTGCTTTGGTACTTATGGTTATTTTGATTTTCTTCGTAACTACAATGCTCTCGCCGGTACTTGATTTATTTATTCAAGCGGCTCAGCAGATTAAGAGCTTAAGCTTTTTCAGGAGTCCTATCTTTGAACATTTTCTGCTATCAGTAATTTCACTCATCTTAATTTTTATATTGTTTCTGATTTTGTACTCCACGGTACCGGTAAGAAAATTAGGAAAGAATTCTACTTTCATAAGTGCGCTCTGGGCTGCAATTCTTTGGGAAGTTGCCAAACAAGGATTTGGATTCTATATTCATCATTTCACGACCTTCGGCAGAATATACGGAACATATGCTTTGGTGGTAGTAGTCGCTTTCTGGATTTATTACTCTTCGATTGTCTTTATTGTTGGCGCTGAAATCGGGAGGCTTTATTCCGAGAGGAAATATTTAAACAATGAAGTTTTCTAATACACGACTGTAAATTTCATGCATTTACTTCATGCCGTCATGCAGCAATGTTTCCAAATAAACTCAATCTCGCTGAATTAATTTAGTTTACTTGTCAAGACTAGTCTAATCCGCAGGTACCGGAGCCGCAACCGCACGTTCCGGTTGAGCATGATGAACCGCTGCTGTAATCACTGCTTGAAAAATCTGAGCCACCACCGGCGAATGAAGCGCTAAAGGTAGATAGCAGCTTTTTGTTTTTCGTTGAGTTACACTTCGGGCAAACTACTTCTTCGTTAGTTGCACTTGATTTATGCAGTACTTCAAATTTGTTGTTGCATTCACTGCATCTGTATTCGAATATCGGCATTTAAGCTCCTTTAATTTTGAATATTGATTTCCGGTTTTAAAATAATTTCTGATTTCATCGAACGGGATATTAAGCAAGCTTTTTCAGACTTTTCAATTATCCTCAACGCCTTTTCTTTATCACACTCATTGGCAACAAGAATTTTTGGCGAGAGTTCAATCTGTGTTACAAAAAATCTGCCTTCAACCCGTTCTACTTTCCCTTTCCCTCCAGATGAATAAGAAATAAAATTCAATTTTGAATTTTCAGCAATCGCGAGAAAAGTTGTCATTAAGCAGATGTTTGCCGAAGCCACAAACAAATGTTCCGGCGACCAAATGTTCGGTACTCCGCCAGGAAACTCCGGGGGAGTGGCAATAGTAATATCTTCCATTCCTTCGGAAGATAGTTTTCCAGTTCTTCCTTCCCGCCAATTTACTTCGGTATTGTAAAAAAATGTCTCTTCCATAATCCATTAAATTTTAATCTGATTTGATGATTGAGTTCTTAAAAAGATTCTAAAATTAAACGAAAATTTTCATTTTAAAAATGAGTTCACTCTAAAAAGGTCATTCTCGTGGAAACGCGTATCTAAAAAGTTTTGATTATCGAATAGATTCTCACTTTCGTGGGAATGACATTTCGTTTTTTTTAGCTTTTTAGAGACAACTCAAAAATAATTATTTATAAACTTGACAAAAAAAAAAAATGTAACTATCTTTAATCAGACAAAAAAATCTGTTTATAGAAAATGACAGTTATATTTTCAAAAAAATGCGAATACGGTTTACAAGCGGTTTTATATCTTTCCGCAAAAGGGATTGGTGAAATCGTATCTGCTGACGAGATTGCCAAGAAGCTGAATATTCCCAAAGAGTTTGTCTCTAAAATTCTGCAAAGCCTAACGGAGAGCGGATTGGTTAATTCCAAGAAGGGAAAGGCTGGCGGCTTTTCTCTTGCAAAGGAGCCGTCAAAAATCAGATTGATTGATATTGTAGCAGCCATTGACGGATTGGGAATGTTCAATACTTGCGTGCTTGGTTTTCCAAGTTGTTCACCTGACCATCCGTGCCCCCTTCATGAGAAGTGGGGATCACTTAGAAGCAGTACTTATAATATGCTGACTGAACAAACACTGGATGAACTTAAAGAAAAGACTTTAAACAAAATTGCTCACTTAGAGGCTTAAAAATTTTTTATCTATAAATCAGATAAAAATATCCGATATGAAAGCAAAGAAGAAAATAGTAAGAAACTTAGAAAAGCCGATTCAAAAATACCGGTTTTTAATTCAGTCTTGCTTTGCCGCATTGTGCCTTTGGATAGGATATGATTTTTACCGCTTCGTTCATTTTTTGGAATCGAATGGAAGTGCAGAATATTTTAGAAGACCGTCGGGAGTCGATGGATTTTTGCCAATCAGTTCGCTGATGAGCACCTATTATTTTATTTCCACCGGGATAATTAACCCAGCGCATCCGGCAGGGATGTTCATCTTTCTTGCCATTGTGCTGGTGTCGATTGTGTTTGGAAAATCATTCTGCTCGTGGCTGTGCCCAATTGGATTTATTTCAGAATTAGTCGGCGACTTCGGCGAGAAGATTTTTAAAAGAAAATTGAAACTTCCAAAATGGATTGATATACCGCTGAGAAGCCTAAAATATATTCTGCTTGGATTTTTTGTTTATGCAATTTTTGTTTTGATGAACTTGGTTGCAGTCAAAGCATTCTTAGACAGTCCATACAATCAGGTTGCTGATTTAAAGATGTATTATTTCTTTGCAGACATCTCAAAGACTGCGCTGATAGTCATCGGTTCTTTGCTTGTGCTGTCGATTTTCATCAGAAATTTCTGGTGCAGATTTCTTTGCCCGTACGGCGCACTTCTCGGGATTTTTTCTTTCTTGAGTCCCCACAAAATTAAGCGGAATCCGGTAAGCTGCATTGACTGCGGCTTATGTGCAAAAGCTTGTCCTTCTTCAATTAAAGTTGACAAAGTTTTGACGGTATATTCAGACGAATGTAACACGTGTTTAAGCTGCGTTGATGCATGTCCGGTTGAAGATACTCTTGATTTAAAATCTGTTTTTACCAAGAAAAGAATTTCAAAAAAATATGTAGCCATCGGAGTAGTATCGATTTATATGTTAGTTATTGGTTTTGCGATGATTACAGGACACTGGAAAAATAATATTACAAGAGATGAATACTTAGTCCATTATAAATTAATGGATACTTACGGACATCCGACCGGCACTGCTGCGATAAAAGAGTTTGATGAAAAAGCAGCCGAAAAAGAATTACAAGATGAAAATAGCATCAGTAAAAAAGATGAGAAGTCAGATAAAGACAAAATCAGCAACACAATCCGCCAGAAGCGGATTAATTGAGTGAAGGAGATGTAATGAATATTTTAAAAAATAAAAAAGCGATAATTGGCGTATCAACAGCAGTGGTTTTAATTGTTGCTGCAGTTATTCTAATGTTTGGTTTTGAAGGCGCAGATTCTAACCGAATTGAAGGGATTGAATATGCACAGCTTACTTATGCACCTGAAGTACCTCGTCCAATTACCCGGGACTATCCTACAAAAGTAATCGTTAAGCTTGAAGCAATTCAAGTAACAGGAAGATTGGCGGATGGAGTTCAATATAACTTTTGGACGTTCGGTGGAAAAGTTCCTGGTGAATTTATCCGTGTGCGTGAAGGAGATGAAGTTGAATTCCACCTTGAGAACAGCCCGTTCTGCAATGTTCCGCATAGCATTGATTTGCATGCAGTAAGCGGACCGGGCGGTGGTGCGGTTGCTTCACAAACTGTTCCAGGGCATTCTTCAGTATTTACTTTTAAAGCCGAACATGCCGGGCTTTATATTTACCATTGTGCAACTCAGCCGGTACCTCTTCATATAGCAAACGGTATGTATGGATTGATTTACGTTCAGCCCAAAAAAGATTTGCCAAAGGTTGATCACGAATTTTACATTATGCAAAGTGAATTTTATACTAACGGCAATTACGGCGATCCGGGTTTGCAGGCTTTCTCTCTGGATAAAGCTCTTGCCGAAGATCCAACCTACGTTGTTTTCAATGGCTCTGTCGGAGCCTTGACCGGTGATAACGCAATTCATGCAAAGGTAGGACAAACGGTTAGACTTTTCGTCGGTAACATAGGTCCAAATTTAACATCTTCATTTCACGTTATCGGAGTAATTTTCAACAAAGTTTATTTATTCGGCGGAACAAACGTAACTCAAAAGGATGTTCAGACGGTAAACATTCCAGCAGGAGGTGCCGCAGTTGTAGAGTTCAAAGTTGATGTGCCAGGAACATATACAATTGTCGACCATTCAATCTTTAGAGCCTTTAATAAAGGTGCAGTCGGTTCACTTGTGGTTACTGGTAAGCCAAACAAAGAAATTTTCTCCGGCAAACAACAGGATAATTTATTTTATGGTTCGGATCTCGACAAACAAGTTCAAGCAAGCAACAATCAAAGTGTCTCCGATAATTCAACTGTTGGAAATAGTATTGAAGATATTGTTGCTGCAGGTAAGAAAGTATTTTCAACAACTTGCTTTGCATGTCATCAGCCGGATGCGAAAGGCATTGCCGGAGTTTTTCCACCACTTGCGGGATCTGATTTCTTAAATGCAAATAAAGATCGTGCAATCGAAATAGTACTTCACGGAAAAACAGGACCTGTTACAGTTAACGGAAAGCAGTTCAACAATACAATGCCGCCACAGCCGTTAAATGATGAACAGATTGCATCTGTGTTGACTTACGTTTACTATTCTTTCGGCAACTCAGGTAAAATAGTAACTAAAGACGAAGTAGCAAAGATACGCGCTGAAAAACAAGTCACTTTAAAATGAAATTAAGCGCATTAAATATTACGTTATTGATAATAGCACTAACAGCCGGATTATTAGCCAATTCTAAATCCGCATCAAAATTCCTTCCAAAAATGATTCTAATTTCCGGCGGCTATTATCTTCCTCTTTTTAAAGATGATGGAGAAACGGCGAAAGAGTTTGTTAAATCTTTTTATTTGGACTCTCATCCGATAACCAATGCTGAATATTTAGAATTTGTTAAGGCAAATTCGCAATGGCGGAAATCCAAA
Organism: Bacteroidota bacterium; assembly: GCA_021815405.1. Classification (GTDB taxonomy): domain Bacteria; phylum Bacteroidota; class Ignavibacteria; order Ignavibacteriales; family Ignavibacteriaceae; genus FEN-1297. Next base: position 113,180 of record JAKAGV010000001.1, read on the forward strand.
GTGAAAAGAATATTTGCAGATGCAAACTATTTAAGGGAATGGAAAGGCGATTTAGAATTAGGTAAAAATGTTAAAGCTAACGATCCCGTATGTAATGTATCATGGTTTGCTGCAAACGCTTACTCTAGGTGGGCTGGTAAGCGTTTGCCAACCGTGTCTGAGTGGGAATTTGCTTTTAGTAAAAATCTGATAGACAAAATAGAAAAATTAAATTCCGCAAAAACTTTTTATGAATGGACTTTCGATTTTAACGAATCGAACTTTCAAGCAAGTTCCGCTTGCGGCGGTGCTGGTTCAAGTGCTAACGATCCAACTAATTATGCGGCATTTCTGAGGTTTAGTTTCAGAAATTCATTGAAGCCGAATTATTGTCTTGAAGATTTGGGATTTAGATGCGCTTCTGGCATTCACGTAAATATTCATGATAAAATTTTATCTGAGAGATAATTCAGTGAGGTAATTATGAAAAATTATTTGATAGCATTTATTCCGGCAGCACTTTTGGCTCTTGCTGCATTTACTTATGTTGATGTAGTGAATGGAAATTCAAGTAAGCAAGGAAACCAAATCCAGTCTTTACAAACTAGAAGTACAGCAGGAGATAAGGAAGATGCTTGCTGTAAGGTAGAGGAAGGAACCGGTAATCATTCAGATAAATCTATTTACCAGTTAAAGTCTGTCTGGAAAGATCAAGATGGAAATTCAGTAGAGTTAAAAATTTTTGCCGGCAAGAAAATTGTATTAGCTATGATCTATACAAGCTGTCCGACTGCTTGTCCGGTTATCGTAAATAATATGCAGAAGCTTGAAGCTGTAATTCCACAAAAAGAGCTAAAAAAGTGTCACTTCGTTCTCATTTCAATTGATCCTCAAAGAGATACGCCGAGTCGGTTGAAGCAGTATGCTGTTGAAAAGCAACTCGATATGAGAAGATGGACTTTACTTACTGGTTCTAAAAATAATGTCGCAGAGCTTGCGGAGTTAATTGGATTTAGGTATAAGAAAAATTCCAATGGAAATTTTATTCATTCGAATTTGATAACCTTCTTGGATGAAGATGGTGTTATTAAAAATCAAAGCGAAGGATTAGGACAGAGCAGCAATGTTCTATTGTCAATACTTAATAAGTAAAAAAGAAATTGTTTAATAAATTTTATGGAGATAAACATGAATAACGAAAATATTTTTTTAACCGAACAGGAAGCCTTTCAGCAGTTAACACTTTCACAGATAGTTACAAAGGACCATCGAGCAGCAAGTGTATTTGAAAGATACAATCTTGATTTCTGCTGTAAAGGGAATAAATCTTTCAATGATGCTTGCAAAGAAAAGGGGCTTAATGCAGAAGTAATTTTTTCTGAACTTCAAAACTCCAACTTCATCTCAAATGAGAATGCTTTGCGTTTCAACGAATGGGAGCTGGATTTTCTTGTCGACTATATTATCAACAACCATCATCAATATGTTAGAAATTCCATCCCGGTTATTTCTGCTCACGCTGAGAAGGTCGCACAAGTGCATGGAAAACATCATCCGGAAACAATTGAAATCAATAAAATCTTTTCCATTGTCTACAAAGATTTAAAGCAGCATTTAATGAAGGAAGAAGAAATCCTATTTCCTTACATTAAGTATCTTGTAAAGGTGAAGAACAACGGTTCAAAGCCGGAGCGTCCGTATTTTGGAACGATAAAGAATCCGATAAACATGATGGAATCAGAGCATACTTCAACCGGGGATAATTTGTTCAACATCAGGAATATGACAAATAATTATTCGCTGCCCGCAGATGCATGCACAACATATTCTACTTATTACAAAGAACTGAAAGAATTTGAGGAGGATCTGCACAAGCATGTCTATCTTGAAAATTCTATTTTATTCCCGAAGGCAATAAAGGTAGAAGAGAAGATATTTCAGGAACTCGAAAATTGATTTTTCTAATCAAAATTTTGTTCAATAAATACTCCTCCATATTTTGGTTTAATCCTTAGGAGGAGTATTTTGAATAGATTATAGAACAGAAACGGTGAAATCCTCCCAACCGGAATCCTTTCTTATAACAAATTAATCAACAAAGATATTTTGATAGATAATTTGTCTTCTATTATCTTGAAAGATTTCATTATTCTTGTTTAATCACATTAGACAATCCAGCGATTAATTATATTTATCCCAGTTATTATGAATTAATTTTGATCCTTGTTTCTTAAAATGACTAAACGAAAAAGTTTATTCTCAATTGCTCACGACCATTTTCATGGTTTGATGCTGGCTCAGATGATAAAAAAAGGCGGACAAGTTTTAGAAGGCATGCCTTCTACCGTTGATGAAAAAGTCAGGTTCACTATTCATTTTTATGAACAGGAATTGGTCAATCATTTTTATATAGAAGAAAATATTCTCCTGCCAATTGTAAAGAGTTATACGCATAAAGTCGATAAACATTTAGACAAGATGTTGGAGGAGCATAAAGAAATAAATGAGTTGGTTAGTTCTCTACAGGGGAAAGAAAATCTTAATGAAAAGCTTGATAAAATTGGCAGAAAGCTTGAAGCCCATGTCCAAATGGAAGAATGGATCATGTTTCCTGCAATTCAGGATGCACTCGATGAAGAAGAATTGAAAAAGCTTGCTAAGGAATTAAAAGAAAACGGGTATGAGAATGTTTATAGATATTAGATTTATAAAAAAGCCTCATCCCGGAGATGAGGCTCGATGATTCTATCTTAAGCTTTCATTCTTGTTCCATGTTCTTCATGAATAAAAAGCCAGCTGCAAATCTTGCCGATATTTATTTCTTCAAAATTATTCCAGTAAGCTTTTGTTCTTACATGATGCGAGCTGGTATCTGTATCTGGAATACTTTCAGCTTCAGCGATTAGATCTTTTAGCCGTTCCTGCCACTTAAGCATATTTGATGGACGCAGATCAACCCATCCTTCATTAGACCATTTGTTGATGTTTTTTTCTGTAATTTCCAAAATATTTTCTCCGCGGAATGCCGGAATTTTTATCATACTGCCGCGAAGTAATGATTTTCCATCAGGCAGAAGAATTGGAATGCCGATTGAAATTATCTCGCGTCTTAATTTTGAATTGCTATCAATTTTATCTAAACACTTTCTAGAAAGTTCATCAGGGTTGCTGTTTACAATATCTCTTATAGTATTGCAGTTTAAGCTAATCAAATAAATTTCGTAAAGCAGCTTTGATAACCTTGGCGGACCGAGAAGCTCGAAAGCAACGCTTGTAACGCTGTGTTCTTTTTCAAGTTGCGCTAACTTTTTAACTGCCATATGCTGCATATACCCGGCACGGTATGTCGGTTCCATAGTAGCATGGTCGAGTGAGCTTACAATATCGTGTCCGGTATTTCCACCTTTAATTTCATAAAGAACCACTTCGGCAATCTCTTCGGGTGTTACAAACTCCATTTGTTTATGAGCAGTAATTGTTTCAAATTCACCGCGGGAAAAGATTCCGTTTTCACCTGTATCGATGAAAACAGATTTCAAAGTTTCACCGGTTGTCTTGTATTGTTTGTTAGAGTTTATCTCAAAATTACCTGTTAGCGGTACAGCTTCGGAAACTTGAACATCCAAAAGTTCAATTGGTTTACCGCGTTTTTTAATTTCGCCAAACTCAATCCTTTTCCAGGCTATTGCTGCCGTTGGTTTTATTTCCTTTGTTATTGGACCATCCGGTGTCCTTGCCATTAAAAAAAGAAGAAGAGTATGTGCACCTGCAATCGACGACTTGCTTAGCAAAACTCTTGAGGGCTTCTCTTCACTGTGAGTGTATGGAATATTCAGACCCATACCACCCGTGCCGCTTGTTCCAATCTTTATATAAATTTCAGTTTTTATGATACTCATGCTAGCATAAAGCAATTGCACATGGCGAATTAGCTGAGGAATATAAAGTGTGGATAAAAGTTTTTCCATCTCTTCAACAAGTTTGTCATAACTTGTTTTAGTTTTAATTGCTTGAGCAACAGTGCGGTAGGACGAATAAATATCCTGATAAGCAATTGCTGTTGCCGTGTTAATACAATCGATTATTATTTCAGGTTTGTACTCAACCAGCAAATTATATACTGATGAACTTTTGAGAATTTCGTCCGAAAGTTCATCCATAATATCGCTAATAAGCAAGTGTCTTTTACTTGCGTCGCTTAGGACATCAATACGGTTTTCATTTTTGAATTCATTTCTCACAAAAAGATCTCCGCCCCATGGAATGAAATAATTTTTTCCTGTCTGCGGAAATTCTTTTTCAAGTAATTCGACAGCATCTTTTGCTTCGGAAAATTTTAGCGAGGTGATTATAATCCTTTTGGGTTTATCTTCAACAAGCTTATGGGCAACTGCGCTTCCGACAAGCCCCCAGCCGCCTAAAACCAGAACAGTTTTATTTTGAATGTTCATTTTTATAATCTCGTTTTGTGAACTAATTATTTGTACTCAAAATTAAGGGAAAGACGAAAAGAAGGCAATTAAATTTCATCGAATTATGCTGCAATTATTAGGTTAAAATCAACCTTTTATCGAACAAGAATTGAAATAAGTATTAATTGTAGTTAATTACCTTGTGTAAATTTTTTGTAGTTATCTATTTTCTATAACTTAAAGTCGAAAAATTAAATGTTGGAGAGTGAAAATATAGCAATCGCTTCAGAGTATTTTGATAGGGCGTACAAAATGCATCTTGACGGTAAGATTGAGAGCGCAATTAAAGAGTATCAAGCTTCTATCCAAATTTTCCCAACCGCTAAAGCGTATGCTTTCCTTGGATGGGCTTACAGCCTTCAAGGAAATTTTGATCTTGCAATTGATGAATGCAAAAAAGCTATAGAACTAGAGCCGGACTTCGACAGCGCCTACAAAGATATTGGGATCTATTTGATGAACCTAGATAAACTTGATGAAGCTTTATCCTGGTTAGAAAAAGCAGTTAACTTTCCCGATAATGATTCCAAACATCTTTCATATTTTAATATCGGCAAAATTTACGATAAGAAAGGAGATTGGCTGAAAGCCTCGAAATATTATAATATATCTCTTCTTTTGAAGCCCGAATATGAGCCCGCACAGATTGCCTTAATCCGTATATCTACTTTGTTTAATTAGACCTACAGCAAAGTAGTACTGAAAATTTCTTTTTTAAATTGCTAAACTTAGGCGAGAGTATTAAATTACACTCTGAAAAATTTTAATTTCTGCTGAAAGGAAGATGAGCGTTTAAGGATGAAAGTTTTAGATTTATTAAGCGACAAATATGTTATTCCAGATCTAAAGGGTCAAACAAAGGATGAGGTAATAAATGAGCTTATCGATTTATTCAAAGACGATCCTAGAGTAATCGACCTGGAAAAAGTGCGTGAAGCCGTACTGGAAAGAGAAAAAATAATGTCTACCGGTGTTGGAAAAGGTTTTGCTATCCCTCATGGAAAGACAAATACTGTAAATGATATACTCGCAGCATTCGGAAAAACAAGTCATGCAATCGAATATGATTCACTTGATGGTCATCCGGTTTATCTTGTTTTCCTTCTGGTTGGAAAAGATAACCTGGTAAGTAAACATATTAAGCTTTTAAGCCGCATCTCCCGCATGATGAACAAAGACGATTTTAGAGCAAACCTTTTTAAAGCAAAAACTTCCGAGGAGATTTTGAACATATTTAAAAAAGAAGAAGAAAACTATTTTGAAGTTTAAAAGCTTCCTTCATTATGATTAAAGCGATCACCGGGACTAAGGATATCCTGCCAAACGAAATATCGGACTGGAAGCATCTTGAGTCAATTGTTAACACTATATTTACTAGCTTCAACTACAAAGAAATACGAACACCAATTTTTGAAGAGACTTCGCTTTTTGCCCGCGGAATAGGAGAAGAGACCGACATCGTGGGAAAAGAGATGTACACTTTCATCGATAGAAGCGGTACCAGTGTAACATTAAAACCTGAAATGACCGCTTCGGTTGTACGTGCATTTATTGAGCATTCATTAGGCAAACTTCAGCCGCTCAATAAATTCTTTTATATTTCTCCTATGTTCAGGCAGGAAAGACCGCAAGCCGGCAGGCAGCGCCAGTTCCATCAATTCGGTGGAGAGGCACTTGGAAGCACTTCTCCATTGCTTGATGCTGAACTTATTATTATTGCTTATCAGATTTTAATTTCGCTTGGATTGAAAGATCTTACAGTAAAGATTAATTCGCTTGGCATTCCTGCTTCAAGAGAAAATTATAAGAAGCTTCTCCGTGATTATCTAAAAGATAAAAAGCACAAACTTTCTGAAGACAGCAGGAAAAGGTATGACATGAACGTCTTAAGAATATTCGATAGTAAGGTTGAATCGGATCAGGAAATTCTTAAGGATGCTCCTTTAATAATCGATCATATTGATGAAGAAAGCAAAAGAGATTTTGAAATTGTTAAAGAAATTCTTGACAAGTCCAATATTCCTTATGAAATTGATCCGAAGCTTGTCAGAGGCTTAGATTATTATAGCAAAACTACTTTTGAAATAATCAGTGGAAAGGTCGGTTCACAGAGTGCTCTTTGCGGCGGCGGCAGATATGATTTGTTGGTTGAGCAGCTTGGCGGAACCGCTACTCCTGGTGTCGGTTTTGCTGCCGGGATAGAAAGAATTTTGCTTGCATGCGAGAATGAAAAATCTTTGAATATTCCCGCAGAAAATATAGACCTCTACGTTGTTAAGCTTGATGAAAATCTCTCCTCCGAAGTTTTTGATCTCGGACTTAAATTCAGGAAAGAAAATCTTGCTGTTGAGTTTGATTATCTAAACAGAAGTGTAAAAGCCCAAATGCGCGAAGCAAACAAGCTTAAAGCTAGATTTGTTTTGTTTGTCGGCGGTGATGAGTATAAATCCGGCAAGCTTAACTTGAAAAACATGTCAACTGGAGACCAGCAATTGATTCAAATTCCGGATGCCGGGATAATAAGTGAAATAATAAATTCACATATACATTCAGATTCTAAGGAAAAATAAATGTATCCAGAGCTATTCAAGATAGGTCCGTTTACTGTTTACAGCTACGGTCTAATGATGGGCATTGCTTTCATCGTTGCAAGCTATATTCTTACTAAGGAATTTGAAAGGCGAAAAATGAATCCGGCAATTGCAACCGAGATTACCTTGCTTGCAATTATTTTCGGAATAGTAGGCAGCAAAGCGCTGGACTTAATTGAAAACTGGGATTCATTTATTGCAAATCCTTTGAGCGCTTTTAATCCTGGTGGTTTAACTTTTTACGGCGGATTAATCTTAGCTACTGCTGCAATTGCAATTTATATTAGGAAGAAAAAAATTCCATTCCTTGTTGTGGCTGATGCAACTGCACCATCATTAATTTTAGCTTATGGTATCGGACGTATTGGATGTCAGCTTTCCGGTGACGGCGATTACGGTATTCCAACAAACCTTCCCTGGGGAATGAATTATGCTAACGGCACTATTAAGCCGCATTATGCGCTCTCTCAATACTATTTAGAACATCCGGCGCAGGCAATAAAAGACCATTATTACCAGCTTAGTTCTCAGGTAATTAGAACAGATGATTATGGACATGTAACAAAGTTCGATGAGGTTATTCGTCTTCATCCGGCGCCGATTTATGAGTTTATTGCTTGCTTAATAATTTTTTATATACTTTGGCGCTTAAGGAATAAAGATTGGGCAGACGGCAAGTTATTCATGTTGTACTTAATGTTCGCTGGTGCAGAAAGATTTTTGATTGAAACAATCCGCCTTAATCCAAGGCTGCTTTTCAATATGTCTGAAGCTCAATTGATCTCGATACCTTTGTTTATAATTGGTGCCGCTGGATATTATTATCTTACAAAGAATAAAGAAAAGTTTCCAAAGTTTATTCCGCCGCCGTTTAAATCAGAAGCAAAGACACAAGCTAAAGCATGAACTTAATTATCGGGCGTAAACCAGTTCTAGAGGCATTAAACTCCGGCGAGGAAATTCAACAAGTTTATATTCTTCACGGGCAAAAAGGAAGCATACTTGATGCAATAAGAATTGCCTCAAAGAAGAGAGGGATTAAATGTTCTGAAGCTTCTACAGAAAAGTTTAAATCGATTACAAAGAATGATAACGCGCAAGGTGTTGCTGCAATAAAATCGGAACAGAAATATTTTCCTCTTGAAGAAATAATTTCTTCTTCAAAAAATTCACCATTGCCGTTACTTCTTATATTAGATTCAATTCAGGATACTCATAACCTTGGCGCCATTCTCCGCACTGCCGAATGCAGCGGCGTTGATGGAGTGATTTTAACAAAGCACAACAGTGCGCAAGTAAATGAAACCGTTATTAAAACTTCAGCCGGTGCAGCAGAACATTTAAAGATTTGCCAGGTAAATAATCTTGTCCAGACATTAAAGGGATTAAAAGAAAATGGATTCTGGATTGCAGGTTCTTCATTAGAAAATTACAAAAATTACATTCAAGTTGATTACAAAGTTCCGTTGGCATTAGTGCTTGGCAATGAAGAAAAAGGAATTAGAAGACTAACTGCTGAAAGTTGCGACTTTCTCATCGGCATTCCGATGAAAGGGAAAATCCAGTCGCTTAACGTTTCCGTTGCTGCCGGTGTTCTTCTATTTGAAATTCTCCGCCAGAGAGGAAATTGATTTAAATATTTTATCTTTACTTGTAAAGAAAATTCTTTTTTGAATTAACAGGGACATAAATGAAAATTAAGACAAAGTACAGTACGGCAATTATATTGCTGCTTTCAATAATCTTTGTGGGCTGGGGATCGACCGCGCATAAAATTATAAACCAAAACACAACTCTTTCTTTTCCTCCGCAGATGAGCGAATTCTTAAATTGGTCAAGTATTTTGGCACAGCATGCATCGGATGCAGATAATAGAAAGAGCAGCGATCCGACAGAATATCCTAAACATTTTATTGACATAGACAGCTATCCTGAATTTATTTCCACAGGTAGGATTAGTCAGAGTTACGATTCCGTTGTTACGCTACACGGTTCTTCTTTTGTTTTAGATGAAGGAATTCTTCCGTGGGCTACTGTTGCCGCTTATGATACTCTTAAAAATTGTTTTATAAGAAGAGATTGGAACAAGGCTGTTTTAACTGCTGCCGATCTTGGTCATTATGTTGCAGATGCTAATCAGCCGCTGCACCTTACTTTGAAATATAATCCAGGCGGTCTTCATTCAAGGTATGAAACTACAATGATTAACACTTACCAGAATCAAATTCAAATTAAGGGAGACAGCGTTCAGTTCATCTCAAACATTCCTGATTTTGTCTTCGGCTATATTTACAAAAATTATATTTATGTTGATTCGGTTATAAATGACGATGCTGCCGCAAAAGCGTATAACAGCGATACGAAAAGCTCACAGTACTATCAAAAGCTCTGGGAGTTAACAGGAAACTTTACAATTAAATTGCTTAATAAGGCTTCGTGGAATTTAGCCAGTTTAATTTATACAGCGTGGAAAGATGCTGGTAGTCCGATTCCTTCCGCAACAGATATTTCAGGAATCAAAAATGTTATTAATACTTTTATACTTTATCAGAACTATCCTAATCCCTTCAATCCATCTACCACAATTAAATATCAAATTCCAAAATCCGGGATGGTGCAGTTAAAGGTTTATAATATTCTTGGAAGAGAAGTTGCGACGATAGTAAACGAGTTTCAAACTGCAGGAGAGCATTCGGTTCAATTTTCATCAGACAACATGCTGCAAACAAGGAACCACCAACAATTATCCAGCGGAGTGTATTTCTATCAATTGAAATCTAGTGAATTTATCGAAACGAAAAAGCTGCTGTTGTTGAAGTAATGACTTCAAAATTGAAATGATAAATTTATGCCAATAGGATTTACTTCCGGCATAACATTTACCCGCTGAGAATTTGGATTTGCAGAGACTGCATTATTGTAAACACTTCTATAATACTTACCGACAGTTGAACCAACTGCATAAGACATTAAAGCCGCAGCAATGGCATCTGAGAACCAATGCATTCCTCCACGGTTAACGGAAGAGACACCGAAGATAGTGTATGCAACCCAGGTGTATCCAACAATTTTTAGCCAGGTAATGTCCGGATAATAATTTGTTAATGCCGAAACAACAGCCATAGTAGCTGATGTATGCCCTGATGGCCATCCCCAAAAAATTCCTCCACGAAGGAAACCAAACCGGAAAGTTTTGCTTAACGATTCCATATCTGAATGATGCCGCCAATCCGGACCAGGTCTGCCTGTAATTGCTTTTAATGTTGAGTTGTAAAGGAACTCGATTAAGCTTGCCTGAAGTACTGCGAATGAAGCACCGACAAATTCATCGTTACGGTCTAGCTTTCCATAAGCATAAAGTCCGCCGCCAACAATAAAAGGCAGAAATTGTCCGGTTATAAGAATTGGTCTTGCCCATTGCCCATAATCCGGGTTCTGATTAAAGAAGTGCTCAACTTTATAATCCACATCCTGAGTAACTAATAAAGACGTTAAGGCAATACCTGTTAGGTGAAGGTATAGATTGTTTCCTTTGAAACTATCAAGAATATTATTTCCGAAATTACCGAATAGATTGAAGTTGACGTTAGATTGGCTTTGATTAACTGTAGTACTTGCCGGAGCGGGAAAATTCCTTTGAAAAGATAAATTATATTTAGAGCCTAATGCGTGATAGGTTTGTTTAAATCCAGAAAAGTACTTTCCATATTCAACATTGCTGATTTCTTGAGCATGAAGCATTGCGGGTGAATAAATCAATACAAGATAAGTAAGGAGATTAGACATTAAGAAAAGTTTTACTGGTAAAAGTTTACTGATTTTTCGCATTGTCATTTATTAAATGCTTGTTTTTATTTAATCCAAAACTAACTTGTTTTAATCTATCAGACAAAGAATTCTACGGCAAAGTTGACAAGAATAACAGTCGAATTTTATTAGGCACAAACTTCTTACATCCAATCTCTTTATGATTATCAGATCGCCTACGAACAACTCAAACGGGCAATGAGAAAATTAAATAATTAAGCCGCTGAATAATATTCGACGGCTCAATATTATTTACCAGCGGTTAAGATGAATTTTTTCTTTATGAAATCTATCCTCGTTTTCTTTTACTTCATCCGGGTAGCCAAGAGCAATTGCCGAAATGGGGATAATGTTTTCTGGTAAGCCATAATATTTTTTTATCCCATCAATAATGTCCTTATTTGGATATACACTTACCCACACTCCGCCAAGTCCTAATTCATGGATTGTAAGCAGTGCATTCTGTGTTGCAGCAGAACAGCCCTGTACTAGGTAATCAATATTTATTTCCGACTTTGAATCTCCGCAAATAATTATTGCGAGAGGTGCCTGCAGCATCATTTCCGCATGAGGATTTATTTTATTTATCTGATCAATGTCTTTCCTTTCTTCAAGTACAATGAAATGCCAAGGCTGGTAATTCATTGCCGATGGTGCATACATTGCAGCTTTCAGAATAGTTTCAATTTTATCTCCGGAAATTTTTTGAGAAGTAAATTTCCGTATGCTTCTTCTTGTTTGGATTGATTGTAAAGTCTCCATTAGTCCTTCCTATTTAATTGTTAAAATTTAGTGTATTACAAAACTTATTGTCAAGGTTTATCGTGCTTCGGATAAACTAATCCACATTTTTTTCTAATTGCATCAAGAGCATCGATTAACTCAAGGCTGGCATCCCAGCTCATTAAATCACTCTGAATTTTTCCGGCTCGAATGCATTTTATGACTTCATCTGCTTCATAATTATAACCGTTACCCTTGAAGTCAAAGTTAAATAATTTTTCATTCCCTTTTGAATCGGTTAATCTGATATTGGTAGGGCAGAACCATTTATCTTCTAAAAAGATTTTTCCATTCTCTCCATGAACTTCAGCAATGATTGGGGTGTCCGCCAGGAATGATGAAAAAGTGACTGCGAGTGCTTCGTTATCATATTTAAAAGTTACGCTGCAGCTTCCGTCAACCTCTGTCTTGGTAAATCCTGCTGAAGAAAAAATTTCTTTTGGCTTTCCAAGAAGGAACATTGAAAGAAAAATATTGTAGATTCCGATATCAAGCAGAGAACCGCCGCATAAATCTTTATTGAATTGCCTGTGTTCCGGTCCGTGAATAGATTTGAAAGAGAAGTAAGCAGTAAGAAGATTAACCTTTCCGATTTCACCGGAGTCGATGATTTCTTTTGTCTTAAGAATATTAGGCAGAAAGCGCGACCACAAAGCTTCCATCAAAAATAAATTTTTCTCCTTAGCCTTCGAAATCATTTGACGCACTTCGTTACCGTTTACGCCGAACGGCTTTTCACATAAAACATGCTTTCCATTTTCAAGGCACATCAAGGTATTTTCTAAATGGAGATTGTGCGGTGTTGCTACATAAATTACGTCAACGTCTTTGTCTTTTGCAGCGTCTTCGTAACTGCCGTATGCTTTTGATATTCCGAATTCAGACGCAAACTTTCGGGCAGATTCAACCTTCCTTGAACCTACTGCGTATAATTCTGCTCCCTCAACAAACTTTAATGCATCGGCTAATTTGTGGGCTATGTTGCCGGTACCTAAAATTCCCCATCTGATTTTTTCTTTATTCATAAATTTACCTTAAAATTTTACTCGGCAAAATTAATAAAAAATGTTTTTAACTTATATTTGTCTCCGTAATTTTTGATTTTATGGAAACGAATCTTAATAGTACAGACGCATACGCATCGCTCAAGATAAAAGACTTTAAGTGGTTCGAGATTGCCAGGTTCCTTTTTACTTTCAGCACACAGATGCAGTCTTTGGTTGTCGGATGGCAGATTTACCAGATTACCCACAGTGCATTGTCACTTGGTTTTATAGGTTTAGCCGAAGCAATTCCCTTTTTTAGTATTACACTTTTTGCCGGACATGTTGCGGATGTTGTTGAAAGAAAAAAAGTAATTCTTATTTCGAACGTTGTTTATTTTATATGTGCAGTAATCTTGCTTTTAATTTCAACAAGATTAGATTTTGTCCTTGCTGAACACGGCGCATTTCCGATTTATCTTATAATCTTTACAACCGGGCTGGCGCGAGGATTTATGACGCCTGCGCAAACAGCATTTGCTGCTCAATTAGTTCCGCGCGAGCTGTTCGGTAATGCATCTACATGGAGCAGCCTTGCCTGGCAGACTGCAGAAGTAACTGGTCCGGCTGCCGGTGGTTTGGTCTATGGCTTTGCAGGTGTAGGAACTGCATACATTATAGTTACTATTATGTCTGCGGCAGGCTTTATTTCATTTAGCATGATTAAGAATAAACCTGTCCCCGAACGTAAGTCTATTGAATCTATCTGGCAAAGCTTAAGAGGCGGAGTAAAGTTTGTTTTCAACAACCAGATTATTTTAAGCGCCTTAACACTTGATATGTTTGCAGTATTTTTCGGAGGTGCGGTTGCGGTACTGCCTGTATTTGCGGATAAAATATTACATATCGGCGCAAAAGGATTAGGATTCCTTCGCGCGGCGCCTGCTGTTGGTGAAATACTTATGTCTGTCTATCAGGCGCATCATCCTTTCTTTAAGAAGGCAGGCAGAAATCTGCTAATCTGTGTATTCGGCTTTGGGATTTCAATGATTACTTTTGCAATCTCACGAAATTTTTATCTTTCTATGTTTCTCCTTTTTATCAGTGGATTGTTTGATAATGTAAGCGTGATTATTCGTGCAACTATTATTCAGATTTTTACTCCGGATGAAATGCGCGGCAGAGTATCTTCAATAAACGGAATATTCCTCGGTTCATCAAATGAACTCGGTTCGTTTGAATCCGGAGCCGCAGCTTCTATAATGGGATTAGTACCGTCGGTTATTTTCGGCGGGACAATGACGCTGCTGGTTGTAGCCGCAGTTAGAAGCTTAGCTCCCAAACTAAAAACACTCGAAATGTAATTCTATAAAATCAAGTAAAAACTATTTGCTCTATTCTGAAAAAGTTTTCTGAGAATTCACGTTCCTTCTTTTCAATTTTAGTTAATGCCAAATGTTATAAATCAATTTTTAAAAAGAAAATAGAACTATCTTTGTCCACACAATAAATTTTATTTGGAGGTATTTATGAAGACGAACGTACTATGCGAATATTTTGCTAAAGAGCTTGCAATGGAAGAGCCGGCTTCAAGGAAATGTGTAGAGAGAGTACCTATGGAACTTAATACCTGGAAGCCTCATGAGAAGTCCATGCAGATGGGTTACCTTACATTGCTTGTTGCAGAGATTCCTTTATGGATTGCCAAAACTATTGAAGAATCTGTAATTGATTTTGCATCATTCAGCCATTTACAGCCGAAGACTAATGCTGAGCTTGTTAAGCATCTTGACGAAAACTTTGCAAGAGCTAAAAAAGCTTTAAAGAATTTTTCCGATGAAGGCTTAAATGAAATGTTCTATTTAAAGAACAAAGGCGAAACACTAATGAGTATGACCAAGCTTGATATTGTAAGCTCATCAATTAACCACCTTGCTCATCATCGCGGACAGTTAACTGTTTATATGAGGCTGAACAATATTCCGGTGCCGTCTATTTACGGACCTTCGGCTGATGATCAAGGCTTTTAATTAGGATAATACAAAGTAGAAAGTGTTGATAAGCTTTATTCACTTAAGGCTTTGCTAAATTAGAGAGAAATTATATTGATTATTAACATTGCTAATGCCTTCTATAAGAAGGATGACGTTTACATCTTAAAAAATATTAATTGGAAAGTTCAGCTAGGTGAACATTGGGCTGTCATCGGGCTGAACGGTTCAGGCAAAACTTCACTTTTAAAATTAATTAACGGATACATTTTCCCTTCTTCAGGGGAAGTTACAGTTCTCGATAAGAAATTCGGTGAGTATGATTTCCGCGAGTTGAGAAAATCCATCGGCTGGGTTAGTTCGTTTTTGCAAGAATCACTTTATGCAAGCGAGACTGTCGAAGAGATTGTTATAAGCGGCAAGTATGCAAGCATTGGTCTATATGAAAAACCTGAGAGCTCAGAGTTCGATAAAGCTCATGAATTATTAGAACAGTTCGGCTGCGCTGATTTGCAAAAAAGATTGTATTATACTTTATCCCAGGGAGAGAAGCAGAAAGTAATTCTTGCAAGAGCTTTAATGAGCCAGCCGAAGCTTTTAATACTTGATGAACCTTGCACGGGTCTTGATATTTTTGTACGGGAAAATTTTCTTTCTTTAATTGAGGAGATTGGAAATGAAGCTAACTCGCCTACAATATTATACGTTTCTCATCATATTGAAGAGATACTGCCTGTCTTTACACATGCACTCTTATTAAAAAACGGCGGCATTCATTCTTTTGGAAAGAAAGAAGATGTTTTAACGAAATCCAATCTTACAAAATTCTTTGACAGAGAAGTTCAAGCTGTCTGGAATAACGGAAGGATATGGATACATGTAAAAGATATATAAATCATTCCTGTTTGTTGTTATCTAATCAAAGTTAATATAATTTTACTTTCAGAAATCTAAAAGGATGGGGGATCATGCAGAAAAAAATATTAACAACAATTCTGAGGTCGTTATGAATAACTATTACAAATTCTTAAAGCTGATTTGCACTACGGCATTTCTGTGTCTTACATTTGTAAATCAAAAGATAGCTGCGCAGAATAATACCAATAATCCACCTAACCGAGATTCTGTTTTAAATGCTGCCAGAGAGATGATAGCTGGTTTAACTTATTGCGCTTTAATTACAATGGATTCAACCGGCGGAATAAGTGCAAGGACAATGAATCCTTTCTCTCCGGATGAAAATATGAATGTATGGATGGCAACTAACAAGCATACAAGAAAATATTTTGAGATAAAGAAAAATCCTAATGTTACTCTTTATTATGCCGACCATAGTAAAGTTGATGGTTATGTTTCAATAAAAGGCAAAGCAGTTTTAGTTGATGACATGGCTGTTAAACTAAAAATGAAAAGAGATTACTGGAGTCAGGCTTTTCCGGATTTTAATGATTTAATATTAATAAAAGTGGTGCCTCAAAGATTGGAAATAATTTATTACAAGCATAAGCTGTACAATGCTGAAGTTACGTGGGATCCGCCGGCAGTTGAGTTTTAATGTAATATGAGTCCATTCTAAAAAGGTCATTCCCGTGAAAACGGGAATCTAAAGAGTTTAGTATTTGGAATAGATTTTCACTCCCCACTTTCGTAAGGATCGGTTTCGTGGGAATGACATTCCGGCTATTTTGGCTTTTTAGACCAGTCTCATAATAAAAACCTAATTAAAGTGGAGATTGGGATAGCGGTTTTTTAAAATTAGTTAGGATATTTAGGAAATTGAAATGGCTATTTGAAGAATGGAGTTGCCTATTTGAAGAATCGGAACAGCTATTTGAACAATTAGGATGCCTATTTGAAGAATTACCTTGTGAGTTTGAACAAATGGAATGGCAATTTGAAGAATTAGATCGGTAAAAATGTAAATTGGGGAGCCTATTTGTGATCTTATCTCACCTATTTGAAGAATTAACTATCCTAAAATGAAAATTAAGTCTGCCATTTGAATAGTATATCTTAGAATTTGAACAATTACCCGGATTATGTGACTTTAGTACTATCTTAAATGAATTAAAAACGAAGTTGTTTTAAAAATAATCAAGCCGCTTTTAAATTTAAGGCGGCTTGATTTGATTGTTAGTTTAATTTTTCGAGGTAAATTTTAACTTACTTACCTGTTTATATTGAGGGCTGCCGGCGCCGTATACACTTTTAACATAATCCTTTACTTTCTGTGCTACATCAACAAGCCCGGTAGTTTTAGTATATAAGACTCTGTCTCTTTCAATGCGGGCGTTATTAACGGCGGGGGTAAGATCTTTAACAGCTTTGTTTGTTGTTTTCATGTCTGTAAGAACTGCCGTTAAAGATTCAACAGTTAAATCGGTTTCGTTTGGTTTGTAGTTTGGCTGTCCTGATAAAAGAGTAACAAGGCTGTTCATATTATCAGTACGGAGGTCGAAGCTCATCTGTGAAACCGAGATATTTTTAGAAGAGTCCGTTGCAGGTGTTTCAGGATTTGTCGGCGGTGGATCTTCTTTACTTGATGACCGCTCGCCTTTTATCTTGTGAATGTAGGTTTCAGCATTTGAAACAATTTGTTCCGGAACGTCACTGGAATTAAGAGCAGCTTTAACTCGTGTAACAAGTTTACTTAAAGGGCTGAAGGCTGCATTCCTTGCAGTTAATGCATTTTTGAATGGGAGCTCTGCATTTTTAAGAGCATCTAATGCATTTGCGGCAAGTGTTAAAAGTGAGTTTAGTGAAAGAATAGTAATTAAAGCTGATACGGGATTATATTTTGCGCCGAAGCCGACGCAGACTGCTATTAAGGCTTCAAAGTTCCCGACATTCTTTGCGTGCCCTGTTTCTGAGTTTGGCATAGAACTATTCCCTTATTGAATTAATAGAAAATTGTTTTTAATTACAATGTTAAATAGCAGAATACATTAAAAAGATGCAAATATTTTTAAAAAATATTTTTAGTTTTTCTTGCTAATTAGCAAGTAATATTTTTGCAGACAGATAATGCAGAACAGATATTGAGCGGCGTTTCAGCCTTTATTTATGGGGGTGGGATGGTGGTTAACATATTTAATAAATAGGAAATGATTTTCCTAATCTCAAACTATAAAATTTATCCGAGTAAATATTTTTTACTACTTTATAAAATTTATATATTACTGTTGTTAAAGATTCAATTGGTTAGTCAGTTGTGAGTTGCTTTCAGAATTTTCTTTGACAATATTTAAAACAACGACCAGGCGTCAGCCTTGCAAAAGGTAACAGTTGTGAGTTGCTTTCAGAATTTTCTTTGACAATATTTAAAACAACTGACGGCAGCTATGAGCCAAAGCCCTCGAGGTTGTGAGTTGCTTTCAGAATTTTCTTTGACAATATTTAAAACAACTTGTTCAAGAGATTGTACTTTTCCATTTAAGTTGTGAGTTGCTTTCAGAATTTTCTTTGACAATATTTAAAACAACGCGGGTGTAAAACAGGTCTGATGGCTTTAAGTTGTGAGTTGCTTTCAGAATTTTCTTTGACAATATTTAAAACAACATTAATGTAGTACTTTCAAAATCTGATCGGTTGTGAGTTGCTTTCAGAATTTTCTTTGACAATATTTAAAACAACAATGCAATTAAGAATGCACCCGGTTTGCAGTTGTGAGTTGCTTTCAGAATTTTCTTTGACAATATTTAAAACAACTCAACAAATGATATTGACGTTAGCTCAAAGTTGTGAGTTGCTTTCAGAATTTTCTTTGACAATATTTAAAACAACATACCCCGAAATATGTCATTGAAACTAAAGGACTTAGGTTCTTAATTAGGATTAAAAAAATATTGCCATAGATTGAAACTCATCCTCTTTCTCTCCTTCTCTTTTTAAGAGAAGGGGGTGGGGGTTGAGTTAAAATAGCTCTAATTGGTGCGGCTCTACAAAGCCGCTGTCCTCCTTCTTCTTTCCATAAAATATTTCCATCATTCCAAACTGCTTATCCGTTACGCTTAAGATTCCCACATGTCCCTTTTCCGGTAGTATGCTTTTAATCCTTTTTACATGCACATTTTTATTCTCCCGGCTTGAGCAGTGCCGTACATATATTGAAAACTGGAACATTGAAAAGCCGTCCCGCATCAGTTCTTTTCTGAAATGAGCGTAGGCTTTCTTCTCCTTCGCCGTTTCGGTCGGAAGGTCGAAAAATACTAATATCCACATAATACGGTATTCGTTAAATCTCATAAGCGTTGGGAACTCATCCCCCGACCCCTTCCCTTGCGAAGGGAAGGGGTGCAATTTCTGAGTTCCCCCTCTCTTCTCAAGAGAGGGGGTTAGGGGGTGAGTTCCTTTTCAATTTGCTGTAATACTTTGTTTATATCTTTCAATACTTCCTCATTCTTAAATCTTATTACTTTAATGCCCAATAAGTTTATAACCTCAGTTCTTAATGCATCTTTATCTATTTGGTTAGCATGGTATCCGCCGTCTATTTCAATTACCAATTTATTCTCAAAGCAATAGAAGTCCGCTATATAAAAAGTTTCTATACCCAGCAGATCATAAAAAAGAGGAAACTGCCTATAAAATTTTTTGCTGAGTAATTTTCGGTTCCTAAGTCTTTGCCACAATCTGTCTTCTGCTTTTGTTGAGTTTTTTCTTAGTTCTCTGCATAAAGTTTGCGCAACCAATATTAGTTTAGGATTTTTAGATAGACTCATATTACTACTCCTTTTGAACTCATCCCGTGTAATTTCGGTGCGTTCGCCTTCTCTTCTCAAGAGAGGGGGTTAGGGGGTGAGTTCCCATGTGGTTAAGCGGTGTGTTCATACATATCCGGATACAATATTTTCCTCGCTTCCCCCGCAAAGCATTTTGCAAGCGAAGCCGTTGTACGCTGTACACCTACCATCAATGGACTCCTTTCGCCGTCTATTATTATTTCAATTACCGGTATTTCAAGAAGCTGCTTTTTTATTGAAGTGCTCAGCTCCTCAAAGTCCTCGCCGTTATTTACTACCTCTAAAACAATTTTATCTACATAAGGACGGAACGGTTCCATTATATCGTCGGCAAGGCAGTATGCGTTATATTTATTATGATGATGAATACCCAGTGTAGGCAGTAAACCCGAAGCGACAAGCGCGCGCGCTACTATTGCCCTTAATACAGCATACCCGTAATTCAAAAGATTATTAGGCGGCATTCCGTACCGATCTCTTTTAAATTCAAGTTCACCGGGAAAAAGATTTCCCCAGTAATATGCAGCGGCTCTTCCCTCAAAATTATCCGGGTCACCCGAGCGTACATCCTTTGCCCATTTAAGCATGTTAACAACTTTTATTTTATTCTTGTTTAACAGCCATGCCTGGTTCTTAATCTTTGCAGCGATTGTCTGCTGCCATAATTGTTTTCTTAATGGTACCGAGCTTTCAATTTGTGCCTGAAATCTTTCGCTTTGAATTTGATTAACCGATAACGGCAAAAACAATCCTACTGGTAAATGGGAGTTATCGCACGAAACAACAGCAGTATTATTTTCAAGAAGGGAAGAGAGCAGTCCTTGTGTAATTGTTATCTGACCGGAGTCTAAAATTATTATTCCAATATCTTCAATAGGTATGGAGTTTTGATTTGATCTGTTTTTGTATTTATCATTTTTATCGGGTTCATCGGGCGGGTCATCTTCAGCATTAGATTTATCGTTTCCGTTGCCGGGTAACTTTATTATTAGCTGGTCGTCTTTTTTACTTAGGTATGCCGGGTTCCCAAAATATAATGTTCGTTTAATCATAATTATTTCCTTTTGAACTCACCCTAAATCCCTCTCTTACAAAGAGAGGGACTTTTAAAACCCCTTCCCTTTACAAGGGAAGAGGCAGGGGATGAGTTCACACCGCCGGTTTTATGTTGCCGAAACAATTTCTCCCAAATGATTTAATTTAATTTTGTGTGGATTTAGTAATTCTAATGATCCTAAACTTTGTACTTGATAAAATCTTTTACTAGCTCTTGAATTATTATCGTCATTAAGTTGTGTTTCCAAATGATGACGGAAAAATATTTCCATTTGCTTCCCATTGTAAAATATTTTTTGAACGCGGTATAAATAATTACTTATTGATTTGTAATCATTATTAGAAGCTACTTCCTCATACATCTCATCATTCATTCCAAGTATAAACATTTCATTTTGCTGAAAGCTTTCAACATATGTCCATTTGCTATCCGGTAATTTTTCGAGGAAACTTTCAGGATATTTATCTTCATCTAAAAGAATTTTATCAATTACTTCGACCGGATTTTTTATAATGATTGGTAAGTCGTATTTCTTTCTTTCTACTGCATGCCAGAATGAGCAAATACTTAATTGTTTATTGCCTTGTTCATCTAAATAAATTGCAAGGTGATGATTGTTGCCCGGTTTTACAAAACCAATTTCCTTTCCGCTTTCATCCTTCTTAACGGGTTCTACAGCGGAGAGACCTGTAAAACATCTAACTGTTTTTATGGGAATTTTTAATTCTTCGTTGTACCAAACGGGATTGTTTTCCAAATCTTTAAATGCCTCTTTTGTTTTTAGATAGTTTCCGTCTTTATCATATAATCTATTTTTAATCTTTTCTTTTATGGTTTTATCAATTACGTAACTAAGAACCCTAAGTGCTTTTTCTTCATTTTCTTTACCATCAAACAACATACCTTGTCCGGCACCAAGAGGATATTTAATAACAATTTCTTCTTTATAACATGTGCCATATTGAAGAATTTTAGTTTTGTCTTTATCTAAAAATATAGGTTCTTTCTTTAGAGAGGCGGTTGCTTTCTTAACATCATTATTAAATAAATTGAGTCTCTCTTCAACAAGATTTTTTATGTAAGGCTTAAAAATTAATTCGGGATTTTCAAAAAGATATTTCACCGGTTTTTCTTTTTCTATTGTTTTTATTTTACCATATACACTTTCTTCACTTAGTGAACCTCTCGGTATTATTATACCTGTTTGGGCTACAATTTTTTTACCGCCCTTTTTAACTTTTCTTTTGCCGATTGAGGCAACCTTCTTACCAGGCTTAAAAGAAACTAAAATCTTTTCTGCTTCTTTTTCTACTTCTTTAGTAGTAAAAGGTTTAACTGATAATATATAGTTTTCCAATAAATTTTTTCTCTTATCAAAATTATATTTAGCAGACTCAATCTCTTTCATAATGTCATTGCGTACCTTGCTGCTGTTAAGTTTGTTGAACCTTTGAATGTACCCCTGCTTAGTACATGCAATGGTAAGGGCGTCAATAGCATGATGCCTGTGGTCGTCTCGTTTTGACCAATCTTTAATATTTTCTTTTTTATCAACACTTCCATCATTATTAATTTCAATTGTTTCCGTTAATCCGAGTTCTCGGTATTTGGGCAGTTGTAAGTTCATTAATACATCATCCCATCCCCAAAGGTGTCTTAATTCTGATGTCACGTTTCCACTTGTAGCCCAAACATTATAGCAAATGCTTTGCAATATTTCACGAGCTTTTCTTGAAATGTATTGAGTTTGACGTAATTGCCTATCGATGAAATCATTAGGAATTTTATCTCCCGGCATAAGTAATTTATCCCTTTTTGTTTTACCGATAATATGATTTTTGAAAAGCGTATTTATTCTTTCCACATAATCATTAAATTCCACCTCTGATTTTGAACGCATAAAATCAAAAGCTGTCTGGTCTTTTTTGTTTGCATTACACTTCCTATGGGCTAAAGTTTTATTGCTCTGTGAATCATCAAATAATTTAGATTTCGGAATTATGTGTTCAACCTCTACTTCTTCTCCAAGAATTGCTGCGGTAAATGAAATTGGCTGTCCGCAATATATGCATATCGCATTCTGTTTTTTTTCGTCATTAGAAATTTCATGAAAAAGGCGCCATTTAATAATGTTGTTTCTTGTTGCCCTTAATCCGAATTCAGCCAATTCACGTTCTATTATTTTATTTTCTCGTTCCCTTTCATTTAGGCTTTTATAAGTTTCATTTCTTTCTTCCTTACTCTGTTTTAATTCTCTGGCAAGTTCTATTCTTATTTCTTCCGGTTTGCCATATCTATCTATAATTGTATTTACTATATTCACCATTTGGTTAAGTATCTTTTCAACTACTGGCTGCCTTAAACTATTTTTCTCTATTGGCTTTAACTTATCCAATAATTTTCTTTCATAGTTTTCTTGTTTTGTTAAGGAATTAGAATGGTTATATCCAGCATAAGAACATGCATCGCTGTATATATCACCTTCCATTAGGAAAGGAAGAATTTTTCTAATTGCTCTATGAGATTTATTGCCGAAACCAAGCTTAGTAAAATCAAGCGATGATAATTTTTGTGCTGCATTTATTGGAAGATTGAAATTCTTGATTAATGCATTCTTACATTCTTCTTTATCGGAAATTGAATAAACTGTATGCCAAAGTTTGTAGTACGGCTGTTCTTCAACATTTGGCAAAACTATTTTTCTCTGTTTAGAATTAATTATTTCACCACTTTCTTTATCTATAAGATATCCTTCTTCGCCTTTTTCTTCTATTTCTATTTTGAGTTTAAAAAGATTTTCATATTGTGTTAACTCATCAAAACAATTCATCATATCGACTTTAACTTTGTTACCCTGCAGACCATTTGCAAGTTGTTTATTGCCGTAAACTTCATCTTTCTTTAATTCAAGTATTTTCAATAACTCGGCATAACTTAATTTTTCATGAGTATCCATGTATTCAAATATCTTTTCCTTTTTTCCCAAAGATATTTCTATTTGCTCGCCTGTTTTCTTTTTTAATGAAATGTTATTTATCATTTCCCAGATTTTACCAACTTGGAATAATGGTGAGCTTTTAGGTGCTACATTGGGTCCTACGAATAATTCTTTCTCTCCTTCATTAATTTTAATAGTTGTCCAGAATCCTTCAAATTCACAAATAGAAACCAACCCTTTTTGAGATTTCAATTTTCTCTGATAGTAGATTATTTCGTCTCTAATTTTACTTATCAGATCATCTGTTAGTATTTCAGGATAATAATTTTGCTGGTTTTTTAGAATTGTATTGTATTCTTCAATGTAAGCTTCACGGGGAAATACTTGTTCTTTAATTCTGTAATGTTCATCATTAACTAATTCTTCATAGAATTTTTGTCCTATTGTTTTGCTTTCTTCTTTTAATTTTTCATATCTGCTTTTTACAGCGGCAACGTACTCTGTATCTTTTTTATCAAGATTGGCTTCGCTTCTACTGCTTTTATAACCTCTTTTTTGATTTAAATGCAATAGCACTCTTCCAATTTCTTTGAGCGATAATTGTTTATTAACTGCATCACTTCTAATTTCCCATAATTTAAGCTTATACAGCTTTATTAAATCAACATCCGGCAGCATATCATTCTGTTTAAGTATGGAAATAAGATTTTGCCGTCTTAGCTGATAACGATCGTAACCTTTTCTTTGTGTCCTTTTAGTTGTCCTCTTTTGGTTTTTTGAAATTGCATTTCCTTTGGTAAATTCATCTTTATCATCAGTAGTCAGCGGAATTATTCTGCTGCCCATTCCTAAAATTTTATTTTCTTCTTCATCAATTAGTGCCCATCCAATTGAAGAAACCCCCAAATCAAGTCCTAAAATTTTTTTCATCTTATTTACCTTTTGTATTTTAAAAAATATTTTCTAAATTTCCCACAGAAATTCTGAAGCAAATCACAATAAGGATTATTCCGTTGTGAAAACATTTACAGTAGTCCCGGTTTAACCGGGATTGCTGTTTTAAACATTCCTCAGTTCCACTTAATAAAAAAATTTTATAACTGCGTAAGTTTTATTCATGCAAGACAACCCTGTCCATATAATTCCCGCTGTATTTTACAAATTCATTTTCTAATTCTACTTCAACTTAAAGAATATTTCGTACAAATAAAATCACTCATAAATAATTTTAAATTGCTTTTCTTTGCTAAGGTTAAATTCAAATTTGACATTAAGCTTTAGGAGAAGCATATGACCGAAGCGATTACAGTTGAAAGATCAAGACTTTATCGTGCGGTAAGCACTTTGCTGAATTCCGGAAAATTAATTTTCTCATTTGCTATTATTTCTTTGGGAATAGAGACAATTTTATGCGGGATATTACCCGGCACTTTGCTTACCGCATCAAATAAAGAAATTCCTGTAATTCCCTGGCTGCCGGCAGTTCCATTGATTGCCGTATTATCAGGTGCACTTTTGGTTCTATGCGGTGCGGGGCTTATATCAAAGAAAAGAGAATTTATTTTGGCAATAATACTTGGCGGATTTTTTTTACTCTTCACGATATTGATTAATGTCCCTAATAATATTGCAAACATAATGAGCATCTCACTCCGTACGCGCTTATTTGAGCCTTTGACTATTGCATGCTTAGTTTTTCTTCTACCCGGTTTAAGCAGTATGCCGAAATTGATTGTAAAGATTAGCCGCCATTTACTAGCTCTTTCTCTTATAATTTTTGGCATCGATCATTTTCTTGCTCTGAAACCTATTGCTACTCTTATTCCTAATTGGATTCCGTTTCATGTATTTTGGGTTGCCTTCTTTGGGATAGGTTTTATTGTTTCGGGTTTAAGTATAGCTTTAAAATTATTTGATCGATGGGGCGCCGCATGTATCGGGGCAATGTTTGCAATATGGGTAATTACACTTCATCTTCCAAGAGTTTTAGGTTTATATCCAATACCCGGAGCTTCGGGTGATCCTAATGAATGGTCCAGTCTGTTTATTGCAATTGCTATGTGGGGAGGTTTGTGGGCTTATGCAAATTCTTCCCGCGGCACCGAAGAGAAATAATTAATTATGATGAAGATTAGAAAGAGACGGGAGAGGTAAATTGAAAAATTTTCATGAGATATTTTTTAGTACCGAAATAATTAATCTTAACTTAGGAGATGAATATGCGACCTTACATATTAGCTGAGAGTTACTGGAAAGATATTAAAGAACAAAAAATTGATTTGGCAGTACTTCCCTGGGCTGCAACCGAAGCTCATAATTATCATCTTCCTTATGGTACCGATATAGTTGAAACGGAACGCATTGCTGCGGAGGCTGCTAAGATTGCGTGGGAAAAAGGTGCAAAGATTTCCGTTCTTCCTGCTATACCGTTTGGGGCTAATACCGGTCAGTCGGATATAACTCTTGATATCAATCTAAACCCTTCAACACAATCAATTATTCTTGAAGATATAATAAGCGTATTACACCGACAGAAAATAAAAAAGTTTTTAATAATTAACGGACACGGCGGAAATAATTTTAAACAAATTCTTAGAGAATTAGGATTAAAATTTCCCGAAGTATTTTTAGCTTCATGCGATTGGTATGCGGCAGTTAATAAAAAAGATTATTTTGAAAATTCCGGCGACCATGCGGATGAAATGGAAACAAGTTTAATGCTTTATATTGCACGTGATCAAGTGCTTCCTCTTTCCAAAGCCGGTGATGGCAGAGAGAAGAAAATAAAAATTACCGGTATAAATGAAGGCTGGGCATGGACTGAAAGGAAATGGTCAAAGGTAACTGAGGATACCGGTATCGGAAATCCGAAAAAAGCTTCGAGAGAAAAGGGAGAAAAATATTTTAATGCGGTAGTCGAAAAGGTTGCACAGTTATTTATAGAAATTGCTTCGGCAGATTTGGAAAAACTTTATGAGTAATCATTACTTTGTTCATTGTTCCTTTCATACAAATACCACAAAGTATAAGTAACACCAAAACCGAGGTAGGCACCGGCAATAACATCGCTTATGAAATGATAGTCCGTTGCGATAAGTGCAAAGGCAAGAAGAGCAAGGATAATTGTTACTAACTTTCTGAATTTTGGAAAATATAGAATAAGTGAAGTCCCGAAAGCGACGAAGACAGTCATATGTCCGGATGGGAAGCTACCCCCGCCATGAAAATTAAAGAATTTGAAAACGGGAGACTCATGATGAATAAGCCAGTCGCGCGGTGAAATTCTGCCAAAAATAATTTGAAGCATCATCTTAATTAAATAGGATAATGGCAATGTTGTTGCTGCAAGTCTTAGGAATTTCTCTTTAACATCTATCTTTTTCTTTACAAAGCGAAATAGATAGATTATCCACATTAAAATAGTTCCGCCAACTACAATAGCGGATAAAAAGTCCGGTATGTTCTCGGTTGCCGTATGCAACGGGCGGATAGATCTAATAATTATCATTATCCTTGCGGCAACCCCGGTATCAAGAAAATGAATACTTATTATTGTGGCTATGATTACCAAGAAGGTTAGTTTAAACCAAAATACAGCCGATGTTTCTTTTCTATCCATTTACTTCAATTGTTTCGGCAGTTACTATTTGAATGGACCCGATTTTTTTCTGCATTCGAATAAATGAAATATATCTTGTAAAGAATTTAAATATACTCCTCAAAATTACAACAATAATATTTATCATCCATACAAAGAGTGATTTTATTTTTTATTATGCCTGTTCATTCCAGCCCGATAAAAAAAGACGGTTCTGCTAAAAATTTTAGAATAACCATGTTCCGTTCTTCATATTTTGTTTAGATAATTGATAGGATTTTTTTAATTTTATCGCCAATATAGAAAATTCACTATATAGTATAATTAATTTTTTTTCAATACAATTTATTTGGAGCTATAATGCTTGTTTCTAAATTAAAAGTTTTTGTTTTTTGTCTTCTTCTGTTTACTTCAGGTATAGCGATAAACGCATTCTGTCAGACAGATAACGGAGATGAAATAAATAAAAAGGATATGGATACAACTGTCAGCCCGACAGTTGATTTCTTTAAGTATGCAGATGGTACATGGCTTAAAAATACCGAAATACCTGCTGCCTATCCTGCTTGGGGTTCTTTCTACATTCTTAACGATGAAAACCTAAACAAGATAAAAAATATTTTAGCCGGACTGGAAAAACAATCCGGTTTTAAGAAGGGAACAAGTGAACAGCTTGTCGGAGATTTCTATTATACTGGTATGGATACAGCAAAGATTGAAGAAGAGGGCTATAAGCCAATTGAAAAAGATCTTGAAGCTGTAAGTGCAATAAATAATTTAAAAGAATTTTATAAAGAGCTTGTGAAAGTTCAGCTAGGATTCTCCAATCCGTTGTTCTCTTTCGGATCAGGTGCGGATGCAAAAAACAGCAAGATGAATATTGCCCAGCTTTGGCAGAGCGGGCTTGGTATGCCAGACCGTGATTATTATTTAAAAGATGATGAAAATACGAAAGCCACAAGAGATAGTTATCTTCAGCTTATGAAGAAATCATTCGTTCTTACCGGCTACGATGAAACAAAGGCTGATAATACTGCACAATCAATTTTGGATTTGGAAACACGGCTTGCAACAACTTCTATGCCGCGAGTTGAAGAACGCGATCCGCATAAGATTTATCATAAGATGACTGTTAAAGAATTAATAAGCTTATCTCCTGATTTTGGATGGGACGAATATTTTACTTTAATGGGTGTTAAGAATCCTGGTGATATAAATGTTGCACAACCGGATTTCTTTAAAGAAATCAGCAATGTAATTAAATCCACACCGCTTGATACTCTTAAAGAATATTTGAGATGGAATATAATCCGTTCAGCAGAGCCTTATCTAAGCCATACATTCGAAGAAGCAAGTTTTGATTTCTACGGAAAAGTATTAAACGGAACGACGGTTATGCAGCCGCGCTGGAAAAGAGTTCTCGGTGCAATTAACGGAGGAATAGGAATGGAGCTTGGTAAACTGTTCGTAAAAAAATATTTTCCGCCGTATGCAAAAAAGCGAGCGCTTGAGTTAGTTCATAACCTGATGGCTTCATTGAAGAACAGGATTGAAAACCTTGATTGGATGAGCCCTGAGACAAAGAAAGCCGCTCTAGTTAAATTAGCTGCTTTCACTGTTAAGATTGGTTATCCTGATAAATGGAAAAGTTACAAGGGCTTGGATATAAATCGAGATTCCTATTTTGGAAATGTTATGAACGCTTCAATCTTTAATACAAAAAAAGATCTGGCAAAGATTGGCAAGCCGGTTGATAAGACTGAATGGGGAATGACGCCACAGACTGTTAATGCTTATTATAATCCTCAGAATAATGAAATTGTTTTTCCTGCAGGAATTCTGCAGCCGCCTTTCTTTGATCCCAAAGCCGATGATGCAATTAACTACGGCGGCATCGGATGCGTTATCGGTCATGAAATGACACACGGCTTTGATGATGAAGGCAGAGAATACGATGCACACGGCAATATGAAGGATTGGTGGACCAATAAGGACGCGGAGAATTTTGATAAGAGAGCAGAAAGAATCGTAGATCAATTTGATAATTACATTGCGGTTGATACTTTGCATGTGAACGGCAAATTAACTGAAGGTGAAAACATTGCCGACCTTGGCGGTGTTAACGTTTCATTTGATGCATTCAAGAAAACGGCTGAATACAAGGGTGGAAAGCCTATAAACGGATTTACTCCCGCGCAAAGGTTCTTCCTTTCTTATGCAAATATCTGGAAGATGAAAACCCGACCCGAAAGAATGAGACTTCGTGTTAAGATAGATCCGCATTCTCCTGAACATTATAGAGTTGACGGACCATTAAGCAATACACCAGGTTTCTGGCAGGCTTTTAATGTAAAGCCAGGAGATCCGATGAGGATGCCTAAAGATAAATTAGTTAAGATTTGGTAGAAATTTTTAAATACTCAATTCTAGATACTGGATACTCGATTTTAAATCGAGCATCCAGTATCTGGAATCGATAATCATTCATAATCTACATATAGTTACATATCTTTACATCCATTTACAAATTTCTTACTTCAACATTAGTATTTTTCTTAAAAGAAATTTTAAAAAATATTTATTCCCATCATTGAGAAGACAATACTAACTTTCATTTAAAAAATTTGAGATTGGGAGTTGGAATAATATTTGGGAATAAATGTTTCAACAAACATGTCTACGCTTAAGGATCTACACCATTTTACGATACCGGATTCTCAAATCAAGGTTTCGTGATTACAGCAACGACATTTATAGATACTTTTAATAAACTTGGTAGTATGCAATTACAATTTGTAATCATACTTCACATGATATAAAATTCTGTTAAATCAATAATAACTTATTGGAGGTTCTCGATGTCAGATATAGTCAAGGACTTAAAAGTCTTTACTATTGCAATAGGGCTTATAATTTTATCTTTCACCAATGTCTCTTATTCAATACCGAGTTTTGCACGGCAGACAAATCTTCCGTGTAGTACATGTCATTATGTTTATCCCGAGCTTACTCCTTTCGGAAGATTGTTTAAGCTGAACGGATATACTATGACAGGTATAAAAACGATTGAATCTACGTATAAGGAAGAAAGTACCAATTTAAAACTTTTAAGCATGCTACCGATTTCAGCTATGATTCAGGGCTCGCATAATAAAATTGCTACTTCTATTCCTGGTGTTCAGAATGATGTAACCGAATTTCCCCAACAGTTCAGTTTGTTTATTGCCGGGGCTATCTCACCGAACTTTGGTTCTTTCATCCAGGTAACATACGATGATCAATCGGGGCAATTCAGTCTTGATAATACAGATCTGAGGTTTGCGGATCATACAACACTTTTTGATAACGATCTTTTGTACGGAGTAACATTAAATAACAATCCAACGGTTCAGGATGTTTGGAACACAACACCAGCATGGGGATTTCCTTACGTTTCATCGGCAGTTGCCCCGACGCCCGGCGCAAGTCCTATAATCAATAACCTTGGCGGACTCGTTTCCGGACTTGGAGCTTATGCACTTTATAATAACTTAATTTATGGAGAATTTAGTTTATACCATGTTACTAAACAAGGCGATGTTCCTGAAACGGCTGCGGATTCATCAATGACTTTAGCCGGATATGCGCCATACTGGAGAGTTGCGCTTCAGCAGCAGTGGGAGACTGACTATATCGAAGTTGGTACTTTCGGAATGGCTTCACAATTTTATCCTACGGGTATCAGCGATCCGAATACAGATAAATACACAGACATTGGTTTTGATGCGCAGTATGAAAAGACTTTAACCAATGGTGCAATTATAGCGCATACATCATACATTACTGAAAAGCAGACTCTCGATGCAACATATGCTGCTGGGGGTTCGTCTAATCCATCGTTAACATTGAACCAGTTTAAGATAGATGCAAGTTACAACTTTCCGGTTGGGGTTGCTTTTTCGCTGGGTTATTTTGCAACGAGCGGAGGAAGTGATGCCATTGTGTACTCACCAACACCGGTTACTGGTTTTAACAATAATACTCCGAACAGCAACGGTGAAATAGCACAAGTTACTTACTTGCCTTGGTTGAATACCCAGTTTTCTGTTCAGTATGTCTTTTACAGCAAGTTCAATGGAAGCAGTAATAATTACGATGGCGCAGGCAGAAATGCTTCGGATAACAATACATTATATGTCGTAGGTTGGGTCGTATTTTAATTAGATTCCATATTTTTAAAACAAATGAAAAATCTTAAGGTGAAAAAAATGAAGTTAATATATTTTATATTAGTAATTCTTGTATTTGCTTTCATTAGCTTAACTGTAATCGAAGCAAAGCAAATAGAGAAAAGTGCAAACTCAAATTATTCTGCTGTAGATACAGCAAAAGCTAAGCAAAAAAAGCCAACCGAGGCAGAAGTTGGAATTGGTCCAATAAAGGAAGTTGATCTTGGTCCTATCAACAAAAGCATGGTGAACGAAGGTAAAAATATTTTTAATACAAAATGCTTTGCTTGCCACCGTCTTGACACCAAGCTGGTTGGGCCTGCATTAAAACCTATTGTAAAAAAGCTGCCGCCGGTATATCTAATGAATTACTTGTTGAATACTACTGAGATGCAGAAGAAGGATCCTCAACTAAAGAAACTCATTAAAGAATTTAACGGTATCCTGATGCCAGACCAACAGTTGACTGAAAAGCAAGCGCGTTCTGTCCTGGAGTATTTCAGGACTATTGAAAAATAATTGATCACTGAAGTTAGGTAAGAACATAAATATGTCATGCTGAACTTGTTTCAGCATCTAGAAATGGTCAAAAATGAGATTCCGAAACAAGTTCGGAATGACAAAAACAATATTTTGCGTAAATTCAGTTAATCACAACAATCCTCTAAAAATTAAGGCGGTTTAATTTTAAGCCGCCTTAACTATTTTTAAATTACCTAGAAAACTTTATCATTTCATTTTTTGTTTCATCTCACAGTAGAGATAAGTCTAGACGTCTATTTTTGAGCAACAATATTATTTTTATCAGTAATTAAAACAAGTCTTACTCGCTCTGAGGGATACTTAATGAAATTAAAATATTTACTATACATAATCGCGGTATTAGCATTTATTAATTATTCGTGTGTTAATCCAAAATATAAAGATCAAACACAGCCGCCTCCGGACAATTCGGAAGCACCGGTATCTAAACCACAGCCGAAAGTTGAAACTGCAAAAACAAGTCAGCCGCCTGCTGTTTCAAAGTATGAATTCCCTGATGATAATGGAATTGGACCGATTAAGAATGTTACAATTGGACCAATTGATCCAAAGCTAGTTGCTGCAGGTTCAAAAATATTTAATACAAAATGCATTGCATGTCATCAGCTTGATACAAGATTGGTCGGACCGCCATTAAGAAACATAACAAAGAAAAACACTCCGGAATTCATAATGAATTATCTTTTGAATACGACCGAGATGCAGAAGAAGGATCCGATAATGGCAAAGCTGGTCGATGAATATAAAATTTTAATGCCGGATCAACAGCTTTCACAAAACGATGCAAGAGCTGTTCTGGAATATTTTCGCTCTGTTGAAAAATAATTTTTTTCTTTTCAATTTATCAGGTAGAATTGAACCGGCAGTCCTTTTGCGGGTTGGAAGGATGCCGGTTTCTTTTCTACTTATCCATATATTTTAATTCATTTTAGAGGTAGGCTTATGCTCATTAAAAAATCTTTTCAAGTAAGCTTTTTATTATTAATTGGAATTTCTTTTTTGTTCCTTACTACTGGATGGGTAACATTAAGACCTAGTGCAATCCTTAAGAATAATGATCAGAAAAGTAAAAAAGAAAAAACTACAGATGAAGTTTTCAAAAATATTAAGGTGTTGAAAGGAATGCCAGCATCGCAGTTAATGCCAACTATGCATTTCTTTGAAGCTTCACTCGGATTCGACTGTTCGAATTGCCACGTTCGCGGGCATATGGACAGCGACAAAAAACCCGAGAAGAGGAAAGCTCGTAAGATGATTAAAATGATGGAGGCAATTAACAAGGATAGTTTTGAAGGCAAACAGATAGTCACATGCTTTACTTGCCATCGAGGTAATCCCGATCCGCAAACAATTCCAACTGTTATCACTGCCTCAATGATGAAAGAAAGAAGAGAGGAAGCAAAAACTGCCGAAGAAGAAATTGCTGTTCCAAACAGATTAAATACACCTGAAGAAATTATAGCAAAGTATCAGCAAGCTATTGGCGGCAAAGCAGCGTATGAAAAATTAACTTCGCTTAAGTTTGAAGGAACTGTCGATAATGGAAATAACAGAACTTCAAAGATTTCGATCATTCAGAAAGCTCCCTCATATTTTTATTCATCTCTGACATATCCTTTTGGAGAAATTGTAAAAGGTTATAACGATTCCGAAGGCTGGGTAAAGAGTCCTCGCGGCGTTCAACAACTTGAAGCGGGAGATGAACAAGACATTAAGCTTGCTGCAGATTTTTATGCACCGATGAATATCTTAAAAGATTATTCTGCTCTGAAGTTTAGTGATGTTGATCTACTTAATGCAGATACGGTTTATGTAGTTGATGCCCGTTATTCAAATATCAGAAGATTCAAATTTTATTTTGATGTTTATTCCGGTCTGCTTCTGCGTAAAATTCAATATGATAAAACACTGCTAGGTGAACTTCAAACTCAGACAGATTATAGTGATTACCGAAATGTTAACGGAGTTCTATTCCCATTCGAACTTCATGTCGCTGACTTTGAAAACAACATGAAAATAAAATTCAGTAATGTTGCTGCGAATACTGAAGTGGATACTAATATATTTAATATGCCTCCCAAAACGAATTAACAATTCAAAATGAATTTATGAGCGTATGATTGCATGATTTAATTTCATGCAGTCATGCTATCATAAATCCAAACATTCTTCGTGCTTTATTTAAGAAAATTTTTTATCTTTAAGTGTAATTAAATATCACTAATAATTTTTTAATGAAAGATGGGAGTTCATACCATGAATAAAACGGAAGATAATTTGAAGACGGCATTCGCAGGCGAAAGCCAGGCGAATCAGAAATACAATGCATTCGCGAAGAAAGCAGAAAAAGAAGGTTTCCCGAATGTGGCAAGATTATTCAGCGCGGCAGCACAGGCAGAAAAGATTCACGCTGAAGGTCATTTGCATTCACTTGATGGAATAGGCTCAACTAAAGAAAATCTTAAAGCAGCAATTGCCGGTGAAACCTATGAATACACAGAAATGTATCCTCCAATGCTTGAAACTGCTAATGAAGAAAATCATAAAGCAAAGAGAATGTTCGGATATGCTTTAAAAGCCGAGGAAGTTCATGCAAAACTGTATAAGATGGCTTTGGAAGCAGTTGAAAAAGGAAAAGACCTAGGCGAAATTGAAATTTATGTATGCCCTGTATGCGGCAACATTGAATTTGGAAAACCGACAGAGGACTGCCCGATTTGCGGAACTAAGGCAAACAAATATTTAGTAGTATAATAATCTATCAGAAGGAATAAATGAAACAAACATTAAGGTACGAAGAGCTAGGCATGTTCTGTTTATCTATCTTGCTTTTTAATATGCTCGGATACTCATGGTCGTTATTCCTTCTGTTGATTTTAACCCCAGATATTTCGATGCTCGGTTACTTAATAAATTCAAAAATAGGCGCAGCAGCATACAATGTGTTTCATCATAAAGGTATTGCTGTATTGCTTTACTTAATCGGGACTTTAACATTTAATTATATTTTTATACTTGCGGGCATAATTATATTCGGTCATTCGAGCCTAGATCGTTTCTTAGGCTTCGGACTAAAATATTCCGATAATTTTAAGCATACTCATCTAGGAGTGATAGGCGAGAAACATATTTAACGTTGTTGAATCTACTTATAAAATTTTGCATCTTACTTTGCAAAGAAAGGACGGAAAGAAAATGAAATACACAGTTGAAGGAACGGACACGAATTTTGAACAGGAAGTGTTAAAATCCGATGTACCGGTTTTAGTAGATTTCTGGGCACCATGGTGCGGACCCTGCAGAATGGTTGCACCTATTGTTGATGAACTCGCTCAGCAGTACGAAGGAAAGCTCAAAGTGGTAAAGCTAAATACTGATGAGAACCAGGAAGTTGCGATCAAATACGGAATAAGAAGTATACCTACGATTGGAATATTTAATAACGGTCAAGTTGTTGATGGAGTAATTGGTGCGGTTCCGAAACATATGCTTGAAAGTAAAATAAAACCGTACATTCACGAAATAAATTAAATTGATTAGGGCAAGTCTTCTTGCCCTTTTTTAATTAAGGAGATCAGTCCTCAATTCTTACCCTGTCTGAAATTTCATTTTTATCACCAGGTTTGACAGGAAAATGCGCACTTAAAACTTTTCCAACCTCAGTAAGCCCGTGCAATATTCCTTTACAGAATTCCCCCTTTACGAACATTCCTTGCATATCATCTCTAATTGAATCCCAAACAGATTGCGAGACTTTCTTATTTATGCCATTGTCTGCCACAATATAAAATTGTCTGTCTTCAAGAAGAATAAAAATAAGTATGCCGGTGCTATCTTTGGTTTTATTTATTCCTAGGCGAATAAATTCTTCTTGAGCAAGCTCACGGATGTTTTTTTTCTTTTCAAGTAAGTGCCGGTGTTCTTTTATAGTTACACAGATTTCCCCTGAAGTTGTCTTTTCAATTTCTTTAATTCTGTTAGTTATTCGAAGCAGCTCATCATCATCTACGAAGTGATAAATCAAGCGTTTTTCCATTTTTACATCTCCGCGTAAAATCTATTTTTCTTTGAATAAAAGTATAAAAGAGGACGGTGAATAACAACTGGAAGATATTGATTCGGGATGCGCGATACACAATTATCTAGCATCCTGAATCAATAAATAAATTTTATTTGCTTCTTACAATAATATCTCCACCGGAGGATTTTACGACCAGTGGATTACCACCGTTGTTAAGCTGGGCTTCATATTTACTTGCAGAAATATTCTGAGCATTTGTTGCTGCGAAATTGCATTTAATATCACCGCCGGAAGCATACATTTTTGCATCCGCTGCAAAATTAGCGGGAAGCTGCACATTTACATCACCGCCTGATGATGCTAAGTCAATTCCGTAATTGTTACCGGAATAAATTAAAGAAACCTCACCGCCGGAAGTATGCGCTCTTACCTTACCGTTGCTTCCATTCAAAAATATATCTCCGCCTGAGGTTGAAGCATCAACATTTCCATCAAACTTAACAATATGAACATCTCCGCCGGAAGTTTTGAACTCGAGATTACCCGCAGAATTTGTTGAGCTTACATCTCCGCCGGACGTGGAAACAAATGTCTCGCCGTTCGTATTTTTCAGTTTAATATCTCCTCCTGAAGAATGAAGTTTAATCTTTCCATTTAGATTGCTTAATAAAATATCTCCGCCGCTTGTAGAAACTTTAACATTATAATTATCAGGCAATACAACTTCAAATCTTAATTTAACTTCCGAACCGAAGTTAAAGAAATTCCACCCATCTCTTCTTTTAGCAATAACCGAAACACCTTCATCTGAATTTTCATACTTAATGTTGACTTTTTTCTCGGTTTTTTCATCTCCTAAAACTTTAACAATTACCTGCGGTTCATTCGATGTTGAAATTATAACATCACCTGAAGATGCTTCCAGATTGAATTCTTTACCTGGAGAAGTATTAAATGTTTTTTCTTCAATAACTGAATAATGCGAGTTATCAAACTCCATGTAAGGTCCGCATGCAAATGTACTAAAACTAAGTAAAACGAATATTACAGGAAGAAATAGAGTCATACAAAATTTTATAATATTTTTCATAGTTCGTCTCCAATTGATTTTACATAATTAGACTTTAATACATACGATTGGGTTACTAATGATATCTTTACTGTGAAGATATATTTTCTTTTTGATTGAAGTCATTTTTATTTGATTTATGGTTGATTGGATATTTTACCGGTAGAATGAGACGTTTCTTATTTTTAAAAATATGTTGAAGAGATTAAACAAATTTCAAATGAATTGTTAAATTTGTTTCCTATTTGACCGGAAATTAGTTAATCATCAAAATGACGTTTATGAAAAAATATCTTCAACTTTCTGCTGCATTTTACGTTTTCTTTTCACTGGTAGTAATCACCTCGATAAAAGCACAAGAGAATGGCGCATTTGGCGCTCCGGTTCTAAAATATACATCGATATCAGGACAAGGTGCACTTTTAGCTGGCGGCAGATTCGGATGGATAATAAATAGAAGCTTTGTAGTCGGCGGTGGAATCTACAGCCTTGTAAGTCAGGTAAAAGCAAATTCAATAGATCCGGTTAGCGGGCAAGAATTTATGACAGCATTCAACTATGGCGGATTGGAATTTGAATATGTTTTCTTATCCGATTTGGTGGTTCATGCTACATTGGATATGCTGTGTGCTGGCGGTGGTTTAAGCATGAACGTTTCGGATAGAAACGTTCCTCACACTAGTTATTATGGTCAAGACTTGTTGGTCTGGGAACCTGGGATAAATTTGGAAACTAACATTGTAGATTGGCTTCATATAGATGCCGGCATAAGCTACCGGCTTATATCAAGCTTTAACAGCTATAACAGTGTAAGCAAAAATGATCTGCAAGGATTGAATGGGATATTAACTTTTAAATTTGGCAGTTACTAAATCCTCATTGAAATATTTATGATAAACAAGATTATGCAATTTAATTTCAACTACTCAATTTCAAAATATATTTTTTCCTCAATCATGTTAACTGCAGTTGTTTTGATAAGCTGCAGATCATATGCATTTAGTAATATTACTTTCCCTGATTCCTCAAATATTTTCCTTGCAGACTCTTCCAATATAAAAGACTTTGTACCACTCTCGCAGTTTACCTATGCTGGTCAAAGACGCTATACAATGGATGGTTCTCTGCCAAGACTGGATACAAAGATAAATCCTGTTACTACTTCTATACTTGGAGGAATTTATCTGGGAACACTTGTATGGCTTCATATTCATCAGCAGAATGCATGGTGGAGCGGTCAGAGAGGTCCTTTTCATTTTGAAGAAGATTGGGTTTCTGCACTTCAGGTTGATAAAGCTGGGCATGCTTTTGGCGGATATATGACTTCTTATGTAATGAGCGAAGGTCTAATGGCTTCAGGATTTTCATGGAATGAGGCTACTATTCTCGGAAGCGCCTTCGGACTTGCGTATCAAACTTATGTGGAAACGGAAGACGGCTTTGCGAAAGAATGGGGCTTCAGCCCCTCAGACTGGTACTTTGATGCACTTGGTCCAATTTTCTTTATATCGCAGCATTACGTTCCTGCACTTCAAAACATAACGCCTAAATGGCAATATGTTCCTTCTGAATGGACAGGAGAGCCGATAATAAATCGTCCGCGTACTTTTATAGATGATTATAACAGTTCAACGTTTTGGTGGTCGCTTAATGTTTACCATATTCTTCCGGAAAATTTAAAGAAGTACTGGCTTCCGTGGCTTAATATTGCTGTCGGTTACGGAGCCGATGCAATTGATGTAAAGTTTAATCCTAATGGACCTCCGGATCAATTATCCCAAAGAAGATATATAATTGGATTGGATTATAATTTAATTCAGCTTTTACCCTCCGGTAGTCCTTTCTGGAATTGGTTACGGCAAAGTCTGGATTTCTTAAAATTTCCATCGCCTGCTTTGGAATTTACACAGAGCGGAACAAAGTTTAAGCTGCTCTATCCGTTTAGAATTAATTTAGGCGGTATCAAATTTTAATTTAATGCAAAAATGATTTTCAACAAAGATTATAAAATAGTCTTAGGCGGAGAAGGATTTCAAAACCGAAAGATGAGCAGGTTTGAGATTCAATTTGCAACCGAAATGGCTGTTAGGGAACGATGGAATCCCCGGTCACTACGATGCCGGATGTTTTTATGATGCTGATTCTGACGGATATTTTAGCGGTACAATAAATCGTATGCCGATAGTATGTATTTCAGCGGTAGCTTATAGAGATAAATTCGGTTTTTATATTGTCAAACCTGAATTCAGAGGCAAAGGATATGGAATCCAGCTGTGGAATACTGCTATTGATTACCTGAAAAGAGTCGAATGCATCGGGCTTGACGGGGTTATTGATCAACAAAAAAATTATATGGAATCAGGTTTCAAACTTTATTATAGGAATATTCGTTTTGATGGTAAAGCTGCCTGATCAAAGATGAAGTCTAAAAAATTAATTGAGCTTTCTAAAATTCCATTCAAGTCTGTTTTGAAATATGATAACAAATTCTTTCCAGCTGAAAGGATAGAGTTTCTTAGAGGCTGGCTTCGACAGCCGGGCAGTTTTGCATACGGTTTAATTGAGAATGATAAATTGAAAGGTTATGGTGTAATTAGGCACTGTAGAGTAGGTTAAAAAATAGGACCTTTATTTGCGGAGAACTTAGGCATTGCCAAAGAAATTTTTATCAAGCCTACTTCTCTTATTAAAAAAGATTCACCGTTTTATCTTGATATCCCTGAGGTCAATCTGGATGGATTGAATCTAGCAGAAGAATTTAAGATGAAAAAAGTATTTGAGACAGCAAGAATGTATCCGGGTAAAGAGCCGAACGTACCAATAAAAAAATCTTTGAGGTAGCTACATTAGAGTTGGAATAACTGCGTTGAGAAAAAATGTAAAGAAGTTTGGAGTTTGTCATCAGCCTTTTTAGATTAGTGGTATTCCTTAATGTTTGATAAGATGTTCAGCAAATTCAATTAATCTCTATTTAATTAATAATTTATAGGAGAGGATTGTGCATGGGAATCTCCAGAAACATTTTACTTTGGGGTTCAAAAAATACCTGGCTTCTTAATCATGTTCCGAACTATAGCTTTGTGCGTCGAGCTTTGAAGCGTTTCATGCCGGGAGAAAATCTTTCTGATGCTGTTGAAGCAACAAAGATGCTTAATCAAAAAGGAATTCCTACCGTTTTTACACGCTTAGGTGAAAACATAACTCAAATGAGCGAGGCTGAAGAAGTTAAGTGTCATTATCTAGATATGTTCGAAAAAATAAAGGATGAGAAAATTCAAACGGAAGTTTCACTTAAATTAACTCAAATCGGTCTTGACCTTTCTTTTGATAAATCGCTCGAATTCTTTAATGAAATTGCTGCTGCAGCTAATAGCATAAACAACTTTGTCTGGATTGATATGGAAGGAAGTTCGTATACTAATGTTACTCTTGACTTTTACCGCCGCACAAAAAAGATTAATGCGAACACCGGTGTATGTTTACAATCTTACTTGAGGCGAACTGAAAATGATCTTGGAAATCTTTTAAATATAAAACCAAACGTCAGACTTGTTAAAGGCGCGTACAGTGAGCCGTCTGAAATTGCTTTTACTAATAAACAAGATGTGGATAAAAACTATCTTAAGATAGCAAAAATTCTTCTCACACAAATAAAAGAAAATGATATTACGGCTGTTTTCGGTACACATGACTTAAAAATTATTGGCGAAATAGAGAGACTTGCTGCAGAGATAAACGTACCGCATGATAAATTAGAATTTCATATGCTTTATGGAATTAAACCAAACGAGCAGATCCGTCTTGTTAATGAGGGCTACAAGCTGAAAGTTCTAATCAGTTATGGTAAGGCGTGGTATCCCTGGTATATGCGTCGTCTTGCCGAGCGTCCCGCAAACGTAGGTTTTGTTTTGAAGAATTTAATTATGCAATAAGAATTAAGTATAGTTGTATGAATTTAAAATTAGAGAAAGAATTTTAACCGATGGAAAAATCTAAAAAGTTGGAATTAAAAGGCATCATGCCTCCAATAGCAACGCCATTTATAAATGATGAAATTGCTTTTGATAAACTTGCCAAAAATATTTCGAAGTGGAATAGAACAAATTTAAGCGGTTACGTAGTTTTCGGGTCAAATGGAGAGAGCGCTTTCCTTACGCGAGAAGAAAAGCTGAAGCTTATTGAAGCGGTGAAAGAATCCAAATCTTCAGATAAAAAGCTAATTGCCGGTACAGGCTCTGATTCAATTAAAGAAACAATTAGCTTATCGAACGAAGCTGCAAAACGCGGCGCAGATGCTGCTTTGATTCTCACGCCTTCATATTATAAAAGCCAGATGAAAGCTGAAGCCTTCATAAAATATTTCACGGCTGTTGCAGATGAAATTACGATCCCGATTCTTATCTATAATGTTCCAAAGTTTACAGGAGTAAACATTGAGCCGGAAACCGTTGCCAAACTTTCTGAACATTCTAATATTATTGGAATTAAAAACAGCGATGAGAATATTGCACATCTTTCTGAGATTATTCATCTGACACCAAAAAATTTTACTACAATTGTTGGAACAGCGTCAATTCTTTTTGCCGGTTTATGTGCGGGTGCAGCTGGTGGAATTCTTGCGCTTGCAAACATCGCTCCTGATAAGTGTGTGAGAATAGTCGACCTCTTTAATAAAGGAAAACTTGATGAAGCAAAAAATTTGCAGATGACTTTGCTGGCTGCAAACAAAGCTGTAACGGCAAAGTACGGTGTACCTGGACTAAAAGCCGCAATGGATATTACCGGTTACTTCGGAGGCATGCCGCGTTCTCCTTTGAGTACGGTTACCGAAGATCAACAAAAAGATATTATTTCAATTTTAAAGAAGTCTCAGATTCTAAACTAAAAAGATTATAAGAGGAATTTGTAATGGAAACTAAAACATTTAATCCACCCAAAAGAATTTTACTTGGACCAGGTCCTTCAAATGTACATCCGCGGGTGCTTGAAGCAATGGCTCGACCGACAATTGGTCATCTCGATCCTGCATTTGTCGAACTAATGGAAGAAATAAAATCATTACTGCGTTATACATTTGAAACTGAAAATGAAATTACATTTCCTGTCTCTGGTCCGGGTTCAGTTGGAATGGAAACATGCCTTGTAAATTTGGTTGAGCCGGGAATGAAAGTAGCAGTCTGCGTTAATGGAGTTTTCGGCGGAAGGATAAAAGAAATTGTAGAACGCTGCGGTGCTCAGCCAATAGTTGTTGAAGCTGATTGGGGCAGCGCAATCGATAAGCAAAAGTTTGAAGATATTTTGAAATCAAATATTGATGTTAAATTAACTGCGTTTGTCCATGCTGAGACTTCAACCGGAGCTCAATCAAACATAAAAGAGCTTACGGAGATTTCTCACAAATACAATTGTTTAGCTATTGCTGATACTGTTACTTCGCTCGGAGGCATCCCGGTAAAAGTTGATGAATGGAATCTTGATGCTGTATATTCCGGAAGCCAGAAATGTCTTTCATGTCCTCCGGGATTATCTCCTGTAACTTTTAATGAGAGAACATTGCATGCAATCAAGAACAGGAAGACAAGAGTTCAAAGTTGGTTTATGGATATAAATTTAATTATAAGCTATTGGGGTAGCAGTTCTCGCAGGTCA
The DNA here is from genome assembly GCA_021815405.1 of Bacteroidota bacterium. Taxonomy (GTDB): domain Bacteria; phylum Bacteroidota; class Ignavibacteria; order Ignavibacteriales; family Ignavibacteriaceae; genus FEN-1297. Next base: position 155,611 of record JAKAGV010000001.1, read on the forward strand.
TATCATCATACTGCACCAATAAATGCTCTGTACGGTCTGCACGAAGCATTATTACTGTTAAAAGAAGAAGGATTGGTAAATTCATGGAAGCGGCACAAACTTAATAGCGAAAAATTAATAAGCGGACTGAAGGATCTCGGTCTTAATACTTTTGTAAAGGAAGAGGATCGATTGCCGGAGCTGATTACAGTTAAAATTCCGGACGGTGTTGATGATTTGAAAGTAAGAAATTTTTTGCTTGAAAAGCATAATATTGAGATTGGTGCCGGTCTAGGTTCTCTTTCCGGAAAAATCTGGCGAATAGGTTTGATGGGTTATTCTTCTAATGAGGAAAATATTTCGAGATGTCTTGCAGGCTTAAGAGAGGCGTTGGAAAAATTCAAAGCTTAATTTTTTTTATTGTGGAAAGAATAACTTATCTAATTCATATTATTTGTCTGTTTTTTTAACTGAAAGTTTTTCCTTTATCCATTGAGGTCTATCGGTGGTTACTCCATCAACTCCTAATTGAATTAAACGATCGGCTTCTTTATAATCATTAACTGTCCAGATGAATAATTTTAGCCCTGTAGATTTTATTCTATCTACTAAATCCTTGTTGATTAATTTATGCCATTTAATATCAAGACCGTTAAGTTTCTTTTCTAACGTTCTGGAAATGATTTCATCTTCGTTTGACTTCCAAAAGCGAAGCGCGCTTCTTCCAGAATTTCTTAGCCAAAAGACTTCGGACTTCGGGATATAAATTTTAGATAGAGACATTGTCTTAAAATTAAATCCGATAAGTTTTATTTGTTCAGATTTTAATTTACTTCTCTTTATAACTTTTGAAATAGGAGGTAATATATCTTTACCACACTTTATCTCTATAAAAATCTGTTTGCCGCGCGGAACGATATCAAGCACTTCTTCAAGCAAAGGTATTTTTTGATCTTTCCACTGATTACCTTTGTAACTGCCTACATCAAGCTTTCTTAAAGATTCAAATGTTTGCGCACTTACTTTCTTATAGACACCTGAAATTCTTTTTGTATTCCTGTCATGAATAACTACGATTTGATTATCAGCAGTTAAGTGCACATCAATTTCAACAGCGTCAGCCTTCCTTTGCCAGGCAAGATTAATTGAAGCAAGTGTATTTTCCGGTGCGTCAAAAGATTCGCCGCGATGAGCAATTATTATAGAACGATTAAGCATATTCGGATTTATTCAATAAACTTATTTATTAGTTTAGATTTTGCTTCTGCGATGTAAATTTAATTTCAACTTAAAAAGATATAAAAAATTTTCTTTCTTTATCGGGATCAATTTTATTTATTCATTTTGCTCAAACCGGCTTATAATAGTCATATTCTGATAATTACAGAAATCTTTTCCCTCGGCAGTGAATAAATAATCAAGGCGGTTCTTATAGAACTCAGTTATTTTACCGCGAACCATTTTCAGTGTGCTGTTAAGAAAGTGGTTTTGTTCTGTAAAAGGTTCCCCTAGAATTGCAGCTGCAGACGGAATCCATCTTTTAGGAAATAAGCCTTCGAATTTTCCGCCTTCTAAAAATTGATTTATTTCAGATTCCAAAAGTTTTACTACCGCTTTTTGTCCCCCTATTTCTTTGCATGAAAGATTCTTTTCTTTCATCCATCGTAAAATTGATTCTTTGTTAGGTACAAGAAGCGCCGCAGTGTAAGGCGATTGATTATTATAAAGCATAATCTGATCAATGTAAATTGAATGTTCGGTCAGTGCTTCTTCGATTCCTTCAGGACTGTATTTCTCGCCGTCGTTCGCTATTAGCAGACTTTTATCCCTTCCGAGCACGAATAAAAATCCATCTTCATCAACATAGCCAATATCTCCAGTAAAAAGCCAACCGTCTTTAATTGTTTCACTAGTTGCTTTTTCATTTTTCCAGTAGCCAGCCATTACGTTCTCTCCTTTAACAACTATCTCACCCTTCTCTCCTTGAGGTAATTCATTCCCTTCATCGTCGCAAATTTTTAATTGAAGATTAGGAACTAAACTGCCTGATGAACCGAGCTTGTGTTTTTGGGGAACATTTGCAGAAATAATTGGAGCGGCTTCAGTCAATCCGTAACCTTGAAACATCGGGATACCAATTGCATAAAAGAATCGTTGCAATTCAATATCCAATAAAGCTCCACCGCCGATAAAAAATTCCAGCTTGCCTCCAAAGTTTTGTCTAATTTGGCTGAAGATTAATTTATCGTAAATAGCGTAAAGCGGCTTCTTTAATTTTTGAAGTCCTTTTGCTTTGTTCCAGCCTTCCTTGTTATAACCATAAGCAAACTTTAGCGCCTTATTAAAGAGCTTTTCAACTTTCGGACCTTTTTCATGGATACCTTTCTCGATGCTCTTTCTAAAATTTTTTGCAAGTGCAGGAACACTTAGAAGAAATGTCGGTTGGGTTTCTTTTATGTTGACGGGAATATTTTTTAAAGTCTCAATAACAGATTTACCGGTTTGAACAGAAGCCATGCTGGCACCATTATTCATCAATGTATAAATGCCTGCTGTGTGTGCAAATGCATGATCCCATGGAAGAATTAATAGTGAAACATATCTTTCCGGAACATCTAGTATAGCAGAAGCTTGCTCGACGTTGGCGGTATAATTGCGGTGAGTTAAAATAATTCCTTTGGGATCGGCAGTTGTACCTGAGGTATAACAGATATTTGCATAATCATTTTCTTTAATCGAACTCCATCTTTCCTCAAATTCTTTTTGATGATCGCATAAATACTCTTCACCTAATTTTAATACTTGATTGATGGGTAGTTCATCTTCTTCAATTGAATTTGTTAGATCAAGCAAAATTGTTTTTTCAAGATCAGGTAAATCATTTTTAATCTTTCTTATCTTTTGCAATTGACTTTGAGAAACGATAGCGAACTTGCATCCTGAATGAGCTAGCCTGAATTTCAAATCGGAAAGTTCATCAATCTTAACTGATATTGGAACGTTGACAGCGCCAGTATAAAGTATTCCAAGCTCACTCATTACCCAGAAATTCTTTCCTTCAGAAATAAGAGCTGCGCGGTCGCCATGATTCAATCCCAGTTGAATGAGACCGGCAGCAAAATTGTAAACCATTTTTTTCATTTGATCATAAGTAGTGCCTTCATATTTAGAATTGTTTTTCTCCCACATTAAAATGTTGCTGGAATATTTCTTAACGCTTTCCTCGAAAAGATTCGGCAAAGTTCGTTCGCTCATTTACTCCTCCTTAATCCAGTTGAAAAAATAATTTAAAGCTGGGTGAATAATACTTTTAGAACTTAAGTAAATCAAGATTCATTTATAAAAATTTTAAATAATAAATTGGAATACAGAGTAAACATCTTTTAAAAAGAATTTTTATTTTTGCTTCGATCAATGTATTATGGACAATAACAGGTATTAAAAAGATGAGACTAGCAACATTAAAAGATAATTCAGTTGTAATGATTACAAAAAGCGGCGTTATTAATTTGAACCAACTCGGTTTCAATGGAAGTATGCTGGGTCTGATCCTTGCAGGGGGAAATGAATTGGAAAGGATAAAAAGCAAAGCCTCTGAAATTACCGGAGGTGAAGCATTGAAGCCTGAAAGCTTATCTGCACCAATTAAAAATCCATCAAAGATTGTTGGTATTGGCCTAAATTATTCAGATCATGCAAATGAAACGGGATTAGAAATTCCCAAATCACCTTTGATATTTGCAAAGTTCAGCAGCTCAATTATTGGTCCTGCTGATCCTATAATCATTCCGGAGGCAGTTACTAAGAAAGTTGATTATGAAGCGGAGCTTGGAGTTATAATCGGGAAACGCGCAAAAAATGTTTTACCGAAAGACTCACTTGATTACGTATTTGGTTATTCAATTATTAATGATATTTCCGCACGCGATATCCAGTTTGGAGATAAGCAATGGACTAGAGGAAAATCATTAGATACTTTTTGTCCTATTGGTCCTGTAATTGTATCCAAAGATGAAATTCATGATCCTCAAAATCTTGAAATAGGCTGCGAAGTTAACGGTGAGATTCTTCAGCAAAGCAATACAAAGAATATGATATTTAGCGTAGCAGAATTAATCTCAGAACTTTCGCATTCATTTACTTTTGAACCGGGAGATGTAATTGCGACCGGAACTCCCGGAGGTGTAGGTTACAAAAGAAATCCACCGATTTATTTGAAGCGCGGAGACATAGTTCGAACATGGATAAAAGGTATAGGCGAGATGATAAATCAGGTTGACTCTGTTAAGTGATTTTAAATAATTTTATACAAAAGATTAAAATAGATTCAATATATACAGCGGGATAAATGTAAAAAGGGTTCGGAGATCTTCTAATTTTCATTCTGCAAAATTAATTAGTTAATCAATTATAAATTCAATTTTAAATTTTAGTTTATGTCCGAGTATTATGCCGGACAGAAACGAGATAAACGACTTTATTATTAATTATTTTTGATAGCGTAGCAAATGAAAAAATCAATATTGTTCTTGTTGATGTTTACATTTATTTCAATCAATAAATTAAATGCGCAAACGTACGGATTGGACAAGTTTCGCTTAATGGATTAAATATGTATGCCGATAATTATCTTCGAGAAACGGCAAATGAACTTAGATTCATAAGGCATGAAGGAATGATTGAGGGTGTCGATGTTCAATTAAATTATTCTAATCTTTATTTATCAGGCTACGATATAATATTTGAGCAACTCTATACATTAGGAAATCTGTACTTTAATTACAGTCATCAGATGGATTTAAATTCTCAGTTAGAATTCAACGTATCAGTAAGCGGAGGTCCGAATGTAATAAACTCTCCTTCGGTGACTCAAAAGTATGCATTTAGTACTTCAGCAAGTTACACCTATGAAATGACCGATAGATTAGTAACATTACTTTCTGATTCTTTTTCATAGCAATACCAAAACGGCTTAGCTGATTTTAGACATATTCTAATGTACTGAGCTTCTCTTTTCATTACTTTGTCCAAGATAATATATCGTTCAATACTTCTTATAGCTAGAATTATTATAGCTCGAACTTCTTTTTAGCAGCTCAACAATCCATTCAAAGTATAAATTCCATAGATGCCGGATTAATTTATTACTTCGAAAGAGGATTTTTGTATAAATAAAACTAAAATAATCCTAAACCTGAATTTCTTAGCCGTCGGCAGGCTGAGCAGTGTTTCTGCCTGCCAAATTATTAAATGAATATTATTGAAAATTATTTTTAATTTCTCATCCGGGTAGTCTGTGGCTTCGTTGAGGAAACCAAATTTTTCTACACGGCAAAAATTACCAACTATAAGCTACCAGATAAAAGATTTTAGACTTGGATCTTTCGGATCTAAAGTTCTATTTAATCTTAAGGGTAAAAGAAATTAATTTGAATACTTCTTGCGAATTGTGTATTTATGAAATGGGACTTAATTCTAATATTGTAAAAAATTATCATTTAGTTCTAGTAACTTTTCTTTTTATTGAAAGTCTAAATAACTGTTAACCGAGAGATTTCCAATGTGCAAAGAAATTTACAAAGAGAACGTGCATACAACATGTCCGTTCTGTTCAAAAGAATTGAACATGGTATGGGTTTGCAAAGTTGAATCAATTATCGGGACACGATACATTTATTTTTGCAGTGAATGCCAGAAGAAATTATGTATCTCAAGCGAGCAGAATGTTAATCTGAGTTTTGATAACACTTCGCTTGCTGCAAATAATGGCACAGTTCATCCACTATACTAATCTTACCTTCATTCTTAAATGTATTCATTCCAAAATTTTATAATTTAATTTTCACTTCTTTTTAGTAAATTCTTACACAACAAATATCCAATTCCGATGAAACAAGTTTTTTTAGTTTCATTTATCATCTTGGTTTTTTCGTATGTAGTTTTTAGTCAGTACTTACAACCTGGCCCCGCAGATTATTATGAAAATGGAAAGTCTGCACTTCTAAAAAATGACATTAAAAGTGCGGAAGTTTATTTCAAAAAATCAATTAGGGAAAATGAAGATGCGCCTTCAATGTATGAGTTAGCCAAAATCTATTATGATAGGAACACAATCCGGGGAAGGACATTGGCTCGTGAGCTATTAACTGACGCAATCTATAAAGAGCCAAAAAATCTTTCCTACCGTTACTTACTTGCCGATGTTTATAAAAAGTTCAGCGACCATATGGCTTACGGAGTTTACAAAGATATTATCAAGATCGACAGCACTTCGCCGAAAGCACTTTACAACCTTGGAAGAATAGATGCGGGTGACTTTAATGATTATCATAACTCAGTCATATCCGAAGGTCGATATGAAACTTTAAGTCTCGAAAATTATGCACAGGAATCATTTAGATCAGCAAAAAATTATTTAGAAAAAGCGATCAAATATGATTCTACTTATACGGAAGCTTATCTTCATTTAAGTTTTTTGTTTGAAGATAACGGAAAAATTCCGGAAGGGATTCAAGTTCTGCAAAGGGCTGAGCAGCTCTTCCCGGAGGATAAAAATGTTCATTTATATCTCGGGTTGCTTTTTTATGAAAATTCCCGGATAGACTCAGCTTTCAGAGAATATCAAACTGCATTGTCTTTAATGTCCGATTCGGAACGAACTGATTTTACTTTTAACTCGGTGAAGGAAGTCATTAAACCGGCGCTCGGAGATCAATTTAAAAAATATTCCGACGAACAATTAAAGCAGGTAATAAAATATTTCTGGAATATTTCTGATCCGCTTTATTTAACAAGTTATAATGAACGTCTGCTTGAACATTATTCGCGCGTTGCTTATGCCGATTTACGTTTCAGCGAGCCAAAAAAACATATTCCCGGCTGGAAAACGGATAGAGGTGAAATTGTTCTCCGTTACGGCGAGCCTCTTAAGAGGGAACGGTTCAGACCATTCATCAATGCCGGCGGAAGCACACGCATAAGCATGAAGACGGATGTCTGGTATTACAAATATTTTACTGTGGGATTTACCGATCAATTTATGAATGGAAATTATATTTTCAGCGAGCCTCTGCCGGGCGATAGATTCGTTCCGCAATTTGGCGGCGATACTCCGATGCTTGTAGATTATTTGAGAAAAATTCAGTTCCAGATTTATACTCCTAAGTTTGAGGGACCTACATTCAAAGTGCCTTATGATATTGCACAATTTAAGAGCAATGAGTTTAATTATACCGACGTCTATGTGTATTATGGAATCGATGCAAATGATTCGCTGAGAACCGGCAGCTTTTACCATGAAAAGTATAAGTGGGGGTTATTTTATTTTGATACTTTGCACGATCCAATTTTTACGGACAAAGGTGAAATCGATTCAATAAGCGCAAAACATAAAGTAGATATAAAGGGCGGAGAAAATCTGCTTGTTAATTCACTTGATATGACTGTCTACCCGGATTCAGGTCAGTTAGCTTTTGAGCTTGAAAGAAAATCCGACAACGGTGTTTCTTCAAATCATATTCCTTTTTATCCGAAGAAATTTAGTTTGAAAAATCTGGATATAAGCAACGTAATTTTAGCTGCTAAATTAAGTCAAGATTCAAGCGATGTGCTTCCGCTAAAAAGAAATGGTTATTCGATGCTTCCAAATCCTGCCAGTATATTTTCAACAGGAAAGCCGATTTATGTTTACTACGAACTTTATAATTTAGGAGTAAACCAAAACAATCTTAATGATTTTGAGCAGAAATTAATTGTAAGAAAGAAAGATGAAAATTCTGGAATAGGCAAAGCTATTAACTCCGTTTTGAATGTTGTCGGTCTTGGCAAGAAAAAGGAAGAAGTTACTATTACCACTAAATACCAGACTCACGGCAGAAGCTCTCAAGTAAATTTTCAGCTTAATATGCACAACTATCAGCCTGGAGATTATGTTGTTACTTTCCTAATCACTGATCTAATTTCAAAACAAGAAATCAGCAAAGAAGTAAAGGTAACTCTTCGCTGACAAAAGTCATTTAATAACTGAAGTTACGCAAAATGAATAAATTGGTCCATTTGTCATGCCGAACTTGTTTCGGAATCTTTATTTTTAAGCTGTTTTTAGATGCTGAAATAAGTTCAGCATGACAATTGCGTAACTTCAGTTAATAATTATTCGATTCTAAAATGAATAACTATCGAATGATCTAAATATTTATTGCGGATCTACCAGTTCCATATCCTCCAGCGGAAGCATTGGCAATGGTTTTCCGTTGTTTTCAAATCTAAACTTCAAGTCTTCAAAAATCTTTTCAGTTTCTGTATTTATTAAACCTGAGTCTGTACCTGTTTCAAGACCAAACGGCTTTGGAATAAAAGCATTAAAATTAATTAAGCCAGGTTTTGGATATTCAATTATTTTATAAGATTTAATTTTTATGCCGGCTTTTACCGCCGCAATATTTATAGCATCGGAAAGTCCGCCGAGAACATCTACAAGTCCGTTCTTCAAACCTGCTTCACCGGACCAGACTCTTCCTTGCCCGATAGAATCAATATGACTAAAAGTAGTTTTTCTTCCGGAAGCAACTTTAGCTACAAATTCTTTATAATAGCTTGTTATAATTTGTTCAGCCTTCTGCTGTTCCAAAGGAGTTAGATTTCTATCAGGAAGAGTGACGCCGATAAATGGAACAGTAAATCCAAAACCAAGGTCTGCATGTTCACCTCGTTTTACGAAATCAGTTGTTACGCCGATTTTACTATCGAAGCTTTTATTGTAAGCCCATCCTCCGATTACACCAATCGAACCTGTTAGAGTCATCGGTGCGGCAACAATTGTATCGGCATACATTGAAAGCCAGTAGCCGCCGGAAGCCGCAACCGATCCTTGCGAAATAATTACAGGTTTTTTCTCTTTGCATTTTATTAATGCTTCCGCAATAATATCGGAAGCGAGACCATCTCCGCCGGGTGAATTAACTCTTAACACTACGGCTTTAACATCTGGATTATTTGCTGCAGCATTAACATCATTTACAAGCTTCCGTGCATCAATGCCTTCATCCATCGCGCAAATGCCTAAAGCGTAGATAACCGCAATCTTCGGCTTCTCACCCCAGTGATTATCATTTGGTAAATTAAATTTTTCAAGCGAACCGGCGCCGACAAAACCTTCATTTTTGCCTTCAAGCTTGTTAACAATTTCTTTTACTGCATTCCATCTTCCCAGTGTATCGGCAAGCCCGGCTTTTAATGCTTCATCAGCAGTGAATAAAGTTTGGTTGTTTACCATATCATCAAATTTTGCACGGTTAATTTTACGACCGCTGCAAATTTCGTTTTTAGCTGTCTGATAAAAATTATCTACTAAATCCTGATACTGAATGCTGTCAGCCCGGCTCATCTTATCTCTTGAAAAAGTTTCAAAAGCAGATTTGTATTTAAAGTAGCGTAGATCAGTAAAGCCAATACCAAGCTTATCAAGCAAATTTTTATAATATTGTCGACCGAATAAAAATCCTTCAAGAGTAATTGTGCCTTCCGGGTCCATAACAATCTTATCTGCAACAGAAGCTAGCGTATAATCTTGTATACCTGCTCGGTCAATAAAAATTACAACGTGCTTTCCGGATGCTTTGAATTTTTTCAGCTCATGCCGGAGTTCCCAGAGACCTTCGTAACTTATCTGCATTCCGGAAGTATTTATTGCAATTCCGGCAATTGTGTTATCATTTTTTGCAGCGTCAATTGCTTCAATCAGATTTAAAAGAGTATTTGAATTGTCAAACAATTTATATCTCTGGTACTTCAATTGCCCTAGTAAATTCAAATCCAGATAGTTTTCCTTTTTGAACATTCCGTGGAAAACATTTCTATCATATTCACCGAACCGGATTCCATATGTGTTAAAAGAGTTCTTACCATCGTTATCAAAATGGGCTCCGGAAGAAACTCCAAAGCTGCCGAAGCTAAGTTCAACCCCAACTGTTAAAAATTTTGTGTTGAAATATCTTCCCGTTATTCTTACGCCAGGTAATGCTTCAAATGATGCGCCTGCACTCCATTTGTTTTCTTGCGGATAATAATTTTGTTTAATTGAATAATCGCCGAACAAAGAAAAGAATTCATCTCCAAGAGGGCGGACTGCTGCATCAATAATTCCCTCATCTCTTCCGGAACCAGGAAGATTACCAATCAAGCCGAGTGAGAAATATTCATTAGGTCTGTAAAGAGTTCCTATTGTAATAAGATTTGATGCATTGAATGCAGAGACATTACCGGAATTCATTGCATAGCTGAAGCCTAAACTGAAAGATTCATTTCCGAACGCGCTTGAAATTTTATAGTTGGTTAAATTGGCGCGGGGAATTTTTGAATTAACGGCCGCAAAACCGAAGTGAGGAACTGCCGTAAACAATCCCCAGTTATCGAGGTTGTTCAAATTGCCCGACTTACTGCTCCAGGTAAAAAATATATTTGGTCCGTTTACAGTAGATAACAATGCAGGATTCGCATAACCGTACAATCCATACTTCATCGCACCCGGTGAAGTGAGCCCGTATTCATCAATCGAATAATAATTTGTTAGACTTGACTGTCCGGCAGGTAAACTCGATTGAGCTGAAATAAAAGAAACGAAAAATATACAGATGATAATCGTCATCAGAATAGACTTCATAACAACCTCTCTTTCTTTTAACAATCAAAACTAATGAGAATTAACGGATTAAAAAATTTTATAAATTATTTTCAGTATTTTAAGGAAGAAAAATTTTAATATTAAACATCCGGTATGATAGAAATAGTTAATCTTCATAAAAGCTTCGGCGAAAACAAAGTACTTAACGGCGTTAATCTAAAAATAGAAAAGGGAGAGACCATTGCAATTATCGGCAAAAGCGGCTGCGGCAAAAGTGTATTGATAAAACACATTGTCGGCTTGCTAAATCCTGATGAAGGATATGTTAAAGTTGAAGGACAGACTGTAAGCGAGCTTACCACAAAAGATCTTTACGAAATGAGAAAGAAATTCGGATTTCTTTTTCAAGGAGCGGCGTTGTTTGATTCGATGACGGTAGGCGAGAATGTTTCTCTCCCGCTTGTTGAATCCAGCAATGGATATTCAAAGGAAAATATTGAAAAAATAATTGCCGAAAAGCTTGAGCTTGTCGGCTTGCCCGGAACTCAAAACTTGAAGCCTGCAGAATTATCCGGTGGAATGAAAAAAAGAGTCGGGCTTGCAAGGGCGTTGGTTACAAACCCGGATTATATTCTTTATGATGAACCGACAACCGGTCTGGATCCGATTATGTCGGATTCTATTGACGGTTTGATAAAAGAGCTCAGCCAAAAATTAAGCGTCACTTCTGTCGTAGTTACTCATGATATGTACAGCGTTAAAAATGTTGCGAACCAGGTAGCGATGATGCATGAAGGTGTCATCCATTTTACCGGTTCACCCAACGAGCTTCTGGAGTCAAAAGACAATGTGGTGATTGACTTTATAAAAAGGACATGGGTGTAATAATAAAAATATAGAACCTACCTGTAAACTTTTCAAATAAAATTTCGATAACATGGTTTAAGATTCCTGATTCTTGAAAAGGCATTTGGTCCTTGATTATTTTGTGTCACAGTATTTGCTTATATTAGTTTGTACTTTTAAGAGAACTTCTTCGAAATAGCTTAATTTAATAAGCGATTTCTAAGGAGTAGAATGTTATGCTAAAAGTTGTATTTGTTTACGAAAGCCGCCAGAGTGAATTATTACCAAGGTTTCTGGAGTTATTTTTTAATTCCCAAAAGAGTACTTTAGAAAGTGGATCAGAAGTTTTGGAACTAATTAAGATCGAAAAACCAAAGCTTGTCTTTTTTGATTTTGCAAAGTCAATTAATAAAGGAGGAGATTTAACCGAATCCCTTTTAAATTTTGGCATTGGTGTCCAGTTTCATGTATATTTAATTAAAATAAGTCCTGCAAATTTCATTTTGTATCAAGTACTATTTCAAAAAATATCTGAATTCTTTAAGGATCATTTTGGTCACCATCATAAAGGAAAGGGAATTCAGGAAGCTTTCGGGAAAAGATAGATTTAAGTAATTTCAGATTTTTAATTTCATTTAAAGCCGAGATATTTAAAAGAATTTCTCATCAAGATTGTTATTGGATTTTGGCTTATATTTTTTATATGAGTTAAATTTGTTATGTAAAATTTAATTATTATAAAAAAATTAAAAGTGATGGGAAAGCAAATCTCAATTGTTGAAGTAATCCAGTTAATGTTAGCACCGGGATTGATGATATCTGCCTGCGGATTACTTCTTCTCAGCATGAACAATAAATATTCGTTAGTTGTAAATCGGATTCGTCTACTTAATGAGGAGAGAAGAAAATTCTTCAGCAAAGCCGGCGAAAGGGATTTCAATTATGAAGAGAATATAAGACTGGAAAGCATTTCTATGCAGCTTACCAAGCTGGCTTTCAGAGTTAAGCTGGTCCGCAATGCAGTGTTATCTTACACTCTGGCAGTAGCATTTTTCGTTTTAACTTCGCTCTTTATCGGACTGGAATATGTATTGGGAAGTGAGAGTCTAAATTATCTGGTAACAATTCTTTTTCTTGCCGGTATGCTGCTGGTACTTCTGGGAGTAATCTACGCGGCTTACGAATCCAAGAAAGGTTACGATATTATCCGGCTGGAAGTAAAGATTGAAGAATAATTTTTCCTGTATTAATTTTGATCTATGAACAGGAAGAAAAACATTGAGCCTGACGATTTCCTAAAGCCGCTAAATATGATCCGGCTTTATTCAAGCGGAGCCTTTCCGATGGCTGATGAAAACACTGGAGAAATTAACTGGTACATGCCGGAGATACGTACGGTCATTCCGCTGAACAATTATAACATTCCGCGTTCCTTCCGGAAAGAAATCCCTAATTTAGATTTTGAAGTGCGTTTTGATTTTGATTTTCTTCCGATTGTTAAGGGATGCGCCTCTCGCAATAAAACATGGATTTCACAGGAACTAATTGATGCCTATCTCCGGTTGAAAAATCTCGGGCATGTTCACACTGTGGAAACCTGGAAGGATAACAAATTAGTTGGCGGACTTTATGGTATAACTTACCAGGGTGCGTTTTTCGGAGAATCAATGTTCTCGCGCGTTACACAAGCTTCCAAATTTGCGCTGGTAAAATTAATAGAACATTTAAATGAAAAAGAATTTGTTCTTCTCGATGTTCAATATATGACAGAGCATCTGCGGATGTTCGGCGCAAAAGAAATTTCTTTCAGAGAATATAACCAGCTTCTTCTTAAGGCTTACGGAAGAGACTGTGAGTTTTAAAATTAAGATCTTTAATCTTCCTTCTTAAATCGATTTACTTAATTAGAATAAGTTCCTTCTGAGGCTTGGATAAAAACTCGCATCCGTTTTTTGTAACTACAACTTCTTCTTCAATAGTTGCTGTTCCATAGTCCTCAACATAAAGTCTTGGCTCGATAGTATAGACTTGAGATTCTTCTATTTTCAGAAAAGGCAGGTCACCGTACTTTTCCCAGTGAGGGAAAAATCCGCCGCCGCCATCATGGGCTTCTCTTCCTACTTGATGACCAAGTCCATGCGGGAATTCTTCATAACCATTTTGCACAATGTAATTTCTAGCAATGCTGTCCATATCTAATCCTGTAACACCAGGTTTAAGATTATCAGCAACTTTCTGGATTGAATCCCGGATTACATCGAAACCTTTTTGAACTGCTGCTGGAGCTTTGGTTTCGCCGTCTTTTAGAATGTACCAGGTTCTTTGTAAATCCGAACAATAGCCATGATACTTAATTCCAAAATCCATGTTAACGAAATGACCTTTTTCAACTTTTCTTTCGCTTGGTGCAGCATGGGCACTCTTAGCCTCCGGACCGGTAAATACGGAAGGACAGTGATCTTCTTCCCAGGCTAATCCGAATCCGCGCTTAGCAGTTATTTCTTTAACAAAGTTTGAAATTTCAATTTCACTTCTTCCCGGCTTTATAAATTTAGTTGTTTCATCAAAAATCTCAAGCGTTATTTTAATAGCCTCTTTCATTATATCGAGTTCTGTTTGGGATTTTCTACCGCGAAGAGCAGAAATTATTTCTTCTGATGAAATAAGCCTGTTGCCAAAGTCAGTTCCTTTAAGATGCTCAAGCAGGATTAAGTACATGCCGTGTGTAAGTCCGTCTGCAAGATTTGAGTTCTTCGAAAAATTAACAGCAATATTTTTTGGATTCTTTTTAGCTAAATATTCATTCAATGGTTCTCTTATTGATTTAACATATCCGATAACATTTTTATATCCGCTGAATCTTTCAAAGTTTTCAACTTCAAGTGAGCCGACAATTGCAGTAGTATCGCCTTCTTTGTTTATCATTAAAGCAGACTGCCATGTGCAGCCTACGCCTCCAATCATATCCATTGCAGGATCTTTTATTGTACCGCTTTCACGAACAAATGTCATCCAGAGGTCAATGTCTTTTTCATTTAAGATTTGAATTGCCTGAGCAATTTTTTGTTTTATAATCTCATTTACCATGATTCCCTCATATTTTTTTGAGTTTCCGAAAAATTTTATTTGAAAATCTACCAAATAAGATTCAAAAATACTATTTCAACTACCAGAAGAAATTTCTTAAATAAGTTAAAAACGTTTTAAACATTACCTTTGTTAATAAAGACGAAGTCAATTGAAAGCTTCAAAAGTTTAAAAGGTGATGTAGTAAATAGGGGCTTAAGGTATTTACTGCGGATGAGTTTTTTTACTTTTTAATTACTAATTTTCATCAAGTTAATAAACAAATTTCCGGAAGCAGTCGGGAGTAACCCGCAGAAACTTCCGCTGAAAAGATGAAGCAGCAAGTTTTACTACTTCATCAGCCACAAGCGAAAAGCGGAATATCTAAATTCCCGTTAAAGCTTCGGAAAATTTAACAGATTTTATAAATTAAACATTAGAGAGTTTTTTATGTCAGATTATTCAAAAAAATTATTGGCAGAAGTAAAGGCAAAAAATCCAAATGAGCCTGAATTTCATCAAGCAGTGGAAGAAATTGTTGAGTCTTTGGAGGTTGTATTAGAGCGTCATCCGGAATATCGCTCAGCAAAAATACTTGAGCGCATGGTGGAGCCTGAAAGATTAGTAATGTTTCGTGTTCCATGGATGGACGACCAGGGAGAAATTCATATCAACCGCGGTTTTAGAATTGAAATGAACAGCGCAATAGGTCCATACAAAGGCGGGCTTAGATTTCACCCTTCAGTTAACTTAGGCATTTTAAAATTTTTAGCATTCGAACAGGTTTTTAAAAACAGCTTAACAACTCTTCCGATGGGCGGAGGTAAAGGCGGTTCCGACTTTGACCCTAAAGGCAAAAGCGATAACGAAGTAATGCGTTTCTGTCAGAGCTTCATGAATGAACTTTATCGACATATCGGACCGGATACTGATGTTCCTGCTGGAGACATCGGCGTTGGTGCAAGAGAGATTGGTTTTCTTTTTGGTCAATACAAAAAATTGAAGAATGAATTTACCGGCGTATTGACAGGTAAAGGATTAACCTGGGGCGGTTCATTAATACGTCCAGAAGCAACTGGTTACGGCGCTGTTTATTTTGCTCAAGAAATGTTGAAGACTAAAAACGCCGACGTTGAAGGAAAGACCTTTGCTGTTTCAGGATTTGGAAACGTGGCGTGGGGAGCAGTTCAAAAAATTACTCAACTTGGCGGAAAGGTTGTAACTCTCTCCGGTCCGGATGGATTTGTCTATGACAAGGATGGAATTAAAGGCGAAAAAATCGACTTTATGTTGAAGTTAAGATCAAGCGCTAATGATAGAGTTGAGGATTATGCCGATAAATTCAAAGTGGAATTTCATCCCGGCAAAAGACCCTGGGGTGTGAAGGTTGACGTTGCTATGCCATGCGCAACTCAGAATGAACTCTTTCCTGAAGATGCTAAAGAATTAATTAAGAACGGCTGCATGTGCGTTTGCGAAGCTGCAAATATGCCGACAACTTTAGAAGCTTACAAAATTTTCAAAGAAGCCGGAATGCTTTTCGCTCCGGGTAAAGCTGCAAATGCCGGAGGAGTTGCCGTGTCCGGCTTAGAAATGGCTCAAGACAGTATGAGATTACCGTGGCCAAAGGAAGAAGTTGATCATCGCTTGCACCAAATTATGTCTAAGATACATGAAACATGCCTTTCAACTTCAGAAAGATTTGGAACACCGGGCAATTATGTTAATGGTGCAAACATTGCCGGCTTCCTGAAAGTTGCAGATGCAATGCTTGATCAAGGTTTAGTCTGATCCGTACTACGGATACCTTCTTACAAGGAGGTGAAATAGATCCTAGATACTTGATACTCGATATTTGAAAAGATAATTCTAAGTTAGAGATTGAGAATCAGAAATCTCTTTTAAGTTATGAATGACAGTGATAAAAATAATTCGGTAGATAAGTTCAACTTGCCGGATATCGAGGATATTTTCAGCAGCCGCATTAAAGAGTTCCAAAAATTAATGCGGTACAAAATCCGCGAGATTCTCCTTGTCTCCAGTCTTTACGATTATTATCTATTCGAAGAAGACGGAAGACTCTATGAACTTTTGCGCGAAGAGTATCAAGTATTAAACCTAAGCCAGGCGCCGGAGATAACTCATGTTGCTACCGGCGCAGAAGCTTTTGAACTTGCAGTCTCTGATAATAATTTCGATCTGATTATTACTACTCTGCACGTTGAGGATATGCATCCGGTTAGGTTTGCACAGATGATACGCAGGGCAGGCATAACAGTTCCAATCATCCTGCTTGCATACGACAACAAAGAACGAAAAGAATTAACCTCCAACTACGACACATCAATTTTTGATAGAATTTTTATCTGGCAGGGGGACTTCCGTTTAATCATCGGAATAGTAAAATATGTTGAGGACAAAATAAATGTCGAGAATGATACTGCCGCAGTGGGAGTACAGGTAATTATTCTAGTTGAAGACAACGTAAAATTTTATTCTACATATCTCCCGCTTATTTATACAGAAATATTCAAGCAATCTCAGCGTCTTATTTCTGAGGGAGTAAACATTACCCATAAGTTTCTGCGAATGAGAGCCAGACCTAAAATTCTTCTTTGCACTACTTATGAAGAAGCCTGGGAATATTATACAAAATATGAAGAATATATTTTAGGAATAATAACCGACAGCAACTTTAGGCATTTTGGTGTAAGAGATCCTGAAGCAGGTATTAAGTTTGCCAAAACAGTTAAAGCCCGCCACGATGATATTCCAATACTGCTGCAGTCCAGCAATCCTGATTTTGAAACCAAAGCCTTTGATGCAGGTGCATCTTTTCTTTTGAAAGGCTCACCTAAACTTCTCCATGAGTTACGGGATTTTATGATGAACAATTTCGGTTTCGGAGATTTCATCTTTCAAAATCGTGATGGTAAAGTTGTAGGCAGAGCTGCAAATATGAAGATTCTCGAAGAGCAGCTAAAAATAGTTCCCGATGAAAGCATTCTATATCATGCAGAGAGAAATCATTTTTCGAAATGGCTTAAAGCAAGAACAGAATTCTGGCTGGCTCATAGACTTCGTCCAAGGAAAGTTTCCGAGTTCAAATCAGTTACTCATTTAAGGGAAGACTTAATAAATTCAATTGGGATTTACCTTGAGCTGCGGCTAAGAGGAATTATAACAGACTTTGATAAAGAAACTTTCGATCCGAAAAACAGCTTTGCAAGAATTGGCAGCGGTTCGCTCGGCGGCAAGGCAAGAGGTTTAGGTTTCGTCAACACGTTAATCAACAACAATAAAATCCGCTACAAGTTTGATAATATTGAAATTTCCGTACCTTCCGCAATTGTAATTGCAACTGATGTGTTTGATCAATTTCTTGAAGATAATCATCTTGATGTTTTTACACTTAGCAGCTATTCCGATACTGAAATAACAAGAAAGTTTACAGAAGCAACAATTTTTCCAAAAGAAATAAAAAACAAACTTCTCGATTTTCTAAATACTATCAATGAACCGCTTGCGGTGCGCTCATCAAGCATGCTTGAAGATTCCCAGTTCCAGCCGTTTGCCGGTGTATATCAAACTTTCATGATTCCGAATAATAATCCGGATATCAATATACGTCTCGAAGAGCTTCTGCATTGCATCAAAGGTGTTTATGCATCCACGTATTATAAAAAAGCTCAGGACTATATGAAGGCAACCTCATACAGGCTTGAAGAAGAGAAGATGGCAGTTATTGTTCAGAGGCTTGTTGGCTCTTGCCACAGCGAGAGATATTACCCTGACTTCGCCGGAGTAGCGAAGTCTTATAATTTTTATCCCGTGCCTCCTCAAAAATCTGTTGATGGAATTGCTTTGGCAGCACTTGGGCTTGGTAAACAAGTAGTTGATGGAGGAAATGCGGTAAGGTTTTGTCCAAAATATCCAAAACATCTTCTCCAGTTTTATTCAACTAAAGAAACCATCCGCAATGCTCAGCAGGAATTTTATGCTCTTGATATAAACGGACGATTGAATCCCAATCCAACTCATCCGCCGGATCAATTGGTAAAAAGATATGATTTATCAAAAGCGGAGGAAGACAATACTTTATTTTATGTCGGTTCCACATATTCAATTGAAAATGACGCGGTGTATGACGGAATTTCAAGACAAGGCAGACGCATCGTTACTTTTGCCCCGGTATTGAAACAGAATACTTTTCCTCTACCGGAAATACTTGAGTTGCTTTTGAACCTTGGCTCTTGGGGAATGGGAGTGCCTGTAGAAATTGAATATGCAGTTAATCTAGATTTGCCTGAAGATCACCCTAAAGACTTTGCGATACTTCAGATGCGTCCACTTGTTATTAGACAGGAAGTTGAAGAACTTGATGTTGATAATTATAAGCCCGAAAATTTAGTTTGCATCAGCCAGCAGGTTCTCGGAAACGGAGCTGTTAATGACATTCATGATATTGTTGTTGTCGATATACATAAGTTTGACCGATCAAAAAGTATAGAAGCTGCTGCAGAAGTCAGCCGGATGAATTCAAAGCTGTTGAATGAGAAGAAGCCGTACATTTTAATCGGTGTCGGACGCTGGGGTAGCATGGATCATTGGCTTGGAATTCCGGTAACATGGGATATGATTTCAGGAGCCTCGGTTATAGTTGAATCCGGTTTCAAGGATATGAATGTTACTCCATCTCAAGGATCGCACTTCTTTCAAAACATTACTTCATTCAGAGTTGGATATTTTACTGTTGGAATTGATCATAATACTGAGTTTGTGGACTGGGAGTGGCTTTCAAAACAGCCTGTGGTGGAAGAAATGAAATTTACAAAGCATTTATATTTCGAAGATCCGATTTCGGTAAAAATAAATGGTAGAAAAAATAAAGGGATAATTTTAAAGCCAGTAAAATAAATCAGAATTATACTAATCATCATATTTTTTGTAGAGCATAAAGCAAAGCGCAAAGAGTTCCGCACGTTAAGCTTTTAGCTCTTTGCGCTTTCCAAAAGCATATTTCTATTTATAATTATGGCGCTTGAATTACAGCAACTTCAAACGGCTTCAACTTAAATGAAACTATGCTGATAAGCGGTCCGCCGTATTTTACAAATGAATCATCTTCCTTTACAGTTAACAAAATATTGTTTGCGAGTTCTTCCCAGCCTTTAGCAGGAACTTTCTTTGTAAACCTTAAAGACAAACTTTCTTCTTTATCCCCCATATTATAAAGTACATACTGGTTCTGTCCATACAAATACATTCCAACATGTCCCGGACCATCCAATTCAACTCCAAGCTCTTTTGAGAATGAGCTGCGGATATTGTTAAGTATATCGGTTGGCAGTTGAAGAAGGTCATAATAATCATCAGGCAAATTCAATATGTAAACTGTGCCCTTATAATATGGAGTTGTAAATAAAATTCCGTAATCATAATCTTTCTTTATTAAGGCAAGTTGACGGACGCCAGGCCAGGTAGTAGTCTTTATAGCTTCAAATGAAAACGGGTTCGATGCTTTTATTTCTCTTTCTCTAAATCCCGGTTCATAAATTCTAAATTCGGAAGAAGAAACTGTACCTCCAAAGTCAACCAAGCTCAATGTATTTTTAAACTCGGAATTCTGAAGCTTCTTCCACAATCCCCATGTCATGAAAACGTCTTTACCGTTTTTCAATCTGTCAATCATTTCATTTGCAAGATCTGCATCTTTCAAAGAGTTAAGAGTGAAGATTGCATTCTTGCTTTCTTTTGGAAATACAGCAACCGGATTTAACGGAATCCCGGCCATGCCGAGATAACCAAAAATATTATACTCGCCGGTGGAACCATAAGGCAGATAAATCGGAACTCCGCGCGTTTCACCTTTAATCAAGCCTGCAACCTTGTTAAACTCAGGAAGCATTTTTACAAAGTGCGGATATACATCGCTTGATGGATTAGCCGAATATAACTGTCCGGCGCACCAGAGTATTATTTCAGGAGATTTAGCAAAGACCGCCTGCCAGACTTCGGCATTGTAATCATTGTATGCGCCTTTCATGCCGTAATTATCGAGCCAGGAACCAATCCACTTTGAAGGTTCGACACTTGAATACCACTTCTGAAAAATATATCCGCTGTAAATGGGAATATGCTGGTCTTGAGTTTCAGGAACCCGGGTTTCAATTCCAACTGCCATCTTATCAAATTGATGTGTTTCATTGTAAACATCATAACCATTCTCCGGAAAGCCTTCATACCAGTTAGGATATTTGATGATAACATTTACTTTAGGATTAACTTCTTTTGCAGGATCAATGATATATTTCTTTGATTGCTCAAGGAGGAGTTTAGTACGGTATTCAGCCCAGGATTGATTACCGCGATCTTCAATACTTTTGGGATCAGTAGCGGTTGTAAAAAGCCAATCATCCAGAATAATATTATCGAAGACTTTTGCTAACGATTGCATCCGGCTTTTTAGAGATTCAAGATCGTCGGCATTATTATAAGTTGAAGTACCGCCTTTAGGTGAAACCGGCACCATGGAGCCGGAAACTTTAATTCCCATTGATTTGAACTTATCGGAAATCTTCTTTAACAGTTCAACATTTACTTCACCGCGGCTGCTTCCTTCAAGATAAACTCTTTCAGGTTTAATAGGCGCAAAGTAATCCATTGCTTTTTGGAATTGAGCCGGATCTGCAAGCAGATGCTCGATATCGTAAGATGTAAAATATATTGCGTATTTGAGATGCGTCCAGTTTCCCGTTTTATCAGCATTATTATCCTGCTGACTGAAAGCTGAAGATGAGAAAAAGGATACTAAAATTACAAGTACTAAAATAATTGTAAAATTTTCCGGTATAAGATTTTTCATTTTGTACTCCTAAAAGTTAATGATTAATTAATCGGAGCTGCTCCAAATGAATCGATTACCGGTTTACCAGCTTATAAGCTGATTCTCTATATCTCAGAACGGTCTTTCTTCAAACCAAATTTATTTTTAAAAATAATCAAGCGCAAGCCAGATGCTAGATTTTTATTCTTCCTTTCTTGATATTCAAAACATAGAACTTTAAAGTATCTTGCATCGAGCATCCAGTAACTTGCATTGAGAATTTATCAATTTAAACTTGTATATAGTTTGGGAATTTTATCAAGTGTGCCGGCTTGATGAAGTAATTTTATCTCTACTAAATTTTGTATTGAAGCCGGCAGCAATGACCTAACGGAATTTATATCTGGACAGTTAGCAGTCATATACACCGCACCACTGAATAATGAACTATGATTTTGTTCAAAAGGGCATACACAATTCGGATCTTCGTACATTTGTAATTGTTCGTTTGAAGACTGCATTAGTTCGTATGGGCAAACTCCGGCAGAACTTGGGATTGTAATTAGATAGGTCCTTATAACTTCGGTCTTCTTTACATTTTTATCCTTGGGCTGGCTAATCAAGGCTGACCCTAAAAATAGAATAGGAAACAGGGACAAAAAAACAATGCCTTCGACAAATAAAATCTTCTTCTTCATAAAGGTATCCTTCGCTATGTTGGTGAAATTAATTTATCCGCAAAGATAATTTCACATACAAGCTAATTCCTTTTGCTTTTATAATCAAGAATTAAATAAGATAGATATAACTCAAATCACCTTTCATTTTCCCTTGATTCAAAGAAAAGGCTTATAATTTATTCTGCCTTTGGTTATTTTTGAAAACTTAATTAGAAAATGATTTTATGAAGATTGCAGTTTTATTGTCCGGCGGTGTCGATAGTTCAGTAGCATTACGTTTGTTGAAGAAAGAAGGACATGACATCACAGCCTACTATTTGAAGATATGGCTCCAGGATGAATTTTCATTTCTCGGCGATTGCCCATGGGAGGAAGATCTAAATTATGCGCGAGGCGTTTGCAAACAAGCAAATGTTTCTTTAGAAGTCCTTCCGCTGCAAACTGAATATTGGGAGACTGTGGTAACTTATACAATCTCCGAGATTAAAGAAGGACGTACTCCAAATCCGGATATGTTTTGCAACAGCTTGATTAAGTTTGGTCAGTTCTACGACAAGATTGATAATTCATTTGAGAAAGTTGCAAGCGGACATTATGCAAGGCTGGAATTTGATGGTAATAAATATCAGTTAAAAACAACACCGGATAAAGTGAAGGACCAGACATATTTTCTTGCTTACCTTACGCAGCAGCAGCTTTCGCGGGCATTTTTTCCTCTTGGAAATTTAAACAAAAAAGAAGTTAGAAAGCTTGCAATGGAATTCGATCTTCCGAATAAAGATAGGAAAGATAGCCAGGGAATTTGCTTCCTCGGTCAGATAAAATTTAATGAATTTGTAAAACATCATCTTGGAGAAATTAAAGGCGACATTGTCGATATTGACAGCGGAAAGAAAGTTGGCGAGCATAACGGATATTATTTCTATACAATAGGACAGCGCTCGGGTTTAGGTTTATCCGGCGGACCTTGGTACGTTGTGAAGAAAGATGTTGTTAACAATATAATTTTTATTTCACGAGAGAATCTTGCTAAAAAAGCTAAAGATACTTTTACGGTTGGCAAGTTTAACTGGATATCACAAAAAGTTCCTGCGAAGAAAGATTTATCTGTAAAGATTAGGCACGGAGCTAATTATTACGGATGCTCTCTTAATTTTATTGATGAAGGAATTGCCGAAGTAAAATTGAACAAAACAGACCAGGGAATAGCTCCGGGGCAGTTTGCAGTTTTTTACGATGACGATTTATGCCTTGGCGGAGGAGTGATACTATAGCGAATAGAGTTCAAAACGGCTACAGAATTTTTTAACCTTTGGAGCGCTAAGGGAATATAGGGTTCAAATACATATTTTTAATTTGCGCTGTAGCCTACAATAACAATTTTAAAATTTTTACAACAGGTAAAGATTTTGAAAGATTTAAGAAAATAATTCCAATCAAACTATTTTAATTATAGACAAAAGACATGAATGTTATTGGCAATTTAAAAGAAAGACTTAAAAGCTGAGTTTACACATACAACGCGCTTCCAAAATCTCTTCTATGTCTGATTGTAATTTCATTTTCTTCACCGAGATATTTGAAAATAGCAATGCAAGCTTTTCTTGCACCATCATCGTCTAAAGCTCTGTCGTTACGGATCACTTCAATAAACTTATCTAATGCCGCATCAAAGTTTTGATTTTGAATGTCTCCGATTGCTTCAAGATATAAATTCTTTAACGGACTATCAGCCAAGCTATCCGGATTATTTTTAAATTCCATTAAACGGGAAATTGTTCTGAGTGAATCAACAACTGCAAAATTTTCAGAACCTTCGTCAAGGCTTTCAATAATGCTTAAACTTTTCTTGTTGTCCGTAAATAAAAGCAGCTTTGCAAGCATTACCTTAGCTTTTTCATTATCGGGTTCCTGCTTTAGAATATTTTCTAATACCTTGACTGCCTTATCGGTTTCCCCGGTGGAGATTAATGTTTCAGCGACAGCAAGTTGATTTCCGTTTTTACCCGGAATGACTTTCTTAAGCCAGTCTTTAATCATATTTTCGGGCAAAGCACCAACAAATTCATTTACCACTTTCCCTTCGGAAAATAATTTTACGTTAGGAATGCTTCTGATGCCGTATTTGGCGGCTAAATCCGGGTATTCGTCTGAATTTATTTTTACAAGCTTCCAATCCTTTGCTTCGGAAGCAAGCTTTTCAAGAACCGGACTTAGCCTTTTACAAGGTCCGCACCACTCTGCCCAGAAATCTACAAGGACCGGAGTTTTATAGCTGGTTTCTAATACATCATTTTCAAAATCATTCATGTCGAAATTCATTTTAATAAGCCTCTAATAATTAATTTTGGTAAAAATAAATTTTACAGTAAAAATTAGATGTGACTTTTATTTTGAAGTTTCAAACCAACTTAAATATTTAATTGCATTTTTACCGAATCCCAAATAAAAGCCGTCTGAAAAATAAAATATCCATTCATCACTTAACAGTACGAAGAGTTTAAATACTTTTTAATCTTTGCCGCGCGGAAAATTAAATATCGTATAAAGCTTTAGTAACCATAAACTAAAACTTCAGTCTAATTTAATTATTTATAGAAATGTTGATATGAAAAGAAAACTACTTTTTTTAATTGTTCTTTTTAGCGCTTATGGCTTTGCTAAGAGCGATAATCCTGGCAAGAAATTAATAGTGAAAAAAACAAATGCTGAAATTAAATTAGACGGAGAGATTGACCCAATTTGGAGCACCGCAGATTCCGCAACAGATTTCTTCCAGCTTAATCCTTATTACGGTAAAAAACCGACTTGGCCAACTGTCGCCAAAGTGTTAACGACAGATGATGCGCTTTATTGTCTTATTATTTGTTATGAGGACAGCAACTATATTCAGCCGTTTACGGGTACACTTGATAATACGACCGGCGAATATGTTTCAATGATGCTGGATACTTTTGATGATGATAAAACCGCATACAAATTTATTGTCACGGTCTCCGGCGTAAGAAGCGATTGTATTCTTTTGGACGATGCGAGAAACAGAGACTATAGCTGGGATGGAATCTGGTTTGCAAAAACCAAAATTTATAAATGGGGCTGGGTTGCCGAAATGAAAATTCCTTACAAATCGATTCAATATAATAAAAAATTAAGCTACTGGGGCTTAGACTTCGATAGATGGATTCCGGCTGCTAATTCCGAAGATTTATACTGGAATAAATATGAAAAGAATGAAGGACAGAGAGTATCTAAGTTTGGTGAATTAGTCTTCAAGGATTTTAAACCAAGCGTAAAAGGACTAAACCTTGAGATTTATCCGGTTGGTGTTGCTAAAGCAAATTATCTGGAAGACGGCAAATACAAAATTGATTTGAATGCTGGTCTTGATGTTATGTATAATCCTTCATCGGAGCTTAAATTTCTTTTAACAGCAAATCCAGACTTCGCACAAATAGAAGCCGATCCTTACCAATTTAACATCTCGCAGTACGAAACATATTATAACGAGCGAAGACCTTTCTTTACGGAAGGCAGCGAAGTCTTTACAGCTTCGGGGAAAGAGAATAACACAGGTTTTTACTCACCGCTTGAATTATTTTATTCCAGAAGAATAGGAAAAAAGCTTCCGGATGGAAGTGAAGTTCCGCTGATTCTTGGAACTAAAGCTTTTGGAAGATTAGGCACCTGGTCTTACGGCGGATTTCTTGCGGAGACCGGACAAAAGAATTATATAAATGATGATACTGAAGCCACGGAGCCGCAAGCTCTTTTTGGCGCTGTAAGAATTAAAAAACAATTTGGCGAGAACTCGTCGATTGGTACTTTGGATGTTATTAAACAAACGAAAGATACAACTTACGGTGTGCTGGATATTGACGGCGCATTCAGACAATCTTCATGGCAGCTTTCATATCAGCTTGCGCGATCAGTTATAAATAACAGTGGAGATTATGCTGCATCGGTTGGATTTGTTTCTCCGGGAAAGCATTGGTGGATATTAGGAAGAAACAGATATTTCGGAAACAATTTTAATATCGACCAGGTTGGATATGTTCCTTGGACCGGCACTGCAGAAGTTACATGGCTTACCGGTCCTATATGGTATTTTGACGAAGGCTATATAAGCCAGATCTTAGTGCTGGGAGGCATCTATACAAATTATAAACATGTTGAACATTATACCGACAGGTCAGTAGTTCTGGATTTTAATATGGGATTTAGAGACAACTGGCGTTATGAGATTACTTTGATTTCCGGTAAATCCAAAGATCAGGGAATAAAGTATAATTCGTATGAAATAGATTATAACGGTGGCTTTAATATTAGCCCAAAGTGGAACGCTGATTTTTATGGGGGTTATTCCAAAACATACAATTTTAACCGCGATTATGTTGCATTCTATACCTGGTTCGGTGCGGACTTCCAATGGAATGCAAGCGATATTCTGCAGCTGGGAACTTCATATAACATGTGGGTTGAAGGAAATCCAGCCGGCGGCGTAGAAGATATTACATACGATGCACGTCCATATTTTTCAGTTACACCGGTAAATAATCTTAATTTGCGATTGTACGTGGATAATTTATATGATGCTTCTTCACAGCATCTTGAGCAGTTAATCAGCGGATTTCTATTCTCATTCAATTTCTCACCTAAAAGCTGGATTTATTTTGCTTACAATGAACTTGATAACAGAAGCGACCAATATGATGCAGCCGGAAATTTACTGCCGACAAAGATGCATGTTGCAGCAAGAGCCGGGGTTTTCAAGATAAAATATCTTTATTATTTCTAATTATTAACATTTCAGCAATTTAATTCGATAATTGATTTAGGATAATAGTATCTATCCCTCATTATAGGAAGATACTATTATTCTTAGATATTTTATTGAATGATTATGAATAGTGAAGAAATAATACTAAACAGCGATCTTGATGAAAGTACTTTTCCAGGGATGCAAATTTCCAAATTTCAGAACCTGGCGAAGGAATTTTTTCAGTTCGATGTTTTTGATGATCAAGATACGGTAAAGAAAATTAAGGAGGCTGCAAGGAATTATAGTTTCAATTTGCCGCAGGAGTTCCGGGAGATTTTTATACGGTATGAAGATGCGCCAATATACTGGATACTGCGCTCACCATTAATGGAACAATTGGAAAATATTTACAAATCTTTAACATATAACAGCGCGGGTCAAAACATTTACAAATCTGCAAGAGAATTTTATACTAAATGGATAATTATAAAATCGCAGAATGAAAAGAAATATTTTGCGGCATCATTTCTAAATGCGGTTGAAAAGAAATCGAATAAGAATAATTTTATATTCCAAGTAATGCAGGCTGTAATATTATCTTATGAGAAACAGCTGTTTAATCCATCGATAGCAATTGAACTTCTTGAACGTTCCAAAGAAATTTTAAATGACGTAAGGCTAGATGAAACAAATAGAGATGAGATTTCGTATTTAATTAACCTTTACAGCGGCTTTGTTTACTTAAATCAAAAAGATTTGCCGCAGGCTAAGATAAAATTTTCCCAAGCAATTCCATTAAAGTCTAACGGCATTACAGCCAAGTTTTATAATGCTTTGGTTGATGTTCAATTGAGCCAGAGTATAATATCAGCAGAAGTTTTGAGTGATCTTTACAATTATGATTTAGGACGATTAGAATTTGCCATCGAGTCTAATGATGTAACAATGATTGATTATTTTCTTAAAACTTCTGCAATGCGAAATTTGTTTTATTATCCTGAATTTGCTGCGTCGTACGAAGTAATCCTTAATTTCCTCAACTCAGCAAAGAACAGCAGTGATATAGATTTGAAAATGATTCATGGTAAAATAAATACCTTTAAGAATTTAGATATTAATGAATACTACACAGAAAATGTTATAAAGGATTTAGCTTTCTTCGATAAGGTTATTGAAAATTTCAGAGATAATGCAAATGTGATATTTATTGGTGCAATGTCCAAGTTTCAGGAAAAGTTCAACCGGACAGCCCAAGAAATTACGAAAGTAATTAGGAATAAATATTTTGCACAAATAAAAGAAAAACTCAATATTTATGATAAAGAGATCCAGGATAAGCTGAATGATATTCAGATGCTTACTCGAAATTTTGAAGAGCAAAAACAGAAGCTCAGAGAAAAACTAGATCACAGTTTAAAAATTATAGAAAATAGGGCGCATGAAAATATCGCTTTACTTGAAGAAAGAATAAAAAATCTCCAGTTTGTTCAAAGCTTAAATCCGGCATTAACATTTAAGAATGCAATGACTTATAATTTCATTTTATCAGTCACGGTATTTTTGATGGGCGGGTGTGCAGGCTATTCAAATAGTTTTATGAGTAATATAAATAAGACAAACAATCTTCTGTCAATTGTTTTAATTACCGGTTTAAAATGGGGAATAATAGCGTTCACAGTAGGTTTGGTCATTTCCATAATTTCGGCAGGGTTAGCGGTGCTCGAAAGTTCTAACCAAAGGCAAAGATTGCAGCAGGCAATTAAGTCGCTGAAAGATGAAAAGGAATATCAAGTAGATTATTTTAAAAAAGAATTTGAAAGGAACAACAAAGAGAGCGAGGAAAAATTTAATAAAACAATTGAAGACAAAAAGAAGCGAATAAATGAGGTAAAAACCGAGCGTGATAAGCAGGAAAAAATCTATAATGAAGATGCCGAACAGAAAATCAGGGAAGAATCTAAGAAGTTGATGGAGCTGATAGAACTGTAAGAAAAAAGTCAGATAAGGCAGAGCAGAAGCAATTAAAGGGTATGCAAAGGGTTTTCACAGAGCTTTCAGATTCATAATTAAAACCAATCAGAGAGAAATCAAAGAGAAATCAGAAGACAGCTTAAGAGGGGAAACAAAGTGGCTAAAATTAGCCAAATTACCAAAAATTACTTTTCATTAAATAAGTAAAACGATATTAAACGTAATTATTTCTATGGTATGAAATTAGTAGTTTTAAAATGCTATATGCCTTTAAAAATAGATTATCTTGTAGTTGGCTCCGGACTTACCGGAGGAACTATAGCTCGTTTGCTTCATGAAAGCGGACGCGAGGTTTTACTATTGGAAAGGCGTAATCATGTCGGCGGTAACGTACATGATCATTTTCATCCTTCCGGTATAAGGATTCATACCTATGGTCCGCATTATTTTAGAACAAACTCTGAAATGCTCTGGAATTTTGTAAACCGGTTCTCTTCATTCTATAAATATGAACCTTCTCTAAAATCATTTGTTGATGGTAACTTCGAAAACTGGCCTGTTACCGGCAGCTACATAAAAAAAACTGTCGGTATAAACTGGAAACCGTCATTTTACGGTATCTCGGCAAATTTTGAAGAAGCTTCCTTAAAGATAATGCCTGAAGAAATTTATCTTAAATTTGTAAAAGGTTATACTGAAAAGCAGTGGGGAGTAAATGCAAAAGAGCTTTCCGCCGAGCTTGTTAAAAGATTTGATGTAAGAGAAGACGACGAACCGCGCCTGATGAGACATAAATATCAAGGCATCCCTTCTAACGGATACGCTGAGTTTACAAGAAATCTAGTTGAAGGTATTCCGGTCTTATTAAACGTGAATTATCTTACGAACAAAGATATGTTCGATGTAAAGAAAAAATTAATTTATACCGGCCCGGTTGACGAGTTTTATAATTTCCAATACGGAAAACTGGAATACCGCGGACAAAAAAGAGAACATACATATTTTGAGGATATAAATTATTACCAGCCCTGCGGACAGGTAAATTACCCTATGCCTGAACACGGAAAGCATATTAGAGCTTTGGAATGGAAGCATATGATTCCGAAAGAATTTTCAGACAAAATAAAGGGAACGGTTATTACAAAAGAAATTCCGTTTACACCCCAATCTACAGATGAATACGAATATCCTTTCCCTAGTGAGCGGAACAAATTATTATATAAAAAATATGAGGCCAAAGCACGTGAAGACACAAAACTGCTTACATGCGGCAGGCTCGGCGAGTATAAGTATTACGATATGGATCAAGCTATTGCCAGAGCAATGGAACTGTCAAATAAAATAATTGAAAACGAATATGCTGCAGAAGAAAATTACAGTACTAGTTTATCTTCATAATAACATGGACACTATTGAAGCCTGTATAAGCTCAATAATTAATTCCTTATCTAAAGTACTTAAAAATATAATAGTCATTGATGATGGCTCAATAGACGGCGGCGGCGAATTACTACAATCATTCGGCAACATTAAAATTGTGCGCCACGGATTTATTGGAATTGCAAAATCAATAAACAAACTGCTTGCACAAATAGGCGATGATGATATTGTAAGGATAAACGGTGATGTTATAATTAAAACAGAAGACTGGCTGGAAGAATTTCAAAAAGCAGCTTATGCAAACAACCAAGTAGGAATTGTTGGCGCTAGATTATTATTGGCTGACGATAGAATTGAAACCGACGGAAGAAATTTTATTAATGGAATCGGTTATGAAGAAAGACATCTCAATCTTAATGCATTTAAGGAAAATGGGGCTTGTAAAAAACAAATTTTGGAAGTCGATTCAGTTAGCAGTGCATTTTGCTATTATAAAAACGAAGTAATAAAGAAGAACGGCTATTTTGATGAAAATTATTTTCCGCTGCATGCTGAAGATGATGATTATTGTGTAACTGCAAGAAAAAATAATTTTTCAGTTGTATGCAATTCCTTCATCCAGGTTTATCATTTTATTTCAGTTAGGACGCCAACAGACTTACCAATAGATAAAAAGTATGAAGATTTGGAAAAAATTATTTAAGACGGCAAGAGTCTTATACAGCAAGAGCATTTCAACTACTGGAAAGAAAAATGGGGTTGGAACCCCAAATATCCGGACTTAAATTTTATAAGATCGATATACAGAAATACAAAAATTTGCTGGAACATCGGTGAAAAACTGAGAAATAAAATAAGTGATGAATTCCCGACCGTAGATGTATGTATAGTTACCTGGAATAACCTACCGTTACTAAAAAATTTGATGAACTGCCTTTTAAAAACAGACTATCCAAGCGAAAAATTAAAAATTTATATAACAGATAACGGCAGCAATGACGGCACGTTGGAATATCTAAACGATTTAAGTAAAAACTTTATATTCCAAGTCTTCCCGGAGTTTTTAAAAATTAACAGCGGTGTACCGTACGGATTAAGCCCGTTAATATTACAAGGAAGCGCTGAGCTTGTAGCTATGCTTGATGATGATATAACTCTTCCATCTAATTGGCTGAAAGAACTTGTTAAAATATTTTCCAAAAGACCTTATTGCGGAATGACGGCACCAAAAATATTAAATGACAATTCGGTTAATACAATTCAGAATTCAGACTTCCAAATGCTACCTTCTTACCAGGCGCATGAAATTGAATTAGACAATGGACAAGCAAATTATATAAGCAGAACATCGCATATCAGAGGTTGTTGCAATCTTTACCAAAGAGATGTGTTTAGCAATTGCGGATTATTCGATATAAAATTTAGCCCAAGCCAATTTGACGATCCAGATCATCAAATAGCAGTTTTAGCCAGAAGTTACGAAATAATTTAATATGGATATTTGGGAATTACACACAAGCTAAATAGCGGTATTAACAACTCCTACTCTTTAAAAAGCAATATGGAGGCAAACCGGACAAAATTATACGGTAAGTGGGGAGAAAATATTTATTTTATTCTGGACAAGTCAATTGCAGACTCTTTTGAAGGAAGATTGATTAGCTTAGAGTGGGAAGTCAAATTTAATAAAAATAATGTTCATAACTATTCCTTTCCGGAAAATGTAAAAAATACAATCGCCGGAATAATTGATATTAAATATTTAAAGAAAGAAGAATATCAACAGCTAATTACTTCAATGCTAATTGGTTCATTGCAAATGTATAAATCAAAAAACTTAGCTAACCCGTTAAATGCTTTGCATACGTCCTTAAGTCTCGCACCTGCTAATATTCAATTACTTATATTGCTTTCAATTGCATATATGCGTGTATGAGACAAAAAGAAGGTTGAGCATTTTAAAAATATTATTAAGATTCTTAATAAAGGCAACCTTAACAAATTAAAACTGCAAATTGAATTAGACAGCGAGTTAAAAGGGATAAAACTAAATATTCAACATTTACTTAAGCAGTACTCTTTAGAACAAATTATTGAAAATCAATATATGAGTAATCAGTTTAGCAATGCCGAACTGATCTTTAACTTGATGTCATTTTAGATTATTGAAGCATTAAAGGATGGTAAACCATAAAAGCAAAAAGTTTGTTTAGTATAGAATGAATATAAGATCAGTATAAAATCAGTATGAAATAAGTATAAATTAAGTATGAAATCTGTATGGAATGAGTATGAATTGAGTATAAAAAAAGTACAAGATAAGAGCAAGATGTGTACAAAACATGATAAATATAACTGTTGAGAGGTATAAATTTGGCTAAAGTTAGCCAAGTGTAAATAAATACTAAGATCTGATTTTCAATATTATAAAATTTTCAATTTATAAATATGGTATGATATTAGTTTAATATAAATAAAATTTTCTAACTATTGAAATTTTCTATTTAAAAATTGCAGATAAAAATATTGTTTTAAATAAATTTTTTAAAAATGAAGAATGTTATATCATTTTCACTATGGGGCGAAAGCCCAATTTATTGGATTGGAGCAAAAAAAAATATCGAGTTAGCCCAAAAATTTTTCCCCGGTTGGATATGTAGAATATACATTGACAAAAAATGCGATATAAAACTTATTGAATCAATTATTGCACATAATGTTGAGATAATACTGGTTGAACAAATAAACTCGTTCGATGGAATGTTTTGGCGATTTTTTGCATCTGAGGATCCTGAAGTAGATATTTTTTTATCAAGGGATTGTGATTCAAGATTCACTAATAGAGAGATTGCAGCTTTAAATCAATGGATTTCTTCGAATAAAGATTTTCATATAATAAGAGATCATCCTTACCATAGTGTACCTATTCTAGGAGGACTTTGGGGAAGTAGAAATGGACTTATGAGAAAGATAGGACTAAGTAATTTAATTAAAGATTGGGGTGTTTTTAATCGAAAAGGAATCGATCAGGATTTCCTTGGGGATAGAGTATATCCATTAGTTTGGGATAAAGCTTTTGAACATTCGGAATTCAATTTGAAATTTAAGGGTGAAACAAACCGCTTCCCGACCTTAAGAATGAATTATGAATTTGTAGGTGATTCTTTCGATGAGAACGATAATAGACATCCTGCTTATTGGAAAATAATAAAGGATTTTAAATTATAAATGAAGATAGATAAAGTAATACTTAGTTCTGATACCAATCCACTTTACTTAGATTTTTGGCCAACTGTATCTAAAGTTTGGAAGGAAATATTTAAGATTGAGCCAATCTTAGCATTAATACATAATAATGATCTGAATATTGACAATAAATACGGAACTATTATAAGATTTGAGATAATTAAAGATATTCCCATTTATCTACAATCTTTATGGATTAGATATTGGATAACATCACAATTTAAGGATGATGTTTGTATAATATCAGATTTAGATATGATACCGTTATCGAAATTTTATTTTATTGACCAAATTAAAAATATTTGTAATAATGACTATGTACACCTAAATCCTTGTTTTGTAGATTATGGGACATTGCCTTCATGCTATCATGTTGCCAAAGGTTATTTATTTAAGGAAATTTTAGAATTACATAATAATTGGGAAGATTCAATCAAGCATCTTTATAATTTAAATATTGGTAATGATCCTGGAGGATCTTTATCAGGAAAAAATCATTGGTTTGCGGATGAAAAATATTCTTCTGAAAAAATATTTCAGTTTAAAGTAAAACATCCCAATCGAGTTCACCTTATTGAAAGAGAAAACGGCAGGCGGATTGATAGAGTCAACTGGAATTATGATTTGGATAAATTATATAGTAATTGGTACTATGATTCGCATAGTATTAGGCCGTATAGTCTTTACAAAAAGGAAATCGATTATTTAATTAACAATCTGAATCGAAATGGTTCCAACCCCAAAATATTATATATAATTTTAACATGTGAAAAACATCTAACGACAAGATGTAAATGGATTAAAAATACATGGCTAAATTATATAGAGGATGGAGACGATTATATCTTTTTATCATCAATAAGTAACGTCAAAGATAAAATAATAGGTTATAACACCAATGACTCTTATGAATATGCAACCTTTAAATATGTTGAACTGTTAAAAAATTATGAAATAGGGGATTTTGATCATATCTTTTTTTGTGATGACGATACTTTTGTAAACACCCGGAAACTGAAAAATAAGTTATCAGATCTTAAAAATTATAAATGTTATGGTAGAACAGGTGTTGCATATTCTAATCCTGTTATTAAAAATAACAATACTGATTATTTCCCTATCAAATTTTCATCTGGCGGGGCAGGTTTTGCTATAACAAGAAATGTTTTTATAAAATTAAAAACTTATATACTAAACAATAATTATCCGATATTTTTAAATACAGATGTTTCAATGGGGTGTTGGCTTAAAGATTTAAATATAGAGATTTTAGAAGGACGCGATTTATTAAAGGCACAAAATCCGGATCATTTGGAAAATAGAAACGTTTCTGAATTCATCTCTTATCATTATTGTAGCGAAGAGCATTTTAAAATACTTTATCTAACTACGTATTATCCGAAAATTTCTTATGATAGAAATATAGTTAAAATATTCGAAACTAATAATATCAAAGCTTCTGCTATTGTTTCTACATATAACTCAGAAAAATTTATAAGAGGATGTCTTGAAGATCTGGTAAATCAAACCCTCTATAAAAAAGGCCAGCTTGAAATTATCATTATCGATAGTGCTTCCATGCAAAATGAAAAAGCAGTTGTTGAAAAATATCAAGCTGCGTATCCTAATATTATTTATCATCGAACTCAGGAAAAAGAGACCCTATATTCTGCATGGAACCGCGGAATTAAATTAGCAAGAGGTAAATATATTACGAATGCTAATACAGATGACAGGCATAGACCGGATGCCTTGGAAATTTTATGCTCGGCACTTGATGAAGACCAAACAATTGATATGGTATATGCTGATTGCAAGCAAAGTACAATCGAAAATGAAACATTTGAACAATGCAGTGGTGAAATAATTTATAACTACCCCGATTACTTTGCACCAAACGCATTGCTTTATTACCAATTCGGACCTCAGCCTGTTTGGCGATTAAGCGTGCATGAGAAAATAGGATATTTTAATCCAAATTTATCAGCTGTAGGAGATTATGACTTTAATTTAAGATTTGCACTTGCCGGATTGAAAGCAAAAAAAATAGAAGAAGTTCTTGGTGTATTTTATTTAAATCCGGCTTCTATTACAAACACAACAGAGAATCAACAAAACGAAAAAAGATTTGTACAAAAATATTATACAAACGAAGCGAATATTTTAAAATTGTATCAAAGCTCGGGATGGAATTTAAGAACTAATTGGGATATGGCTAATGCTCTGAATAATCTTGGCATTTCTTCAATTCAGTTTAAATTGCCGTGGAGTAATAAATACGATTCAAATTTTGAGTTGGCTTTTTTATGCTTTACTTCGGCTAAAAGATATTTGAGCCCTTCAAAACAACTTGATAATAATATTGTTGAGCTACATGCTATTTTAACTAAGGGCTTAAAAATAGATCCTCTAAGGTTTATGAGAAATTTAGATTCTAATAATGGGCATAGAAGAAGCGCTGCAAATAAAAATAATAAAAACAAAACAATTACCGTTGTTGCCGGTGATGGTGATAATTTCACCTTTGTTAAACCGGTTATGGATTATTTGTCAAAAAAGGGCTTCATAATAAAAACATATCTTGCCCGTGAGATTAACGATAAAAATATCAAAAATATTTTGAACCAGTCTGATTTGATTTGGTATGAATGGGGAAACGGTCCGGTTGTAGAAATGAGCAATCTTTATAAATCATGTCCGGCAATTTGCAGAGTTCATAGGTATGAAGCTTATCAGGAACCGATAAGTAAAATCAACTGGTATAATATTAATAAACTTATAATGGTGAATAAAAGTTTTGTTGATGTTATTACAAAAAACTGGGATATGAATCTGCTATATAAAACAGATGTTGAAATTATTCCCAACCCGGTTTCAAGTAAAGGACAGTTTAAAGAAAGAAAAAACAATTTTAATATAGCCCATATATCCAGATTCCATAACGATAAAAATCCGATTCTGATGATTCAAATTCTGCAAAAGCTTGTGGCCATCGACAGCAGATACAAAGTGTTTATGATAGGCGGAATTCAGGATCAGCAATTATATGAACAGTGTATCGAATTAGTTGACCATCTTGGTCTTAAAGATAATTTTGTATATCAAGGTGTAATTAAAAATGTAGACGAATGGTTGGAAGACAAATCATTTTTACTGTCCACATCATTAGTTGAATCCCAGGGCTTAGCAATAATGGAAGCAATGTATATGGGCATCAAGCCCGTTATACATAACGGATTAGGTCTGATTCATACTTATCCTCAAAATTTATTATTCAATACGGCAGATGAAGCTGTTCGTTTAATAACAGAGCTGGAATATGATTCTTA
Source organism: Bacteroidota bacterium (assembly GCA_021815405.1). GTDB lineage: Bacteria > Bacteroidota > Ignavibacteria > Ignavibacteriales > Ignavibacteriaceae > FEN-1297. The sequence goes on from JAKAGV010000001.1 coordinate 192,314, forward strand.
CAGCTATAAATTGTTAGTTGAAGAGAAATTTAGCGATAAGGTTGTTTTACCCAAAATAGAAAAATTAATTAATGATTTAATTTCTTCTTATGCCGATGATAAAAATGAAAATGTTGTGCAAAAACTAAATATGGAGAATAAATCAAAGTATTATCCGCTTATTTCCATTTGTATTCCTACTTATAATAGGGCGGAATTATTAAAGGAAGCTCTACAAAGCATTCTCAAACAAAAATATAAAAATTATGAGATTGTTATAGTTGATGACGGCTCTACAGGTGATACTGAAAAAGTTATAAGAGAATTTAATTCGCAAAAAATCAGATACATAAAAAAAGAACATGAAGGCCGTCCTAAAACAAGAAATAGGCTGATCAAGGAAGCTAACGGTGAATACATATTATGGCTTGGCGATGATGATTTGTTAGATGAAAATATATTGACTGAATATTCGGAAATTTTACAGAAGGATTCATCTATTGATGTTATATACGGTAATCTTCAGATGTTTGATTCCGGAAGCGGAAAAGATTTGCAGTTAATTATTCCTCTCGATTACACGTATGATAATAAACATATATTGTCAAATTTAATTTCCGGTATAGGTATTACGGACGGTGGATCCTTAGTAAGGAAATCCCTATATGCAACTTATGGATATTATGATGAGGAATATTTAAGAGCACAGGATAATGAATTCTGGTCAAGAATAGGTGCGGAAGCAAAATTCTACAAGGTTAATAAAACAGTATACAGGTACCGTTTACATAAAGATAATGTATCCTTTGCGAATTTTGTTGATAGATCTTATGAATCTAAAACTATAAGAAGAATATTAAACAAATACCCGTTGTTAGAAGTATTCAGAGATAGCGATTATGAAGCTGCAATTCTTGCTGTAGCTAAAGGTTTGTATCAATTTAATGACTTTTATAACGCATCAAAAATTTTAGGCGAAATTACAACCATAAGTAAAAAAGATCACCTTGAATTACTTTTCAACTGCCTGCTAAACTCCGGTAAACTTGAAGACTCCGAAAAGATTACAAATGACGCCGAAGGAAAATTCCAACTAGAATTTTTGTCGAGTTTTAAAAAGAGACTCGAAATAAGTATTTCTTTTAGAGAAGACGTAAATTATCTATTGTCCCAAAAAGATTACGGAAAAATTAAAGATCTGATAGAAAAATTTATAAATAAAATGGGTTATAACTATGATGCTGCCCGCGCGATTGTAAAAGTACTATTGGCAATGGGAGATAATAAGCATGCTTTTGATCACCTAAGAAATATGCTGCTAATGGATCCGGTTGATGAAGAATATTATAACACTATTATGAAATTAGCAGAAAATGAAAAACAAAAAGATGATATTCTGAAGATGAAAAACAGGCTGCTAGAGAAGATATCGCTTTTTAACGAAATCAAAGGGCTGAAAAATATTAGTGAGAAGCCATTGATAACTGTTATCATTCCTACTCATAACCGTAAGGATAAATTAAAAGATGCTGTTGAAAGCGTTCTCCAACAAACTTATGAGAATCTTGAAATTATTGTTGTAAATGACGCCGGTGAAGATATTTCCGAACTAATAAATTCTTTTAACAATAAGAGGGTTAAATTAATTACTCATAAAGAAAATAAAGGTCTTGCCGCTGCCAGAAATACCGGACTTAAAAACGCAAGAGGAAAATATATTGCATATTTAGATGACGACGACATTTATTATCCAGATCATTTAAATACTCTCGTGTCTTTTCTGGAAAACAGAAAGCTTAAAGTCGCTTATGCTGATGCCTACAGAGCAAAGCAAGAGCTTAAAGACGGCATCTATGTTACAATTGAAAAGGATGTTCCTTTTTCCAATGACTTTTCTAAAGAAAATTTATTAAGACTTAATATCGCTCCTGTTCAATGCTTTATGCATGAGAAAGCGTGTATAGATGAAACCGGATTATTCGATGAATCACTCAAAGCACATGAAGATTGGGATTTCTGGATAAGACTGTCTGAGAAATATGAATTCCATCATTTAAATAAAATTACATCGGAGTTCAGGCAGAGAACTGATAAAAGCAATATGACAAGCTTGCAAAATCGGGATTTCTATAATTCGTATAGAGACATAGTTACAAAGCATTATAAATTGGCAAAAGACAATCCGCAGCTTTTAGCCGAGCAGGTAAACAATCTTTTTATTATAAAACAAAGAGCAATTCAGGCAGGTCAATTGCCAAAGCCCGACGGACGTATTGAAGTATCTATTATCATTCCGGTTTATAATAAAGTTGAATTTACTATGCAGTGTTTGCATATGCTTTATAAGAACACACCGGCAGAATTAAATTTCGAAGTAATAGTTGTAGATAATGCTTCAACAGACGGAACCAAGCAGTACCTGGAATTTGCTAAAAAGGTTTTCGATAATTTATCGGTTATAACTAACCATGAGAACATCGGATTTGCCAAAGCAAACAACTTAGGAGTTAAGAACGCAAAAGGAGAATATGTCATTTTTCTTAATAACGATACTGAACCTTTGCCGGGATGGATGCAGGCACTTTGCGAGGTAGTTGAAAATGATTCCGAAGTTGCAGCAGTTGGCAGTAAATTATTATTCCCGGATGGAAGTTTACAGCATGCCGGCGTTATAATAATTGAAGATAAACAGCTTCCCGATCCTCTCGTTGCACGTCATATTTATTGGAAAGCGCCGTCTGATATTCATGAAGCGAATCAATTAAAGACTTATCAAGCACTTACCGCAGCTTGTCTTCTGGTTAAGAAAAGTGAATTTGACTCAGTAAGCGGTTTTGATGAAGAATATTGGAACGGTTACGAGGATGTTGATTTATGCTTTAAACTTGGCGAGGCAGGCTATAAAATGGTTTACCAGCCTGCAAGCGTTGTTATACATCATGAGTCCCAGAGCGGGCAGGAGCGGTTCGCAAAGGTTAATTATAATATCGAACGGCTGCATAAAAAGTGGCTTGGTAAAATTAAACCCGATTTTATTTTAGAAAAAGACGGCAAGGGTATTAAAACTAACGCCGGGATTATTAAAGATTATATTCTGCCTAAAGGAAAAAATTCTAATAAGTCACTCAATAATAGTAATGGAATTGAAGTTTCTATTGTCGCATTAACTTTTAATGGGTTGAAATATACCAGACAGTTTATCGATTCAATCAAAAGTTATACGAAGAATAAATACGAATTAATAATAATTGATAATTGCAGTACAGACGGAACAATCAAGTATTTAGAAAAGCTTGGGAATGACAATTCGAACATCAAGATAATTTATAACAAGCAAAATGAAGGCTTTCCGAAGGGCATTAACCAGGGAATAAAAGCAGCCTCGGGAAAATATATCGTTGTTGCCAACAACGACATTGTTGTTACTAAGAGCTGGTTAGAAAGATTGATTGAAGTTGCCGAGTCTGATGAGAAGATTGGATTGGTCGGACCAATTAGCAATGCCGTAAGCGGTGTACAACTTGATAAGGATGCAAAGTATCAAGATATTGAGAAGATGCACGCATACGCAAGGAAAGTTAAGAAGAATAATTTCGGTAAGACGCTTCGGTTCCCGCGAGTTGCGTTCCTTTGTACTTTAATTAAGAGAGAAGTAATTGATAAAATCGGCGGTCTGGATGAAAGATTCTCGCCAGGCAATTTTGAAGATGATGATTTTTGTCTGCGTGCGCAGTTGGCAGGTTATAAAACGTTAATTGCACAGGATGTTTTTATTCATCATTACGGCTCGAAAAGTTTTTCTGCCGAAGGAACCGACAAATACAATCAATTGCTGGAAGCAAATCAAAAGAAGTTTATCGATAAATGGGGCGGTACTCCGGAAGAAATTTGGTTAAAAGGAAAACAAATTAAAGGAAATAATATCATGGTTACAATTGATAAAGACGAATTCGTTGAGACACTTGAAAAAGCAATATCTTATATCAATGAAAAGGATTATGCCTCAGCTCTGAAGTATTTGAAGAGCACAATAGAAATGTATGATCAATATGAAAATACGGATCAGAAACCGGATTTAACTAATTTGTTAAACCTGACAGGCAATATTTCAGTTTTAGCGAAAGATTATTCGAGTGCACAGAGGTATTTTGAAAAAGCTTTGAATAATGACAACGCTTCCTCTCTTGCATGCAGCGGTTTAGGCGATGTATTCTTTGTTTCCGGTAATTATACTGCGGCAAAGACTATGTATGAGTGGGGAGTTAAAAATGATTCTTCGAATACTGCGGCTATTTCAGGTCTGGCAAAAACAAACCTGCAGCTAAACCTTCTCGCGGGGGATAATTCTTTATTAAAAGAGGAGAGGCAAAGCAATATTTCCGATGCTGTTTTCAATGAGATGGAAACAGATTCGACCAAGTTAATTGATGAAGCTTATGAATTATTTAATCAAAAAGCATTTGACAGCGCATTAAATAAATTGGCTCAAGCTGAGAGACTATTTAATGGTCAGTTGAGTAATCCTACCGATAAGAGTTTTGCTTCATCCTTTTACAACATGAAAGGATTCATCTATCTTGGATTGAATGAAATAGTGAAAGCACGAGATTGTTTTGAGAGAGCTTTGAATATAAATCCGGAATCATCGCAGGCATGTGCTGGTTTAGGAGAGGTTTTCTTTTTAACCGAACATGATAAGCAGGCAAAGAAAATGTATGAGTGGGCGATAAAAAATAATCCTGAAAATAATTTTGCACTTGCCGGATTAGCAAAAGTAAACAAGCTGCTTGGTTATTCCGAAGATGATTCTTCCCTGAACGACGAATCAGGAAAAGAGAGCTTTGATATTAAAATTAGTCACCGTGATGAATTCGGATACTTATTTAACCGGCTTGGCTTATCAGGAAGAGGTATAGAAATTGGAGTTCAGAAAGGAGAATATTCTCAGACTCTGCGTTCAACATGGAACGGCAATGAATTATATTTGGTAGATTTTTGGCGCTACAACCCTGATTACGATGATATTGCAAATCTTTCTGACGACAAACAAAAGGAATTATATTTATCGGTAGTTAAAAAATTTGCAGATGATATAAGCGTTCAAATAATCAGAAAAGATTCAATTGCTGCCTCTAAACAATTTCCGGATGAATTTTTTGATTGGATCTACATTGATGCTGACCATTCATTAGAAGGTTGTACAAAGGACTTAAATACATGGTTCCCAAAGCTTAAACCCGGTGGCGTACTGGCTGGACATGATTACCTTGACGGAAAATTTTATTTCGGAAATTTTGGAGTAAAAAGTGCAGTAGATAGCTTTATAAAAAAAATAAATACAAAGCTTTATATAACCGAAGAAGCTAATTTCAAAAGCTGGTATTTTATAAAACCTAATAGCGGTTCAAATACGAATTATTTGGATGTAGAAAATCAAAATAGCATTGCGAATAGCAAAGACTTGAAAAAGCTTCAGTCTACTTTAAATGGAATTCTTGAAGCTTCTTTCGAATTATTTGGACTAAAACATTTCGAAGAAGCAATTGAATCACTTAAGAAAACAGAGCTAATATTTTATGCACAGGATGACAAAGCTCTTATTAGTGCATTTGAGAACATGAAAGGATTAAATTATCTTGGCATGGGGGAGAATAATAAAGCAAGGGAAAGCTATGAAGCTGCATTAAATATAAATCCTGAATCTTCACAGGCATGTGCCGGACTCGGCGAGCTTTTCTATCTTGAAGGTAAGGATAAAGAAGCAAAAACAATGTACGAGTATGCGGTAAAGTATAATCTCGAAAATCAATTTGCTGTTGGAGGTCTTAAAAAAATAAATAAAATATTGGGACTTCCCGAAACAGATAATTCTTTATTGCAGTATAATTAATGATGAACTCATCCCGTAAAATTTCTCTTAGCATGATTGTTAAGAACGAAGAAAAGTATTTAAGGGGCTGCCTGGAATCAGTGAAGGGTATAGTAGATGAATTAGTAATTGTAGATACCGGCTCAAACGATAATACATTGAAGATAGCCGAAGAGTTTGGCGCAAAATTATATAATTACGAATGGTCGAACGATTTTTCTGAGGCAAGAAATTATGCTTTGAGTAAATGTACGTGCGGATGGATATTATATCTTGATGCAGATGAAAGATTGTCAGATCATTCAATAAGTGAACTAAGAAAAATAAAATCGTCAGGAAAATTAACCGGCTGTAAGTGCACAGTGATTAATCCAGATGATTTTAACGGCAAGCCTAACTATATGCGATACACAAGGCTATTCCCAAATAATCCATCAGTTAGGTTTACAGGTGCAGTTCATGAACAGATTGATGATTCTTTACTGGAGAACAAATATGAAATAATTGAAACCGGGATTGAGATAATCCATACCGGTTACAATGTGCCTTATGAAGAAATAAAAGGAAAGGCGCAAAGAAATTTAATCATCTTAGAATCAGAATATGAGAAAGACACTTCAGCCTATAATGCTTTTCAGCTTGCAAATACGTATTCTATCCTGAAAGAGTATGATGAAGCAAATAAATATTATCTCATATCAGTCAAAGGAGAAATCAAGAATGAATATAAAGCTCATGCTTATCTTAATCTTTCTGATTTTGAACTGAAGAGGCATAATGTTAATGGTGCTTTGGAATTTCTGAATACTGGTCTGCAAAATGATTCTTCAAATCCATTACTGAATTTATTGGCTTCGGATATTTATTTAAGAATGAATTTAAAAGAGAAAGCACTTGAATTCTGCAAAACTGCGTACAGAGAAAATAAAAAAATATTTTCCGGGCTAAGCAAGGCTGAACTTGCTGTTGGAATAAAACCGGAGGTAATATTATCCAAAGGAATTTATCTTTCATTATTTGTCGGTGATAAAGACAATTTGAATTATTTCCTTCCGGAATTGATGAAGGAAAACAAGAGATTGTTTGATGTCTTTGAGAAGCTAATCAATAATAAAACTATTTCAGATATAGATGAAATAGAAATAATGGGCTTGATATCTGTTGATAATATCGAAGGCTTTTTATTTTTAGTTGAAAATTATGCGGACAAGCTGAAGGCGCTCGAATTGTTATTAGCTATCGGAGATAAATTTAAAGGCAATTCAAGATTTCTTAGAACTTTGGGATTGATATATTCTGAAAACAGAATGTACAACGAGTCCGTGGAGGTTTTTGAAAAATCATTATTGGTGGAAGAAAAAGATCCAGCAGCGTTATTCTATTTAATATCTGTATTAGTACAAAGCAATCAAGTTGAAAGAATTCCTGAACTGCTTTTGTTTGCCGAAAAAGAATTCGGCGACATACCAGAGTTTAATCAGAAATTCAAAATATTAAAAGAAAAGTTAAGCTTTATTTTAAACAAACAGGAATCATAAATATTACCGGAAGGATTATGAAGGGTAGTTATCAAGAAGCAATTGAATGTTTTGAAAAGAAAGATTATCAATCTACAAAAGACATTTTAACAAACTTGAAAGAAAGAGACGAGAGCAATCCGGACATCCTATATTTTCTTGCTGTGGTTAAATCAATAACAGAAGATTATGCAGGCGCCGAAACTTTATATAAGAAAGTTATTAAAATAAAACCGGCACATACAGAAGCTTGTTATAATCTTGCCTTATGTCTTCACAATCAAGATAAAAAGGAGGAAGCTTTAATCTACTATCAAAAGGCTGTTGAACTCGATCCTTTCTTATCTGAAGCCTACAATAATTTAGCTGTCGTTTATAAAGAGCTTGAGCGGTTTGAAGAAGCAGAAACAGCTTTCAAAAAAGCAGTAAAGATAAAACCCGGAAACAGTAATGCCGTCAGCAATCTTTCAAACCTCAGCTTGAACCAAGAAAGCTCCGATGAGTTTAGGAAAGCATTTGATTTATTCCAGGAAAAAGATTTCGAAGGCGCAAGGGACATATTGGTAAAGCTGCTTGAAAAAAATCCCGATAGCATCCATCTCAATAATGCACTCGGTACTATTTATTTCAATCTAAAGTCGTATGATAAATCTATAAAATGCTACGAAAAAGTTCTTTCGATAAATGAAAATGATTCCGATGCATATTACAGTTTAGGTGTTTGTTATCAGTATTCAGACAATAATAAACTTGCATTAGAGAATTATAAGAAGGCTGCTGAACTAAATCCAGGAAATTTAGGAGCTTTAAATAATCTGGGTCTATTAAGCCTGGATTCAAAAAATAATGACGATGCTGAAAAATATTATAGGATGGCGCTAGAAGTAAATCCGGATTATGCATTTACGCTGCTGAACCTAGGCGGCTTAAAATTGGGCACAGACAAGTTTGAAGAAGCCTTGGAATATTATCATAAAGCATTGAAGGTATTGTTAAAAGATAATAACGATTTTGAAAATATTACTAAGGCATATACAAATATCGGTGTGGTTCATTTAAGAAGACAAAACATAAATGAAGCTCTAAATTATTTTAATTTAGCATTAGAAACCGACCCTCAAAGCACTTTAGCCCATTATAATAAAGCTGAAGCACTTTTGATTACAAAGCAGTTTGATGAAGGATGGAAAGAATATGAATGGCGAATTGAAAGAAAAGATTTTGGCAATAGAAAATTTGACAGAGCATTTGGTCCGCAGGTGGATCTGCATGGAAAAAGAGTTCTTGTATTTGCTGAGCAGGGCTTAGGCGATGCAATTCAATTTGTAAGATATCTTCCGATGCTGAAAGAAAAGGGATGCTATATAATTTTTGAATGCGGCAAAGAAATTCACAGCCTGCTTAACAGATTTGAAGGCATTGATATGATTATAGATAGGAAAATCAACATAGAGCCGGATATAGAATATGACTATGCAATACCACTATTAAGCCTTCCATTGTATTTTAAGACGAACATAAATAATATTCCTTCCGGTACCCGCTATTTGAAAGCAGATGCAGAACTTCGAAACAGGTGGTCACAAATAATTAAAGATGGGGATAAAATTAAAATCGGAATAGTATGGGCAGGAAATCCTTCACATTCTAATGATAGGCAACGTTCAGCAAGGTTGCGGCATTTTATTAATCTGCTGTCAATTGAAGGGACTCATTTCTACAGTCTACAGAAAGGATTTCCAGTAATTCAAGCTAAAGATTATCAGTTATTATTAACTGATCTTGACGAACATATAAAATCGTTTGCTGATACTGCCGCTATTATTGAAAATCTTGATCTGGTAATTACTGTGGATACCTCTGTCGCGCATCTTGCAGGAGCTTTAGGAAAAGAAACATGGCTGCTGCTTCCGTTTTTTCCGGATTGGAGATGGATGCTTTATGAGGATAAGTCCCCCTGGTACCCTTCAATTAAATTGTACAGGCAGCCTGCAATTTATGATTGGAATTCCGTTTTCAAAATATTAAAAAATGATTTAGAAGATTTTGTTTTGGAAAAAAGGAAAATCAAAACGAAAGATGTGAGTTTTAAAAAGAATGAAAAAGCTGAAACAATTTATTTAGGATTGACTTCAGGCGAGAACTTCGGTTGGGGAGTCTGCAGTAAATATCTAAAGAAGGAATTATCTCAAAAGTTAAACATAATTAATTTTGACGAACATCCTGAACTTGTGAAATCGGGAATGGTAAATGGACCGGTTTTCCATGCACTTAACAATAATGATTTCAACGGTCTATTCCCGGTAAGAGGAACAAAGAACATTGGCTACACGTTCTTTGAATACGAGTTAAACGAAGCTGCCATTAAAAAGGCTTTAAACTATGATTTGGTTCTAGGAGGCTCTTCTTGGAACGAAAAGAAGCTGAGAGAAAGAGGAGTTAATAATACCGGAGTATTAATTCAGGGTGTAGACCCTGAACTTTTTTATCCTTCTGATAAAGAAACTAAAAGAGACCTATTCGTTATTTTTTCGGGAGGCAAATTTGAACTCCGGAAGGGGCAGGATTTAGTATTAAGAGCAATAAAAATTTTACAGCAGAAGTATAGAGATATAGTACTTATAAATGCATGGTATAATATGTGGCCAAGTACAATGCAATCAATGGGGATGTCTAAACATATTAAGTACGAGTATAAAGGCGAGACTTGGAAAAATTTTATGATAAACTTATGTACTATCAACGGTATAGATGGTGACAAAGTTCTCACTCTGCCGATTACACCTAATAATAAACTAAGAGATTTATATTTAAGTACAGATATAGGTTTGTTTCCCAACAGATGTGAAGGTGGAACAAACCTGGTTCTTATGGAATACATGGCTTGCGGCAAACCGGTAATAGCTTCCTATACGAGCGGGCATACGGATATTCTTACGGATGAAAATTCTTTGCCGCTCACGCATATGAAGGAATTCAAATTGTATGATGATAATAAGAATTTATTTGCTGATTGGGAAGAGCCGGATATCGATGAGATAATTGCAAAGATTGAATATGCATATTTCAACAGAGAAAATATTAAGCAGATAGGTAAGAAAGCCGGAGAGTTTATGAAAAGTTTTACCTGGAAAGCTTCGGCTGAAACTTTGATGAAGTATTTTGTTCATTAGGATCAAAGTGGCTAATAATAATCAGCTCATATAAGTTTCATAGTACTTTTTTGCTATAATTGCATTTTAGTTGCGGCATGGAATTAGTGTCTGATTTCGTTTAGTAATTACAATTTAGACACGAAAATTCTATGGGCACATAAATGCAAAATAATCCGAGAATATGGCTTTCTTATGTTTCATATCCTGCAACTACGGCAGTATATTTTGAAAGAGCTCTTAGAAAAAAATATGATGTAATTACCATAGGACCTAAGCTTCCCGCCGAACTGATAAAGCAATGGCAGCTTGAAGATTTGAAAGCGCCGATAAAAGATCAAAATATACCAACGGATTTTGGACCTATCGATTTTGATCTGTCTTTAAAAGCAGCACCAAATGTTCCTCTACCGGATTTGTTTTTATGGATCGAATCTGTTGCGGGATTTCTTCCGTTAAATATTAAAGGTCACGGCTTTCCAACATCATGTTATTTAATTGATTCACATTTGAATTTGAATACTCACCTGCAATGGGCGAAAAATTTTGATTATACTTTTATCGCCCAAAGGGAATATATCCCGGAATTTAAGAAAGCAGGAATAGAAAATGTCTTTTGGCTGCCTTTAGGTGCCGACCCTGAAGTACATTCTCCCAAAAATGTTAAAAAGATTTATGATGTAGGTTTTGTAGGCTCGGTTAATTCAGAAGTGCATCAAAGAAGGGCAGAACTTTTGAATAAAATAAATTCCGTTGTTCAAGTAAGCTACAGAAGATGCTGGCTGGAAGAAATGGCTGAATTTTTTTCAGCATCGAAAATGGTTTTTAATAACGCTATCCGCAACGATCTTAATATGCGTCTTTTCGAGGTAATGTCTGTAGGATCTTTCCTGCTCACCGATGTTGCAAGAAACAGCGGGCAGGAAGAAATGTTTAAAGACGGCGAGGATCTTGGAATCTACACTGATGACGACATTACCGGCAAAGTAAAATATTATTTAGCTCACGATTCTAAACGGGAAAAGATTGCTAATCGCGGCAGACAAATGGTTCACAATGCTCATACGTATGCTCATAGAGCGGAAGAGATATTAGAAATCAGCTTTGGCAAAAAAGTTAATACCCCAACCGCTGATGAATGGCGAAGCAGATCATTACAAAAAGTTTCTGTCCCGGTAACGGCAGACTTAAGATCAAAAGAAAATAAAGCTAATAAAAGAAGCTTTGTTATACCGGTGCTTGATATGTCGCCAGCAAGCCCATTCAACATTCTAAAGCTTCTTGAAGATCTGAAAGAGCTACAGGGAGATGTAATAGTAATTTTCAATTCACTTGAGATGGCGGAGAAATTAAAGGACCATCCGAGAATAGATTATTATGCGGCAATGAAAAAGAATGTCGGCGTATCAAGAGCCTGGAACATCGGATTGAACATTGCTCAAACGCCGGTTACATTTATCATGAATTCCGATCTTCACGTAAGCAAAGAAACAATTGAAAACCTGGAAAGATATTTACTAAACCTTCCGGAAGCAGCAATTGTCGGACCTCAAGGTTCATTCTTTAATTTTGATGCTGCAAAAGATATTTTATATTTTGACAAAGGCACATTTAAGAATCCAATTTCTGTTGATGCAGTTTCGGGATTTTTATTTGCAGTTAAAACGGAGCTCTTTAACAGCGGAGTAATCAAATTCGATAACCAATACACACCATGTTATTTTGAAGAATGGGACCTCGGGCTTCAGATTAAACAGCAGAATTTGAAATCATACATAGTGCCTATCAATGGTTATGAGCATGAATGGAGCGGTTCAATTAGAGCTTTAAGAACAATAAATTATTTGAACAAAGAAGAAACTGCCGGCGAAATTCTTGAACGAAATAGAAAGCTCTTTTGGTCTAAATGGAAAGGAATTGCTTTTCTTGAAGGAGAAGACTCGAAGCTTTTAGAGAGTAATCTAAAAGGTATTTTGAATGAGCAGGCTGATGAGCTGATAAGTAAAAATCAAACCGAAGAAGCAGAAAAAGTTTTACGAGATCTGTTAACACAATATCCAAATGACAAAACTTTGCTTGAAAAACTGGGAATGCTTTTATATAAAGCTAAGAAGCTGGATAAGGCGCTTGAGATTTTTGAAAAACTGCAGAAGCTCGAACCCAACTATCAGGTTCAAATAGGCAACGGAAAGGATAAAACGGAGAACGATCCTGATAACCAGTCCGGTCTGATGAAAATTAAAAAGGATGAATACTATAACAACACCAGACCGGATGTTCAGCAGCTAGTTAACAGCGCTACAAAAATATTGTTAGATGTTGGTTGCGGAACTGGCAATCTGGCTTTTGAGCTTAAGAATAAATTAAATGCCGAAGCCTGGGGAATCGAATATAATCATGAAGCTGCCGCTGCTGCTGAAGAAAAGCTTGACAGAGTAATCTCGGGTAAAGTTGAAGATGCAATTAACGAATTGCCTAATAATTACTTTGACACAATAATCTTTGCCGATGTGTTAGAGCATCTTGTGGATCCATACAGTGTACTGGAATTAATTAAAGACAAGCTGAGTCCGGAAGGTGAATTGATAGCAAGTATTCCGAATGTTAGGCACTGGTCGGTTGTCAAACAACTTTTAGAAGGAAGATGGGACTACCAGGAATGGGGGATAATGGATAGTACTCATCTAAGATTTTTTACAAGGCAGTCGATACAAAGCATGTTTGATAAAGCAGGCTATAAAATAGCGGGCTTATTTTGTGTGGTTGGTAAAATTGAAGACTTAACTTCAAATTTAATTTCAACTTTGAAAGAAGCAAACATAAATGTTGATACACTAGAAGAAGAGTCAGCACATTTTCAATATTTGGTGAAGGCAGTAAAGAAATGAACCACAAAATTTTTAACATAATATTCTTTGTAATGAATTTATGAAAAACTTATAAAACGAAGCTTACCATATCTTCCTCTCTTCAAATCAATATTCCTAAGGACAGTTATGCCCAAAGGCTAAACTATTAAAAAACCCTGCCGATAATATGCTTGAGAACGGAAAGTTCTCAGTAAATAACAGAACGGACAAGGATGTCCGTAAAACAATTTCAACCAAAATAAACACGGAGGTTTATTATGAGTTTATTCTCAATCAACACCAATCTTGATGCATTAAGTGCGTATAATGCATTGTCACAAATTACCGATAAGACACAGAAGGCTCAGTTGAGGCTTGCTACCGGTAAGCAAATCAACTCAGTTGCGGACAACACTTCTGGTTTTGCTGTAGGTTCAGCTCTTAATGAGAAAGTACAATTGATGCAGTCTGCACAGGCAAACGTAGGTTCTGCACAGGACATGCTTTCAACAGTTGAATCGCAATTAACAAGCGTTGCTAACCTTATCACTTCAATTAAAGGTGAGATGGCAAATGCTACTAACCCGGCTACGAACACTTCCAGTACTGAGGGTGATATAAAGGCTCTGGCAAGTGAAATTGCAAACATCTTCTCACAGACCAAATACAACAATACACAGCTGTTGTCATCTGTTGCTGCAGGTGGATTCAATTTCCAGACCGGTGCAAGCAGTACAGATACATTAGCAATTAATTTCAATGAAACTGCTAATGGAACATTAGCTGCAAGCGGTTCAGGTGCTAATACTGTAACAAACGGCTACTTTACAGTATATAATGTAGGTGCTGTTGTCAGTCAGGCATTAACATCATTGGCTAACGTTAGCGGTACTGTTTCCACAACGGCATCTAACTCAATTGCTAATCTTTCTACTGTATTAAACAGCTTTGAATCTGCTGTTAATTCGGCACTGTCGGCAATCGGTAACTATGACCAAAGATTAAGCATTAAGAACGACTTCTTAACCTCAGCAATTTCCAATTCTCAGGCTTCGGTATCGAGATTGTTTGATGCTAACATCGCGGTTGAACAAATGAATGCGACGAAGGGACAAATTCAAGAACAGATAGCTACTTCAATGTTATCTCAATTGAACTCTGCTCCGCAGAACTTACTCCGTCTCTTCCAATAAAATAATAATTCGTATTCTCCCTCTTCTATCTAGGTAGAAGAGGGATTTTTTATAATGAATTTGTCTTAAGGAATAAAGAATGTACAACACTGCAACTTTGACAAAACGTAATTCGAAAACAGTAAATAATTATATTGTTAAAGAAATAATGGAGGCAACTCCGCAGCAGCTTCTTATAAAAATCTATGATTTTGCAATTCTTAATTGCCAGAGACGAAATCTTGCCAAAACTAATCAGGCACTTCAGGAGTTAATTAATTCTCTTAGGTGGGAAGGTGAAGATGTAAAACAAATATCGACAGGTTTATTTAAGCTGTACCAGTTCTGTCAAAGCGAAATGAGGAAAAAAAACTACGATATAGTTTACAGAATTTTAAGCGAGTTAAGAGAGACGTGGTTAAAAGCTTTTAATATGTGAGGCTAAAATATGTCCGGTACAATTTTAACAACTTCAGGGATCAATTCTTTAGTAAGCGCTTACCAGGCAGAGCAGAACAGCTTGTTTATAACACCGCTGCAAAATCTTCAAACAAAATATCAGAATTTATCTTCTGCATATTCAACAGCGATAGGTAAACTAAACACTCTGGTAACCGGACTTTCAGGATTTACGGCAAGCGGAAGCAGTTCAGTCTTTGCGGCAATAGCAGCTCAGTCTTCAAATACGAATTTTGTAAGTGCTACAGCAGATAATACAGCTTCGACCAGTAATTATTCTATCCGAGTTGAGCAGCTTGCACAAAATGATATTGCAGAATCTCAAAGTCTAACCTCAAGTACTGCAAATTCCACCACGGGTACTCAAACATTTCAAATAGTTACAGGAAGCCCAACAGGCGATTTAACAAGCAATGTTAGCGTAACACTTGGTACCGGAGAAACTAACCAAACAGTAATGCAAAAGATAGCTGCTGCAATAAATTCAAATCAGGCGGTTGTTACTTCAAGCTCACTTTCACCTTCAAGCCTTTATGCCGGGGCAACCGGGACATTGTCATTTAATGTAGGCGGTACTGTAACTTCGGTAAGCGTTAATGCAGGCGGCAGCAACAGCGAAACTTATGATCAGCTTTTAAATGAGCTGGTTACAAACATAAATGCAAATGTTTCCGGAGTAACTGCACAAAAAATTACGGATCCAAATAATTCCGCAAATGAAATGCTGCAAATAACAGTTAACGATCCTACAAAAAGCATTTCAATTTCTGATACAAGCGGAACAATTGCTGCGGATCTGGGAATAACGACTTCGAATTTAATTGGTGCTTCAGGAGTTGTATCTGCTTCATCATTTTCTCCATCAACAGGTTTAAGTCAGCTTTCAATTAGCTCTAAAAATACAGGGCTGGATTATATAATTAAAAATATCTCGGATACAGGAACCGGGACCGCATTAAGCTCTATTAATTTTAATCTTGGTACAACTAGAACTTCCTATAATCAATCTACCAATACCGCCGGATATGTCTATGCTGATACTACTCTTACCGGAAATCTGCTTAATGCTAAGTTAAATTTTAACGGGGTTGAAATACAAAGAGACTCAAACAAAATTAGCGACTTAGCTACCGGAGTTACTTTTAATCTTAATTCGGTAATGCAGACAACAGATCCGACCGCAACGGTAACTGTTAACAGCGATGTCACTTCGATAACGAACCAGATAAATACTTTTATTACTAATTTTAATGCTGCGTACACTTATCTTAAAACCAGTGCTGCAGTTTCTACCACATCGGGGTGGGGTGTTCTTGCCGGAGATACAAATACTTCATCTATCTTGAATGTGATGACGCAGACTGCCATTTCTCCCGTATCAGGTTTATCTCAGAACGTTTTGAATTCGCTGTCAGCGATAGGAATAACATTTGATCCTACCAACGGATTAAGTGTTTCAAACAGTTCATTGTTAACACAAAGCTTAAGGAATAATCTTTCCCAAGTAAAAGATATTTTCGCTTCTACAAACGGTGTTGCTAATACCTTATATAATTCCTTAAATCCTTACGTTGGTCCAACAGGACTGTTGACCACGACGCAATCTTCTTATGATAATAATGTTCAAAGCTACAGCGATAGAATTTCCACACAACAAACTCAAATAAATACTCAAGCCGATAATCTTCGCACTCAATATGAAAAGCTTCAGGCGCAGCTTATTTCTTTGACCGATACTGCTCAAATGTATTTTGGTGTTAACATAACCGACTATTTTAACTCCTAACCGACATGAAAGATAGAGTAGAAAAGATTAAATATTTGCTGGCTCAAGTTCTTAAGAGTCTTAACGAAATTACGAATGAAAACTTTGAGCAGGCATTCCCAAGAATAAAAAGTATGCTGGATGAATCACAAAAGCATAAAAAGTTCCTTCTTTCTAATTTTTCCAAGAATGAATTGAAAATATTTGAGCCGGATTTAACTAAGTTAGCTAAACAAATTAAAGAAAGTTTCGATAATATAGCTAAGGCAAAAAAGCTTGAGATGGCTAAAATTGCCGAACAGATACAATATACTCAAAATAAGAAGAAATTAATTTATTACAACAGGTAGATAAATGGATATAAAATCCGTAAATAATAGTAACAATATTTATTTTCAAAAGGATTTACCGCAAAAAGGTAAAGACCAAAGCGGAAATACGAACTTGAAAGTCCAGGATAAATTAGAGCTTTCACAAGAAGCAAAGAATATTCAGAATAATGATAACCAGGTTCCGCGTTCAGAAGAAATATCTCAAAGGATTCAGAATAAGTTTTACGATTCTAATGAGGTAGTTAGTCAAGTTGCAAATAAAATATTAAGTGAAATAAACAAAACAAAGTAGCTGCTAAAACTTTAACCAAATCAATCATATCGAGATTTAAGGCAAATCTTTTGCGGGAAAAAGTTTGCTAATTATAAGTGAAATATTTATAATACCACCCAAAATTTATTTTTTGTGTTTTTCAAATTAGTTTTTCCGTAATGTCCTTAATTGATGATAACATTCAAGACAATAAACTTCAAATAATCGGAAAGTTAACAGCAAGTCTAATTCACGAAATTAGAAATCCACTTTCAGCTATCAAACTAAATCTCGATTATCTCAAAATGATTAGTGATGAAATGCCTTTGGAGGCGAATGAATCGGTAGAAGTGTGTACAGACGCTTTGAACCGCATTCAGAACCTGATCGACAACATGTTCACACTTGTCAAAAAAAATAATAATGGAATTTCGACTTATTCTATCAACCAGATTACACGCAGTGCCTACGGAATAATGCGTTATAATGCCGAAAAGAAAAATGTTAAGTTTAATATCGAACTTGACGAGGCTATTTCCGAAACTAGCTACGATAAAAGCAAACTACTCCAGGTTTTTCTGAATCTTATAACCAATGCAATTGAATCCTGTGAAACAGGAGGCGAAATTAACGTTAAAACTATTTTGATGGGCAACAAAATAATTTGGGAAGTAAGAGATAACGGCGTCGGGATAAAAGAAGAAGATAGGAATAAAATTTTTCAGGATTTTTATACAAGCAAAGAGAAAGGTACCGGCTTGGGCTTAAGTGTATGCAAAATGCTTCTTCAAGAGTATCAAGCCGAACTTGATTTTGAAAGTGAAGCCGGCAGAGGATCAAGGTTTTTCATAACATTCAATCCGAGTATAATGGGATCAAATGGCGAATCACAAAATATTAATAATTGATGATGATAATCTGGTAGCAATTTCATTAAGAAAACTTTTAATGAAACTTGGCTACGATGTAGAAACTTGTCTTGAAGCCGGCGAGGCTTTTAATAAAGTTGAAAGCTTTGAACCTGATATAATTTTATTGGATATTTACCTTACAACCCACAACGGTCTTGAACTCTTAAAGCAATTCCAGAAAAAATTCTATCACATACCGGTAATAATGATTACCGGCTATTCGGATGTTAAGATAGCTGTTGCAGCAATTAAATCGGGTGCATTTGACTTCCTGCTTAAACCAATTGATATTGATCAGCTACAAACTATCTTGAAAAAAGCAATCGATAATTTATATCTGAAAAATGAAGTTGATAAGCTTCATCAGCTCTTGCACGAGGATGAGCTAACCCGGGAATTTTTCGGGAACAGCACCAAGATTACCAGGCTGCTTGCCTCTGTAGAGAAGCTTTCTAAAAGTTCAGATACTACTTTACTGCTCGAAGGAGAAAGCGGAACAGGTAAAGAAGTTTTTGCAAAATATATTCATCAGAATAGCCCAAGGAAGGGAGGTCCCTTCATTCAAATAAATTGTTCTGCAATTCCAAAGGAGCTTGCTGAGAGCGAGTTATTCGGTCATGAAAAGGGAGCCTTTACCGGAGCGCTCCAAAAAACAAAGCTCGGCAAGTTTGAGCTTGCTAACGGTGGTACAATTTTGCTTGATGAAATAGGCGAGCTTTCGCTTGATCTTCAGGTAAAACTGCTTCGAGTGCTTCAGGAAAAAAAGTTTTACAGACTCGGCGGAGAGAAAGAAATTGCTGTTGATGTCCGCGTGCTAGCAGCTACTAACAGAAATCTCGAAGATGAAATCAAAAATGGAAATTTCCGCGCCGATTTATTTTATAGATTAAATGTTGCTAGAATTCTAGTACCGCCGCTCCGCGAAAGAAAAGAGGATATCCCTGTTCTTGCTTTCGGCTTCTTAAAAGAATTTGCCGGTAAGTTTAATAAGAATATCAGAGGTATCGATCCGGATGCGTTAAATCTTCTTGTGTCATATCCGTGGAAAGGCAATATTCGTGAACTTCGCAACGTTATGGAAAGAGCTGCTCTGCTGATTGAGGAAGATGAACTGAAAGAAAAGCATTTATCGTTTTTAGTTGATTCTTCTCCTGCGAAAATAATTGAAGACGATGGCTTTGTTTTGAAGATCCCGCCTAAAGGTATTCAAATAGACTTAGTTCTAAGAACATTAATCCAAAAAACTCTTAGTATAACAAACGGCAATCAGGTTAGAGCTGCAAAGATACTCGGTTTGTCACGCTCTAAGCTTCGATATCGGATGGAACAGCTTGGCATTGAAGTGACTAAGAATATAAAATAAAATTCTAATCAGTTAACGGCAGCGCAATAGTAAATTTTGTCCCGCGTCCTTTTGAACTCTTCACGCTAATTTCTGCATGATTTATATCAGCATATTTTTTAACTAAAGCAAGTCCGAGACCGGTTCCGTCATATCTACGATTTATGCCACCTTCTTCTTGAGTAAACGGGCTGAATAATTTTGGCAGGTAATCTTGTGAAATGCCAATGCCGGAATCGCAGACGGTAATACAAATTTTATTGTTTTCATTTTTAAGGTTTATATCTACTTCGCCTTCCGGAGTATATTTTATTGCGTTGTCGATAAGATTAGAGAAAATTTGACCCAACGAATATTGATCTGCGAAAACCTTCGTTCTTTTAGCAGCATTATTATATTTCAATTCAAGGTTCTTCATTTTAGCGCGAGAGTAAAACTCAAGTGTAAGGTCTTCAAGCAGATCTTTTTCAACATCGAATTTGCTAAAGTTTGTTTCAAAGTTACCTGTTTGAATCTTTGACATGTTTATTATCAAATCAATTGTTCTGATTAAACGCTGGGAGCTTGTATCAATAACCTTAAAAGCATTATCAAAGTCAGCGGGGAGTTTGCTCTCAAATTCTTCTTTTAAGATTGAGGTATATGTAATGATATTATTTAAAGGTGTCCTTATTTCATGAGAAACTTGAGTTAAAAATTCTGTCTTGAGCCTGTCTGATTTTTCGGCTTCCTCTTTAGCTAAGGTCAATTGATCCTTTTGAGTTCTGTAAAAGGTAATATCTTTGACAAAGCCCTGATAGCATAAAGTTTTTCCTAAAGAATCTTTAACAGTATGAATGTTCAGCTCAATCCAAAACGGTGAACCGTTTTTTCTCTTCCATTTCAACTCAAGTTTCAAACCTTCGGTTACAGGTTTATATTTACTAAATATCTTATTGCCATCTTCAGGATCAAAGAAAAAATCCTTCTTTATATTTTGATTTAGAACATCATCGATTGATTTAGCTCCTAAAAGATTAACAAGCGCTGAGTTCGCGGATAAGATATTACCGTCAATGTCCGAGCAAAAAATTCCGAAAGGTGCATAATCAAATATGTCCTTGTACTTTTGTTCTGAAAGATGCAATGCTTGTTCTGTAGAATTACTTTCCATAGTATTTGAGATTTAGTTATTAGTTAATTTCTATGCAACAGGAAGAGTAAATGTAAAATTGGAGCCTTTCCCGACTTCACTTTCGACCCAAATGTTGCCGCCTTGTCTTTGGATTAGTTCTTTGCAAATAATTAAACCGAGACCCGTGCCTGCCTCTTTCTCTGTCCCGAATGTTGAATGCTGCGCATCGATTCTAAATAATTTTTGAATATCTTTTTCCGCAATCCCGACACCGTTATCAATAACGGAAACTGAAACAAATTCCACATCTCTTTCGGCGGTAATTTTTATTTCGCCGCCTTTAAGCGTAAACTTAATTGCATTAGAAATCAAATTTTGAAGTGTGGAATGTAAAATGTTTACATCAGACTTTACCATCACGTTCTCATCTACAAGATTTATTAGTTTGATGTTTTTATTTAAAGCATTTCTTTGAAGCAGGTTGATCACATACAATATCTCTTCATAAAGATCAAGGCTAACCGGTTGAAGATCGAGTTTACCTCTTTGAATCCTTGACCACTGCAAAAGGTTTTCAATCAGATTGAATAGATTCTTTGCAGAGTTATGGATATTGTTAATAAATAATTTTGTTTCTTCTGGGGTTAA
Organism: Bacteroidota bacterium; assembly: GCA_021815405.1. Taxonomy (GTDB): domain Bacteria; phylum Bacteroidota; class Ignavibacteria; order Ignavibacteriales; family Ignavibacteriaceae; genus FEN-1297. The sequence continues at coordinate 213,676 of JAKAGV010000001.1, forward strand.
AGTCTCAAATTCTTCTACCATAGCGTTCGATAAACCCAGTAAGCCCTGGAACGGACTTCTCAAGTCATGCGAAATAATTGAAAAGAACTTATCCTTCTCTGCATTTATTTCTTCCATTTCCTTCGAATATCTTTTTATGGCTTCTTCGGCAGCTTTTTGCTCGGTTACATCTATACCCAGACCAATCAATCCAACTACTTGACCGGTTTCATCTTTAAGAGGAACTTTCCTGGTGCCGATGGTAAGGTATTTACCACGTACTAAAATTCTCTCTTCCATCATAGATAATTCTTTGCCTGAATTGACGACGTTCAGATCCTCTGCGTGATATTTCTCTGCAATATGTTTTGGCATCAGTTCAAAATCGGTTTTACCTATTATCTCCTCTTTAGTATAGCCCATCATGTCGCAAAAATTCTGATTGACAATGATGTATTTAAAATTTATGTCTTTAAAAAATGTCATCCCTGGCATGCTGTCAAGCAGAGTGTTTACTTCAAGCTGCTGCCTGCGAAGCTCTTCTTCAACATTCTTGCGGCTTGTTATATCTCTAACAACAAATTGTACGGCAGAATCGTTGTGAAAGATTACAGGGCTTGCAGATACTTCAACATAAATTGTTGAGCCGTCGATCTTACGGAATTTTTGTTCATGAAGAGAGACGTTTGAATCACTATTATGAAGAGATTTTATTCTTGCTTTTATTGTATCAACCGAATAAGGATGCATTAATTCCGTGAGCGGCATTGAAAGTACCTGCATTGCATCGGAAGCGCCAAATAATTTTAAGAAAGCTTCGTTCGCGAAAATAATTTTACCTTTGTCTATTACAACTATTCCATCGGGTGAAGATTCTACAAGTTGTTTATAACGCTTTTCGCTCTCCTGCAAGGCGGATTCCATCTGCTTACGTTTGGTTATATCACGGGATATGCAATGAACTCCTATTATTTTATTGTCTTCGAACATTAAGGTTGCATTCTGTCCGCACCAAATAACCTTACCGCTTTTTGTAAAGAACGGAAACTCAGTGTATGTAAAGTTCAATTTTTTTTCAAATTGGTCTTTATAAAAATCCAGCACCCGCTTTTTATATTCAGTAAGAATTAAATCCAAATAGTTCATTTTAAGCAGTTCATCAAGTGAATAACCGCTGATATTCTGTCCCGCTTTATTGACATATGTAAAATTTCCGTTCAAGTCGGTAGTAAAAATTATGTCGGTAGCTTCCTCGGAAACTTGGCGGTACATTTTTTCGGACTCAATTAGTCTTTGTTCAATCAAACGATTTTTATGTTCCAGTTCCTTTCGGCTTAGTGTTAGAGCTATATCCGAAGTTATGTTTTTAAGGAGAGAAATTTCTTCTCTATCCAAATCTTTATTGGGTATTGATAATGCTAATACACCAGTGGTTTTGCCTTCTCCTTCAAGACGTAAAAATAATGTTTCTTCGTTTTCAATCTTTTCAAAGTACATTGATATTTTTTCACCGAAACTGACATAATTTTTGTTTTGACTTAAAAAAGCAAATAAATTTCTGCACCACAAAGGGGGTTTACCGCTTTGCATTTCGGTTAACAGTTTCTGGAAACTATTTCCTAATCCTGCTTCAGCCCATTCGGAAATATTATTCGAATTATCGGTTAAGATTATCCACGCAGAGGTTATCCATTTAACGCTTATAAAATTCTTGCAAATCCCCGCGAGATATTTCTCTTCATCTTTGAATATCAGCTGGTTTATATTTCGGGAACACCTGAGCAGACTCTCAATGTGCTGTCTTTTTTTATCCAGCGCATCTTTGTAAAGAGCCATTTCAATGGAAGCATAAAGTTCCTTTTCATTAAACGGCTTTAATAAATAACCATAAGGCTCAGAGAGTTTTGCCCTATCAAGAAGGTTTTCATTGAAGTAAGCTGTAAGAAAAATAATCGGAATGTTTTTGTTTGATCTAATTTTTTCTGCTGCTGTTGTTCCGGTCATTTCACTACCAAGAACAATATCCATTAATACAAGATCGGCTTTATCCCTTTCTACTGTTTCAATTGCTTCTTCCCCGGTTGAAACTATAGAAGTTACGTCATACCCCATTCCCATCAGGGAAGATTGGATGAGTTCTGCTATTACAGGCTCATCCTCTACTATTAATATCCTGCTTTGTGTCATCTACACTAAAATCCGGTAATGAAAAATTTTTTAGCATACATAATCCCTCTTTACCTTCAATTAAAATTTAAAAGAGAAAAAGAAGTCAATATACATTATCGGTTTAACCGGCATTTAATTTAATACCGGTTCGGATTCTCTTTATCTGAAATAATTTATTACAAGAGTCCGATAGTCGATATACTCAATTATAGTACCATTTTTGACGGCAATAAATTGTTGGAGAATTGAGCAATAATGATGAGATCTAATAAACTATTCTTTAAAACTGGTTAAAATTGACCATAGAAAGAATAATCAACAATCTGGGATTTGCTTTTTTATCGAACGCATTCAAGCGGATTAAATAAAAAGCTGCCGGAAGCTAAATTGATTTCAATTTGTTTCGATAATGACTTATTGAGAGCCTTATTCTCAATTCTATTGAAAAATGAATTTACAAAAAGAATCAAATTAGTTTATTAAAGAAATTTTTTCGGGAGATTAGAATGTCGGGTATGGAAGATCAGAAAAAAGATTCTACGGAATTACTTCAACTGGTAAGCTTTACTATTGGGGAAGAGGAATTCGGAGTGAATATACTTTTTGTTCATGAAATAAACCGGATGCTGCAGATAACCAAAGTACCTAATGCGCCGTCATTTGTTGATGGAGTAATTAACTTGCGCGGAAGAATTATTCCCGTAATTGACCTGCGGGCAAAACTCGGGATTGAAAGAAAAGAACATGATAAAAATACACGCATAGTTGTTGTGGAAGTTGCAGGCAAGACGGTTGGTTTTATAGTAGATGCTGTAAAAGAAGTTTTAAGGATTCCTAAAAGCATAACCGAAGCGCCGCCCGATCTAGTTTCCGGTATTAATTCAGAATTTATTATGGCTGTTGGAAAATTAGAAGACAGATTAATTACTCTTATTGATCTTGAAAAGATTCTTTCTTCCAGCGAAAAAAATAAACTTAGTGAAGTAGCGTAAGCTTCATATTATCTATCAACATAATTCAGCTAGAGGAGAGATTTGGTACAATGAATTGGTTCTATAATTTATCTATAAAGAAAAAGCTCTCGTTAATTTTTATCCTATTAATAGTTGTTTCTGCCTCCATCGGATATACAGGCATGAGAGATATTAATACTATAAAGAACGCCGACAATAAGCTGTACGAGCAGGTTACAGTGCCGTTATCCCAGCTTGAACTGATGTCTACTAATTTTGAAGTTGCTAAAGCATGCTTTACAGATATGGTTCTTGTGCATGACTCTTCTGCTAAACAGCAGCTGATTGAAAAAAGGAAAGAGGCTTCAGCAGTTATTTCAAATGCCGCTGCTGCATTTTCCAAAACACTGGTCGATGAAAAAGATAAAAAAATATTTGATGAATTTTCGCAAAACCGACCTGAGCTTCTCCAAAAAGTCGGCAAATATGAAGGTCTGGTTTTATCGGGTGATAGTACTGATGCAGTTGCATACCTTCAGGGTGACCTCCATAGCTTTCTAAATCAAGAAGAAAATTTGATTGCAGAGCTAGTAAACAGCAAAGTTCAACTCGGAAATGAAATTTCAGATGAAAATGCAAGACTCGCAAGTTCTTCTACAAACTATATGATATTTTATATAGTCTTAGGCGTCATCGCATCACTTATCCTTTGGTATTTATTGGTGCTTGTACTTGTAAGACCTTTTAGCAAAGTAAATGAGATGATAACTGAAATGGGAAAAGGTCATTTAGGTGCAAGATTGAATTTGCAGCGGAATGATGAGTTCGGAAGTATGGCGGCAACTCTTGATCAGTTTGCAAACGATCTCCAAAAGTATGTTGTGGGAAGTATGAAAAGAATTTCCGAAGGTGATTTCGGATTTGACATTCCGCCTAAGGATGAAAAAGATGAAATTGCGCCAGCATTAAATTTAACCACCCGCACTTTGAAGGAACTTAAGTCTGAAACGGATGAGATGAGACAAAATGCAGCAGACGGCAATCTTGAAAAGAGAGGAGAAGCTGAAAAGTTTAAAGGTGGCTACAAGACAATTATCGAAGGCTTTAATAATACCATAGATGAAATTATTATACGAGTTAGAGAAGCTCAGGCTATAATGGAACAAATGTCGCAAGGTGATCTTTCTGCAAGAATGACAGGTGAATATAAAGGAAATTATAAAAGACTACAGCGATATGTTAATAATCTTGGTGATTCTCTTTCTACTGCATTAAGAGAAGTAGTTGATGCAATAGCAGCAACATCAAGTACGTCGAGCCAAATTTCATCCAGCACTGAGGAAATGGCTGCTGGTGTTGAGGAACAAAGTCAGCAAGCTTCTGAAGTTGCTACGTCTGTAGATGAGATGACAAAAACCATTCTCGATACTACAAAAAATGCAACTCAGGCTACCAATGCATCAAAACAATACGGCAATATTGCTAAGGAAGGCGGTAAAGTTGTTAACGATACTATTGTTGGAATGAATAGGATTGCTGAGGTTGTTCAGAAGTCAGCACAGACAGTACAGCAACTTGGAAAAAACAGCGAGCAGATTGGAGAAATTATTCAGGTAATTGACGATATAGCAGATCAGACAAATTTACTTGCGTTGAATGCTGCTATTGAAGCAGCACGCGCAGGCGAACAAGGGCGAGGCTTTGCGGTGGTAGCCGATGAAGTTAGAAAGTTAGCAGAGCGCACTACAAAAGCTACTAAAGAAATTGCGTCTATGATAAAGCAAATTCAAAAGGACACCGAAGGCGCTGTATTATCGATGGAAGAAGGTACAAAGATTGTTGAAGACGGAAAGAAACTTGCTGATGAAGCGGGCAATTCACTTAAACAAATTATTGACGGTGCAGAAAAAGTTGTCGATATTATTACTCAGGTTGCTGCTGCAAGCGAAGAACAATCTGCATCTTCCGAAGAGATAAGTAAAAATATTGAAGCCATAAGCAGCGTAACGCAGCAAAGCTCCGCAGGCATACAACAAATTGCAAGGGCTGCCGAAGATTTAAACCGAATGACGGATAATCTGGAACATATTGTTTCCAGGTTCAAGCTTTCAAATAATGAAAAATTTGAAAATCAAGAAGAGTCTCTAAATCAAAAGCATAGTAAGCATGAAATGGGGGAATCGTATGTTAGAACTAATGGTCATCTAATAAACGGCACCAAATAATCAATTCTCATTGAGCCTCGCGTAATGCGGGGCTTGTCTTTTAAAAGCATAGGGCAAAGCGCATAGCATAAAGGAAGTCCTTTGCTATTTGCAAAGCTCTTTCCCCATAACGAGATTTTTATTTCATTGAAATTAGATACATTTGAAAAGTAATTTTTTGGGATAATCCGGAGAAACTATGCAGGCAACCTGGGAGGAGATTTTCAAAGTCCGGGCTTATGACGTCGACTTTAAAGATAGATTGAAAGTAAGCTCGATATTTAATTATATGCAGGATATTGCTTCCGCACATGCAGTAAATTTGCATTGCGGCTTTGAAGACTTGCAACGTCTTGATTTGTTTTGGGTACTTTCATGGATTAAAGTTGAGTTCAATTCCTTTCCTCATTTCGAAGATAAAATTAAAATTAAAACATGGGCGAAAGGAAGATACAAGCTTTTTGCGTTAAGAGATTTTCTTCTCTATGATGAGCAGGATAATATTTTTTGCAGGGCAGCCTCCGCATGGCTGATGTTAAATTCCAAAAGCAAAAGAATAACCGATATAAAAAATCTTCAAATACTATTTCCGTATCAATCCGATATGCACGCACTGGAAGATATGCCCGAAAAGATTAAATATGAAAATAAAAGAGAATCAATTTATGAAAGATCGGTTAGCTACACCGATATAGATTTGAATCTTCATGTAAATAATGCAAAGTATGTTGAATACCTGATGAATTGTTATCCATTGGAATTTCACGATGGCAACTCTTTGAAGTCTATAACAATGTCTTTCAATTCTGAAATGAAATATGAAGAAGTAATTGAGATTTGCGTGAACAAAACTCCCGGTGATCTTAATCTTCATTATGTTGAAGGTGTGAACAAGAGTACCGTTAAACAGGCGTTTCAGGCGTTAATAAAATGGAATAATAAAATTTGAAGTATTTCCGGACTAACATTACCCATTTATGACAGCATCAGCCCGGCGAAATGTTGATTAAGGACTTTGGTTTTTATGTTCTATTTGTATATATAACTTGCGTAAGAAATATTTTTTTCGGAGTGATAAAAATTGAGCAAGTCAAAAAATGCCGAGCACACCGCAATTATTGAACAAAGTATTAGCAAAATCTTGTGGAAAAAAAACCTGGGTAATGTAGTTATTGTTACCCTTGTAATCGTAAATCTATTACTTTGGCTTATTTTTCCTCCGCCTTACAACAACAAACCAACATTTACCTTACAGGCGGCAGCTGAAATCCTGGCATCAACAGCGATGATTCTGATAACCTGTGGTCTTGTACTTTCCTCTAAACCGCGTTTTCTGGAGTCTTATTTCGGCGGTCTTGATCAGATGTATCAGTCCCATAAAAAAGCTGCTATTTCAGCAATGGTGTTAATTTTCATTCATTATTTTATAGTTCCGGACAGCAATAAAGCTAACATCGGCGTTCCAATTGGTATTATTGCTTTTGCCGGCATTCTTATCACTATCTTTATTACTTTAATACCTCGAATTCCATTTGTGGGCGGATATATACATCTGGCATATCATCAATGGAAATTTTTGCATCGATTTGTCGGCTTCTTCTATTTGGCAGCTATCGCACACAGTTTGCTGGTAGATAGTCTTATCCATACATCTTTTATTCTTTTTCGCTTTTTACTTATTATATATGGAATAGGTGTTAGTATTTATCTGTTTAAGGAATTTGTATATCCCAGATGGATTAGATATTATCACTACGTTGTTATTGCCGTTCATAAACTTAACGCTTCTACTATTGAAATTGTATTAGAGGCGCATGAAGAAAAACTTCCATTTACAGCCGGGCAATTTCTTTATATAGATTTTAAGCATGACAAAGCACTTGCAGAGCCGCATCCCTTTACCATAAGCAGCTCGCCAAATGAAAATCATATTCGGCTTTCAATAAAAAATTCTGGCGACTGGACTCATTATCTCCATAATAATTTAAAGCCTGATTATGAAGCAAGGCTTATTGGACCTTTTGGAAGGTTTAATTTCAGAGCCGGAGGAAAACAGCAGATATGGATTGCCGGCGGTATTGGAATTACACCCTTTGTGAGCTGGATACGTGATTCTTCAATGCACGGGCACCTCATCGATTTCTACTATACAGTAAGAGCAGATGCTGATTTATTATTTTGGGAAGAATGTGTTGCGGCAGCGCAAAAGTACAATGATTTTCATCCATCCCTTAGAATTACTTCGAGGGAAGGCTCTTTAACTGCAGAAAACATAATTGAGAGTACACAGGGAGAATTGTCAAATCGGGATATTTTTATGTGCGGTCCCCTTAGAATGATGGAATCATTTAATAGGCAATTCAGAAGATTAGGCGTGCCTGCTCGAAAAATTCATTATGAAGAATTTAATTTTCGATGAAAAAGATGGTTCATTTTTTTTATGTCTTTAAATTGATTCACTTTTTTGAGTTGAATATTGGTTCACTGTCGGGCTTACAATTTTAAAATTCGAAAAGAACAATTCTAAATTGGTTATTTGTTGTTGGTCTTTTTCCCGTGTTGACATTGAATATATCATGAAAGGATATAATACTAACATTTAGAGAAAATGCTGTTACAGAATAACCGGTGAAAGCTCTGAGAAGAAATGAATTGATATTTAGACTTTGAACAATTTAAATCAAAATAAACGGAGGTTATGAATGTTGAAGTTTAGATTACTTTGTTTGTGCTTGATAACTGTATTTGCTTTTTCTTTCTTGTTATCGGCACAGGAAATAAAAACGGAATCTCTTCCCAAACCAAATATTAACGGCAGGAATTCTTCCATACTTAAGCTGCTTGAAAATAGAAGAACTCACAGGCAGTTTAGTACAAAAGAAATATCGGCTCAACAGCTTTCGGAAATACTGTGGTGTGCTAACGGAGTTAATGATACTATTTCCGGTAAGCGTACGGTTCCATCGGCATATAACTGGCATGGAGTCACGGTTTATGCCGCAGCTTCAAATGGTCTGTTTATTTATGAACCAAATGAACATTCTTTAAATAAAATTTCCGATAAAGATATTAGAACTTTTACAGGAAGCCAGGATTTTGTAAAACGCGCTCCGCTTACTTTAATTTATGTAGCTGATTTCGGCAAGATGAATCCAAAGTCTAAAACAATGAATGATGATAAAAGATTATTTCTTTCGGCGATAGAAGCCGGCTGCATGGTTCAGAGTGTTTATCTTTATTGTGCATCCGAAGGGCTAAATACCGTGGTTAGAGACATGGTTGATAGAGATGCGCTTGCAAAGCAGATGGAAGTTCTAAAGCCGAAGCAGAAGATTGTAATAGTGCAAACAATCGGTTACCAAGACTAAATAACTTTCCGTATCACATTTGCATTTAAAAGAATTGTTCAAGTTGTAAATGAAACTGTGTGCAGATAAATTTGTGTGCTTACTATTTGTAAATATCAAAAAGGAAGGACAATGATTTATAATATCTGGAAACTTATTCATGTACTTGCTGTAATTATCTTTCTCGGAAATATTACAATCGGAATTTTCTGGAAAATTCAGGCGGATAAATCTACAGACCGTCTTAAGATTGCAGATACTTTCAGAAATTTAATCAAGGCTGATAAAGTATTTACGATGCCGTCGGTAACGCTATTAATTTTATTCGGTCTTGGTACTGCAATGCAGGGAAATTATTCTCTTGTAGAAACTCCATGGATTTTGTGGAGCATAGTCATGATAATTATTTCGGCATTTGCATTTATGTCTAAAGTGTCTAATCTCCAGAAACAAATTTATGCACTTGCAAACAGTGAAGAAAAATTTACCTGGGATGAGTACCTTGTTCTATCGAGAAAGTGGAATATTTGGGGAACGATTGCAACTGTTACACCTTACATTGCCGTAATTCTAATGGTGCTGAAACCGGCGTAAAGAATATTTAACTTTATTTAAATAAAATGATTGGGAGTTTGAGATGAAAAATTTAATACTAGTTTTTTTATCGCTTTTACTGATTGCTGTTATACCTTCATGCAGCACTGTTCCGATTACGGGAAGAAGTCAATTAGATTTAATTCCTGATAATGAAATGCTGTCAATGAGCTTTCAACAGTATGATCAATTTTTAAAAGATAATAAAGAAAGCACTAATCAGCAGGAAATTGCACTTGTAAAAAAAGTCGGTGGCAGGATTGCCAATGCGGTTGAAAAATATTTTTCACAGAACAATCTCTCAAGTCAACTGAACGGATATAATTGGGAATTTCATCTTATAGATAGTAAAGAAGCAAATGCCTGGTGTATGCCCGGTGGAAAAGTTGTTGTTTATACAGGCATTCTTCCAATAACAAAAACCGAAGCGGGCTTGGCAGTTGTGCTTGGACATGAGATTGCTCATGCAGTTGCAAAACACGGTAATGAAAGAATGAGTCAGGCTTTGCTTACACAACTTGGAGGAGTTGCGTTATCGCAAGCAATTAAGGATAAACCTGCTTTAACGCAAAATCTTTTTATGGCTGCATTCGGAGTGGGGACTCAAGTCGGCATTCTGCTTCCTTACAGCAGGCTTCAGGAAAGCGAGGCGGATCATCTGGGTTTAATTTTTATGGCGATGGCTGGTTATGATCCTCACGAAGCATTAAACTTTTGGCAGAGAATGATAAAAGCACAAACCGGAAGTGCGCCGCCGGAGTTTTTAAGTGATCACCCTTCAGACGAAACAAGAATAGCTAACATTGAAAAAGAACTGCCGGAAGCAATGAAGTATTATCAACCTCAGAATTAATTATGTCTGATGGTTAGGATGTCTCCGTCATTAGCTAAATATTCTTTGCCTTCAAGACGCCATACGCCGTGCTCTTTAGTTTGAGCGAAAGAGCCGTACTTTATGAAGTCGTCGTAATGCACAACTTCTGCGCGGATGAATTTGCTGAAGAAGTCGGAATGTATTACACCGGCAGCTTCCTGTGCATTCATTCCTTTGTGGATTGTCCAAGCACGGCATTCATCTTCGCCAACCGTAAAGAATGATTGAAGCCCGAGTAATGAGTAGGCTTCTCTAATTATGCTTGTCAATGCTGATTCTTTAATGCCGTATTCTTTCATAAATATCTGCATATCGGTTTCATTAAGCTCGGACATTTCAAATTCAATTTGCCCGAAGAAAGCTATTGCTTTAGTATTCTTTCCGATTTTTGTCTTAACAAGCTTATCAAGATATTTATCAACTTCGCTGACGTGGCTTTCATCCATATTTAATGCTATCAGCATCGGCTTTAAGGTTAGAAGCTGATAGTTTTTTAGTAAATGTAAATCTTCTTTTAAGAATTCAGCTTCGCGTAAAGGTTTTTCTTCTTGAAGAATTGAATAGCATTTTTCGAGAAGGGTATGCTCGTGTCTAAGATGGTCATCGTGGATTTTAAGGATCTGTTTCTTTAGGCTGTCAATTCTCTTTTCGATAATCGCCATATCGGATAAGATGAATTCAGTTTCGAAAGTATTTATATCTCTCATCATATCGATTGAGCCTAAAGGATGCGGCGTCATTTCATTCTCAAAAAGATGAACAACCTGTATCAGCGCATCATTTGTTTTAACAGTTCCGAGGAAGTTGCCGGTAAATTGTGCAGTTTCCGAATCTCCTTTCTGCAAGCCCACAACATCAAAGAATTCGATTGCGGCGTGAGTTGTCTTTTGGGGTTTAAATATTTCGGAAAGCTTATCAAGCCTTTCATCCGGAACTTTTATTACAGCATGGTGCGATTCTGATCTTACTAACTGCGACTGATCCAGATGCGATTTAGTTATTGTTTGAAAGAGCGTCGACTTTCCGCATAACGGTAAACCTACAATTCCAATCTGCATAAATCCACCTTTGAATTTATTTGATGACTTCAGATCAAAGTTAAGTAATATACTTGTCTCAAGCAATTGGAAGAGAAACTGATAAAGGTATAGGGTATAAAGGTATATGGTTAATTCCAAGAACTTTGTGTCTTATACCGGTATACCCTTATACCCTAAATATGTTTTTCTTATATTTAGATAAACAAATTAGTACAGCTTATGCATAGATGGCTTAAAGTTACTATCGGTGTAGTTGCATCTTTAATAATTCTTATTGCAGTAGGAGGATTTGTTTTTTATAGATTGCTTTTGTCTACACTACCTGCTTATTCCGGTGAGACTACAACCGCACAGATTTCGAGCGATGTAAAGATTTACCGCGACAGTATGGCTGTGCCGTATATCGTTGCTAAGAACGATGACGATGCTGCTTTCGCACTCGGTTATGTCCATGCCGAAGATAGACTATTCTCGATGGACTTAATTAGAAGAGCAGGCGAAGGAAAGCTGAGTGAATTAATAGGTCCCAAAACAATTCCATTCGATGAAATGTTTTTGACGATTGGAATAAAAAGAACTGCCGAAAAAATCTTATCTCAATTAGACCCGGTAACTTTGAATCTGCTTCAATCCTATTCTAACGGAGTTAATCTTTATATTAAACAAGCAAAGGGAAAATACCCTGTTGAATTTGATATTTTGAATTATGCACCTAAACCATGGACGCCTCTTGACTGCATTGTTGTTGGAAGAATGATGGCTTGGGAACTTAATGTAAGCTGGTGGTCAAAGTTTGCGATGATGGATTTGATACAAAAGTTCGGCTACGATAAAGTAAAAGATATTATTCCGTCTTATCCTGATAATGCGCCATTAATTATTCCGGAGGGAAAACAGAAGTTTCAAAAGATAAGTTCCGCTTTTATGAAGACCGATGAAGCCTTTAGAAGGTTTATGGGATGGACCGGAACTCATATCGGCTCAAACAACTGGGTGGTAAACGGAAATATGTCTGCATCCGGCATGCCGATAATTGCGAATGATACTCACCTTGCATTCAGCGCACCGGGAAGATGGTATGCGGCGGATATTAAAACGCCGGATAATAATGTATGCGGATTTTCTTTGCCGGGAGCGCCTGGAATTATTATCGGAGAGAATCAACATATTGCCTGGGCATTGACTAACATTATGGAAGATGATGCAGATTTCTATTCAGAACAGCTTGATTCTACCCGAACTAAATATCTTCTTAACAATGAATGGGATAATCTTAAAGTCTTAAAGGATACGGTAAAGGTAAAGGACTCTACAAACGTCATCTTCAAAATATATTTGACTGATCATGGTCCGATTGTCTCCGATATTCATCCTTACAATTTTGTTTTTAAAAATAAAGGAATTAAAGAAGCAATCGTAAGCATGCACTGGCTCGGTAATTACGTAAGTAATGAAATTTTATCCATCTATAAAATTGATAAAGCCAGAAACTGGAATGAATTTAAAGATGCACTGCAGACTTACGCAGTACCGGGACAAAATTTTGTTTATGCAGATAAGCAGGGAAACATAGGTTATATGTTCGGTGCATGGCTTCCTGAACGACCCGCAAATGGTTTTTCTTTTGTATATGACGGCACGAACGACAAGAATGATTGGAAAGGATTTGTACCGCAGAATGAACTTCCGCAGTTGTTCAATCCGCCGCAGAATTTTATTGCATCAGCAAACAATAAGACTGTGAAGGATTACAAATATTACATTACCTATTTGTGGGAGCCTTCATCAAGAATAGAAAGAATTACGGAACTGCTGAATTCCAAACAGAAACATTCTGTAAAAGATTTTGAAAAATACCAGATGGATTTTGTGTCTCCATATGCCGATACGTTAACAAAATATATTCTTAATGCTTTTTCTACAGTAAAAGTAACAAATGCCCATTTACAGCTTGCGTTAAACTTACTGAAGAACTGGAATTATGAGATGAACCAATTCAGTCAGACTCCGGCAATTTACGAAATGTTTATAAAGCATTTGATGCAGAATATCTTTCTTAACAAAATGGGAAAGGATTTGTTTGATGAATATGTTCTGGTGCAGAACGTTGCTTTGCGTTCTATAATCCAGTTGATGCATAATCCAAACAGCAGTTGGTTTGATGATCCTTCAACACCGCAGGTTGAAACGAGAGATGATGCAATCCGCAAAAGTCTGGACGATGCATTGACTGAGCTTGAGACTAAATTCGGCAACGACCCGGCAATGTGGCAGTGGGGAAGAATGCATTATGTTGAATTCAAGCATCCGTTCAGCGGCAGATCATCGATAGTTGATAAGACGCTGGATATTGGTCCGTATCCAATCGGCGGAGACGGTACAACCATATTCAATACAGAATATTCTTTCGCAATAGGATTAAAAGATTATCCGGAATTTAATCATGGCGAGTTTGAAAATTATCTTGGTCCGGTAATGCGTTATGTTTATGATTTCTCAAAGCCGGATGAAATCAATTTAATTATAGATACAGGTGAGTCGGGAAATTTTATAAGCAAACATTACAAAGATATGACTCCGCTTTGGATAAAAGGGAAATATTTAAAAATTAAGACGGATATAAATTCGATAGAGAATCCGAAGAACAAATTGTTTGTAATAAAGGCAAAGAGATAATTCTTTATATGAAAGGATTGAGCACTTTATTTTCTTAAAATCTCAACAGTCTTGTTAATAATTTCATTTAATTTCTCAACTCTCAAAATACCGACTTTATACAAAATAATATTGCTATCGGCTGTAAATAACCTATTCGGTCTAGCATTACTAATCTGCTTCAAGCTTCCCTCTTTAAAATCATCATCTTCAATTTTAATTGCATAGGAATCTTTAATCATTTTGCTCGTGATTTGTCATAAAATAATATCATCACTAAATAGTGCGGCAAGCACTAATGCTGGTCTCCGTTTTGCCGAAGTTAAATCCGAGAATGGAAACGGAACAACTACAATATCCCCTTTTACAAATTTTGCCATGCGATGTCTTCTTCTAATTTGTTCCAATCTTTCTTAAGTGATGATTCGCTAATTTTTAGCGCTTCAGTTCTTATCGATTTATCTATATTTCCAATTTCTGCTTTGCTAAATCGCTCATTTTTCATTTCATCTATATCAGAGAGAACAATTATCTCTACCTGGTCGCCAAAACTCTCAGGTATTTCAACTGTAACTTTCCTACCTTTAACCGCAATCTTTTTTCTGATAGCAAGCATATATGAACCTCATTAAATGAAAGTTTATATATTAAATTACTTCATAACTTATTATTAGTCAAACACACAAATTATTATTACTTTTAAGTTTGCTAAGTGTTAAATTTGCTTGTTAAAAAAATAAGAGTAAAGATTTAGGTACAGCTTAATGGCAAAAGTAATTGAGCATTTGAAGAACGCTAAGGAACCGTTAATCAGTTTTGAATTAATCCCGCCGAAAAGAGGCGGCGATATTAAAAGTCTTCTCTCAGTAATTGAAGATATATTAAAGTATCATCCGCCATTTGTAGATATAACAAGCCACTCTGCCGAAGTAGTTTATGAAGAAACGAATAAGGGAATACAAAAGAAAATAAAAAGAAAAAGACCCGGAACTTTGGGAATATGCGCACTCATTCAGCATAAATATAATATTGACGCTGTTCCTCATATTTTAACACACGGATTTACACGGGAAGAGACAGAAGATTTTTTAATTGAACTTAGTTACCTTGGAATAGAAAACGTACTTGCAATACGTGGCGATGATAACGGTTATCAAAAACCGATTCCGGAAGGCAAAAGTAAAAATAAATATGCCGTTGATCTGGTGAAGCAGATTGTTGCGATGAACAAGGGAAAATATCTCGAAGAAAGTCTTCTTGATGCCAAGCCTTCCGACTTTTGCATAGGCGTAAGCGGATATCCGGAAAAACATTTCGAAGCTCCGAATTTGCAGACCGATGTAAATTTTGTAAAAGCCAAGGTTGATGCGGGTGCCGATTATGTTGTTACCCAGATGTTCTATGATAACAAGTTATTTTTTAAGTATGTTGATTTATGCATCAAGACAGGAATTAATGTACCGATAATTCCGGGATTAAAGATATTGACCAGCAAAGCTCATTTAGTTTCGATACCAAAAAACTTTTATATAAATCTTCCGCAAGATTTGGTTGATGAAGTAAATGCGGCAAAGCCTGAGAAAGTATTAGATATCGGAGTTGAGTGGGCTGCAAATCAAGTTGAAGAACTTTTGAATAACAATATTCCAAGCGTACATTTTTATATAATGCAAAATTCTCAGCCGGTGGTAAAGCTGATGGAGCGCCTTAAAGCAAAGAAAGTTATTGCCTGAAGATGAAAGGAATCAAGAAACCAGTGATTAGAAAATTGAAGTGGGGTGCCGCAGGATGCGGAAATTTTACAGAACATTCCTTTATCCCGACTCTTCATCTCTTAAGAAAAAGTGCGCTTAATTCTGTATTCAGCAAAGATCTGAAACGTGCAAAATTTATTGCTGAAAAATTTGGAGTTCCAAACAATTTCTCAAGCTTTGATGAGTTTATTCATTCGGATATTGAAGCTGTTTATATCGGCAGCGCAAACGCCGACCATTATGAACAGGTACTTAAAGCTGCAAAAGCCGGCAAACATATTCTTTGCGATAAACCGGTTGCCATTACTTCAGCACAAGCTGAAGAAATGGTAAATGTATGCCGTGAGAGCAATGTTCAATTCGCCGTCAATTATACTTATCGTTTTCACCCGCTTACAATAAAAGCGAAAGAATTTTTAAAGAGACAACTTCTTGGGAAACTAGTTTCAATAAACGTGAACTTTAATATCGATCTTCCCCCAAGCAGTAATTTCAGATTCAATAAACTGAGAAGCGGCGGCGGAGCCTTACGGGACATCGGCACTCACATGATTGATCTATTAAGATTCCTCGGCGGAGAGATTGCTTCAATTGATGGTGTAATAGACGATATAGTTTATAAAAGCGAAGTTGATGACTTTGCTGCAGGTATTGTTAAATTCCAAGACAGCGGCTATGGTTATTTCAATGTTTCTTTCAATAATAAGAAAGCATTTAACAGAATAGATTTACTAGGTCATAAAGGCGCATTAAGTATAGACCATCTCATCGGGGCAAAGAATGCTACATCAAAGCTGACGATACTGCTTGAAAGCGAGGCAAAGAAAGCTTTTCGGAAAAGAGGCAACAAATTCTTAAACCTTCTCCGCTCGGTACAAAATTCTTTTTTGAAGAATGAAACTCCGCTTGTTACCGGATACGACGGATATATCAATATGAAATTAATGGAAGAGTTAGAAGCTAAATGTTTGGCAAAAAAGAGTTAGTTGAAATCTGCCATAGGGTTTTTGAGAAAGGTTTTGTCTCTGCCTACGATGGAAATATTTCTGTGGCAACTCCTCAGAATACGTTTTTAATTACCCGCTCGGCTGTTCGCAAAGGCGATGTAACCGAAGATGATATTCTGGAAATTGATACCAGCGGCAATATTGTAAACGGTCGCGGCAAAATTTCTACCGAATATAAAATTCATCTTTACGCTTATGCAAGAAGACCGGAAGTTAATGCGGTAGTTCATTGTCATCCCGTTTATGCTACTGCATTTGCTTCTTTAGGAGAAGGTCTTACTGAAAATATTTTTCCAGAAGTAATCTTAACTCTCGGTAAAGTCCCGTTATGCAAATATGCTACGCCATCAACCGATGATTTGCCGTTAAGCATGGAACCATATATCGAGCATGCGTGGGGACTTCTTCTTCAAAACCATGGTGCGGTTACTCTTGGTAAAACATTAAAAGACGCCTACAATAAGATGGAGAAGCTTGAACACACTGCCCAAATATTATTTACCGCGCGGCTTCTTGGCGGTGCTAAAGAATTACCACTGGAAAAAATCAGAGAACTTGTAAATTTATCCAAGCAGAATTATGGACTGGACGTGGATGAGAGAAATATTTATTGAAAATAATTATTTGATTTTTACTCATAAGCTTACTCCTAATTTTGAGAAAATTAAATACGAGTAAGATTATGATTCGGTTATGAGTATAAGGACATTGGTTTATTTAGAAATAGAAATTGAAAGAAAAATAAATGACGAGTAAAAAAGATTTAACGGTCGCATTATTGTTAGGAGGTACTTCGCCGGAAAGGGATGTTTCAAAATCATCGGCAAGCTCCATTTATAAAGCGCTGACCGCACTTGGATATAAAACTATTTTGATTGATCCGGCATACGGTAAGCACCAGCCTCATAAAGAAGAAGATTTCTTTGCACAAAAAGACTTTACGGAAATCACCAACCGGAATTATGTAGAGGCAGTGGATTCTAAACTATTTGATGATGTTGATATCGCTTTTCTTGCACTTCACGGAAAGTGGGGGGAAGACGGAACGATACAATCTCTACTTGAGTTAAGAGGAATAAAATATACCGGTTCCAATATTGTCTCAAGTGCAATGTCGATGGACAAGATAATGTCAAAAATATTATTCAAGCATTACGACATAAATACACCGGAATGGATTGGCGTTAATCAGCATGAAAAAGAAATCGATGTAAAGAAAATGATAAAGGATAAGTTCGGATTCCCTTGCGTAATAAAACCTAACGACCAGGGTTCAACAGTCGGCTTGACAATCTGTAAGCATGAAGATGAGCTACATAAAGCATTAAAGCTTGCACGGCAGTACTCAAATAAAATTTTGATTGAAGAATATATTCCCGGACGTGAAGTTACTGTCGGAGTTCTTGATAACAAAGCTCTGCCGGTACTTGAGATAAAACCGAAGCATGGGATTTATGATTATGAATGCAAATACACATCCGGAATGAGTGAGTATGAAGTTCCTGCAAATATTCCTGAATGGGTTCAGCTTGAATTGCAATCACAATCACTGAAAGCATTCGAAGCTTTGGGATGCAGCGTTTATGGAAGATTGGATTTCAGACTAAGCAATGACTTCAAAACATACTGCCTTGAAGTTAATACATTACCCGGTATGACTTCGACAAGTTTGGTTCCTAAAATGGCAAAAGCAGCCGGTATATCTTTCGAGGAACTGATTGACAAAATAATTAAGCTTAGCTTGCAATAAGCATGTTTAAAAACGGAAAATTGAAATACATAATTTTTGCGATATTTTTTATTATAGGACTGCTGTATGTTTTCTTCAATAATTCCGGAGTAATTAAGTATTTAAAAATGAAGCAGCAAGTCAATGCCTTGAATGATCAGATTGACAGCGTTAATGTTGAGAATAAGAGAATCAAAAGTGAAATAGATTCTCTTCAAAATAAAATTCCGGCAAAGATCGAAAAAGTTGCTCGCGAAAAGTACAATATGATTAGAAAAGGTGAGACGAAAATCCAGGTAATTGAAAAGTAAATTTCAATTTGAAAATTTAGAATGGAAAAAATAAGTCTTCCTCAAATTCCGTTAGCTGAGCGGGTTCGACCAAAATCAATTGATGAATTCTGCGGACAGCAAGCTTTGCTCGGCAAAGGCAAGCCGATTAGGCTGATGATTGAGAAAGATACACTCAGCCCGTTTATTCTTTGGGGACCGCCGGGGACGGGCAAAACCACAATCGCAAAGCTAATTGCCGAATATACCAAATCAGATTTCCATCAGTTGAATGCAGTTTCATCCGGTGTAAAAGACATCCGGGAAATAATAGATATTGCTTCCACAAATAAATCTTACGGCAAAAGAACAATATTATTCATAGATGAGATTCACCGCTTCAACAAAGCACAGCAGGATGCTCTTCTTCATTCTGTTGAAGCTGGTCTAATTACATTAATCGGTGCTACAACCGAGAATCCATCATTTGAAGTAATACCGGCTCTTCGTTCAAGAGCTAGAATTTACATCCTTGATGAACTAACTAAGGAAGATTTGCTGACAATTCTTAAAAGAGCTATTGAGAAAGATGAATTTCTTTCTCAACTGAATCTTGGAGAAATTGATAAAGAATTTTTGATTTATTTATCCGGGGGAGATGCTAGAGTCTTACTTAGTATTTTTGAAGCAGCAGTAATTTCGGAACTGACCGATTCGAACGTCAGTGAGAAATCAGCTGAAATTAAAATCACTAAGGAAGTGCTTGAAAATATTGTTCAGAAGAAAAACATTGTCTATGATAAAGCCGGAGAGGAACATTACAATGTTATTTCTGCTTTTATAAAAAGCGTGAGAGGAAGCGACCCGGATGCCGCTCTATATTGGCTTGCAAGAATGCTTGAAGGCGGTGAAGATCCATTGTTTATTGCGCGAAGGCTTATTATACTTGCTTCGGAAGATATTGGGAACGCTTCTCCGAACGGATTAGTTCTCGCAGAAGCTGCATTCAGTGCTGTGGATAAAATAGGTATGCCCGAAGCCAGAATTATCTTGGCGCAATGTACAACTTATCTTGCGTCCTCACCAAAGAGCAATGCATCTTACATGGGAATTGAGAATGCATACTCTGATGTAAAGAACAAGCCGTTGTACCCGGTTCCGCTTCATTTAAGAAATGCACCGACCAAACTGATGAAAGCTATCGGTTACCATAAAGGTTATAAGTACGCACATGATTTTGAAAATCATTTTGTGTTTGAGGATTATCTGCCGGAAGAATTAAAGGATGCTCAGTATTATTTCCCGACTGAGATTGGGCAAGAAAAGAATTTGCTTGAAAGATTGAAGGCTTTGTGGAAAGGGAGAAAGAAATATTAAAGCAAAGCAAACATTTTCCCCGGCAACTGCTTAACCAATCCCTTGAATTCGAGCGAAAGTAGATGAACCAAACAGTCTGATGTAGACAAATTTGTTAATGCGGAAATTTTATCTATCTGAACCGGCTCGCTTCCTAATACATTGATAATCTTTTCTTCAAACAAGTTCATTTCTACTTGAGGTTTTGGAATATTCTTTCCAATTACCGGCTTCAACTTTAAATCTAATTCAATAAGAACGTCTTCTGAACTGCGAATAAGTTTAGCTTCACCTTTTTGAATCAGAAGATTTGTTCCTTCAGACTGCCTAACGCCAAGGTTGCCGGGAACAGCGAACACTTCTCTATTCTGATCAAGAGCGAATGATGCAGTCTGCATTGCACCACCATTAATTCCGGTCTCAACTACAATGCAGCCAAGACTTATTCCCGAAATTATTCTATTCCTGCGGGGAAAATTTTGAGCATCCGGTTTAGTACCAAGTTTAAATTCTGAAATAACACAGCCGTTATTGGAAATGTCATCAAATAATCTTTTGTTCTCCGGAGGATAAACAATATCTAAACCTGAACCGATTATTGCGATGGTTCTTCCTTTATTTTTAATTGCTGCAGAGTGAGCAACTGAATCAATTCCTCTTGCCATACCGCTTACAACGGTTATGTTCTGTTTAGCAAGATCTGCGGCTAACCGTTCAGCTTGAACCTTGCCGTAATTTGTAGGCTGTCTTGTTCCTACAATAGAGATAGAGTAATTATCGGCTTCGGATAGACTTCCTTTAATATATAAAACAAGAGGAGGATCATAAATTTTTTTAAGAATAGGCGGATAACATTTATCCCAAATTGTTATTAAAGAAGCATTGAGCTTTGAAAGCTTATCCATAATCTGTTTTGTTTCAGACAAGCTTTGTTCCAAGAGTCTGCGGCTTTGGTGAATTCTTTTACCAAGATTATTACTAATTCCCTCAACTATTAAAAGAGCTTCGAGCGGAGATTCAATAATTTGTTTAAGTGAATGAAATTTAGAGAGAAGATTTCTAATTCTACCCGGACCGATTCCGTCTATTGAAAGGAGCAGGTTTAACCTGGCAAGGTCTTCAATATCGAGAGAAGCCACTTTTAATCCTTTTCTTATTAACCTATTCCCGGAGAAACCGGGGCGACACTAAATGAATTTTTTATAATATGCCGGATAAGAAGTCCAGCATCAAGTTTTAACTTCTATTTGGTCAACTATAGCTACAATCATTGTATGGACTGGAGCCTTGCGGTGTCCTAATATTTGTTTAACTGCAGATCCTTCTTGAACAACTAAAACAGTATCTCCAATGCCGGCATCAATTAAGTCTAGGGCAATAGCATCTTTCTTGCCGATAAAATTTCCATTTAAATCTATTTGATGAACTACCAGTAGTTTGTGGCTTAATAAGTTGGGATTCTTCTGAGTGGAAACGATGTTTCCTTTAACTTTTGCCAGAAGCAATATCGTGACCCTCTTGGTTAATCGGCTGCTCCTTCTTAAAATACAAAACAGAAGCAGGCAATACGAGCAAATATCCGATTATAAGAAGAACCGGGGATATAAATAATGATGGGAAGCTGTTCCATGGACCCATAGACATAAAAACATATCCCGCAATTATTATTATTAAACCTAATAACAAAAGCAGGAAATTATTCTTTTTCCAATAGGCACTGAAGGGTGAAACAATTTTTTTTGTCTTGCGAATATTTTTTTTACTTACTGTCTTTGCCATAATTATAACCTTTACTATATAAAGAAGCCCGGTAATGGGGGTGATACCGGGCCCGACTCGTTTACATCAAAGGGCAGGGGAGAACCCTCTGAAAGAGTCACCTATAATATAACTTCTTGATCACTTTTTGTCAAGAGGTTTTTATTTATTTGCTAATTTGATAGACAATTTTCCTAATGGTATCAAATTGCAAATAAGGGTACTCTTCCCGAATAGAATCTATAGCGTCACCGGCGCTAATTTTACTTGCCCTTAGCTGTTTAAATTTTTTTCTTATTTGATAATCTCTGACGGATTTTTCATCAATTAAACCGTGAGAGTTTAAGAGTTCGAAAATATCATCGCTGATAAGATCAGACAATGGGTTATCAATTTTTGCTTTTAGAGTTTTCATCGCTGCCTTCCTTTTTTGTTTGTGAATAACACTTGCCTATGAACACGTATCAATATACCTAATAGACTCTCTCCTACAGCAAAAGTTCCACTACAAAATAATATGTTACTAAAAAGTGACCGGGCATTGAAAATATTTCCTTATAAAACAAAAAACCGACCAGAGCACTCCTCTAAATCGGCACACTTTGCTACTCTGGCGAAGAAAACTAATTAGTTCTTTTCTACTGTAGCAAATCTAATAAAATTAAAACTCCAATTTTTGTTAATTAATATACGATAAAAATCGTAAATGTCAAATGGCACAGTAAATAGAATCTGACAAAACAGGTAATAATCTTTAGTAATTAGAGAGGAAGAGATAAGGAAGAAATAGGTAATCATAAGGTTATCATGACGATTTCAGAACGTTTTCAAGACGTATTCAGGATGTTTTCAAACCAATAAAATACCTAGATTTAATTTAGTGAGGCAAGTACTAAACTCTGTTAACAAATTAAATAATATTACTAATTTAATCAAGATATTTGTAAGAAGAAGGCTAAATAAATATTTTTGATTTCAATAAAACAAAAAGACAGTAGATTTTATGGAATTTATATTTAGGAATGGATAAACAAATCTGGACAGATAAAATATTAAGTAAAGCTGATCCTCATTTCAAGCCCAGGTGGGAAGTCTATAATGAAGTTGTCCAAAATCATTTGTGCAAAGAGAAAGTTTGGATTGACTGCGGATGCGGGAATAATGAGACCGTGGAAATGTTCGGGCAACTCGCCGGGCAAGCTGTTGGTATTGATTTAACAAATAATGTAGAATTTAAACATAATTTTGTCAAAGGAGACATACGCAAACTGCCGGTCCATTCCGGTTTTGCCGATCTAATAACATTAAGATTTGTTGTCGAGCATTTTAAAAACAGTCTGGAATATTTAGATGAATTTAAAAGAGTCTTGAAGAAGGATGGTAAAATAGTAATTATAACAACTAATATTTTGAGTCCGTTTATTTTTATTCCAAGAGCGATATTCCCGCATTCAATAAAAAATAAAATTCTGACGAGCATCTTCAAAGTTAAAGATGAGGATGTCTTCCCAACATACCATAGATTGAATTCACCAGGAAAATTTTTTGAACTTCAAAATGAATTTATCGTTAAAGAGATAAGGTTTATTTCCGATATTAATAATACCCGGAAGTGGATGTTCTTGATTCTATTATGCTGGCATAAGCTTACTTCTATAAAGACGCTGAATAGATTTAGAACGAATATGCTGGTAATACTGGAGAAAAAGTGAGAATCTGATTGCTAGATGCTAGACTCTGGATACACGATTAGCAATCCGGCATACAGATAATCAATCTGCAATCTTATTGGAAAGAATTTATCACTTATTGAAGTTATGCAAGAACATTAAAATATCATGCTGTTCCGAAAGCTTTCAGGATCAGCATCTAAAAACAGTGTAAAGATGGGAATTCCGAATCAAATGCAGATCCCGGATTAAGTCCGGGATGACATTGTTCGGAATGACAAAAATATTATTCTGCCTAACTACAGTCATTTAATTTTTTTAATGGCTTGCAGAACTTTTTCAGGGAAAAGATACTGCATGCAATTGTTGGGACATACGGGAGTATAATAACAGTTACAGTCAAAATCCGGCTCTAAAATTTCGCCCCTGTTGTAAAGATAGAATTCGTTCCTGTTGAAAATATTATTGAAGAGGATTAAATTCTTTTTAAATCCAACAGCCAAGTGCATTGCCATAGTTACTGCGGTAACAATTGTATCGCATTGGTTAAGCAAGTCCATAAAAGTTTTAAGCGGATAAAAGCCGAAATATTTAGCGCCGCTTTCATTCTGAATGAACTTATTCTTTTCATCTTCCTGTTCTCCGCCTAAAAGAATAACTTCATAGCCGTTTGATAAAAGATCTTTAGCAAGCTTTATCCAGTACTCAGTAAGCCAAAGCCTTGAAGTCCATCTTCCGCCGCAGCCGGTATTAAGACCGATTACTTTTTTTGTCTTGTCTATATTCCAATTATTTCCAGAAGGCGCGGATTCAAGGATATATTCTTCATCATTAAAATTAAAGCCGGCAATATCGAAAATCTCCTGCACATAATGTTTAGTGTTAGCTTTGTTCAAATCATCCCAGAGACCGGTTAGCCATTTATGTTCTTCGGCATCTGTAGAAATTGCTTTAGCATGACCGAATTCATCAATCGAAAAGCCGGATTTCTTTTTTGCCTTAATTGATTTTGCAAGAGAGATTGCAATTCCATCTTTGTCAAGATTAAGCAGCCAATCAAACTCAATATTTTTAATCAGTTCAATATTTTCGGCGGAAACATTAAGTATTCTATCTACCCAATTCTTACTTAAAATATCGGGGGAATAAGTCAGCCAAGTGATAAACGCGTTTGGAAATTGTTCTCTTAATTTTCGCAACAGTGGAGTAGTTCTAATAACATCCCCAATTGCGCCAAGCTTTATTATTAGGATTGTGTTTGAAATCTTTTTATAAACCGGACAACCTTCGCAATGGTAGCCAAAATCTTTATGCGGCTTGCATGGAATATCGCCTTTATAAAAAACACAATCTTGATGAATTAACATTATCGCCTCTTTAACTGTAGTAACATCTAAAGAAAATTTTAATTATAATGCAATATAAAATAATTGTGTGAATATTTTTATTGTTATCTATTAACAGAATATCTGCATTAAATGTATGTTCGACAAAATAACTCTTAGACCACCGAAAATTGAGGGTATTAAAAAATTAAATTGATAAATCTATTGAATTGAAAACCGAAGATAAAAAATGTAAATGGAGTTATGAAAAAGCTATTCTGAGTAATAAAAAAGCAAGCCGGATGGTAAAGAGAGTTCCAGGATGATAAAATGACAATATGGGATTGTAAAATAGCGATCGGGAGTTATAAATCAGCAAATTAGTTTCTTAAAACGAGAATAATTTTTGATAATTTGGCGATTGGTTTTATTAAAATAATAATTTGGAGCGGCAAAATGCCTAAAATTGTAAAAAATCGAAGTTTAGTTGATAGCTTAAACCACAATACTGCTAAGTAAGAATTCTTAGTTTTCGTTAATGAAAGTTTCCTTCGAAATATTATAATATACATTCGAACAATTTTCTGGTTAACAGTTAAAATAGGTGACTGACTGATTTTGTTTTGGTTATTAATCTAAAATAAATTTTAAGAATTATTGAGAAATTTGATGTCTTCATTATCGGTTTAACCAATAAGTTGGTTTTGTATGCTGATGAGCTATTGCAAGAATCTCAATATAGTGCTTATGGATAGTTTAATTTATATTGTAAGGGAAAACATTTACAACAGCTTTTCTTGTATGCCTCGTATATTCAGGAAAACTTTCAGGATATTTTTTTATTATTGATATAGTGTTGTCAATTTCTGTAATAAACTTATCCTCTAAACTTTGACTCTGCAGGTTATAGAAATCTATAGCTTCATTGTATTCTATAAAGGCAGGTTCGTAAAATTCAACATTCATTTTTTGAAGATTTCTTCGTAAGGTATACTTTTGCGCTTCCCGTTCAGAAATTCTTCATATCTTTTCTCTACTTCTTCCTTCCAATACTTGTCGATTTCTTTATCCGGCTCACTTAAACTTTTGGAGAGTGCTTCTATTATCAACAACCTTTCTGCAGGGCTTAAGTTTAATGCATCCTGAATAATATTTTTTGTATCCATTAAATTTCCAAAATATTTATTTAATATCTGAAGTTACGCAAAGAAATGAATTTGTCATTCCGAACTTGATTCGGAATCTCTTTTTTGCGCAGTTTTTAGATACTGAAACAAGTTCAGCATGACATTTATAAGCTCTTGCGTAACTTTAGTTAATAATAAGAAAGCCAATACGTATATTCAAGTGAAGTAATTATATTGTTCATTTGCTCTCAACCGATTTGGGTATAGACCCTATAAAGACCGGGGAAAGTGAGGATTGATCGCTTCGCGAAAAGGTTAGAGAGTGAAGAAAGCATAACTAAAAAATCTTGCAGACCCGCATTTTTTTGCAATGCTGCAAGATTAATATTCGATTCAAGATTACGGAATACTCGGAAACAATTATTAAACTTATCAATTATAATATTATTTTGAGTTTGATGTTTGGGATTTGCTTAACTATATTTTAATTGTAAAGTATGTGTGAATATGACATGAATAGATATTTATTACTTGGACAAGAAATAAAACATTAAGACATTTTCACATGGGGGTGAATAATGAAGAAAATACTGGTGCTCGATTATTGCCTTATTCTTTTAGCATTTCATATCGTGCAAGGGCAAACTACTTCATGGAAGCAGTTAAATTTCCCTATGGAAATAATATTTATCTTTCTACTAATAACGCGTCAACATGGCTTCAATATAATATGGGAATAACAAGTGACATTTATATTTATAACTTTATAGCCGCCGGTGGTAATTTCCTTGCCGGAACAAGTCAAGGCTTATGGATCCGCCCGATAAGTGATTCTGTTACTGCGGTAAAAGTAAATAAAAATAAGCTTCCTAATACATTCTCGCTTTCTCAGAACTACCCCAATCCATTTAATCCGTCAACTTCAATAGAATACCAAATTCCAAAGAGCGGATTAGTAACGCTTAAAGTTTATGATGTGCTTGGAAGAGAAGTTGAGACTTTAGTCAATGAGGAAAAGCCGGCGGTTAGTTATGAAGTTAGATTTGAAGGAAGCAGTCTTTCAAGCGGAATTTATTTTTATAGGATACAGGCAGGAGATTATGCCTTGGCAAAGAAAATGATTTTAATGAAATGATCATTGGACATTTAATTAATGAAATATGGAAAATTTTTAAATTTATTTTATAATAATAAAAAATTTTTAGTTTTAGCTTGAATTCTATTTTATTAAAATGTGGTTAAATAATACAACTTAAATTCATTAAAGTTATACTAATAAATATCGCTCCCAAATGTTAGTAATGAGTCATTCTTAGGATGTAAGATGAAAAAAATACAATTAAAAATCCTAAAATTTTTAAGAGCACTTGAATTGAAAATAAAGTATATTATATAATTGATAATGATTTTATGGAAACAACTTAGGAAATTATTACGATGAAAAATTTTAATTCTTTGTATTTAACTATAGTTTTCATTCTAATCATGACAGCTAAATCAATTTATTCTCAAAACCCAGATTGGGAAACCTATAGTTTGGGAAATACTGGATTAATGGATAATTATATCCATACAATAATTGTCGATAATTTTAATAACATATGGATTGCAAACGATAAAGGACTAGTAAAATATGATGGTGAAAATTGGATTAAGTATGATCCTGGATTGACAAATATATACTTTACAACAATGACGATAGATAGTTCTGATGATTTGTGGTTTGGAACAGATAATGGTTTAGCTAAGTTTGATGGTAGAAATTGGACAACATACAAATCTAATTTAAAAGGATTAAATGTAACATCAGTTAAAATAGACCATTTAGGGAACAAATGGATTAGTACGACAGGTGTTTTGGGTTATGATGGGCAAGGTATAATAAAATTTGATGGATCAAGTTGGACCAACTATAATAAAAACAATTCTGCTTTAACAAGTAATGATATTAATTGTATTGCTATAGACCGGTTGGATAATTTATGGATTGGTACTTGGAAAAATGGATTGGTTAAGTTCGACGGAATTACGTGGACTGCCTATGATTCTACAAATTCAGGTCTACCAAATGATATAATAGAGTCAATTGCTGTTGATAGTTCAAATAATGTTTGGATTGGGACATATAGTTCCGGAGTAGTAAAGTTTGACGGTAAAAACTGGACTATATATAATAGAAGCAATTCAATTATTCAAAATACGCCGATAGAGTCTATCTCTACAGATCCAAGAGGAAATTTATGGTTTGGTGTCTGGTGGGGACAATACAAAGCATCTTTTATTAATGGTAGCATAGTAAAATATGATGGGCAATCATGGACTTCTTATAATGCAAGCAATTCAAATATGTCACCAAGCGGTGCCTCTACAATTGCTTTTGATAAGGCTGGCATTGCATGGATTGGAACCGTTGATGGTGTATATTTATTTGATGGGAAAAATTGGATGAATTATTCTACCTATAATACCGGTTTGCCGAGTTATAATGGTTTCTCTTTAACTATTGATAGTATGGGTAATAAATGGATTGGGACAAAACCTTTTTCAAATGGCATTAATTATGTTGGAGGTGGATTGACTAAATTTGATGGGAAAAAGTGGACGGTTTATAACACAACAAATTCTGGAATGCCTAGCAACACTATTACTTCACTAGCTGTTGAGGACAGTGGAATTATTTGGGTTGGAACAGATAACGGACTTATAAAATTTGACGGACAAAATTGGATTACTTTCGATACAAGTAATTCAAAAATACCTAGTAATAATATATTCTCAATTGCAATCGATAATAATAATATTATTTGGATTGGGACAGATAACGGACTTGGGAAATTCGATGGTAATAATTGGTATAATTATAATTCTAATAACTCTAGTTTACCAGATAACTATGTAGAATCAATCACAATTGATAAATATGGGAATAAATGGATTGGAACTGAATGGGATGGAATAGCAAAATTTAATGGAACTATATGGGAAGTATATAACTCAAAAAATTCTAATTTTCCAAACGGAAATATTTATGGAACAATTGCAATAAGTAATTCAGGGAATATTTGGGTTGCAACTGATGCAGGTTTGGCAAGGTTCAATGGTTCAAATTGGAGTGTTTATAATACAAATAATTCTGGAATACCAAGTAATAATGTCTTATCTATAGCGATTGATGATGCAAATAATAAATGGATTGGAACATCATCTTATTGGAATGGTTCGAATTATATCGGTGGTGGTATGGTTAAATATGATGGTACGAATTGGACTGTGTATAATTCAAGCAACTCCAGCTTACCAGCTAATCAAGTAGTTACAATTGTTATAGATAAATCTGGAAACAAGTGGATGGGGGTTAAAGACCAGAACTCTTATCTAAAGGGTTCCATAGCAGTTTTTAACGAAGGCGGTATAATATCTTCAATCAAAAGTTCATATGAAAATATTCAACAAGGATATTTATTATATCAAAATTACCCGAATCCTTTTAATCCGACTACTGTTATAGATTATAAAATTCCGAGGAGCGGTTTAGTAACACTTAAGATTTATGATATACTTGGGAGAGAAGTAGCAACTCTTGTAGATGACGAGAAACCGGCTGGAAATTATAAAGTTAGCTTTGATGGAAGCAGACTTTCAAGCGGAATTTATTTTTATAGGATACAGGCTGGAGATTATGTTTCGGTTAAAAAAATGATTTTAATGAAATAAGGAACCGTGAAATATTCATTCTTGATTTTTAGCTTACTTGTCTATGTGCCACTTTTTTACTGCGGGCAGACAGGAGTTCAACCAACACCAATAACAGGTTCTAATTCTGTTTCATTTAATGCAAGTACTAATACATATAATTTTTATCTAAACGGAAATCTATGTTATTCATACACGGTTATTACCGGCAAATCAACGAACGGAGGTTCATTTAATGTATTGAAAGCTTATGATTTTAATGGGGATTATTTTCTGCCGAGTGACTTCGGCGGTATCCGTGCTATTCTTGATGGTGCAGCTAGATATCCTTTTGATCAAGGCGTTACATTTCATCTCATTAAAAATCAAATATTACCTGGCGATACAGTACTTGCTTATTGGGAAATGACATATGATGGGGATAATATTAAATACAAATACAAGTTTAAAATTGAAGGCAGAACTTTAATAATACGGGTAGAAGTTGACAGCGCATATTCCGATAAAGCAATGCAGTTGGTACTTGACAGATGTGAAAATGTAGTAAAGCCTGCGGCTATTGCTATTCCATATCTTCCGTTGTTTTACATTCTTTATGGAAACAATATGTTTACTTCTTTGTATGACGATTGGGAAATCAGCAATGCTTCCCAGATACAAGTTTATGACGGATCAAATTATTCGAAAAGTTCAGTAAGATATTCGCAGAATATTTTTTATAATACAAAAACAAACGGACACAGAAACCGAATGATGGAAACTCTTTATTTAACTACATCATCAAATATTTCGGATGTATTTCCGAATATCCCTAATCCGGTTTCGAATTATAAGAAGGAATCTGCAGATTGCATTATATGGGATTTTCGTCCACCCTTTAATCAACTTATTAGTCCTTCACCGGAGAGATATATAGAAAGAATGTATAAGGCAGGCATAAGAAATATATGGCTTCAAATTCATGATTGGCAGGCAAACCATGGGGCAGGTGCTTCTTATGGCTACTCCGGATATGATGATGGGCTTCCTTGTGTGCTGCCTCCTAATATTTATTATGGCGGTGCATCCGTGCTTAATGCGGTAATTACAAAAGCACGGTCCTATAATTACCGTGTAGGTTTACATGAAAACTATGTAGATTACTATATGAATTCTGATAACTGCTCTTCAGGACCTGGTTATTCAGAATCTGATGTTGCCCTTAATCAACAGGGGGAAAAAGTAAAAGCTTATAGAAATGATTATTATAATGAAGAGCAATCTTATTTTCTTAAACCTTCCAGGGCACCTTATTACTCAGGTATCTGGAGCCGTTTAATTCAAACTGTTTGTCCGGAGCTAAACGGATGTTATCTGGATGTTCATTCAAGCATACTTCCTTCAACAAACTATGTAGATTATGATACATCAGTTACAATGGCTGGAACGTTTCGAGGAACAATGCAGGCTTATCGTACATTATTCGATACGCTAAGTGCCAATCATAATGGTCCGGTTCAAGGAGAAGGCGGAAATCAGATATTCTATCAGGGATATGCTGATGATATTGAAGCAAGGCTTGAATTACCAAACAAATATGCCCCGGGAGATACATTACCAATACTTGTAGATTTTGATATGTTAAAACTAAGACCAAAAGCATTTGTTCATGGAGTGGGATATTATCCAATTTTTTTTACTGGAAGCGGCGATAAAGCTCCGAGAGCAACAAAAAATATCGTACTACAGTATATTGCAACAGAGCTTGCATTCGGGCATGGAGGTTATATACCAACACCGGATTTAACATGGGACAGTAATGATAGTATTATTAATCATGCTATGCTTGAATACAAATATGTTTTTCAAGTGCAAAAAGATTATGCAAACGCCGAACCAGTAGAAATTTTATATAAAGATAACGATACTTTAAGAACAGTCTCGGATTATATTAGAAGATATCCAATTTCTTATAAAGATATATCAAGTGAAGATTTTATGGGGCAGGTAAAAGTTATATACAATAACGGAGTAATTGTTTGCGTTAACAGGCATCCTTCGCGTCCATGGAAGGTCGATATCGGCAAACCTAACAGTTGGTTTGATTATAATGCAAACGGAAAACTTTATACAGGAATCAGTTCAACTACAACATTTACTCTTCCACCAAAAAACGGCTGGGTTGTGTATGATCCCTTAAAATAATATATTACTAAAGAGATATTTAGATTTACCAGGAATACTTAGAATAATTTCTAAAATTAAATTTTGGGGGAAATGAGAAAAATTATAATTACGGGAGAAATGAATTGAAGAAATTGTACTTACCTATCATGCTTTCATTTATCATTCATGTCAATGTTTTTGCTCAGGAAGGGTGGAAACTGATATACACATTTCCCTGGGGTGTTAATTCAGTTTTTTTTGAAGACTCACTAAACGGATTTGCATATCCAGCACCTTCAGGATTATATAGGACTACGGATGGAGGCGAAAGCTGGAACATAGATACTATTGCCAATTTAAATTCAAATATATCGAAAATAATTTCCTTCGGTAATAATACAGTAATCGGTGTAGGCACCGGTGGTACCATAGTACAATCTTCTGATGGAGGTAATAACTGGGAGGTTAAAAACATAGGCACGACTGATAACCTAATATCAATATGTTCAACAATCGATGGTAAAATCTTTATCAGTTCTGATTCTAAGAATATTTATCGCTCAACGGATAATGGAAATAGCTGGAATATTTATTCTCTAGATACAATGTATAATTACCCATCAAGCATTTCGTTTTCAAACTCTCTGGTAGGCTATGGATTAAGCAATGAAACTTCTATAAAGACAACTGATGGGGGAATACCTGGTTTACAATTCCACCGATAATTCCGGGAGTAGAGATGTTTGCGATCAAGTTTGTAAATCAAAATGTTGGATACGTTATTGGAGGCGATAAAATAGTTAAGACAACAGATGGAGGAAATTCGTGGACAATAAAATATTCAGCAGGAGGTCAACTAAATGATATTAGTACTTACGGTGATAGTGCTGCCTGGGTTGTAGGCTCAGATAAAATCGTTAAAACAATAGATATCGGAGAAAGCTGGAACCAACAAACTTTTACACCATATCATTATTTAACTAATAGCTCATGTGTTAATTCTATGGTATGCTTTGCCTTTAGTCCAGATGGATATCTTTATAAGACTACAAACGGGGGACTTTCAGCCCCAGATCTTAATAGTCCGATAAATAAAAGTACCGACCAACCCTTAATTGTTCAACTTTCATGGAGTTCAATTACACAAAGTAATCCTTTTAGAGTTCAAATCTCTTCTAATTCAAATTTTAATAATTTAGATTTAGACAGTACTATGAGCGGGAAATCAATTCAAATTGGTACTTTATCTTTAATTTCAAAATATTATTGGAGAGTTCAGGAGAAATTTGGTAATCTATTCTCTCCCTGGAGTGAAGTTTGGAGTTTCCAAACAACGAATGGATCTCCAAATTTATCATCTCCCCCGAACAATTCGGTAGATGTTCCGACTACAACAACATTATCATGGAATGATGTAACATTAAGTGCCAATTCATATCAGTTGCAATTGTCTACTGATTCTACATTTTTAATATTGGCATATGATGACAGTGTAATTTCCAAAAATAATATTGAGATTAAAAATTTATTTGACAATACACTATATTATTGGCGAGTAAGAGCTAAAATAAAAAATGTATATGGAGCATGGTCATCTAAATGGCAGTTTATAACTCTTGCAAAAAACCCACACCTAATAAGCCCATTAAATAATATTTTGGGAAGTGATATAAATGTAAAATTAAATTGGTCTATTGCCGATAGCGCAAATGAATATAGAGTACAAGTATCAGTAGATTCTTTATTCCGACATAATATAGTCGATTCAAGTATCACAACTAATTCATTACAAACAAAACTTGACTATGGTACGAAATACTTTTGGCGAGTAGGCGCAATTAATTTTAACGGACAAACCTACTGGTCAAATTATTGGAATTTTACTACCAAGGCTGCAACAAAAATTTCCTTTCCACTTAATATTGGAAACATTTGGTACTATCAGGCAGGCTCCGATTATAGGGGATATTATTACGGCGTTAAGAAAGAGATAACCGATACATTAAGTAATGGATTTAGAGAAGTAACTGATACTTATTATTATAAAGACAACCAGTTGTGTGAATTAGATTGTAAGCCGTTGAAACGGCTCTAATAAAGCACGTTTTTCATATTAACCCACGGATTAATCCGTGGGTTAATAAAATCACTCTTTTATTTAGTAACTGTTTCAACAGTTTTCTATGATTAATTTTTAATTCACACAACAGGTAAAGACAGTATTACTTCCGGAAAAGAATATTGGAATTACTCTGACGGAGAATTTTATATAAACAACAGTCCCAGCTTTGGCACTAGCTTTTTCGATGCATATTTGAGCAAAGATAGTTGCAATTATAATGGACCTTTGAGTACATGTCGCTATAGAATTCCTTATCAAATTTTTAATATTTCAGACACCGCTCAGATTTTTAGTCAAGGATACGTGGGGCATTCTACTTCATCTATTCAAGAGTTAACAATCTTTCCTGCAATAGGCATAGTAAATACATGGGAGTCACAGGGATTATTTGGAATGAGTTATAAGATTGATTCGACTTATTTAGTAGGTATGTACAAAAATGGAGAAGTACTCGGAGATACAACTTTTACTATTCCGGTTGATACAGTAACGGCTAGTTTTCCATTAAATCTTGGGCAAACATGGACATACCATGTCTATTTTAATAATCGTGATAACAATGAAAAGGTAATAAGAAAGGTTACTAAAATACTAGATAATGGATATCGAGAAATTACTCTGACCTACTTATGGAAAACCGGAATACAAATCGAGAAAGAATATTGGCTATACAAAGATGGGAAATTTTATTATTCTGATACTCCTGATATGAGTTCTACAATAATCTGTTATGATGTTACATTGAAATCTGAAGAATGTACATTCAATAATATTCTAATTTGTTTTGGATGGAGTCAAACTAAGTTTAGTTTTAATGGTAATCAATATGATATGCAAGTATATCAAAGTGATGTAGGTCCGTCGGAAAATATGATCTATGTTGCAAATAATATTGGACCTGTTAAATTCTATCATGGCGGAGCAGTTGAAGAATTGATATCAATGTCTGCCGCCGATACTACGAATATTCAATTTATTTCATCACCTGAGCTACCCTTAAATAATTCTACGGACATAGCCAAATCTGTAGAATTGAAGTGGGAGAAAATCCCAAATGCAATATCTTATAACGTACAAATTTCAGAGGATCCTACTTTTTTTATTTTATATAAGAATTTAATAGGGATTACTGATACCTCAGTTTCAATTGACTCACTAAATTATTCAACAAACTACTATTGGAAAGTTGAAACAGTAGGATCTCTTGGATATAAATATTGGTCGGATATATGGCAATTTAGAACTATTAATCCTCCAACCAAATTTGAATTATACCAGAATTACCCGAATCCGTTTAATCCCGGTACAACTATTAAATATGATATTCCTGATCGAGAACTTGTCGTATTAAAAATTTATGATGTATTAGGCAGAGAAGTAATGACCCTTGTAAATGAATTAAAACCAGCAGGAAGTTATGAGGTTGAATTTAACGGAAGCAAACTTTCGAGCGGAATTTACTTTTATAAACTTGAAGCCGGGGGTTATTCCGATACAAAAAAACTTTTATTGTTAAAGTGAGCAGCATAAATAAATTATTTTATTGAATATCATACGGGGATTTTGGTATAGTTTGTTGTTGCAACAACCCGCATAATTATATTAACTTTGTAATCAACTTTACTAAAAATAACATTCATTAAAATAAAATAACTCATGAGTGAACAACAAATTCCCGAAAAGCATGTTTTTTCTGATTACATTTATATCCTTTTCAAGTGGAAGAAGTTTATTATTATAAATCTAATAATTGTAATAATAATTTCAACCGTAATTGCTTTTTTGATGCCTGTAGATTATAAAGCCTCTGCTACAATAATGATTCCTCAAAATGAGGAAATGAGTCTTGGGGGATTAGGCAGCATACTTGGCGGGAAATCTTCTTTAGCATCTCTGGGTGCAAGAGCCTTTGGTTTGTCTTCAAATACTACCGAGGATGTAATTCTGGGGATCATAAACAGCAGAACCGCGTTAACGGACGCAATTAAGAGATTTGATTTAATGAAATATTATAAGACTAATAACATTGATAAAGCTCTAAAAGCTTTTAAGGGAGATATTTCATTTGGTCCAAACGAATATGGAATGATTGACTTCAGTGTGATTAATAAAGATCCGGAAACCAGTGCAGAAATAACAAATTATTTAGTTGCTTTGGTAGACAGCTTAAATATTAAATATAATATTGAAAGAGCAAGAGAAAATAGAATATTTATAGAACAAAGATATAATAAGAATGTCAAGGATTTGAAGAATGCCGAAGATTCATTGTACAGATTTCAAAAAAAATACGGGATTGTTGCCGTACCTGAACAATTAGAGGTATCGGTTAAGGCTGCCGCAGAAATAGAAGCTGAATTAAATCAAAAAGAAATACAAGCATACTTTATGAAGCAGCAGTACGGAGTCAATTCGCCTCAATACAATGGAGTAATGGCAGAAGTGAATTTATTAAAAGATAAGGTAATGCAATTAAAAGATTCACCAAGTTTAAGTGCGACATCAAATGTACTTTTCCCATTTAAAGAAATGCCGGATATAGCAATTCAATATTTAAGAAATTATCAGGAAGTAAAAGTACAGCAGGAAATAATGGAAATTGTAATGCCCATGTATGAACAGGCAAAGGTGGATGAGCAAAAAAGCATTCCAACTATTATGGTGCTAGATAAAGCAGTTCCGCCGGAATTAAAGTACGGACCTAAAAGAGCGGTAATAATACTTGGCGCATTTTTCTTAATACTGTTTATGATTATTCCTTTTGTCTTCTGGGCAGAAGGCGCTGCTTCGAGAGACAATTTTAGAAATCCCCTCCAAAGTAAAGAAGCCGGATTTGCTAAGAAATTAATAAAAATATATAGAATGAAATTTTAGCTTTTAATATGAGTTTGTTATTAATAGCTTTTATAACCATTTTGGGTATATTATTAGGAAAATACCTTTTTAAGAAGTGGAGTAATCATTTAACTTTTTATTGTATAATAATGGGAGGTCTGGTTTTTTTATATCAACTTAAATTACTTCCTTATGTGAATCTAATCCCATTAGCTTGGTTTTTTGTTATTGCCTCTTTCTTATCGTTTTTATTTGGGATAATAACCGTAGTCAGCGCTAGAAACTTATTCCCTAAGATTAAAATATTCTTTAAAGAATCAAATATTGACCTACCAATTTTTTCGGATGGCGGGAAAGCATTAAAATATTCTATCCTCTTTTTCAGTTTAATTGGATTATTCGTCGCCTTGCAAAGATGGTGGGTATTAATTCATATGTTCGGAAGTATTCAAGGAGTTATGATAAATGCTGCCATAGTTTATCGATTAAACGTTCATCGAGAGATAAAAGAATTCATTCCTATACTTCCCTCATTCGTATATATTGCTGTATTTTTATCTGGGATATATACTGCATATAAAGGAAAATTTTCTTTCCTTTCATTCTTTCCATTCATCGACATCGTACTAAAGGAGTTAACATATTTTGGTAGGGGTGAAATATTACTATCGCTAATGGAGTTTATGTTTTCCTTTTTATTGTTCAGGCATTTACTTAGTGATGATAAATCAAAGAGATTTAAGTTCTCAAAAAAGAATGCAATTGTAGCATCAACCGTATTGATGGTATTCTTAATTGCTACTTCTTCTTTAATAAGAGTTTCGAGAGGAAACTATGAAAATTATGTTGGGGCAAGCAAAGGTTTAAGCTCATTAAAAAGTAATTTTATTATTTCACCTTCAATATACCTATACTTAAGCAGTGACATAGGAGTATTTAGTCAATACCTAAAAGCAGGAGGCGAACATCCATATTTTGGCGAAAATACTTTCCTAATATTTTACGATTTTTTATCAAAAATCGGAGTAATAAAGCGACCATCTGATTTTCAAAAAGGCTATTTTATCCCGATGTGGACTAACACTGGGACGTATATAAGGGAGCTGCACGCAGATTTTGGACCTGCCGGTGTATTCATAGGTTCATATTTAATTGGATTATTACTTACGTGGCTTTGGTTTAAATTTTTTGAAGGTAAGAATCTTATTGTATTTGCTTTTCTTGTTTATTTGTATCTGATAATAGGATTTTCATTTTTAGTTATGGTAACAAGGTTGACGCAATGGTATATTAGTCTCTTTTTCATAATTCTTTATTTGCCGCTTTTAGAGAAAGCAGCTTCAAGAAAGAGTATAGCAGTTTAATTGATATTTAAGTGAAAGAACCGGAAACTATAAACATAACATACAGCGGTAAGTTAATAGCCAAGAATTCCTTATTTAATTTATTGGGATACGGAATTCCTATAGTATTCGCGTTGGTTATTATCCCGTTTTTGATCAAAGGGCTAGGGACGGAAAGGTTTGGGATCCTTAATCTTGCATGGGTTATAATAGGTTATTTCAGCTTCTTTGATTTTGGAATAGGGCGAGCTTTAACAAAAATTTTAGCAGAAAAAATCGGAGTGAACCAGGATGAAGAAATACCTGGAATATTCTGGACTTCATTTTACATGATGCTGGCTATAAGTCTTGTAGGTACTATAATTTTATTATTTTTTACACCAACTTTTATTTATAATGTTTTTAAAATTTCTAAAGCACTTCAACCTGAGACTTTAAAAACTTTTTATGTACTTGCTCTTTCAATCCCAGTAGTTACTACAACGGCAGGAATAAGAGGTGCACTTGAGGCTTATCAAAAATTCGGGATAATAAATGTAATTAGAATTTTCCTAGGCGTATCAATGTTCCTAGTTCCTTTGTTATGCCTGATTTTTACAAATAGTTTATTCTGGATAGTATTCTTTCTTTTAGTGGTAAGAATAATAGTCTGGTTGCTCTATTTAATTCAGTGTTTTAAATTAAATCAAAAACTCAAAAGTCAATTACGTTTTGAAAAAAAACTGATTAAACCAATACTTAAATTAAGCGGCTGGATGACGGTATCAAATATTATTGTCCCATTAATGGTTTATCTCGACAGATTTTTAATCGGTGCTTTAGTCTCGGCGACGGCTATAGCTTATTATGCAACACCATACGAAGCGGTAACAAAATTATTATTAGTGCCCGGTGCTTTAATAGGAGTTTTATTCCCGGCATTTTCAGCAAGCTATTCAAATAATCCTGACTTTACTAAGAAGTTATCATTTAGAGCGGTCAAGTATATTTTCATATTTTTATTCCCGGTCGTTCTTTTAATCATAACTTTTGCTCATGAAGGAATGGGATTATGGCTCGGAAAAAAATTTGCAGATCATAGTACTTTGATTTTACAACTTCTGGCAGCGGGAGTTTTGTTTAACGGAATAGCATATATTCCATTTACATTCTTACAAGGAATTGGAAGACCAGACATAACAGCAATAGTCAATTTAATTGAACTGCCTTTTTATTGTATAGGGATGTGGCTTGCGATTAAATTTTATGGGATAAATGGTGCTGCATTAGTATGGTTACTGAGAATGTTGGTTGATGCACTCATTTTATTTTTGTTTTCAATGAAGATTATATCTGCTCATCTAGAATTTAATTTTAAAATGAGTTATGCATATATCTTAGTTTTAGTATCAGCGTCAATACTTCCCATTTTAATAAGCAGTATCAGCTTTAAGTTTGTATTTGTTTTGGTAATTTTATCAGCGTTCTTGATTATATCATGGAAATATTTTCTGCTTGAAGAGGAGCGAATGTATTTAATTTCTCGTATTAAAATTTTTAATTCTTAAAGCTGATGCAGAAATCTGAGACGGCAGATAATAAAAAAAGTATTGGGGAAATTGATCTTCCGGATAAGAAGCTATTACTTTCTTTTATAATTATTAATTATAACTTAGCCAATGAAATTGAAAACTGCCTTACCAGCCTTCTTGATAAAATTCATTCAACCCGCCAGATTAAATATGAGATAATAATTGTAGATAATAATTCTCCCGATAGAAAATTGCCTTTTGTAGAAAACAAATTCAAAAATGAAAAGGTTAGATTTTTTTATCTAGATGAAAATACCGGATTCGGTAAAGGATGTAATTTCGGCTTTTCAAAATCTTCCGGTGAATATATTTGTTTTTTAAATCCTGATACAATAATTAAAGAAGATATTTTTGCACAGATAATAAGCCAATTTGAAAATAATAAATCAATAGGAATTATTGGACCAAAGCAGCAAACAAGAAAACCCTTTTTTGATTTTTCGGCAGGCTATTCTCCAAATATTTTTTTTGAATTATTTAATTTATTGGGGCTTGGTGTCTTCCTTGAAGGATTTATTATTTTTCTAATAACAAAATTAAAGAAGAATAAGAACCTAGAAGTTAAATGGATTTTGGGAGCCGCAATATTTATTAGAGCAGAATTATTTAGAGAAATTGGCGGCTTCGATAAAGATTACTTTATGTTCTTTGAAGAGGTAGACCTGTGCAGAAGAGTATCTTATAAAAATTATAAAGTTGTTTATTCTCCTAAATTAAAGATTCATCATATCGGAAGTGTTTCCGGTAAGAAAGATTACAGACTTTATACAATCAGAACATATTCCAGCAAAAATATTTATATAACAAAACATTTTAAATCTATTTATAGATTTTTATTGAAATTTCTTTTATCTGCTCAATTGTTTTCTCAGATTATTATCTGGAGTATTTTATCAATTTTTAACAGGGAAAAGTCGCAGCAGAAAATTAGTGCGTTTTTGTATTTGTTGAAACATAAAATGAAGTATGAACATAGGAATTGACGCAAGAATATTAGATAGAAAAATAAGCGGCATCGGAAGATTCTTAAAAACTTTTTTAGAAGAGCTGCCGGCAGTGGATAAAGACAATAAATATTTCATTTTTTCCTATGGAAATCTAAATATTAACCCGGGTTA
This sequence comes from Bacteroidota bacterium, assembly GCA_021815405.1. Taxonomy (GTDB): domain Bacteria; phylum Bacteroidota; class Ignavibacteria; order Ignavibacteriales; family Ignavibacteriaceae; genus FEN-1297. The sequence goes on from JAKAGV010000001.1 coordinate 254,313, forward strand.
TTATACCAACGTTTCTACAATCAGAAGCTTTCTTCCTCAAAAGCTATTCGCTCCTTTTTGGTGTAATTTCATATTGCCGCATTTTTTAAAAAAGAATAAGATCGATATACTTTTCTCGGTTAATCAGCTTATTCCTTTAATCAAAATAAAAAATATAAAATATATATTAGTCCTGCACGATGTTATATATAAAGTAGATAAGACATTTCATCCTTTCATTTATAGGAAATATTTACAGTTCTTCACATATTTTTCTATTAAGAGCAGCGATTTAATAGTGACCGTATCTCAGTATTCAAAACAAGATATAATGAGGTATTATAAAGTTTCGGAAGATAAAATAAGAGTTGTTTACGAAGCAGCGGAAAAGGAATTTAGGATTATTGATCTAACAGAAAAAGATAGACAAAAGATAATGGAGATTCTCGGTTTTCCCAAGAACATTGTTCTTTATGTAGGAATGATCGAGAATAGGAAGAACATAAGAGGTATTTTAAGGATTGCAGATGAAGTATATTTGAAAGATACCGATATTAAATTCGTACTGATAGGCAAAATAGGTTATGGAGGGGAGAAATTATTAGAGGAAATTAAACAAAGGAAAAATATTATTTATTTAACTAATGTCAGCGACGAGCTTTTAAAAAAAATATATAATATTTCTACTGTCTTTTTGTTTCCATCATTTTATGAGGGATTCGGTTTCCCGCCTTTGGAAGCCATGCAATCCGGATTACCGGTGATAGCTTCTAAAAATACTTCCTTGACTGAGATTATTGATAACGGCGGCTTGCTTCATGAAGCTAATGACCATCAATCATTTGTTAATGATGTTTTAAGATTAATTGAAGACAAAGAATTCCATTTGGACATTAAAAACAGGGGAATCGAAAGAGCCAAAGTTTTTAATATAAATAAAACAGTAAATGATCTTGTCAGTGTGTTCAATTCATTTAAGCAATAAGCCTTAGCTTTCATAATAACTTGCGAAAAATTTAATATATTTATGATTGTTTGTTCAAAAATTAATTCAATGTAACCTATTTTTATAATAAGAGCTAATTTTTAATCGCTGAAATGAAATGCTGAAAGTCTTATTAGTAACACAAGACGATCCTTTTTATATTCCAATATTTTTTAAAGAACTATTTAAAGTAGACATTTCTCGGAAGTTTGAACTTCTTGGAATTATAATACAGCCTCCGCTCGGAAAGAAATCAATCAAGAAATTGATTTTCCAGATGTTGGATTTTTACGGCTTGTTTAATTTTCTACTCCTAGGGACAAAATACGCAATATATAAATTATTTAATACCTTAGCTCTCAGAGTTTTTAACGGAAAATTTCCCGGCGTCTTTTCTGTAGAACACATATTGCGTAAGAAAGATTTAAGAATTATCCAAATAAAAAATATTAATGCGAAAGAATCTTTGGATTATCTTTCGGGTTTTAATCCGGATATTATTTTTTCAATTGCGGCAAGCCAGGTATTCAAAAAAGGAATATTAGAACTGCCTAATATCGGGTGCTTCAACATACATACTTCTAAGCTTCCAAAAAATAGAGGAATGATGCCTAATTTTTGGTCGCTTTATAATTATGATAAAGATGCTTACAGTGCGATTACCATACACAAGATGAATGAAAACTTGGACGATGGTGAAATATTATTACAGAAAGATTTTAAATTAGACCCGAATGAATCATTAGATACTTTAATTAGAAGGACAAAAAAGTTAAGTGCCGAAATTTTCTTACAAGCGATTGACTTACTTAATAACAATAAAATAGATTTCATTAAAAATGATTCTACAATGGCTACATATAATTCCTTCCCGAAAAAGGATGACGTTTTGAGATTTAAAGCCAAGGGGCTCAAAATAAGATGAAGGCTCTTTTAAGTATAGATGTGGAAGATTGGTTTCAAGTAGAAAATTTGAAGCAGGCGATTGACCGTAAATCTTGGAACAGTTACGAATCAAGAGTTGAAAAAAATATTAACTTAATTCTTCAGTTATTAGATGATAGAAATACAAAAGCAACATTTTTTGTCTTAGGCTGGATTGCAGAGAAACATCCCGCATTAATAAAAAAGATATTTAATGAGGGACATGAAATTGCGTGTCATGGCTATAACCATGAGCTAGTCTATTCACTTTCACCGGAGAAATTTCATGAAGATGTTTCATCAGCAAAAAAATTGTTAGAAGATATTACGGGGGATAGAATTATTGGTTATCGGGCACCGAATTTTTCGATTACCGATTCAGCTATAGATATTCTAAGCTCTTTAAATTTCAGATATGATTCCAGTTTATTCCCGATTATTTTGCATAATAGATATGGCAGACTTAATAATTTCCCTGTCAATAATAAAACTATATTTGAAATAAAGAAAAACTTTTTCCAGATAGAATTATCATATTATGAATTTTTGAATTTAAAGCTGCCATGGGCAGGAGGATTTTATTTCAGGTTTATTCCGTATTATATTTTTAATAAGGGGATAAATTCAATTTTAAAGAATAAAGAATATTATATTTTTTATATTCATCCATGGGAGTTCGACCCCGGACAGCCAAGAATTAAAAATATTAAACTCAATTATAAGCTTAGACACTATACTAATCTGCACAAGACTGAAAATAAGTTTAAGAGACTTATTCAAGATTTCAGATTTTCTCCAATTAGGGAAATTATTCTACCGGTAAAAGAAAATTTAAAAATATAATTCCTCTACTGTGAATGGAATATAGTAATAACATATTAGTAAGTATAGTTATGCCAACATACAACCGTGCAGGTACTTTAGGTATGGCAATTGAAAGTGTGTTAAAACAGTCGTTCCAATCTTGGGAATTAATTATTGTCGACAATGAATCTACTGACAATACAGAAGAAGTCGTAAAAAAATATTCAGAAAAAGATAAAAGGATTAAATACTGCTATGTAAAAAAAAGCAGTAATAAAGGTATCTCCGAATATTTGAATTACGGAATTTCTATTGCAGAAGGAAGATATATAGCACGACTTGATGATGATGATGAATGGTATGATCAGAATAAGTTATCAAAGCAGGTAGATTTTCTGGAACAAAATAGCGACTATATTTTAGTTGGTGGAGGGGCAGTAATGGTAGATGGGAATAGAAAAGAAATATTTAAGTTTTACAAAAGGGACAAAGATGATATAATAAGGAGACATGCTTTGTTGGCAAACCCTTTTTGGCATAATACAGTTATGTTTAGAAAAAAAGAAGCTTTGGAATTAGGAGGATATAGAAATTTTAGATTTGTAGAAGATTGGGATTTATGGCTTAGGTTTGGGGAAGTCGGAAAACTATATAATTTCAAAGAGTATTTTTCTTTGTACATGAATGCCGGTCAAAATTTGTCAGTTGGTAATCAGAAACTTGCAGCAAAGACTATTTTGAAGCTAATCAAATTATATCGATATAAATATCCAAATTATTGGAAAGCTTTTATCATAAACTTTTTGCAATATATGTTTGCATTTTTACCTTTGTTTATTAAAAAAAGAGTACAGAATTTTTTATTTTTTGTTAAAAGAAATTATTTATAAAATTTTTTAGTTCCATATTGAACAAAACATTCGAAAAAATATTAATACTTTTTATAGACTTCATCACCATCAACCTTGCATGGATGATTTATTATCAGCTCAGGGTAACATCCGGATGGTTTGAAGTGCTGGGCAGACCTGAATTCTACCTGCCCATGTTTGTAATTTATTTTTACTGGCTTGTTATTTTTACTTTTGTCGGAATGTATAGAACGTGGTTTGCTGCGTCAAGATTGGATGAGCTTTCTACTTTGTTCAAGGCATCGTTTGTAGGGATTTTTGTTTTATTCTTCTTAATTTTTATTGACGACTACATTAACGGTGTCGGTTCGGCAACAAGGATTTTACTTTTTATTTATTGGGGATTGTTTTTATTCCTTACCGGTGCCGGAAGATTATTTATCAGAAGCTTCCAGCGAAAGCTGCTAATAAAAGGAATCGGACGGAAGAACGCTCTTATTATCGGCTTTAATGAAAAAGCAAAAGAAGTAATGAACCAGATTAAACAGCATCCGGCTCTCGGTTTGGATGTAGCTGCTTTCATTCCGGTGAACGGTTCAAAAATTTCTGATGAATACGAAGGTGTTAAAGTTGTAGATTCAATTACTAATCTTACAAGTGATATTGATAATTATAATGCTAAAGAAGTTGTAATAGCCTTAGAGAAAGAAGAAAGAGATTCTTTAGTTGAAATTATTGCAAAGTGCGAAACAAAGAACGTCGGGTTAAAAATTGTTCCCGATCTTTATGAGATTTTAAGCGGACAGGCAAAGACCTCGCAGATATACGGCATTCCTCTTATCGACATAATGCCGCAGTTGATGCCGGAGTGGGAAAAAAGATTGAAGAGGCTTATCGACATTCTGGTATCTTTTTTAATCTTATTAGTAACTCTTCCGGTTACTTTAATTACTGCTGCCGCAATTAAATTAGACAGTGTCGGACCTGTATTTTTTACACAGGAAAGATGCGGCATTGACGGGAAAATATTTAAGATGATAAAATTCCGTTCGATGAGGAAAGATGCGGAGAAATTAACCGGACCGGTTTGGTCGCAGAAGGATGATCCGAGGATAACCAGGGTGGGGAAAATAATACGTAAAGTAAGGATTGATGAAATTCCTCAGATGTTAAATGTATTGAAAGGTGAGATGAGCATTGTTGGTCCGAGACCGGAGAGACCGTATTTTGTTGAGAAGCTTGCAACTGAAATTCCATATTATAAGCGGAGATTAAAAGTCCGTCCGGGCATAACCGGCTGGGCGCAGGTAAAGCATAAATACGATGAATCAATTGAAGATGTTAAGGTGAAGCTGCGATATGATTTATTCTATATTGAAAATATGTCACTGAGAATGGATTTCAAAATTTTGTTTAGAACGGTGTTTATTGTACTGCTGGGTAAGGGTCATTACGACTGATAAATATAAATTAAAAATTAGAAGGATTTATTCTTGAAAAGTTTAATTACACAGAGTACCAGAGAGATTACACAAAGCAGCACAGAGGAAAAACTTTGTGATTCTCTGCGCCTTCTTTGTGTAATTCAGTGGTATGAAAAATTTATATGAAAATAATTATAGTAGTAAACTCTAATCGATGGGCACAAGACTCTTTGCTCTTTGCCCTATGCGTTTTGCGCAAAAAGGAGGCGAATGCCTGAGAAATCTTTAGTGATTATCCCGACTTACAACGAGATAGAAAACATCCAGTTGATTATTCCAGACCTTTTAGGCAGGTACAAGAATAATCTTGACATATTAATTGTTGATGATAATTCTCCGGATGGCACCGGCAGTTTTGTTGAAGAGCTTGGCAAGACTAATGAAAGAGTAAAGCTGATAAAGAGAGAAAAGAAAAACGGCTTAGGTACGGCTTATGTAGCGGGCTTTAAATATGCATTGCAGAATGATTATGATTTTATTTTTGAGATGGATGCGGATTATTCGCATGATCCGAAAGAGATAAAGAATTTTTTACGGGCAATAAAAAACTATGACCTGGTTTTGGGAAGCCGGTATGTAAAAGGTGTAAATGTTGTTAACTGGCCTATTCGCAGGCTGCTGCTTAGTTACTTTGCGAACATATATACTAAACTCGTAACAGGGATGCCGATTAAAGATGCGACCGGCGGCTTCAAATGTTTTAGAAGGAGAGTTTTGGAATCGATTAATCTTGATAAGGTTAAATCGAATGGTTATGCTTTCCAGATTGAGATGACATATAAAGCATGGAAGCAAGACTTTAAGATTGGCGAAATTCCTATTATCTTTATAGACAGAACGATGGGACAGTCGAAGATGTCTAAGAAGATTGTCCGCGAGGCGGTGTTTATGGTTTGGAAGCTGAGATTGCGAAGCATATTTGGACTACAGTGAGATGAAAGCAAAAGAATTGTTCGACAGATTTTTAGAAGTTTTTGATGCTTTAGAAAGAGAAGAAGTAGAATATGTACTGATTGGTGGATTTGCAGTTGTTCTATACGAAATGCCTCGATTGACACAGGATTTAGATATATTTATACAATCAAAGCAAGAGAATATTAACAAGCTGCAAAAAGCTTTGTTTGCTGTTTTTAATGACAATAGTTTTTTTTGAAATAACTTATCCGGAACTACAAAATTATCCGGTCATCCGCTATGGATCTGAAGATGGATTTTATATCGATATACTTGCTAAGATTGGCACAGCTTTTAAATATGAAGATTTGAAGTTTGAAGAAATAAATATAGAAGGACACACAATTAAAATTGCTACTGCTGATACGCTTTATAAGATAGAAGAAAAAACCTTTAGAGCCGTTGACAAAAATGTTTTAATTTTCTTGAAAGAATTAATTAAGAAAAGGAAAAAATAAGTGTCAATTCAAAAGTTTAAAAATTTCGAGGACGCAACAAAGGCGTTATGGATATTTAATCCGGACGCTGGTTATTATAAAAAAGTTTCCGGTTTGTACAAGATGTTTTCACGATTAAGTAAACTACCTGTTACACCAGGTGTATTTAAATTTAAGAATCTAAAGGAAGCACAGGAACATCGCAATTCAGAAATAAAAAAATTTTTACATAAAGTTAAAAATTGATATGATTCCCATGGATCTATCCATTATCATAGTCAATTATAACGTTAAAGAGTTTCTTCAAAATCTTCTGCATTCAATTTCTAAATCTGCCGAAGGCTTAAGCTGCGAAGTAATTGTTGTTGATAATGCATCCGATGACGGCAGCGTAGAGCTTCTGAAAGAAAAATTTCCTGAAGTTCGCCTTATATCAAATAAAAAAAATCTTGGCTTCAGCAAGGCAAACAACCAGGGTTTGGCTGAAGCAAAAGGGAAATACATTTTACTCCTAAATCCTGATACAATTCTTCGCGAAGATACACTTCACAAAATGATCGAGTTCTTTGAATCAACTCCGGATGCCGGTATGGCAGGATGTAAAATTCTGAATCCCGACGGCACTATACAATTAGCATGCAGACGAAGTTTCCCGGGACCATGGACTTCTTTCTGCAAAGTGACGGGACTGAGCACTATCTTTCCTAAAAGTAAAATATTTGCGAGGTACAATCTTACTTTCCTCGATGAGAATCAAACTTACGAAGTAGACGCTATTTCCGGCTCATTCATGATGATGAAAAAGGAAGTCTATGATAAGATCGGCGGGCTTGACGAACAATTTTTTATGTACGGCGAAGATCTTGATTTATGTTATCGCGTACAGCAATCAGGATACAAAGTATATTACGTACACACAACGCAGATAATCCATTACAAAGGCGAGAGCACCAAGCGAAGCAGCCTTGATGAGACAAAAATATTTTACGATGCAATGAACCTTTTCGTTAAGAAACATCTCTCAAGCTCATTTCTAGTTGAAATTATTCTGCGGCTGGCAATAACTTTCAGAAAATCATTTGCTTTCCTCGGAAGGCGAAGGCTGGTACTGCTCTCAATTATACTGGACTTTATCTCTTTTGATTTGTCTTTGCTAATTGCAAATAAAGTTTATGCGCACTTTGGTCATTGGCAGGGATTCCCTAAGTTCAGTTACCCGGTAGTCTTTACAATTCCGGCTCTGCTTCACATATTGGTTGCTTCGTTTTCGGGAGTTTATAAAAAAGATACTCTTCCTATCCTAAAAAACTTTCTCGCATTCTTTATAAGCTTTATATTATTATCAGCATCAACATTTTTCTTTAAGCAATATGCCTACAGCAGAGCGGCAGTACTGATAACTTACTTTTTCCTTTTCTTTATATTGATTTTCTGGCGTATACTGCTGAAAATTGTTTTCAAGGTCGGATTAACCGAAGATGAATTCTCGAACAAGCGTACAGTAATCGTCGGTATGAATTCCCATTCGACTCAGCTTGCAGAGAAATTAAAATCAAAGCAGACAGACCTTCATTTTATTGAAGGCTTTATTGGGTTATCTAACAGAGATCTTGGAAAGAACATTAACGGCTTTGAAGTAATAGGGACTGTCGATAATATTCAAAAGGTTATAAAGGAAAGAAAAATTCAGGAAGTAATTTTTTCTTCGGAAGATTTATCTTACAATCAAATGATGTCGGTGGTTGCATCCTGCCAGCGGGAGAATGTTGAATTCAAGCTTGCCGGCAATAATCTTGATTTTGTTGTTGGCAAGACTTCGGTTTCGGTTTTGGAAGATATACCGCTAATTGAGATAAATTATAACATTTCAAATCCGCAGCACCGCTTCTTTAAAACCGTATTTGATTACGTTTTTGCAACGTTAGTTTTGTTTTTTATTTATCCTTTCATATATTTGATCGGACTGCAAAGCAAAAAGCAGAGCGACTTCAAAAAATTTATATTGAAAACCCCGAAAATTTTATCAGGCAGATATAGTTTTGTTGGTCCTCAGAATTCAACAGAGTTAAATAATTTGTATCTTGGAAAGACAGGACTTACCGGTTTGTGGTATATTGAAAGCAGGGAAGGAACGAATTATGAAAAGCTCGATATCTTTTACGCAAAGAATCAGAGCATCTGGCTTGATCTGGAGATTATCGGGAAAACTTTAATTAAGATGTGGGTTAGTTAATTATCGATGGCAAAAACAGTTTTAGATTTTGAAAAGCCTATAGTTGAGCTTGAGGCGAAGCTCGAAGAAATGAAAAGGCTTTCGGACAAAATGAACATAGAAGGTGAAATTATCAAGATTGAAGAGAAGGTCAAGGAATTAAAGGAAGGAATTTACAAAGACCTTACCAGATGGCAGCGGGTTCAGCTTGCGCGTCATCCGGATAGACCGTACACACTTGATTACATTTACCTAATGACGAGTAACTTCATAGAGCTGCACGGCGACCGCGGCTACAAGGACGATAAAGCCATAGTCGGCGGCTTTGCACAGCTTGATGAATACAAAGTAATGATTATCGGGCATCAAAAAGGAAGAGATACAAAGACAAACGTGTACCGTAATTTCGGAATGCCCAATCCTGAAGGATACAGGAAAGCACTCCGCTTAATGAAACTTGCAGAAAAGTTTAATAAGCCTGTTATAACAATGATCGATACTCCAGGTGCATATCCGGGACTCGAAGCCGAAGAGCGGGGGCAGGCAGAAGCGATTGCAAAAAATCTTTTTGAGATGAGCAGGCTAAAAGTTCCGATAATAGTTACAATAATCGGTGAAGGTGCAAGCGGCGGCGCTCTGGGAATCGGAGTAGGCGATAGAATCTTGATGCTGGAGAATTGCTGGTACTCGGTAATAAGTCCGGAATCATGTTCAAGTATTTTATGGCGGAGCTGGGATTACAAAGAACAGGCTGCCGAAGCCTTAAAGCTCACCGCACCGGATTTGCTTGAGCAAAAGATAATTGACAGAATTATTCCGGAGCCACTCGGCGGAGCACATAAAGATCACCAGGAAGCTGCAAAGATTTTGAAGGATGTTTTGAAAGAAGAACTGACTCAATTATCCAAAATAAAACCGGATAAATTAATTGAGACACGTCTTGAGAAGTTTGGTAAGATGGGTGCCTACCTGGAGTAGGATCGATTTGATAAGGAGAAAAGATGAGCAATTATAAATTTTCAGTTGTAATTGAAAAAGATAGTGATGGTTATTTTGCCTTCTGTCCTGAACTACAAGGTTGTTATACACAGGGCGAAACTTACGAGGAGGTTATAGAAAATATTAAAGATGCAATCCATCTTCATGTAGAGGATAGAATTGAAAATGGGGAAGTTGTTCCGCAGGTAGATTCAGTTAGCATCACTTTAATGGAAATTGCAGTATGAGTGAAAGATTGCCAAGGGTAACTGCTGCAGATACAATTAAGGCAATACAAAAAATCGGATTTTCATTTTCGCGACAAAGCGGTAGCCACAAAATTTATAAGAATAAAAAAGGAAATAGAATTACAGTTCCAATTCACTCCGGAAAGATACTCCTCCCTAAAACACTAATAAGTATTTTAAAAGATGCGGAATTATCAGTTGAAAAATTTAGAGAATTATTAAAGTAAACATCCACTAAAAATTTCCGGCTTATCCTTCCTTTTAATAAATTTGAACGTCATTTTATTTTATACAATCTAAATGTTAATTCATAAAACTGAAATAAGAGTCCGGTATGCCGATACCGACCAGATGAAATTTGTTTACAACGGAAAATATTTTGAGTACTTTGAAGTCGGCAGAACCGAAATGCTTCGCGAAAACGGATTGCCTTATCATTTCATTGAAAGCAAAGGATATCTGCTTCCAGTAATTGAGACTTATGCGAAATTTATAATTCCTGCTAAGTATGATGATATCTTAATAGTCGAATCCAAAGTAAAAGAATACCCGGCATTCCGGATTCACATTGATTACAGAATTATTAGAAAAGGAACCGGTGAACTTATTGTCGAAGGCTTTACAGATCATGTTTTTTTAAAAGAAGCAACAAAGAAGCCTTCGAGACCGCCGGAGTTCTTTATAGAAGCGATGAAGCAGTTCTTCAAAATTAAAAATTAAGAATTCAAAATTAAAAAATGAAGATAGACAGAAGTAACGTTGAAAAAATAATTAGGAATGCCTTAGCTGAAGATATCGGCAGCGGAGATATAACTACAAAAGCAATTGTTGATGATAATCTAATTGGAACCGGAGAGTTTCTTGTAAAGCAGGATGGAGTTATTGCCGGTCTTGAAGTTGTTGAAATGCTTTTGAATATTTTCGATCCCAAACTTTCATTTGAACGAAAAATATCAGACGGAGTAAAAGTAAATTACGGTAAAGTTGCAGCTTCAGTTAAAGGAAGTGCTGCTTCAATTCTGACCGCAGAACGGACTGCATTAAACTTTCTCCAGCGGATGAGTGGTATTGCCACTATGACGAATAATTATATTGAAAAGATTAAACACACCAAAGCAAAAATTTTGGATACCCGTAAAACAGTGCCAGGTTTAAGAGAACTTGATAAGCTTGCTGTAAAACTTGGCGGCGGCACTAATCATCGTATTGGATTATACGATATGTTTTTGATTAAGGATAACCATATCGCTGCAGCCGGCTCGATTACAAAAGCCGTTAAAAGCTGTAAAGAGTTAAGAGAAAAAAATAATTACGGATTCAAAATTGAAGTTGAGACGGAAAATCTTGAACAGGTAAAAGAAGCATTAAGTATCGGCGTGGATTTTATATTGCTCGATAATTTTGATCCCGGCGAAATAAGAAAGGCGGTTCAATTTATTTCCGGTAAATGTTTAACCGAAGCTTCCGGAGGAATTAATTTTGATACAGTAAAAGAAATTGCCGAAACGGGAGTCGATTTTATTTCGGTCGGTGCACTTACTCATAGTGTTAAGGCATTGGATATTTCTTTGGAAATAACTATTTAAGTATGGAGTAATTAATCGTAATTAAATATTACTCAAAGAGGAAAGAAAACGTTTAGCGTTATTCGGAAACGAAGCCCGTCTCGTGAAGCGTCATTCGTTAAACGTTATTACACAGACCAACAACGTAACGAAAGACGAAACGGGAACCGTAACCTTACCGAAATTGGTCTCGGCTTGTTCGGTTTGTGAAGTATAGAATATGAAAAAACTGCATATAATAAACTAAATGATGTTTGAAAAATTAAAGCAGCTAACTAAAGATACCGGAATTTACGGCATCAGCACAATCGTAGGAAGATTCCTTACCTTTCTTCTGACGCCGTTTTATACGCATGTTTTCAGCACTCATGATTTTGGTGTGTTTACCAACCTGTATGTTTTTATCGGGATATTCAACGTAATTTTTATTTACGGAATGGATGCGGCTTATCTTAAGTTCGCTTCGAATCCGGAAATCGGAGATAAGAAGGATAACTTCTCGACGCCTTATCTTTTTGTTTTCGGTTCAGGAATTATATTAGGCGGAATAATCTTTCTACTACGTCAGCCGATATACGGTGCACTTGATATTCCATCGAGTGATTTCACACTTATGAATTACGTCATAGGAATTCTTTTCATTGATACATTAAACGTAGTTCCTTACCTAACCCTTCGCCTGGAAAGCAAAGCAAAAAAGTTTTCTGCATTCAAGCTGATTAATATTACTGTAAATGTGCTACTCAATCTTTTTCTAATCTTAAAATTGAAAATGGGAATAGAGGCTGTCTTTCTTAGTAATCTGGCAGCAACTTGTGCTTCTTTCATTTTATTGATCCCAACAGTAAAAGCAAATTTAAGATTCAAAATTAATACCGCATTGTTGAAGAGACTGTTAAAGTTCGGTTTGCCCTATCTGCCTGCGGGTCTTGCAGCCATGATGATCCAAAGCATCGACAGACCGATACTATCTCATCTAACAAATTTAAGCACCAGTGGATTATACAGTGCAAATTACAAGCTTGGTATTTTTATGATGCTGTTTGTAAATATGTTCCAGTACGCTTGGCAGCCTTTCTTCCTTCAGAATGCAAAGGAGAAAAACGCAAAGGATATTTTTGCAAAAGTTCTAACTTACTTTACACTTGCAGCTTCACTAGTTCTCGTTGTAATTTCTCTGTTCATTTCAGATTTGGCGAAGATAAGCATTTATCATCATACAATTATCGGCGCTTCTTATTTAAGCGGATTGGTTATTGTGCCGGTAGTACTTTTCGGTTATATGTTCCTCGGTATTTATACTGTATTTACGGTAGGGATTTTTATTGAAGAAAAAAGTATTTACGTCCCGTTTATTACCGTAATAGGTGCTGCAATAAATATAGGAGTTAATTTCTGGCTGATACCGGTTATGGGAATTATGGGTGCTGCATTGGCGACATTAGCTGCTTACTTTGCAATGGCGGTAATTTACTTCTTTGTAACGCAAAGCTTTTATAAAATTAATTATGAATACGGCAAGATCGGGAAGATTTTTATTTCGATAACTGTTGCGGCGGCTATTTATTACGCTCAATATGCCGGAGGATTTCTAACCCTGATAAATAAATTTTTAATCTTACTTTTGTTTATAATCATGCTGTTGATTTTTAATATTGGCAAAGAAGAGTTTATCTTTTTGAGGAACAGGTTCCGGGCTGCAAGAACCAAGGCTTGATGCTGTTACATATAGGTTATAAAGGTATATGGGTATAATGGTATAAGTTATATGGTATAAGGTAAGCTGTGTTATTCTTCTTATACCCGTATAGCCTATACCTATATACCTTAATGAATTATAAAATTAAAATAACAAATCTCTTTAGATGGAATACAATAGATGGAAAAGATTCTTATAAAAGTTAAACGGATAAATCCAGGATTTGAAGATATTGCACTTCCTGCATATTCAACAGAAGGCAGCGCAGGTATGGATATCAGAGCTGCAGTTGAAAATGAAATGACAATTCATCCGTCGGAGATTGTTCTTGTGCCGACGAATCTTTCTGTTGAGATTCAGGAAGGATTTGAAATACAGGTTAGACCCAGAAGCGGGCTAGCAATCAAACATGGAATCGGAATTTTGAATTCACCGGGGACAATCGATTCGGATTACCGCGGCGAAGTAAAGATTATAATGATGAACTTCGGTAAAGAAGATTTTAAAATTTCGCGCGGCGATAGAATTGCACAGCTTGTTGTATCAAAAGTTTATCATGCTGTACTGGAAGAAAGCGATGGATTAAATTCAAGCAAAAGAGGAGAGAGAGGATTTGGGCATACGGGGAAGAAATGATAACTCATGTCGTGGAAACTTTGGAATAATGGAGTTCTGGAGAAATGGAATAAGACAGCTTATTCTGGTTTCCTAATTCTGCAAGCGAAAAATATTGCTTAAGGTGATCTGCTAATAAATGTCACAAAAAATATTATAATTTCTTTTTTGCAAAAGACGCGAAGCTGAATAGAGTTTTGAATATACACTATTTTCAAAGACTTTTGGAAAAGATTGCTACAAAATGCAGCAGTTTACCTAATTTTACCTGCTGTATTAGGTAAACATTTCCGAACAGTTACCCCCCCCCCCCCGCAATACTTCTATAAACCAACTTTCTTGTAAGCGGCACGCTCATTGTAATATTTATTAAGTTAAAAAAATATTTACAATCTTTAGTGGGAGGCATTATGCAAACTTCAAAACTTTTTTCTATTTACTTATAAATTATTTTTATTTCATTAATTTTGCAGAGTTGCAGCAACGAAAGTATGATTACTCAGCCTACAATAAAACCAAGCAACACTACGGCTACAGTTAACAAGTCTACGGCAAAAACTGCTGCAGTACAGGTTTCTACAGAGGATACTGTAGTAACGCTTTCAAAGAGCGGCAAGACTTTAGAAGTGCCAAAGAGCATTACAAAAAAGCAACTTAAGATGCTTGATAATTATTTATCAAAGCACATAAATCTCCCTTTCCAAACTGTATCGCCCAATGCATTACCTTGCGGGGAATACATTTCAACTTACTACGAAGATACTGATAAATTTAAACCTGCTGATGGTAAATATATTGGAATTTGGACGAATTATCTGACATACTATCAATGTCTTCACTATGGTTTTAATCAGTATTTTGTTTATAATTTGGGGGGCATACAGACTGCGATTGACAGTGGTTTTATAGCTGGCAATATTATGGCAGATTTGGGCGGAGATTATACAGCAGCATATAATTATCTTAATGGCTCACCTTCAAATATAGGTTATTATTATATTGATGAACCATATGAAAGAGGTACATATAGTACAACTCAAATTGCAAACCTATCTTCAATTCTTTCAGCTCATTACCCTAATAGTAGGTTGTTTTTTACTAATTATACTATTCCTGATCAATATCTTGATCCAAATAATATAGTATATTGTGAAGATTTAATTACCAACAGCAATGTATTTATTCAATGTGATCAATTCTACGGAAATTGCTTCGGACATACCTATGAATATTGGGATGCATTTAAAAATTATTATCAATCAAAAAACATTTCAAATTGGTTGCACGTAGTTATAAATAATGGAAATGAAACAGATCCTACATGTGGCTATAGGTCAACGAGTTGGCAAACTTTGATGTCAACAGCAGATGGTTTAGGAATAGATAATATTTGGCTTTATGCATATGATACTGGAGACCAAAATGCTGTTATAGATTTTACTTTGGCAGCATGGCAGTCAGGATGGATGTACAAATATCAAGATCAGATAACTACGGTATGGCAATGTACCGAATCAAATCCATGCGTCAATTGTGTTTGGCCAAATGTGGGAACCTGGAATGTTTAATTGTATATTTCAGGAGGCAGGTGGGTCTCTTATTAATATTTGATTCGGATCAAATTAGGTATCCATAAATTTTTTTTTGATTTGATTTTAGTGATAATATATAATGAAGTTGTTAGCAATTTTGATTCTCAATGCGTTTTTGTTAGTATTATTTTTTAATGCATGCAAGGAACAAAATAATCCGGAACAGAAGACAGGGCTGTATTCTATTAATGTTGATGGATCCGGAGAAATGCAATTAGTGAATGGAAGCGTAGGATCGTATTATTTTATTGAGGGAGATAAAATTATTTATGACTATATTTCCTCAATGAATATAGACGGTACTGATCAGCATAAAATAATACCGTCAAATGTTTTTTCAGATAATAATGTACCCGGGGACTTTTCGATTTCGCCGAGCAGGAATAAAATTGTTTTCTCGTCATCTCAAATTTCTCCGAAAGCATCCTACTTATATTTAATGAATGTTGACGGGAGTGTTTTTAATAAAATAAGCATACTGGATACCCTATCAAATAAATCTTCTCCTCAGTTTTCCTATGATGGCAATAATATAGTATTTACCACTACATATGGTATTTATGAAAGCAATGTCGACGGTGCAAATCTTAGGAAGTTATTAAGTAATCATTTACAAAAAAATCTTAGTTACATTCAGCCAAGCTTTTCTCCGGATGATAAAAATATAATTTACGTTGAATATAATGACTCTACTGGGAAATTTGTATCCCTTCACTTAATGAACATTTCAAGTCTAAAAGATACTATTATTTATTCTTCTATTAATTCTTATCAATTTTACTATGAGGTATCTCCGGATTATTTTGTTTTATTTGTCATTGGTAGCTCTATAATAGAAGTTAATCTTAAAGATCTTTCAAAACAGATTTTGGATACCGGGACTGATGCACATTATTCACCTGATTTTTCTTATATAACATATATTGACCCAAATAATACTTCTATCGATGTTTATAATTTAACAACTGAAAACATACAAAATATTAAGATACCTGGGCGGTTTAGCAGCATAGCGGAACCAAAACTTTCACCAAATCATCAGGAAGTAATATTTTTAGGAGGAAAGTATTCTTTTTAATTAAGACATTTTTAATATGAAACATTATTTAACAATTATTTTCATAGCGATTATTTTGTTTTTAATTTCGTCATTTTCCTAAGCCCAATTTGTACACGTTGGAATAAGGGGAGGATACAATATATCTAAAATTCTTCCCTGGAAAGGTTCAAGTGTTAACGGAATATCAGACCGTAACGGAAAAAATATCGGGGTATTTACGGAACGTAATATCGGGAACAATCTTTCAATAAGATTGGAAGCAGTTTATTCAATGAAGGAAGTAGATAGTGGAGGACAACAGATGTAAGGTATATTTATACAAAAATATAATTATGTGGAGGTGCCTTTGTTACTGCAATATAGTCTGCCTGTAAAATTCTTTATTAAACCCAAAGTATTCATTGGACCGGAAATATCATTTTTGACTGATGCAAAATCTGATTACGAATTAGAAGAGAACATTTATGAAACTGATTTAATATAAAAACCTTCTTCATTGTCGATCTTTTTTCTTCTAAATATTGGTTAATATTCAAAAGAGAAATTCAAACCTTGTTTTTTATTTCTAAAAAAGTATGTCGGATTTCATTCACCTACATAACCACACACATTACAGTCTTCAGGACGGCGCTTGTACCGTTGACAGCTTAATTCAAGCTGCAAAGAAGAATGAAATGCTTGCTTTGGCGTTTGAAAGATTCTTTGAATAGCAATTTTTAAACAAATTGATTAACTTTCAATTAGAAAGACTAAGAAAGTAGGTAGCTGCATGTTTGAGCTTAAAAAATATAAATTGAAATTTATTACCGATAAGGATGGGAACAAGACCGAAGTAATAATGAAGGTAAAGGATTTCGAAGAGTTAATAGAAGATTTAAATGACATGGCTGTTGCTGCTGAAAGAAGAGATGAGAGAACTATTACTCATGAGGAATTAAAAAAAGAATTAAAAAAGGATGGATTGTTATAAAATCCTCTGGAAGAAATCCGCGGTTAAAGAACTGAGGGGAATTGATAAGCAATTTATTCCCCGAATAATTTCCACCGTCGAAAGCCTTTCAAATAATCCGTTGCCGATTGGGGTTAAAAAATTGAGCGGAGCTGACATTATTTATAGAATAAGAATTGGAGACTATCGAGTAATTTATAGCCTTTATGAAAAAGAACTGATTATCGAGATGGTAAAAGTAGGTCATCGAAAAGATGCTTATAAAAAATGATATACTTTTAAGAATAAATAAAATGTTTTAACCATTACAAAAACTTTCTTCATTGTCAATCTTTTTTTTCTTTTAAATATTCCTTAATATTCAAAAGAGAAATTCTAATCTTGTTTTTTCATTTCTAAAAAGTATGTCGGATTTTGTTCACTTACATAACCACACGCATTACAGTCTTCAAGACGGCGCTTGCACCGTTGACGGCTTAATTCAAGCTGCAAAGAAGAACAACATGCATGCTGTTGCTTTAACCGACCACGGGGTAATGTACGGCATCGCTGAGTTCTATAAAAAAGCGAAGAAGGAAGGCATTAAACCGATTATCGGAATGGAAGCTTATGTTGTTGCAGAAGGAAGCCGTTTTGATAAAGGCAAAAGCGAGGATGCTTCGGATAAAAATGGTTCCAATGGAAAAAAGAGGACGAAACATTACCATCATCTGATTTTACTTGCTAAGAACAACGAAGGATACAAAAATCTTTCGAAGCTTTCGACGCTTGGTCATACCGAAGGATTTTATTATAAACCGCGTATCGACCTTGAGCTTCTAAGAAAATACCGCGATGGATTGATTTGCAGTTCTGCGTGTGCAGGCGGAGTTGTAGCCGCTCATCTTGTGAATAATAATTTTGATAAGGCGAGGGAAGTAGCCAAAACTTACAAGGATATTTTCGAAGAAGATTTTTATCTTGAAATTCAAGACCACAACATGGAAGTTGAGAAGCCGGTTCTTGAAGGCATGCCGAAGCTTTCCAAGGAACTTGGAATAAAGCTGCTTGCAACAAACGACTGCCATTATATTGAGCCTGACCACGCAATTGCTCATAATATTTTACTTCTTCTTTCAGATAAGAACGGAAGCGACTACCGGCAGCTAAGGTACGGAACCGACCAGGTTTATTTCAAGTCTGCTGATGAAATGAAAAAACTTTTTAAGGATTACAAAGGAGCTATCGAGAACTCACTCGAAATCGAGGAGAAGATTGATGTCAGCCTGGATCAAAGCGGATATTTCTTCCCGGTGTTCCCGATTCCAAAAGATTCTCCTGCGAAAACTTTGGAAGAATATCTTGTGCTGCTTGCAAAAGATGGTCTCCTAAAAAAAATTAAAGACATCACTCCCGATGTTGAAGAGCGTTTCAACTTTGAACTTGAAACAATAAAGCAAATGGGATTTGCGGGTTACTTTCTTATCGTTCAAGATTTTATTAACTCATCTAAGAGAATGAATATTCCAGTTGGACCAGGCAGAGGTAGTGCTGCCGGAAGCTTAGTTGCTTATGCACTTGGAATAACAAACATTAATCCATTGAATTATAATTTACTGTTCGAGCGATTCCTTAATCCGGCAAGGCGGTCTATGCCAGATATCGACGTTGATTTTGCGGATGACAAGCGTGGTGAAGTTATAGATTATGTCCGTCAAAAATACGGAACGAACTGCGTAAGCCAAATTATTACTTTCAATAGACTATCTTCAAAAGCAGTAATTAGAGATGTTGCCCGTGTTCTTCAAATACCGATTCCGACGGTGAACAAAATTACTAAGTACATTCCTTCAAAGTTCGGTAAAGTTTATTCTATTGATCAGGCGCTAAATGAAGTCGCTGAACTTAAATGGGTGAAAGATTCAAAAGAGCCGGACATTCAGAACTTAATCAAGTATGCAAAAGTTTTGGAAGGGATGAATCGCAACTCATCCAAGCATGCGGCAGGCGTTGTTATTACTCCGGAAGACGTAAGCAACTACGTTCCGCTTGCGAATGCAGTATCGCAAGATGAAGTGGTAACACAATTCAATATGAAGGAGATTGAAGGCGCGGGCTTGCTTAAAATGGACTTCCTCGGCTTGCGAACTTTGACTATCATCCGTGATACTTTAACTCTCATCAAGAAAAATTACGGAGTTGATGTCGATATCGACAACGTTCCGCTTGACGATGAAAAAACATTTCAACTTTTCTCTAAAGGACAAACTACCGGCATCTTCCAGTTTGAATCCGGACCGATGAGAGAATACTTGAAGAAACTGAAGCCGACAACGCTGAGCGATCTTTCTGCAATGAATGCACTTTACCGTCCCGGACCAATGGAATTTATAGATGACTTTATTGCGAGAAAGTTCGGCGAGAAACAAGTAGAATATCTTCATCCTGTTCTTGAACCGATTTTAAAAGAGACTTACGGAATAATTGTATATCAAGAGCAGGTAATTCAGATTGCAAACAGAGCCGGAGGGATGAGTTTAGCAGAAGCGGATATTCTTCGCAGAGCCATGGGTAAAAAAGATTTGAAAGCTATGGCGGAGCAGAAAGAAAAGTTTGTAGAAGGTGCTGTTAAAAACAATATCCCCAAAAAAGCTGCCGTAGAAATATTTGAAGCGATAGACAAGTTTGCAAATTACGGATTCAACAAAAGTCATTCGGTTGCTTACAGCTTTGTTGCATACCAAACGGCTTACTTAAAAGCTCATTACATGGCAGAGTTTTTAGCTGCGAACTTAACTAACGAATTCGGCAACACGAACAAAGTGACAAACTTTTTGGAAGAATGCCGCAAGCAGAAAATAGAAGTACTTCCGCCGGATGTAAATAATCCGACTGTTTCTTTCAACGTTGAGAAAGGTAAAATACGGTTTGGGATGTCGGCAATAAAAAATGTTGGTAAGTCTGCAGTTGAAGAGATAATACGAGCCAGAAATGAAATTGGAAGAGACTTCACAAGCATTTTTGATTTTTGCTTGAACGTTGATACTCGAATCGTTAATAAGCGGACGCTTGAAGGATTAGTCTTAGCCGGTGCATTCGATATGATTGACAGCAACCGGGCGAAATTATTTTCTGCTGTTGAGAATGCGCTTGAGTGGGGGCATAAATCCCGCAACTCTAAATTAACGTCCGCAAACAGCCTGTTCGGCGAAGCTGAAGAGGAAGTAAAAATTTCGGAACCTAATCTTCCAAAAGTTGAAGATTGGGTGCCGGAGTATAAGCTTGCAAAGGAAAGAGAAGTAATCGGATTTTATGTAACCGGTCATCCGCTTAGCAAATTTGAATTTGACTATAAAGCTTTCGCAACAATTCATCTCGGTGAAACAGAAGAGATGATGGAAGATATTAAGGATTCGGATATTGTAAAAGCATGCGGAGTAATTACCGCTTTAAAAACAAAGATAGACAAAGCTGGCGGTACAATGGCTTTTTTTACGCTTGATGATTTCTCCGGTTCATGCGAAGCTTTAATGTTTTCCAAGGTTTATGAAAAGTGCGGCTCATATCTGCAGGAAGAAAAATGCATTTTTATTACCGGAAGAACCGAAAGCAGCGGGGATGCGATTAAGCTCCACATAGACGACGTCTTCCCGCTTGAAGATGCGCGGAATAGATTTCTGCAAAGTGTAAAAATTATTTTCGATGAAAAGAATCACGGCGCGGAGAAAATTTCTTCCTTAAAAAAGATTCTGGAAAAGAATAAAGGAAACACTCCGCTTTACCTTCACCTTGCGTCCAACGGCTCAAAGCCGCGTTTATTCTTCTTGCGTGATTACAGAATTAAGTTTACCAATGAATTTATTTCAGAAGTTACCGAACTGCTCGGAGAGGATGCAATCAGTCTGGGGAAGAAATAAGGATTTTACACTAATTTCAAAGGCTTTCGAAAAAAATTGCTACAAAATGCAGCAGTTTACCTAATTTTACCTGCTGTATTAGGTAAACATTTCCGAACAGTTACCCCCCCCTCGCAATACTTCTATAAACCAACTTTCTTGTAAGCGGCATGCTCATTGTAATATTTATTAAGTTAAAAAAATATTTACAATCTTTAGTGGGAGGCATCATGCAAAATTCGAAACTTTTTTCTATTTCCTTTTCGGTTATTTTTATTTCATTAATTTTAGAAAGCTGCAGTAATGAGAGTATGATTACAGCACCTTCAAATAAAAATGTGAAACCAATGCTGAAAGGAACAACGATACCAACCGTTTCAATGGATCATTCCATGGATACAGTAATAACACTACCCAAAAGTGGAAAGACTTTTATGCTTAACAAAAATATCCCAGCGGGCATGTTGGGTAAGATAGATGAATATCTAACAAAGCATACGATAAGTTATTCATCTAAAGCCATACAGCCTAACCTTCCATCTTGCAATCAGCATGAAGAGCAATATTGGGAATTGGAAGAACAATACCAGCCAATTAATGGAAGAACTTTGGGTATTTGGCAAAATTGGATAGCAGACACTACTTTATTTAATTTAGGCTTTAGAGAAATAGATATTTACAATACAGTGGATAGAGATAATGCATATGATGCCGGATTTCAATATCAAAATATGATGTTCATGAATTCTGGAAACGTTTTAAACTATAATGAAAGTAATTATAATAATGTCAATACTTCAAGTACACCAATTACTAGATGTTATATTGATGAACCTTATGACAGTGAGAACAAAGATGGACACAATCCTCAATGGGGCGTAGATAATGTACTTTCATATGCTGTCTTTTTACAGAATCATTCTGCAAATTTATTTTTGTCAAGCTTTTTAGAGTCTTCCTTTTGGAACATGTCGCAAACTATAAATAGTTCAAATAATACTTATGTTATGTGTGATCAATATAAATATAATGTGACAAGTGATTTAACATATTGGAAAGACAGTTTTGGCTCAAGGAATGTATCCGACTGGATGAGTTTAGAATATAATCATTCTGGAACTGGTTATCCTGATTTCAGCACAATGTTTGGAACAATAAGCAATATTGGAATAACAGATGTGTGGCTATTTGCTGATAATTATGGCAATTTAGATTTACTCCAACAATTTAGTTATGCTGCATGGGCAAACGCCTGGCTATCAAGGATGGAACAATATGTTACTATTGTTTATCAATGCGCAGGTAATTGTACGACATGCAACTGGCCTTACGGTAATTGGGAAATTACAAATATTTATTATGGAAGCCAACAATGGGTAAATTATTAAATGAATAATATGACTAAGATTTTAATATTGTTTTGTGCCATCTCAAGTTTATTGTATTCCCAAACATTTCAATTAGGCTTAAGATCGGAATCTACCTGGTATAACACAACTAATGGAACAGAATCTGTGGCTTTTACTCATGCTTTTGTTACTGCTGGATTTTATGAAGAGAACGTACCTTTAATACATAATCTTACTGAAGAAATAAGATTTGGAAGAACATTTGATCCTAATGATATGGTAGGAAATGATTTAGTATTGGCTTTTAAGTCGCGTATAATCAAAACTCCTATATCCGGATCATGGTTCTATATCACTCTTGGTTTGAATATGCATTCAAATATAGGTGATAATGGTGCTGAGTGGGCAGTTTATGTTAAAAGAATTTATATGCTGATATTTGGAGTTGGATTTATTATGGATAAATATGTTTTCGTCGAAGTATCAACTTATTTTCCGGTTTCAAATGCAACGCTTGGTGATTATGTTTATAACTACATAAATGGCAATTTCGTATCAAAACAATGGAAATTAAATTCTTTAATAGCTATAAACTTTGGCTTAACTTTGGACATATTCCATTTCTAAATAAAACTATAAAAAGAAGGCTGAATTGCTGCCGCCTTCTTAATTAAAATTTATTTTTAGTATTTAAAACTTCCCTTTATTTAAATTAACTGTTTCTGCAAATACCTGGCTATCAAGAATGGAATAATACGTGACAGTTGTTAATCAATGTGCGGGTGATTGCACATCTTGCAGCTTGCCAAGTGGTAATTGGGAAATTTCGGCTATTTATTACGGAACTCAAAAATGGGTAAATTATTGAAATGTAGAATGAAAGTAATATATCTGCTGATATTCTGTTATTCAATTTTATTTTTAGGCTGTTCATCAACAACCTGGATTGGTAAATATTCTTATAATAAAAGTGAAGCCTATAAGAATTTTAACAGATTTGCAAAAAACAAGGATCTTGAAGTTACTTTATACAATGATAGCTCTTTTACACTTTATAATGGCGTAATAAAAAATGATACCTTATGTAATCTCAATAATATTACACTTTCAGGGAACAATAGTATAGCTTTGTCAAAGATAAAGAAAGTTGTTTATAAAAATCATTGGTTAGGTATTCCAATTTATATGGTCGTTGGAGCTGCTTCAGGATTCTTTATCGGTTCTATTGCTAACTCAAACAACGGTAATGGCACCTCGCGAAATCCTGAGTTAACTCCAACTTTAGGCGGTTTAATTTATGCCGTGTTTGGCTCAGTCGTAGGCGCCGTTGCCGGATGGTTCCTAAGCTATAACTATGTTTATGTCTTTAATTAATAGATTTTGGATTTTATTTTCATTCATCACAAATTTACTTAAACTGCAACTATTTATAACCCATGCAGAGTGTAACTCTTGGCAGGGTTATGTTCGACAGTTCAACTGTCGAACAACAGCATTAGTTCTGTTAAGTAGAAATAATTATCTTTTCCCTTGTCAACACTTGTATGAGTCGCTACTTAATCGCTTTAGAACTTCAATTAAAGCGACTTTGAAGCGATTCATCTAAGATAAGTATGGGTATTTTTCTATTTATTCCGACGAATAGCTTGGAAGTTTCTTGGTACTTCAGAATTAAACAATGAGGATAATCAACTAAGAATAATTTGAGCGGACACTAAAAATTTCATTTCCCTTTAATTCTTCTATTTCATTTTCCGAAACAGCTACCATTGCAATTGTATCTCCAAGAGCATTATAGAACCGAAAGCAGCGGGGATGCGATTAAGCTCCACATAGACGATGTCTTCCCGCTTGAAGATGCGCGGAATAGATTTCTGCAAAGTGTAAAAATTATTTTCGATGAAAAGAATCACGGAATTGAAAAAATTTCTTCATTAAAAAAGATACTTGAAAAGAATAAAGGTAACACGCCGCTTTACATTCACCTTGCGTCCAACGGCTCAAAGCCGAGGTTGTTCTTCTTAAAAGATTTCCGGATTAAAATGACGAATGAGTTTATAAACTCTGTTACGGAATTGCTGGGGGAGGATGTAATCAGTCTGGGGAAGAAATAAATAATTCTACATAGCAAATTTCATTCAATATAATTATTATTGAATTAAAGAATATAGTAAATTGCTTATGAATCTTTTAGATAGAATAACAGTAAATCCGGATATACTTGTCGGAAAGCCCACTATAAGAGGTTTAAGAATAAGTGTTGACCAAATTATCAAAGCCTTGGCTGCGGGTATAAGTCCGGAAGAAATTTTGGAGGACTATCCTGAACTGGAAAAAGATGATATCAAAGCCGCGCTACTCTATGCATTCAAAATTTTAGAATCCGAGAAGGTATTTAAAGTCAGTGCTTAGTGTCAATGCATGAATTAAAATTACTCTTCGATGTAGGTGTGAGTAAAAGAGCTGAAATTCATTTTAGAGATAAAGGATTTGATGTCTTATCAATAAGAGAGTTGAGCCCTACAATGAAAGACAGTGATATACTTGAACTTGCCGTTAAGGAAGATAGATTAGTAATTACGATGGACAAAGATTTTGGAGAACTGGTTTTTAATTCAGAAAAGTCGCACATCGGCGTTTTACTTTTAAGGATGAAAGATGCCGGATGGATAGAAAAGATAAATGTGCTTCCTGAAATTCTTACAAATTATTCAAATGAATTAAAAGGAAAATTTTCCGTTTATCATGATAAAAAGTTAAGAATACGTCAGCAAGCATAAATCAAGTTGCTTCTATTGAGTGGACGCTTATCATTTCATTTCCTTTTTCTAATAAACTACTCGCATTGCGATGCCTTCGGTATAATTGCACTAATCCATTTACTTTCCCTTTTCATCAGAGCATTTTCAGCGGATTCAAGCACCTCATTTACCTGTTTTTTTTCGGTCGAAAAATCACTTAGGAAATTTTCTATTGTATCGGCGCACTCAAGGTAATCGAATAAATTTTTAATAGGAACACGTGTGCCGCTAAAGACCGGCGTATCGCTTAGGATATCTTTAGAAATAAAAATTGCGCTTTCTTTCATAACTTTTCATTTTTTATTCAAAGAGAATATTACATTTTCATTTATGTTTATCAAAGTAAAATCAAGATGCAAAGTTTCAAATTCTTTCTTGATTTCTTTCACATTATGCAAACAATTGAAATTTCTAACACTTCGAAATATAATTTAGTTGTTTAGCTTTTTTGGTTTTCGTAATTTTCATCCCTCAATTTTACAGCAAAGAAGGAAACTGAATTTATGAGCAAGGGTAAGAACGATAATTATTGGGCGGTTGTTCTTGGCGCTTCTTCCGGATTCGGAGCGGCAACAGCAACAAAACTAGCGGAAGACGGCTATAATATTTTCGGCATTCACCTGGACAGGCAGGCTACGATGCCGAATGTAGAGAAGATAATCAACGATATTAAATCCACCGGTTCGCAAGCTCACTTTTTCAATGTAAACGCAGCCGATGCAGTTAAAAGAGGAGAGATCATTTCGGAAATAAAAAAGATATCTTCTGGTAAACCAATCGTTAAGGTTCTTATTCATTCTTTGGCATTCGGAACATTAAAACCATTTGTCCCGGTAAATAATGAGCAGCCAATAACCAAAGCACAAATGGAGATGACACTTGATGTAATGGCACATTCGCTTGTTTATTGGACTCAGGATCTTGTAGTTAACAATTTACTTGAAAAGAAAGCAAGAATTTTTGCAATGACAAGTTCTGGCGGTCATACTGCAATTCCGTATTACGGTGCGGTATCTGCTGCAAAGGCTGCTCTTGAATCTCATGTCCGCCAGCTTTCAACAGAGCTTGGCTACATGGATGTTGCAGTTAATGCAATAATGGCAGGCGTTACCGATACCCCGGCATTAAGAAAAATACCGGGTAATGCTCCAATGATAGAAGTTGCCAAACGGAAGAATCCGAGATACCGGCTTACAACACCGGAGGATGTTGCAAAAGTAATTTCACTTCTTTGTAAAGACGGCGGAGAATGGATTTCAGGCGGTTTAGTACATTCCGACGGCGGCGAGGATGTCGTTCAGTTTGTCGGACAAAATCCAACTGAAGATAAAACAATATTAAATATTTAAAAAGGAAAAGCATGAAACCAATTACTATTACAGACGATAATTTTCAAACTGAAGTTATAAATTCAAACCAACCGGTTCTAATTGATTTTTGGGCAACCTGGTGCGGTCCATGCCGCATGATTGCGCCAATTGTAGAAGAGTTAGCCAGTGAGTACAACGGAAAAGTAAAGATTGGAAAACTTGACGTTGATGAAAACCAGGAAACATCAATTCGTTACGGAGTGAGAAGTATTCCTACACTTTTGATTTTTAAAGATGGAAAAATAAAAGATACAATTATTGGTGCAGTGCCCAAATCCCAGATAGTTCAGAAGCTGAATTCAGCTTTATAAATTTTTGTCACTAATCGTTTGGAGAGAAATGAAGAAGATAATAATAACAGATGCAGTAGATAAGAAAAGTGTGGGAATATTAGAAGGCGCCGGCTATGAAGTGAAGTATCAACCCGGAATGCCGGTAGATGAAATCAAAAATGTAATAAAAGATTATCACGGTTTGATAGTCCGAAGCGAAACCAAAGTTACTCCAGATTTAATCGAGTTGATGGACAACATGGAAGTAATTGGAAGAGCAGGTGCAGGTGTTGACAACATTAATCTTGATGCCGCTACCCGCAAAGGTATAATTGTTATGAATACGCCCGGCGGAAATACAGTTTCCACCGCAGAACATACTATGGCGCTGATGCTTTCAATGTGCAGAAATATTGCTCAGGCAAACCAGTCGCTGCGTGCCGGTAAATGGGATAGAAAAAAATATAAAGGTACAGAGCTTCAAGGAAAAACTCTTGGTATTATCGGACTCGGTAAAATCGGTCGTGAAGTTGGAATTCGTTCTAAAGCTTTTGGAATGACTGTTATCGGATATGATCCGGTGTTATCTGAAGAGGTAGCCGCTAAACTCGGAATAAAGTTAGTTGACCTGGATACGGTGTTTGCGCAATCGGATATAATTACGGTTCATGTTCCGCTGAACAATGAAACTAAAAATATGATTAATGAGAAGACGATTGCAAAATGCAAGGACGGAGTTCGTTTTATTAACTGCGCCCGCGGCGGAATTATAGATGAAGCTGCATTAGTTCAGGCGCTGGATTCGGGAAAAGCAGCCAGTGCGGCATTTGATGTGTATGTTACAGAACCTCCGGAATTTACCGGACCATTTATTCAGCATCCAAAGATTGTAACAACACCTCATCTTGGTGCTTCAACCGACGAAGCACAGGAGAAAGTAGCGATTCAAATTGCGGAACAAATTATAGACCTATTTAACAACAAAGGTGTTAAAGGCGCTGTTAATGCATCCGCAATTGAAGCAGGCAGCAGTGAAGAGATGATCCCTTATGTCCAATTAGCCGAAAGCCTAGGACTTCTTCACTCGCAATTGAACAAGGGTCAATTAAAGAAAATCAATATAAATTACAGCGGCGAACTTCTTCACAACTATACTGCGCTTCTTTCAACTGCAGTGCTAAAAGGTTTTCTTTCTCAGAAATTGACAGCGGGAGTTAATCTTGTTAATGCGCCATTTCTTGCAAAGGAAATGGGAGTTGTGGTAAATGAAACCAAGAGCAGCGCAAATGTTAATTATACTAACTTGATGACTGTGGAATTCATTACCGATAAAGAACAGCGTTCGCTTGCCGGGACAGTTTTTGGGAACAATGAGACAAGGATTGTCTACATTGACAAGTATCATCTTGAATTAAAGCCTGAAGGTTACATGCTATTTTATTACAATATAGATAAACCCGGTATGCTGGCAAATGTTGGAAGGATTCTTGCAGACGCAAACATTAATATTGCAGGATTGTCATTAGGAAGATTTGAAGCTGGCAAGGAAGCTTTGACCGTAATAAATGTGGATAGTGAAATTTCTAAGAATGTATTGAATTCAATTTCATCTGTATCTGGTGTCCATAGTGTGTTTTCGGTAAAATTATAGAACTAAAACCCAATCCTGATTCAATCAGGATTGGGAGTTTTTCACTTGACAAATAAAAAGGGTTATACTAATTTGAAACGTTATTGGAAAAAATAAAGTGGAACTAAATCTTCTACCTATTGTAAAAGAATTTTAGTAAAGAAAATTTAACTTAAAATAATTTAATTATACAACCCATCATGAAATTCAAACTTCTACTTTCGGCACTTGTTGCGTCAACATTACTTTCAGTTAGTTATTCGCAGCAGAATTCTAGTCTTTTCGATTTTGATTATGCTCAGTTTGAGTATGATTCAGTATCAAATTATGTGGAGCTTTATTATTCATTTGACCAGTCTCAGTTGACGCCTCAGATTGTTGATAATAAAGATATTGTTGAGGGCATATTAAGCGTTTCAATTACCGATACTGCTACCAACCAGGCGATAATAGACAAGAAGTGGATGCTGAAGTATCCGGTTGATACAACAAATAATCCGACAAAAGCACTTGTTGGTCTTTTAAATTTTGATATTCCTACAGGCGTTTATAAATGTATCGTAAGTGTGGATGATCAATTTAATCCCAAAAATAAAAAATCAATCTCGGATTATATCAGAGTAAAACCGTTTGAAAATGATAGAGCGGCAATTAGTGATATTCAGCTAGCATCTAAAATTTTACCGAACAGTGAAAATAAAAACTCAATCTTTTATAAGAATACTTTTGAAGTTACTCCGATACCAACGCTTGTCTTCGGACAAAACCTACCGGTAGTATTTTATTACTGCGAGGTATATGAAAACAGCGATACGAAAACCGGACCGCCTTTGAAATTGAACTGTATGGTTTACAACAGCAAAGGAAGAGTTTACTTCAGTAAGACAAAAGAGATTTTAAGAGGAGTTCCATCAAGAGTCGAAGTCGGTTCGGTGGTAGTAAATAATTTCCCAACAGATACTTATTCTATTAAAATTACCTTGATGGACAGCCTGGACAATTTTAACAGTTCATCGATAAAAAGATTTTTTGTATATAATCCCTCGGTAAAAAATATTGATACTGCAGAAACACAACATCTTGGAGCGCTCACAAGCGTATTTGGCGTAATGTCCGGTGAAGAATGTGATAATGTTTTTGCTGAGTCAAAATATATTGCAACACCAGCAGAGATTGATCAATTTAAAAAGATTGACAGTACTAATGCGAAGCGGGAGTTTTTATTTCAATTCTGGAAAAAGCGTGCCGACAATTCCGATGCTGATAAACGCGTTACTTACCAGGATTACATGAAAAGAGTTCACGAGGCAAATCAAAAATTTGGAACAATGTATAAGCCCGGCTGGAAGACTGATAGAGGTAGAGTGCTGCTAATATACGGCGAACCGAGTGAAATCGATCGCCATCCGAATGAAACAGATTCGAAGCCATATGAGATTTGGCATTATAACGACATACAAGGCGGAGTTATTTTTGTATTTGCGGATTTAACCGGTTTCTCTGATTATCAATTAGTAAACTCAACTGCACGAGGTGAATATAGTGATGATAATTGGCAGCAAAGAATTTCGCAAGGCTACTAATTACTAGGTATAAAGGTTCAGGATATAAGGTATAAGTGAACGTGATTTTATTTTCTCTTATACCTTGTATCTATTTCTCTTTATTTGTCCGTACATAGTCATATCTTTTTCCACATCTAAATATTAAGATTTTGTTTCCATTAATTCAGTCATTTACTTAATTTAATAATTTAGAATTAAATTTAATTTTACATTTATGTTTGATGGTTGACAGAATAGAATACATAATATTTTCCGGCTTTAGTCTGCTCTTTAAAATTTGCGGCTTAAAGCTGTCAAGAAGATTTTCAACTCTTTTAGCTTTTATCTTTTATTACATAATCCCAATTAGAAAAGATATCACAATAGAAAACCTTACCAGAGCCTTCCCCGAATTTGATTCAAGAAAAATAAAAAAAATTGCCTTCGGCAGCTATAAAAGCTTTGCAATTACTTTAATCGAAATTTTGTATTTACCTTGGATGAATAAAGATGAAGCTTATAAAGCGGTGATGTGCCCAAATATAAATTTGATAAAAAGTAAGTATGCCGAACAGAATGGATTGATATTACTTTCAGCTCACTTTGGTAATTGGGAATATATGGCAGTCTCAATTGCACTTCAAACGGGCGTTCCGTTTTCTGTGGTAGTTAAAGCACAGCGGAATACATTGGTAACCGATTGGTTAAATACCGTTAGATGTAACTGGGGGAATAAAATTGTACCCTTAGGTATTTCAATAAGACAGATTTATAAAGAATTAAAAGACAAAAATATTGTTGCAATGGTTGCAGACCAGCGCGGTCCTTCGGATGGCGCAAAGGTAAATTTCTTCGGCAGAAAGGCGGCTGTATATTCCGGTCCAACCGTGCTTGCATTAAAGACCGGCGCACCTATTTTATATGGAATTGCAATACGGCAGCCGGATAATACCTATTTCTCCGAATTCCATGAAATTTGTATAGACAATTTACCGGAAGATTATGAAGAAAGAGTATCCGAAATAAATCAACGCTTGACTGATTATCTTGAAAATATAATCCGCAAATATCCGGAACAGTGGCTTTGGATGCATAAGCGATGGAAGTATTAATATTTTAATGGAAAGAATTTTAGTGATACAAACGGCTTTTATCGGAGATGCTATTTTAACTCTTCCGATGATTCAAAAGCTTAAGAAGGATAATACAAGCAGTAAAATTGACGTTGTTTGTATTCCATCGACATTAGAGATTTTTTCTTCTTCGCCTAACGTGGAAAATGCTATTGTACTTGATAAAAAAGGAAAGCATAAATCGATAACTGGTCTTTGGAAATTTATTAAAGAGTTAAGAAAAAATAACTACACCAGAATATATTCGCCGCACCGCTCGTTCAGAAGTTCTTTTATCGTTATGAATTTGAAAGTGAAGGAGACATACGGATTCAGTAACGCAAGCTTTCGGCATGTCTATTACAATCTTATTGAATATATTCCTTCGCATCATGAAGTACGTAGAAATTTGAATCTTATCGGATTCGATTCTGATAATGATTGGAAAATATTGCCGGAGGTAAGAGTTCCCGAACTTAGTAGAATTAAGGTTGAAAATTATTTATCTGAAATTAACTTCGATAATAAAGTAATCTCTATAGCACCTGGTTCTGTTTGGAATACAAAAAAATATCCTGCGGAATATTTCGAATCTATAATCAAATACTTAACTGAAAATACATTTAAAGTGATTTTAACAGGAAGCGAAAAGGAAAAACAGCTTTGTGATTCTCTAAAAGAAAAGTTTAATCAAAATGTATATTCATCGGCAGGTGTGTTTACACTTGTCGAAACGGTTGAGCTTATTAAAAGGACACGGCTGCTTATTACAAATGACAGCGCTTCAACCCATTTGGGAATGTGTGCGAACATTCCGGTTCTTACGTTATACTGTTCAACTGTACCGCAGTTTGGATTTTTTCCTTATAATAACAGTAGTTCTTTTTTAAGCTTTAATGATTTATATTGCAAGCCGTGCGGAATACATGGATACGAGAAATGCCCTGTTAAGAATTTTGCCTGTGGTTATAATTTAAAACCTGAGATTGTTATCTCTAAAATAAAGGAAATGCTTAATGATTGACATAAAATATGGTGAGAAGATTAATATAGATACGGATTTTGAGACAGCGATACGGAAAGCTAAGAAGTTATTTTTAGAAGGCTCGGTGTTCGTTTATCCTACGGATACAATCTACGGATTTGGAGCCAATCCGTTTAATGAAGAAGCAGTAAAGAGAATTGACGAAATAAAACGCCGCCCACATGGCAAGATGTATATTATGCTTATAAACAGCATTGAAGTACTTACCAAGTATATTGAAATAAAGTCGGAGAAACATCTCGATTTTCTACTATCAATCTGGCCGAATCCGGTCTCGGTTGTACTGCCGTTAAATTCTAAGACGAGTGAAATCCTGAAAGAGGACACCGCAGCATTTAGGATTCCTAATCACCGCTTCTGCCAAAGGCTTACCGGCGAGTTAGAGATGCCGCTGATATCTACCAGCGTAAACCGAAGCAGCAATCCTCCGATGGTTGAACCGAATTTAATTATAGATGAATTTGCTTCTGAAGTAAGTACTATTTTCTACACCGATAAAAAATGTTTTTATGAGGCTTCGACATTGATAGATTTAAGTGATAGCGTTCCCGTTCTTTTGAGAGAAGGGAAAATAAAATTTAACGACTTGATGGATAAGTTTGAAAAATGTTAGAAAAAATTTTAGGTAAATTGAAGATAAAAGCTTTCAAAAAAATCAACAGCTTTTCTATTTTGATTGTACCTACAGGAACGGGCATAGAATCAAAGACACATCATTTATCGGCACGGAAAGCTTATACTCTGGTGGGTGTATATACAATTGTAATCTTTCTGCTGGGATTTTTTATAATCAGTTTAACGCCAATCAAAGAAATATTTTTTCCTAAAGGAACCAACCTTACTCCAACAGAAAAGAAATTAGTCAATGAGCTAAATCAGAAAATGTATTCTTTAACGGAAGAGTTGAATAATTTAAAAGCTACAAACCAGGACCTTCAGAAGGCGTTGATGATGGGGGATTCGACGAAAACTGATTCGCTTCCAAATAAAAGAGATAAACTACATTTTCGAAAGAAAAATCCTTACGGCGGTGATGTCTTTTCCGTCTTTCAAGAAATTTTTCAACAACAGCAAGCAACTTCCCAAAAATTATTTTATTTTACAGCTCCGTTAATTGGATTTATTAGCAGAGGCTTCAATCCAAAAATCGGACATATGGGAATTGATATTGTTGCTAAGGTTGGTACACCTGTAGCGGCTGCGGCAAGCGGTTATGTAGTATTTGCGGATTATACTGTAAGAGATGGATATATGATGATTATAAATGATTCGGACGGATACGTTACTGTTTATAAGCATTGTTCTGTGTTATTGAAAAAACCGAGAGATATTGTAACCGGAGGCGAGATAATAGCACTTAGCGGTAATTCCGGTGAGATGACCACAGGACCTCATCTTCATTTTGAAATTTGGAAAGATGGAAAGCCAATTGACCCTAAAAATTTATTATTAAATAATTGAAGGAGATACTAAATTGAAAATCCAGGAAACAACTGTTGGAAAAGATGCAGTTACGATTATAAGCGAAGGCGTAGTAATTGAGGGGAAACTTTCTAGTAAAGGAAATGTTAGGATAGATGGCACGATCAACGGAAATTTACAAGTCAGCGGTAATGTTACGGTAGGGAAATCGGGATTAGTTAACGGGGAAGTGACAGGACAGATGATAATTCATGGCGGTAAAATTGAAGGAACACTTAGAGCATCCGATAAAGTAGTTCTGGAAGGATCATCTATTCTTAAGGGAGATATAATCACCAAAATTTTAGTTGTAGAAGAAGGTGCAGTATTTGACGGCAACAGTTCTATGAGTTCAAAAGAGAAGACGAATTTATTTAATCCGCCAACACCGCCGTCTCCGCCTAAGGACATAAAATGAAAATTGTAGACCCAGATGAAGACGATGAGAATTCTAATCGCGGATGGATTGTTTATCTGGGTTTGGGAACGCAGCTTGCCATTACTGTAACTGGTATGGCTTTTTTAGGATACTGGCTGGATAAAAAGTACAATTCCGAGCCATTGCTTACAGTTATCTGCTCATTTTTAGGGATAACTGCGGGTCTTTATAATTTCATCAAAACAGTTTTGAAATCTAAATAATCATGTCCGAACATAAGCTGTTAAAGTTCAGCTTTATTTTTGTATTCGCTTTATTTCTAGCGGTATTTCTGCTTCATTATTTTTCAATCATTTCTTATGAGAACTTATTTTCAATTTTAATTGCAGCAATCTATACGACGGTTAATTTTGTTATAGCTGTTATTTCTATTGAATATCTTGAGAAAAAATCTCCGGAAACTGCTCTGGGAAATTTTATGAAGGGGATGCTGGTTAGGATGGTGGTATTGATTTTGCTGATTATTTTTTCCTTCAAATTCTTGGATATAAAACAGAATAGTTTTATATTTTCAATCTTAATTTTTTATATATATTACCTTATTATAGAAATTATTTTTTTACTAAATCGTGATATTTGAACCTGTTTTATGATGCCGGATACGGTAAAAGCATTAACTGCAGCAGACACACTTAAAAAAACTGCCGAAAGTAACAGCGATCCAAGCTGGATTATGCACCATGTTATGGATTCAAACCAAATTAGCTTTGGACCATTGGGCAGCTTAACTTTACCTCATTTACAACTTTTCGGTTTCAACATATCGATAACACGAGACATTTTTATAATGTGGTTTGTCTCTGCCGTACTTGTCATTTTATTGCTTATTGCTGCTAAAGGATATAAAAAATCTCTTGTTCCAAAAGGATTATCAAACTTTTTTGAAGTAATAATTGATTTTGTTAAGAATGAAATTGTAAAGCCTGCAATAGGTAAAGGATACGAGCCTTATATGCCTTACATGCTTACACTATTTTTCTTTATTCTATTTTGTAACATGTTCGGTTTAATTCCGCTGCCAAACCTTGTTGTGGTTACCGGAAATGTTGCCGTTACGGCGTCTCTGGCAATAATTTCTTTTATAGTTATCCAATACACCGGAATGAAACAGCATGGCGTAATGAAATATCTTAAGAGCCTTGTCCCTTCCGGAATGCCTGTAATGATAATTCCGATTATGGCAGTGATTGAGCTAATTGGACTTTTTACAAAACCGTTTGCATTGTGCATTCGTCTTTTTGCAAACATGGTCGCCGGGCATATTGTAATATTCTCTCTGCTCGGACTGATTTTTATAATGCACACAATTTATGTAGCGCCGGTTTCAGTCGGCTTTACTTTGTTTATTGAGATGCTTGAAATTTTAGTTGCGTTAATACAAGCTTATGTGTTCACTATGTTGACGGCACTCTTTATCGGAATGGCTAAACATATTGAACATTAATTTTCAAAAAAAATAATAAAAAATACTTAAGGAGAAATATATGGATTTAGGATGGTTGAGCGCCGGGTTAGGTGCTGGTTTAGTAGTAATTGGCGCCGGTCTTGGTATTGGTAAACTTGCCGGTCAGGCTATGGAAGCAATGGGCAGGCAGCCCGAAGCAATTGCACCAATAAGAACGGCAATGATTATTGCAGCTGCTCTTATCGAAGGTATTGCATTCTTCGGATTAGTTATATGTATTTTATTGGCATTTAAAGGCGCATAGTTTTTACGAATTTTTAAGCAGGGATAACCTGCCAATCTTAAATTCTAATTAGGAATTGATTTTATGATTACCGGTTTGTTTTTATCGGTTTTTATTCTGGCGGCTGAAAGCGGAAGCATAATTGATGTCGATCCGGGTGTAGTTTTTTGGACGGTGATAACTTTCATTGTACTTCTTATTATTTTGAAGAAGTTCGCATGGAAGCCGATTTTAACTGCGCTTGATCAGCGAGAAAATGCTATCCGTGAATCTTTGGATAAAGCAGAAAAGGCTAAACTTGATGCACAAAATGTACTTGAACAAAACCAGGCAAGTTTAGCAAAAGCTGAAGAAGAATCGAAGAAGATAGTTGAGCAAAGCAGGCAGTACGCCGAAAAGCTCAAAGATCAAATTCTTCAAGACAGTAGAGACCAGGCAAGAAAAATGATAGACGAAGCATCTAACGAGATTGAACGAAAGAAAGATGCAGCACTTGATGAGTTAAAGACTCAGGTTGCTGAAATTGCAATTAAAGCTGCTGAAAAAATTCTTAAAGAAAATCTCAACGAAGAGATGCAAAAGAAAATCGTTAACAAATACATTGGCGAAATAACCAAGAATTGATTTATGAGCGAGTATAAAGTATCAAGACGGTATGCAACTTCACTGCTCGAATCAGCAATTGAAAAGAATATGCTTAATTCAATTGCTCGCGATATTGAGCTGGTTGTTTCAACTCTTGATGCGAACAGGCAGCTTATTCTTGCTTTATCAAATCCTGTAATAAAATCGAATTTGAAGCTGAAGGTTCTTGAGGAAATTTTTAAATCCAGAGTTAATCCGGATACAATGAATTTCCTTAAATTTCTTGTAGAAAAAAATCGTGAAGATTTACTTGATAACATTTCTAAGATTTTTCTGGAACTTCATGATGAACATCTTGGGATAGTAAATGTTGAAGTTATTTCCGCGGCAGCTTTCAGCGATGAGCAGTCCGAGCAGTTAAGGAGTAACCTGGAAAAGTTTTTGAATAAGAAAGTAAGATTGAGTTTCAAAATTAATAAAGAAATAATCGGCGGCTTTATAGCAAAAGTCAACGATACGGTTTTTGATGCCTCGCTGATTCATCAGCTTGAACTGCTGAAGACGCAGTTCCTGAAAGGCGGCGCATCGTTAAATTAAATGAGAATTTTTTAAGGAATAAAAATGGCTGAAGTAAGACCTGACGAAATATCGGCGATATTGAGGAAGCAATTATCGGGCTTCGAAAGCGAAGTAGATATCTATGATGTCGGCACCGTATTACAGGTTGGCGACGGAATAGCGCGCGTGTATGGACTTTCCAAAGTTATGGCTAGTGAACTCATCGAATTTCCGAATAATGTTTTCGGAATGGTTCTTAACTTAGAGGAAGACAGTGTTGGCTGTGTTCTTTTCGGCGAATC
Source organism: Bacteroidota bacterium (assembly GCA_021815405.1). GTDB lineage: Bacteria > Bacteroidota > Ignavibacteria > Ignavibacteriales > Ignavibacteriaceae > FEN-1297. The sequence continues at coordinate 291,680 of JAKAGV010000001.1, forward strand.
GGCTTTGGTAAAAGAAGGCGACACGGTAAAAAGAACAAAGCGCGTTGCATCTATGCCGGTAGGCGAAGAGATGCTCGGAAGAGTTATTACTCCGCTTGGACTTCCGATTGACGGCAAAGGCTCAATCAATACAAGTAAATTTTCTCCGATTGAACGGAAGGCTCTTGGTGTTATCCAGAGGCAAGGCGTTAAAGAACCGATTCAAACCGGTATCACTGCTATTGATGCAATGATTCCTATCGGAAGAGGACAGAGAGAATTAATTATCGGCGACCGCCAAACAGGAAAGACAGCAGTTGCAATCGATACAATAATTAATCAGAAATATACTCACAGTGAAGAGGCGAAGAAGCTTGGCATTAAGCCGGTATACTGCATTTATGTTGCTATCGGACAGAAAAGTTCAACTATCGCTCAGGTAGTTGCGAAACTACAAGAATTTGGCGCAATGGAATACACAACTGTTATTTCAGCTTCGGCATCGGAGCCGGCGCCGCTTCAGTTTATCGCTCCTTATTCCGGCGCAACACTCGGAGAATTTTTTAGAGATAACGGCAAGCATGCCCTTGTTATTTATGATGACCTTTCAAAACAAGCTGCTGCTTACCGCGAGCTTTCGCTTCTGCTTAGAAGACCGCCAGGACGCGAAGCTTATCCCGGCGACGTATTTTATCTTCACTCAAGATTGCTTGAGAGAGCTTCCAAGTTAAGTGAAGACTTAGGCGGCGGAAGCTTGACTGCGTTACCGATTATTGAAACTCAGCAGGGCGACGTTTCCGCTTACATTCCAACAAACGTTATTTCAATTACAGACGGTCAGATTTATCTTGAATCTAACTTGTTCAATGCCGGTGTAAGACCAGCAATCAACGTTGGTATTTCGGTATCTCGTGTCGGCGGTAATGCTCAAATTAAAGCGATGAAAAAAGTTGCCGGTTCATTGAGAACAGATTTAGCTCAGTACAGAGAGCTTGAAGCTTTCTCAAAATTTGGTTCCGATTTGGATAAGATAACCCAGCGTACACTTGCAAGAGGCGCACGTCTTGTCGAACTTCTAAAGCAAGGACAGTATGCACCAGTACCCGTTGAAAAACAAGTTGTAAGTATTTTTCTCGGAACAAATGGTTTGCTCGATGAAATACCTGTCGGCGAAGTAAAGCAGTTCGAAAAAGAAATTCAGGATTACATCGAAGTAAATTTCAGCGGCGTTTACGAATCAATTAAGAAAGAAAAACAATTAACGGACGAGACGATAAACAGCATTAAGAAAGCTGCTCAAGAACTATCGGCATCATTTAAGGCTCGTGCATAAATAATGGCAACGTTAAGAGACATACGGCGAAGAATCAAAGGCGTTCAAAGCACGCAGCAGATTACCAAAGCGATGAAGATGGTTGCTGCCGCCAAACTTAGAAGAGCGCAGGAAAAAATCATTAACGCACGTCCGTACGCCAATGAGATTTTCGTTATGCTCTCTCACCTTGTTACCGAGTTAGATTTAGCTGCTAATCCTTACCTCAAAAACCGGGAAATAAAGAAAGTTGCTTTAGTTGTTGTTACTTCGGATAGAGGACTTTGCGGCGCTTTCAACTCTAATATTATTAAAGAAGCCGTGCGATATATTGATGAGGAGCTTAAGCCGAATAATATTTCTGCCGGAATTTTTTGCGTTGGCAGGAAAGCCACAGATTTCTTCACTAAAAGAGATTTTGAAGTTCTGTATAAGAAAGCCGGTTTGTTCTCTTTCTTAAGGTATGAATCAGCGCTTGAAATTGCTAATGAGTTGATTCGCGGTTATCTCTCCGGTGAATTCGATAAAGTTGTTATTGTGTTTAACGAATTCAAATCGATCATCCAGCAGAAGATTGTAATGAGCCAGTTCCTTCCTGTACCGGTTAACAAGCGTACCGAGGAAGAAAAACTGGTACTTCCAAATTATATTTACGAGCCCAGCCAAGGCGATATTTTCAACTACCTTTTGCCGAAGCATTTAAAGGCACAGATGTGGCGTGTACTGCTTGAATCCAATGCTGCCGAATTTGCAGCTCAGATGACGGCGATGGATAATGCAACAACCAACGCAAAGGAATTGATTCGCACGTTAAATCTTAAGTATAATAAAGAGAGACAAGCGGCAATTACAAAAGAAATTCTTGAGATTGTATCCGGTGCAAACGCATTGAAAGCCGGTTGATTAGGTTTAGATAGGTTTAGATTTTTATGTTGGAAGAATTATCTCTTAAGCTTGAAACGGCGCTGAAGAAAGTACGCGGTCAGGGAAAGCTCACCGAAAAAAATATTTCGGATACATTAAGAGAAATTCGCCGTGTTCTTTTAGATGCTGATGTAAATTATAAAGTCGCCAAAGATTTTATCGAGAAGGTACAGCAGAAAGCTCTCGGCACCGAAGTCATTAACTCGATAACTCCCGGACAATTAATTACTAAAATTTTTTACGATGAGCTTACTGAGCTTTTAGGCGGAAGCTCAACGGAAATAAAAATAAATGGTTCTGGCGTAACGACTATTTTAATTGTCGGACTTCAAGGTTCCGGTAAGACTACATTCTCCGGTAAACTTGCAAAGCGGCTGAAGGAAGATAACAAACGGAAAGTCCTGCTTGTTGCGGCTGACGTATATCGTCCCGCTGCTATTCAACAATTGAAAATACTCGGCGAGCAGATTGCAGTTCCCGTCTTTTCAATTGAAGAAAAGAATGCAAGGAAGACGGTTGAAGAGTCCATTCCTTTTGCTAAAGAAAAAGGAGTCGACACTATAATAATCGATACCGCGGGTCGTCTTCATGTTGATGAAGAAATGATGACCGAGGTTGCGGACATAAAAGAGTTGGTCAATCCGACCGAAACTCTTTTTGTTGTTGATTCAATGACCGGACAGGATGCAGTAAATTCCGCCAAAGTTTTTAATGAAAAAGTAGATTACGACGGAATAGTTCTTACAAAATTGGACGGCGATGCAAGAGGCGGTGCAGCGCTTTCGATACGTGCTGTAACAGGAAAACCGATCAAGTTCGTAAGCAACGGTGAAAAACTTAATGCGCTGGAAATCTTTCATCCTGACAGGCTGGCATCGAGAATTCTTGGAAAAGGCGACGTAATTTCGCTGGTTGAGAAAGCCCAAAGCAATTTCGACGAAGATGAAGCCCTGAGGCTGGAAGAAAAATTAAGAAAAAATAAATTTGATTTTGATGATTTTCTTAAGCAAATTAAAGCAATAAAGAAAATGGGTTCTTTGTCATCGCTGCTCGGAATGATTCCCGGGCTCGGTTCACAGCTAAAAAATGTTAAAATTGATGACAATGCGCTCGTTAAAGTTGAAGCAATTATAAACTCGATGACACTGCAGGAACGCACTTCTCCGAAGATACTGAACGGAAGCCGGAGAATGAGAATTGCAAAAGGAAGCGGTACTTCTATCCAAGATGTCAACCGCCTGATAAAGCAGTTCGGTGAAATGCAGAAGATGATGAGTAAGTTTTCCAAGAAAGGATTTAATAATTCTTTCTTAAATAATCTGCAAGTAAGCAGATAAAAATTAGGTAAAAAGTTTAATTAAAAAAATAAAAATAAAGAACTAGTAATAGTGATTTGGAGGTTCAAATAACTTGGCTGTTAAGTTAAGACTTAGAAGAATTGGAAAGAAGAAGCAACCTATTTATAAAGTAGTTGCTGCAGATTCCAGGTCTCCACGTGACGGTAAATTTCTCGAAGCTATCGGCTTATATAATCCTTTAACAGACCCCGCGACTGTAGATATAAAAGAAGAGCGAGCTATGTATTGGTTGAACGCTGGCGCTCAACCTACCGATACTGTTAAAAGCCTTCTTAGCCAGAAGGGAATAATTCTTAAAAGAGAATTAAAAAGAAGAGGATTAGCGGAAGAGAAAGTTCAGGAAGAACTAGCTAATTGGGCTAAGCTAAAAGAGGCAAAGGCAATGAGCAGATCTTCTAAAAAGAAAAAAGCTAAGAATGAAGTTGTTTCACAAGAAAGTGCCAATAATCAAGTAGTTGAAAAAGTTGATGAGAGTACAGCAGAAGTAAAGGGCGCTGCTTCTGAATGAAGCTTCCGTTAAGGATTATAGTTCTTTTTCTTCTTTAACCGCAGTTTCGACTGTACAATATTTCTAAGAGCTCCCGGCTGTAATATAGGAGGCTTCTTTCTATGAAAGAATTCATCGAATTCATCGCAAAGCATCTTGTCGATTATCCCGACAGTGTTTCTATAGAAGAGAAGGAGCAGGAGGATCATAAAATTCTTCTGTCTCTTAAAGTTCGCTCGGAAGACATTGGTAAGGTTATCGGCAGGCAAGGTAAAACTGCTCAAGCAATGCGAACGCTGTTAACTGCGGTTTCTGCAAAGGAAGGCAAGAAGGCAATTTTAGAAATATTGGATTAATATTTAACTATTGTTCTTGATTCCGATGTGAATGATTATTTTTTGATTGCGAAGGTCATCTCCGTTTACGGGAGAGAAGGTTACGTTAGTGTTCGTTCTTATTCAGATTTTCCTGAAAGATTTGATGACCTGAGTAAGGTTTACATTGACTTTTTTAACGACAAGAAAGAATTTTTTGTTGAGAATGTAATAAGAAAAAAAAATTCTTTCCTGATTAAGTTCAGAAATTTCGACAACGGTGAGGATTGTAAAATCTTAACCGGAAAAGAAATTTTTGTCGATAAAGAAAATTTGTACAAGCTGCCTGAAGGTCAATACTATGTACATGACCTAATAGGCAGCATTGTTTACCGGAACAATACGATTTTCGGTAAAATTAAAGATGTTCTTCCAAACCCTGCCAACGACGTTTATGTAATAGACGATAACGGCAAGGAGATATTGATTCCGGCTTCGTTTGAATTTATTGAAAGCTTTAACCCGGAAAAGAAAATATTGATACTGAAGCCCGGAGATGATTTTTACGAAGATGATGAGATTTGATGTTATCTCGGCTGTGCCGGAACTGCTTGTAAGCCCGCTCAATTCTAGTATTATTAAGAGAGCGCAAAATAAAGGGAAGGTTGAAATTGTAATCCACAACCTTAGGGATTATGCATTCAACAAACATAAGCAGATTGATGATAAACCGTTCGGCGGCGGACCAGGAATGGTTTTGAAGCCCGAACCGTTCTTTGAATGTATTGAAAAGCTTCTGCAGGAGAGAAGATATGACCACATAATCTTCACTACTCCTGGCGGAAAGATTTTTAACCAAAAAGAAGCTAATCGCTTATCTCTTTCTGAAAATATAATTTTTGTTGCTGGTCATTATAAGGAAATAGATGAGCGAGTTAGGGAAAAATTTGCAACAGATGAAATATCTATTGGAAATTTTGTTCTAACCGGCGGTGAGCTTCCGGCGTTGATAATAATTGATGCGGTTATCCGTTTGATACCCGGAGTATTGAACGACAGCGAATCTGCGCTAGACGATTCGTTCCAGGACGGCGAAAAAATAGAAGCTCCATATTACACCCGTCCGGCAGATTACGGTGGAATGAAAGTACCGGAAGTACTTTTATCCGGCAACGAAAAAGAAATTAAAAAATGGAAAGAAGAACAATCGAAATTATTAACTGAGAAATGGAGAAATTATAATAACTGGAGATAAATATGATTAACTTAAACAACATATTGCCCGAGCAGACGAAAGTAGAAATTCCTGCTTTCAATCCCGGCGACCACATCAGGGTTCATGTAAGAGTGGTTGAGGGAGATAAGGAAAGAATTCAGCCTTTTGAAGGTGACGTTATTAACGTGAGAGGTGCCGGAATCAATAAGACTTTTACAGTGCGTAAGATTTCAAGTGGTGTCGGTGTGGAAAGAATATTCCCATACTACTCTCCGAAGATTGCAAAAGTCGAATTGTTGAAGGAAGGCAATGTAAGAAGAGCCAAGCTTTATTACCTGCGCAACCTTTCCGGTAAAGCAGCCAGAATAAAATCCAAAAGCTGAGCGTTCCAATTAGTTTGGAAAAGAAATGAGGGCATAATTTTTATGCCCTTTGTTTTTTACAAAAGGTTATTTTCAGATGAACATCTTTTTTCCGCAAAATATTTTTTCAAAGCTTATTGCTGAAAACCTTCCTGCACAAATGAAGAAGGATGTTGTCTTTCTTCCATCTTCTTTGCTTACTTCCGAATTGAAGAAGCACGACGACGCAGTCGGATTGATTCCAACCACCGACATAATAAAGCATGACAAGCTTTTTGTCTCAAAGTCATTTGGGATATCATTCGAAAGCTCTCTCTGCAACTCTTATATTTATTACAGTTCTTCTGAAAGCAACGTAAAAGAAGTAACTCTTGCCGGCGATGTTTCTTCGATAGAGGTTATTCTTTGCAAAATTTTGTTTCAAGAAATGTACGGCATAGATGTGGAGACAAAGATATCTACGGATGAGACGAAAATAAAAAATCAAAATCTGGTAATGGCAGGGGATAAAAATTTCACTCTAGAAAAGTATTCAAGCGGAATTAGTTTTGCAGAAGAAATCGAAGACACGTTTTCAATTCCATTTGTAAATTATATTTTTGCAGCACAGGATAAAAAATTCATCAGCGTTTTAAACGAACATCTTCAGGGAATAAGCAGTTCTATTTATGATAGAGCTGAAGAAATGAATTTCGGCACCGAGCTTTCCGACAAAACAAAAAATTACATCAAAGAAAATATCTCTTCACTTATTATGGATTTGAGCGAGCAGGATTTAGACGGAATCAACCAGATAATCCGTCTGCCGTATTACTACGGGGTAATAAATGATATAGTTGAAATAAATTATGTTTAATAACTGAGCTTTTATCGCGCATTAAAAATATTCAATAACTTTGAGACTCATCCAAATCAATCCAGGATGAGTCTCAAAAAATATTAAACTAAACCGCGACGTGAGAGACACTAAGGACATTGGGATTGTCGTGCATCTGTTTTATCATTTCGGTAGTAACCGGAGTTTTCAGCTTCATGGTACAGCAGGCAACAACACCGCCGTCAAAGATTACATTTTCAATTTCTTCTATGTTAATATTTCTATCTCTGATTATGCTCATAATAGAAGCTAGTACGCCTGGCTTATCAAAATGCTTGACGACCAACTGATAATGTGAGTCAGAAATCTTTGCTCTGTTAACCCAGTGTGCAATTACTCCGCTTGAGATAAAGTCTTTTATAATTCTGACAGTTTCCGCAGCAACCGCATTCTGTGCCTGTTCGGTTGAAGCCCCGATATGATGTGTAATATAAACATTCTTCAGTTCCTGCAAAGGTGATTTTATCTCTGCTGTTTTTTCTTCAGGTTCGTTTTTAATTACATCCATAGCAACACGGATGTTCTTCGTTTTAACAGCTTCAATCATTGCGTCCTGGTCGATGATATCTGCACGAGCAGTATTGATTAAAAGCGAATTCGGTTTCATATAACCGAACATTTCTTTATTGAATAATCCGTTTGTTTCCTTTGTTGCCGGGAGGTGAATGGTGACAACATCGCAAAGAGGAAGCAACTGACTCATTTCAGAAAAATCTTTTATCATTACGCCTTCGATTCTCGAAATGTCTTTGCCGTAAACATTCATACCCATAGCCAAAGCACGCTTGGCAACTTCTTTTCCTATGTTGCCGACGCCGATGATTCCAAGTGTCTTTCCGAATAATCCTTCTGCTTTTGAATATTCACCTTTATTCCATTTGCCGTTTCGGAAATCGATAACATTATCTGGGATGCGGCGGTCAAGCGAAATCATTAATCCAATTGCTAATTCTGCAACGGCAATTGAATTCATGCCCGGACAATTGGCAACGTAAACTCCTTTTTGATTTGCAGCAGGAATATCAATATTATTTACTCCGGCTCCCGCACGGATAATTAAATTTAATTTCTGACTGGCTTTGATTGTTTCAGCATTTACAATGGTAGATCTTACTACCAGAATATCTGCTTCTTTTGCGGCTTCCGGTAAATCCTTTTCGCCAAGCTTCGGCTGGTAATCAACCTCGAGGTCCATTCCTTTTAGTTGGTTGATATAAATTTCCGGGAACTTATCTGCTATTAATACTTTTACTTTCATAATTATTTCCTTTCATTTTAACATTGGAATATTAATGTTAAATCTTTTTGCATTGCTGATAGCACTTTCATATCCAGCATCTGCATGACGAACAATTCCCATTCCGGGATCGTAAGTTAAAACTCTCTCAAGTCTCTTTTCAGCTTCTTTGGTTCCATCAGCTACGATAACCATACCGGCATGGATGGAATTGCCTATACCGACGCCTCCTCCGTGATGAACCGATACCCAGCTTGCGCCGCCTATGGTATTAAGCAAAGCATTTAATATAGGCCAATCTGCAATAGCATCACTGCCGTCTTTCATTCCTTCCGTCTCTCTGTTCGGTGAAGCGACTGAGCCGCAGTCAAGGTGATCTCTGCCGATAACGATTGGAGCGCTGACTTTACCTGAAGCTACAAGTTCGTTGAATATCTTTCCCATTTTTGCACGCTCGCCGTAACCAAGCCAGCATATTCTCGAAGGCAATCCTTGAAAATGAATTTTCTTTTGAGCTAAGTTGATCCAATTAATTAAAGATTTATTTTCGGGAAAAGTTTCTTTTACAGCTTCATCAGTTGTATAAATATCCTTTGGGTCGCCGGAGAGTGCAGCCCATCTAAACGGACCTTTACCTTCGCAGAAAAGAGGTCGAATAAATTCCGGTACGAAGCCTGGAATGTCGAATGCATTTTTGACTCCATTATCTTTTGCTTCGCCGCGAATGTTATTTCCGTAATCAAAAGTTATTGCGCCGCGCTTTTGAAATTCAAGCATTGTCTGGAGATGTTTGACTATAGTCTGCTTGGCAAGTGAAATATATTTTTCGGGATTATTTTTGCGAAGGGCAACGGCTTCATCAAAGCTCATTCCCATCGGAATGTAACCATTCAAGGTATCGTGAGCGGAAGTTTGGTCGGTTAGAATATCGGGAATAATTCCTTTCTCTAAAATCTTAGGAAGAATTTCTCCGGCATTTCCTACGAAACCGATAGATAAAGCTTTCTTTTCAGACTTTGCCTTCAATACTAATTCTAAAGCCTCATCAAGATTTTCAGACAGAAGATCAATGTAGCCTGTATCTAATCTCTTTTGAATTCTGTTCCGGTCTACTTCAACTCCAAGAAAAGCAGCGCCGTTCATTGTTGCGGCAAGAGGTTGAGCTCCTCCCATTCCGCCGAGTCCGGAAGTAAGAAGAAATTTTCCGGATAGATCTGAATTGAAATATTTTCTTCCGCATTGGGCGAAAGTTTCATAAGTCCCTTGAAGTATTCCTTGAGTGCCGATGTAAATCCAGCTTCCCGCAGTCATCTGTCCGAACATTGTTAATCCGAGATGTTCAAGTCTTCTAAATTCATCCCAGTTTGCCCAGTTGGGGACGAGCATGGCATTTGAGATTATTACACGCGGTGCATCAGCATAAGTTTTAAAAACAGCAACCGGTTTACCGGATTGAACGAGTAATGTTTCATCATTCTCAAGCTGTTGTAGGGAATTTATAATAGCTTCATAGCTTTCCCAGTTCCTGGCAGCTTTTCCGCTTCCGCCATAGACAATTAATTCGGCAGGATTTTCGCCGACTTCTTTATCAAGGTTATTCATAAGCATGCGCATGGCTGCTTCTTGTATCCAGCCTTTGCATGAGAGCTTGCTGCCGTGCGGCGCCTTAATCTCAAGTTTTTCTTTTTCTGTCAACATTAGTAATCCTTCTTAATACTTTAATGATATAACACGATGGAGTAGTGGAATAATGGAATTTTGGGATAAACCACAAAAGGAACATTGAAGTAATGGAGTAATGTTTTCATAACTCATCATTGGGTATTTTATAATAGTCTTCATTCGGTTCATGTATTTGTTGATCCCATGTACCTTCACTTCTTTTTGATTCTAAGGCTTTGATTAAAGCTAAAAGCTTGTTTTCGACTGAATAGTGTAGCTTATCGATTTCTTCAAAAATATTTGAAGAGATTAATTCCGTTACTTTTAGCCCAATTGATCGTGTTAAAAATTCACCGCTTGATCCAAGAGCAACATTTAGGTAATACAAATATTCATTCAGACTTCTTCTGCAATATCCCTCGGCAATATTTGATGAAATAGACTGTGCCGCATCAAGTATTTGTGCTTTTAATTTAAAATCTAATCTTGGAATATCTTTAATAGTTTTGTTTATCAATTGGAATAACTGAATGCCTTCCTGCCATACTTCCAGTTTCATGTATCCCCGGTTTAAATTGTATCTCTTAGTATATTCCATGATTTATTATTCCCGTTATTTTTATTTGTACATGTTCAATAGGATTTTGGAGTATAGGAGAAATGTAATGATGGAGTAAAAATCAGAATCTCAATGCTCAATAATTCCATTACTCCATTACTCCAACACTCCACTTCTCAAATTTCCTATAGTCCCATAACTTTCTACTGTCTTTTAATCTTTAAAATGATTATCAAGAATCAGTTCGTATTGAGTAAGCATCGATTTGTAGAGCCATTTTTTCATGAACCAGCTTTTGTTCATTACTTTGGTTAAGTGCTTTACATTTTCTTCAAGTTGGTATTTCAGCTTTGTTCTTTCTTCTTTGGTTAACTTGATTGCGTCTTCATTGCTGTTAAGTTTATCCAAAAGCGAACTGAAAGTTTTTATCTCTGAGTAGTATTTATTATCTCCTTGTATTTGTTTTAGAGTTTGGTTGCAGAAGGTCTTTAATATTTTCTTTTCATTTTTATTGAACTCGAAGTTATAGTTTGTGAACAATTTCTTCATTTTTTCCCGTATAATTTTTGAGTGATAATAATTGGTCCTTCATAGCCTGGAAGCCCGGCTTAATTACGTTGTAAATATAATAGAGTCTTTCTTTATATGGAATGAAGGCTGACTTCATGGAATTGATGGTAATCTTTTCAACATCATCCATATTAAGATTAAAATACTCGATAGCCGTCATAAATTCCTTAGTCATGTTTGTATTGCTCATCAGACGGTCGTCTGTATTGATTGTAACCCTAAATTTCTCTTTGAATAAGATTCCGAACGGATGATTTTCAATTTTATCTACAGCACCAGTGTGTACGTTGCTTAGCAAGCAGATTTCAAGAGGTATTCTTTTGTCAAGCACGTATTGTGCAAGATCTCCAAAGCCGACAACGTTATTATCTTTGTCAAGAATGATATCTTCAACAAGATGAGTAGCATGACCGATGCGATGAGCCCCGCACCACTGAATAGCCTGCCATATTGATTCCTTGCCGAAAGCTTCTCCGGCATGAATTGTAATATTGAAATTTGCCCGCTGAATAAATTGAAATGCTTCAATATGTTTCTTAGGCGGATAGCCGCCTTCCTCGCCCGCGAGATCAAAGCCTACAACCCCCTGCGTTCTAAAATTAACGGCAAGTTCGGCAATCTCCAATGTATTTTTCATATTGCGCATACCGCAGAGAATTAGCCCGTAGCCGACTCCAAAATCTTTCTTGCCTTTTTCGAGTCCTTCAAGAACAGCGGAGACAACATCCTCATTATACAATCCCTTCGCAGTATGGAAGACAGGAGCGAAGCGAGTTTCAACATAGCAGACGCCGTCATTCTTCATGTCTTCCATCATTTCGTAAGCGGCGCGCTGCAGAGATTCTTTTGTTTGCATAACAGCGCAGGTATGTTCAAAGCCTTGCAGATACTCAACAAGGTTTCCCTTATTAGCACCGCGATGAAACCACATTGCAAGTTCATCCGGATCTTTGGTAGGGAGTTTATTGTACTTTAATTCTTTTGCAAGTTCGATTATAGTTTGAGGTCTCAATCCTCCGTCAAGATGATCATGAAGCAAGACTTTGGGAACCGATTGTATGATTTGCTCTGTAGTCAAAAAATCCTCGCTTTTATTGGCAAAAATATTCTTTTAGAAATGGAAAAGCAAAGGGCAAAGAGCAGAAAGCAGAGAGCAATGAGTAAAGCGTGAGAGAAGAGGGAAGTACATACTCGGGAATGTGCACTCAGAGTATATTCAGAGCGCATTGAGAGTGCATTCAGAATGTATTCAGATATATAAATGGATATAGTTCTTACTGAGCTTATCATTCGAAAATGAAAAGCCAAATTGGATTATTTGTTTAGCCCACAATTCTTAACAACATAAAATTTACCAACTTTTGCAGTTTACAATGATCCAACTGAATGCTATATGCGAGAAACAGAGTAATTTGAAAATTTTAAAATAATGTTAATTAACGTTAAAAATATTTGTTATTATTTAAAATTAGAATTATTTTATAGATGAGCTAAAAGAAGTTATTTGCATTTATTGAATTTAGTTTATAATATTTTAAGGGAAATGATTAAAATTGCAAGGATAAGACAACAAACTTGCTTTATGGTTTGGATACGATAGTCAAATGGGAAGAATTCTTTAATAAATAAAATCACTAAATGATGCTCGAATTTTTGGTTTATTACTCTTAAACCGGTCAAATTATTTTTTTGTGAATTTTGAAAATTTTGTTGACAAAGGTAAAAATAATATATATTTTTTGAGAGATAAGAAAATCTAAATACAGAAAATATAGATTTTAAGGTTGGCTCTGGATTTTGAATAATTAAATTATCATTGGTTGAAGAGAAATATTTGAATTATTTTATACAACTAAAAGAAAGGGTACATGAAGAATATGATGAGCAGATGTTTACCGCCTTAGGGGGAACTTCCCTAAAACCACAAATCATAACAAAGTTAAATTTGTTATTTGTATCTATAGAATTCTATCACTTAAATAATTTCTAAATATATTTTTAGGAGAAAATATGATCCTTAAAAATTTACTCAAAACTTTGCTAGCGCTTGCCGTGTTTACTATCTTGGTAAGTTCGGCAACGTTTGCACAATTATCGACAGTATATGTTGACGTTACGAATGGATCGGATACATATACTGGCGCTAATGCAATAAACAATCCGGCAGGTTCGGGCCCTAAAGCCACGATAGATGCTGGTCTGAAAGCATTAGCTAATAATGGTACTCTAGTGATTATGGCGGGTACTTATGACGGAGTCGATGGGAACAATACTGCTGTAACAATCAATACTACCAACTATCCAAATTTAAAAGCTGGTGGTAGCCTAACTATTCAATTACAGAGCCTTAACTCCAATAGTGTTATTAACCTAGCAACTGGAGGAACCTTTACTTATGACATTCCAAATGGAACTTTGAATGTTACTTCTGGTTCAGGTGCTGAATCGTTGACTTTGCCTTCTGGTATAACATTAGGCAGTCTTACAGATACCTCAACTGTCAATATTTCTAATTCTAACTATGTCCAAATTCCAAGTGGATCAACTATAACATTATACAATTCATCAATGTTTAGTGCTCAAGCACCAAAAAGCGGAGCTAATATTTCGTTGTCATATATCGGCGCTGCTACTTTTACGGGTTCATTTACTGCCGGTGCTGAATCTAATTACGGAAGTTATGGAACCGGGACAATCACGGTTAATGATCCTAAAGGTTCAATAACATTCCCAAATACAATTACATCTGTCGCTGGTTTTACATTAACGAGCGGCAATGCTACTTTTAGTGGTGCTGTTACATTAGCTGACAACATTACTGTAGCAAGTGGTAATGCTACATTTAATAATACGGTTTCATTAGGTACCAATGATATATTTAATAATGGAAATGGTGCTATTACATTTAACAGCGGAGTAAATTTCAGTATTACAACTGGAAGCGCTGATGCGAATTTAGGTAGAGTTGTTAATGCTAGCACGGGTTCAATTACTTTTAGCGGAACCGCAACATGGAATGGGACCTTTGGTGCTACAAATACTTATGCAAACTATGTTATAGATAACCAAAGTACTGGTGCTATAGCTTTTAATTCCAATTTAAGTTTTGTTTCACCTAACAGTGCTGGATTTGTCGCTACATTAACTGCGAATAACGGAGGCGGTGGAACATTAACCTTAGGTACAATCGGATATACTACTCCTAGTACTAGTAACATTGTACTGAACGTACAAAGTACTGCAGCAAATGGACATCTTAATTTAGCCGGAGGATCAATAACAGGTTTCTTAACAAATGTTGATACAACAACTGTTAATGGTGCTTTATCTTTAGCTGGTGTTCTTACAAACAGTAAACTAATGACATTAGGTGTTAATACTTTAACACTTAGTGGCAACAATGCAAATGCAACCAACGGTGGAACTATTACTGCGACTACTGGTGGACTATTAGTAACGGCAAGCGGTGCAAATTCATTTGATGGTGGTACGCTTTCAAATTTAACTATTAACGGTGGAGGTACAACTTCAATTTTGGGTGCTGCAGTTGATTCTAATTTGACTGTAACAAAAGGAACTTTAACCGTTAGTGCTAATCTTACATCGAATGGTACAACTACACTTAATGGCGGTACAGTTAATGTAGGCGCTTTTACTTTTCAGACTTTGAACTATCAACAAAGCTCTGGAACATTTTCTTTAGCAGCAAGTGCATCCTCAATTCTAAATGTTCTTGGTAATTTCAGTAATACAGCAGGTGCAAATACGTTTACTGCTGGAACTGGCTCATTAGTTGAATTTACAGGTGCGACTGCTCAGACTTTTGCAGGCGGTCCTTTAATTACCGTAAGCAATTTAACTTTTAATAATACAAAAGGTATTATAACAGTTTCTCAATCAGTTAGAGCAACTGGATTGGTTACAATTGCTGCAAAAACTAATGTAGCTCTTAGTACATTAAATATAATTCTTTTTGCCAATAATGCTGGTATCAGCAACCTCGGTTCCTATACAGCAACCGGCGGAGGCGGCGTTATATTTGGTGGTGTTAATACGATTACAGGTGCAGTTGCTAATTATACAGGTCAAACACTTTCGGGAACCGGTTCTTTCTCTAACATCACTGTTGATGTTGGCACTAGTAACTTTATTACAACGCCCGGTGGAAATAATGTTACATTTAACGGTGTTTTGTATTTAAGAAGCGGTGATCTGCAGATTACCTCTGGTGATTTCGGTCCAACAGGGACATCTGCTTTAATTAATCGCGATATCTCCACGGGATCTGGAAGTGCTAATGGTATCGTATTGAATGGTGGTACATTTAATACGAATAAGCCTACTGTATATGACTTAACATATTCAGGTAGTTTAACGACACCTACATCAGTAGCAGTTGGAACTACAGAATTCTCTGCTGCATATGTACGTAATTTAACTATCTCTACTTCGGAAGCAACAGCAACTAATTTGTTAACTTTAACTTCTGCAAGTACAGTTACAATAAATGGAAATTTAACTCTAACAACTCCAACTTCAGGTTATAATGAATTTGATTTACCTGCACAAGTTGATACTGTGTATGGAACATTATACGTTCAATCAGGAACAGTATTGGGAGGCGGCGCTGCTGCAGATTCAATATTTTTACCTGGAAGTGGATTGACCCATGTAGTTGCAGGAAAAGTAAGCAACCTTGGTGTATTAACTGTTACCGGCTCGGGTTCCGCATTGAACGGATCGACTGTGAAAGCTGATGCAGCAACAATTGTAACAGGTTATGCTTTTGAACCAGCAGCTAATAGTTCCAGTTTTAACTCTGCTAATTTGAAAACAGTTGGAAACATTACTGTACAAGGAAGCAGTTCTGCAACTGGTGCAAGCGCTACTATAACAATGAATGATACTACTGCAACTTTAGGTAATTTATCAGTTGGAAATGGCGGCAACGCACCAACAGTGAACTTTACTTTAAGTGGAAAAACTTCGCCGGCGCAAACAGGTAATATTATGCTAACTAATGGTAATCTTACCTATACAAGAGTCAACGATATGGTTCTCGGTGGAGGCGTAACCTTAACTGCCGGTACATTAACTCTGGGTTCTAATTTATCTGTAACTGGTGCTACCGCACAAGCAAAAGGCAATATCAACACCCAAAGCTACACGTACACCCAGTTAGGTGGTCAAAACTATACTAGAACCAATAGCGGTACTTTTGCAGGTACATTGATCTTAGATGCTACTAATGGTAATATTAGTGTGATACCTGGTGCATCATTTGTTGTCCCAAATTTGCAGTCCATTGGTACAGCGAATGGTGTAAGTGCTGGAAAGATGACTGTCAGCAATTCATTACTATTGGATAATGCTTCTACATTTGCTGAGTCAGATACTTTATTTGTTTCTGGTAATACAGTATCTGTAACAAATGACTTTGGCGGTTTTACCGGTGCATTAGATTTAATGGGTTCTGCTGCTACAGCAACATTCGGCAATGATTACACTATTCCGACTTTGGTTGTTAACTCTACAGGAACTGTAACTATTGCTTCAGATAAGAGTACAGCGCGTACAATTACGGTTAACACTGCGTTTAACAACGTTGCTGGAACTTTAGCTCTTGGTATTAACAATTTAGTAATTACAAATCCTGCAACATTTACTTATAAAGCTGGTGCAATTACCCAGGGCACAGGTATGCTTACATGGAACACCGGTGGTGCATTCACTCTTGCAGCTACAGGTTTTTCAATTGATAATTTAACTGTAAGTACTGCAGTTAATGTTGGTACAAGTGCATTTTCGGTAAATAAAAACTTAATATTAAGTGCAGGAATCACTACTAGTGCTGATGGTAAGCTTACACTTGGTGATGGTATACAATTAACAAGAACAGCAAATGCTGCTACATTATCAAATATACCGACCTTTGCAGGAAAAACTAATGTAACTTATAATACATACACTGGTGCTGTTGATATTACTACAGGTAATGAACTGCCTACCTCTGCGACTAATCTTAATAATCTTACAGTTTCAGCAGGTGCAAATCATGTAGTATTAGCTTCGGCAATAACTGTTAATGGAACGTTAACATTGGCTAATTTATTAGATAATACTAATAAGGCTATTACAATGGCAAACGCTTCTACACTTGTTTTACAAATTACTGGAACTTCAGCTTTGAGCAAAGATCTTGTCAAAGCAGGTTCTATGTCATTAGTTTATGATGGTGCAACATCTACATCAACAAGAGAACTCGGTGCATTGCCCCATCCCACATACACTGGAGCCATAACTGTTAAATCAGCAACTGTTCAGTTAGACGGTGATTTAACAACCAGCGGAGTATTCACTTTATCTGGCGGCAGCTTTGATATGAATGGTAACAATCTATCATTTGCAAACGATGTTATATTTACTTCTGCTAGTAGTGCTATTGTGAACAGCGGCGCAGCCAAAGCGTTAAGCTTTACAGGAAATGCAAATACTGCATTAACTCTACAAAACAATTGGGCTGTCCCTGCTACAATTAACTTTACCTTAAATAAAACTAATGGTAAAAATATGGTTACTTTTAGCGGCGGTAATCTTTCGTTTGTCAATCCAAGTGCTACAGGCCCGAATCTCTTCTTTGTTAATGGATTACTTGTAGCGGCAGGAAACCAAACAGTAACCTTAGTTCAAAATAATAGTGGCAACGGGCAGGCTGCAATTCAAGGTTATGATAGAACCGGTGTAACCGGAACTAACATGAGCCAAATTGTTGGAAAAGTGATTAAGAATGTTGTAGCAGGTGCTAATGGAGTTGGAAGATATGAATTCCCTGTTGGCTCAGATACAGCATATATGCCGGCAGCATTTACATTCCCTTCTAATCCAGTATACGGCTTTAATCTTGCTGTTGCTGCAGTTGATACTACTCCTGCGGGAACAAATGGATTGAGCGCCTTAAATCTTGCTTATCCTAACTTCTACTGGTTAATAAGTTCGGATGTTAACCTTGGAACAGCAATAACATTCAATCTTGAATTAACTGCTCAAGGTTTCGCTAATTTCAGTAACATAGCAGATCTGAAAATAATCAGAAGAGTAGATGGCGATACAACTGCTAACCAGTGGGTATTGCAAGGTAGTAATTATGATAATTATTTAGTCGGCAGCACTCCTACCGTAGATAACACTGGTTCAACCGGTGGAATTAATCCTGCAGGTGCCAGATTTACATATGGATTAAAGGTTGTTGCTCCTACTGCGTTTACAGTTTCTGGAAAAGTTACTTACGGAAACGGTGCAACTGGAGTAAAGAATGTAATAGTTACATTAAACCCAGGCGGTATGACAGCAACTACAGATACAACTGGTGCATATTCAATTGCTAATGTACCAAATGGTACTTATACAGTTGCAGCTACTTCAAGCAATGCTTGGTTAGGCGCAAATGCTACCGATGCATTACTTGCATCTAATTATTACAATGGTACTCAAACTTTAACAACAATACAGCAACTAGCTGCTGATGTGAATGTCAGCGGTTCTGTTAACAATACAGATGCTTTATTAATAGTAAGAAGATTTGCAGGATTAGATAATTCATTTGCTGCAGGCAACTGGGTATTCACTACTGCGAACTTAACTGTTAATGGTGCTAATGCAACTGCTAACTTATCAGGATTAGTTGCCGGTGATGTTAATGCATCAGATGATCTGAGCACGCTGAAACGTTCAAGCACAGTTAGCGTAGTTTCAGAGGGTCAATTAAAAGTAAATGGAAAAGATGCGATTGAAATTCCTGTGGAAGCAGGAAGTAATATGAGCCTTGGAGCGATAAGCTTAAGGTTAACATATCCTACAAACCTTGTTACATTCGAAGGTGCAACTTCGGGTGCAAGCGTAATTGCAAATGATCAAAACGGGCACATTACAATTGCATGGGCTGATCTATCAGGCGGCAAGAATCCGTTTAACGTAAAAGCAGGCGAAAGCTTAGTTACGTTGAAATTTAAGCCTACAGCCGAATTCAAGACTGGTACTCAGTTCAGTTTAAGTGTGGACAATGATGCTAGTGAATTTGCAAAAGAGGATGGCAGTGTTTTAAGCAGCGCTTCTATAAAAGTTCCTTCTGTTGAAGCCACTGTTCCTACACAGTTTGCTCTTAAACAAAACTATCCAAACCCATTTAATCCATCTACAACAATAGAATACGATCTGCCTGCTAATGGTATGGTCAGACTCGTTATCTATAATGTACTAGGTCAAGAAGTAGCTACACTAGTTAACCAAATGGAAAATGCAGGCTCATACAAGATAGTATGGAACGCAGATAATTTGGCTAGCGGAATGTATATCTACAGAATGACAGTAGAATCTGGAAGCCAGAAATTCACTCAAGTCCACAGAATGATGCTTCTAAAGTAAAGAGCCTTATAGGAGGGGTCTTTATTTAAAACTTCATAGGATCCCGGCAAAAGCCGGGATCCTTATTTAAATTCTAAATATGAGTGAAGGATACTTATGAAAAAAATATTTTATTTGTTTGTTGGTATTTTACTGTTGAGCACGTTTAATGCATTTGCTCAAGGTACAACAATGTCCCTTGGAACAGTAACTGCAGCAGCGGGAGATACAGTACTCGTGCCAATAAATGTTTCGAATTTTAATAATGTTGGTGCTATATCGTTAAAGATCTCATATAATAGTGCGTCGCTTACATATGTTGGAGTAGTAAATGCGCCTACAGGAGTTAATTTTACAGATAACGCAAGTGGAGGTGTGGTTACACTCGGGTGGTTTGATGCTACAGCTTCTTCTCCAGTAAATATTTCAAACGGGAAATTAGTTGATTTAAAATTTGTTTTCAGCGGAACGACAAGCAATCTAACTTTTAATACTTCTCAATGTGATATTGCAAATGAAACTGCCACATCACTTTCAGTTACTTATACAAATGGTGCGGTAAATTCAAGTTCATCAACAAGTCTTTCTATACCAAATGTTACCGCTACACCTGGAAGTAATATTTCCGTTGCGGTTCAATCTCAGCATTTTAATAATGTCGGGGCTGTATCATTAAAAATCTCTTATGATACTACAAGTTTAGTTTTCTTAGGCATTGCAAATACAATTAATAGTGCTAACTTTACATCGAGTGCCAGCAATGGAATAATTTCATTAGGTTGGTTTGATGCAACAGGTACTCATCCGATATCGGTTGATACTCTTGCTAAGCTATTAGATTTACAATTTAAATTCAAAGGCGGTACAAGCTCATTGTCATTTAATACCGCTCAATGTGATATTTCAAATTCTACAGGGGTTTCTCTAACAAACGTAAATTATGGAAATGGACAAGTATCTGCTACGGCAGGAACAACTCCTTCGCTAAAGCTGGGAACTGTTACCGGTCAAGCAAATGTAAGTGTTCCATTAACTGTTCAATCTTTTAATAATGTCGGAGCGATCTCTTTAAAAATTCAATATAATTCTACTGCATTAACATTTACAAATGTAACAGGTGCGCCAACCGGTTTAACCGCCAGTGCTTCTGCGGGAGTCTTGACATTAAGCTGGTTTGATGCAACGGGTAAAAATCCTCTTAGCTTAGGAAATGGTACCTTATTGAACATAAATTTCAGCTATAATGGCGGATCAAGCAATTTAACATTTCTTTCCAGCCAATGCGATGTAGCTGATAGTTCGGGAACTTCTTTTGTTGGAGTTGGGTACACAAACGGTGCTGTTACCGGAGCTACACCTCCTACACTAACAATCTCTAATGTTACAGGAGGAAGTGTAGGTTCAACTGTTGGAGTACCTATCAAAGTTCAATCATTCTCAAATATTGGTGCAGTTTCTTTAAAAATTAATTATGATGCTAGTGTTTTAACTTTTACAGGAGTATCTAACGCACCAACCGGCGTTAATTTTACTTCTAACGCATCAGGCGGAGTAGTTTCACTTGGCTGGTTTGATGCAACAGGTACTTCGCCTATTAACTTAGATAGTAACAAAGCTCTGATCCAGCTAAATTTTACTTATAATGGTGGATCGAGCTCACTAACATTTAATACTTCGCAGTGCGATATAGCTAATGAATCAGGTACTTCTCTAAATAATGTAGTCTATAATAATGGAGGAGTTGGTGCAACAGCTCCAGAGTTAAAGATAGCTTCATTATTAGCTAAATCAGGTAATAATGTTAATGTCCCTATAACTGTACAGTCCTTTAGTAATGTTGGTGCGGTTTCTTTAAAAATTGCATATAATGCAACAGCATTAACCTTTACAGGTATATCGGGAGCTCCAACCGGTGTCAACTTTACATCTAATGCTTCCGGCGGAGTAATTTCTATTGGCTGGTTTGATGCTACAGGTACTTCACCCATTAATTTAGATAGTAATAAAGTTTTATTACAACTTAATTTTACATATAATGGTGGTTCAAGTGCACTCACATTTAATACATCGCAATGCGATATTGCAAATGAATCAGGTACTTCTCTAAATAATGTCACTTATGTTAACGGAGGAGTTAATCCTCAACCTGGAACTTCACCGACTCTTAGTTTAACAAATATGCTTGCAATTCCCGATTCAACAGTTAGCATGCCTCTAACAGCAAAGTTGCTTCAGGGGATAGGTGCGGTCTCTCTAAAAATACAATATAATGCGGCAGCATTAACCTTTAATGGTATAACGAATTTATTATCCGGTACTACTTTTACGGCAACTGCAAGCGGAGGAGTTATTACAGTTGGCTGGTTCGATCAAACCGGGAAAAATCCTATAAGTGTTGACAGCGCTGATATATTAAAGTTAAACTTTACATTTATCGGCGGGACCAGCAGTTTAACATTTGTTACTGCACAGTCAAGCCTTTCTGATTCAGCTGGAAATACTTTAACTAATATTGTTTTTGTTAATGGAAGCATAAAGCAAGAACATGCTCCAGTATTTACAAACATATTACCTGATACTACAATAAGTGAAAATCAGGAAATTAAATTTACATATGCTGCTACAGACCAAGATTCTGGTACTGTACTAACATACAGTATGGTAGATACTGTTAAAGGAGCTACTTTCAACAACCAAACTGGTTTGTTTGATTGGAAGCCGGCTTTTGGACAGGCAGGTACTTACTCTATTGTTATTGCAGTCAGTGATGGTATCTTAACAGACACTGCAAGGTCAACCTTGATTGTAAAACATGTAGATCGTCCGCCGTATTTCACTACAGGATTTGCAACATCCTATAGTATGAATGGCGGTGATACGCTTAAAGTATTGTTTAATGGTGCAGATCCAGATGGAGATTCATTGAGATTTTCTCTTGCTTATTCATTACGGGGCGCTAGTATAACGGCAGTTTCAAAAACTTCAGCTCAGTTTGTATTTATTGCCCCAAATGCTGATGCTACTTATAAGGCTGTTGTTAAGCTTTCCGATGGATTATTATCTGTAAATGATACGACTACTATAACCGTTATCCTAACAGGTATTGAAAATCTTCCGGGAATGCCGACTGAATATACTCTCAGTCAGAACTATCCGAATCCATTTAATCCTAGCACGCAGATAAATTTTGATTTACCGAAAGAATCAAATGTAGTGCTTAAGGTTTACAATGCTATCGGACAGGAAGTAGCCACACTGGTTAATAAAGAATTACCTACAGGCAGTTACAAATATCAGTTTAATGCTGATAATCTTCCTTCAGGAGTTTATATTTATAGACTTCAGGCAGGTAGTTTTGTTTCGATAAAGAAGATGATTTTATTAAAGTAAAGTTCATATTTTCTTCAAAAGCCCCTTTCGTAATGTTAGGGGCTTTTTTGTTTTAAAGCTACGGTTTATAAGTCCTTTTGGAGAAGAATTAATATAGAAATTTCCTAACGGCATTTTCTAATTTCATTGGAGAAAGCTTGAATTTTCAACAGAGCTTCAAACAAGCTTAAACTGCAATCTGTTAAAAAGATACCATCTTTGTCTTAACGATCCTTGACTATACCAAGTGATTATGCTAAATTTCTTGTTCAAAATAAGATTTTAAATTGGAGAAATAATGTATCGATCAAAAATATTAGCAATACTTATCTTGATAGCCGGTATGGCTTTAACAGGGTTTGAATGCTCTTCCACAGAAATTACAAGCGCAAAACTTTATATTCAGCAGAAAAATTATCCAAGAGCATTAGAAGCTCTTCAAAAGGAAGTTTCAAAGAACCCCAAAAGCGACGAAGGTTATTATTTGATGGGTTACGTTAATGGTGAATTAGGTAATTATTCGGATATGGTTTCAGAATTCGATTCATCATTAGCAATAAGTCCGCAATACCAAAAATCGATTAACGATTCAAAAAAGTACTACTGGGTTCAATTGTTTAATCAAGGTGTCGGATATTTCCAGAAAGGTTCCAACTCTAAGGATAAAGACAGCACAAAGATAGATTATGATAAATCTATTGAAGCATTCCAGAATGCTATAAAGTGCCAGCCGGATTCTGTGGACACATATAAAAATTTAGCTTTTGTTTATATGACTGAGCAGAAGTATGATGAAGCTATTGCGCCGTTGCAGACATTGTTGACAAAAGAAAAGACTATTGACGGGTTCAAGTATCTGGGAGAAATATATTACGATAAAGCTGTAAAGCTGAAATCCAAATATGAAACTTCACATGATGTACAGGATTCAGTTCAATCAGTAGAATATTATAATAAGACTATTAATCTATTACAGGAAGGAAGAAAATATTTCCCGAATGATTCAGATTTACTGTTAATGCTTTCGAATTCATATATCGGTGCTAATAAAATTGAAGTTGCTATGGATGCCTTTAAAACAGGCGTTGAGCATGAACCGACAAACAAGTATTACAGATATAACTATGGAGTTCTTTTGCTTGGCGCAAAGGATTATGCTAAGGCAACTGAAGAGTTTGAGAAAGCAGTACAAATTGACCCTGAATATCAAAATGCAGTTTATAATCTTGCAGTTACCTATGTAAAGTGGGGCGCCGAGCTTGCAAAGGCAAGTCAGGAAAAGAGCGATTCAAACGCAAACACTGTTCAAGATACAAGCTATTTGGAAAAATATAGAAAGGCAATTCCGTTTCTTGAAAAATCAGTTCAGATGAAACCTGATGATGCTAATACGTGGGAACTTTTAGGCAGAGTTTATACAGCATTAGGAAATCAAGATAAAGCAAAGAATGCATTTGACAAGGCAGATGCGTTAAGGAAGTAAGAGTTCTGGATACTAGATTCTAGTCACTGGATGCTAGATATTGGATTGATACTGGATACTCCATGAAGGGAGACAGTATCAGTATTAGAAAGATTAATTACAAACTTACGTTACGCACAATTAAGGATCTAATTTACTTTGTCATTCCGAACTTGATTCGGAATCTCATTTTTCAGCATTTTTGGGATGCTGAAACAAGTTCAGCATGACATGTGCGTAACGTGAGTTACAAAGTTTATTTGCCGAAATTATCCATCCAAAAAACTGGAGGGATGATTTCGGCATCTTTCATTTTATATAGAGTTAATTTAAATTTATTATAACAATAACATTTTAAGATCATACTAATTTTGAAATATAACAAATAGGCTAAAATATGAATCAAAATAATCCCCCCCAGGGTCAACAAATTAATATTGAGCTTGGAGAAAAAGAAGCTGAGGGCATCTATTCAAACCTGGCTATCATTACCCATTCGCCTGCAGAATTCATAATAGATTTTACACGTATTGTACCGGGAGTACCGAAGGCAAAAGTTCATGCAAGAATTATTACAACGCCGCAGCACGCAAAAATGCTAATGAAGGCGTTGAAAGAAAATATAGAGAAGTTTGAAGCAAGATTCGGTGAGATTCCGCTGGACATGCCGCAGAACCAGCATTTCGGTTTTGTGCCAGTGAATAAAGATGAAAAAGTGAACTGAGACCGCCGATATTTCGGAATAATGGAATATGGGAGTGATTGGATGGCGGAGTGCAGGAGTAACGGAATACAAATGTTTGGAGTGATGGAGTAGTGGAAAAGCAGGATTAATCTTCTTCTCAATTATTCCATTCCTCTTTAAAATAGATACTAATAAGATTTTTGAATTGATATAGAAATTATGAGTAATAAGGTATATATAGAAACTTACGGCTGTCAAATGAATGTTGCTGATACCGAATTGGTAATGGGCATTCTTAAGAAAAACGGATACGAACTAACTAAGCTTGCAGATGAGGCGAATGTCGTTTTACTGAACACGTGCAGCGTAAGAGAAAATGCTGAGCAAAGAATTTATGGGCGGCTCGGCAATTTTAAAAATATGAAAGAATCAAAACCAGATCTGGTTGTCGGAATTCTTGGGTGCATGGCTGAAAGACTAAGAAGAGATCTTGTTGAGGATAAAAAAATTGTAGATGTGGTTGTAGGTCCCGATGAATACAGACATTTACCAGAGCTGATAGATGTTGCCTTCGGCGGAGGAAAAGGAATTGGTGTCAGACTTTCGAGAACAGAGACGTATGACGACATAATCCCATACCGTGAGGATGGGCTTCAAGCTTGGATTTCTGTAATGCGCGGCTGCGATAAATTTTGCACATTCTGTGTCGTTCCTTTTACACGAGGCAGGGAACGAAGCAGAACGCTAAGTTCAGTGGTTGAAGAGATAAAACAACTTTCCATGCGTGGATTTCGGGAAGTAACTTTGCTCGGACAGAATGTTAATTCATACCTTGACAATGAAAATGATTTTGCAGATTTACTTGCGGCTTCGGCAAAAGTTGATAGCAGGATAAGGATTCGCTTTACAACTTCTCATCCTCAAGATTTATCCGAGAAGCTATTATATACGATTGCAGAGCATTCAAATATTTGCAATTACATCCATCTCCCTGTACAATCCGGTTCGGATAGAATACTTAAAATGATGAATAGGACTTATAATATAAAGCATTATTTGGGCTTGATAGAAAAAGCAAAACGAATAATTCCAGGCGTCAGTTTCTCGACGGATATAATTTCAGGTTTTCCAACTGAAACTTATGAAGATCACGTTATGACACTCGATGTAATGCGCCAAGTTAGATACGACGGCGCGTACATGTTTAAATATTCGCCGAGAGAAGGAACAAAGGCATATAAAATGGAAGATGATGTTTCTGAAGAAATAAAGACGAAACGACTCCAGGAAATTATAGAACTTCAGCAGCAAATTTCTTTTGAGAAGAACCAAGAGTTAGTAGATAAGGAAGAAATTATTTTGGTGGAAGGTAAGAGCAGGAAGTCTGATCAATTCTTATCCGGCAGAACAGATACTAACAAAGTAGTAATAGTTCCGGGTACCGATAACATTAAAGAAGGAGACTTTATCAAGGTGAAAATAAACCGGGCTACATCTGCTACTCTTTTTGGAGATTTTGTTGAATTTGTTTTTCCCGAAGACAATGAGATAGCATTGACAGCTTAAATCTATACTGCGAGTCTATTCTAATTAAATTAATTAAATGAAGTTACGCAATGGTCATGCTGAACTTGTTTCAGCATCTAAAAATAGCTTAAAAATAAAGATTTCGAAACTAGTTCGGAATGACAAATTAACCATTTCTTCCATTTTGCGTAACTTCAGTTAATTAAAAAAGATTTTTAAATCATTTTTCCAGAAAGAGTCGAGAATTGAATATTGAAAATATATATGGCTAAATTTTTTTCATATCTTTCCACAATATTGTTCATCGTTTATTTTTCTTGCGGATTTATTTATCCGCAAGAAATTGATATTGTTCATTATCTAAAACAAATAGAAGCGGGCAAAAAACTTGAAGTTAAAAAGGAACTTCCGGCACTTCAGAAGAAATATCCAAACGATCCATCAGTTCTATTTCTTCAGGGAGTACTGACTGATGATGGACAAAAGGCTGCGGATATTTATTCAAACATTCTTACTAATTATCCCGGCAGCCGCTATGCAGATGCTGCAGTCTACCGGTTATATACTTACTACTTTGCCCTGGGTAATTATTCAAAAGCGAAAAATTATTTGGACATACTAAAAGTAGAATATCCTCAATCGCCTTATATTTCAATTGCAGAAAGAAAAATTCCGGATAAAAATTCTCTTCTTACAGAAAACAATATTAGCAAAAATGAATTAAGAAAATCAGCTCCAGTAAGTAGTGAGGAAAATTATGAATATACAATTCAGGCAGGAGCATTTACTGTTTTGGATAACGCAGATGCCTTAATGAAAGAATTCAAAGATGCCGGATATTTTTCAAGGGTTGAAGACAAATTAGTAGCAGGTACTAACTTTCACGTTGTTTACGTCGGAAAATTTGTAAACCAGGATGATGCAGAAAATTTTGTAAAACAGATAAATTCTAAGTTCAATCTTAACGGAGTTATAGTTAAGTTCGATTTTGCGAATGAAAAATAAGGTCCGGGGAAATCTTGAAGATAAAATTTATAGGAACAGGATCAGGGATAACATCATTAAAAAGATTTCATTCATCTTTATTATTTTCGGAACCAAAATATAAATTGCTTATCGATGCTGGTGACGGAATTTCAAAAGCGCTACTTACACAAAAAATCTCATTCAACTCTATAAATGGAATTGTAATATCACATCTTCACCCGGATCACTTCAGTGGTTTATCTTCCCTAATTGTGCAGATGAAGATTTCGGGAAGAAGAAATGATTTGAATATTTTTATCCACAACAACCTAGTTAAATTGATAAAAATATATCTATACCAATCATATATTTTTAATGAAAGATTAGGTTTCAAATTAAATTATGTTGGCTTTGAGCACGAAGAAAGAATAAAACTGACGACGGAATTATCATTTATCTCTAAACAAAACTCTCACCTGGATCATTATAAAGCTTTTGATAAAGGCAATACACTAAGTTTTTCCTGCAGCAGTTTTTTATTTCAATATAGGGATAAAGATATTTTTTATTCCGGAGACATGGGAGGCAAAAATGATTTATATCTATTCGGCGATACAAAACCAAAAGTACTGATTACAGAAATATCTCATATAGACATTTCGGACATTCTCACTATTTTGCGATCATTTGAAAAGGGAAAAATTATTCTGACCCACATAAGCGACGAAGATGAAATTAAGCTAGAACGACTTTTTAATTCACTTAATAAGAAGGAACTGAAAAGAATAACTACCGCGTATGACGGATTGACAATAAGCATATAAATTTCGGCATACTTTATTTTATCTTTAATAAAGGCTCAAATTCTGATATATTTGTGTTGAAAAAAGTTTTCTATTTGGTTAATATTTTAAAATTTAGCAGGCATTTAATTTTATTAAGGCAATGACAATCGAAGAATTTAAAAATCAATTCGGAATCATCGGAAAGACAAAGGAAATCCGGGACTTAATAGATATAACGATGCAAGTTGCAAAGTCAGATATTTCTGTTCTGATATACGGTGAAAGCGGCACAGGTAAAGAAATTTTCGCACGTGCCATTCATGAATACAGTAATAGGGCTGATAAACAATTCTTAAGTATTAATTGCGGCGCAATACCAGAAGGGATACTTGAGAGTGAACTCTTTGGTCATAAAAAAGGTTCTTTTACCGGCGCGTTAGAAAACAGAAAAGGCTATTTTGAAATAACTGACGGCGGAACACTTTTCTTAGATGAGATTGGGGAAATGCCTTTAATGACTCAGGTGAAGCTGCTTCGTGCAATTGAATCAAAAGAATTTATTAAGCTTGGCTCTGAAACCGTAACTAAAGTTGATGTCAGAATAATTGCAGCAACCAATAAGGATCTTCAGACTGAAGTTGAGGCTAAACGATTTCGGGAAGATTTATATTTCAGATTGAAGGCAGTAACATTGAGCATTCCTCCATTAAGAAAAAGGAAAGCTGATATTGAAGAATTGACGCAACATTTCATAAAAAATTATTGTGAAGAACATAAAATTAATCCTCCATCAATAACACCAGGGGCACTTGAATTATTAAAAAATTATGATTGGCCCGGAAACGTAAGGGAGCTTAAAAATACGGTTGAATCAGCAATTGCCTTGAACCGCAACGGATCATTAAATGAACAGTCATTTATACCTTTGATTAAATTAGATGGAGAATCGCAGCCGGTAAGGAATCTTCCGGTATATTTGAATAGGACAAAAGAAGAATTAGACAGAGAATTAATGTACCGTGCATTGTTCGAAATAAAAAAAGATATAATGGAATTGAAAGACCTGATTTATCAACAAAAGAATGAAAATCAGCCTGAAGAAAAGAGTAATGATGTTGAAATTATTAAGCCGCTTGATGTAATAGAAAAGGAAGCAATAAAGAATGCTTTAGAACAAACGAAGGGGAATAAAAGAAATGCGGCTAGAATGCTTAAAATAAGCGAAAGAACATTATACAGAAAAATTAAAGAATATGATTTATAGCTACGTCATTTCGCTAAAAAAACAGCTAAAATTAAAGATAATGCAAATCATCGGAAGAAAATCAGAGCACGGAATATTTATGCATCTCTTTCGAAGTCTAATTCTTCCCTTGTTTATAATTTTTATCATGATTAATTTTACATCCTGTTGTGTTTATTCTTTTACCGGAGCTTCTGTTCCGAAGCATATAAAGAGTATTTCTATTTCTCCTGCAATAGATAGAAGTGGCTCGGGCGTATCAAACTTAAGTGAACTGTTTACGAATAAACTTACACAAAAATTTATAGACGACAATACGCTGAGGGTCGCTAATAAGGCGAATGCAGATGCTTCACTTGATTGTACGATTACTTCATTAACTGACGCGCCATCGGTTGTTGCGGCAGGCGAAAACGTTACCACCAGAAGAATCACAATCACCGTACAAGCTACCTACAGAGATTTAGTAAAGAGAAAGACGATCTTTGATAAGAGCTTTTCTAATTACGGCGATTACCCGGCTACCGGCGGAATAAATGAAAGACAAACTGCGATTGAGACCGCTATCGATCGCATTACAGATGATATACTTCTCGATACGGTTTCGGGATGGTAAGACAATTAATTTTTTAAGGTAATAAAATAAAAATGGATAATGTAGTACTAATTTCGTATTTCATTTCACTCACGATTCTTTTTATTTTCGGTCTGCACGGCTTCATAATGATTTACTACTATAACAAGTATAAGAATGTGAAGTACACGCCGAAAAAAGATTTTTCTCCTACAGCAACAGTTACAATTCAACTTCCCCTTTACAACGAGCTATATGTTGTAGAGCGATTAATAAACGCTGTCTGCGAGATTGATTATCCCAAAGACAAAATGGAAATCCAGGTTCTTGATGATTCAACGGACGAGACAGTGCAAATTACTGCCAAGGTTGTTGAAGAAAAACGTAAGGCTGGTTTTGATATTATTCATGTTAGGCGAGACAGCCGCGAAGGCTTTAAAGCAGGTGCGCTTAAAGAAGGAATGAAGACTGCTAAGGGAGAGTACATTGCTATTTTTGATGCAGACTTTATTCCTCAAAAGGAATTCCTCAAGAAAACATTAGCATTTTTCAACGACGATAAAGTCGGTATGGTTCAAACCAGGTGGGAACATATTAACGGCGACTATTCAATTTTGACAAGAGCTCAAGCTCTAGCTTTAGACGGTCATTTTGTAATTGAGCAGACTGTTAGAAATAAAGCAGGGTTCTTTATTAATTTCAATGGTACGGGCGGAGTTTGGAGAAGAAGCTGTATTGAAGATGCCGGCAACTGGGACGGCGATACTTTAACTGAAGATCTTGACCTTAGCTATCGTGCTCAATTAAACGGATGGAAATTTATTTATCTCAAAGATTTTACTTCGCCTGCAGAATTGCCTTCGGAAATAAACGCACTAAAATCCCAGCAGTTCAGGTGGACGAAAGGTGCAATTGAGACTGCAAAGAAAATTCTTCCGTTAGTCTGGAAATCAAAAATCCCGCTGCGTGTAAAAATTCAATCTACTTTTCATTTAACCAACAACATTGTTTTCCCATTTATTTTACTAGCTGCAATTTTGAATGTGCCGCTAATCTTCATTAAAAACAGCGGACCGCATCATGCTTATTTTGCAATGATGTCTATCTTCGTATTAGCTTTTATCGGTTCATTTTTATTTTATCTTTATTCACAAAAAGATATCCGGACTGATTGGAGAAAAAAGATTGTACTTTTCCCGTTATTTATGGCTGGAAGTATGGGCTTTGCAGTAAACAACTCCCGTGCAGTTTTTGAAGGGCTGATGAATCGAAAAAGTGAATTTGTGAGGACACCAAAGTTTAAAGTTGTTGACGGGAAAGATTCATGGATCGGGAAAAAATATACCAATAGAAAATTAGGCTTTTCGGTATATGTTGAATTAATCATGGCTATTTACTGTCTGATAGGTGTTGCATCTTCAATATATTTTGCTGAGATAGCAGCATTACCATTTCAAATTTTATTCTTCCTTGGATTTTCTTTTGTCTCGTTGACATCGATTAAGCATGCTTACACAAAAGCATAGGAAGTAAATATTGGCAAAGTCGACATCAGAAATATTCAACGACAAAGTCAGATTAATTTATGAGTATAACAATCAATCTCCGTTGTTTGTTAAAGTAGCAAACACGGAGATTGAAAATAATAATATTGATTCTGCCATAGAAATCCTGAATAAAGGAATTCAAGTTTACCCTCAATATGCAACAGCCTTTTTCCTATTAGGAAAGGCTTTTATGTTAGCCGGTAATTATTCTTCGGCTCTTAAGCAAATCAAAAAAGGCAGCGATTTAATCCGTTCTAAAAAAACTTATGATTTTTATTTTAAAGAGCTTGAAAATAATAAGAAACAGAGATCGGTATTTCAGTCTAGCTCAAGAAACTTCTTCGTTCCTGAAAAAGAAAATTCTGCTGATAAACAAGAAGGTGAAAGTTATAGCTTCAAAAATCATTCTGATGAAAACGAAAAACAATCTGTTGATGATAGATTAGGTCAGATAGCCAAAGAAATCTCTAATGCAAAAATACCAGAAGCAGCCGGGATAGCAGAATTTCAAGAAGATCTTTTAGCCGGCGCTAACGGAAATATGATAGTTTCAGAAACACTTGCAAAGATTTACGCAGCACAGGGCGAGTTAAAAGAAGCGATTGAAGTCTATAAAAAATTGATAAAGAAGGATTCATCCAAAGAAAAATATTATCTTGGAAAAATAAGTGAGCTTAATTCACAACTTGAATCTTAATCCGGTCAAATTTCCCTCAATAAACATTTCTAAAATAAAATGAATCCGAAGTTCAAAGCAAAAAAATTAGGAAGAGATTTTTATACCCGTGAGCTACTCACGGTTGCAAAAGAACTTTTGGGAAAAATATTAGTCAAAAAAGAAAAAGGGAAGATATTATCCGGCAGAATTGTGGAAGTTGAAGCTTACGATGGTTCAATAGATGAAGCAGCGCATACTTATATCGGCAAGACCAAGCGTAATGAAATAATGTTTAGAGCGGGCGGTTTCCTTTACGTTTATTTTACTTATGGTGCACACTTTTGCAGTAATGTTGTTACCGGAGATGAAGGCAAAGGTACTGCAGTTTTAATACGCGCTATTGAGCCAGTGGAAGGAATTGAAGTAATGGTTAAAAACCGTTACGGAAAAAATTTGGTAAGTGAAAAAGAAAGATATAATTTAACAAGCGGTCCAGGAAAAGTTTGCCAGGCACTATCAATAACAAAAAAGCATTACGGTTACGATTTAACCGGCGATAAAATATTCTTGCTGGATCAACCGATGATTAAGCCGGACGACATTGTGGTTGCAAAGAGAATCGGTATAAAAAAATCCGTTGATTTGCCATGGCGTTTTTATATTAAAGATAATCGTTATGTTTCGAGGAAATGATTAAGCCAAAAAATCTTTTGATTGTCCGGACAGACAGAATTGGTGATGTTATACTATCGCTGCCGCTTGCCGGAATAGTTAAGAAGCATTTCCCCGAATGTAAGGTGACCTTTTTGCTTAGGGAATATACCAGATGTTTGGCGGTTGGTAATCCGAACATAGATGAAATAATTATCTTAACTGAAAAAGCCGGCAAGATTAGTCTAAGAAAAAATATATCCAAAATTTCTCACCGTAAGTTTGATTCCGTAATTTTGGTTTATCCAACTTTTATTACAGCATTAATAATTTTCCTATCCGGAATAAAAAACAGGATAGGAACAGGATACAGGTGGTATTCATTCCTTTTCAACCGAAAAATTTATAAGCACAGAAAGTTTGCAGAGAAGCACGAGTTGGAATTTAATGTTGAGATGCTAAACGAATTTGGAATTCAAGAAGAGGTCAACGAAGATAAAGTAATTTTCAATTTGAAACCGGAAGAGAAGAGTAATACTTTAATCGAAGAATTATTCTCGGCAAATAATATTCAAAATGATAAACCGGTAATTATTATACATCCAGGGAGCGGCGGCAGCGCTGTTGATTTGCCTCTTGAAAAGTTTAAGGAATTAGTTCAGATTATAGCCTTGAAAACTGATTCTACAATAATTATTACCGGTACCGACTCGGAAAAATCAATCTGCAGCGACCTTGTAATTTCAGATAAGATTTATAATTTTGCCGGTAAGGTTGATCTTGCCGGGCTGATTGCTTTAATTGATAAGTCGGATATTTTTATTTCGAATTCAACCGGACCGATTCATATCGCGGCAGCGTTAGGAAAATTTACGATTGGATTTTATCCAAAGATTCTTTCATGCTCACCGCGAAGATGGGGTCCTTACACAATTAAAAAAAATATCTTTACACCGGAAATAGAATGCTCTAATTGCACAAGAGGTCAATGTGAAAGATTAGACTGCATGAGCACTATCGATCCGGGAAAAGTTTTTAAAAGTATAGAAGAAGTATTTCATTCGCAACTACGGAGAATTTAATGTATAAATATTTTGGTGCGTTATTTCTAGTTTTAATATTGTTCAGGTTGGCAAATGCTCAAGACGATGTAAAATTTAGGAAGATAGAAAATAAAGCATTTACTGTAGGAGAGAAGCTAACATTCGACGTTAAATATGGTTTTGTAACAGCCGGAGTAGCGACAATGGCTGTTCCAAGAATAAAGAGAATATCGGGGAGAGAAGTTTATAATATTACATTTGATGTTAATTCGGTCCCGAGTTTTGATTGGATTTATAAAGTAAGAGATCATTA
Organism: Bacteroidota bacterium; assembly: GCA_021815405.1. Classification (GTDB taxonomy): domain Bacteria; phylum Bacteroidota; class Ignavibacteria; order Ignavibacteriales; family Ignavibacteriaceae; genus FEN-1297. Next base: position 325,760 of record JAKAGV010000001.1, read on the forward strand.
CGAAACTTATGTTGATGTTCAAGGTCTGTTTCCATGGCGGTTTGAGCAGCACATCAGGGAAGGACACTTCAGCAGAGACTTCTCAGCTTTTTTCGATCAACGAAACGGAATAGCAAAAACTTCCAACGGCGAATATAAAATTCCCCGTTATGTTAACGACATTGTTTCAGCTTTCTATTACGCCAGGACTTTAGACTTTTCCAAACTGAAGTACGGAGAAACAATTCAGTTAAAGAATTTTTATAAAGATACGGTATATACACTCGATGTAAAATATCTTGGCACTGATAAAGCTGAAGTTCCGGCTGGAACTTTTAATTGCATTGTGGTTGAGCCAATTATAGTAAAAGGCGGGCTGTTTAAAAGCGAGGGAAGCATTTTTATCTGGCTTACCGACGATGAGCTTCACATACCGGTTAAGGTAAAGTCAAAGATAATTATCGGTTCCATAGATGCTGTATTGACACATTATCAGGGTCTTGCCGGTAAACTTACATCAAAAATTAATTAAGGTAGAAAGTCAGTCTCCTTTTATTTATTTTCACATTATGGATGAATTAAACAACAAACCCGAGCTTGACGAACAGTCTTCTGAAACAAACGAATCAGAGCAAAACAATTTGATGGATAATAATGGTATTAAGCCGAGAATTCACCCAATAACCGCGGCTCTTATCGGTTTATTCGGAGGCTTCTTTCTTTATCAATTTGTCGGCGGTGTGCTCATGCTGCTTGTGTTTGGATTTGACTTGAAGGATGCTCCTGTAAATAGCATGCGACTGATGACCGTAGCCGGTGAAATTCTTTTTATACTTCTGCCTGCGTTAATCTTTTCCAAAATATTTTATGAAGACGTTGGGCATATCATTCGCTTCAAGTTTCCTAAGGCGGAAGAAGTATTTTTATTCGTAATCGGCATCGCAGTTCTTATTCCAATGATCAATTATTATATCTCTATTCAGACTTACTTCATAAATGTTTGGTCTGTTAGCTCTCCATTTGTTCATGCCGTTAAATCTTTTCTTGATAAGTTAAACAGCATGGTTGATCAAACATACAGCAATTTGTTAAGTACAAAATCTATTCTTGACGGACTTTTTGTAATAATAGTTGTCTCAGTTGTTCCGGCACTTTGTGAAGAGGTTATGTTTAGGGGCTTTATTCAAAAGAGTTTTGAGTTTAAACTAAAGCCAATATGGGCTGCAGTTATTACCGCAATTTTCTTCGGACTTTACCATTTCAATCCATATGGCTTAATTCCTTTAATTGGGCTTGGATTATATTTTGGATACGCTGCCTACATGAGCAACTCCATCTTTGTCCCCATGTCCCTGCATTTTGCCAATAATTTTATGGCGGTAATTTTTTATTTTATTTTCGGTGATGATGATGTAATAAATTCCACTATTGATAAAAACTTTAACCTTCAATCTTCACTATTGATTTTTACAGGTCTTTTGGTTTTATTCTTAGTAGTAATTTTCTTTATTAAAAGATATTATGAACAAACCAAGAAAGTATAGGAGGAAATATGCCTGTTTGTCCTAATTGCGGTTATGAATATGTTTCCGGAATAACTTATTGTCGAGATTGCGGTGTTCCATTAGTTTCGGAAAACTATTATGTTAAGCCTGAAAATTGGAGCGAAGAAAACTGGGAAGTAGTTTATACTTCGAGCCAGGAATTTGAAGTTGAAATGCTGAAGGATAATCTTGAAGGAGCAGGGATCCCTGCGGCAATACTTTCACAAAAAGATAGAAACTTTCCGGCTCCGGGTGATTTTTCCATCGTAAAGCTGCTGGTACATAAGGAAGATGTTCAAAGTGCTTTAAATTTTATTGAGCAAATAAAAAATCAATTACCAGGCGAGGAAGAAGAGAAGTAATGCCCATTTCAAATACGGCAAAGAGAGTACTTGTTTCTTTAATAACCATACCGCTTATCTTAGCCGTAAGTTATATAGGTAGTTTTGTTTTTTTCTCTTTTGTTGTAGCAGTAGCGCTCATTTCTTTTTATGAATTTTCTTCGTTTGTAAAAAATAAAGATATAAATGTAAATGTTTGGATCGGTTATTTTAGCTTAATCTTTCTCACAGTTAATCAATTTAATAATGCATTTGATACTTATACATTTATCATTGTGCTGATGATAATAGTATCTACGGTAGAACTATTCAGAAATAAAAACTCCGCAATCTATAATATTGGCGCAACACTCCTGGGGATATTCTACATCGGCATATTCGCAAGTTCGCTAATAGGAATAAGAGAATTTTATCCTGCGGTTGGAGATATTTATTTACGCGGCGGTTACGTAATAATTTCCATTTTCATTACAATTTGGGTGTGCGATTCTGCTGCCTTTTTTGGCGGAACTGCATTTGGAAAGCATAAGTTGTTTGTACGTGTCAGTCCAAACAAAAGTTGGGAAGGTGCAGTTTTTGGCTTTATTTTCGCACTGCTAACTATGATATTATTAAAAGAAATTTTACTGAATTTCCTTTCGTGGGAAACAGTGATTGCTTTTGGAATTATTATCGGAACAGTCGGGCAAATCGGTGATCTGATTGAATCGCTGTTTAAGCGTGATGCCGGAGTAAAAGATTCTTCCAACCTGATTCCCGGGCACGGCGGAATTTTTGACCGCTTTGACTCGCTTCTTTTTACAGCTCCGGTAATTTTGCTTTATATGAAATATTTTCAACGATAATTTTAAACGAAATTATTACCAGCTTCTATTCCAAAGATGAAGACCAACGATAAGATAAATATTATTACTTTAGGCTGCTCAAAGAACACTGTTGATTCCGAAAGATTGATGCATCAGATCCGAATGAATAACTTGAAATTGACAGACGAATCTGAAGGTGCGGGAACAATCATCATCAATACATGCGGCTTTATTGAAGCAGCTAAGGAAGAGTCTATAAATACCATCCTTAACGCAGTGGCACTGAAACAGGAAGGAAAGATTAACAAGCTTATCGTTGCCGGCTGTCTTTCGGAGCGATATAAATCCGAGCTTCAAAAAGAAATCCCCGAAGTTGATGCATACTTTGGCACGGAAAATTATGAAGGAATTTTAAAAGAGCTTGGCGGTGAGCTTAAATATAATTTGCTCGGCGAAAGATACTTAACGACTCCTTCGCACACTGCATATCTAAAAATTTCAGAAGGCTGCGATCATCCGTGCTCATTCTGTGCAATTCCATTAATGAGAGGTAAGCATAAATCAAAGCGGATGGAAGATTTAATCCGTGAAGCTGAATTTCTTGCACGCAACAATACTAAAGAATTAATTCTGATTGCACAGGATACGACAGATTACGGCAAAGATATTTATGATAAAAGAGTTCTTTCAGAATTATTAAACAAGTTGAGTGAGATTGACGGCATCGAATGGATTCGATTGATGTATGCGTATCCTTCTCATTTTCCTGGTGATGTAATTGATGTAATTGCCGAAAATCCAAAAGTACTTAATTATGTCGATATACCACTTCAGCATATATCGGATAAAGTTCTTAAATCGATGAGACGAGGCGTTACCGGGAAAAGAACCAGGGAATTAATAAGCAAACTCCGAGATAGAATTCCGGATATTGTAATTAGGACTACGTTTATTACCGGTTATCCAAACGAAACAGAAGATGATTTTCAAGAGTTAAAAGATTTTATAAGCGAGACAAAGTTTGAAAGGATCGGCGCTTTCACATTTTCAATGGAAGAAAATACTTCGAGCTTTATATTAGGAGATCCTGTACCGGAAAAGGTTAAGATTGAACGAAAAGAAATTCTAATGGAGCTTCAAAAAGAAATTTCATTTGAGAAGAACAAAGAATTAATCGGTAAAAAGCTAAAAGTATTAATTGAACGGACGGAGGGTGATTTTTATATTGGGCGTTCTTACAGAGATGCACCCGAAGTTGACGGTGAGATTTTAATTCCGTTAAATGGTATTGATGTAAAGGAAGGAAATTTTTATTATGTTAAGGTTACAGATTGCAATGAGTATGATTTGTTTGCAAAGTTTACAGGGAAAGAGAGCGAAAAATGAAAACTTTGTTTTTAATCGCGTTGCAGGTTATTTTAACCGCACTGTTCATTCAAGCCCAGGTTGAAGATGCTACTGAATCTAATGCATACAACCAACGTCCAAAATTCTTTCAAGATTTTTTGGAATTTTCTGCAGGGAAGAAAGACCTAACCAGGCTTGATGCATTTGTCCTGGTACCTTTTACTACTGTCCAATTTGTAAAATCGAATAAAGGATTTAACGGCAGCTATTCTGTAACAATTTCAGTTTTTGACAAGGATAAGGAGAAGCTTATCGAAGAAAAAAGCTGGAATGAAAATATTTCAGCCAAAGATTTTAATGAAACTACTAACAAGGAAAACTATAATCTAAATCTCAAATCGTTTTATCTTCAGCCAGGGGACTATGTCATACGAACTGCAGTTGAAGATAAAGAATCAAGTGCCGAATATCCGAAAGAAGTAAAACTGAAAATAAGAGACTTCTCAGGTGAACTGGCAATAAGTGATATAATGCTTCTCGATAAGAGAGTAAAGGAAGAAGGGAAAAATAAAATATCTCCCAACGTTACCGGCAACGTAGCATTGCAAAAAGATGGACTCCCGATATTTTTCGAAATTTATTCCAAAGAGCCGCAAAAATTAAATATTGATTATAAAGTTCTGGATAGAAGAAAAGATCCAATTTATAAAAATATTGAATTAAAAAATATTGATACCGGTCGTACACAAATATTTTATACAATTCGAGACAGCAGCTTCAGCCTTGGGTTATATAATCTAAAAATCGAATTGAAAGACAGCGCAAATAAAACTCTTGCTTCGATTACAAGACCGTTTTATTCACGCTGGGCAGGCATACCTTCAACTATTAGTGATCTAAGCAAAGCAGTAGAAGAAATGGTATATATTGCTTCTCCAAGTGATATTGCTGAAATAAAATCCGCTAAGACAAAAGACGAGGAGCTTAAAAGATTTTTAGCATATTGGAAGAAGATGGATCCAACTCCGGGTACCGGCGAGAATGAAATCTTTGACGAATATTATAGAAGGGTCGCTTATGCAAATGAACATTTCTCTCATTATATTCCTGGGTGGAGATCAGATCAGGGGATGGTATTTATTCTTCTAGGACCTCCCGACAACGTCGACCGCCACCCGTTTGATATTGATTCAAAACCTTATGAAATATGGCAGTACTACACACTCAATAGAAGTTTCATTTTTGTAGATGAAACAGGTTTTGGAGATTATAGGTTAATTACTCCGTTGACCGGTGATCTTTACAAATTCAGAAGGTAAATATGATTGTCACCGTAACACTTAACCCGCTTCTTGAAAGAAGAATATCATATAAGCAAGCTTCGTTCAATACGGAGAATCGTAATGGAAAGCAGGAATTAAAAGCCGGTGGGAAGGGGATAAATGTAAGTCGACAATTAAATCATCTAAATACGGATAATATAGCATTGACGTATTTAGGAGGAACTAACGGAAAGCTGCTTAATCAAGTTCTAATTGCCGAAAATATTAAACACGTTTCAATTCATACTACAAGCGAAACGCGTGATGCCTCAGTTATTATTGATGAATCATTGCGAAAGGTTTCTACTTTCTTCGGATCAAATTCTATAATAACGCCGAATGAAGTGGAAGAATTTTTATTGAAACTTGAAAAAATGGTTGAGAACTGTGAGGTTGTAGTCTTTTCAGGAAGTTCACCTTGCGAAGCTACGGACTCGATATTTCCAACTGGAATTGAAATGGCGAATAAGCTTGATAAAGTTTCCATTTGTGATACATACGGTAAGCATCTGGAGAAATGTATTGAAAAATCACCCACCATAATTCATAATAATATTACTGAGCTGGAAAACTCATTGGGAATTTCTCTTAAATCCGAATCAGAGAAAATTGAATTTCTAGATAACCTTTACAAACATGGAATAAAGCAAGCTTATCTTACAAACGGCGGAGATTATCTTTATGCCGCAAACTTTGATTATCATTATAAAATAGAATCTCCCGAAATTAATATTGCAGATCCCACAGGAAGCGGAGATGCATTTGTAGCTGGGATTGTCTATGCATGGCACAATGCACTTACATTTGAAAACGGATTAACACTTGCAGTTTCCTTAGGTGCAATAAACGCAACTAAGCTTGATGTTTGTACTGTTGGTTTAGAAGAAGCATTAGCTCTTCAAGAACAAGTAAAGATATCGCCAATCGGTAAAAAAATGAAAATCTTAGATGTCACTCCGCGGTAGACTTTTCATCATCTTCCTCCTCGTTTTTTCATCAATTATTTATGCTCAAACAATAAGCTCAATTAAAGTTGATGGAGAAAAAAAATTTAGTGAAGATGATATCATTAAATGGTGCGGAGTAAGAACAGGCGATAAAATATTCCCGGCACTAATTGATTCGGTTAAATCAAACCTGGCACTGCAGTTTGGAAACAGAGGTTATCTTCACAGCTCTTTCAAAAATTCCAATCTTGAAGAAATAGATTCAGCGCATTATCAACTAAATATTGTATTGGAAGAAGGTGAGCCTACTAATGTTAAAAATATTTTTATTTCCGGTATTGACTCAGTCTCTAATAATAAAATTATTTTGCCCTTCATGTTTTTGAAAGGACGGACTTTTGACAAATTCTCGCTGGAACAAGATATAAATTCTGCGCTCACTTATTTTGAAAATAACGGTTATCCTTTTGCAAAGATTATCATCTCTTCAATATATTTTTATACTGATTCAACATCCGGAGAATATTTTGCTGATATAAACTTAAAAGCCGAAAGAGGAATTTATTGTAAGATTGACCGAATTGAAATTGATGGCAATTTATCAACTAAGGATTATGTTATTCTCAGGGAATTACGACTCAATACCGGACAAGAATATTCACAAAGGATAATTGATAAAATACCCGAAAAGCTTAACAGGCTTGGTTTTTTTGAGCCGGTAGGGCAGCCTGAATTTTTTCTTAACTCAAAAAACGAAGGAGTGCTCAGAATAAAGGTTAAAGAAAAACAAACAAATAATTTTGATGGAATAATAGGATATATTCCACCAACCACTCCAGGAACAAGCGGTTACCTTACCGGGCTTGTGAATATAAGTCTACGGAATATTTTTGGTACCGGCAGAGCGGCAGCTATTCGATGGCAGCAATATGATATTTATTCACAGGACCTTGAAATAAAATATCTGGAGCCCTGGCTGTTCAGTTATCCGTTTAATTTTACTGCAAGTCTTTTCCAAAGAAAGCAAGACAGCACATACGTTCAGAGGAAAATTGAAGGATCGCTTGAGTATCTCGCAACCGAAAATATTTCGGCTTCGGTTTTCTTGTCTACAGAGGCTGTTATACCAACAGAAAACGGTTCTACTTTGTTTACAGTTTTCAATTCAACTTCCGTTACAACGGGAGTTAACATCACAATAGATACAAGAGACGATCCCTACTCTCCTACTCAAGGAATATTATTTGAAAATTCTTATTCTTTCAGCAGGAAGAAGATTAACGGACCACAGCAGTTTATTACGTCAGGTGTTTCTACAAATGTAAACCTGCAGCGCCTCACTCTTGATCTAAGCGGTTATTATGAATTGTTTCCCAAGCAAGTTATCGCTCTCGGTCTTCATGGAAGAGAGTTGCGCGGTTCATTCTTTGAAGTGAGCGACTTGTTCAGGCTTGGCGGCGCGAACACATTACGCGGATATCGGGAAGATCAATTCCTAGGGAATAGAGTTACCTGGACTAATCTTGAATACCGTTTGCTTTTAACCAGAAGAACTTTCGGATTCGCTTTTTTTGACACCGGTTATTATCTTAGAAATGCCGACCCTCAGAATAATATTCCGAAGAGCGAAGGGTTTAAAATTGGTTATGGTGTCGGCTTCAATGTTGAAACCAGTTTAGGAGTATTAAGAGTAAGCTTCGCTCTTGCAAAAGGTGATTCATTTTCTCAGGGAAAAATTCATTTCGGTATTGTGAATGAGTTCTGACGAAAAGGTATAAGTTATATGGACATAAAAGTATATTGTGCACAAATTAGTGCTGCAACATAATAGCATTTATCTTTTTACCCTTATACTTACTTTTTATTATATTTAGTTCAAATTATTTAAATGATTAGATAAGATGTCTATCAGCAGATGACTAATATTGCTACAATAAATAAGATAATCCGTCCGGTAAATTTTCTTATCACTTTTTTTTCCATAACTGTTGCGGCGTTAATCTGTGCAACCGGATTATTTCCTTTATCAAAGATATTCCTTGCCGCTTTATCAGGTGCATTGGCTGCTGCTTCAGGTAATGTTATTAATGATATTTTTGATATTGAAATAGATAAGATAAATCGACCGGATCGACCACTGCCAAGCGGCAGAATGTCGCTTAAAGAAGCATTCATTTTATACTTTTTATTGATTATTATATCGTTAGTATCGGCATACTTTATAAACCCTGCTGCTTTTATAATAGATCTTACAGCTCTGGCAATTCTCTTTTTTTATTCTTTTAGATTTAAGAAAATAATTTTAATCGGTAATCTAATTGTAGCTTTCCTAACAGCTCTGGCATTTATATACGGCGGCATAGCCGTCGGTAATTTTAGAGATGCACTTATTCCTGCTTTGTTTGCATTCTTGATTAATTTTATTAGAGAGATTGTGAAGGACATGGAAGACATCGACGGCGACTTAAAGAACGGCATATCATCCTTCCCGCATCGTTACGGTTTTAATCGAGCTAAAATTATAATTGTTACTTTATCTTTATTGTTAATTGCTGCTACTTTTTATCCTTTCATTTTAAAAATTTACGGTATAGAATATCTTTTAATCGTAGCGGTTTTCGTAGACGCTGTTATAATTTATATTTTAACTATTCTTTTTAAAGATGATTCTCCAGCCGGATTAAGTAAAATAAGTTTTATCTTGAAATTAAATATGGTTTTTGGATTGGCAGCAATTTATTTAGGAAAATGACCTCACCCCTTAATCACCTTTCCTTTGTTAGGAGAAGGGAAGAGGCGAAGTCAAAATAATTTTATGAAAAATTTCGACAATTCATTTCTAACAGAAAAAATATCTCTTATTGCAGGAGTAGATGAAGCCGGGCGCGGACCGCTGGCAGGTCCCGTTGTTAGTGCTGCGGTTATATTTGACAGCGATACTTTTATTGAGGGTGTAAATGATTCAAAAAAATTATCGGAAGAAAAAAGAGAAGAATTATTTCCGGTGATAATAAATGAGGCTCTGGCAGTTGGGGTTGCTGCAGTTACTCATTCTCAGATTGACAGAATAAATATTTTGCAAGCATCTTTGAAATCCATGTTAATGGCTGTTAGAAGATTAAAGGTTAATCCGGATTTAATCCTTGTTGACGGTAACAAGACATTCCATCATACCATTAAGACAATCCCAATCGTTAAAGGAGATTCCAAATCATTTGCTATTGCATCTGCATCTATCATTGCAAAAGTTACTAGAGATAAGATTATGAAACGGCTAAGCGGTTATTATCCTGAATATTTATGGGAGAAAAATAAAGGCTATCCGACTAAAGAGCACATTCAGGCAGTCAGAACATTCGGACCTTGTCCGCTGCATAGAAAAACTTTTTTGAAAAAGATAATTACTGAAGAATATCAGACGGAGCTTTATCTTAACATAAAAGAAGAAGAATAATCGAACTAATTTTTAAAATCTGAATAGGGAGTTGTATGAGCAAAGAATCCAAAGAGCTTGGGAAAAAAGGAGAAGATCTGGCTGTCGATCTTCTCATTCAAAAAAATTATAAGATCATCGAGCGCAACTATACTTTTGAGAAAAAAGGGGAGATAGATATTGTTGCAAAAGATCCCGAAACAGGGGTTCTGGTATTTGTTGAGGTAAAAACGAGAGCCAACTTGAACTACGGCGAGCCGGAATACGGCATTACTAAAAACAAAATGATGCAGGTAAAAAAGATTGCTGAAATTTATTTATATGAAAAAGAGATTGATGAAGTTGAATGCCGCTTTGATGTTATCTCAGTTTTGTTTCAAGGGCTGCAGAAACCTGTTATCAATCACTATGTAGATGCTTTTAGATAAGAAATTTTAATTGCTATCTCGACTTTTATTTTTAGTTGAGATAAAATTTTCAATTCAGTTGTTCTTGGTTTTTCTTTTTCAAAGATTTTGCAGCAATAAAATTTAACCTTGTTTCGTAATTATTTTTATTGAGACCTAATTTTTATTATTTTTCGTCAATAAGGAAGAATGAATAGATTTTATTGAAGCAGAAGCATATCCCTTAACAAAATATGATTTTTGCTTTTATTGATATTAATATTTACATAAGAAGATTTATTTGGAAAACACAACAACCACACAGAAAAATATTTCTATCTTTGGTAAAAGGCTGAGTGAATTTTTCGGCATAGTAGCGGGTCTTAGTCTTTTCTCACTTGAGTTTTTTAAGAATGTTTTCCTGCCTCCATACGAATTTGGTGAAGTTAAAAAGCATATGGATGAACTCGGTGTTAAGACTTTGCCAATTGTCAGCGTAACCGGATTTATTATCGGATTAGTATTGACAATGCAGAGCCAGCCTGTAATGCAAAAGTTCGGTGCCGAAGCTTTTTTGCCCGGTATGGTAGCTTTATCTGTTGTAAGAGAACTCGGTCCGGTTATTACCGCATTAATATTTGCAGGAAGGGTAAGTTCCGGCATTGGTGCAGAACTTGGCTCGATGCGCGTTACAGAGCAGATTGATGCTATGGAAGTTTCAGCCATCAATCCATTTAAGTTCTTAGTTGTAACAAGAGTTTTAGCTTGCACCCTAATCCTTCCTATGCTGACAGTGTATGTTATTTTTCTTGCTATTATCGGCGGATATATTTCTATTTACCTTTCTCAGAATATAAATTTTATTTTGTATATTCATGCAGTGGTTCATTCTGTTGACTTTTATGATTTTGTACCGGGTGTTGCAAAAACATTTTTCTTCGGATATATCGTCGGTATTGTCGGTGCATACAAAGGCTATAATACCGAGAATGGTACCGTTGGTGTAGGACAGGCATCTACAAGCTCGGTAGTAATTTCTTCACTGCTGATACTGCTTGTTGATATGGTGCTCGTGAAAATTACTGTAAGCATCTGGGGATAAGTTGATGGTTGAAGTTGAAATAAAACATCTTACAAAAGCTTTTGACGACAATATTGTACTGGATGATATTTCGCTTAATATAAATGAAGGCGAGAACTTTGTAGTATTCGGCAGAAGCGGTACCGGCAAAAGCGTGCTTCTGAAATGCATAGTAAGGCTTATGGAAGCAGATGCAGGCGAAATTTATATTGAGAACCAGAACGTTCTTACGTTAGATATAAGAAAGTTGAATGAGGTTAGGAAGCAGATAGGATTTTTATTTCAAGGCGCTGCACTGTATGACTCAATGAGTGTAAGAGAAAACTTAGCTTTTCCCTTGATTAGGAATTTTAGCTTTTCTCCTAAAGAAATTGATTTTAAAATTAGGAATGTTTTAGAGAAAGTTTCTTTGCTAGAGGCAATAGATAAGATGCCTGCAGAGCTTTCCGGAGGTATGAAGAAGAGAATCGGTCTTGCACGAACTATAATTACCGAACCAAAATTAATATTGTATGACGAACCCACAACAGGGCTCGATCCAATAACTTCAAAGGAGATTAGTCAATTGATTGTTGAGCTTCAAAAAGATTTGAACACAACTTCCATAATTGTAACTCACGATTTAATCTGTGCGAAAATAATAGCTTCGCATGCAGTTGTGCTTAAAGATGGAAAGATAAGATACGAAGGGAATCTTGACAGCCTAACCTCGCAGGATGATCCCTTCTTAAGAGATTTCTTTAGCAGCGATATTATTGATATTAAAGAAGGGAGAAATTAATGAATAAAAATATGCCCGCAATAAGGCTTGGAATTTTCATTTTTATCGGAGCAATCCTTTTAGTAATAGCTATATTTTTAATAGGACAGAAAAATGCTCTCTTCAGCTCTACATTTACAGTAAAAGCTTACTTTAAAGATGTACAAGGTTTAAGAACCGGTGCAACAGTAAGGCTGAGCGGAATCGATGTTGGCAGTGTTAGTAATATAGAAATTGTTAATGATACCACCGGAAGAGTTGTTGTGTCGATGAATCTGCAAACGGATATACAAAGATTTATCCGTACCGATACCAAAGCTACAATTGAAAATGAAGGACTCGTTGGCAATAAAGTGGTAGTGCTTAAAATAGGAAGCAGTACCGCAGAACCGGTGAAGAATGGAGGTTATATTCAGTCTCAAGAACCGATTGGATTTTCAGCAATCATAGACCAGACTGAAGGCATAATGCATTACACCAAGAACATGACTAAGGATCTCGCGGAGATAATCAATAAGGTAAATAATGGAAAAGGTTCAATCGGGAAGCTGATAAACGATAATGAGCTTTATTCAAGCGCAACAAGCCTTACAAGACAAGCTGATCAAAGCTTAAAAAATATAACTGACGAGCTAAGTAGAATAGTCGGAGTATTTGATACTTTAGGCATTGGAGTTAAGACAGTTGTTTTAAATGTAAATGATGTTGTTACGAATGTAGATACAATTATGACAAACCTTAACCGAGGAAGAGGAGTTTTGGGTGAGCTTCTTGTAAGCGGCAAGTATGATACAACAATAGCCTCAACCTTGAATAATATACGACTTACAAGCCAGGATGCGCGTGTAAGCGCAGCTCGGCTTGCAGAGAATATGGAAGCGTTAAAGCATAATTGGCTTTTCAAAAATTATTTTGAAAACCGCGGCTACTGGGATAAGGCTCCTTATGAGAATGAAATATCAGACAGGCTTAAAGATTTAGATAAAAAAATAAAGCTACTTGACGATAAGATAGAAACGCTGAAGAAGCTGGAAGCCAATAAAAAATAGAGGTATAATTCATTCGCTGCTGGATCTGCCTTGGAGATTGAAGTAATAGAAAAGTTATTGAGCCTATTACTTTATAATCTTATTTGATCGTTTTAATGATTAACTTATCACCACATTTATCCGTATTTATATTTTATATTTAAAGTCTAAATTATATAAATGAATTTGATGAATCCGGTAAAGACAAATAATAAAGACAGAAAAATTATAATAAAAGGGGCACGAGAGCATAACTTAAAGAATCTAAGCTTTGAGCTGCCGAGGAATAAGTTAGTCGTTTTTACAGGAGTAAGCGGAAGCGGAAAATCTTCATTGGTGTTCGATACAATTTATGCAGAAGGACAGCGACGATATGTTGAAAGCCTTTCCGCTTATGCAAGACAATTCCTTGAAAGAATGAACAAGCCGGACGTTGATCTTATACAAGGAATAAGTCCCGCCGTTGCTATCGAGCAGAAAACTGGCGCTAAGAACACGCGTTCAACTGTAGGAACTACAACAGAAGTTTATGATTATTTGCGTCTGCTTTTTGCAAGGATAGGAAAGACAATATGTTTTGAATGCGGCAAGGAAGTAAAGAAGGCAACTACGGGAACTGTTTCCGATTGGCTTGAAGAACAGCCTGAAGGATCGAAATTTTATCTTGCATTCCCTCTGCACTTACATGAAGGTCATAATTTAAAAGAAGAAATTGATTTGCTTAAGAAGCGGGGCTTCTTCAGAATATTTTTTAAGAATTCACTTGTTGATTTAAATGAAGAAGATAAACTGCCCGGCAAAAAGGATAAAGTGTCAGTTGTCATCGACCGTTTCAAAGTTCAGAAAGGACAGGTAAGGGAGCGTCTCTCCGATGCCATTGAAGTTACATTTAAAGAAGGTGAAGACAGGCTTATTTTGATCAATGCCGATACGGGTGAAGAAAAAGAATTTAATAAATTTTATGAATGCTGCGGTATTCGTTATGAAGAGCCGGAGCCTCGGTTCTTTTCATTTAATAATCCGTTCGGGGCATGCCCGGTTTGCCAAGGTTTCAGTAAAATTATCGGAATTGATATGAATCTTGTTGTACCGGTAAATTCCTTAAGTATAATGGATGGGGCAATAGCACCTTTCAGGTCAGCAAAGTTTAGTACACATTTGCGGGATCTTATCAGGAATGCAAAGCAATATGGAATTCCGCTTAATGTTCCATTTAAAGATTTAACCGATGAACAAGTAGCACTAATAAGGAGCGGATTCGGAGATTATATCGGCATAGACAAGTTCTTTGAAAAACTTGAAACAAAAACTTATAAGATGCACATTAGAGTATTATTAAGCAGGTACCGCGGTTATACGACGTGTACAGCTTGCAAAGGCTCAAGGTTAAGAAGGGAAGCATTGCAGGTTAAGATAAACGGCAAGTCGATTTATGATGTCATTAAAATTCCGATTGATCAGTCTCTAAAATTCTTTAAAGAACTACAGTTGTCTGAATACGATCTTCTCGTCGGTGAAAGAGTTCTTAAAGAAATTATCAAACGATTAACTTTTTTAAATGATGTTGGAATAGGATACCTCACTTTGGACCGCTTAAGCAGCACTCTTTCCGGCGGTGAAACACAAAGAATAAATTTAGCAACTTCGCTTGGTTCTTCGTTAGTTGGAACGTTGTATGTACTTGATGAGCCTAGCATCGGATTGCATCCAAGAGATAATTCTAAATTGATAAATCTTTTAAAGAATTTAAGGGACATCGGCAACTCCGTGCTTGTTGTCGAGCATGATCCCGATATGATAAGATCAGCCGATATAGTTGTGGATATGGGACCGAAAGCAGGAGTTCACGGCGGCGAGATAATTGCGATGGGTACCATTGAAGATATTTTGAATAATAAAAATTCTTTGACCGGGAAATATCTTTCCGGTAAAATGGAAATTCCGATTCCTTCAAAACGAAATACTAAGGTTACACGCTCGATAAAAATAACCGGAGCGCAGGAAAATAATCTCAAAAATATCGATGTTGAAATTCCTTTAAATAAATTTGTTGTTATAACCGGTGTAAGCGGTTCCGGTAAGAGCACGCTTATTCATGATATATTATACGGCGGTTTGGCAAAGAGTTTAGGGAAAATTCCTCCGAAGATTGGAAAATTTATTAGTATAGAAGGCGATGATTATTTAGATGATGTTGAAATTGTAGATCAGTCTCCGATTGGAAAAACCCCTCGATCAAATCCTATTAGTTATATCAAAGCATACGAACTTATTAGAGAATTATTTGCATCAACACATCAAGCCAGAGCTCGCGGTTATAAACCGGGATATTTTTCTTTCAATGTCCCAGGCGGGAGATGCGAAACTTGCCAGGGCGACGGTTTTATAAAAGTTGAGATGCAATTCCTTGCCGACCTCTACCTAGAGTGCGATGACTGCAACGGTACACGTTTCAAAAAAGAAATCCGTGAAATTACTTATCGTGGGAAAAATCTTATAGATGTCCTTGAGATGACGGTTGATGAGGCAGTGGATTTCTTTAAAGATAACGAAAAAATTTCTAAAGGTATTGAGCTTCTTTCGCAGGTTGGACTCGGATACCTTAAGCTCGGTCAACCTTCAAACACACTTTCAGGTGGTGAAGCTCAGAGAATAAAACTGGCTGCACATCTGACCGCTCAAAGAGAAAGACTGCATACCCTTTTTATTTTTGATGAACCCACTACCGGACTGCATTTCGATGATATTTCGAAATTGATTAACTGTTTTAATCTTTTACTGGAGAGAAATAATTCTGTGGTAATAATTGAACATAATCTTGAGATAATAAAATGTGCAGATTATATAATTGATCTCGGACCTGAAGCTGGCGAGAACGGAGGTGAAATCGTTGCTGCAGGGACTCCGGAAGAGATTATTAAAAATCCTAATTCGTGGACAGGGAAATATCTAAAAGAATATTTAGATTAGCATCGCAATTGTGATTTACCTCCTGTACGATTTTCCTTCTAATTGTTAAACTTTCTGATCAAATTTAGGTATAGTTATGAATAATAAATCAAATGATAGTTTTTTCAATCATCAAGCAATAAAATTATTTCCTGCCTTTATAATTTTATTAATATCAATCATCTTTTTATTTAATAATACTCACGCAAAATTAAAATCCGATGAGAGTAATGTTTTACGCGCGACTCTGAAGAATGGACTTAGAGTAGTAATCGTTCGTAATGATTTAGCACCGGTAGTTACTACGGAGATAAATTATCTGGTCGGTTCTAATGAAGCGCCGAAAGGATTTCCCGGAACAGCCCACGCACTTGAACATATGATGTTCCGCGGAAGTAAAGGTCTTTCTGCTGATCAGCTAGCTGATATTACTGCGGCTTTAGGCGGAGATTTCAATGCCGATACAAGGCAGTCAGTTACTCAATTTTTCTTTACTGTGCCTTCGGAAGATTTGGATCTTGCACTTCATATCGAGTCAATTAGAATGAGAAATTTGCTTTGCACGGATTCTTTATGGAAGAATGAACGCGGCGCAATTGAGCAGGAAGTTGCGCAGGATCTTTCCAATCCAGAATATGTTTTTTATAAAGATCTGCTTGCGGCAATGTTTAAAGGAACGCCATACGCACATGATGCATTGGGAACGCGCCCATCTTTTAACAAAACTACAGCGGCATTACTTAAAAAGTTTCACAATACATGGTATGCACCTAATAACGCTGTTTTAGTTATTGTCGGTGATGTTCAGCCTGCTTCAGCTCTTGATGAGGTTAAAAAATTATTTGAAGATATTCCTTCAAAGATTTTACCTAAACGTCCTGAAATTAATTTGGAACCGGTCGTTACCGATACACTAAATCTTGGAACGGATTTGCCATACGGGCTGGCGATTATAAGTTTCCGCATGCCCGGTTCAAACAGTCCGGATTACGCTGCGGCTCAAATCTTGTCTGATGTTTTAAGCAACCAGCGAGGTGAACTTTATTCAAAACTTGTTCCAACAGGTAAAGCGCTTTATGCCGGATTTGAATATGATGATTTACCTAAATCAGGATTGGGATTTGCTCTGGCTATCTTTCCAAAAGGAGCCGATTCAAAAAATCTTGTAAATGAGCTTCAATCAATTTTAAATGAAGAAATTAAAAAAGGCTTTTCTCAAGATTTAGTTGAAGCCGAAAAAAGGCATGAACTTGCTGGTGCGGAATTCCAGAAGAATTCAGTTTCAGGTCTAGCCTCTGTCTGGTCTGAGGCAGTGGCTGTGGAAGGAAGAAATTCTCCTGAAGATGATTTATCTATGCTGGAGAAAGTAAATGTAGATGAAGTGAACCGTGTTGCAAAAAAATATTTAAATCCTAACCATGCTATTTATGCGGTTCTTACTCCGCAATCCTCGGGTAAACCGATTTCAAGAAAAGGATTCGGCGGACAGGAATCTTTCGCTCCCAAAAATCCAAAAGCTGTTGAACTGCCTTCATGGGCAAACAAAGCTTTGGGAAGATTAAAGGTACCAGGTTCCGTTGTTAATCCTGTTGTTTCAGTTCTTCCCAACGGATTAAAATTAATTGTCCAGCATGAAGATGTAAGCAATACTGTAAGTGTTTACGGTAGCATAAAAAATAATTCGGATTTAGAAACACCCAAAGGGCAGGATGGTGTGTCGGGTGTTTTGGATCAATTGTTTTCATACGGATCTAAAACACTCGACAGAATTTCATTCCAAAAAGCTCTTGATGACATCGGAGCTGATGAATCTGCCGGTACAAGTTTTTCAGTAAGTGTTCTCGCTAATCATTTCGATGAAGGAGTGCAGTTATTAGCCGACAACGAATTGAGTCCCGGGTTGCCCGAACAAGCTTTCAAAATTATCCAGCAGCAGACTGCGGCTACAGTTGCCGGCGAGCTTAAGAGCCCCGATTATCTTGCCGGTCGTTCTTTGATTGAAGGATTATATCCAAAAGAAGATCCTGTTCAAAGACAAACTACTCCTGCAACAGTAACGTCATTAAAGCTTGATGATGTTAAAGATTATTACAAGAAAGTTTATCGCCCTGATTTAACAACTATCGTAGTAATCGGAAACATTTCTCCCGATACAGCAAAGACAGTTATTGAAAAATATTTCGGTAGTTGGAAAGCAGAAGGACAGAAACCTGAAACTGAGCTTCCTTCAGTTCCCTTAAACAAACCTGCTGTTTCCTCAGTGCCTGATAAAAGTCGGGTGCAGGATAAAGTAACGCTTGCCGAAACAATGGAGATAAACCGTGCAAATCCGGATTACTATGCATTGCAGCTAGGCAACCACGTATTAGGCGGAGCTTTTTATGCTACCAGATTTTATAAAGATCTCCGTGAGAACAGAGGTTTAGTCTATTATGTCGGATCATCATTTAATATAGGTAAAACCAGATCAACATACGAAGTAAATTACGGCTGCGATCCGCCGAATGTCTCAAAAGCAAGAGTAATAATTGAACGGGATTTAAAACAGATGCAGACTTCTCCGGTTACGCAGCATGAACTTGAGCAAGCAAAAGCAATGCTGATGAGAGAAATTCCTCTTTCAGAATCAAGCTTAGGCAGTATAGCTGGCGGCTTGTTGTCTCGATCTCTCAGCGATTTGCCTCTGAATGAGCCGACAATTGCTGCTAAAAAATATTTGAGCCTTAATGCAGATGATGTAATGAAAGCATTTAAGAAATGGGTGCGTCCTTCTGATTTTGTACAAGTATCTCAAGGACCAACTCCTCAATAAGTATTAAGGATATTTTTAATACTTTAATTTAATATTTAAGCCTTTCCAAAAATTCTTTGTTACGAATTTTTGGAAAGGCTTTTTATTTGCTGGAATTATCTCCGAAATAAATTGTTTAATTCTTTTCAAATATTAGTTTAAGTATACGTTTAAATAGATTTATATTCAAAAACATCGAAAAATATTTCTCAAAAGTTTTGATTCTAATTTTTCTCGTGAATAATTTTACAATTGTAAAAATAATGAACAAAAGGACAATATTAATTAAGGGACCAAAATGAGTCTAAGTCAAATCGCGCGCTCGATAAGTGCGTCGCCGACTCTTAAGCTTAATGAAAAAGCAGCAATACTAAGAGACAAAGGTGAGCCGGTAATTCACCTGGGCGGCGGTGAGCCTAAAAGTAAAGTACCAATGGATGCAATTCTGTCTACTGCTGCGCATCTAAATACTGCCGAGATAAGGTATGCACCTGCAGATGGTATACCAGCATTGAAGAAAGCAATCATTCGTTATACAGAAGAATTCTACAACCGCAGTGTAGCTCCAGAAAATGTAATTGCCTCCGGAGGCGCTAAACAAGCTATTATGGTTGCTCTTCAAGCAATTCTAAATCCTCAAGAAGAAGTTGTTTATCCTGCCCCCTATTGGGTTAGCTATCCAGAGATGGCAAAGCTTTGCGGTGCAATTGGTGTCCCGGCATTACCTGAAGACGGAACGTTCTATCCGAGAATTCAGGATATTGAACAACGAGTAGGATCTTATACAAAAGCTGTTATAATCAACAGCCCAAACAATCCAACCGGAGCAATGTATTCTGAAGAATTTATTTCCGATGTTGTACAGTTCTGTGAGAAAAAAGATCTCTATCTTATAATGGACGACATTTATCATCGCTTAATATTCGATGGAAGGAAACCGATCAACTGTTATAACTATGCAAAAGACCTTTCCGAAAATTCTAAAATCATTCTCATCAATGGAGTTTCAAAGCAATATGCAATGACGGGCTTCAGAATCGGTTGGGCAGTTGGGAATAAAAAAATCATTGAAGCAATGTCTAATATTCAAGGTCATCAAACTTCCGGACCTTCTGTGCTTCTTCAGAAAGCTGCTGTCGGTGCGCTTAACGGAATTCAATCCGGCGTTGAAAGTTTAAGATTAACACTTGAGAATAATCGCAATGTAATGATTGATCTTCTGAATTCCTTTGAAGGAGTGAAGGTTACGAAACCCGACGGAACTTTCTACTGCTTCGCGGACTTTAGTGTTTATGAAAAAAATTCAAATAAGCTTTCGGAATTCTTGATCGACAAAGTAATGGTGCTTACTGTTCCGGGTGCGGAGTTTGGTCTTGAAGGACATTTAAGATTAAGCTACTGCGGAACAATAAAAGAAATTACTGAAGGTATTGAGAGAATGAAATGGGCTCTCGATCCAAACTCACCTAACGAGCTTTACATCGGCGACAGAAAGTTAGTGAGGGATTGGTCATGAGTAAGTATCTCGAATTTAATACTCCTGCAAGCAAAGAAGCAAAACAGTTAGCTTCCGATTTTAATTTGTCGAATCACGGTTTCAATTATCTTGACCGCGTTTATTGGAATCTTCCCATCTCTTCGCTTTATGAAGAAGCAGTTTTCAGAAATGAAGGGCATGTTTCTGAAGGCGGACCTTTCGTTGTTAAAACTGGTAAGCATACCGCACGCGCTGCAGCGGATAAATTTATTGT
This sequence comes from Bacteroidota bacterium, assembly GCA_021815405.1. GTDB lineage: Bacteria > Bacteroidota > Ignavibacteria > Ignavibacteriales > Ignavibacteriaceae > FEN-1297. Next base: position 346,225 of record JAKAGV010000001.1, read on the forward strand.
AAGTGAAGAATCATCTGATAAAAGCATCTGGTGGGGAGTTCACAACCGTCCGTTCAACCTTGAAAAATTTAACTCGCTGATGCAAAGGCTTGAAGCTTATGCGCAGGGAGAAGAATTTTTTGTTCAGGATTGTTATGTCGGTGCTGATCCCGAATACAGGATGCCAATCAGAATTATTACTGAGAAGGCATGGCATAGTTTGTTTGTCAGGAATATGTTCATAACGACAAGCAACCCAGATGAATTAAAAAAGTTTATTCCGGAGTTCACTGTTATTGCAGCGCCTGGATTTAAGGTAGATCCTAAAATTGACGGAACAAGAACTGAGACAGGAATCGTATTAAATTTTGATGCGCGGACAGCTATCATTGCTAACTCTCTTTACGCGGGAGAAATTAAGAAATCAATTTTTACTGTATTGAATTATCTTCTGACATACAGAGATGTGCTTCCGATGCATTGCTCTGCCAATGTTGGCAAAGACGGAGATGTTGCTTTGTTCTTCGGTTTGAGTGGAACAGGTAAGACAACATTATCCGCAGATCCGAAAAGAAGATTAATCGGCGATGACGAGCATGGCTGGAGCCCTTACGGCATATTTAATTTCGAAGGCGGCTGTTATGCTAAAGTTATTCGACTCTCTGAAGAAAGTGAACCGGAAATTTTTGCTACAACGAAACGATATGGTACAATACTTGAAAATGTTGTGTACGATCCGGTAACGCGTAAGATTGATTTGAATGATGATTCTATTACCGAAAACACGCGGGCATCATATCCGTTGGATTTTATTCCAAACACTGTTCCTGAAGGTTATGTTAGAACCCATCCAAAGAATGTTATATTGCTGACTTGCGATGCAACAGGAACTCTGCCGCCGATTGCAAAGCTTAATCCAGAGCAAGCACAATATCATTTCATCAGTGGTTATACCTCTAAGATTGCAGGAACGGAAATCGGATTGGGTATTGAGCCGCAGATTACATTTAGTGCATGTTTTGGCGGACCGTTTATGGTTCGGCATCCATTTGACTATGCTGCACTGTTAAAAGAAAGATTGATGAAGCATAATGCTCAATGCTGGCTTGTAAATACCGGCTGGGTTGGCGGAAGATTTGGTGTCGGAAAACGAATCAGCATTAGGCATACAAGAAATCTATTGAATGCAGCACTCGAAGGTAAACTGGATAAGGTCGAATACAGAAAAGATAAATTATTCGGATTCGAAGTACCTTTAAGTTGTCCTGATGTTCCCAGCGACGTTCTCGATCCATCCAAATCATGGGGCAACCATGATGAATACTGGAAAAAGTACGATGCGCTTGCTGCAAGGTTTGTTGAGAACTTCAAGCTGTTTGCAAAAGGATGTTCCGAAGAAGTTCTAAAGGCAGGACCGAAGCGACTCTCACAAATTTAAAATTCATTCTTAATTAACTTGCCGCTTGAATTAAAAGGCGGCAAGTTAAACTTATCATAATTTACTTTATTCTTTCCAATTGTTTTTTTAGTTTCACGCAATTCAAAAAAATATTTGAAAGACTTAAAACTGATTTATGATTGACAAATTAAAAGAGCTTGAGAAAATTTCAAGACTCCTCGAACCTTCACCTGAACAACGAAAATTACTTCTAGAAAAAGCAATTAATTATTCGGAAGAGTTTCTAAATTCTCTTACAACAAAAAAAACTTATAACGGATCAGAAGATAATGGAAAGGGAATCTTTGATTTCCCTATAAATGATTCAACTAAAAATATCTCAGAAATCCTATCCATTCTAGATAAAAATGTTGATACACAGGGAATAAATCCGGCATCCGGCGGGCACTTAGGTTACATCCCTGGCGGCGGTATCTGGCATTCCGCGGTAGGAGATTTTTTAGCCGATATTACCAACCGCTACGCCGGAGTATTTTTTGCCTCGCCAGGCGCTGTGAGAATGGAGAATCATCTCCTAAATTGGATGGCTGAAATTATCAGCTATCCAAAATCATCCGGCGGAAACTTAACCTCAGGCGGAAGTATTTCTAATCTTATTGCGATTGTTGCTGCACGCGATGCTTTTAAAATTAAATCTAGGGAAGTTGAGAAGTGCGTTGTTTATTATACTTCTCAAGCACATCATTCGGTTGAGAAATCTCTAAGGATAGCAGGTCTTAATGAATGCATAAAACATTTTATTCCTTTAGATGAAAACTTTAAAATGAATGCTGATGAGCTTGAGAGCTCGATAGTAAAGGATAGAGAAGCGGGTCTGAAACCATGGCTTATTATTTCATCTGCGGGCACTACCGATGTAGGCGCTGTGGATCCTCTAGACGAAATCGGAAACATTGCCGATAAGTATAATCTCTGGCATCATGTTGATGCTGCTTACGGCGGATTCTTTATTTTAAGTGAAACCGGAAAAGAAATTTTAAAGGGACTAAATAACTCCGATTCAATAGTTATGGATCCGCATAAAGGACTGTTTCTACCTTACGGTTCCGGTGCTGTACTGATTAGGGATAAAAAGCTTTTATACAAGGCATTCGGTTATCAAGCCGGATATATGCAGGATGCCCTAGCACAGAATGAAGAGCTTTCCCCTGCGGATTTATCGCCTGAACTTTCAAAGCACTTCAGAGGGCTTCGACTTTGGCTTCCTTTAATGTTTCTTGGAACTAAGCCATTCAGCGCGGCGCTTGAAGAAAAAATTCAGCTTGCAAGATATGCGCATTTAAAGCTAAGAGAGTTTAAGAACATCGAGCTTGGACCTATGCCGCAGCTTTCAGTTGTAACTTTTAGGATTGAACCTCCTGGAGGTGATGCCAATATCTTTAATAAAAAACTTCTTGAAGAAATTCATAAAGACGGAAGAGTCTTTCTTTCTTCCACTATTCTTAACGGCAAGTTTATATTACGGATGGCAATTTTATCTTTTAGAACTCACCTCAAAGAAATTGATCTGACTCTTGAAATATTAAAAGAGAAAATTAGATTTTTATTGAAGTGAACAGCTCCGGTTATTTTAGTCAGATAATTCTTAATCTTACTCGAATTTGTTTGTGTAAAATTACAATTAAAAGAACGTCAGAAGTTTAATATGAGCTAAGTAAAAAGGAATGTGAATGGATTGGATTATTTTATTTGTTGCCGGTTTGTTCGAATCAGCCTGGGCAATCGGTATGAAATATTCAGATGGATTTACAAAATTATATCCAAGCATTTTTACAATTGTAACGATGGCAATAAGCGTTTATCTGCTTTCAGTTTCTATAAAAACGTTACCGGTAGGTACTGCATATGCAGTTTGGACCGGCATAGGCGCAGTAGGAACAGCAACTCTCGGAATAATTTTATTTGGAGAATCAAAAGAACTGGTCAGGATAGGATTTATCTTTTTAATTATTGTGGGAATTATCGGTCTTAGGATTTTCTCTTCTAAGTAAGAATTAGAATTTGATGAAAGCAATCCCGTTTTAATGTAAAATATTTTATTATGCATTTGTGAATTATGAAAGGAAATTAAATAATGACTGAGACAAGTGCCGGATTACTGATGTATTCGTTGAGCGGAGATAAACTAAAAGTTTTTCTGGTCCATCCCGGAGGACCTTTTTTCGTCAACAAGGATGATGGACATTGGGGAATACCAAAAGGACTTGTCGATAAAGATGAAGATCTTCTTGATGCAGCAATACGTGAGTTTAATGAAGAAACCGGCATTAGCCCTTATGGAGAATATGTCCCGCTCGGAACAATTCAGCAAAAGAACGGAAAGATTGTTTATGCATGGGCTTTTCAAACAAAGAATGACGGCAGGATTGAAACGAAGAGCAATACCTTTGAAATAGAATGGCCTCCTCATTCCGGTAAGAAACAGAAATTTCCTGAAATAGACAAAGGAGAATTTTTTGCAATCGAAGAAGCAAAAACTAAAATGATCGGTGCTCAATATGAATTTATTGAAAGGCTGAGGAAGCATTTATCGGCTAAATAAAATATCAATTATTTTAACGGTACAATATATTCTAATGGAGAAAAGAAATGAAAATTTTTACCATCCTGGTTCTTTTGACGGTAACATGCCTGTTCTTTGATATGAGCGGAAAAGCGAAAGGAAAAAATTCGAAAGTCAGATCTGATAAATATACAATCGTTATACACGGCGGTGCCGGTACTATTAGTAAAGACCTTCCCGATTCAGTCAAGAAGGCTTATCTTAATTCATTAAAGAAAGCTCTGCAAATCGGAAAAGATATTCTTGCAAAAGGCGGGACGAGCATTGATGCAGTTGAAAAAGTTATAAATTATTTTGAGAACGACCCGAAATTTAATGCCGGTATCGGTGCTGTTTACACCTCTGCCGGCACTCATGAAATGGATGCTGCTATTATGGATGGACGCGATCTTTCTTGCGGCGCTGTTGCCGGAGTTGAGCACATTGCTCATCCGATTTCATTGGCAAGATTAGTAATGGAAAAGACTCCGCACGTTCTTCTTGCTTACCAAGGTGCAGAAAAGTTTGCTGAATCGGTTGGAGTAAAACTTGTTCCGCAAAGTTATTTTGATACTCCGGAAAGATTGAAGCAGTTGAAAGAATATCAAAAGAAATTAAAGGAAGGGAAGCACGGAACAGTCGGCTGTGTTTGTCTTGATGAATACGGAAACCTTGCCGCCGGCACATCGACCGGGGGAATGACAAATAAATTACCCGGCAGGATTGGGGATTCACCTTTAATCGGCGACGGCACATATGCAAACAATAAAAACTGTGCAGTCTCATGTACCGGCTGGGGAGAAAAATTTATTAAACATACTGTAGCGTTCAATGTTTCAGCTTTAATGGAATATAAAAGAATGACATTGAAGCAAGCAGCCGATGAAATGATATATAAGCAGCTTCAGTATGAAGACGGCGGATTAATTGCTGTTGATAGGAAAGGGAACTACGCAATGCCATTTAGTACTTCGGGAATGTTTAGAGGTGTTGCGACTTCTTCAGGTACTTTTAAGGTGGCTATATGGAAATGAGATATAGAAAAAGCGGCTATGTCTTTTTAATTGTAGAGTTTGTTTTGCTAAGGGCAAAGAGCATAGCGCAAAGCGTTGCTGTGCCTTTTGCGCTATGCTAAGTTTAATGTTATTCGGTTCCGGCTTGACCGGCTCATGATGAAGAAAATATTTTAAGAACGAAATTTTAAATAAAATTAAGGAGACGATTATGCAGAGACCAAAAGAAGGTGACTATGCGCCTTACCAGATTAGTTACATCAGCCTTATAGAAGGAAACAATCCAAATGAGGCAATGCAGAAACAATTAATTGAAACGACTAAGTTATTTAGTTCTTTGCCGGAGAGTACCGGTGATTATTCTTATGCGGCAGGTAAGTGGACGATTAAAGAAATGCTCGGACACATAATCGATACCGAAAGAATAATGGCATATCGTGCACTGTGTATTGCGCGGGGAGAGAAGCAGATTCTTCCAGGCTTTGAGCAGGATGATTATGTTAAAACTGCAAATTCCGGTAAAAGAAAAATTGCTGATCTCCTCGATGAATATAAAAAAGTTAGAGAAGCAAGCATTACATTATTTAAAACCTTTGATGAAGAGATGATGAGCCGTAGAGGAAAAGTGAATACTTATGAAGTTACCGTAAATGCGCTGATGTATGTTATTCCCGGGCACGAAAAACACCATCTGAATATTTTGAAAGAGAAATATCTGAATAACTAAAAAATCTTAGATGGCTATGTTTTCGAAACATTGGTAGTCGTGAAATAAATTAATTTTATTATCTTTTCAAGTCTATTTATCAAATATCTCATCATTTGTAAATTTTATTGTATGAAAAAAATTTATTCTATCATTTGCTTTCTATTCATTTTATATCTGCCCGTTAATGCACAGAGTGTCGATCAAATAATTTCCAAGTATGTAAAAGCCAGAGGCGGGTATCAGAAATTATTTTCGGTGCACAGCCAGCGTTTAACCGGAACTATTTTATTCTCACCTAACGAAGCCGGACCTTTTTCGATTACAATGGAGCGCCCATTTAAGATGAGAGAGGAAATGATAATTCAAGGCAAAAAGATTATTAGAGTTTTGAATGGGAATTCCGGCTGGATAGTAAATCCATTCTCAGGAAAAAATGAAACACAGGCTTTGCCCGTGAGTATTGTTGAGAACATGCGCGGTGCATCCGATATTGACGGACCGCTTGTAGATTATCAAACCAAAGGTAATATTGTTCGTTTAATTGGAAAGGATACAGTTAACGGTAAAATAGCTTATAAATTAAGAGTAATTCAGGGGAAAAATATCATCAGTTATATTTATATTGACCGGGCTTCAGGTCTTGAAGTGAAATGGGAAGGGGAAATCGGTGATAAAGGGAAAAAACATATGATGCAGTCCATATTCAGCAATTATAGAAAAGTGGATGGGGTAATGTATGCATGCAAGATTGTTTCCAGCACTCCGGGGACAAATGCACAACAAATAATCATTATAAAAAAAGTAGAAGTTAATCCTAAATTAAATGAAAAGATTTTTAGTAAGCCTGAATTAGAAGAGAAACCTACGCCAAAGAAAATCAATTCGACAAAACAAAAATAAGTTTGGAGGTATTCAGGCACCCAGTGTTTTCAAAAATTTCAGGTATCCTTTTACCTCAGCGACTCATCAATAATATTTAGAAGCTGTGCTTTTGTAAACGGTTTGGAAAGATAATTAGATAACCCGGCAGCAAGGAATTTTTCTTTATCGCCTTTCATTGCATAGGCAGTTATTGCAATAATAGGAATAGTCTTATAAACGGTATTTTTCCTAATCTCCTTTGCGGCATCAGTTCCATTCATCCCGGCGCCAAGATTTATATCCATTAAAATAATATCATACTTATTTAGCGATGATTTTTGAATAGCATCCTTAGCGTTAGAAGCCGTATCAACATCAAACTTGGCTTTTAAATACATCCCGGTTAAAAGCTGTGAAGTCTCATCGTCTTCAACGAGAAGGATATTTAATCTTTTATTTTCCATTTCCAAATTTACATTTTTTTCAGATGGATTGATATGATGAGAATTCAAGGCATTTAGTCCCATCTTCTGGCTGGTTTGAATTTCAGGATTTCCGGCAGCATCATTTACGTACAGGTCAACAGGAAGCCTTACCGTAAATATAGAGCCTTTGCCCTCTTCGCTTTCAACAAATATTTCGCCTCCAAGTCTATCGACATATTTTTTTGTTATTGTTAATCCTAGCCCGGATCCTTCAAACTTTCTGGAATAGCCTTCGCTTACCTGCCTAAACTCGTTGAAGATATAATTTATACTTTCCTTTGGAATGCCGATTCCGGTGTCAATAACCTTTATAACAATCGTGTTTTTATCCGCATAATTTTCTTTTTCAATTTGTACAACAACTTTGCCTTTCAGAGTAAATTTAACCGCATTATTTACGATGTTCTCAATTATTTCGGTAAAAATCTTTTTGTCCAGTTTAACCTCCAATGAGGAATGTTCGGATAGTAAACTTAGTGATAAGCCTTTTTTATCGGCAACATTTTTAAGAAGCTTCAATATCTCTTTTATCGTTTCAATTGCATCGAAGGGTTCTGGAACTACTTCTATTTTATCAGATTCAATTCTTGAAAGGTCAAGGATTAAATTTAAAGTTTCCAGAAGCCTGTTGCCGCTATTTAAAATAGTTTCGGTCATTTCTTTTTGATCTTTATTAGTCAGCTCATCATTTAGTATCTGTGAAAAGCCTAAAATACCTATCAGAGGAGTGCGCAGTTCATGGCTCATGTTAGCAAGGAAGTTTGATTTAAGGCGGCTCATCTCCTCGGCTCTTTCCTTTGCCCATAATATTTCTGCTTCTGCTATTTTCCTTTCGGTAATATCCAATAAAATTCCGAAGATGGAAACCGATTTACCATCCTCATTTTGTCCGAGTTCCACATTTTGAAGTACCCAGACTTCCTCACCGTTTTTTTTCTTAAAACAAACTTCATGATTTCGCAGCTCCTTCATCTCGATTATTTTATATATATGCTTTTTTCTATCTTCGCTGTTAAAATAAAGTTGGTTAGCATTAAGCTTATAAATTTCTTCGGGGGATGAATAGCCGTATATATCTGCAAATGTCTGGTTGCATGAAGTCACTTTCCCATCTAGTGTAGAAGTAAAAACACCGGCTAAGTTCTTCTCGAAAAGCATCCTGTATTTCTTTTCGCTTTCTCTTAGTGCAAGCTCGGCGACTTTCTTGTCATTTATATTTTCTACCATTGTTATAAAGTATATAATATCTCCTTTATCATTTCTGATTGCAGTAGATGTCAAGTTAACCCATATAATGTTTCCATTTTTGTGTATGTATCTTTTTTCAAAATTTACCACATCAGCATCTGGAGAAATAGTCTGAAGGACTTTTTCTTGAGAAAGGTTTTTATCTTCTTCACAAGTTATATCATAAATATTCATTTGTAATAGTTCATTTTCAGAATAGCCAAGTAGTTTCTTCATAGTCGAATTGGAATCCAAAAACATACCTTCAGGTGCGACCCGCGCAATTCCAATCGGAGCCGATTCAAATAAGTTCCGGTAAAGCTCTTCACTTTCTTTTAGCAGTTCCAGTGCATTTGTCTTTTCTTCGGTAAGCTTTTTATTTGCTTCAAACTTTTCTGCAAGACTCATAGCCGAAGCAAGAAAGACCAAAAGCAGCTTCATAAGACTGATATATTCTTCTTTAATAGCATTTGGAGTTTTATATGCGATGTTTAGGACACCGACTATTTTATTATTATAAATGAGCGGGAAAACTAAAAGTGAATGTATTCCCATTATCTTAGCGCTTTCTTTATCTACGCGTTCATCTTTTTCTATATCCTGGCAAATAATAAATTCACCAGTTTTATAAGTGTAACCCGCAAGGCTTTTAAGCAGGCTTAGTTTTAAAGATTTAAAATCATTATAAATCCCGGAGGACATTCTAAAGCTGATTGCACCATTATCAATTACACTGATGGACGCACCGTCTGCTTGAGTAATTTTTTGAGCATTATTCAGAATTAAGTTCATTATATTCTCAATGTCGAAGTGTGCTGAAAGAATATTTTGCTCTACTGAAATAACTGTCTCTAGCTGGGAGCTATATTTCTTTACTCTTTCTTCAGCGGACTTTAGTTCAGTAATATCTGCATGAGAGACTATAATTCTTACTGGACCATTACCCTCAAACTTGTTTGCTATTCCGATAAACCATTTTACACCGGTGCTTAGAGAGCAACTATATTCCTGCAAGTATTCTTTTGAAATTCCGTTCATTACAGACATTATACCATGAGTAAATTTTAAAGCATCGGCATTGCTGCGGCATTTTTCAAGATAATTATCACCCACTTTCAATCCCTGTGGTAAAGGCGATTCAACAATGGAATTTTCTTCCCAACTCCGGTTCACAAAAATTATCTCGCCGCTTTCATTTATTACGCTTAACGGATATCTTATTGAATCCAAAGTGGATCTTGAGAATCTCTCAGATTCTTTAAGTGCTAATTCTGCCTGCCTTCTTTTCTCTATTTCGTCCATTTCACGAAGAGCTCTATTAATAGCTGGGATAAGTTTGGCAGGCTTATCTTTAAGAACATAGTCAGTGGCTCCCATTTTTAACGCTTCAATTGCGCGCTCTTCGCCTATATGCCCGGAGACGTAAATGTATGGAACATCCGGTACCATTTCTTTTGCAATTGACAACGCGTCAAGGCCGTTAAAGGATGGAAGTGCAAAGTCAGAAAGAATTAAATCAAAGGTTTCTTTTTTAAGTGACTCAACAAAATCTGCCTTATTATCTACTCTTTTAATCTTGCAGAAAGTTAATTCAGAGTTGATTGTCTCCTGAATTAATATTGCATCTTTTTCGTCATCTTCCAGATGAAGAATATTAATCATCTTTTTCATATTACCCTCGCCGGGTGTCTTAGTAAAAATTATTTTCTTAATATTGCTAATCAAATCTATATCTAAAAATTATTTAATCTTTACAGATAACTAAATACATCAAAAAGCCAGTTATCTGAATTAATTTCTTTTGGCAGTAAAAGGAGGCGGCTCGTTAATTATTGCCCAGAATAAGCCAAGCTCTTTGACGGCGCGAATAAATTCTTCAAAGTCTACAGGCTTAACAACATAAGAATTAACACCTAGTTCATATCCTTCAATCAAATCCTTTTCTTCTCTGGATGACGTTAAAATTACTGTGGGAATTATTTTAAGATTCTCATCAGATTTTATTTGTCTTAATACCTCAAGCCCGGTAACCTTAGGCATTTTAATATCGAGAAGAATTACGGCAGGATTTCCGTTAGGTCTATTCATAAACTTACCGCGGCAATATAAAAAGTCAAGCGCCTGTTCACCGTCGTTAACAACAATAACTTCATTTGCAAGCTTGCATTCTTCCAATGCAGAAAGAGTTAATTCTACATCTCTTTCATCATCTTCGGCAAGTAGTATTCTTTTAAATGTTTCCATAGCCTTCCTTTTTTCTTTTTAGCGAAAAATAAAATGTTGCACCATAGTCAATTTCTCCTTGAGCCCAAACTTTACCACCGTGTCTCTCAATAATTTTCTTAACGCTGGCTAAACCAATGCCTGTACCTTCAAACTGGCTTTCGCTGTGAAGCCTCTGGAATACACCAAATAGCTTATCCTTGTATTTCATATCGAATCCGGCGCCGTTGTCTTTTACATAAAATATAAATTCATTTTTTTTAGCTTCTGCTCCTATTTCAATTATAGCTTGCTCTTTTTGTTTTGTGTATTTAAGCGCATTAGAAATTAAGTTTAGCATAGCTTGTTTAAGTAATGGTTTATCTCCGCGCACCACAGGTAATTTTCCCACAATCCATTTTATATTTCTATCTGATGAATCATCAGTTAAATCATCTATGCATTCTTTAACTAATTCATTAATATTGACATCGTCTTTGTTCAGTTCGGCTCTGCTCATTCTTGAGAAGGAGAGAAGATCGTCAATCAGCAGTCCCATCCTTTTTACCGAGCTAGTTATATAATTGAAATACTTTTTATCTTTTTCATTTAGATTTGGGCTTATATCCTTTTCCAGAAGTTGCACAAATCCTGCTATGTGTCGTAACGGCGCCCGCAGGTCGTGGGATACGCTGTAACTAAACGATTCAAGTTCTTTATTCAATTCTTCAAGCTTAGATGAATGTTCTCTAAGTTTCTCTGCAGCTTTCATTTTTTCGGTCATATCCTTTATTATTTTAATGAAGCCGCTTATGTTACCATGTTTGTCTCTTAAGACATTAACAATACTTAGTGTCCAGAATCTATTTCCGTTTTTTTTTATTCTCCAACCTTCTGCTTCAACTTTTCCCTGAGATAAAGCTAATTCAAGTTCCTTGCCCGGCAGTTCATTCATTAAATCCTCTGCCGTAAACAAGATGGAATAATGCCTTCCTATTATTTCATCCTGCTTAAACCCAATTAGTTTTTCAGCGCCGGTATTCCAATTCTTAATAAAACCTTTTATATCTAAAAGGATAATTCCGTAGTCATTTATACATTCAAATATAAGTTTAAGATTTTCTTCATTCTCTCTTTGAAGTTCCAAAGCGGCATTAAGTGCAATGGATTTTTGTTCCAATTGTTCAGTTCGTTTGATAACTAATTCTTCCAGATTATTGCGATACTTCCGTAACTCTTCATCGGTTTTCTTTTCCTGGGTAATATCTTTTGATAATATAAGAATGCCTTCCGGCACCGGTTCCATGCTTAATAAAAACCAGCTTTTCTCTCCGCCCGGATAAGTAAATTCATTTTCCATCCTAACCGGGATTCCAAGCTTCATACAATCTGTAAGCTTTGAAAACATTTCAGTGTTTTCTATGCCGGGATAAACTTCAGTCATAGTATGACCAAGCAGTTCCTCTTTACTTTTTCTGCCATGTTCTGCCGCAGCTTTGTTTATGTACAAGTAACGCAGATCCTTGTCAAGGATTTGAAATCCTTCCATCATGTGTTCTATAGTAGTGCGATAACGATTCTCTGCTTTAATTAATTTTTCCTGTGTTTTTTTCCTTTCAGTGATGTCATTGATGCTTGCAATAACCGATAAGCCGTCATTAAACACTAATGGATTAAGACCGATCTCAAGGGGGATTTCGCTTCCATCCTTATGCAAACCATAAAGTTCTTTTCTATGGCTTATATCCCTAGGAATAGGATTCTTAAAATAATTTACTTCATCTTTTTTGTGCTGGTTCTTGAACCGTGGGGGAATAAGAATATCCAGAGGTTTGCCTATTAATTCATTCCTTTCATAACCAAATAAAATTTCTGTCTGTTTATTGATTAAAGTAATAATACCACGTTTGTTTGTTAATACCATGGCATTCGGCGAAGCTTCTATTACGTGCTTAAAGTTTTCATTAACTCTTTTCAACTGAGTTATATCGTTTGCAATAACAAATCTTGCATTAGTGCCGTTATATTTAATTTCGTGAGAAATAATTTCAACATCGATAATAGTGCCGTCCTTTTTTATATGCTGCCATCCGGATGACCACTGATAAGATGAAGTTTCCTGATTTATATTATCCAAAAGTCTTTCTATATCTTCTTTAGGTCTAATATCTTTAAGCGTTAAACCTAAGAATTCCTTTTTTGTGTAACCATACTTTTTAACTGCGGCATCGTTGACTTCTAGAAATTTTAATGAATCTAGGTCATATATCCACATCGGGATTGGATTTGATTCGAAAAGAATTTTGTACCGCTCCTCATTTTTGGTGGGGGATGCATTTTCAATATACATTTTTTTGAATCTTTATTTTAATAAGAATTTATTCAATTATGTTTATCGGTTAAATTATTGATGTCCGAATAAATTTATTCTTATTCCCAGTCAGTCTCTCAATCAGAGAAAGCAGGATTGGTGATTCAGAAGATTTGCAGAAGTGTTGAATCAATTACCTGTAATTATAAAAAATTTTACAAAAAATCTGTAATAATAAAGGTGACGGGGAACAATAGATAGATCACTGATGATTTGATGAAAAGTTCAAGATAAAAGATTAAAATTAAGTTCTAAAGATATTCGATCCTTGATACTCGATTCCTGTTTTTACCATTAGCTATTAGAATCGAGTATCGAGAATCCAGGTTCGATTATCGGGTATTAACTCATCAAAGCAGCAATTGAAGCAGTATTAACAATATCATCAGCACTGCAGCCGCGGCTTAAATCGAAATACGGCTTCTTCAATCCTTGAATAATAGGACCAATTGCCTCGCATTTGCCGAGGCGCTGTGCAATCTTGTAACCGATGTTACCTGCATCCAAATCCGGAAAGATAAGTACATTGGCTCTGCCTGCGACTTCGCTGCCTGGAGCTTTTTTTCTTCCCACAGAATCTACAATTGCAGCATCAAATTGAAGTTCGCCGTCAATTGTTAGATCCGGTCGTTTTGATTTTGCAATCTTCAAGCCTTCCAAAACCTTATCAACCATTTCGTGCTGAGCGCTTCCTTTAGTTGAAAACGAGAGCATTGCAATATATGCTTTCTCGCCGGTAAGACGTGCATGATTTTCAGCAGCAGAGATTGCAATGTCGGCAAGCTGTTCTGCGTTTGGATTTGGGACAACAGCGCAATCGGAAAAGGTATAAGTTTTGTCAGGAAAGACCATCAGGAAGAAGCTGGATACCGTTGAGATTCCTTCGGGCATGCCGACACATTGAATGCCTGCACGCAGGACATCCGCTGTTGATGCTGTAGAACCGGCAACGCTTCCATCAGCTATTCCTTCTCTTACCATCATTGCGCCGAAAAACAAATCCTTCTTCATTGTTTCTCTTGCATCATCGATGGAAATTCCTTTTTTCTTTCTTAAGTTGAAATAAAGGTTGGTAAAATCACTCAGCTTTTCTGAATTTAACGGATTGATAATCCTAATACCTGATAAATCGACGCCAAGTTTTGATGCATCCGAAGAAATTTTGTTTTCATCTCCTAAAGTAATAATAGAGGCGATTTTTTCTTTAGTAAGAATTTCAGCGGCTTTAAGAACTCTATCGTCGTGAGACTCAGGAAGTACAATTGTCTTTTTGCTTTTAGAAGCTTTATTTTTTATGTTTTTTAGTAATGAGTTTTCCATAAATTAACCCCGGTTAATGAATAATTAATTAACATTGTAAAATTAAATAATTTGAAATTAATTATTGATATGCCGAACAACTTTAATTTGTATGATTTCAAAATTGATTGATAATATTTACCTGATAATAGACAATAAAATTTTCAGTTATTCTTAAATTATTGCGGTTTTAAGTGTATTTTCAGTCATAAAATGTTTATTATAGAAGTACAAGTGAAAAAAAAGTAGTTAAGAACTTGTTTAATTTTCGTTGATTATTGATCTGAAAACCTATAAATTCACATTCTTAATTTTATTATGATAGCTGAAAATATCCGCAAAGTAAGAGAGCGCATTGAACAAAAATGTGCAGAGACAAAGCGTGACCCTGAAGAAATAAAATTGATCGCAGTCTCTAAGAATTTTGGCATTGATGAAATAAATAAAGTTTACGATGAAGGCATAAGAGATTTCGGCGAAAACAGGGTACAGGAGCTTGATATAAAATTTTCCCGGATACGCCATGAAATAACATGGCATTTTATCGGGAATCTGCAAAGGAATAAAGTCAGGTTTGCAGTTGGTTGCGCAGATTATATTCATTCGGTTGATTCCTTAATGCTGGCAACAGAGATAAATAAGCGTGCCGGCTCGATGAATAAAATTCAGAAGGTTCTTTTGCAAATTAAAACTTCGAATGAGGAAACTAAATCAGGACTAACTGATTACAGCGAAATTAAGGATCTTGTTAGTTACTGTAATGATTTTCCGAATTTAGAACTAATAGGTCTAATGACAATTGGTCCGCTTACAAATGATATGCAATTGGTTAGGAAAAGCTTCAGCCAATTACGTAAACTGAGGAACAGGTTGAACGGTGATAATTTTACAAATATTAAAGAATTATCAATGGGCATGACATCCGATTTTGAGATAGCAATTGAAGAAGGTGCGACTATGCTGCGGATCGGTTCGGCGATTTTCGGCGAAAGAGATTATTCAAAAGATTGGAGGGAAAGCTTATGAAATTTTCCCCGTTAAATATCAAAAAACAAGAATTCAGCAGAACCGTAAGAGGCTACGATAAAGATGAAGTACAAGCTTTTTTAGATAAGCTTGCTGACGAATTCGAAGCGCTTCAAAAGGAAAATGATTCTTTGAAAAAAGAACTTGAAGAAGCGAAAACAAAGGTATCGGAGTTCAGGAAGATAGAAAAAAACTTGCAGGATACCCTTTTAAAAGCACAGGAATCTTCTTCTAAATCAATTGAATCTACGAAGAAACAGGCAAATCTTATGTTAAAAGAAGCTGAGATTAAAGCCTCTCAGATTCTTGAAAAAGCAAGAGAAAATGCAAATGAAATCCGTAATGCTGTAGTCAATTTAAGAGAAGAAAGAGATTTGATTGTTTCTAATCTTAAGGCAATCATAAATTCTCAATCTCGTCTGCTTGAAATGAAAGTTGAAGATGCAGGTGAAGAAATTGCTGAAGTTAAAGTGCCGGAACAAGCGGCTAAGATTGATTTGAATATCGATGAAATAGTTAATAAACTTTTATAAAATTTATGAGTGAGTTATCAGACAAAATAAATGAGTCGTTAAAAGTTATCCGCAGTAAAACTAAGGATGATTTTCCTGTCGGTATAATCCTTGGGACAGGTCTTGGCGGTTTGGTAAAGGAAATCGAAATTGATTTTGAAATTGACTACGCCAATCTGCCTCATTTTCCATTGTCTACCGTTGAATCGCACAAAGGTAAATTAATCTTCGGAAAAATAAATAGTAAGAAAGTAGTTGCCATGCAAGGGCGCTTCCATTATTATGAAGGCTACACCATGCAGCAGATTACATTTCCTGTGCGCGTAATGAAGTTCCTTGGAGTCAAGACGCTTCTTGTCTCAAATGCCTGCGGTGGTATGAACCCGATTTACAGACGCGGTGACATTATGTTAATGATCGACCACATAAATTTGCTGGGAGATAATCCTCTTATTGGAAGGAATGAAGATGAACTTGGACCGCGCTTCCCGGATATGAGTGAACCATACAATTTGGAACTGATCAGATTAGCAGAACAAGTTGCGCTTGATAATAAAATTAAAGTTCAAAAAGGCGTTTATATTGCAGTACCTGGACCTAATCTTGAGACTAAAGCTGAATATAGGTTTCTACGTGCAACAGGTGCTGATGTAGTCGGGATGTCAACTATTCCCGAAAATATAGTAGCTAACCATATGGGAATGAGAGTGTTGGGAATTAGCATCGTGACTGATGAATGCTTTCCTGATTCACTTAAACCGGCTAATGTGAACGAAATAATCTCGACTGCGATGGAAGCTGAGCCGAAAATGACCTTAATAATGAAAGAAGTTATTAAGAGGTTATAAATGCCTGCAAAAACGTTACTAAATTATTTTACACCTGCTCTTTTAGGTGTTTTAATGTTCTCCTCGAATTTTTTGAATACAAATTTCTTCAAATTCGGCGATAATAATTTTACCGTTTGGTTCGTTCTTTCTTTGTTATGTTTTGCATGCGGTTGGTTCATAGATAAAACTTTGAACTGGAGAACAGGCGGTAAAGTTGTTTTTGCTATGATAGTTTCAGTTACAATTATAAGCGTACTGATGATTTCTTTCTTCCGAGATTATTTTGCTGCAAACGAATTGTTGACTGAGAATTTGATATTATACAGCCTCCGCGATATAACTCTCGGTGCGATGGCGTTTTTCGGTATGGCAGTTGTCGAAATTCTTACTCTTCAAAAAGAACTTTTTGTGGCTAGAGAGAAGTTGAAAACCTATGAAGAAGTTTCAATAGATACGAAGAAAGAAGCCGAGCTTGAAATAAGAGAAGCAAAATTAAAGGCACAAAAAATTGTAGCTGATGCAGAGTTGACAGCAAAGAATACAATATTAAATAAAGAAAGAATTGAAAAAGAGCTCAAAGAATTCATTCAAGCTGAAAAAGAGCTGATAAAGAAATATGAAAGTATCGATTAAGGATTAAGTTATTAAAGTATTGGGATTTGGATTATCCATGATTTACCTTATACAATATACTTTCACCGATTGATATTTAAATTTGAAATTTAATTAACAGATTAAGTACATGTTCAAGCAAAATTTTGAAAATATAAATTATCCTGAAATAGAAGAGAAGATATTAAAGTTCTGGGAAGAGAGAAATATTTTTGAAAAGAGTATCTCTACCAGAGATGAAAATAAATCGTTTACTTTTTATGAAGGTCCGCCGACTGCAAATGGTAAACCAGGCATCCATCATGTTATGGCAAGGGCGCTTAAAGACCTAGTCTGCCGTTACAAAACTCTTCAAGGATATCGTGTCGAAAGAAAAGGCGGTTGGGATACCCATGGACTTCCAGTAGAAATTGAAGTTGAGAAAAAACTTGGAATAAAACATAAGAGTGAAGTACTTGAATACGGAGTTGAAAAGTACAATCAAGCGTGCCGCGAATCTGTCTTCACATATCTTGATCTGTGGGAAAAGATGACAACCCGGATGGGCTATTGGGTTGATCTTAAATCAGCATACATAACTTTAAAGAACGAATACATCGAATCAGTTTGGTGGGCGCTTAAAACGCTGTTCGACAAGGGATTGATTTATAAAGATTATAAAATTGTTCCGCAAGACCCGAAATCAGAAACTGTACTTTCATCTCACGAACTTGCACTTGGCTACCGCGAAACAAAGGACCCATCGGTTTATGTCTTATTCAAAAATAAAAATAAAGACGAGCATTTTCTGGTTTGGACCACAACCCCTTGGACATTGATTTCAAACGTTGCTCTTGCTGTTGGAGAAAACGTTGATTACGTCAAGATTAAGCACAACGACAAAAAAATTATTTTAGCAAAAGAGCGTTTATCTGTAATCGATGGTGAATATGAAATCATCGAAGAGATGAAAGGCAAAGATTTAGAGAAGACTGAGTACGAACAGTTCTTCAATTATCTTAAAGTAGACAAGAAAGCATTCTTTGTCTGTCTTGGTGATTTCGTCAGCACTGAAGATGGTTCGGGCATCGTTCATATAGCACCGGCATTTGGTGCAGATGACTACGAACTTTCGAAGAAATATAATCTACCGATGCTTCAGCCTGTAACACGGGGAGGATTGTTTACTCCTGAAGTTACGGACTTTGCAGGTCAGTTCGTTAAAGATGCTGACAAAGGCATCATTCAAAAGATGAAAGAAGAAGGTAAGCTTTACAGGAAAGAAACAATTACTCACTCTTACCCGTTCAGTTGGCGGCATGAAAATGTTCCGGTTATTTATTATGCACGCGAATCATGGTTCATCCGCACCACATCGGTTGCTGATAGAATGGTTGAACTAAATAAGACTATCAACTGGCAGCCGCCTGAGGTTGGTGCAGGCAGGTTTGGCAACTGGCTCGAAGAGAATAAGGATTGGGCTTTATCGCGCGACAGGTTCTGGGCAACTCCGCTTCCAATTTGGTTAAACAGCGACGGTGATATGTTCGCAATCGGAAGCGTGGAAGAATTAAAGCAAGGATTTATCGAAGAGAATGGGAAGAGAGTTTCTGTAAAAGATATAGGTGAAATTGATCTTCACAAACCATTTGTTGATAAAATTTTGTTTGAGAAGAATGGAAAAATTTATAAGCGTACTCCGGAACTTATCGACGTTTGGTTTGATTCCGGTTCAATGCCGTTTGCACAATATCATTACCCATTTGAGAATAAAGAGCTTTTTGAGAAGCATGCATTCCCGGCGGATTTTATTTGTGAAGGAATCGACCAGACGAGAGGATGGTTTTATACACTTCATGCGATTGCTACGATGCTGTTCGACAATGTTGCCTTCAAGAATATAATTGTGAATGAGTTAATTCTCGATAAGAAAGGATTGAAGATGTCCAAATCGAGAGGCAACACAGTAGACCCATTTATGCTTTTTGATAAATACGGCGCCGATGCAACCCGATGGTACTTGGTAACAAACAGTCCGCCATGGCGCCCTACTTTGTTTGATGAAGACGGTCTTGTTGAAGTTCAGCGTAAATTTTTTGGAACGTTGGTTAATACCTATTCTTTCTTTGCGCTTTATGCGAACATCGATAAGTTTGAATTCAATGAGCAGCCGATTGCATACGAAAAAAGACCTGAGATTGACCGCTGGATTATTTCCAAGTTAAATTCTCTTATAGTTGATTATGAAAAGATGATGGACGAATACGATGTAACCAAAGCTGCAAGAGCAGTTTCGGATTTTACAATCGACCATCTTTCAAATTGGTATGTAAGAAGATGCAGAAGACGCTTCTGGAAATCGGAAATGAATGAGAACAAGCTTTCAGCGTATCAAACATTGTATGAATGTTTGATTGTAGTTGCTAAGTTGACCTCACCATTTGCACCTTTCATATCGGAAGAAGTATATCAGAATTTGAACTCGGTTACTAAAAAAGAAAGATTCGAATCAGTTCATCTTGCAGATTTTCCGAAACCGACATATTTTGAAAAAGAGCTGGAAGAAAAAATGGAAATTGCTCAGAAAGTTGTATATCTTACAAGGTCAATGAGAGCAAAGAATAATTTGAAGGTTCGTCAGCCGCTTAAGAAAATAATGGTAGTTATCGATAGAGAAAAGCGTGAAGCGTTGAGTAAGATGAAGGAAGTAATTCTTGATGAGATAAATGTTAAAGAGCTTGAGGTGCTTGCTGATGATTCAAGCATAGTAAACAAATCAGCAAAGGCAAACTTCAAATCGATTGGTCCGAAATTCGGAAAGAAGGTCAATCCGGTTGCAAGTGCAATTAAAAACTTCGGCAAAGATGAAATCGGATTGATAGAAAAAGACGAAGGAGTTAAGATTCAAATCAACGGGGAAGAAATTAAAATTACAAAAGAAGATGTGGAAATTATCAGTTCGGAAATTACCGGATGGCTTGTCGAGACTGAAGAAGGTGTAACGGTTGCGCTCGATACCGAATTAACAAATGAGTTGATTAATGAGGGTCTGGCGCGCGAGTTTGTTAACAGGATTCAGAATATGAGGAAGGATGCCGGGTTTGAGGTAACTGATAGAATCAAAATTAAATTTGACAGCAGCAAAAATCTTATTGATGCAATAATGACTTTTAAAGATTATATCTCAAGCGAAACTCTTGCTGAGAATCTTGAAAATACAGCAAAGCTGAACGGAGGGTATAATCAGGAATGGCAGATAGGCGAGTTTAATTGTTCAATTCAAATAGAAAAGGTTAATCCGTAAAAAAAGGAGACCATAACATGGCAAAAAAGACTACTACTAAAAAAACTGCAGTAAAGAAGACAACAAATAAAGCTGCAAAAAAATCTGCGCAGCCCAATAAAGTTGTTCAGAAGAAAAGTTCAACCCCTATAAAAAAGATTACCGCAAAGACTGCAGTAAAAAAAGTTGTAAAAGAAACCGCTGAGACTAAGAAAGCTGCTGGTGTGAAGAAGAAATTAAATAAACAGAAACCTATAGAAAAAAAGACAGGATTAAAGAAAGAGATGCCTAAGAAAAAGAGTACGGAAAAAGAAGTATTAGAAGTAACGGAAACCCAAACTATTGTTGAAGAACGTGTAAAGCCGGTAACGAAGATAAAAGGATACGGACCGAAAGATCTTGAGCACTTCAGAGAAATTATTTTGGCAAAACGCGATGAGATAATTGAACAGCTTCAGAATTTGAAAGAACAGATGTTG
Source organism: Bacteroidota bacterium (assembly GCA_021815405.1). GTDB lineage: Bacteria > Bacteroidota > Ignavibacteria > Ignavibacteriales > Ignavibacteriaceae > FEN-1297. Next base: position 367,093 of record JAKAGV010000001.1, read on the forward strand.
GACCCGACAACGGGAGAGTATATAAATGAAAATTCACCATACTCTCTTCACATGGCTGAGCAGGGTACCGATGCTATGGAAAGAGAGAAAACATTTTTATACGCACAGAGAGAAAATAAATTTTTAGGGTATCTTGAGGATGCGCTTAAAAGAATTGATGCAGGAACTTACGGAATTTGTATCGAATGCATTGATGAACCGCAGCACTTGTGCGAGACTTGTCCGCTTATTCCTAAGGCAAGGCTCGAAGCCGTTCCTCACAGCCAGCTTTGCTTACCAATAAAGCAGCGGCAAGAAAAGAGTAAATAAAAATTTAAGCAGGTCTTCGGAGAAACTTATTTTTAATTATAATCGTAATCTTAATCGGATTTAAGATCCGATTAAGTTTTAAAGCTTGCTTCGGACAGATAAATAACATTGAATTACGATTAAGATATAAATATAATTGAGTAAGTAAATTATTATTTATAGAGTATCCAGCCTGTGTAAAAGGATCGTTGTGAGAGTATTATATGTTTCGTTAATTGTAGTTCTAATTGACCAGATTTCTAAACTGGCTGTAAAAGGGATTTCGATTCCATTCCTAAAAATTAATCTTTCAGGAATGTATATCGGTCAAAAGATTCATCTAATCGGAAATAATTTCAATATCGCCTTTGTAGAAAATCCCGGCATCGCGTTCGGTATTGATCCTGGCAACTCAGTCAGAATATTTGTTTGCTTATTTTCGTTAGCGGCTAGTATAGCTTTGTTCATCTATATTCTTAAAAATAGAAATAAACCTTTAGGGTTTAGGTTGTCATTGGCGTTGATCTTAGGCGGGGCATTAGGAAATCTTGTAGACAGGATGTTTTATGGGATTATTTATGGATATGCGCCGCTTTTTTACGGAAGAGTAGTCGACTTCTTTAATATTCGCTTTTTTGATATTTTTATTTTGAACCGGATTTTAGGCAGTTATGTTTTTAACGTTGCCGATGCTGCGGTAACTTTTGGAGTAATTTATTTTCTAATAGTTCTAAATAAAGAGAGACATATCGAAGCCGAAACCTCAGATGTTGAAAATTTAATTGCAGAAAATAAGGAATAATTTGAGAGTATTATTTGTATCGCTTGCCATCGTTATAATTGACCAGGCATCAAAACTAATGGTGAAAGGCTTTTCAATTCCTTTTATACATTTACATTATGCCGGTATGTATGAAGGCGAAAGAATCCCCATTATCGGAAATTTTTTTAGACTTACTTTTATTGAAAATCCTGGCTTGGCTTTTGGCTTTGATCCAGGCATCAATATGAAACTCTGGATATCAGTCTTTTCGCTTGTTGCAAGCGTGGGATTGTTAATCTATCTTTACTTAATCAGAAAGAAGAGTTTATCTCTACGACTTGCAATCGCATTTATTCTTGGTGGTGCAGTCGGCAACTTAATTGATAGAATGTTTTACGGCGTGTTTTATCATTATGCACCATTATTTTACGGAAGAGTTGTCGATTTTTTAGATTTTGATTTTTTCAACTTCAGTTTATTTGGAAGAAATTTTGATCGCTGGCCTATTTTTAATTTTGCCGACGCTTCTGTAACAATTGGAGTTTTGATTTTACTATTCTTTTATAGACAAAATAAAAGTGAAGAAGAAATTGAATCTGGAGAAAACCCATCTGCAGCGAATGGAACAATTGCAATTCAAAATAGTTCACACACTTTAGAACGATCCTCCTCAGAAAACGATACTAAAGAATTAGATTCATCAGAAAAAGTAAGAGAGGCTAAAGAACATTTAACCAATGGCGAACCTGATAACGGAAAAGAAATACAGGATAGTAATTCCTGAGGGGAAGAAGAAGGAGCGCCTGGATACTTTCCTTACAAGTCAAATTGAAAATGCTACCCGCACAAAAGTTCAAAAATTAATTGAAGCTAATCTGGTAACCGTAAACAGCAGATTTATAAAGCCAAGCTACAAAGTTATGCCCGGTGATATTATTGAAGCTTCGATCCCCGTATCGCCTCACCCCGAAGAAGCTGAACCGGAAGACATTCCCCTCGATATAATTTACGAAGACGATTTTCTTCTTATTGTAAATAAACCTCCCGGTATGGTTGCGCATCCTGCGTATGCAAACTATACCGGTACGCTCGTAAATGCCCTGCTTCATCATTCACAGAAGCTAAGTCAATTGAACCAAGCAGGAAGACCGGGTATTGTTCACCGGATTGATAAAGATACAAGCGGGCTTCTTGTCGTTGCAAAGGACGACTGGACGCATGCAAAGCTTGCAGAGCAGTTTTCAAAGCATTCTATTGAAAGAGAGTATTGGACAATAGTATGGGGATTATTTAGAGAGAAGACAGGCGAGATAAATTCTAATATTGCTAGAAGCAAATCAGACAGAAAAAAATTTTCTGTTAGCGGCAATGAGGGGAAGACAGCAATTACATACTATAAAGTGCTGGAAGAATTTGAGTTTGCATCCCTATTAAAAATTAATTTAAAGACAGGCAGGACTCATCAAATCAGAGTTCATCTTTCAAGTATAAATCATCCGGTTTTTGGAGATGCAACTTACGGCGGAAGACAAATAGTTTTCAGCTCGAGCCTTCCGAAGATGAAGAGCAGGGTACAAAATCTTTTAGAAATTATGCCCCGCCAAGCACTTCATGCAAAGACACTCGGCTTTGTTCATCCTCATACTAAAAAAACTGTTAGATTTGATTCAGAATTACCTTTCGACATGATTGAACTTCTGAATAATTTACGCGGGAAGAAAATCTAACTATGCTTCTCGGTGAAATATTTGCGATGGCTACTGCATTATGCTGGTCAAGCTCTTCATTTGCATTTTCAATTGCTTCTAAAAGACTCGGTTCGCTTCAATTAAATATAAATCGTTTGATGCTAGCGGTCGTTTTTCTTCTTATTACAATTTTACTTTTAAGGATGAATACTCAGATATCTTCCTTGCAAGTAATTAACCTGGCAATAAGCGGGGCAATAGGATTTGTTTTTGGAGATTCATTTCTTTTCAAATCATATCAACATGTCGGGGCAAGAATCGGTATGCTGATGATGTCTCTTAATCCAATAATAAGCGCGTTACTTGCATTCATCTTTTTGAATGAACACATTTCGTTTTGGGGAATAGTCGGTATGTCAATTACAATAGGAGGGGTAACCTTAGTTGTAGCTGAACGAAAGGAAGTTCCATCGGCAAAATATAAGATAAGTAAAATTGGAATTTTCTACGGTGCAATGGGTGCATTAGGTCAGGCTGTTGGGATGATATTTACAAAAGAAGCATTTAACTTAGGAGAAATAAACGGATTTGTCGCATCTCTTATAAGGATTGTTTCTGCCGTTATAATCTTGCTTCCGATAACTATTTTAACCGGCAGGTACAAAAATCCCGTTAAGATTTTTACAAATGATTTAAAAGCATTTGCATCAACATTAACCGGAACTATTTTCGGTCCGTACTTAGGTGTTACATTCAGTTTGCTTGCTGTTGAGTATGCTAAGGTTGGAATAGCGGCAACGTTGATGGCTACTGTTCCTATAATAATGCTTCCAATAGCTCATTATGTCTTTAAGGAAAAACTTAGCTTGCGTGCAATAGGAGGAGCTGTCCTTGCCGTTATTGGAGTGGCTATTCTGTTTTTGAGATAAAATTAATCAGAACAAGTTTGTTTGAATAAAAAAATATATTTTCTTCCACCCACTGGTACTATAATTTTTCCAATAGCCACACTGGTGGGTATTATCGGAAGAAAAACCTCCCCATCTATTTCATCTTCGGAATAAAGTGTAGTAATTCTTAAAACACTTTCTTCCCAATATGCTTTTTCACTCTCTAGAGAATTCATTTTATTATTGATTTCTATATTTTCATTATTCACTGTTTGATAGAAATCTTCTCTTGTTTCCTGTTGCTGCTGAATTTCTTCTTCAGATTTTTCCTTACCAATTGTTGCTACCGTCGAGGCTAAATCTAAAAAGCCGACGAAAAGATTTATTACCTCATAAGTCTTTTTCTGGGCAATAGTTCCATTTATATCCTTGTTGATTTTTTTAATTTTTTCTCCGGATCTATTGCAAAGTATTTTCCATCTGACTGTTTTTTGCTGTTTTTTACTATTTTAGAATAAATATTTTTGGGATCAAATTCTATTTTTCCCCAAGCATTATTCGTAACTGAAAGATAAAATTCATAGTTATCTTGGGACTGATTTTCGAATCTCAACATTATCCTAGCAGTTGAATCATTTCTCATTACAGTTTCTACGCCTTTATAAATGTTTTTATCTTTTTCCAAAGAATTTAATCTGTAAACTGGCACAGGCGCGCAGCCAATCATAATTAAAAAGGCTATAGTTGAAATAATTATTTTAAACATCTAGCTTTCTCCCAAAAATCTTAGTGGTAAAATCAATTTGAATGCCATTTGAGATTTATTTCAATTAAAATGAAATTTGATTTATTACCGTGAAGGATGTAAAGATTTATAGACAGGCTGAATTATTTTTTTGAACAAGAAAGAAGGAATAGTAACAAGTTCAGATAAGTTCGGTAAATAGCTTCATATATGTTTCAGAATCAAAGCTACTGAAGCAGACAAAGATAACTTTTTCGATTGTATTATCTGATGATAAAAATTCTTTTACTGTCTTTATTGCGATTCCGGTTGCCTCTTCAACCGGGTAGCCGTAAACTCCGGTGCTGATTGCAGGGAAGGCGATTGTTTTTAATTTATTTTGAACGGCTAGATTTAAAGAATTTTTATAACAGTTAGCGAGAAGACCGTCTTCATTATAATTCCCGCCGCGCCAAACAGGACCAACAGTATGAATAACAAACTTTGCCGGTAGATTAAAACCAGGAGTTATTTTTGCCTCGCCGGTAGGGCATCCGTTGAGATTCCTGCAATAATTTAACAACTCGGGTCCGGCGGCACGATGTATTGCACCATCAACACCACCGCCGCCAAGTAAAGATGAATTAGCAGCATTAACAATTACATCAATATTAAGTTTGGTAATGTCTCCCTTAATAATTTCCATTCTGTCTTTTAATGAAGTAGTCATGGTTAACCTAATTTAAGAATTATCTTCAGATATAATGACGGTGCATCAAAGCGGATTTTTGTAAGGAAGGTAAGCTCAGGCATCTGAGCTTACCGAAAATTAATTAATTCACTGAAGTTACGCAAAATGGAAGAAAAGGTTAATTTGTCATTCCGAACTAGTTTCGGAATCTTTATTTTTAAGCTGTTTTTTAGATGCTGAAACAAGTTCAGCATGACAATTGCGTAACTTCAGTTAATTCAAATATAAAATTATTTCTTGAAGAATTCAGCAACCATTTTATCCCAGTCGGCATTTTCGAACTTTTCAAATTCGCCGATATATAATTCACTTTCGTCCTTTGCCGCTGATGAGTCAACTGTGCGGATATTTTTTCTCAAGTGAATAAAACGGTCGATTTCATCCTGGAAGAAATTGACGGCGCTTTTCCCGATAGTTAGGTTTTTAATTTCTGTATCAAGGTCATCCGTATCAATTGCACAAATCCAATTTGCATTATAGGAAGTAGCATCGAGTGCTTCAAGATTATTTTGAAGCAGCGTGTTTATCCTAATTACCTTGCCGCTGAACGGTGAATTAAAAGTTGCTAAGCGATTATCCTGCTTTATAGTAAATAGCGGCTGACCTGCTTTTACAACCATTCCTAAGTTTGGAAGTTCGACCGCTGTTATTTTTCCGATCAGCTTTTTTGCAAAATCATCAAGACCGATTTTTGTTGTACCGTCCTGATCCATGCTTGCCCAACAGTGTCCGGATGAAATAAACACTCCGCCAGGAATTGCAAATTCATAAGTTAAGAAACGCTTTGATTCGGCAAGCTGGGTAATATGAACTTTCGGTTTCAACTGTTTTTGGATTCTATCTTGCCTCTTAATAAGAATTTTCTTTACGAAGTCCAGCAGTTCATCTTCAGTAAATGGTTTTTGAACATAATCCATTGCACCGAACTTCATACATTCAACCGCGGTTTCAACGGTTGCGTAACCTGTTATAATTACAACGTCTATATCAGGGCGAACATGTTTTACGGATTTAGTTACTTCAACACCATCCATAATAGGCATCTTCAAGTCGGTAAAGACAAAATCATAATGATGTGTCTGAACAAGTCCCAAAGCTTCTTTTCCGTTTTCAACAGTATCAACACAATACCCATCTAGCACTAAAATTTTTCTAAAGCTGTCAAGGATAACGGGTTCGTCATCGACACACAGGATTTTTGCTTTTGGATTATCAACTTCAACCCGCTTCAATGTCTTAGCCTCTCTAGTAAAATCGAGGTTTAAACTTACGTTCAAAGCTGCTTCGCGGTCCTTACGAAGTTTCTTCTCCTGTATTCTCTTGCCCGAGTATCTGATTAAGATATCGGCAATAATGAACAATATAACTGCAATAATTAAAAGTGGCATATTCTATTCTCCTTAAAAATTATTCTTTCTCTCTTTAATTGTAATTATTGTGCACTCATAATCTATCCGAGCTGCACGGTGTTAAATTTTTTATTTCGTATTCCCAATCAGACGGAATAACTCTGTAGAGCCACCCAGTGAAGTAAGGATCTTTTTCAATTATTTTATGATCTTCTAATAATTGATTATTGCGTTCAATAATTCTTCCGCTTACAGGGCTTAAGACGGTATGAACCATTTCGTCTTTCATCTTAATTTGTGCACATGAATTTCCCTGAACAATTTCTTCGTCGACTTTTTGCAATTCAATTTCATTTATTGCATCTATCGTTTTTAGAAATAAATCTGTAACGCCAATGATTGCCGAACCGGAGTTATCGAAATAAATCCAGCTTGAATATCCAAGCCGGAAATAAATTGCAGGACAAGGTACATAAATTATAGTTTCGTCATTAGTATGATTTTTGGATTCCACTAATTTTTTCTGGATCTCCATATATTTCAAACCGCGGTAAACCGAAGAAAGCAATTCGTCGGAAGTAAACGGTTTCGGAATAAAATCAATTGCACCATTGTATAATGATTTAACTGCATTCTCAACGGTTGAATAGCCTGTCGTCATTATGATCGGCGTTAACAATTTTCTCTTGCTTGCTTCATCAAGAAATTGGAAGCCGTCCATATCAGGAAGCATGATGTCACAGATTATCAGCTTGTAGCTGTTCTTGTCGAGTTTTGAAATAGCTTCAACGGCATCGAGTGAGGTATCGACCTTATATCCTTCGGCAGAACATATTTTATTTACTGCTTGAGTAATAATTTGTTCGTCGTCTATTATCAATATGTCAAATTGCTTTTTCATAATTTATCATGTTTGCATCAAAGGCAAGCGGATTGTAAATACTGTTCCTTTGTCCGGTTCACTTTCAACATTGATCGTACCGTTGTGATTATCGATTATTCCCCAGATTACCGCAAGTCCCAGCCCCGTTCCCTTCTGTCCTTTTGTACTGAAGAATGGTTCAAAAATTTTTGATAAATCTTCTTTTGCAATTCCGCATCCGGTATCGGATATTTTTATTTCAATATACTCTCTCTGTCCGCCAACATCCACCGCATCCCATTTCTGCCAATCGCAGTATTTCCTGGTGCAGCCTTCAAAAATTCCTTGTGAAGGGACTTCAAAGTTATAAATCGGCGCTCCACACTTAGGGCATTTCTTTCCTTCAGCTATTAAGGATTGACTGCATTGAGGACACATTATTTCAATATCTCTTTTTACATCCAGTTCAATTCCATATTGGTGTCTGCATTTCCCGTACACCGGATCTAAGTTAATAAATCCTTCGTTACCATTCGAGATTGCTTTTACTTTTATTGAAGGCATGCCATCAATTTTAATTTCATTATCCATTAAGTCGTGCCGCTTTGAGCAGACCGCTTTTTTAATATGAGTAATCCCGTAGGGCGAAAGATTTAGTTTTTGAGATGAAACAGTAATTGTGCCGCCTCTTTCGCCAATAGCATCATGAGCATTTACCAACAAATTGATAAATACCTGCTGTATCTGGTTAGAATCAACTGTTATGTTGGGCAGTTGTGCATCCAGTTTTTTAATTAGTTTTATGTGGTTAAGAGCTAACTGATTTTCAACAACGCTTGATGCATGATTTATAATATCATTGATGTTTGCTTCGTTTTTCTTCGGAATAGATTGACGAGCAAAATCTAATAGGCTTTTTACAATTTCACGGCTGCGTTTTGTTTCTCGAACAATTACTTTTAAATCTTCCTGGAGCTCCGGATTATTCTGAGTTCTCTTTAACAGGAAACTGCTGTATGTAAGAACTCCAGTTAACGGATTATTTATTTCGTGAGCAACGCCGGCGGCAAGTCTTCCAAGCGAAGCCATTTTATCGGATTGAAAAAGCTGCATGCGTGCTTCAGAAAGTTTTTTTGTCATATTGTTAAACGAACGTGCCAGCATTCCCATTTCATCGTTACGGCGATCTTTAATTGTGTAATTAAGATTTCCAAGGCTAACCTGATCAGTTGCCTTTAATAATTCTTTTACAGGTTTATCAACCCATCTTCTAACAAAGAAACCAATAATAAAACTTAATGCGAGTACTGCCGAAATCGCAAATATTACTATTTCAATTTCTCCTTTTTTTATCTGGTTGTCAACGTCATTAAGAGAAATTGTTACATCTAAAACTCCGAGAACCGTTTGATTTTTTGAATGAGCATGGCAATCTGCTTCCCAGCATGAAGGCTCGTTGTAAATTGGACTGATAATGCCCATAACTCTAGAAGAGTCAGGATTTATTCGAAAAATTCTAGTTCTGTCTTTAATTGGAAGCCTTTCCAAAGGCTTATCGGCTGCGTGACATTTGTAGCAGCTTTCTGCCATTTTATCGACCATCTTTCCTACATCTTCTTGATGAGAAGAATAAATAATTTCACCAACTTTATTAAGAACTCGAACATCTCTAATGCCCGGCTGCTCGCCGATTGTATTTATTATTTTATGAATCCTGTCGCGCTGATTGAGCAGCATATCGTAACGGGTGCTGTGTTTTACCGTTTCGCTTAGCTGGTTGGCACTTCTTTCAACTTCAGCAAGTAAGCTGCTTGTGTGAGACTGAATATTAAAATAAGAAAAGATTCCTATCGTAATAAGTGCTGTTATTCCAACAGCTAATATTAACTTGAAACCTATTTTCTTAAACATGCAATCGACTTTCTGAAAACAAAACCTTTATCTTTAATTTTCAACTGAAATCTATATTATTTATATAATTTATGTAACAGTTATTTTTTCTTTTTTAATGAAATAGTAATTTCCTTCCCAGGCTTATTTTTAGGAAAACTTTTATCTTCATGGCAATTATCGCAAGCCGGTGAATTTGAAAAATTCTTTTCTTTATGGCACTCAATGCAATCCAAATCTTTGTGGTTTTCATCGAGCTTTAATCCTGTTAAGCTGTGGTCAAATTTACCAGCAGCAAAATTTTTATGGCAGCTTTCACATTTGTTGTCAAGCTTGGCAAATTTGTCTGAATTGCCATGACACTTTGAACATGATAATTTTTCATGAAATCTATTCAAAGCCCAGCCAGTTCTTTCAGCATGATTAAATGGACCTTCCGGTTTATTTGAATGGCATACCCCACATCTATCTTCACTATGACAGGAGAAACAAGGCTTATGATGCTGATCGGCAGATTTATGAATTTTAACCGGCAAATTGTAAAGCTGCTGAGTTAAGGTAGGCTTTCCTTTATCATGACATTTTGAACAATTCTCCTGTTGATGGCAGTTAATACATTTTATTCCAAAAAGATTTATATGCTCGTCATGATAGAATGTTACAAATTTTCCCTTTCGACTCAGAGTTTCATAAACAACTTTTTCAGGCGCTTTTAATTTGGGATGATCCTTTGATTTGATTTTTTTTACATCAATTTTTTGAGAGACTTTGCCGGCTTTTTTTAATTCATGGCATGAGATGCAGCTGTTTTCATGGCTCCATTCACGATGACAATTAATACATTGACGATGGTATGCAGCTTCCAAATCAGGCTTGCTGATATCTTCTCTTTTCCTTTCTTCTTGATGACAATTTTTGCACGGCTGAATTGGTCCGCTTGTATTATAATGATGACAGGTTACGCAGCCGCCGGACATCTCCGACATTTGTGCATGAGCTCTGTGAAAAAAAACTACCGGATCATATTTTTTCGATAATTCACCAAGCGTTACAATATTAACTGTCTTATCTGCAGACTGATAAACCGTAACCATTTGATTGCGGGGGCAAGCGACCAGGCATGGATCCTTCTTAGTCGGTACTTCACAAACGTGGCATGTTTTACAGTTTAACTTATTCGATAAGGAATGATTTTTAGGAAGTTTACTTTGACTAAAAATTACGATTGAATATATAACAACATTTAATAAAATAAAATTTTTCATTGTTCACTTCCTCTGATTGCATATTTTGTCCTTGGAGTATAATGTCTATCGATAACACTTATGACAGGGAAGTTGAAAACAATAAGTCTGTATAATAAAACCAGTAATGCAATAAATCCGACAGTGACTGATATTTCTCCAAATGAAGGGAAGTATGAACTGAATGAATATGGCGGAGTATAAGCTGTAACAAAATTATTTATTCTATTTAATAAAACTCCAAAAATTACAAGGCATGATGCGATGAACAGCCAAAGCGGCGATTTCAAAACAGCTTTAGATAAAAACATTCTTAGCGGGATAATTACTCCGAACAAAACTTCAATTGTAAACATTACGCTTTGAGTATTAAAGCTTGTTAAATAAACGAAGGTCTCTCTTATAAACATGTCGCCTAACTTGAAAGCAAGATAAATTCCTAGGATAGGCGGAACAATTGAGCCCAGGCGAGAAAGTATTTCCATCTCAGGTTTCAATCCGAAGGAACGTGCAGCTATCATTGATTCGAAAATCACCATTGGAAAACCAACCGAAATTGCTGATAGTAAAAACAGTAATGGCAAAATAGGTGTTTGCCATAGCGGATGCATTTTAGGTCCGGCTATAACCATCAAAGTTCCGAGAGAAGATTGATGCAATGTTGAAAGAACTACTCCGGCAATTATAAAAACGAACATTACTTTAGATAATCCTTTATCTAAAAGCATCAACAGTCTTTCTATAGGTTTATTCAAAAAAGAAAAGATTCCTTTTAGATTAACATGATTTATAAATCTTTCAGTAACAATGGGAAGAAATTCTATGTAGAGGACAGTCAGATAAATCATCACACAAATACCGACCTCAAAAAGAGCTGATGATCCATTCCACATAATCATCGGGTGCCATATGTAATACCATCTTCCAATATCGATGGAAACGCTTAGTGCAACGAAAGTATAACCGAGTAGTGCAGTTAATAGCGCTGGTCTTACAATATCATGATAATGAGACCTATGCATAACATGACCGAGAGCTGCAGTTGTAAATCCGCCAGCAGCAAGAGCTACTCCAGCAGCAACATCAACTCCAATCCAAATTCCCCAAGGATATTGATTATTCAAGTGTGTAACAGCACCAATGCCAAAAAATAATCGACCTAACAAAAATGCAATTCCATTTAGTGCAATAAGCATTAAAACAAAAACTCCAGGAGTAAAATATTTTTTAGTGATTGGTGCGGGTTTCATATAAGATACCATGATTTACTCCTCTTCCGAATTTTTTCTGTTCTTAGTAATCCACATTATTCCTCCCAGCAAAGCATAGAGTGAAACCGGCGGTACAAAGTAAGCAAATATTCCGTGTTGGATTGCTTCTGATACACCAGGTGCAGGCTTGTCACCAAGTTTTGGAAATGCAACATTTCTTAGATCTTGATTGCCGATATACATCCATGAAGTCCCTCCAACTTCGTATTCGCCGTAGATATAGTCGAAATATTTATCTGGATTTCTTTTTATTCTTTCTCGTGCAATTTTGATTAAATCGTTTCTAGGTCCATAAGTCAATGCTTCTACCGGACATATTTCTACGCATGCGGGAAGCTTCCCAACTTTTGTGCGCTCAAAACAGAAATCGCATTTTTTAATTTCCGGATTTATTGCTTTGTTGTATTCAAACGATGGAACCTGAAACGGACAGGCGACCATACAATATCTGCAGCCTATACATTTCTTAGTATCCCAAATTACTGATCCATTCTCCTGCTTTGAGAAGGCTCCTACGATACATGCTGATACACAAGCGGGATGATCGCAATGCATGCATTGTATTTTAACATCCGTAGGAAGTTGAGCATTCTGATGATTCGCATATTCGTTCACCACTGTCAATGCATTTACATCAGGGCGGCGCATATTTTTAAAAACAGTTCTATCGCTATATTTTTCTAAAGATTGGGTTTCTATTCCATGTGCAGTCTTGCAAGCCCATTCACAGCTTCTACAGCCGATACATGCTGTAGTATCAACTAGAACTCCCATTCTGTCTTCCGACAGAATATTTTTTGGTGCTGCCTTGGTTGAGTTAGAAGATAAACCTGCAATTGCAGAACCGACAATCGCTGTTGTCTTAAAGAATTCTCTTCGGCTTTGTTTTTCCACCTTACCCTCTTTCTAAGTTAAAATATTTTTTATATGTCCTTTAATAAATCTAATCTGACAATTGCTAGTTATATAAAACTATGCCAAGCTATTTTCTCTCTTTTAATTATATTTCTGAAATTTGACAAACATTAAATTTTAGATGTATAACAACTTTTAAATACTTTCTAAATGTTGAATACTTAAATTTGCTTCTCGTATCTGGCAACTCCTTTCAAACTTGTTTGCTGTTAGTGAGAAATAGAAAATGTATTTTGTAAAAAATATTTTTCTATTTTAATTAATAGAAGTTTACTCCCCTATTGATAATCAATAATAGTTGCCGAAATGCAACTAATATTAATCTAAAGCCATCGTAGATAAATATACACGATGATTGCGAAGCAAGACCAACACGATAAAAATTTCTGCCGGATAAATCAACACATGTATGATGAAGATACTTACAATTTTTTAGCTGCTCAGCATTTAATAATTCTCCATATATAATTTAATTCTTTATTCTATAACTATTTAGGATGATCGCTTTAAAATAAAATTCAATGGTATGTTAATTGAATTTTGAGGTAAAAGTTTCGGAAATTATCTAAGGAGAAAGTCATGCTTACATTTTTGTTAGTATTAATTCTTGTGTTTGCAGTTGTCGATCTTTTTGTTCAGCTTGTGATTAATCCATTAGCTTCGAAAAAAAGAAGTGAACATGTGAAAAAAATTTCAACAAGTAATATTGAACCTATAATAAGTATGGTAGGTGCCACTATGTATGATGGCGGGAAATCAAAAAAAAGTGATGAACCGGATAAATCTGAACAAAAAAATTTAACTGACGAAACATCAAGTACTGTTAAGTAAAAGATTACAAAACAGTAAACTTACAATATCCCAACTAAGAGGAAATTATGGTTGCATTATCGGTAGTACTTACTTTTTTATTTGTTATTTTGATTGATATGCTGGTTCTTAAATTTCAAGGAAAAACTCATCCTGCATTTGAAAATTCATTTGTTGAAGATACAGTTTCCATTTTTGATGATGCTAAAATTGTAATACCAAAAAATATGTTTTTATCAAAAAGTCATATCTGGTTAAAAAAGTTATCCAAAGGTTTATATCAAATAGGTATTGATAATTTTTTATGCAAGTCATTCACAAACATGTCGTTCAATAAATTTCCTGAACCAGGAAATAAATTAAAATTTGGTGATGCATTGTTTGAATATCGAGTAGGAAATAAAACATTAAAAATACTTTCTCCAGTTGATGGGATAGTATCTTCTATTAATAAAACCGAAAGCAGGGATAAAATAATAGATCCTTATTCACAGTGGCAGGTAATAATTCAAGCGGAAAGAATTGATGCTCAAAATAATTTTCTATCCGGCAAGAAAGCTGCCGTCTGGATTAAAGAAGAGTTTAAAAGATTGGAAGATTTTGTGTATGCTCATTCAGGAAACACAGAGTTAGTTGGGGCTACAATGTATGATGGCGGAAAACCTGTAGAAAGTGTAGCCGAAAAAATAATAGAAAATTATTTAGAGGATTTTGAAAAAGAATTTCTCAAACTATAGCTGGAGTAAAAATGTTGAACGGAAAAGGGATTTTGTTCGATGTAACGCTTTGTATAGGCTGCGGAGCTTGTTACCAGGCGTGTAAAGAAGAAAATGATTTACCGAATACAAATAAAGAGTACTTAAAAGATCATTTATCGGAAAATACCTTAACAATAGTTGAGCAATATGGAGATAAATATGCACGTAAGCTTTGTATGCATTGTAATGAGCCATCTTGCGTTTCAGTGTGTCCGGTTGGTTCTTTTAAGAAAAATGAATTTGGTGCAGTAATTTATGATAAAAATAAATGCATCGGCTGCCGGTATTGTATGCAGGCATGTCCGCATAAAGTTCCTAGGTATGAGTGGGGAAAGACTCAGCCACGTGTTCGAAAATGTAATTTGTGCAGTAAAAGATTAAAGGAAGGAAAGCTTACTGCTTGTGCAGAAGCTTGCCCGACTGAAGCTACTTTATTTGGTGATATGGAAAAGTTGATTGAGGTTGCAAATAGCAGATTGAAAAATAATCCGACAAAATATTATCAGCATATTTATGGTCTTGAAGAAGCTGGCGGCGGTCATGTGCTAGTAATATCACCAATGCCGTTTGAGCAATTAGGATACACTGCAATGCTGCCGGATAAGCCGATGCCTGAACTTACGATGCGAGCTATGGAAAAGATTCCATCGGTAGTTGCGGCTGGAGGAATTTTTCTAACTACAATGTACTGGTTGACAAAAAGAAAAAATCAAATTGCACGAGAAGAAAAAAAACAATTATTTAAATCTGAAAATCGAAATAATGGAAATAAGTATCATGAAGAGTTATGACTTCTTAAAGCCATCATTTTGGAAAATAATTTCTGCAATTATAATTATTGGAGGCTTATATTCAACTTATAATAGATTTGCCCATGGTCTTGGGGCGTCAACAAATCTTTATGATACAGGTCCTTGGGGCTTATGGATTGGATTTGATTTTTTAGGTGTTGGGTTAGCCGCTGCAGGATTTACAATCGCAGCTACGGTTCACATTTTTAATATTCATAAATTTGAACCAATTGTTAGACCGGCAATTTTAACAGCATTTATTGGTTACTCACTAGTAGTGTGCCTTTTAATTGTTGATTTAGGACGTCCGGAAAACTTTTGGCATCCGCTAATAATGTGGAATGTTCATTCTGTTATGTTTGAAATTACTTGGTGCATTATCTGTTACTCTACTGTACTCACTCTTGAATTTGCACCAGTAGTGCTGGAAAAATATAACTTGAAAAAACCAATCAGAATTTTAAAGAAGTTTTCTATCGGAGTGGTTATAGCCGGAGTTATATTTTCAACTCTGCATCAATCTTCTTTTGGGTCACTTTATTTAATAGTGCCTGGGCGACTTCATCCATTGTGGTATTCTTCGCTGCTGCCGGTTCACTTTTTTATTTCTTGTATCGGCGCCGGACTTTCGATGATAATTTTTGAATCTTTTCTAAATGCGCGAGCCTTCAATACAAGTATTAGAATGAATATACTTTCAGGTTTAGCTTTTGCAATCTTAATCGATTTAATTTTGGAATTTATTCTTAAGTTAACTGAATTTATTGCAGCAGGAAAATTGATTTATTTGACTATCCCTTCTACTGAAGCTTATCTTTTTTATCTTGAGGTATTTATCGGAACATTACTTCCAGTTTATATATTGAGCAATAAAAAACTAAGAGAGGATAGAAAATGGCTTTTTATCTCTTCGGTCTTGGTAATATCAGGATTTATTTTAGACAGAATGAACGTAAGCATAACGGGTGTTGCTGCATCATCCGGTAAAAATTATTTCCCATCATTTGATGAAATCTCTATTACTCTGATGCTGGTAGTGCTTGCAATACTTGCATTCAGGTTTGTGGTTAAAAATTTCCCGGTATTTACCGGCGAAAAAAGTCTTCAAATTATTGGCAGAGAAAGAAGTGCGAAGAATTCAAAACAATTAATAGTGAGTGAATAAAATGAGTAATGATAACTTCTATTCTGAAAATTCCTATGATATGCTTAAGTGCATATGGATGGCTTCGAATGTAGTTGAATATAAGCTTTGCGATAAGAAGTTTGATTGCGAAAACTGCCAGTTCGACAAAGTTATGAGAAACTATACCGGCGATGTTGAATCTCAAATAGCGATTGGACAGGATGTAGCAAGTATTATAAGAAGAAAGCTGGAATCAATTAAGTACGATGAGAAATTTATTTACCTGAAAAACAGCTTTGTCGTAAAAGAAGTTTTACCCAATACATATTATCTCGGCGTAAATCCGATATTCATAAGCTTCTTAGATAACGTAGCGATAATTATGGAATTCAGTCAGGGTAGAAATATATTAAAGGGACAAACGGTAGTTCAATTCTTTGGCGAATGGGGAACTTTCAGCTTAACTGCGCCGATGAACTTTTTAATTTATGATAAGGTAAACAACCCAGCAGATGATCTTGCAAAATCAAAATGGATTGCGATAATTGGAGCCATCCCGCAGGAGGTATCAAACTCCAGCATAAATAAAAGCGGCTGGCAGAAACTTTATAAAGAATCCATTAAATCAATTGAAGATGTGAAATCTGCTCACCCAAAGGTTGGACCAACAATGCAGGACGGAGGTAATCAAATAAAATATCTACATCAATTAATCGGTAAGGAGAAATTTATTAGTATACTTAACTCATTAAGCATCTAATGTATTTCATACTTTTACCTTAAGCAAATTATCCCTCATCCACTTCACCCCAACTAAAAATTGGAAGTCGAAAAAGTTATTCCTAATTTTACGGCAAAGGAACAGGGTTTTATGAATACTAAATTAATAAATAAATTAAGCGTAAGGCTTATAATTTCCATCTCACTAATACTTTTTAGTATCCTTGCAGCTTATACATATTTCCTGGTTAGGAACCTTGACGGATATTTAACCGAATCACGTATGGAGAGCGCTTATAACATAAGTGATCTGATAAAGAAATCGACGCGGTACAGCATGCTTCTTAACCGTCGTGAAGACGTTCATGAGATTATTAAAACCCTTGGTACAGAAATAGGCGTATACAACATTAGAATTTACAATAAACAGGGAACAATAATTTTTTCAACTGACTCTACAGAAATAATGAAGAAAGTTGATATGTCTGCCGAAGCATGCATTGTTTGCCATAATAGTACCGTCCCACTGAGCAAATTGACTAACCCAAATAAAATTCGCATTTATAAAAATACTGAAAACAAGAGAGTTCTTGGATTAATTAATCCTATCCAAAATGAACCGGACTGTTATAATGCCGCTTGCCATGCACATTCACCTAATGTTCAAGTATTAGGTGTCCTTGATGTTGTGGTTGGTCTGGATAAGCTTGATGCCATTATAGCAAAGAACACTAAGGAAATCATTCTTAATGCTCTGCTGATTACAGTGGTTATCTCGTTCTTCTGTGGTTTGTTTATTACTGTGCTTGTAAATCGTCCGATCAAAAAATTTACTAAAGGTATAGAAGAGATTGGCAAAGGGAATTTGAATTATAAAATTAATTTGGATACCAAAAATGAACTCGGTCAGCTTGCTCACCAGTTTAACGATATGTCCACAAAACTTGATGACGCTTATAAAGAAATAAAGAATTGGTCAGAGACTCTTAATGATAAGGTTAACGAGAAGACTGAAGAGCTTAAAAACATTTACAATCAAGTAAATCAAATTGAGAAGCTAGCATCGCTCGGAAAATTATCGGCTACGGTTGCTCACGAACTTAATAACCCGCTTGAAGGTATTTTAACATACAGCAAATTGATAACAAGAAAGCTGCAGGCAATGCAGAAGGATTCTGAGTACTCAAAAATGATTGAATACCTCGAATTAATATCCAGTGAATCTTCTCGATGCGGGAAAATTGTTAAGGATCTTCTATTATTTTCTCATGAGGAAAAAGATGAATTCTCAAAAGAAAATCTTATAAAGATTATTGACAAAAGCATTACAGTCATTCAGCATCATTTAGAAATTTATCGGGTAACAATTGAGAAAGAATATCCGAATGAAGTGAAGGAAATAAATTGCAGCGGACAAAAAATTCAGCAAGCTTTAATGTCACTCTTAATTAATGCGATAGAAGCGATGCCTCAGGGCGGAAAGATAATAGTAAAGCTTACCTGGGAAAATCAGAATGCAGTAATTAGAGTAATTGATGAAGGTACCGGAATTTCCAGAAAGGATTTACCTCATATATTCGAGCCTTTTTATTCAACCAAAGAAGCTTCGAAGGGAACAGGTCTTGGTCTTGCAGTTGTTTATGGCATTGTAACTAACCACAACGGTTCAATTGAAGTCGAAAAAACTTCGGTTAAAGGAACTACTTTTAAATTGACTTTACCACAAAATGAAAACATTTCTTAAAAGATTAAAATGGATAAACAAGAAAAAATATTAATAGTTGACGATGAAAAAATCGTCAGAGAGTCTCTATTACATTGGTTTGAAGAAGAAGGCTATGAAGTAGATACGGCGGAGGATGGTGAAACTGCTCTCAAAAAATATGAATCAGTAAAATTCGATCTTCTGCTTGTTGACATGAAAATGCCTGGTATGAGTGGCATCGAACTGTTAAACAAAATTAAAGCGATTGATAAGGAAGCGGTAATTATTCTTATTACTGCATTCGCATCGGTTCCAACAGCTATTGCAGCACTTAAAAACGGTGCCTACGATTATGTTACCAAGCCGGTCGATCCTGATGAGCTTGCTCATCTTGTAAAAAAAGCTCTTGAACAGAGAGCCTTGAAAATTGAAAATATCCATTTGAAAGAAAACATTGATGAGATAATCCGACCGAATAACCTAATCGGTGAAAGCTATCAGATGAAAAAAATCTACGATCTAATTCAGACTGTTGCATCGACAGATACTACTGTTATGATTCGCGGCGAAAGCGGAACCGGCAAGGAGCTTGTAGCAAAAGCTATTCACATAAACAGCAAAAGAAAATACTTCCCGATTATTCCAGTTAACTGTGGTGCTTTAGCGGAGACTATTTTAGAGAGTGAACTTTTCGGTCATGAAAAAGGCGCATTTACAGGTGCCCAATTTCGCCGTAAAGGAAAGTTTGAATTAGCTGATGGCGGAACTATCTTTTTAGATGAGATCGGCTCAATCTCAATCAAAATGCAGATTGAACTTTTGAGAGTTATAGAAACTAAACAATTCAGTCGCGTTGGAGGAAATGAATTAATTAAAAGCGATTTTAGAGTCATCATTGCTACAAACGAACCGCTGGAAGAGCTTGTTAAAGCCGGAAAGTTCAGGGAAGATTTATATTACAGGCTTAACGTGTTTACAATTGTAATACCGCCGTTGAGGGAAAGAAAAGAAGACATCCCGCTGCTTGTAAATTTCTTTATCAACAAATTTTCAACTGTTATGAATAAACCTGTAAAAGGCGTCTCGAAGGAAGCGATGGACTTTTTGATAAATTACGACTGGCATGGAAACGTTCGTGAATTGGAGAACGCAATTGAACGAGCGATGGTGGTTGGCAAAACCGATTCTATTCTACCGGAAGATCTGCCATTCCATGTTTCTTCAAATAATTTATATTTCGATGACGGATGCAAGAGCCTTGCGGCAATGGAGAAGAAGCATATCAATAAAATTTTAAACGAAAATAATTGGAACATTTCCCGCAGCGCTCAGGTTTTGGAAATTGACAGGGTAACGCTTTATAATAAAATCAATAAATATAATCTTAAAAAAGATTAATTGATGGATATTTATATTGCGCCGATTAAATTTTCCAACACGCTGCTTCTAAAAAATCTGATAAATGAGCTATCAAAAAGATTTAGTTCTCAACTCAAAATTCTTGAGCTAAAATTTGAGCTTGATAATTTTTTTTCCAAGGAAAGGGGACAATATTTTTCCACCCAGATTATTGCCGAAGCCATGAATCAAACAAGCAGCATCAACGGGAAAATAATTATGCTGACAGAGGTAGATATTTTTGTTCCAGTACTGACTTTCATTTTTGGCGAGGCACAGCTTAACGGAAAACATTCCATAGTTTCCATTTGCAGGCTCCATGAAGAATTTTATTCAGGCGAATCGAATGATGATTTGCTTTTACAAAGGACGATAAAAGAAATCCTTCATGAGCTTGGGCATAATTTTGGACTTCGTCATTGCACTGACTGGAACTGCGTTATGCATTCATCTCCCGGTATTGAAGAAGTTGATATTAAGGGTGAACTCTATTGCAACAGTTGCGCTGTTCATGTTGAAGATTATAAATATTTCAGAGCATAACCTTCATTTCTTCTCACTCATGGCAATCACTGTAAAAAATATTTTCTGCAAGTGAGAAAGAAAACTAAACGCCAGGGTTCATTTCATAGGCTTGATTTTTTAGAATTAAATTAAATAAGAGAAAAATCAAACTTCTGCCAATAATTGCCTTTTGCAAACAATCCTTTTACTGATGAAAAAAATAACAGGCTTGTAAGCCGAAAAAAAGCCAAACTCATTTTTTTTACTTTCATAGATTGTGAAGAAAAGTCAGTTTGATTATTCAAGATAAAAACTTGTGTGTAAAAAATGTATTTTGGCTCGTTGTTTGCTTTGTAAAAATTAAATAATTAGGAAGGTTAGAAAGGGGCGTGTAATGTCTGGGAGTTCATTAAATATCGAGAAGAATTTTTCATCCGAAATCTACTATTCAAAAGAGTATACCTCAGTTCAGAAAAATGATTATGGTTTGATTAAGATTGTGATTACGGATTATTTTAATAAAAGATACGGAGAAGTTTTTGCTTCCAATTTTGCAAGCACTGGTTCTGGGTTAAAAGCTGGCGATAAAATCTTTCAATTAAAAGTTAATAAAAATATAATTGATATTTTATCACCGGTAAACGGCGTTATTAAGTTTGTGAATCCAAAAATCACGAAGGAAAAAAAATCAAATAACCTTGGTGATAACTGGATTATTCATCTAGCCGATTACGATTTACTTAAAGATAAAACTAGTCTTCTCAATTACACAGATTATTTAGTAACAATTAATAATTCTTTTAATAAATATCAAAAGTATTAATATGGAACGAAGAGAGAGAATTTTAGTCGTCGATGACGAAAAAATTATCCGGGAGTCTCTATTTAGCTGGTTCGAGAACGAAGGATACAAAGTAGAAACTGCACCAGATGGTGAAACCGGATTAGAGAAGTTTCAAAATAAAAAGTTTGATATTCTCTTAGTCGATTTAAAACTGCCTGGCATTAACGGTCTGCAGGTATTGAAGGAAGTAAAAGAAATTTCAAAGGATACAATTGTTATTATGATTACTGCATTTGCATCCGTATCGACGGCTATCGCTGCATTGAAGGAAGGCGCATATGATTATGTAACCAAACCGGTTGATCCCGACGAACTCACCCTTCTTGTCGAGAAGGCAATAGGTCAGAGAAGGCTTCAAATTGAAAACAAAAATTTAAAGGAGAATATTGCAAACATTTCCAAACCTGAGTTGATAGTTGGAAATAATATCCTTATGAAAAAAGTTTATGAAATGATAAATACCATTTCAGAGACGGAAGCATCGACCTTGATAATTGGTGAAAGCGGGACAGGCAAAGAGCTGATTGCAAAGGTAATTCATAATAACAGTATCAGAAAATATTTCCCTTTTATATCGGTTAAATGCGGTTCATTAACTGAATCAATGCTTGAACAGGAGCTATTTGGAGAAGAACCCGATGCTGAGCGTGGAATTCATTTAAAGAAGAAAGGGAAAATTGAACTTGCTGAGGGCGGAACATTATACCTCGATGAGGTAAATTCGATTTCTACAAAAATGCAGGTTGAAATATTAAAAGTGCTCGAGACAAATCAATTCACAAGAATTGGAGGAAGAGAAAATATTAAAACAAATTTCAGGCTGATTACTGCTGCAAATACAAATCTTGAAAAGCTGATTATCGAGGGTAAATTTAGAGAAGACTTATATTATAAATTTAATGTCTTTTCAATTGCTGTTCCTCCTCTTCGTGAAAGGAGAGAGGATATTCTTCCACTTTCAAATGCTTTCATTAAAAAGTTTTCAAACCGGCTGAACAAACCAGCGAAAGTGATTTCAGTTGAAGCGGCGGAATTTTTAGTTAATTATGAATGGCCTGGTAATGTGCGAGAACTGGAAAACGCAATCGAACGTGCAGTAGTAGTAGGGAAATTTGATGCAATAAAAGTTGAAGATTTACCAATGTGTATTGCTTCAACTCATTTTGAAGTTGATGACGGGAAGATGAGTCTATCAGCAATCGAAAAAAAACATATATTTAAAGTTCTTAACGATAATAAATGGAATATTTCAAAGAGTGCTCAGATACTTGAAATAGATAGAGTAACATTGTACAATAAAATTAAAAGATACAATCTCCGTCAGATATGATAATTTATAAGTCCGGAAAATCGACTGACCAATCTAATTTTGGTCAGTCGTTGAATCGAATTAAATGAACATCCAAATCCTGATTTTTGAAATTCAAATTCGAACATTAAATTTTAAATTTCGAACTCTTCTTTTACTTCTTTAAATTTTGAAATTGCAAAATCCAAATCTTCTTTGGAATGAGCTGCTGATATTTGTACTCTAATTCTTGCTGTTCCTTTTGGAACCACAGGATAAAAGAAACCGATGACATAAACTCCCTTTTCAAGAAGGCGTGCAGCCATTTTTTGAGAGAGTGAAGCATCGCCAATCATTATTGGAACAATTGGATGAACTCCCGGCTTTATATTCAATCCGGCTTTGGTTATTCCTTCACGGAAGTATTTTGTATTTTCTTCAAGTTTGTCTCTTAGATGAGTGGAAGTTTCCAAAATCTCCAACACTTTTAATGATGCTGCGATAATACTCGGTGCAACCGTATTGGAAAATAAATACGGACGCGAACGCTGTCTTAGCAAATCAATAATTTCTTTTCTGCCGCTTGTGTAGCCACCGCTTGCGCCGCCAAGAGCCTTGCCAAGTGTTCCGGTGATTATATCAACTCTTCCAATTACATCGTTATATTCATGAGTACCTTTTCCGCGTTTGCCCATAAAGCCTACCGCATGAGAGTCATCTACCATTACAAGCGCATTGTATTTGTCAGCAAGATTGCAGATGTCTTTAAGCTTCGCAATAAATCCATCCATGGAGAATACACCATCCGTAGCGATCAATTTTATTTTTGCCGATGCCGCTTCTTTAAGTTTTTCTTCAAGATCATTCATGTCGCTGTTCTTGTATCGGAATCGTTGAGCTTTGCAAAGGCGGATGCCATCGATTATGCTTGCGTGGTTTAACTCATCACTTATTATAGCGTCTTCTTCAGAAAGGATTGTTTCGAATAATCCGCCGTTAGCATCAAAGCAAGATGTATAAAGAATCGTATCTTCAGTTTCGAGGAACTCTGAAATTTTTTGTTCAAGCTCTTTGTGAATTTCTTGAGTGCCGCAAATAAACCGGACAGATGAAAGTCCGTAGCCCCATTTATCATAGCTTTCTTTAGCGGCTTTAATTATTTCTGGATGATTTGCTAAGCCAAGATAATTATTTGCGCACATGTTTAGTACTTGCTGCCCGCCTTTGACTTCAATCCTGGCTTTCTGCGGGCTAGTAATTATTCTTTCTCTTTTATATAAACCTTCATTTTCTATTTGTTGAAGCTGATTTGAGTAAATATTTTTTATTGTTTCTTTCATAAGACTTTCCTTTCTAAGAAATTGTATTTCTTATTGGTGTAATATCCTACAGTATTTTTATACTGAAGAAATTTAAACCACAAAATAATTTAGTTTAAATCCAGTCGAGAATAATTTTACCTGAATTACCGGATTTCATTAATTCAAAACCATCTTTGAAGTTTTCATACGAAAACCGGTTTGTAATTATTGGCGAAATATCCAGTCCAGTTTGAATCATAACAGTCATCTTATACCAAGTTTCAAACATTTCTCTTCCGTAAATTCCTTTCAGAGTCAATCCGTTAAATACAACAGTTTCCCAATTTATAGCTGCATTGTTCGGTAATATTCCAAGAAGAGCAATCTTACCGCCATGACACATTGCCGAAAGCATACTTTTCAAAGCTTCAGCACTTCCTGACATTTCGAGTCCAACATCAAAGCCTTCCTTCATTCCAAGTTCGTTCATTACATCCGTTAACTTTTCTTTCGTTACATCAACCGTCCTTGTTACACCCATTTTTTTTGCAAGTTCCAATCTTTTCGGATTTATATCAGTAATTACAACATATCTTGCACCGGCATGCTTAACTATTGCAGCAGCCATTATTCCAATCGGACCGGCACCAGTTATTAAAACATCTTCACCAAGGACATCGTATGAAAGCGCTGTATGAGTTGCGTTTCCAAAAGGATCAAAAATAGAGAAAAGATCTTCCGGTATCGACGGATCGCAATGCCAAACATTTGAAACTGGAATACTTAAATATTCTGCAAAACAGCCGGGTCGATTAACTCCAACGCCTTTTGTGTTAGGACAAAGATGTCTTCTGCCTGCGCGGCAGTTACGGCAGTAACCACATACAATATGACCTTCACCGCTGACGAGCTCGCCGATTTTTACATCCTGAACGTTGCTGCCGATTGCTTCAACTGTTCCAACATACTCATGTCCAACTACCATTGGAACAGGAATGGTTTTTTTTGCCCAGTCATCCCAGTTGTATATATGGATGTCTGTTCCGCAGATTGAAGTTTTCTTTATTTTTATTAGAACATCGTTTACTCCAACTTCTGGCACTGGTACTTCATCGAGCCATAAGCCCGGTTCGGCATATTTCTTTACGAGCGCTTTCATTTTTTTCATTTATAATCCTTGATGAAATTTATATGGTTATTTTGAACCACATTATAAAATTAAAATTGTTTAAAGAATGTGATGTCAAAATTAGAGATAAGGTTGTTAAACAACAACTAAAATTTGAAGCGGCGGAGAATCAGAGATTGAAACTATCAAATTTAAATAATTGAAAGCAAAGCAAAATTATTACTTGGATTAGTTTTCAATGTCTCTTTAATATTTTTAATTTTTTGGTTGAACCATTCGTCATTTAGATCATTTACTGAGGCAGTTGAGCGCAGCCAATCAATTTCTTTCTCTGCCGGTAATTGATCCGAAAAAGCAAGATTAAGTCCGTCGCTTACAAAAGATTCGGCTATTTTCTTATTCGAAAACTTAATCGGTTTTTCTGAAATATATTTATTCGTAAGCAGACTGCGTATAGTGTCTTCATAGAAATCGGTTGCAAAGCCCAATCTCTTGGCTATTCCTTTAAGGATAATTTTTTCGGGGTCAGTAAGTTGGTTATCTTTTTTTGCTACTACTAATAGTCCTTTTAAGTAGTTACTTCTGTCAAGCAGTGTTAATTCCATTTCAAATTTTCTTCTATGAGTCTGCTCTAAAAAGGTCATTCCCGTGAAAATGAGAATCTAAAAAATTTATATTATCGAATAGATTCCCACTTTCATGGGAATGACATTTCGTCTTTTTTAGCTTTTTAGAGTGGACTCTTCTATTAAATTTAGAAAGTATATATTCTCGTAATTAATTATCGAATACTCGTTTAACATTTAAAGAGCTAATTATTTTTTTACTTAATCTAATTAAGCTATTATAAGTTATAAAATTTTTTGTTTAAGCCAGGCTTTTGACGAAAAGAATTTTTATAAGTTCCCAAACCGAACGTGTATTAGATTAAGTTTAAGTAATCCTGAATACAGGATAAAAAACATAAATATAGATTTTATTATTAAGATTACACTGTTTCAAATACTGCAAAGAAAGTCTAAAACATCGCTTTGTTGCAATGGATAAAATTATAAATTCTTAAATTGATTTTAAAATCTTTTCTTCAATAAATAGAAACATTTCCGGAAATTTTTCAATCACAGCTTGTCCTATTATTCTTGCCGTTTTCTCATAACTTATGTTATCTGTATTTATTATCATATGGTAAAGTAAAGGATCTTCTATGTTTTTATTATAATATTTCTTGAAGTAATTTATCTTCGCATGATCTTCATTCTTTGTAAATTCTATTGCATCGCTTCGGTTCAGATTATGGATCTCCTGTACGTGTCTGACTCTATTTTCAAATGAGCCAATCAATCTTACATGAAAAGTATTTTTCAAGTTTGCAGTTACAATGTTCGATGCTCTGCCAATTATGACTACATTTCCCTTCATTGCTAATTGAACTATAGTGCTGGCTGTTTTACTTACAAGCATCCAGGCATGAGGATGAATTCCTAACAGCTCATCAATTGTCGCCTTCAATTCGGAAAGCTTATCTTCGACAAAATATTGTCTTAGCTTTTGAGGAAGATGATAGTCTTCCATTACTTTTTCAATCAGATTCTTATCAAAAACCGTCCAAGGAATATCTCCTTCCTTAGAGATTGGCTGAAAGAATTTTACTAATTCATCTCCGACACAACTTGCCCCGGCACCTGTTTCTCTTGAAATAGTTATACACGGACCCTGCTTTTTTCTTTTTTGCTGCTCGGTAGTATCTTTGGAATGAGATTCTATGTATATCTTTGCCTTTTCGAAAGCACCTTTAACTGAACTCATTGCTCACCTCCAAATCAAATTTAGAACTATAAAATTAACCGGAGATTGCTGAATTATTTCAATAGAAATATAACAAAAATTTTCAAAAAGAGGAATATGAAATTCAGGAACCTTTTTTTTCTGAGTAGTTTTAATGAAAGTAGGATAGAAAATTATTTCCGAATAATTTCACTTGATTATTAATCACCTACACTAAACATTTCCGGAAATTTCTTTACAATAGAGTTGCCGATAAGATCAACGGCTTCGTCATCGGAAATTGTTTGAGTATTAATTGTAAGATGATATAACAGCGGGTCGCTAATGTCTTTATGAAAATAAGTCTGAACGAAATCTTTCCTGTCGTGGTCTTCGTGCTTAATAAAATCTATAGCTTCCATCCTGTTATAATTGAAAAGCTCTCTTACATGTTCTATTCTATATTCAAGCGGCGCTACTAGTCTTACATGATAAGTGTTATGTAATTTTGAAGTAATTATGTTAGCCGCTCTATCAAGAATAATTACGTTACCTAATTGAGCAAGTTGCAGTATTGTTTCAGTAGTTTTGTGAATAAGTGTAAAGATTGGTGGTTGACCACCAAGCAATTCAATCATCAAAGATTTAACGGCAGAATATTTTTCTTCCTCCATGAGCTTACTTAAGCTTTGAGGTAGATGGTGATCTTGAATTACTTTCTCAATTAGGTTTTTATCAAATATAGTCCAGGGGGCTTGATTATCTGTATAATATTTTTGCAAAAAAGCTACAAGTTTTTCACTGATTACATCAGCACGGGCACCGGCTTCTCGAGAAATAGTAATGCAGGGACCAGGGTTGTTTATTTTATTTTTAACTACGAGTTCTTCCGATATTTTTGGGTGAGATTCAATATATAATTTAGCCTTCTCAAATGGACCTTTAACCGGCATTTTGCTTTCCTTCCAACGTCTTATCGGCGTTCTGAATTAAATTTAATTTTTAGAGAAAGTCCTATAGATATATCCGCATCATATCTATCTGTGAACAAATATTTTATTCAACGATTTATATTTTAGACTCCAAAAGAAAAAAATCGTTTCAAAGACGATATTATAAATATATCAGAGAGAAATTTTCTGATGTGACTAGCAACATTCTAATTTACCAGATACAATCTCTTGAATTTTTTTGTAAATTTATCTAAACATTTTTTAATCGTTGGTATATCGAATAAAAGTTCCGATTATCAATTAGAATCAATAAACTTTAAAGGTGAAAAATTATGGAATATAGGATTGAAACGGACAGCATGGGCGAGATTAAAGTCCCTACTGACAAATACTACGGCGCACAAACTGCACGTTCTCTAATGAACTTTAAAATCGGCGGAGAAAGATTTCCCCGTGAAATTATAAGAGCACTTGGAATCTTAAAGAAAGCTGCAGCACTTACGAACAAAGAACTAGGAATATTGCCGGCAGAAAAAGCCGACTTGATCATTAAAGCTGCGGATGAGGTAATTGAAGGTAAACTCGACGAGCATTTTCCACTTGTGGTTTGGCAGACTGGCAGCGGCACTCAAACGAATATGAATGCCAATGAAGTAATTTCCAATCGTGCAATCGAGCTTTCGGGCGGACAAATGGGTAGCAAAAAACCGATTCATCCTAATGATGATGTTAACAAAGCTCAATCTTCTAATGATACTTTTCCAACGGCAATGCACATTGCAGCAGTTGAAGAAATTCATCGTCATTTAATTCCAATGGTAGCCAAGCTTCGTGATGCGCTGGCAAAAAAATCGGAAGAATTTAAAGATATTATAAAGATTGGCAGAACTCATTTAATGGACGCAACGCCGCTTACACTCGGTCAGGAATTTTCCGGATATGTCCAGCAATTGACGAACGGACTTGAAAGAATTAACGGATGCCTTCCGCATCTTTATGAATTGGCACTCGGTGGAACAGCTGTAGGAACTGGATTAAATACTCATCCGGAATTTGCCGTTAAAGCAGCAAAGAAGATTGCAGAACTTACTGGCAAGCCATTTGTGTCTGCAAGAAACAAGTTTGAAGCTCTTGCTACTCATGATACTTTAGTTGAAACAAGCGGCGTACTAAAAACTCTTGCAGCTTCTTTAATGAAAATTGCAAATGACATTCGCTGGCTTGGTTCCGGTCCGCGTTCTGGAATAGGCGAGTTGCTTCTTCCGGAAAATGAACCCGGAAGTTCAATCATGCCGGGAAAAGTCAATCCAACACAATCTGAAGCGATGACAATGGTATGCGCTCAGGTTTTTGGAAATGATACAACGGTAACATTTGCAGGTGCAAGCGGAAACTTTGAGTTGAATGTTTTCAAACCTGTGATAATTTTTAATGTGCTTCAATCAATTAGGCTTCTGGCAGATGCATGCGATAGCTTCACTGATAATTGTGTCGTTGGAATCAAAGCGAATGAAGCTAATATCAAAAAGAATCTTGAAAATTCATTGATGCTTGTAACTGCTCTTAATCCACATATCGGTTATGATAATGCAGCCAAGGTTGCTAAGAAAGCACACAAAGAAAACAAAACTTTAAAACAGGCTGCAATCGAACTTAATCTCTTAACTGCGGAAAAGTTTGATGAAGTCGTTCGTCCGGAAAAAATGATTGGACCGAAAGCTTAAATAGATTATGAGTGAGACTCTTCTCAAGAAGAGCCTCACTTCAGAATTATGATTAATCCTGAAGTCTGTAAAAAGTTAGCCATCGAAATGTTGATGCAGCCCGGTTCTAACTGCTGGTGTGCCTGCGAACTTTCATACACTCAACCATTCTGCGATGGAATCATTCATAAAGAATCCAAAGGTGAGCATTGATTAATTGGAACGGGGTAGTCTCGCTTTTCATTGCTTGCCTGGAATTTATTCTATTTATTAACCTACTCATCTTTGCTCAAAAGAATAGAATAAATGCGATGGTATTTATACTTATTGCATTGCTGATGATTTATCAGGTTTTTGAATTCTTAATGTGCATGCTAAACTTGCAGTATCCTTTTATGGCATACCTTGCTTTTGTAGACATTTCATTTCTTCCGCCATTGAATTTTTATTTTATCTTTAGTTATGCCGGTTACCGTCATAAATTATTTAAGTTGATTTTTCTTCCGGCACTTGTTTTTGTTGTTTATTACTTCTTAGTAATTGATAAATTCGCCGTTACAGCTTGTACAGTTTTGTATGCTTCTTACAGCTATCCGCTAGGCGGTTGGTATGCGTTCTTTTATTATTCACCGATTGCCGCAGTGATTATTCTGCTATCAATCAAAATCGGAAAACAAAGAGAAGCAGTCCGAAAGAAGCTGTTAAAAGTTTTGCTTTTCGGTTTGATATTTATTTTTATTCCGGTTATTGCTGCTTTTGTTTTGTATGCCGCAGGCGATAAACTTTTGCTGGAAATTATCGAAAGTATAATGTGTAAATTCGCATTTGTATATGCCGTCTGCCTGGCATATTTTTCTTTATTAAATAAAAACGCTGATAATGAACGAAGTAATTCTAAATATTTATTTAATTATAAATGAGGGCTATGTGGTCGAGTTCCGTGCAATAGCTTACGAGATGGAAGGCGGAGACGATAATAAAATAAAATTTCTGAAGAGTAAAGCGATTGAAGATTTCCAAAAATCTTACCGTTTTAATGCTCCTACTAATAAGCTCGGTAAATTTATGAAGTATAGAAAATTTTCAAAGCTTGAAAGGCAAGGTATGCAATATCAGTTGTTTGAAGAAATTTTTGAGAACTTCAAGGTTCCCCAGAATCCACTTATTTGTGTTACGCCCGTTGTTGATGGTAAAATCCTAGCCGAGTGATGAAGGTTCAAATTTCTGATGAATAAAAATGAAAAAGATTATCTTAATAGAATTAACGCGTAATTGCTTGGTATTGAATGCAGACATGAAAACATCATTTATACTTTAGGCAGGTCATAACAATATAATCTAATCTCTAATTTGTTGAAGGTATTGAGAATGAAGAAAACATTACTAATTTTTTTAACTATATACTCTATGGCGATGGCAAGTTCTAATTTACATTTTGTTGGCAATATTAAATCTTTTAAGCAACAAAAAAATCTAATTGAGTTTGTTCTGGATGATGCTCTTTTCAATGTTTATGTAATTGACAATAATATTATCAGGTTCCGTTACACGGATAAGCAAACATTTTCTCCGGCTCCATCTTATGCAGTTATTTACGACTGTAAAAAAGATATTAATTTTAATTTTGAAGATAAAGGAAAATATTACCTTCTGTCTACTTCAGAATTAAATGTTGAAATTTCAAAATCGCCTTGCCGGGTTACCATCTTCGATAAGGATATGAATCTTCTTAACGAAGATGCGAAAAGTTTTGGTGTAAGCTTTCAGGATGGGAATGTTAAATGTTATAAAAAACTTTTTGATGATGAAAGATTTTTCGGGCTCGGTGAAAAAACCGGCGACTTAAATAAAAGAGGAAACCAATACACAATGTGGAACACCGACCATCCGGCATACGACAATACCTGGGATCCGCTTTATGTTTCAATTCCTTTTTTCATTGGAGAAAGGGATAAAAAAGCTTACGGAATATTTTTCGACAACACATACAAATCCTATTTCAATATGGGAGCGAGCAACAACCGCTTCTATTGGTTTGGAGCCGATGCCGGAGAGATGAATTATTATTTTATCTACGGACCTCAAATTAAAAAAGTAATTTCGTCTTATACAGAACTAACTGGAAGAATGCAGATGCCGCCGATGTGGTCACTCGGTTATCAACAAAGCAAATGGAGCTATTATCCGGAATCGACAGTAAGAAGAATTGCTGATACTTTCCGCGATAAGAAAATTCCCTGCGATGTAATATATCTTGACATTGATTATATGAACGGTTACCGTGTTTTTACCTGGAATAAAAACCGGTTCCCTAATCCTGAAAAGATGATAAGTGATTTGAAGGATGAAGGATTTAAAATAATTCCAATCATCGATCCGGGTGTAAAAGCTGATTCGACTTACTTTGCAGCGAAAGAAGGATTGGCGAAAAATTTATTCGTTAAATATCCTGATGGGGTTGTTTACGAAGGTCAGGTTTGGCCTTCTTGGTCTTATTTTACAGACTTTACTAAAAAAGAAGGAAGAGAATGGTGGGGCGAAAAGCTTTCTGCAATGCTTAAGCAAGGAGTTGAAGGTTTCTGGAATGATATGAACGAACCATCGGTTTGGGGACAAGCTTTCCCAGACATGGTTCAGTTTTCGGATAACGGCTTCGGCGCTTCACATAGAAAAATCCACAACGTATACGCTCTGGAAGAAGCAAGAGCAACTTATGATGCATTTCAAAAGTATTCTCCTAACGAAAGACATTTTATGTTAACTCGTGCTGGCTTTGCCGGCATACAAAGATATTCTGCTGTCTGGACTGGAGACAATGTTTCAAACGAAGAATCTCTTCGTCTTGCCTGCACAATGCCGCAGGGAATGGGATTAAGTGGAATTCCTTTTGTCGGCTCCGATGTCGGAGGATTTATTGGCGTTCCTTCTCGATGGCTTTACACTCGTTGGATGGAACTCGGTGCATTTACTCCTTTCTTCCGCGGACATTCTGCGATCAATCAGAAAGATAAAGAGCCATGGGCTTTCGGCGGTGAAGTTGAAGGCTGGGTTAGAAATATAATTTCTCTTCGCTATGAACTGCTTCCTTTCTTTTATAACGAATTTTATAATTCAACCGAAACCGGTCTGCCGATCATGCGACCGATGTTCTTAAATTATCAAAACGATGATGAATGTTATTCGGGAGGTGCAGAGCATCAATTTATGATAGGAGACAATCTGCTTGTTGCACCGGTGTTGAATGAAACAAGTATTTTTAAAAAATTATATCTCCCCGAAGGAAAATGGTTTGATTGGTGGACCGGAAAAATTTACAAAGGGAAACAATGGATAATTGTAGATGCGCCAATCGATCAAATTCCATTCTTCATTAAAGAAGGTGCATTTATTCCAATGCAGGACAGCGAGCAATATGTTGGCGAAAAGAAAATGACCGAATTAAAGGTTATTGTATTTCCATCTTCGGAAAGCAAATACTCTTTTTATGAAGATGATGGTACCAGTTACAAATACAAACAAGGTAAATATTCTTTGACGGAATTCGAATCGAAGCTTGGAAAAAATTCCGGTACAATTTCAATCAAACAATCTCATGACGGTTATGATACCGGAAGGAAAGATTATCTTTTAAGAATACTAAATACCGGTCAAGTAAACAGCGTATCAGTCAATAATTCGACTTTAAAAAAGTATTCCGAAAAATCTGAATTGGAAAATGCAGAAGAAGGATTTTATTCCGACAAAAATGAAAACACACTTTATGTTAAGGTGAAGAATGGAAAAAATATTGAAATCAATTACTAACTATTAATTAATCTTAACATCTTTAATTAAATAGAAATAAATTTACATGGATATCAATATTTTACAAAGAACAATTAACATGGTCACAGAAAATGAAATATATAACAGGGTCACAGACAATGAATTTAATAAAAGCAATTTTTGTATTGCTGATTTTATTCTTATCCCCAATAAACACGGAAGGCAAGAATTTGTTCGTTAGTGATAAATCCAAATCGCGGATAGTATTAACTAAACCCGCAGCAGTTACCGGTAGAATAGATCTCAACAAATATTATTCGAATAAAAGACTCGGATCGTTTGTTGAGGACGGTAAAACTTATTTCCGATTATTCACTCCCGATGCTGATAGTGTTACTCTTGTAACTTTTAAAAGACCTGAAGATAAAACCGGAACCGAATATCCAATGCATCGCGATATTAATGGAGTGTGGGAAGCATCTATTGAAGGCGAGCATTACGGTTTATTTTATGGATTCAAAGTCTTCAATCCTAAATATCCTTCTACAAAAAATGTTATTTGCATTGATCCTTACGCAAAAGCAGTAGCATCTTACAATACTTATTTTACTCCCCGTCGTTCGATAGTTGTAAATGAAAATGATTACAACTGGGATGGCGATCACTGGATTCAGAGAGACTGGCGCGATTTAATTATTTATGAAATGCACATCCGCGATATGACAGCTGATCCGTCTTCCGGTTCAGATAAGCCGGGAACTTATGAAGGATTGATTGAGCATGGAATAAAAGGCGGAATTGATTACATTAAATCTCTTGGAGTTAATACTGTTGAGCTTCTTCCAGCGCAGGAATTTGCTAACATTGAGCTTCCGTTTGAAGATTCACTGAAAGGAAGATACAACACATGGAATCCTTACGAAAGAAATCACTGGGGATATATGACTGCCGCTTTCTTTGCGCCAGAGTCTTATTACTGTGACAGCAAAATGGAATGGGATAAGTGGGAAGGAACCTCAGGAAAACAGGTAAATGAATTTAAAGACATGGTTAAAGCTTTCCACAAAGAAGGAATTGCTGTAATTATGGATGTCGTTTACAATCATCTTTCGGAATATGAATTTGGAAATTTAAAAGAGATTGATAAGGATTATTATTTCAGATTAGATAAGAGAGGAAATTATCTTTCGGAAAGCGGATGCGGCAACGATTTGAAGACAGAGCGTCCAATGGTACGCAGAATGATCGTAGAAAGCATTTTATACTGGATGAAAGAATATCATGTTGACGGCTTCCGATTCGATTTAGCAAAACTTATTGACTGGCAGACAATCGAAGAGATTACTCATGAGGCGAAGAAGATAAATCCTAAAGTTATATTGATTGCAGAACCATGGGGCGGAGGATATGACCCGGCAGGATTTTCTCTGCGCGGCTGGGCAAGCTGGAATGACCAGATAAGGAACGGCATTAAGGGTGAAAATCCTTTTAACGGACCTGGATGGATTTTCGGAAAGTGGTACGGCAATAATAATCCGGGAAGAATTAAAAGTTATGTAGAAGGAACTTTAGTTAGAGATTCGCTTGGATTATTCCAGAAGAAAGAACATTCGGTAAACTATCTTGCTTCGCATGATGGTTACACTCTTGGAGATTTTATCCGGCTTGGAATTGGCGCAGTAAATCAAGATGAAGAAATTAAAGATGTTGACTCATTCGTTAAACTTACTCCGCTTGAGATGAAGCTTAATAAACTTGCCGCATTGTTCCTTTTTACTTCGCAGGGAATTACAATGTTTCAAGAAGGCGAAGAATTCGCGCGGACGAAAGTAATTCCTTACGATGAAGAAGTTCCTGATACCAATAAAGGAAGGATTGACAATAACAGCTACGACAAAGACAACTCAACAAATTATATCAATTACAAACATGCCGAAATAAATTCCGGGCTTGTCGATTACTATAAAGGATTAATTTCATTGCGGGAAAAGTATGCAGCATTCCGGCGTGCAAAGTATGAAGACATCAAGTTCATGGATATTAAGGATAATCCGTTTGCACTCGGCTATCGGCTAGATTATGAAGATGAGCATTTCGTCGTACTATTTAATGCCAACTTGGACAAAGCTGAAAATTTCAATCTGCCTGAAGGTGAATGGATTGTTTTAGCAAATCAAAATAAAGCCGGAATAAAACAGTTGGGAGAAGTTTCCGGAAATGTTGAATTGCTGCCATCTACCGGGATTGTGCTGAAGTTGAAATAGTTAAAAGAAATGAGTTAATAGTGAACAGTTAAAAGTGAAAAGTAATTTAATTTTTATTTCTCGAAAGTTACTTTATCATAAACTTCAGCAAGCTTAAGAGAACATTGGATTGAAACAAGCTCAATTGAGTTTTCCTGCTTGATTTCTTCCGTTAAAAACCAGCCTGAAAAAAGATTAGAATATGACTCCTTCAAATCATTACTCTGAATTGACTGCAATTGAATATCTTTTTGCTTAATATATTTTTCAATATGATAATGATCTTGTGAAATTAAAACATATTCCTGCAATGAAGATAGAGACCTGTATTGTGCAAATTTTTCTCCGCGGTCGTAAGCCTCTGTTGACTCTGACAGAACTTCTATTATCAATATCGGATTAAGAAGCGTATCAACTTCCTTATCTTCAAATTTGGGAGAGCCGCAAACTACAACTAAATCCGGATATGTATAAAGCCCAGTTGTAGAAACCTTAACTCTCATATCTCCCATATACACTTCACAAGATTTCTTTTTAAGTTGATTTCTCAATTCTCCGGCAATATTTGTACAAATAAGATTATGTTTTCTTGATGCGCCGGACATCGCAAACATCTCGCCGTTGTAATATTCGCTTTTATATTCTGCCTTGCGCTCAATCTCTAGATATTCTTCAGGTGTCAGAAAAGATTTTTCTTTAGGTTCCATCTTATTAGTTCTGATGTTTCTATGAGTAAATTAAACATAACAATCATAATACACAAGTTGCCATACAAGGCTGGACGGGAGAATAGTTGACGTATTTTACTCTATTTCTTTTTGCGGAGTGATGGAATATTGGAGTCATAGAATAAACTATTCTAATCCAACACTCCATTACTCCACCACCCCAAATGTTTTTGCATTATATCTATTAAAAAATTTTTACAATGCTTGCAACTTAAAAAATCTTTTACAACATTTGATTTGTAAATGTTGAGGAAAAGGTGAAATCAAAGTTTATGTTTCATATTTCTGAAGTTACACCGGTTGATGATTATAATTTGATATTTTATTCGGTCGACTATTTTCTATTTACACAGCTTAATGAAATGAATACCGGCGGGGAGCTATCAAAAAAAATTTTCTTTTTCCCTTTTAATAAAATCCCAGATAAAAGAATTGGCGTTCAGCTTTTATTTGTCCAATAAATTCTGGAAAGTCTGCTCGATCTTAAAGCAAAAGGCATTATATATTTTAAGGTTGTTAAGAATTCTTTGCAACCTTGAATAGAATTAAACTAATATACATTCGATTTGAAGTGAGTTGAACTCCAACCAAACTTAGATTGAATGAAGTTTTATTTAATGATATTCCAGTCCAACTAATTTGGACTCCTAACAAGCTAGGCTGGATTGCAATCCAACTAAGTTTGATTCCAGTTGAAATTAGTTTGACTTCAATCCAACTTAGTTGAGATGGAGTTGAAGTAAGATAAGTTTCTTTCCAACTAATATAGACTGAAGCCAAAGTGAATAAAAAATGAATTAAGTAAGCTAGAACTATTTGAAAAAGCCCTAAAAATTGATAAGAATTAGAGTTTATTAAGAAGCTACGTGCATTAAGCACATTTTTAATAACAATAAATAGGAGATCAGTTATGGCTCGAAGGCTCAAAGAAAAGTCGCCAATTGTAGAAAAGGCGGAAGGAAGAGCTGCCGGAATGAAAACGGTAGACGAAAAAACGGGGAAGAAACAAAATTACGGCACGGCAGAAAATCCGTTAACAATTGATGAGATGAATGCTCAAATAGCCGTAGTTGAAAACAAGAGAAAGGAGGGGAATGAGCTTCTAAAGAAAGTTGATGATATCGACAATGAATATGAAGCTGAGGAAGCCAAGTTGAATAACATGGTAACACAAGTTCTGTCAAATGCAGTCGGAGTAGTCGGTAATGATTCCGACGAGTACGAGCTGTTGGGCGGGACTAAACGTTCGGATCGGAAGCATCCGGTAAGAAAATCAAAGACAGTAAGCTAAAAGTTTGTTGTCTATGCTTTGTAGTATGTAGCGGCGGAGGTGCCCTTTCTTCGCCGCTGATTTACCTAATTAAAAAATAAGAGGAATAAATTGTGCTCCGGAAGAGCACCATGTATAGGAGGGAAAAATATGGCAGACACATATACGCAGCTATATATTCATTTGATTTAGGCTGTCGAGCATAGAGATAGAGTAATTCCTTCTTCAAGATAAATAGATATAGATGCTTTTGTTAGTCCTTATTATTAAATTAGTCCTAGCTTTTGATCCAAATAATATTTATGGCAGATTCTGAAAAAATAAAATATTGGACTGATCTTTCAGATTATGATTTGAAAACTGCAAAGGCTATGCTGAAAACGAAACGATATTTGTATGTCGGATTTATGTACCATCAATCTTTATGGATAAAGAAGAAATTATATCAAGAGTAAAAAAGTTTGCAGAATTAGCAGCGAAGGAATTTAAGGTAAAGAAAGTAATTCTATATGGTTCTTTTGTAAAAGGGAATTTTACGGAGTACAGTGATATTGATGTTGCAGTTATTTTAGAAAGTATGCCGGAGGATGTTCTGTCTTCTGAATTTAAATTATATAAATTGCGCAGAAATATAGATCATCGTATAGAGCCGTTAATCTTTGAAACAGGAAAAGATAAAAGCGGTTTCCTTGAAGAGATAATGAGAACAGGTTTGGAGATTTACCCAATAGCTTAATGGTAAATATTATGTACTAACTGAAGTTACGCAATTGTCATGCTGAACTTGTTTCAGCATCTAAAAACAACTTAAAAATAAAGATTCCGAAACAAGTTCGGAATGACAAATGGATCATTTTATTCATTTTGCGTAACTTCAGTACTAAGTTTTAAAGACTGTCCCTTCGTTTCAGAAATAATTCTTCCTTCAGAGGCTGCTGCTTCAATAACATAATGCATTATATTATCATCAGTCTTTTTGTTTGCATAAATAGAATACTTTTCTTTATAAGGCGCCGGTGTAAAGTTCGGCATTATTACATTAGCTCCGGCTCTCAACCCTTTTTCTCTTCCTTCCGGATCTAATGTTGCAAGTGCTGTTGTTGCAGGTATGTGGACATTCTTTAATACTATTCTTGCAATTGCCATAACCAGTAAAATAAAATTTACATCGCAGCGTTTCTGCTTTCTATATGGTGAATCCGGAGACGGAATGAAAGGGCTGAAAGATGCCATGTCAACATCAAGCTGTTTGCATAGTAAGATGTCTCCGGCAATATCTTCTAGAGTTTGATTTGGCAAGCCTACAATATTGCCGCTTCCAATTTGGTAGCCTAATGATTTTAAATAAAGAAGATGCTGGATTCTGTCCTGAAGCATTTGTCCAAGATGATAAATAGAATAAAGTTTTGGATTAGCGGTTTCGTGTTTAAGCAAATACCTGTCGGCTCCGGCTTTTTTCCATAGTTTATAATCTTCATAATCTCTTTCACCAAGACTTAGAGTAATTGCAACATCAAATTCATTTTTAATTAGGCGAATTATTTCTGCGATCTCATTTCCAGTACAGGTAATGTCTTCTCCTGATTGAAGTACAATAGTTTTTATTCCAGCTTCATAAATTTTTTCTGCTGTTTGAAGTATTTCATCAATTGTCATTCGGTAACGCTCAAGAGAGGAATTATCCTTTCTTAAGCCGCAGTAAAGACAATTTTGCTCGCAGTAATTTGAAAATTCAATTATTCCTCTAAGATGAACTTCATTTCCGCAATATTTTTTTCTTACCTCATCAGCTTTTTGAAAGATGAGATTGATCTCGTTTTCATCTTTTGCTTGAAGAAGAGTAATTATATCTCCTTTATTTAATTCAAATTTATTTAATATGTTTTTTAACATAGCAACTGTGTTTCGCAATCGTGATCGTACTAATTTAAGCTTTAAATTCGAGTGAGATAAAGAGTAAGATAACGATTAAGATTAATTACATATAAACATCTCTTTCGCCGGCATCAACCTGTGCAATCATTTTTTCAACTTTCTTTCTCGTCGTGCCGTTAATTCCTTCGATTTCTTTTTTAAGAAATTCGCCGGCAATCTTTTTTGTTTCGGAAGATGCGAAATCATTTAAATATTCTTTAAATGTTGCAAGTGCGTTAGGTGTGCAAAGCTTTCCAATGTTTCCTGATTTTGCAAGCTCCATAAATCTGTCTCCAGTCCGTTGAGAGCGGTAACATGCTGTACAAAAGCTAGGCAGATAGCCAAGTCGTGTGCAGTCTCTTACTACTTCATCAAGATTTCGATGGTCTCCCAATTGGAATTGCTCAAGCTCATGCTGGTCTAAGCTTTCCTGAGATTCCCTGTAGCTTCCAGGTGCAGTTCTGCTGCCTGCGCTTATCTGAGAAACACCTACTTCAAATAATTCTCTTCTTAACTCAGGTTTTTCTCTTGTCGTCAAGATTATACCGGTATATGGTATTGCGAGACGAATTACCGCAACTAGTTTCTTAAATGATAAATCATCAACTGCGTGAGGCGGATTTATTGCTGCCGGTGCATTAAGCGCTGGTTCCAGCCGAGGGATTGAAATTGTATGAGGTCCAACACCATATTTAGAATCCAGATCTTGTGCATGCATTAAAAGTGCGAGCGTTTCAAACTTATAATCGGTTAGTCCAAATAAAGCTCCAATGCCGACATCATCTATTCCAGCTTGAAGCGCTCTATCCATTGCATAAAGCCTCCATGCAAAATCTTTCTTTGGTCCCTCAGGATGCATTTCGGTATAAGTACGGAAATGATAAGTTTCCTGAAAGCATTGGTAGGTGCCTATACCGAAGCTTTTAAGTGCCTTGAAACTTTCAAATGATAGTGGTGCAACATTTATATTAACTCTCCGGATGTTGTTTCCCTTATAATTGATTTTGTAAATGGTATTAATTGTTTCGCCGATAAAATCAATAGCAGCTTTTTTAGGATGCTCGCCAAAAACCACAAGAATTCGCTTTTGTCCTTGCATAACAAGGAATCTCGTTTCAGCTTCTATTTCTTCAAGTGAAAGAGCTTTTCTTTTAAGCCCGCGGTTGTCCCTTCTAAAGGCGCAATAAAGACAATTATTCACACAAAGGTTGGAAACATAAAGCGGTGCGAATAATACCAATCTGTTACCGTAAATTTTTTCTTTTACTTCTTTAGCCCGATGAAAAAGTTCATCGTATAAATCTGGTGAATTTATTTTTAATAATGCCGCACTCTCTTGCAGAGTTAATCCCTTTGCTTCGGATGCTTTTATTAAGATATCCTTTTGAAGATGAGCATTATTAAGCGAATCATCTTCGACGAGGCTATTTATATAATTTTCATTTATAAAATACATTTCAATTCTCATCTTTTTATGTATGAAAGCGAATTGTTCTCATCTTATGCAGAACAATAGTCTGAGAATAATGGAATATTGGAATAAAAACAATTGACCTACAAACTCCACTACTCCATCTTTCCATTACTCCAATACACCTTAATGGTGCAATTATATTTATACTTTTTAATCCAATTTATATACCAGAAGTACAGTTCTTTTTTAATTCAAATTAGCCATAACTGCAAAAAAATTTTCTAAAAATAGAGAAGCCGGAGAAGGAAATCTTACTCGGATGAAGTTACAATAAATCAAATTATAATAATAGATAGGAACAAGGGCAAGAATTTTGGTGGAACGTTTTTTGTCCTTTCTATAAAAACAAAATTAGTTAACAATGCGCAACGAATGTGATTCTTTAGGAAAAATTGAAGTCCCGGATGAAGCGGTATATGGTATCCATACTTTACGTGCGCTGGATAATTTTCCGATAACCGGCGAGCGGATAAATCTTCATTTGATTAAAGCGTACCTTCTGGTTAAGATTGCAGCAGCTGAAACTAATTTCAAGACCGGGCTTATGCCGAAAGCAAAGTATGAGCCAATCAGCAAAGCGATTGATATACTTTTGAAGGAAACCGAGGCAGCAATCAAAAAAGAATCCTTCAATATTTATGATAAAATAATCGTGGACCCATACCAGGGAGGTGCCGGAACTTCTTTGAATATGAATATCAATGAAGTTATTGCAAATACTGCTCTGCAGATTGCAGGGAAAAAATTCGGACAGTATGATTTCATTCATCCAATCAATGATGTAAACTTATCTCAATCGACTAACGATACATATCCGACGGCATTGAAAGTCGCATCAATTTATCTCCTAAGAGAATTGACCGAAGCATTTGCTGCATTGCAGTCAGCACTTCAAAAGAAGGAGAATGAATTTAGTGGAGTAATCAAGCTTGGAAGAACGCAGCTTCAGGATGCAGTTGCAATTACACTAGGACAGGAGTTTGGCGCTTATGCTCAGGCAATTGCTCGAGACAGATGGCGTTTGTACAATGGCGAGGAAAGATTACGCTCAGTGAATCTTGGCGGAACTGCGGTTGGTAATTTTGTTTCCGCACCGAAGGAATATGTTCTTGCAGTAAATAATGAACTGAAAAAAATAACCGGGCTTCCAATTGCTAAAGCAGAGGATTTAATCGATGCGACTCAGAATCTAGATGTATTCGTAGAAGTTCATGGATTGATTAAAGCAGGCGCTTGTTCAATAATAAAAATATGTAATGATCTTCGCATTATGTCCAGTGGTCCGCAAGGCGGAATTGGAGAAATAACTTTGCCTGCCATGCAGGCTGGTTCAAGCATAATGCCGGGTAAAGTAAACCCAGTTATTCTGGAAAATGCTATCCAGGTTGCAGAGATTGTTAAGGGACATGATGTGGTAATTTCTAACATCGCTTCCTCCGGCAATCTGGAATTAAATGCATTCGTTCCTCTATTAGCTCATTTGTTTTTGAAGTCAATTGAAATGCTTCGTGATACTGTTTTTAATCTTTCGGAAAAATCTATTTTAGGCATTGAAGCGAACGAGGAAAAATGTTTCCAAAATCTCATAAAGTCTTCTGCCTCAGCAGCATCGCTAATCAATATCTTCGGATATGACTCGATTGCAAAGATTGTGAATGAAGCAGAATCTAAAAAGATAACATTTATTGAACTTCTTAAACAGAAGAAACTTTTAACCGAAAAAGAACTTTATAATTTATTGGCTAAGGAAATGGGGTTAAAGAATGAAAAGTATACCTAATAATATTACTGAAGTTAAGACTGGTTTCATAGAAGTCAAGTCAGAACGAAAACACGTTGCGATAATAGGCAGAAGAAACGTTGGCAAATCATCTCTTGTAAATGCTTTTCTTGGGCAGGAATTGTGCATTGTAAGTGATGTAGCAGGAACGACAACAGATCCGGTGCATAAGTCGATGGAACTTCTTCCTTACGGTCCGATTGTCCTTGTTGATACTGCCGGCATTGACGATGAAGGCGAGCTAGGTGAAAAGAGAGTAAGTAAGACTATCAAGGTAATTGCTTCTGCTGATTTTGCAATTGTTGTATTAGATGCTCAAGAAAGAATTTCTCCAAAAGAATGGGAGCTTTTCAATTATCTTGCAAAAATTAATTTGCCGTTCATCATTGCTGTAAATAAAATAGAATTCGGAGTCAATCCAGTCCTTCTGACAGAAATGAAGTTCTTAAAAGCAACACATTTTGAAGTTTCTTGCGCAGAAAATGTTGGTATTGATGCATTAAAATCGAAGGTTATACGCATGCTGCCGCAGGAAAGCGGACCGCCTTTAATTGGCGATTTAGTAAATCAAGGGGATGTTGTTGTGCTTGTAGTTCCAATAGATTTAGGTGCCCCGAAAAGCAGGTTGATCCTTCCTCAGGTTCAGACAATTCGTGAAGCGTTGGATGAAGATACGATTGTTGTGGTAGTTAAAGATAAAGAATTGAGGTCTGTTCTTTATGCACTTAAAAATCCGCCAGATCTTGTTGTAACCGATAGCCAGGCTATTATGCGCGTTGCTGCGGATGTTCCCGATAATGTTAAGCTTACAACTTTTTCAATTTTGATGGCGCGGCATAAAGGCGATTTGCCCTTCTTTGTTAAAGGATTAAAGGCTGTTGAATCACTGCAGGACGGAGATAAAGTTTTAATTGCAGAGGCATGTACTCACCATGAGCAGGCTGATGATATCGGCAGAGTAAAAATTCCGAGATGGCTAAGACTTCATACAAAAAAGAATCTGGAATTTGTAGTAACAAGCGGAGGAGATTTTCCCGATAACCTTTCCGAGTTTAAATTGATTGTTCATTGCGGCGGATGCATGTTAACGAGAAAAGCAATGCAGTCCAGAGTAAAACAGGCAGCTTTAATTGAGGTGCCGGTTGTTAATTACGGTGTGTTGATTTCATATATGCACGGTGCAATTCCTAGAGTGCTGCTTCCATTTGAAGATGCTGCAGCAGAGTGGAATCATCAAAAAGCCTAATTGAAGAGTTGCTTGTTAATTTTTTCTATTTAAAATCTTGCAATGTACCATTTGAAAATCATTCAATTACCATTTGCTTTGCGTTATTCATTTGTTAAACTATTTGAATGACCTCAGATACGCCTGGCAGGCAGCCGGATGGCTAATGAAATTGACCTATAATTATCACACTCTGATATAAAAATTAGAACTTACGATTTACCATCTACTACCTTTCCTTTTAAAATTCCGTTGATTTATTAAGCGGTGAATCTTCCAACTGAGAAAATATTTACTAATAAAAG
This sequence comes from Bacteroidota bacterium, assembly GCA_021815405.1. GTDB lineage: Bacteria > Bacteroidota > Ignavibacteria > Ignavibacteriales > Ignavibacteriaceae > FEN-1297. The sequence goes on from JAKAGV010000001.1 coordinate 411,226, forward strand.
TGAATAAATCATCTGACAAATTTTGACGGTGAAAATTTAATTTTAAAGAAATGCTTTCCATTTAGCAAGTATGTTTCTTTTTTGAAAACAGAATTTTCCATTCTTGGTAAATTACCGTAAACACTTGTTAATCAATCAAAGAATTTTTCTTAAACACATTTTTTTGAAATTGATTTGTGGCATTCAATATGAAAGAAAAGTTATGACAAATTGAGGAGATTATGCATTCGCATATATTTGAAAATTATGAGGCTAATGATAAGGGTTGTTTAATTCCTTTACTTCAAGATGTACAGAATATTTATGATTATCTTCCTGAAAGTGCACTTACAGAAATTGCAGAGTTTGTTGACTTGCCTTTAAGCCGTGTTTACGGGGTAGCCACCTTCTATAATCAATTTAGGCTGGAACCGCTAGGCGAAAACATAATAAGGGTCTGCCGCGGAACTGCTTGCCATGTTAAAAGCTCTGCAAATATTCTTTCAGCAATTGAAAACACTTTGAAAATAAAAGCCGGAGAGACTACAAGAGATAAAAAATTTACACTGGAAGTTGTCAATTGTATCGGGGCATGCAGCATTGCCCCGGTTATGACAATTAATGATGAATACTTTGGTCGTTTGACCGTGAAAGAAATTCCATCTATTCTTAAAAAATATTCGAAAGCCTCTAAGACAAAAGAAGCGGCGGTACAACCGGAGGTAAATCTTGCATGAATTCTTTTATAGAAAGGTGCTGCGAAGAATGCTGGCACAGTCCTGAAAATCCATGCGACATGTTCGTGCAATGTTGTACCGAAGGTCCGCTTTGCCACCACGAAAAATCTTGTGAAGAAAAAATTCAGTCATTAAATAGAAGATTGAAATTTATAGATCACAAAGAGCCGGTAATTTTTATTGGTATGGGAACCTGCGGATTAGCTTCAGGCGCTGCCAAAGTTGAAGAAGCAATTAAAACCGAGTTGAATAAGTTGAACATCAAAGCACTTATTCAGCCAACCGGTTGTATTGGTTATTGTGCTAAAGAAGTAATTGTTGATGTGAAGTTCCCCGAGAAAGATAGAATTTCATATTGTGAGATTACCACCAAGATTGTTCCTAAGTTTATTCAGAAAGTTTTTGTTGAAAAGACAATCTTCAAAGAAAAACTATTGGGAACATTCGGGGAATCAACACCAGAAATTCATTCGATAAATGAAATCCCGTTTTTCAAAAATCAAGTAAAGATTGTCCTGGAAAACTGCGGAGTTATAAACCCGACTTCGATTGATGCATACATTGCTTACGGCGGTTTCAAAGCATTGGACAAAATTTTACGGTTGATGAAGCCGGAAGAAGTAATCAAAGAAATTTTGAACAGCGGTTTACGAGGCAGAGGAGGCGCAGGATTTCCTACTGGGAAAAAATGGGAGCTGGCATTCAAGCAAAAATCAGAACAGAAATATTTAATCTGCAATGCTGATGAAGGCGATCCCGGCGCATTCATGGACAGATCGGTTCTTGAGAGCGATCCGTTTAGAGTTGTTGAAGGAATGCTGATTGGAGCTTATGCAATCGGCGCATCAAAAGGATTTATTTACTGCCGTGCGGAATATCCTCTGGCAATCTCACGTCTTCAAAATACAATCGAGCAGTGCAAAATGTATGGGCTTCTGGGAAAAAATATTTTGAACAGCGGATTCGACTTCGAAATAAAGATTAAAAAAGGAGCCGGTGCATTTGTCTGCGGCGAAGAGACAGCACTGATTGCATCAATTGAAGGCAAACGTGGAATGCCAAAGCCGAGACCGCCATTTCCGGCTTCCTCCGGACTTTGGGGAAAACCGACTGTAATCAACAATGTCGAAACGTTTGCGAATGTTTCTTCAATAATAAACAGAGGTGCAGAAAAATATTCTTCAATTGGAACAGCAACAAGCAAAGGGACAAAAGTGTTTGCGCTCAGCGGTAATATTAACAATACCGGTTTGGTTGAAGTTCCTATGGGAATAAAATTGAAAGATGTTGTCTTCAACATTGGCGGAGGAATTCCCAACGGTAAAAAATTGAAGGCAGTCCAAATCGGCGGTCCTTCCGGTGGATGCTTGCCGAACAGTGTTTTGAATACAGAAGTTGATTACGAATCGCTGAAGAAAGTTGGCGCAATGATGGGCTCCGGCGGCTTCGTGGTAATGGACGAAAGTTCCTGCATGGTAGATGTTGCAAAATTTTTTTTGACTTTCATTCAAAACGAATCTTGCGGTAAGTGCGTTCCCTGCAGAGAAGGCACCAAGCGGATGCTTGAAATAATCGAAAGGATACCGACAAGTTATCGCAATACAAAAGACAAAATGGATGAGCTCAAACGTTTCAAGGGAATAATTCATCTGCAGAGATTGGCAGACGTAATCAGAGATACATCATTATGCGGGCTCGGTCAATCAGCACCAAACCCGGTGCTGTCTGGGCTTAGATATTTCAGAGAAGAATACGAAGAGCATCTTTACGAAAGAAAATGTCCGGCGCACGTTTGCAAAGAATTACTTACTTATACTATTGATAACACTATCTGTACAGGCTGCAGAGTGTGCGTAAAAAATTGTTCTTTCGGGGCAATCATCGGCGAGAAGTCTCAGGCGCATTATATAATTGAAGATAAATGTACACGGTGCGGAACATGCGTTGATTCTTGCCGCTTTGATGCGATAGTTGCAAATTAAAAATGGATACGAGAAAATGGTTCAGCTTACGATAAATAATATAAAAGTAAATGCAGAAGAAGGAATGACAATTCTTGAAGCAGTAAAATCGGTTGGCATTCATATTCCAACACTTTGCCATTTAAAAGATTTAACGCCAACCGGTGCTTGCCGGATATGCGTTGTTGAAGTTGAAGGTCAGCGGGGTTTAACGCCGTCGTGCGCTTTCCCGGTTTATGAGGGTATGGTAGTGCAAACCAATTCGCCGAGAGTAAGGCGGGCAAGAAAAACCATTGTTGAATTGCTGATTGAAAATCATCCGCAAGATTGTCTAGTTTGTGTAAGAAATAAAAACTGTGAGCTTCAGGATTTATCCGAGAAGTATAGCGTACGCGAACACCGCTATGTCGGTGAAAGTAAAAAGCATGCAATAGATATTTCGTCACCATCGATGGAAAGAGACCCTGCAAAATGTATTTTATGCGGAAGGTGCGTAAGAGTCTGCCATGAGGTTCAGAAAATTGGTGCTATCGATTTTTCTCGCAGAGGATTTTCAAGCATTGTTACAACTCCTTACAACAAAGGATTGAACATCAGTGATTGTATTCTTTGCGGTCAATGTATACTTGCATGTCCGACTGCAGCCTTAAGAGAAAAGGGCTCTCTTAAGGAAGTTGCTAATGCACTTAACGATAAAAATAAATTTACTGTTGTTCAGATTGCCCCTGCAGTGCGCGTAACACTTGGCGAAGAATATAATCTGCCTCTTGGTACAGATGTAACCGGACAGTTGGTAACGGGATTGCATCGACTTGGTTTCAAAAAAGTTTTTGATACAAACTTTTCTGCCGATTTGACAATAATGGAGGAAGCTACAGAGCTTGTAAATAGAATTAATAATGGCGGTAGTCTTCCGATGTTTACAAGCTGCTGCCCAGGCTGGGTAAAGTATGTTGAACAAAACAGACCGGAAATTCTCGAACATGTTTCGACATGTAAGTCTCCACATGAAATGGAAGGTGCAGTACTGAAAACTTATTATTCCAAGAAGATGGGAATAGACCCGAAAGATATATTTGTCGTTTCAATTATGCCTTGTACCGTTAAGAAGTTTGAATCCGAGAGAATTGAGCTAAATGAAAACAACTTCCCAGATGTTGATGCTGTGCTAACAACAAGAGAGCTGGTACGATTTTTCAAATTATCCGGAATCGAATTCAACGATTTACCGGAAGGACAATTTGATAATCCACTCGGAGAATCGTCAGGTGCCGCAGCAATATTCGGTACAAGCGGCGGAGTAATGGAAGCGGCACTCCGAACTGCGTACTATAAAATATCAGGAAGAGAACTGGACAATCTTGAATTCGAAGAAGTACGAGGAGTAAAAGGAATCAAAGAAGCTTCTGTTAATATCAACGGATTAGCTTTAAACATTTGCGTTGTTAATGGAATTGGAAATGTTAAAAAAGTTTTGGATGAGGTTCAGAAAGGAACATCTAAATATCATTTTATCGAAGTGATGGCTTGTCCCGGCGGCTGTATAAACGGAGGCGGACAGCCGATTCATCAGCAGCCGGAAAAGCTTCAGAAAAGAATGAAAGCGCTTTACCAAATTGACAACATGAAAGCGGCAAGGCGTTCACATAAAAACGAATCTGTAAAAATTTTATATAAAGAATTTTTTATCGAACCGAACTCGCACAAGGCGCATGAGATTCTGCATACGGAGTATTTCAATAGAAAAGAAGCATTAAAAAGAGCTTGAATTAAAAAATTAACGGAGAACATAAACATTTCCCATAAAAATGGATTCAGTTCAAACAAATATTTATGAAGCTGAGAATGTAGGAATAGTCAGCACGATATTAGCTAGATGCAAGCGATGTTATTCGTGCATCCGTGAATGTCCGGCGAAAGCGATTAAAGTGATCAATGGGCAAGCGGTTGTGCTAAGTGAGCGGTGCATTGTATGCGGTCATTGCGTTAAGGTCTGTTCGCAGCATGCAAAAAGAATTTCGAGCGAAATAGATAAAATAAAGAATATACTGCTGGCAAAAGGAAAAACGATTGCAATTATAGCACCTTCGTTTGCCGCATCATTTCCGGAAAACTACTTAAAGCTTCCAACCGCATTACGCAAACTTGGTTTTACAAAAGTTATTGAGACAGCATTTGGTGCGGATTTAATCAGCAATCAATATTTAAAAATATTTGAATCGGAAAATGATAGAACTGTTATCAGCTCTGCTTGCCCCGCGGTTGTAAATTATGTTGAGAAGTACCAGCCGGAGCTTGTTCCGAACCTGGCAAAAGTCGTTTCTCCGATGATTGCTATTGCAAGGTATTTGAAAGCAAACAACGGAAGCAAGGATAAAATAGTTTTTATTGGTCCGTGCATCGCTAAGAAAGAGGAATATCAAGAGGAAGAAGTCAGGAATTCAATTGATGCTGTGTTGACTTTCAACGAAATAAAATCGCTTCTAAAGGAAAATGAAATCAATATTGATGAATTGGAAGATGGAGATTTTGACCCGCCGCATGCTTACCTAGGTAAGGCTTATCCATTAGCCGGCGGACTTGTTAAGACAGCAAAAATTCCGAGCGATATTCTTGATAAAGAAATTATTGTTGTTGAAGGTAAGCAGAAGGTGACTGAGATAATCGACGAGATAGCAGGTAACAAGATTAAAGCCAAATTTGTCGATGCTCTTTTCTGTGAAGGCTGCATCAGTGGTCCCGCGATAGATTCTGATTTGAATTACTATGCTCGCCGGGAAAAAGTTATCAATTATATTGAGAAGAAAATTTATTCTACTGATAAACAGATCTGGAAGAGTAATCTTTACAACAGCAGGAAGCTGAATTTTTCTCGAAGCTTTTCTTCTAAGAATCAGCGGCGACCATATCCGACAGAAGAACGGATACGAGAAATCCTGGCACAAACAAACAAGCATGAATCCCAAGATGAACTCAACTGCGGCGCATGCGGTTATAATACATGCCGCGAGTATGCTGTAGCGATTGCCAAAAATTTAGCTGAGAACGAAATGTGTCTTCCATATTTGATAGACGAGCTGGGAAAAGCTTACGATGATCTAAATAACGCTCAAGAGCAGTTGAGGACTGCAGAGAAACTCGCATCTATCGGGCAGCTTGCAGCCGGAGTTGCACATGAAATCAACAATCCACTTGGAACAATAATTATTTATGCATCTCTGCTGAAGAAACAGCTTTTAAAAATTCAGTCGGATGTTCAAAGCGCTGAAGATATCGAGTTAATAATGACTGAAGCCAATAGATGCAAGAATATTGTTGCGAATCTTCTTAACTTTGCTAGGCAGGGAAAACTCAACGTAACACAGTTCGATTTGTCAATACTTATTAAAGACATAATTAAAACTGTGAAGGTCATTCCAATATTCGGCAACATCACTATTAGAATTAATGAGCAAGTTCAAACGCCGGAAATATCGGGAGATGAAGATCAACTTAAACAAGTATTTCTAAATATCATCAACAATGCCTGCGAAGCACTCGAAGAACTTGAAGACGGAAGAGAAAAGAGAATTGATATTTGTCTTAGAAATGAAGAAGGATTTCATGTAACTGAGATAAGCGATAATGGAACTGGTATTTCTAAAGAAAATTTCGGAAAAATTTTTACGCCATTCTTCACAACAAAAAAAATCGGTATGGGAACCGGGCTCGGGCTTGCAATTTCTTACGGCATAGTAAAAATGCACCAGGGCTTTGTTTCATTCCGCAGTGAAGAAGGAAAAGGGACAACGTTTGTTGTCAAGCTTCCGGCACTAATTAACCGGGAGAAAATAAAGTTGTCTGCAGGCATTGAACCGCTTGAAAGTACAAGCGTGCAGACAATCATAAATTAAAGGAATAAAATATAATGGATACAGAAAAGAAGAAAATATTATTAGTTGATGACGATGTAGACTTGCTTGAACAGAGCAAGGTTCAAATAGAAGCTAAAGGTTATTCGGTTGTCACCGCAGAAAACAGCAATGAAGGCTGGGAAAAGTTTAAGACCGAAAAGCCGGATGCAGCAGTAATAGATTTGATGATGGAAGAACACGACTCCGGTTTTGTGCTAAGCTACAAAATTAAAAAAGAAAGCTATGGGAAAAACATTCCGGTTATTGTTGTAACTTCAGCAGCCTACATTACCGGGTACAAGTTTGATGTTTCGACCGGCGAAGAAAGAGAATGGATTAAGTGCGATGAAATTTTAAATAAGCCGGTAGTGATTGAAGAATTGGTTCAAAAATTAGAATCATATTTTGCTGAAAAAGTTATCTGATATAAATTCTGCTTGACTTCCTTATATCATAGTAACCGTTCTATATAAAAAATTATGGATGACAGCCGCAATATAAAAATATTAATTGTCGATGATGAAAAAGGTCTTCGCACCGGCACTAAACGTCTTCTTGAAAGCGAAGGCTATCAAGTTGAATGTGCCGAGAATGGAACCGATGGAATTAAAGCCGGCTCTTCAAAAGAATTCGACCTTGCGTTAATCGATTTAAAGATGCCGGATGTCGATGGTATAAAGGTGATGAAAGAAATATTAAAAGTTCATCCTGATACTATTTGTATTATAGCAACTGCGTTTGCAAGTTATGAAACTGCAATCGAGTCAACAAAGTATGGTGCATTTAGCTACATTCCGAAACCTTTTACGCCGGATGAACTTCTTCATCAATTAGAGCAGGCATACAGCAGACGTGAACTTCTTCTTGAAAAAGAAAAATGGACTAAGGAAAGAGAAGAACGGCTTCTCGAAGTTGCATTTGAGAAAACAAGACTAAACACGATTATAAATTCAACCAGCGACGGACTGCTTGTTGTGAACAAAAACGGAGAAGCTGTTTTATTCAATCCAAGTGCGTTGAAATTTCTTAAACTTGAAAACTTGGTAGTTGAAGAGCAAATAATGGACAAGCTTCATCCGGAGATTGCAGAGCTTATAAATAAATTTTTAAAAAACAGAACCTTCGAGAAAAAGTCTTATTCTACTCAAATTGAAATGGAACCCGACCAAAAATTGTTTGTCGAAGCGACTTCATCTCCCGTGCCGCATCCGGATGGAACACTTGCAGGCGTTGTTGTGGTTCTAAAAGATATTACGGAGCTAAAAAAGATTGAACTACTAAAATCCCAATTCGTATCAATGGTTTCTCATGAACTTAAAGCTCCAATAGCTGCGGTTTACGGATATTTAAAACTTTTTTCTGATTCAACAATTCAGCTTACTGAAAATCAAAAACAGAACTACATCACCCGCTCGCAGATACGGCTAGAGGGACTTCTGAAAATGGTGAATGATCTGCTTGACATTTCAAGAATGGAAATGAAAACAGTTAACCGCGAAATTAAGGAAATCGATTTATGTGAAATCATAAAATCGATAAGCGAACTTTATCAGCTTGAAATAAAGAAGAAGTGCCTCCAACTTGAAATAAAAGTGCAGGAAGGGACTCATTTTCTTCATGCTGATAAAGATGAAATAACCAGGCTCATTACAAATTTGCTAACTAATGCAATTAAGTATAATCGAATCGGCGGTAAAATTGAAATTAACGTATTATCATCCAATCGGTATATTGTTGTTGAAGTAAAAGATTCGGGTATCGGCATGAAACCAGAAGAGAAAGCTAAACTGTTCACGGAATTTTTTAGAGCGAAAAACGAGAGTACAAAAAATATCGGCGGAACAGGATTGGGATTATCAATTGTAAGTAGAATAGTCGATTCATACTCTGGAAAAATTGAAGTAGAAAGCGAGTACGGTAATGGTTCGTCGTTCAAAGTATTTCTACCTATAGAAATTGGACACAGCGCATAGAGAAAGGCGAAGAGTTATTCTTTTCTCCTTGCGAAAGTTCTTTATTCAATGTTCAAAAATTTATCAACTAAGATTTTATTAATTAACTGAAGTTACACAAGAGCTTATAAATGTCATGCTGAAATTGTTTCAGCATCTAAAAACTGAGCAAAAAAGAGATTCCGAAACTAGTTCGGAATGACAAATTCATTTCTTTGCATAACTTCAGTAATTAAGACATAAATTCCTTAAACAAATACGAGGCTAAGCATGACAAAAATAGCAATAATCGATGATGATCCTGATATACTAGACGCCAGCGGTCTAGTATTGATGTCTAAAGGTTACGATGTTGTTACCGCTGCTAATCCGGAAGACGGTTACAAAATCGTGAAAGAACATTCTCCGGACTTAATCATTCTTGACGTAATGATGAATGAGCCGGATGACGGATTTTTTCTCGCGCAGAAATTCCGGCGGGAGAAAATTACCACACCAATAATTATGTACACGTCGGTTTCAAAATCATTCGGGATGGACTATGGTGTTAATGAACTGGTTCCGGTTGATGAATTTGTTGAGAAGCCAATCTCACCAGAACAATTGATTAAAAAAGTTGAGAGGCTTTTAAAAAAGAAGGAGACGAAGTGATGTTTGAGTATGAAAAAAATTCTCTTACTGAAGAGATAGAAAATTTGGTAAAGCATTACGGCAGCGATAGACCAGCATTACTTCAAATTCTTCAAGCTGTTCAGAGGAAGCACAAATATATTTCAGATTTTGCGCAGCAAGAAATTGCCAGGCTGCTCAATATTCATCCTGTTGAAGTTTATAGCATCATTTCGTTTTATTCGTTCCTCTGCTCAGAGCCGAAGGGAAGGAATATTGTTCGTCTTTGCCGAACGATTTCATGCGACATGGCTGGCAAAGATAAAGTTGAATCTGCAGTGAAACGTGAACTTGGGATTACATTTGGAGAAACTACGAATGATGGAAGAATTACTCTGGAGTTCACAAATTGTCTCGGCATGTGCGATCAAGGCCCGGCGATGCTTGTGAATGATAAAGTTTACACTCATCTTAATCCGGAAACTGCTGTTAACATTCTAAACGAAGTAAAGTGAGGACGCTATGAAATCAAATGTTGAAACTAAAAAACGAAGCGGGCCGGTTGTCTTTTCGGAATATCAAAGAAGCGAAGGAATTAAGAAAGCTTTACAACTCGGTAGAGAAAATATTCTTTTTGAATTAAAAATTTCCGGATTGAAAGGAAGAGGTGGTGCTGGATTTCCAACTGCAACAAAATGGATGCTGACAGCGGCAGCTAATGCAAATAAAAAGTTCATCGTATGCAATGCAGATGAAGGAGAACCTGGAACATTTAAAGACAGGGTCCTTCTCTTAGAATATCCAGAACTTGTTTTTGATGGGATCGTGATTGCCGGATTTACTATCGGTGCAGCATCCGGTATTATTTATTTACGCGGCGAGTATGAATATATGCTACAGCCGCTTGAAGATTATCTTGCCGAAATGCGTAAAGATAATCTACTCGGAAAAAATATTTTAGGAAAAGAAAATTTCAATTTTGATATCAGCATTCGTCTTGGTTCCGGGGCTTACGTTTGCGGCGAAGAGACAGCATTGATTGAATCGCTCGAAGGATTCAGAGGCGAACCTAGAAATCGTCCGCCATATCCGGTAGACACTGGATACTTGGGCTATCCAACTGTTGTGAATAATGTAGAGACTTTAGCTTCGGTATCGCATATCGTTCTTAAAGGAGGAGAATGGTTTAAGAAACATGGAACAAGTAAATCAACAGGATCAAAATTGTTTTCTGTTTCCGGTGACTGCGAGAAACCCGGTGTATACGAACTTCCTTGGGGAATTAAAATAAAAGAGCTTTTGGAAATTGTCGAAGCGAAAAATACAAAAGCTGTACAAGTTGGCGGTGCTTCAGGTACCTGCATTGCAAAGAGCCAGTTCGACCGTATTCTTGGCTACGAAGATGCTGCTACCGGCGGTTCAATCATCATCTTTAATGAAAACCGGGACATGCTGAAAGTTCTTAAAAATTTTATGGAGTTCTTTATTGAAGAATCTTGCGGTCAATGCACTCCATGTAGAATCGGGAACATAAAACTGATGGAAGGAATAATAAAAATTGAAAATGGAGATTTCACTTTTTCTTACATAAATAATTTGAAAGAGCTTGGCAAAACAATGCAGGTTGCATCCAAATGCGGTCTTGGTCAATCGAGTCCGAATTCATTCATTTCAATTCTAGAAAACTTTAGCGAAGAAATTCTACACACTAACGGGAAAGGAAAAGAAAATGTCAAAGCGTGAAAATATAAGAATACCTGTAAGCCAGCAGCCGTTTACTGTAATTCAGCCAGAAGATACAACAACAATAGGCGGTACAGTTTCCGTTCAAATAAATGAAAAGAAAATTTCCGTTCCGCTTGGAATGACAATACTTGAAGCGTGCAGGCAGAATCAAATTCATATTCCAACACTCTGCCATCATCCTGATTTATGTATTGCAGGCGTCTGCAGGATATGTGTTGTTGATGTTGAAGGAATGAGAACACTGCAAACGGCATGTTCGTTTCCGATTACCACTCCCATAAAAATTCATACTTCAACACCAATGGTGAGAAAAGCAAGAAGGCATATAATTGATTTGCTATTGAGTGAGCATTACGGCGAGTGCTATTCATGCTTCCGTAATGGAAACTGTGAGCTTCAATCACTTGCCAAAGAATATGGAGTTGACGGATATACTTTTGGACATATAGACAAACCTCGTTATAAAGTCGATCACTCTTCTGCCGCGGTAGTTCGCGATATGAGCAAATGTATCCTTTGCAAAAGATGTGTTCGTACTTGTATTGATTTGCAGGAAGTTGGTGTGCTTGAAGCAATCAACCGCGGACATGATACTCACATCGGTACTTTTTTAGATAAACCTCTTGCTGATGTTATTTGTATTAACTGCGGGCAGTGCATCAATAGATGTCCAACTGCTGCGCTTAGAGCAAACGATCCTTCGGATGAAATTTGGGAAGCAATTGACAATCCGAAGAAACATGTTATCATTCAAACAGCACCTTCGCCGCGTGCTGCAATCGGCGAGGAGTTTGGAATTGAAGCGGGACATTCTTTCACCGGAGAACTCAATACCGCACTGAGAAGAATCGGTTTCGATAAAGTTTTCGATACTAATTTTACAGCCGACTTAACAATAATGGAAGAAGGAACCGAACTTCTAAATAGATTAAGGAAAGTTATTATAGATAATGATTCATCTGTGAAACTGCCGCAGTTTACTTCTTGTTCACCGGGATGGATTAAGTTCATTGAGCATTTTTATCCTGAATATTTGGATTATTTATCCACAGCAAAATCTCCACAGCAAATGTTCGGTGCGCTAATGAAGACATTCTATGCAAAGCAGGCTGGGATCGATCCGGCTGATATTGTTACCGTAGCATTGATGCCGTGCTCAGCAAAAAAATTCGAATGCAACAGACCGGAAATGAAAGCTTCAGGATTTAAAGATATTGATTATGGACTAACAACACGTGAGATGGCAAAGATGATTCGCGAAGCCGGTATCTATTTGCCTGAGATGCCGAAGTCAAATTTTGATGAGCCTTTCGGGGATGCATCAGGCGCAGGGTTAATTTTCGGTGCAACCGGTGGTGTAATGGAAGCTGCCCTTAGAACTGTTTACGAAATTGTAACAGGAAGAGAAGTTCCATTTAAAAATCTTGCCATTGAACCTTGCCGTGGGTTTGCTGGAGTGAAGCAGGCATCTGTCAAACTAGACGGATGCGTAGAGCAATATAATTTTCTTGAAGGAGTTGAATTAAAATTTGTTGTTGCTCATGGAACTGCGAATGCAAAAAAAGTGATGGAGATGTTAAGGAAAGGAGAATTAAGCGATGTTCACTTTGTTGAGATAATGGCTTGCCCCGGCGGATGCCTTGGCGGCGGCGGTCAGCCAATACCGACAAATGCGGAGATAAGAAGAAAGCGTGCACAGGCAATTTACGCCGAAGATGAATCGCTTCCTGTTCGTAAGTCGCACGAGAATCCGCACATAAAATATATTTACGAAAACTTTTTAACCGAAGGTCCGTGTGGAAAGCTTTCGCATAAACTTCTTCATACTCATTACACAAAGAGAGGAAAGTTTATTTCGTAATGTCTATATTGTACTATAAGATTTGAATTTCTTCCTTCTTCCAAAAGGAGAAGGAAGCTATAAATTCTTGCTATTTATCTTATACGAAAGAAATCCGATTAAGATTAAGTGGACGGTAAAAATTTTTCTTGATAAAATAATAATGTAACGGGGGCAGATGATTACACTGGTTCCTTCTTGGGCAAATCGTTACGCTGATTTTTGGGATTCAATACATAAGCGTAACATGTGGCTTATAAAGCTCCGCTACGGCGCTGTAGTAATGCTATGTGGTTTCTTAGTCTCTTCCGGATACATTCTTAGGCTAACGTTTAGTCGAACACAAATCTTTGCTCTTGTTTTTATAAACATTATAATTCTACTTTATAATTTAGGCTTTCATTGGTCATGGAAATTTGTAAAAACGGAAACCGGGAAATTCAATCCGATGCATTTTTCTCTTCTTCAAATGATTTTTGATTTAGCAGCACTATTCTTCATAGTATATTTTACAGGAAGCATTGAAACTCCGTTGTTTATGTTGTTTGTGTTCCATATGATTATCGGAAGCTTAATCCTTCCAGGTTTTGTAATTTTTTCTTTGGCAGGATTAGTAATATTGATTTTTAATTTTCTAGTCTTGTCTGAATATGCCAATATAATTCCGCATCAAACCGTTACTGGATTAATTTCAATTCCGCTCTATATGAATATTGATTTCATTATTGCCTATGACGTCGTATTCATATTTGTTATAATGATCAGTGTCTTTCTCGCAAACCACATTGCAAGTCAACTCTACAGAATTGAACAACAGCTGCTTGAATCTTTTGAAAAGCTTAAAGCTGCCGAAACTGAAAAGCAAAAATATGTAATCGGTATAGTTCATGAGATAAAAACTCCGCTTACCGCGGTTCATTCTTATCTCGATGTAGTTCTTGGTAAAATTCTCGGACCGGTGGATAAAAAAATTGAAGAGCGATTAAGCCGAGCAAAAGTCCGTTCAAGCGAAGCAATTGCAATGATAGATGATGTCCTTCGCGTTTCCAAGCTGCGTCTATTAGATGAAATTTCTTATGATGAAATTAATTTGAGTGAATTAATTGTCCCGTTGATTAAAAAACAGAGTGTAAATCTTCGTACTAAACAGATAATGCTAAACTTATTTGACGGAAGAACAGTTAAAAAAAATATAAAGGGCGATAAATTTTTATTGGAGATTGCTTTTTCTAACTTAATTGGAAACGCTGTTAAATATGTTGGTGCTAAAGGTCAGATTGAAGTTGATATAATGGATAACGATGCTGAGGTCTCGATTGAAATCACTGACAATGGTGTCGGCATTCCTTCAGGAGAATTTGAAAAAATATTTGCAGACTTTTTCAGGGCATCAAACATAAAAGATAAAAGTTATGAAGGCACCGGTTTGGGATTATCAATAGTTAAACAAATAATTGAACGGCACGGAGGAAGTATTTCAGTTGCTAGTCCTTCAAAACTTGGATGCGAAGATAGACCAGGTGCGTCATTCTTTATTAAGATTCCCTATTTATAGTAACCTGGATTAAAGATTAAAATGTTATCAAAATAATTAAATACAGAAAATCATTCACACATTTGCAGCATAAAATTAACTGCCTCCAAAATGTAAATCCTTCGAATTAAATACCAGTCAAACCTTTTCGTAAAGATTTTTCAACTGCATTCTTAAAGCTTGTTAAATCAACCGGCTTATGGAAGACATATTCTATTCCTAAGTCTTGATAATCCGAGATAGCATTTCTATCAATATCACCACTGAGAATAATTACCGGCGGCTTGGCTTTTATTTCAGCTTTCTTCAGTTCAATTATAAGTTGATAACCATTCATGTTCGGCATAAGATGGTCTGTAATAACAAGCGCAGGCGGCGAGGCAAGGATTTTATTCAATGCTTCTTTGCCGTCGTTGGCAATTTCTATTTCATAATCAGTTGTAATATTCTTTAGTATTTTTGAATATAGGAGCCTGTCCGTTTTGCTGTCATCAACAAGCAGAATATTTGCAGATGCTATCGGCAAAGTGAATCGGAAATCAGAACCTTTACCATATTCGCTTTCGACCCAAATCGAGCCGCCGTGCTTTTCAATAATTTCTTTTACGAGCGAGAGACCGAGACCGGTTCCTTTTTCTCCTTCAGTCCCCTCTGAAGAAAATTTTGAATCAACTCTGAAAAGTTTGGAAATATTTTCTGGTTTAATTCCGATGCCGCTATCCTTGATGGAAAATTCCATAAATCTCATTCTTGAAGAAGGTGCCGCAGAAATAACTATCGAGCCGAGTTTAGGTGTAAATTTAATAGCGTTGGAAAGAATATTATTGAAGACCTGCAGCATTAAATCTTTATCGACAAATACGAAAACATCATCTTTTACTTTTGATACTATCTCGACATTCTTTTGGAAAGCAACACCTGATAATGCATTTAAAGAATTCTCAATTATCTTGTAGACTTCAATTCTAGTAGGTTCAAATCTTATTCTGCCGGTTTGAAGTCGTGTCCAATCCAGCAGTGAATTAACAAGCGACAACATTGATTTGGATGACTCGCGGATGAACTCAAAATATTGCCGTCTCTCTGTCTCAGTCAAATCACTATCGCTTAAAAGAAGATCTGTAAAACCGAGTATTGAACTAAACGGAGTGCGCAGGTCATGAGATATGATTGAGATAAATCTGTCTTTTGTTTCATTTAGCTTAACCAGATTTTCTGTTGAACGGTTTAATTCTTCTTCTGCTTTTTTGCGTAAAGAAATATCGCTTACCAGCCCATATATTCTATGAATTTTACCTTCATGATCGCGAACAAGGTTTATTTTATTTCTTACCCAAACAACATTCCCATGCTTATTTATTATTCTGAACTCAAACTCGCCTGATAATTGGATTCTGCTTTTCAACAGACTGCTTAATTTTTTCTTGACTGATGGGAAATCATCCGGGTAGATGATTTTGAGAATTAATCTTGAATCGCCTAAAAAATCAGCTTGATTATAGCCTGTAATTTTTTCTACCGAAGTTGTATAGAAAACCGGTCTAATCGTATTATCTATCCTTTCAAAAGTATATAAGAAATCATCTATGTTTTCAGTTAGGTTTCTGTACTTCTCTTCGGATTCTTTTACAGCCTGTTGAGCTCGTTTTTTCTCGGTGACATCTCGAGCAACAACAACCAAATAATTTTTGTTATCACTATTGAAAGTAGATAAAGAAACTTCTGCGAAAAAGTTTGCGTTATCTTTTCTTCTTCCCAAAAAGTCGAGTCTTGTTGGAATATCTCTACCGTCTTTTGATAATTGTAAATAGCCTTCTATCTTCGGAACATCATTCTCAGAGACAAGATCAAGCAGGTCTTTATCAATTAATTCCTTTTCGTTATTGTAACCGAAAGTCTTTACGAAAGCCTCGTTCATCAAAATAATTTTTCTATCGTACTCAACAGCAACTCCATCTTGAAAGGCGCTGAACATTGACTGCAAAACTGTTAAGTCTCTTTGAAAGCTTTTCTTCTTTGTAATATCTGTAAGAACCGCATTAAAATAATTTATCCTATTGTTGACAAGAACAGGAGAGACGCTCGCTTTAAGATATTTTTTACTGCCCATACCGGTCAGAACAGTCAATTCAATATCTTCAACCCCGCTTGTTTGAGCAAGTGTTTTAAGATTGAGTTTCCCTTCTTCGAATGTCTCTTCCGAAAAAAGATTTTTTATATTCTTATTTAGGATATCTGACTCTGTGTACTTTAATGTTTTGAAGATGGCGGCATTAGCGAAGATGATATTTCCGGAGAGATCAAAGCTGAGGATTAGTTCGGGTGAATTCTGAACAATGTTTCTATATCTTTCTTCGGAAGTTTTTAAACGCTGTTCAATGGTAGCTCTTTCTGTAATGTTTGTGCATAGGACTATAATCGTTCCTTTAGATTCGTCAGAAATAGAGAATTTCGCATCAATAATTTCTTTCTGTCCGTCTTTCTTGTAAACGGTTAAGGTGATTTTCCAAATTTTGTATTTTTTTAATTCTTCTTTTATCCCTTTGAAGTACTCAGTATCGAAAACATCCAAAGCTTTGCCGAAGAATTTACCAAACACTTCACTCCGAGAATAACCGAATAATGCTTCGCTGGCTTTATTCCAGAAAAGTATATCACCATTATCATTGACTGCAAAGACAGCATCGGTGACAGCTTCAGTAATTAATTGATATTGCTTGAGCTCTTCAACTTCGCCTTCTAGTATTTTTTTATCTTTTAGTATTTCACTTATATCGTATAGAAAAATAAATACAAGTTGTACTTGCTTCCGCCAATTTACAAGCGGTTCAATTCTACATTCGTATGTAATTATTTCATTATTAATATTTAATTGAGTATTAAACTTTACCGGATTTCTTACGGCAACTACCTCATGAAAATGTTTGTCAAAAACTTTCGAGCCTGTTTCATTCAATATCTTATTTATTTGGATGTCGCCTAATCCATAGTAAGGTAAATTTAAATTCTCTAGGTTTTTCCCTGATGAATATTTTACTTTCCCTTCGACGTCGGTAATAAAGATATAATCACTAACTCTTGAAAGAATATTTTCAAGATGCTCAGTATGTAATTCTTGGGGCTGTGAAATAACCGGTGCTACTTTTACATCTTCAACAACTAAAATTCCACCATTGAATTCATTATTAACATAGACGGGTGAGCCTTTAACAATTACTTTCAACATACCACGATCAATCGTCTTAATGTTTTTTACTTCTCTTTCAAAGCTTAAGCCGTCTTTTAAAGCGGATAAATCTTCATGCAGGTTTACTCCGGGAAAAATATTCATCTCCAAAATATTTATTCCTTCTATATCGGTCTGCATGAATTGATAAAGTGCAGCATATTTAAGGAATACATCATTTACATAAGAGACTTTCCAGTCCGCCGAAAAGGTGAGTAAACCTATTGGCGCTTGAGCAATTATTTTCGGGACAAAGGTCTCTTGATTCATGGTCTGGAATTTTTCTGTTGCTTTACCCATAACTTACTATTTTTTATCAATTGTATTTTTTAACACAATTATTATGCTAAACATTTTTGGTAAATTATTCCCTAAACAATCCAGCCTTTACAATAATACTTATTAAAGATAAATAATCTTACAACCATTTGAAATTAAAAGGATTAAAAGGATTTGCATACCTTAAAAAATCAACAATAAATGCAGCGGAAAATCTTATTTAGGAAATCAAAATAGACGTTAATTATGTATCATTTTGGAGTCGCTGCACAATAGTAGTCAATTTTGGAGGCTTATTTTTCCCAAGCCTGCATCAAAATTCCTGCTCGAAGTTAATAATTTTTTCCCAATTTTTCTTCAAGTGAATTCAACTCCACAATAAATTCTTTAGGCAATCTATTCCCGAAAATTTTGAAATAATCTCTTATTTCTTTTACTTCTCTCAGCCATTCCCGATTGTTGATTGATAAGACCTGTTTTAATTTTTCTTTTTGAATTTCAAGTCCGGATACATCGATAGAACTTTCATCAGGTAGAAATCCAATTGGAGTTTCTACAACAGAATTTTCATTATCTGTTCTTTGATGAATCCATTTAAGCACCCTAATATTTTCACCGTAACCCGGCCAAATAAATTTTCCGTGTGAATCTTTTCTAAACCAATTTACGTAAAAAATTTTCGGTAGTTTTTTCTCGTCAGCAGATTTTCCAATATTTATCCAGTGAGAAAAATAATCGCCCATGTTGTATCCGCAAAAAGGCAACATTGCGAAAGGATCGTGCCTCAATTTTCCAACTTTTCCTTCCGCTGCAGCGGTTGTCTCAGATGAGACAATAGCACCAAGGAATACTCCATGTTGCCAGTTAAATGCTTGATATACTAAAGGAACAACTTCGCTTCTTCTTCCTCCGAATAAGATTGCTGAGATTGGTACAGCTTTAGGATCTTCCCAAGCAGGATCAATAACCGGACACTGACTCGCTGGTGAAGTAAACCTTGAATTTGGATGTGCCGCTTTAGTATGACTTTCAGCAGTCCATTCTTTCCCCAGCCAATCAACTAATTTTTCAGGTTTTTTCAGAGTAAAACCTTCCCACCAAACATCTTTATCTGGAGTTAATGCTACATTGGTAAATATTGTATTCTTCTGCATCGACATAATTGCGTTAGGATTTGTGTCCATTGATGTCCCGGGAACTACACCAAAAAATCCAGCTTCCGGATTTATTGCATACAATCTTCCGTCATCACCAATCTTTAACCAGGCTATATCATCTCCCACCGTTTCAACTTTCCATCCGGGGATTGTTGGAGTAAGCATTGCCAGATTTGTTTTTCCGCAAGCACTTGGGAACGCTGCTGCAATATATTTCTTTATCCCTTCCGGAGAAGTTATACCTACAATCAACATATGCTCTGCAAGCCATCCTTCATCCTTTGCCATGCAAGAGGCTATTCTTAATGCAAAACATTTTTTCCCCAGCAAAGCATTTCCACCATATCCACTTCCGAATGACCAGATGCTTCTCTCTTCCGGAAAATGAACAATATATTTTTCTTCGCAGCAAGGCCAAGGAACATCTTTTAGATTATCTACTAAAGGCATACCTACAGAGTGAAGGCAGTGAACAAATTCTCCATTGCCTAATACATCCAGAACTTCTTTTCCAATTCTAGTCATAATCTTCATATTGCATACAACATAAGGAGAGTCAGTTATTTCAACTCCGATCTGAGAAATGTTTGATCCCAATGGTCCCATGCTGAAAGGAATAACATACATGGTTCTTCCTCTCATGGAGCCATTAAATTTATTCAACAGAATTTCCTTCATGATTTTCTGATCTTCCCAGTTGTTGGTTGGTCCAGCATCTTCTTTCTTTTTGCTGCATATAAAAGTCCTGTCTTCAACTCTGGCAACGTCGGACGGATCTGAGCGTGAGTAAAAACTATTAGGTCTTTTCTTTTCGTTTAATTTGATGAAAGTTCCTTTTTCAATTAATAATGAAGTCAAGTCATCAAACTCTTCTTCAGAACCAGTACACCAGTGAACAGATTCAGGTTGACATAGTTTTGCTATGGATTCAACCCAATTTAATAACTCAATATTTTTTGTCATTGATTTATCCAAATTCTAAGTAATTGGTTTTACAGAAGATCGAGATATCGATTTCGAATTTAAAATATAAAGAGGCAGATAATATATTTGGAAACTCACAATGATGAGATTATGGAAACTACTCCAGATATATAGTTGAATAAAATCGATTTATCCGCAATAGCGCTAAAATAAAAAAAAGAAGACAGCTATACAATTTTAATCATTACTTCTGCAAGGAATTTTTAGTAAATTAAATCATCTAATTTTAATGGATTATTGATTGATAAAAAATTTTGTACAGAAATTAGGGAATAAGACTTTAAAGTTTATTCAAGAAATTGGTCAAATTGCCGAATTGTTCTGGGGTATTGCAAAAAACTTTTACACAATTCCTCGAAGCCGGGCAATAATTCTTTACCAAATGGAACACATTGGAGTAAATTCATTACCTCTTGTAATGATAATCGCAATATTTACCGGAGCTGTTTCTGCCTGGCAGGCTGCATATCAATTAAAGGGAATAGCACCGCTTTCATTTCTCGGCGGCTCAACTAGCAGAGCAATTATTACTGAGCTTGGTCCTGTATTAACCGGAATTGTAATTGCAGGAAGGGTAGGCGCTTCTATTGCTGCAGAACTTGGTACTATGAAGGTTACAGAACAGATTGATGCGCTCGAAACTATGGCGATCAGCCCCGTAAGATATTTGGCTATGCCGCGGTTTATAGCATCGGTTGTTATGCTTCCGCTGCTTGTTATCTTTGCCAATACAATTGCAGTCTTCGGTGCCTTTATAGTTTCCAACTATTTTTTGGGAGTTTCTTTCTCCGTGTTTTTTCTTTCAGTTAAGAGATTTTTCGTCTTTGGAGATTTAATTGCAGGATTGGTAAAAACAATTTTCTTCGGAGGAGTAACAGCTTTACTCGGATGTCACATAGGATTTAAAACTGAAGGCGGAGCTGAAGGTGTTGGACTTTCTACAATTAGATCGTTCGTACTTTCATCAGCTATGATTTTAATTCTTGATTACTTCCTATGGATGCTGATATTCTAATTTAAACTTTGCTGTGTAGGAATTTTACGATGTGATACCGCTCGTGCAATTATTAATCATCTAACAAAAAAATTGATTGACAATTTTATTTATAAATATTATGTTGCATGAGTTACGATTCATTAAGTTTTTCTCACCACTTAATGAGTCTTCCCCATGCCCGGTAGCCCTCCACCGGGCATTTTATTTTCATCATTTCTTAGTTTAAACTTTCCGATATTTTTTGTAAAATGAATTTAAAATTTATCAATTTAAGTTGAAACGGTGACGAAAATGGAAAAAATTAAATATGATTTAGTTGAAAGAAAAAATCCAGTTAAACTACCGGATAGTCTACCATTTGGAAAATATTTTACAGATCATGTTTTCGAAATGGACTATTCTACAAGCAAAGGATGGTATAATCCTACAATTAAAAAGCTGGAAAACATGTCTCTTCATCCTGGAACAATGTTCCTTCATTATGGTCAGGGAGTTTTTGATGGGCTGAAAGCCTTTAAAAATGAAAACGATGAAGTTGTAATTTTCAGGCTTGAAAAACATATAGAACGACTTAACAATTCATCAAGAAAAGTTTGTATACCTGAAGTTGATCCTGAATTTTTGTATAAGGCAATCGTTGAGCTTATATCAATTGAAAGAGATTGGATCCCGGCAAAATTTGGTGAGTCATTATATATCCGTCCGTTTATTTTTGGTACTGAACCATTTTTGGGAGTACATCCTTCTGCTACCTATAAACTCATAGTCCTGCTTTCTCCGGTAGGTCCATATTATCCTGAAGGTTTTAAGCCTGTCAAAATTTTAGTGCAAGATGATTACGTTCGTGCAGTAAGAAAAGGTTTGGGAGATTGCAAAACGCCAGCTAATTACGCTGCAAGTTTATTAGCTGCTGAAGAAGCAAAGAAAAAAGGATTCACACAAGTACTATGGCTTGATGGAGTTGAACAAAAATATATTGAAGAAGTCGGTACGATGAATATTTTTATTCAATTTAAAAATGAAATAGCTACCCCAAGGTTGGGAGGTAGCATACTTCCTGGAGTAACAAGAGATTCTGTTATTCATATTTTAAAAGACTGGGGAATGAATATTAACGAAAGATTGATAAGCATTGAAGAAGTTATCGACGAATACAAAAAGGGAAATGTAATTGGTGTATTTGGAACCGGTACCGCAGCAGTTATTTCTTCAGTTGGTTTGCTTAACTTCAAAGGTTTCGAAATGACTTTTAATGGCGGCAATCCAGGCGAACTCGATCTAAAACTTTTTAATGAGTTGACTTCAATTCATTATGGAAAGGTTGAAGATAAGTATGGCTGGTTGACACATGTTGAAAAGAAAGAGATAGAAGTTTAAAATAATCAAATGACTTTTCTAAATAGAAAAGTTAATTTTCATCCATTCTAAATAAGAGCTCAGCATTGAAAAGAATTTTTTGATTGCTGAGCTTTTTTATATCCTTGCAAGTGTCAAATTTTACTCCCCGTTAGTTTCAAATCAATTTTTACAAAATTCTTAAATTAGCACTTGACAAGTGAACATTTGCTCACTATATTTGTAGTGAACAAATGATTACTGTTATGAAAACGCAATTAACTGGACGGCAAGAAGAGATTTTAATCTTTATAAAACAATTTAGAGAAGAGAACGGTTATCCGCCGACTTTAAGAGAAATTGGTAAGAAATTCGGCATATCATCTACTTTTGGTGTTAAGCGCCATCTAGATGCTCTTGTTAAAAAGGGATACTTAAACATTGAAAGCAATGCAAGCCGAGGAATTTCTTTTTCTAAAGATGAAAATATAACAAGTACAAATATTTTCAATCTGGAAAAGGAACTTGGATTTCAAAAAATACCTGTTGTTGGTCGAGTAGCTGCCGGTACACCAATTTTAGCGGAAGAAAATATCGAAGGCAGTGTCATTCTGGATTCATCTTTTATAAAAAGATCAGAAGATAGCTTTGCACTTAAAGTGAAAGGCGACAGTATGATTAACGTTGGAATATATGAAGGCGATCTAGTTATTGTTTCCTCAAAGCGTGATATTCATAATAGTGATACTGTTGTAGCAATGTTGAACGATGAAGCAACGGTTAAGACATATGAAAATAAAAATGGCAAAATTAAGCTTATACCGCAAAATGAAAAATATAAGCCGATTGAAATTGCCGGTACGGACGATTTCAAGCTGATTGGCAAAGTAATCGGCGTTGTAAGATGGTTAAACTAAAATACCGGAGATTAAAGAAATGAAAACAGATATTTTTACTTCAGCAATCTATAATCGAAATAAGGTTAGATTCTTATACGGATTAAATGAAATACTAATAGATCCTTATTATCTTTCTAGAGAAAAGGATGGCAGGAAAGTAATCTATGGCAGAGCATTTAATTCTAATGAAATTAAAAAATTTGAATACCAGAAAATAGCAAACATAAAAGTCATTAGAGAAAAGAAATTTTCTCCGATTATTCCAATATTGTCAAAAGCAGTTTGAAATAAGGAGTTAGCGATGTTAGAGTTAGTTAAGCGAAGGACAGTTGACCTGCTAGTTGAGCAGTTCTGGAAGCAAGGATATCTAACAATAAGAAGAAAGTACGGTACATATCTTCCAGAACCTTCCAAGATTGGTGAGTTTGAAGTTGATATAATAGCAAAATATAAAAAAAATTATGCGATTGGTATAACTTTGACAAATGAAGATTTTGATGATAAGAATTTGTTGGAAAAAATAAATTTTTTAGCAACACGACAAACAAAGTTTTCAAATAAAAGGGTTCTTCTGTTTATCGGCACAACTTCAGATTTATTTAAGGGAGCTAAAGATGTTGTTGACAAGATATCCCCGGAAGGCAGAAAAAATATCCGGTTATTCCAGATTATGGAAAGACCGGTTTTAACAATGCGCAAGGACGCCGACAATAAAAAAGTACTTTTCTCGTAACCTTCATTAACATCCAATTTCCTTTCTTAAAGCCGGGGATCCCGGCTTTTTGTCTTTCTTTTTTACCTTTTAAAATTTCATAGAAGTAAATATTTTCGCAATCATTAAAATTGATAGTTAAGTAAATTGATATATTAAAAGGCTCTTACCTTGACATTAAACAGCCATAATCATAATTTTACACGCTTTATCATAGAGGACTGATTTGGGTAAATCGCAATCGGTTTCCGATGCAAAACTTCAAGACGAGCTAAAAAATTCCGGTGCAATTCCTGCTCATATTGCAATTATTATGGACGGGAACGGCAGATGGGCGAGAAAGAGAGGGCTTCCTAGGGTTGCTGGTCATAAGCGAGGTGTTGATACAGTAAGAGAAATTACCGAAGCTTGTGCTGAAATAGGTGTAAATTATCTTACCTTATTTACTTTTTCAACCGAAAACTGGAGCAGACCTAAAGATGAAGTATCTACTTTAATGCGCCTTTTACTTAAAAGCATAAAGGAGCGCTGCAATGAACTTATGGAGAATGATATCCGTCTAACCACAATTGGTAACGTCGGCTCTCTTCCAAAAGAAGTACAAAAAGAACTATTTGATGCTATGGAGCGGACGAAACAAAATAAGAAAATGGTTTTGAATTTAGCCCTAAGCTATAGCGGAAGATGGGAAATATTGGAAGCTATTAAAAGCATTGCGAACCAGGCTGTCGAAGGCAAATTAAATTTGAATGATATCAACGAAAAATTTATTTCTGAACATTTAACAACAAAGAATTTTCCAGACCCGGACCTTTTAATAAGAACAAGCGGTGAATTTAGAGTGAGTAATTTTCTATTATGGCAGATTGCGTATACAGAATTCTACATTACCGATGTTTACTGGCCCGAGTTCAAACGAAAGCATTTGTATGAGGCAATTAAAAGCTATCAACAGAGAGAACGCCGGTTTGGTAAAGTTAGTGAACAACTATAAAAGAACGACAAAGGCTTAACGAATGTCTCAAACCTCCCAAAAGAAATTGTTTAAATATTTTATTCTAATTGTACTTTTTTCAATCCCATCATTATTCGCTCAAACAGCAGCACCGACATATAAGATTTTAGGTATTTCTGTTGAAGGCAATAAAACCGCCGATGCATCTACAATTATAGGCTATAGCGGATTGAAGGTCGGCGATGAGATTCAACTGTCTGGCGATCAAAACGTAATGAATGCCATTAAACAGCTTTGGTCATTAAATCTATTTTCGGACATTAAAATTTTAGTCGATAAACAGGTAGCCAACGGTGTTTTTCTTCTTATCAAAGTAAAAGAGTATCCTCGATTTGAAAAAGTTGTAATTCAGGGAAATGATAAAGAAAGTACCAGTGATCTTGAAAAGAAAATCGATCTTGAACGCGGACAAATATTAAAGCCGCAAGATGAAGTTAGGATCAAAGAAGAATT
This sequence comes from Bacteroidota bacterium, assembly GCA_021815405.1. Taxonomy (GTDB): domain Bacteria; phylum Bacteroidota; class Ignavibacteria; order Ignavibacteriales; family Ignavibacteriaceae; genus FEN-1297. The sequence goes on from JAKAGV010000001.1 coordinate 436,534, forward strand.
TCAAAAAATGTATGAAAAAGATGGCTACCTGAATGCTCAGATCAAGATGGAGGATTTTGTTTATTTTACAGCCGATACTACTGAGAAGGAGATAGATGTTGTCTGGAGAAATTCAAAGGATTTTTCTGATCAATATACCACTAAATATGATCTTGGAGATAATACTTATTTCAATCTTATAGATAAGATTAAAGACAGAGTACTTTTGATGATCCGGATAAAGGAAAATCAAAAAGTTGTTGTACGAAAAATTGAATTTGTCGGCAATAAAGCGTTTACAGATAGCAAGCTAAAAAGTCAGATGGATAATACCGAAGAGGCAGTGTGGTGGAAATTCTGGAGCAGTGCCGAGTTTGATCCTAAAAAATTTGATGACGATAAAAAATCAATAGTGAAGTTTTACCGGGAACACGGCTATCGTGATGCGCAAATCCTTTCGGATTCTCTGATTTATTCTAATGATAAAAAAGATTTAACAATCCTAATTGATGTTTATGAAGGACCTCAATATTTTGTTAGAAACATTACATGGGAAGGCAATACGGTTTTCCCTACAAAAATTTTGAATGAACACCTGGATTTTAAAAAAGGCGATGTCTACAATTACGAAAAGTTCGAACAAAATCTTCATGGAAATAAAGAACAGACGGATGTCTCGTCACTTTATTTAAATGACGGATATTTGATGTTTAACTTAGCTACTACAGAAACAAAGGTTGGCGCTGATTCAATGGACATAAATATTCGTGTAGATGAAAAGAATCAGTTTAGAGTAGGCGAAGTGTCAATTGCAGGTAATGATAAGACAAAAGATAAAGTTATCCGACGCGAACTTTTTACAGTTCCTGGAGATTATTTCAACCGCGGCTTGCTTCTACGAAGTGTTCAGCAGCTTGCAAACTTAAAATATTTCAATGTAGAAAAACTTTATGGACCGGATGGTATAACAACTAATCTGAAAAATGACAGCACGGTTAATGTCGGATTCAATGTTGAAGAAAAATCAAGTGATTACTTAAATGCATCAGTCGGTTACAGCGGAAGCTTTGGATTTAGCGGTGCAATTGGTGTTACTCTTACTAACTTTGCACTCGACCATCCTTTTACGTTAGGCGGTGGTCAAATTCTAAGCTTCAACTGGCAGTTTGGCGTTAGTAATATTTATAGAACTTTTTCACTTGGATTTACCGAGCCTTGGTTGTTTGATACTCCTACACTTGTCGGCTTTGATTTATTTGATACACGTCAGCAATACTACTATGATATGAGTCAGCGAGGCGCTAGTGTGAGAGTCGGAAGAAGATTAAAATGGCCAGATGATTATTTCTATGTACAGGGAATGTTCCGCTACCAATACAATAATATTTTATACGGAGCCGGCGATTATGTCCAGGGCGTTACTCATCAATACACGATTGGTGCAACAATAAGCAGAAAGGATATTGACAATCCGATATTTCCATCTATCGGTTCCAATGTTCAGCTTGATGCGCAATTGTCCGGCGGTCCATTCTTACCGGGTGATCTAAATTATTATAAGATTGAGTTTTCAAATGAATGGTATAACAGGCTGTTCAACACAAGTAAAATTACTTTGTACACTATGATTCATTACGGATATATTCATGAACTTGATCAATTTTCTAAAGATCATATAAATCCGTTTGAGCGATATTTTATGGGCGGTAACGGATTAGTCATTGCAACCGAACCATTAAGAGGCTATGATGACAGATCGATTGGACCGACAATAAACGGCAATGTAGTCGGCGGCGATGTAATGATGAGATATACAGTAGAATTAAGATTTGCAGTTACACTTGAACCGGTTCCGTTATATTTACTAGCGTTCGCTGAAGCTGGAAATGTCTGGTTAGATCTTCAACATACAGATCCATTTGATTTAAGAAGATCTGCAGGCGTTGGCGCTAGGATAATGATTAACCCGATAGGATTAATCGGCTTCGACTTAGGATACGGTTTCGATCGGAGGCTGGTAAACGGACAAGCCCCGGCTTGGCTGTTCCATTTTCAATTTGGAAAAGGATTTTAGGTTAAACAATTTCATCCCTAATTCGTCAAAATAGGAATTAATTGTAAAACTAAAAATTTATAAGTATTAACAATTAGAGGTAAAACGAGTGAAAAAAAATCTTTTATTTGTAGTCGCAGTTTTTTTATTTACAGTTGCTATTAAAGCTCAGACTCAGAAAATTGGGTACGTTGATTCGCAGGTAATTTTAGCTCAATTACCTGCAGCTATAAAGGCTCAAAGTGATCTTGATGCGCTGACAAACCAATGGTCAGCACACCTTGATTCTATGCGTACAAAATACCAGCAGAATCTGGCAAATTACCAGCAGCAATCAACTACAATGACTGAGAAAGCTAAAGTGGCTGAACAGAAAAAACTTGTAAATGAAGAAAATGAAATTTTAAATTATAATAAAGAAAAATTTGCTCAGGGTACAGGTGAGATTTACAAGAAACAGGATGAAATTTTCGGTCCGGTGAAATCAAAAATTTATAAAGCTATTGATGAGGTAGCAAAAAGAGAAGGTATGAAGTTTGTTTTTGATAAAGCTGGCGATGTTGTCCTGCTTTATGCCGACCCGCAGTACGATATTACTTATAAAGTTTTAGATTACTTGAAGACAGGCGGTAATTAGATTTGCCGTCATTCAGAAAGAAGATAGTTAATTCTAAATTATTTATCTTGAGAAGAGTAATTCAAAAATTAGCCGATAACATTGAGAGGGATATAAATTATATTGATACGATTTGAAAAATTTTTATCAACATCAAATCAAGTATAGGAACTGAGATGAAAAAGATAATTTTGTCCCTCATTATTTCAGTATTTGTCTTTACTGGTCTTTCATTTTGCCAGCTTAAGATTGGTTATGTAGATTCGCAGGCTATTTTAAGCAAATTACCGGATGCTCAGGATGCTCGGCAGAAATTGGATGGATTAATTCGCGATTGGAAAACTGAACTCCAAAAAATGGAAAATGAGAAAGTAGCAAAAGAACAGGATTATGACCGCCGTAAACTTATTATGACAGAGCAGACAAGAAACGAATTAGAAGGCGAAATAAAAAAACTTGACCAGCAAATAACAGAGTACCGCGATAAAAAATTTGGGACTAACGGCGAGCTTTTCCAAAAGCAGGAAGAACTAATGAAACCGGTTCAGAATAAAGTTTTTAATGCTATTCAGGATGTAGCAAAGGAAGAGGACCTTGACTTTGTACTTGACAGGAGCGGTCAGCTTTCTATTTTGTATGCAAAAGACAAATATGATATCACTCCTCAAGTAATGGATAAACTTAAACTTCAACAATAAAAAATTAATGAGAATTAGTCTGGCTGAAGTAGCCGATTTAATCGGCGGAAAAATTACTGGTGACAGTCAAACCGGAATAATTGGTCTTGCAAAAATAGAAGAAGCAAAGAGCGGGGATTTGACATTTCTTTATATGCCGGCTTATGAAAAATATTTTCAGACAACAAAAGCCTCAGCTATCCTTGTCAAACCGGGATTTAAAAAAACAAGGACTGATATCGCTTACATAGAAGTTAACGATCCTAATAAAGCATTCTCGAAAATCATTATAAAATTTTTTACACCGGAATTTTCTTTATCCGGTATTGATGCTACAGCTTTTATTCATCCATCTTCATCTATTGGAAATAATGTTGCACTTGGAAGGAATGTTGTTATCTCATCCGGCTGCAAGATTGGCGACAACGTAAAAATTTTTCACAACACCGTTCTTCTTGAAGATGTTGAAATCGGTAACGATACAATTTTATTTCAGAATGTCAGCATCAGAGAAAAATGTAAGATCGGGAAACGGGTTATTATTCATCCCGGTACGGTTGTCGGTTCTGACGGCTTTGGATATTTTCCCGATGAAAATGGAATGTACAAAAAGATTCCGCAGATTGGAATTGTAATTCTTGAAGACGATGTAGAACTTGGCTCAAACGTTTCTGTGGACCGTGCAGCACTGGGTGCAACCATAATTAAACGAGGAACTAAGATTGATAATCTAGTTCAAATTGGACACAATGTTGTAATTGGAGAGGATACTGTAATATCAGCTCAGAGCGGAGTTTCCGGAAGTACCAAAGTCGGTGCTCATTGCATGCTTGGTGGACAAGCCGGATTAACCGGGCATATCGAAATTGGAGATAACGTTTCTATTGGTGCTCAATCGGGTGTCTCTAAATCAATAACTAAACCGGGAATTTATTTCGGCTACCCTGCAAGAGAGTTAAAGACAACTTTAAAATTAGAAGCTCACTTAAATAACCTTCCGGAATATCTTGAAAAGATCAAACAGCTTGAGAATCAAATTCAAAACCTGTCTGCCGAAATTAAAAAGCTTTCGGATAAATCTTAAGCGTGTAGTCACCTGCAATTGTATTTCAAAACTCATCTTGCTATTTTGGCAACCGAATTCCATGTATTTAATTTAAATGTGAAACTAAGCGGATATTATAAATGTTAGAACTTCAAAGAACGATTGAGAAGCCGGTATCTCTTTCAGGAATAGGATTGCATACGGGAACTTCATGTACTATGACTTTTAAACCGGCACCGGAAAATTACGGGATAAGATTTGTTAGAGTTGACCTCGGCGGCAACCCTGAAATTCCGGCAAATGCGGATAATGTTGTAGACGTTTCCCGCGGAACAACTTTAGGTATTGGAGAAGCAAAAGTCCACACTGTAGAGCATGTTCTTGCTGCTATAGTTGGGCTTCAGATTGATAATTTAATAATTGAAATGAATGGTATAGAGCCGCCGGTTGGAGATGGTAGTTCTATGCCTTATGTTGAAAAACTTCTTGATGCTGGTTTTGTTCAGCAAGAGGCTCCGAAAGATTATTTAATAATTGATGAAACAGTTATGTACCATAACGAGGAAAAGCAGATTGATATTGTAGCTCTTCCTCTGGACGGCTACCGCGCAACAGTTATGGTTGATTATCAGAATCCTGCACTTGGCAGCCAGCATTCCGGTTTGTTCGATCTTGAAAAAGAATTTGTAACAGAGTTTGCGCCTGCAAGAACTTTCTGCTTCCTTAGCGAAGTTGAACTGCTTGCCAATAACGGCTTGATTAAAGGCGGCGATATTGATAACGCTGTTGTAATAGTAGATATGAATTCAAACGAAGAAGAACTTGAGACACTTAGGAAAAAGATAGGTATCAAAGATAAAGTAGTTATTGGGCAAAACGGAATACTTAATAATAAAGAACTAAGATTTAGAAATGAACCTGCAAGGCATAAGCTTCTTGATCTTCTCGGCGATCTTGCCCTTATTGGCGCACCGATTAAAGCTCAAATACTTGCTGCGCGTCCGGGGCATAAAGTTAATGTAGAGTTTGCAAAACAGATTAGAAAATTATATCAGCAAAAAAAGCTGGTTAAAAAGTTCCAGTTTGTAAAGAAGGAGGGAGTTGTCTTCGATACTAATGCCATCGAAAGAATTCTTCCTCACCGTTATCCTTTCCTACTTGTTGATAAGATAATTCATCTTGAGCTTGATAAGAAAGTAATCGGAGTTAAATCGGTAACTGTTAATGAGCCGTTCTTCCAGGGTCATTTTCCCGGTCAGCCGATAATGCCAGGAGTATTAATAATTGAATCAATGGCTCAAACAGGAGGAATTCTTCTGCTGAATTCATTTCCAAATCCGGAAGAGAAGCTTGTTTTGTTTATGCAAATAAACAACGCAAAGTTTAGAAAGCCAGTTTATCCGGGTGACCAGCTCTTCCTGGAAGTTGATATGACAAATAAAAAAAGCAAGGTCGTAATGATGTCTGGTAAAGCCTACGTGAATGAAACACTAGTTGCTGAAGCTGAATTCATGGCGGCTATTGTAGATAGAGAACAAAACAACGGGGATAAGAAATAAAATAAATGAATACTATTCATCCGACTGCTCTTGTAAGCAGCAAAGCAAAACTCGGCGACAACAACGTAATTCTTCCTTACACAATTATTGAAGATGATGTTGAAATCGGAAACGACTGCATTATCGGTCCGCATGCAGTATTATATAACGGCGCAAGAATCGGAAACAGAGTTAAGATTTATCAATCGGCTTCTGTTGCACACATTCCTCAGGATTTAAAATTCGGTCATGAAAAATCTTTATTTATAATTGACGACGACACAGTAATTCACGAGTTTGTAACGCTTCACCGCGGTACAAAAGATACAGGTTTTTCCAAAATAGGAAAGAACTGTCTGTTGATGGCTTATGCCCATGTTGCGCATGACAGCGTAATTGGAGATAATTGCATCCTTGCAAATGGTGTTCAGATTGCCGGACATGTTACAATTGAAGATTACGTAATTATCGGCGGATTAACTCCTGTGCATCAGTTTTGTATCGTTGGGCAACACAGCATGCTTGGCGGCGGCTTCAGAGCTGTGCAGGATGTACCTCCATATATTCTCGCTGCAAACGAACCGCTGAGATTTGAGGGATTAAATATCATCGGACTTCGCAGGCGCGGTTTTGCAAATGAAGATATTTACGCTTTGAAAAAAGCATATAATTATATTTATAGCAAATCATTGAACGTAAGTCAGGCGAAAGAAATAATCCAGCGCGAGTTAGGCGATAACAAATGCGTAAAGAACGTTCTTGAATTTTTATCTAAGAGCAAGCGGGGTTTAGTTGGTAAATGAGGTGGAAGTTTCTAAATACGGGATTTAATACTGGCGCTTTTAACATGGCACTGGATATTCATCTTTCAAAAACTTGCCGTCAAGATGAAGCTTTTATAAGATTATACAGATGGGATCCATATTGCATTTCATTAGGTGCTAACCAGGATTATAATTCAATCAATTCATCAAAAGCTGCGAAAGACAATATCGATATAGTTAAGAGACCGACAGGCGGAAGGGCAATACTTCATGCCGAAGAATTAACTTACTCGGTAGTTATTCCGCTTGAAGAAAATTCTTCTGCAAGAAATATTTACAGTGAAATAAATCTTGCTCTTGCCGAAGGCTTGAACATTTACGACAAAAGATTAAGCGGCGTAGAACTTGAAAACATTCAGCCGGACTTTAGAAATTTTTATAAAGAAGAAAAAAGCATTGCCTGCTTTGCAGTACCAGCAAAAAGTGAATTAAAATTTGACGGAAAGAAACTTGCAGGCAGCGCTCAAAGGAAGATGGGTAACGTAATACTTCAGCACGGTTCAATTCTTTGTGGAGAATATCATAAAAAGATAATTGATTATTTAAATTCAAATGACGAAAACATTGCAAGCGTAGCTGAAGCTTTAGAATCGACTGCCAATATCAAACAGATTACCGGAAAAGAAGTTGATTACAATATTCTTTGCGATTCAATTAAAGACGGCTTCAGCGCTTACTTCAAAATTAAATTTGAAGATTCTGAAAAAGACAAACATTTTGCGGTTGAAAACGAATCATTATATGTTTAATCTTCATTAAGAAATAAAAAAGAAATTTTTATGAGCACCGAAAAAGAAATTAAACGAGTAACAACTAAAACACTTGCGTTAATGAAGAAGAAGGGGGTCAAGATCTCTTCATTAACAGCATACGATTATATGACCGCAAAAATTTTGGATGAAGCGGGAATAGATGTTATACTGGTTGGAGATTCTCTAGCCAATGTTTTCCAGGGCAACGATACAACACTGCCGGTAACTATGGACGAAATGATTTATCATACCAAAGCTGTTGCGAAAGGAATTTCCCGCGCAATGCTCGTAGTCGATTTACCGTTCATGTCGTATCAACTAAGTATTGATGAAGGCTTTAGGAATGCCGGAAGAATTATGAAGGAAACATCGGCAGGTGCTGTAAAGCTTGAAGGCGGTATTAGAGTCGCAGATACAATAAAGAAAATTACCGATGCGGGAATACCAGTAATGGGACATATCGGTTTAACTCCTCAAAGTATTTATCAGTTTGGAAGCTACCGCGAAAGAGGCAAGACTGAAGAAGAAGCCGAAGAAATTTTCCGTGATGCAAAAGCTGTGGAAGAAGCCGGAGCATTTTCAATAGTACTTGAAAAAATTCCTGCTTCGCTTGCAAAGAAAATTACTAGCGAATTAAAGATTCCGACAATTGGGATCGGCGCGGGAGTTCATTGCGACGGGCAAATACTCGTCTCGCCGGATATGCTTGGCTTGTACGTTGATTTCCGTCCGCGCTTCGTACGCCATTATGCGGAGCTGAACAAAGAAATTTCCGAAGCGGTGAAAAAATATATCGAGGATGTTAAGGAGACGAAATTCCCGAGCAAAGAAGAAAGTTATTAACATATCGCATCCATATCTTAATCGCGCTCTTTCAACCGGAGTCTGATCCGCTTCCGGTAAAAATCTTACACGTACTCGTAATTTTGAAAGATAGTGATAATAGTCGAGTAAGATTACGATTAAGATTACGAGCATGAGTAAGAATAAAATTATGAGAAGAATATTCCCCGTACTAATTTTCATTTTAACATCATATCAAGCAGCATTTCCTCAAGTTTCATCTGAAAATTTTCTTAATGGCGTTTCCATTACCGGCATTACGAAATATGGAGATTATCTATGGATTGCTACATACGGAAATGGTATCTACCGTTATTCAATTAAAGAAGATAAATGGTGGAACTACTCAACAAGACGGAACAATTTAAATAACGATTTTTTTTACTGCATTGCGGTAAGCAGATATTACGTTTGGGCAGGCGCAGTTAACGGTCTCTATACTTTAAATTTGAGAAAAGACGAATGGCAAAACAGAAAATTTGCACTTGGTGGAGAGATGGGAAACTGGATACGCTCGCTTTGCTACGATCCGCAACAGAATGTCCTTTGGATTGGTAGGTTTCAGAACTTGACTAAGCTTGAAGTCGGCAGACAAAAATACAGTGACCGCATGCTGATGCAAAATAACGATGCAAAGACAAACACGATAAAAGCCATTAAGCTGGACGGTGACAGCCTTGTCTGGTTCGGGACTGAAGCCGGTGTGTTTAAGTACAGGAAAAGAATGAGCATGGACAACAGAGACGCATGGCAGTTTATCAATAACAAAGACGGTGGATTTTTAGGTGAAGGAGAAGCTGTCTCAATTTCCGATATGCTGTTTGATCCTGAATCTGTCTGGTTTGGAACAGATGAATTTATAACAATAAAAGATCCGAAGTTTAATCTCGGAGGAATTTTTCGTTACAACAGAAAAAGAACATGGAATGAAGTTACGGTTAGAAATGGTTTACCCGGAAACGGAGTTTATTGCCTTGCAAGAACCGGAAATAAAATTTGGGCTGGTGTCTATTCGTTCGATAAAAGCAGTAAAAAAGATTACGGCAGGGGATTAGCATTGATTGACAGGGTGACTATGAAAGTTACTAACGTGGACTTGAATGAGCTTCAGCTAAACTCATCTAAAATTACATGCCTTTTATTTGACGGCACAAATATGTGGATTGGAACCGACGACGGCTTGTGCAAAGTTTTAATTGAAAATCCTCTCGCAAGATGGACACTGAAAAAGCCGGAACAAGTTGAGCAAGAAAAACCGGTGAAGAAGAGACGAAGATGAAACTAATTTATTAAATAACCTGGAAATATATTGAAATGGGGATTTATAGCTCTTCTAATTTAAGTTTCAACTAACTACCGAGCATGATAGTCATAATCCTCTTAAAATTTTTCCGCAATAAATTTTATAATTATCTTTAATTGTAGTTTTTAAGAATTTAGGATTGTAATGGTAAACCTTTCACTTAAAAGAGTTAACACTTTAAAAGCCGGCTTTAAGGATTTAAAGATTGCGGTAATCGGCGATATGATGCTTGACTGCTATTACTGGGGTGATGTAAAAAGAATTTCGCCTGAAGCGCCGGTACCGGTTGTTGAAGTAGAAAATGAGTTTTTTAGATTCGGCGGCGCTGCTAATGTCGCTTTAAATATTATTAAGCTTGGGGGCATTCCTTATCCGGTCGGCATTATCGGCTCGGATAGTTCTGGTGCAATTTTTTCATCTTTAATTAAAGAGACCGGAATTTCTAATGACGGAATAATTGTGGATGATTCAAGACCGACAACTACCAAGACCAGGGTAATTGCGGATCATCAGCATGTTGTTAGAATTGATAAGGAAAGCAAGCAGTATCTCGGTAAAGAAATGCAGCACAGAGTTTTCAATTTTATTGAAGATCACATCGAAGAGTTTGACGGAATCATTTTACAGGACTATAATAAGGGTGTGCTTGCGCCCGCTTTAATTGAGAAGGTGATTGCACTCGCTAATAAACATAAAGTATTAGTTACTGTGGATCCGAAGTACAGTAATTTCTTCCTTTATAAAAATGTAACCGTATTTAAGCCGAACAGGAAAGAAGCTGAAGATGTTTTGGGATTTAAGATCAGAACTGATGAAGAAATTTCTAAAGCCGGAAATGAACTGCTTGAAAGACTGAATTCAAAATATGTTCTTCTTACTTTAGGCGAAGGCGGCATTGCCGTATTCGAAAAAGGTAAAGAAGAAAAGCGAATGCCGACAAAAGCACGGAAAGTTGCTGATGTTTCCGGTGCGGGCGATACAGTTATTTCAACTTTAACGATGGCAATTGCGGCTGGTGCTAATATCCTCGAAGCTTCGTATCTTGCAAATTATGCAGGAGGATTGGTCTGCGAAGAAGTAGGAATTGTTCCTATTGAGTATGATAAATTGTTTAACACTGTTCTGGAAGAAATGGAATGAACGGATTAAAGACTCTCGATGAAATAAAATCAATCCGTAAAAAATTGCGCGAAGAGAAAAAGAAAGTAGTTTTCACAAACGGCTGTTTCGATCTAATTCATGCCGGTCATGTTGATTACATGATTAAGGCGAAAGAGCTTGGCGATGTTCTGATTGTAGGATTGAACAGCGATTCTTCGGTTAGAAGAATTAAAGGCGACAAGCGCCCGATCTTAAAAGAAGGAGAGAGAGTTTTTATAATATCAAGCTTAAAGCCGGTTGATTATGTTGTTCTTTTTGATGAAGACACTCCGGCTAAATTGATTTCGGAAATCATCCCGGATATTTTAGTAAAAGGAGCGGATTGGTCTATTGAGAATATTGTGGGCAGAGATGTTGTAGAAGCCAACGGCGGCGAAGTGAAGACAATCCGTTTTGTTAATGACCAATCAACTTCCAAGATTATTAAGTACATTTTAGATAAATATAAAAGTTAATACCTTTGGAAGGTATGTAGTATAAATTTATAGAGTATAATTCCCTCGACACAAAGAAAATACTTTTTATACTTGGTCTTATTCCTATATACCTTATACCAATATGCCTAACGCTTGAACAAGTATCCCGGTATCTTTAACATAATTAATTTTGCAAATAACTAAAAAATAAAATGAATTAGTTACTCCGTGGCGGAAGAGAAAGAAAAGAAAGTTAGGAAGCGGACGCTTCTTCAGAAAACTGTAAATGTTTTCCTTTACGCGGGGATAATTGTGCTTATTATTGTCCTTATCTTTCTTGGATTCAGTCAGACTTCAACCTTCCGTGAATACTTGCGTACCACGGTATGTAATATTGTAAACAAGGAATTGAACGGTCATTTGAGCATTGGAAGAATTGACGGAACAATTTTCAGTTCGCTTGTTCTAAGGAACACTATAGTAAATATGGGTCCCGATACCTTGTTAAATGCCGGTATAGTTGAGGTGAAGGTGAGCCCTTTCCAAATATTCCTTAAAAGAATTTATATAAGAAAGGTCGCAATATCAGATACCAAAGTTTCTTTAATTGCCGATAGCAGCGGTACTCTAAATATATCAAGGCTTTTTCCACCGACTCCCAAAAATACAACTCATTCAAAGTTTCCATTTAAGATTGTTGCACCAGATATTGGATTGACAAATGTTGAATTTTCATTGAGAGATTATAATATTCCCAAAGATAATTCCTCATATGAAAATATAAACATGCATGATTTTAAGATAAAGAATCTTAATCTCTCTGCAAGTGCAGTTGCAGATATCGGTGAGAATTCTTATGCGCTTGATATAAATAATTTTTCCTTCAACCCAAATTTAGAAGATTTCAAGCTAGAGAAACTTAGCGGCAAGTTTTACATAGACACAAATGAAGTAAAAATTAATAACTTAAGAATTCTTACCGGCGGTTCAGATATTGCTTTAACTGCAAAGATTTCAGACTTTAATCTTTTCGATAGTACTGCTTTTACAAATCTTAATAAGGCAAAAATCAGTACTGATTTAAGTGCTAAAAAATTTAACTTCGATGATCTTTCATCTTTTGTTCCGGCTGCATCTATGTTAGAAGGAACTGCTTCATTTAACCTTGTAGCTAATGGCACGTTGAAGGATCTTACTTACAATAGACTTGAGTTAAATTATTTAGACACTCATCTTGAATCTAAAGGAAAAATAACCGATATAATGAATGCCGGTAAAATGCATATTACTGCAAATTTTTATGATAGCCGTATTAAGGAGTCGGATGCTGCCAAACTTTTCCCTTCAATTAAAATTCCGGTAATTAAAAACTTAGATGTAGTTAATTTTGATACGCTTGTCTATGAAGGAAATCCGTTAAATTTTAAGATGAAAGCATTCCTTAGGTCAGGAGGAGGAAGCGCTAATATTAATGGCTCACTCGACTTTCGTCAGCGCGATATGATTTATGATTTGAATTTGACAACTCTAAATCTTAATCTTTCACCGCTAACTGGATTATCGGCTATCTTTAATTCAAGAATATCGATAAAAGGCAGCGGCACTAGCACCGAAAGGATGAAAGCTTCAATTAAATTTAATGGTGACGGTTCCTATTTTGAAGGTAACCCTCTGGATTCATTGAAATTTATAGCAAATGCCGACAGTCAGAAAATTAATTTTCACTTCTTGTTGAAATCAAATTTTGCAAACGCTGACGTAATAAGTAATTTTAATTTTTCAAATAAGGACAAACCTTCTTATAAAATCAGAGGCTCATTCGGTCGTCTCAACCTTGCTGAGTTTACTCATGATTCCACAGCAAAGAGTAATCTAAACTTTAGCTTAGATGGTAGCGGAAGTAATTTCGACCCTGATAAACTTAATCTTTACTTAACGCTTGAGCTTGGCAAATCTGAGATCCACGGAGTAAATATCGACAGCGCACGGGCGATTGCAGACATAAGAAGCGATGACAACGGCGAGCGAGTCATCAATCTGATTTCCGATCTTGCAGATATTACTATCACGGGAAATTTCTCAACTACTCATACAATTAATCTTCTATCTAAAGAAGCCGGATATATTTCCGGTGCAGTAAAAGATAAGATAAATCAAATTCTCTATCCGGACTCTCTGTTTAACAGGCAGGTAACAAATGGGCTTGCAGTTATTAATAAAACCAAAACCAAAGCCAAGATTATTAAAACAATTTATCCGGCTACTAATTTGAAATATTATATTGAATTCAAAAATTTTGATTTGCTTTCGCTGTTGCTTGGAAGCGGAAAGATTAGCTTGAACGGTGATATGAACGGAGTAATAAAAGACACCAGCGGTAATGTTTTTATTTCTTCCAATACTAATATGGATTATTTTAGATATCTCGGAAAGAATAATATCTTTTTACTTTCTAACTTGAATCTGAATCTTAATGTTTCCAATAATATCGATTCTGTTTATTTGAAAGATATTACTGCAAACCTTACTGCTTCTTCGGATAGAATTTATGCCGGAAAAGATTTTAAAAACTTGAGTTTAAATCTGAATTTGAAGAAAGATGTTGCAAATATTGACTTTTATGGAAGGATGGAAGACAATCTTACAAGTAATCTTTCAGGCAGATTTGATCTTACCGACAATTCAGTGCAGCTTGACTTGGATACGATGAAGATATTATACAATAACTTTTTGCTTTCCAACAAGGGAAATGTTAGTATAAATTATTCAAAAGATAATATTATTATAAATAATTTTGATTTGGCGAGAAACGGTGGGGAAATAAATTTAAGAGGAACTCTCTCCCGTTATGGAAGCCAAGATTTGAAGATCAGTATGTCCGGCATAAGAGCTTATGATCTTTCAACAAATCTTTTCAATATGGGAAATGAAACCGCACTCGATGGCAACATCCATTTGAATGCTGAGATTACAGGAGACTTTGCTGATCCGCTTGCTAAAGTAAATTTCGGTGTGGATAGCATTAAGTTTAAAAATAAAAATGTGGGGTTGATATTAGGTAACATAAACTATGCTGATAAAAATTTAAACGTTGATGTTCGCTTCCTGGATTCTTTGATAAATAGAAACAATCCAAAGCTGTTGGTAAGCGGAGAAATTCCGATTGATATTGCTTTTACAGGAGTTCAAGAAAGGTTTATAAAGGATAAGCAGATTAATTTATCTTTAACAGCAAATGATTTTGACTTAAGCCCGGTCGGGAATGCTTTTCCAAAGATAGAAAATTTAACAGGAGACGTGGCAGCAAGTTTACATCTCAGTGGAACTCCGGAAGACTTGATACCTTCTGGATTACTATCAATAAAGAACTCATCTTTTATTTTAATGCCAAATAATATTGAGTATTCAGCCGGCATTAAACTGTCAATAAATAATAATACAGTTACAATAGATAGCTTAATGCTTGCAAACATTCATGGGACGAAAAATGGAGGAGCTATTACCGGGACAGGCAGTGTAGGCTTGAAAAATTTTTCTATTACGTCGGTGCTTGTTAATTTGACGGGGAGCTTGAAAGTTTTGAGTGAGGAATCAAAAGCAGTCAGCCCTAGTGTTTACGGTGATCTGGTAATTCAAACGGACGGAAATATTGAATATACTATGAGTAATGAGACTTCCTATTTAAAAGCCCCGATAATTGTTAAGGAAGCTAATCTTACCTTTCCACCAACACAGTCAGCATACCAAAGCTCATCGAACAATTTTATTTATAGATTTGTTTCCAATGGTCCATCTAAAATTTCTACCGAGGAAGATTTCGAAAGATTGATTCGTCAATCATCAGAAGAAAATTCTAATCGCAGCGTAAGTGTACCGGCGTTAAATTCTTTATTCAATTATAGAATAAGTGTTCAAGTCCAGAATGAAGCAAAGCTGAAATTTGTTTTGTCCAGGGAACTGAACCAGAACCTTACTGCTAACTTAAGTGGAAATATTAAATATGAAAATATCGACGGCAAGACGAATGTTCAAGGTGAACTGACTTTGCTTGATGGCTCCACTTTGGAATTCCTTAAAACTTTTGAAGCGGCAGGAACAATAAGGTTTGAAAACGATTTGAGTAATCCTTTCTTAAATATTACTGCTACTTATAGAAATTATTATACACCGCCTGATGCAGCCGGACAGGAAGAACCTGTTGAAGTAAAAATAAAACTTAGCGGTTTATTGAAAGATCTTTCTACAAGTTTTTTGCAGGATAAGAACAACATAAGTGTTTACGTAGGTTCAGACAATATAAATAATAATAAATCCGATCCGACAAAAACAATAAACGATGCGGTCATGTTTATATTAACCGGAAAATTTTCTACAGATATGACGCAGCAGCAGCAGTCGCAAGCAATAAATCAATCGGGTTCATTTGCTTCAAACACCGCTACATCCCTCGCTGGTTCTTTGCTTGGTATGGTAGCGCAAAAAATATCCGGTGGTTATGTTAGCAATGTTGAATTAAGAAATGTTGGCTCTACAACTAAATTTAATCTTATCGGCAAAGTAAATAAATTTCGTTATACTATCGGCGGCTCTACCGAAGTCTTTCAGGATTTAAGTCAGGTTAATATGCAGATTGAATATCCTCTGCTGCAAAATCTTCTATTAAGATATGAAAGAAAAGAAGCGATCAACCAGACTAGTACAATTACGAATGAAATGATAAACGAGATCGGCTTAAAATATAGATTTGAATTCTAATGAAGAAAAAAATTATCGCGTTTTTTAAAAATAATCCTGGCAGGCAATTCAAAAGTAAGGATCTTGCTAAAAGGCTTGATATATCGTCGGAACATGAATACAGTGCATTGAAAGCCGTTCTTCATGATCTTTACGAAGAAAAATTCTTATCGAAAAACGGAAAGCGTTACAAGCTTGGACAAATTCTTTCTTCTAATAAGGTAACCGGGAGGCTGCAAATAACCAATGGCGGATATGGATTTGTCGTATTGAAAAATTCTAAAATGCCGGATGTTTTTATTGCACCGAGAAATCTCGGAAGTGCTTTCAACGGCGATACTGTTGAAGTTGTTTTATTTTCCGGCAAAAAAGGGAAAAACATTGAAGGTCAAATTGTTAATGTGGTTAAGAGGAAAAGAGAAGAACTTGTTGGTACGATTAAGAAATCAAAATCGTTTTTTATTGTCGAACCTGATGATCGGACCATTGACCGGGATATTTATATAGACAAATCAAATTTAAAAGGTGCCGAAGAAAATGATAAAGTAATCGTTAGCAATATTGAGTGGGACAGCTCGATGACGAACCCGGAAGGAAGAGTAATTGAAGTGCTGGGCAAAGCCGGTTCGCTTGATGCTGAAGTTATTTCGATAGCTAAAGATTTTAATATCATTTATAATTTCCCGCCAAAAGTTCTTCATGAAGCAAATGAAATAAGCACTGAGATTGATCCGGAAGAAATAAACGGAAGGCTGGATTACCGCAATAAAACAGTTTTTACAATTGATCCGGAAGATGCCAAAGATTTTGATGATGCATTATCAATTGAGAAATTGGAGAACGGAAATTATTCTATTGGAGTACATATTGCAGATGTCAGTCATTATGTTCAAGAGGATTCGAGCATCGATAAACAAGCATTAAAACGGGGCAACAGTGTTTATCTTATAGGCAAGGTAATTCCGATGCTACCGGAAAAACTTTCGAATAACATTTGCTCTCTTGTTCCTGACAAAGACAGACTGACTTATTCGGTAGTTGTTGAATTGACTCCGCGCGGAAGGATTGTGGATTATAAAATTGAAAAATCTATTATTAACAGCAAGCGGCGTTTTACTTATGATGAAGTGCAGAAGATAATTGAAAATGGAGAAGGCGAGTTTAAGGATGATTTGCTTTTATTGAACAAGTTGGCTCAAACTTTACGCAAGAAGCGGTTGAACGAAGGCAGCATAGAATTTTTTTCTCCCGAAGTTAAATTCGAGCTTGATGAAAATGGGAATCCGACAAATGTCTTCCGGAAAGATATTAAAGAAAGCAACATGCTTGTTGAAGAGTTTATGCTGCTTGCCAATAAGATTACTGCAAAACATATTGGAGCTCCGGCAAAAGGATCTGTTAAGCCTTTTATTTACCGCATACATGATTTACCAGACCCTGAAAAGATAAATGAATTTGCAAAGTTTGTTAAGTCGCTTGGCTATTCTTTTAATCCAAACGGTTCGTCAAGGACAAATCAATTTCAACTTCTTATTGAAAGTGTTATGGGTACTGATGAAGAAGCATTGATCAATGAATTGGCTATCCGTTCGATGGCAAAAGCAATTTACTCAGTTAATAACATCGGTCATTACGGACTTGGCTTTAAGTATTACACGCATTTTACTTCGCCAATCCGGCGTTATGCTGATCTAATTGTGCATCGTCTGTTGTATAAATATCTTAATTCTCACAGCCGCGTTAATTATACTTTAGAAAGATTGGATGAGATAAGTGATCATGTTTCCGAATGCGAGAGAATTGCTGTTGATGCTGAACGTCTTTCGGTAAAAATAAAACAAGCAGAATATATGAAAGGACATCTGGGGGAAGAGTTTGATGGGATAATTTCGGGATTGGCACATTTTGGAATTTTTGTTAAAATTAATAATATATTAGCAGAAGGATTAATTAGACTGCGAGACCTGGAAGGTGATTTTTATGTTTACGATGAAAAGAAACATGCATTTGTCGGCAAAAGGTCAAAAAAACAATTTCGTCTTGGTGACAGGCTGCGCGTTAAATTAGTCCGAGTCGATCTTGAAAAAATCGAGCTTGATTTTATAATAGCGGAATAAATGAATGCCGAATATGAAAACATTATTAAATCTATCTGCCATTTTCTTTTTGGTGCAGATGTCGCTATTTGCGCAGTTCGGCGAGAATAAAGTTCAGTATAAAGATTTTACCTGGTATTACATTCAGACGGATCATTTCGATATTTATTTTACCAACAAAGGTTCTTCATTAGCAGAGTTTGCAGCAAAGGTGGCTGAACAATCCCTGGCTTCAATTGAAAAGAGTTTTAATTACAAAATAAATAACCGAATTACGCTTATCATTTACAACTCTACTAATGATTTCCAGGAAACAAATGTTACTGATGAATACTTGAGCGAAGGTATTGAAGGTTTTACTGAAATTTTTAAAAATAGAGTTGTCGTTCAGTTCATGGGTTCATATCCCGAGTTCCGGCATTTAATTCATCACGAACTTACCCATGCTGTTATGAATGATTTCTTTTACGGCGGCTCGCTTCAAAATGTAATTACAAATAATATTACTCTAAGCCTTCCCCAATGGTTCAATGAAGGCATGGCGGAATTTCAATCGCTCGGTTGGGATATAAATACCGATATGTTCATCCGCGATGCGATTATAAATAATTACCTGCCGGACATTAACCAATTATACGGTTACGTTGCTTACAGAGCCGGCGAATCCATTTTCCATTACATTGCTTCGAAATACGGTAAAGAGAAAATCGGCGAATTGATGAACAAGATAAAGGGATCCGGCAGCTTAGAGCAAGGCTTCAGAGCATCTCTAGGATTAACTCTTAAGGAGTTTAACGAAAGATGGAAAAAACATCTTAAGAAAATTTATTGGCCCGACATTGCGATAAGAAAAGATCCGGATGAATTTGCTAAGCGATTAACCGATCCTGAAGAAGGAGGCGGATTTTATAACACCAGTCCGGCAATGTCACCGCAGGGAGACAAGATTGCTTTCATTTCAAATCGTAATTATTACTTCGATGTTTTTATTATGAATGCGATTGACGGCAAAATAATTAAGCGTCTGGTAAAAGGTGATAGGAGCCCTGACTTTGAGCAGTTGAATGTCGTTACTCCTGGATTAAGCTGGTCACCCGATGAAAGTGAAATTGCTTTATCGGCAAAGAGCGACGGAGATGATATCATCTATATTATTAATGTTAATTCGGAAAACAAATATAAACTGCCAGTTCATTTTGATGGAATTAAAAGTCTTGCCTGGTCACCTAACGGAAAATATCTTGCATTCATTGGACATACTCCAAAGGAGTCTGATGTTTACATATATAATTTTGACACTAAACAGATTACCAATCTAACTAACGATATTTTCAATGACAATGATCCGACCTGGTCTCCAGACAGCAAAGAAATTTTCTTCTCATCAGACAGAGGCAGCTTTCTTTCTCATGGTTCAGAAGATACGATTAAGGTGTATGATTATCCTGATACTCAAACAGATATTTATTGCGTTAATATTGATTCCCATAAAATTGAGAGAATTACTGATATGCCGAACAGCAACCAGTTTGCACCGGTTGTTGGTCCGGATGGAAAGCAGATTTTATTCCTTTCAGACATCAACGGAATAAATAATATTTATAAGAAAAGAATTGTTCTTGATAAGATAGACACTTCCTCAAGTATTGATGAACTACCTGCAGTTCCAATTACAAATTCATTAAATGGATTGTACCAGCTTTCGTTATCAAAAGACGGAAAGAAGCTAGTCTTTTCTACACTATATAAAGGTTCATACAATCTTTTCCTTCTCAACCAACCCTTCGATATAAAACTCGATACGAATAAATTAGTACCAACTGTCTTTGTTGATAGCGAGCATAAAAAGGAAACAATGGTTGAGGATATTGCAAATAAGGCAATCCATGAAGTGGATTCGATTCAAACTGTTATGAAGGTTTCAGCATTTGCTCTGAATAATGATACCACAAGTGTTTACGGCGATTCAATCCAGGTCAATCTAAATAATTATGTTTTTGGGAATAAACATGAAGCTAATATTTTGGCAAATAAAGATACAACAAATTCAAAATTTGCTCTTACAGATAACCTGGATAGTAATGGTAACTACAGATTAAACAAGTATAAGATTACTTTTTCTCCGGATATTGTTTACGCCAATGCCGGTTTTAGTACTCTCTACGGACTGCTTGGAACTACAGTGCTTTCATTTAGCGATGTCCTTGGAAATTATAGAATAATTGGTCAAACAAGCCTCCAAATAGATTTGAAGAACAGTGATTATGGGATTGGTTATTTTTCACTGAAGCAAAGAATGAATTATGGCATCGAAGCTTTCCACACTGCAAGATTTGTTTATCTTGATAATTACGGTCTCTCCGATTTGTATCGTTTTAGAAATTACGGTGCAGTTTTTTCTTTGAGCTATCCTCTTAACAAATTTTACAGGGTAGAAGGCGGGCTTAGCTGGCTTAATGTTACCATGGAAAATCTAGATGATCCTACTGCACCATATCAGCAGGCTACTTACCTTATGCCGGTATTAAGCTTTATCCATGATAACACTTTATTCGGATATACTGCACCAATCGATGGCACTAGATATCGTTTTGATTACTTGATAAATCCTGGCATAATAGATAGGAACCTTTCTTTCTATTCATTACTGGGAGATTATAGAACTTACTTTCGGTTTTGGAATGATTATTCTTTTGCATTTAGATTGTCAGGCGGTTATTCATGGGGAAGCAATCCTCAAAGATTTTTTATAGGCGGTGTTGATAACTGGATAAACCGCGATTTTGCCAATAATACTATTCCACTTAACTCACCATCAGACTTTGCATTCTTGACTGCAGCACTTCCACTGCGTGGATATGATTACGCCCGGGAAATTGGTACTAAATACGGACTAATGAATATGGAATTAAGATTTCCTTTTATCCGATATTTGGTAACCGGTGCTCTTCCTATTTTATTCAGCAATATTTTGGGAGTTGCTTTCCTAGATGCCGGGACAGCATGGAATAATAATCATGACTTAAGATTATTCAGTCGGAATGAAAACGGTAGTTTAATTACTAACAATCTTCTAATGGGTACTGGTGTGGGTGCAAGAATTTTCCTTTTAGCTTTTTTAGTTAGGTTTGATCTTGCCTGGTCATATAACATGCAGCACTTTTCAGCGCCTAAATTTTATATATCTCTAGGCGCCGATTTTTAAAATTTAGTGTTATCCGGTTTTTGGGATTAAAGTATTCAATTTTTAAGAACCTTTTTTTGAAGACGAACCGCTTGGTTTATTCTTATAATCTGTTTGATAAAATCCTGAGCCTTTAAAGATTGGACCAGCGCCCGGACCAATTAATCTTTTTACTTCGCCTTTACATTTGGGACATGCTTTAACCGGTTCTGCGCTCATGGATTGAAAAACCTCAAATGAATGTCCGCATTCTTTACACTTATATTCGTACGTAGGCATATATTATCCTGAAAAATATGGTCGAAAACTTAATGAAAAATTCTAAAAATTTCTATAATTTAAATTAAAAGATAATTATCTTAGTACTGACATTTTTTTGGAAATAGTTCCACTTAAATTTTTTACAATCTATTTAAAATAACTGTGAAAAAAATTTTACTTCTTCTGCTTCCTTTTTTGCTTTCGCTTACCGGGTGCCTTAATTATATCCAAGACACACAGCTTTATGCCGATGGCTCCGGCTCGATGAGAATAATCTTCTGGACCAAATTGCCTGATGTTGAAAGTGCAAAAGTACTAGATAAGATCGGCATTTTTAATCCAGATTCAATTAGAAGCGAATTCTCATCCCAATATACTACAATAAAAAACATTTCAGTTTATACCGACACCACAGATAGTACAACTCATGCTGTAATTAACTTAACTTTTACTCATATTGATTCCTTGAATAAGACCAGTGCATTCTCAGCATCAAATTTTTCACTTAAAGATGGTGCCGAGGGTCAAAAAATATTTTCACAATTCATCCCACCGATTGTTACCGGTTTTGGAATTAATGGAAATGCCTACCATGTTACTTATAAATACACTTTTGGCGGCGATATCATTACAGATAATTCCACAAGTAAAGATGGTAGAACTCTAATATGGGATTATTCTCTTGCCCAGATTGGCAGCGGAAAAACTATTTCTGTTACTTTTAGACCTTTTAAATTGAAGGAAACACCTCCTTGGATTTATGCACTTTCCGGTCTAGTACTTTTAATCGTCATTATTTTTCTTCTTCGAAAGAAAAAAGATTAGATCTCGAAAATCGATTTAAGTTTCATAAAGCTTGATAAATTGATATTTTCATATAATCTAAAGTAAAATTGGTTAGTTAATTCATTAGTTGAAAATCCAAAATCAAGTTTTAAGAATTGACTTGCCATAGGGTTTTGTATATATTTGATGTCTTAATTTTGAAAAATTGATGATTTGCAATTTGTATGGCTGGGAGTGATTACAAGATTTTTTCGGGCAGTTCTAATTTGCCTTTATCTGAAAAGATTGCTCAAAAATTAGAAATGTCCCTAGGAGCTGTAGAATTGAAAAGATTTAGCGATGGTGAGATATGGGCTAAGTTCGGTGAAAATATTCGCGGTTCAGATGTTTTTATTATTCAATCTACTAATCCTCCTGCAGAAAATTTACTTGAGCTTTTAATAATGGTAGATGCTGCAAAAAGAGCATCGGCAAAAAAGGTTACGGCAGTTATACCTTATTTTGGCTATTCCCGGCAGGATAGAAAAGACCAGCCGAGAGTTTCAATAACTGCAAAGTTAGTTGCAAATCTAATTACTGTTGCAGGCGCTGATAGAGTAATGACAATGGATTTGCACGCAGCTCAGATTCAGGGCTTCTTTGATATCCCTTTTGATCATCTTTATGGCTCGTCTATTTTCAGCGGGATATTCGATAAGGTAAAAAATAATCTTGTTGTTGTTTCGCCTGATGTAGGCGGCATTAAAACCGCTAGGGCTTATGCAAAACGTTTGCATGCTGACCTTGTAGTTATCGATAAGCGGCGCCCTAAGCAAAATCTTGCTGAGATAGTACATATAATTGGTAATGTACAAGATAAGGATGTACTGTTAGTTGACGATTTGATTGATACTGCGGGTACTTTTGTTGGTGCAATAGAAGCTTTAAAGCAGCACGGTGCAAAAAATTTATACGGTGCAATAACTCATCCGCTACTTTCTGGTCCTGCAATAGAAAGAATAAATAAATCTCAACTAACAAAACTTTATGTAACGGATACAATTCCGCTGAATAAAGAACTTGATAAATCTAAAGTAGAAGTAATTAGTGCATCGGGAATTTTTGCCGAAGCAATTAGAAGAACATATAATAACGAATCAATAAGTTCGTTATTCGATATAGACAAAGGATAATTTAAGTTACTGGAGATAAAATGGAAAAAGTAAAATTGAAAGGTAATGTAAGAGAGAGCATTACGAAATCCTCAAGAAGTGAAATTCGCCGAAATGGAAGAGTACCGGGAATTTATTACTCAAAGCACGGCAGCCCCATTGCTATTGATGTTGTTGAAAAAGAAATTAACCCATTGGTTTATACAAAAGAGACTCATCTAATATCACTTCAATTAAAAGATAAAGAAGAATTTGAATGTGTCATAAAAGATGTTCAGTTCGATCCGATTACGGATAGAATAGTTCATTTTGATTTGCTTGGTCTTACTAGCGGTGAAACTTTTCAACTTGAAGTTCCTCTTCAATTTCATGGAAATCCTGTCGGTATTAAAGAAGGTGGTGTCCTTCAAACACTTTTACACAAGCTTGATATTGAATGCCTGCCTAAGGATATACCTCAACACATAGAAATCAATATACAGGATCTTAAGATCGGCGATGCAATTCATGTTAAAGATCTGAAACTTGAAAATCTAACAATTCTAAATTCAGAAGATTCTGTTATCATAGCCGTAACACATCCTAAAGCCGAAGTTGAAGCTCCTGCTGAGGGTGCTGAAGAAGCTCCTAAAGAGCCAGAAGTAATTGGCAAAGAAAAATCTGAAGAAGAAGAAAAATAACTCTATAAAAATTGCGTGTTATTTTTGGTATCGGTAATCCCGGGAGTAAATATCAAAACAACCGGCACAATGTAGGATTTATGCTGCTTGATTATTTTGCCGAAAAACATTTACTTTCATTTATTCCATCAAAAGGGAGCTATTATTCCTGCGAGGGCAATTTATCTGGAAATGATTTTATTTTAGTCAAACCTACTACGTATGTCAACAACAGTGGTTTGGCTGCCCTGGAGATTTCTGAAAAATATTCTCTGAATACTGAAGATTTTCTTGTAATTCATGATGATATAAATTTGGAAAACTCTTTGCTAAAAGTTAAAATTTCCGGCAGCGATGGTGGACATAACGGCTTAAGTTCATTGATTTACAACTTTGCTTCCGATAAGTTTCCAAGATTAAGGATTGGAATTGGGAAAAGTTTTAAGAAGGGCGAAATGGCTGCATATGTTCTTTCGGATTTTAGTAATGAAGAATTTGTAGAATTAAAAAAATCTTTCGAAACAGGATGCTTCTTAATTGAGGAATTTATTGGCGGGGGAATTAAAAATCTCTTGGATACCAACAGCAAAATTTATAAATCAAGCAAAAAAATAGATACATTAAAAGAAAACTCCTCAACAAGTGAAAAGAGGGAATGATAGTAAGTTTTTATAAAAATTGCAGTTATGGCTTTTATCCAATATTAAAAGAATTTAAGAACATTTGTAGAAATTTTCTTGTAATTTCAAATTCAATTATATAAATTAGCAACCGTTTTTAAGTAAATACATAATTAACCCCTGCCCTCATCAAAGAATGAGAGCCTAAATGTCCATAGGAGGTGACAGAAACGAATGAAACACAATGTGTACGAGAGCGCGGTTATTATTAATGCTGCGTTAGATGACGAACAGATCGAACAAATTATTTCACGAATCAGAGAATCCATTATAAATAATGGTGGAGAAATAAGAGAAGTTGAAAAGTGGGGGAGAAAAAGATTAGCTTATGTAGTTAAAAAAAGCAAGATAGGCTACTACGTTTTCTTCAGATTTAACTCACCGTCAAATATCATTTCAAAACTTGAAAGAAGCTATTCGCTCGATGAGCAGATACTTAGATATCTTACAATTAAGCTGGATAGCGACGCGGTTGAATATCTGGAGAAGAACAAAATTACTCCTATTATTGAGGAACCGGATATTCCTTCTACTAAAGAGATAGACACTCCAGTGGTTGAAGAAATCGACGAACGATCGGAAGAGAGTGACACTTAAAAATTAATTTTTGATCAAGTATGGAGGAATAATACCATGGCTGAATTGAAGATGCCCGAAATTAACTACGTTATTGTGGCTGGTAATTTAACAAAGGATCCTGTTTTCAGACAAACTACAAATAATACACCTGTAGTTAATTTTTCTATCGCTTCAAATAGAAAATATAAAGATAGCACAAACAACTGGCAGGAGGATGTTTGTTATGTGGGCATTGTGGCGTGGAATAAGCTTGCTGAAAGCTGCAAAGAAAGACTAAAAAAAGGTTCCGCAGTTTTAGTTGACGGCGAACTCCAAAGCAGAAGCTGGAAGTCAGATGAAGGATTCAACAGAAGTATTGTTGAAATAAAAGCAAGGCGAATCCAATTTTTGAATAAACGGCTTAGATTGAACGGCAACGGCGATGGTTATGATTCCCAAATGGATGAAAGTGATATCGTAATTGATGAGGAAGGTATTGAAGGAATCGATTATACCGAAGATTCTTTCGATAAATTTCTTTCAAACGAAGAATCGGATTTATTAAAATAATTTGGTGAAAGAATGAAAAAAGAAATCAAAGTAAAAAAGTTTTGCAGGTTTACACAAAACAAAGTAAAATACATCGATTATAAAGATGTAAAGATGCTTCAAAAATACGTTACCGAACAGGGAAAGGTAATCCCAAAGAGAATTACCGGTACCAGTTCAAAATATCAGAGAGAGCTATCGATAGCAATTAAACGCGCAAGGCACATGGCTTTGCTGCCTTATGTTTCCGATACCGTAAGATAAAATTATATAGGAGAAGAAATGAAAGTTATATTAAGGCAAAACCATGAATCGCTAGGTCAGGTTGGAGACGTAGTTGATGTAAAGGACGGATTTGCAAGAAATTTTTTAATTCCCCGCAAGATTGCCTACGCAGCTTTGAAGGGAAACATCCACGCTCTTGAAGAAGAGAAAAAGACAATTGAGAAGAAACTTCAGCAAGAAATCAAATCGGCTGAAACTCTTTCAACCGAACTTGAAAAGGTTTCTGTTTCGATACCGGTGCAAGTTGGTGAAGAAGATAAGATCTTCGGCTCAGTTACTACCCAGATGATCGCCGATTCTCTAAAAGAAAAAGGCTTCGATATCGATAAAAGAAAAATTGAGATTGAAGAGCCTATTAAAGCCTTAGGAATATACGGAATCAGCATAAAACTGCATCCAAGTGTTACCGCTAAAATAAAAGTATGGGTGGTTAGAGAATAGAGTATCTAATATAGGTACAAATAAAAAAAGGAAAGCCAAGCAGCTTTCCTTTTTTATTTTAAATTCAATTGGTAATAGTTTATCTGGCTTTTATTGCTTTTTCTTTTACAAGCTTGGCAATTACCGATGTACCGTTCTTCGAAACAGTTTTTACAGCGCTTGCAGATAATTTTACAGTTACAAATCTGTTTAATTCCTGTACCCAAATTCTCTTTTTTTGAAGGTTAGGCAAAAATCTTCTTTTTCTTCTGTTATGCGCATGTGATACATGATTTCCGCTAACTGGTCCAATTCCCGTTACCTGGCATCTCCTGGACATTTATTTCTCCTTGAAATCTTTTCCTATATAAAATTTGAATAACAAATATAACAAATTTTTATTCAAAAAATAGCTGCTTCGCAAATTATTTTCTCCCAAATAATGAACCGGCTGTGATAAAAAATAGTTTAGTTTT
This sequence comes from Bacteroidota bacterium, assembly GCA_021815405.1. Classification (GTDB taxonomy): domain Bacteria; phylum Bacteroidota; class Ignavibacteria; order Ignavibacteriales; family Ignavibacteriaceae; genus FEN-1297. Next base: position 463,580 of record JAKAGV010000001.1, read on the forward strand.
ATTGCTATTGATAATTAATTTATCCGTCTTAAATTTATAATTAGAATTAAGGATATCCTTTTAAGGTACTTACTTCATTTCAGCTAACCAATTCTATAAATAAACTTTCAAAAATGAAAGGAGTTCCGTATGGAATACTTTGAGCTTCATCCAGAAAATCCTCAGTTACGATATATTAACAAAGCTGTTGAAGTCCTAAAAAAAGGCGGTGTAATAATTTATCCGACCGATACAGTTTACGGAATAGGTTGCGATATATTTAGCAAAGATGCGTTAGATAGAATCTTTTCAATTAAGAATGACAGCAGTTCTAAGCTGTTCAGCTTTGTCTGTTCAGATTTGAAAGATATAGCCAAATATGCAAAAGTTTCGGATTATGCTTATAGAACTATGAAATATTTGCTTCCAGGACCCTATACCTTCATACTTCCAGCGGCAAAACTTGTCCCGAAGAAATTGTGGAGTAATCGCAAAACAGTTGGCATTAGAGTACCTAACCATTCTGTCACTTTAAAATTAGTTCAAGAACTTGGTAATCCGATAATAAGCACAAGTACAACGAACAGGAAAGGTCAAATTCTTGTTGACCCGAATGAAATAAAAAATATTTTTAATCCACTGGTTGATTTAATGCTTGCATCTGGAAACCTGGCTGGTGATCCATCAAGCGTAATTGACTTAAGCATGAATGAACCTGAAGTAATAAGAGCCGGTGCTGGTGATGTAAGTTTATTTGTATAACGATCTATTTTTTCCTGTGAACATAAGCTACCGAAGCTTGCTGCGTTGGTGTAAGGATTATTTCACTTATGTTTACATGGGGCGGACGAGTTACACAAAATAAAACTGCAGATGCTATATCTTCTGCAGATAGCGGCTTAACTCCTTCGTAAACTTTATTGGCTCTTTCTGTATTACCTGAGAACCTTACGTTGCTGAATTCTGTTAATACCATACCGGGATCAATAGTAGTCACACGTATATTTTTATCTATTGTGTCAATTCGGATTCCTTGTGTTAATGCATTCACAGCGAATTTGGTGGCACAATAGACATTTCCGTTCGGATAGACCTCATGTCCGGCTGTGGAGCCGATGTTAATGATGTGTCCTTCCATTCTTTCTACCATGAGAGGAAGAATTTGTCTTGTTACAAATAGTAATCCTTTTACATTAGTGTCAATCATTTCTTCCCAGTCTGAAGTCTTGCCTTCATAAATCTTATCATAACCTTTTGCAAGTCCAGCATTGTTTACAAGAATATCTATTTTCTTCCATACGTCCGGAAGAGAAGAAACAGATTTATTTACTTCGTCTAAATTTCTCACATCTAATTTAAAAGAAAGAACTTCGATGCCGTATTTTTTCTTTAATGATTCGGAAAATTCACTTAGCTGGTTTCTCCTGCGAGCAGATAGTATCAATGAAGCTCCTTCCTTGGCGAACTCTTCTGCACAAGCTTTGCCAATTCCGGATGAAGCTCCAGTTATAAATGCGATTTTATTTTTCAATTGATTCATTTAGTAATCCTTAATTTGAGTTCTAGTTTATTTCTTATTGATAATCGGAATTGCTTTTCTGATCCGTTTGGTTAAAACATTTATGTAAGCGAGGAGTAAAATTAAAATGAAGAACATGAAGACAAGCTTTTGATTTTCAGATAGGCTTTCATCATTTAGAAACCTTGTCCAATCCGTAGCGAATGAGAATGGGAGAAGTACTGAAATAATTCCCATGAATGCTGCAAAGATAATATAACCAATGTTGATTAATTGGAAAATAATTATCGAACTTCTTATATGGTCATTTGAAGTTTTATTCAGCCCCAAAAATGATACTTCAATAAAAAGTATGCAGGCTGCAAATGGGGTTATAGTTACTGCTGCAATGGCAAAGAAGCTGTTCATTGTCCCCACAGGCAAGATGACATCCAGCTTTAGCCCGTGGAATATTATTGTAACCTCACCGTTTATAAAAAAATGTGCGGCAATAATTTTAATTAATTCAGATAGATACATAACGGAAATAATTCCGCAAATTAGTCCGAGGCTTACAGCAAGTGTTTTATTTTTCAAATAAACCTTCCGTGTATTTTAGCTCCGCAATTATAACATTTCCCATTTATAATTTTGTCGGATAGAACCGAATGCCAATCACGCTTTATCAAAGGAGCTTTACAATTGTAGCAATAAGTCGTTTGTCCCTCATTACTGTGTACATTTCCAATGTAGCAATACTTGATTCCCATAGACTGCGCAATTGTTCTAGACGATTCTAAAGTACTCGTCGGTGTTTTTTCCTTATCTCTCATTTTAAAATCCGGATGAAATGCAGTAAAGTGAACCGGAACTGAATCTCCTAAATTTTTCAATATCCAATCGCATTCCTGCTTTACTTCTTCAGGAGAATCATTTTCATCCGGGATTTGAAGAGTAGTAATTTCAAACCAGACATTAGTTTCATTCTTCAGCCAAACTAAAGTATCAAGAACATCATTCAAATGAGAGAAGGTCAATTTAAAATAAAACCTTTCTGTAAAGGCTTTAAGATCAACGTTTGCCGCATCAATATATTTGTATATTTCTTTTCGTGCATTTTTATCAATATAACCCGCTGTTACCATAACGGTTTTTATTTCTTCTTCATGCGCAACTTTGGAAATATCGATTACATATTCCCCGAAAATTGTCGGGTCATTATAAGTAAATGCAATGGAAGGAACCTTGTAACGTTTTGCAAGTTTAACAACCTCTTCCGGTGAAACTTTTAGCGAATTTAATTCATCCAGTTTTGCTTTACTGATAGACCAGTTCTGGCAGAACCTGCAGCCGAGGTTGCAGCCTGCGGTTCCAAAGCTCAAAACTCCGGTACCAGGATAAAAATGATTAAGTGGTTTTTTTTCAATCGGGTCAATTGCAAATCCTGTTGAATGACCGTAACCTGTTGTGTAAAGTTTGCCACCGTGGTTTTGCCTGATGTAACAGAATCCAGGCTGTCCTTCGCCAATTTTGCAATATCTGGGGCATAGCGTACAAAGAATTTTTCCTTTCTCTGCTAGTTCCCACCAACTGGCTAATTTCATATTCTCAGTTTCAGTTAACATCGTTTTCGGTCTCTTACAAACAAGCTTTTAACTAACTTAAAAAAAATCCAATCTACTACTTCATCAAGATTAAATTATAATAAAATTATATCACTTCAAACCTAATCCAGTTTACCCGGCTTTTTTCAGAGTAAGGAGCGCCTGTCGTGAATATAACAATATCTCCTTCTTTTACTAGTCCTTCATCGAGTATTAACTTTTTTGCCTTATCAATCGTAATATGTTCCTTATCTATTTCTTCCATGAAGAACGAAGTAACACCCCAGCGCAGGCAGAGGTTATTCATAGTCTCAAAGCTGTTTGAGATTGCAATGATCTCTGCCTTTGGTCGGAACTTAGCAAGATTTTTTGCCGTTCTTCCTTTCAGCGTAAATACAACAATTGCGGCTGCATTAACATGTCTGCTTATTGATGCAATTGCTCTATCGGTTGAATCAAACAGATTTTCTTCAATCTTCGTCGGAACTATTAAATCTTCATCTTTAAGAGGAATTAGATACGGACCTGTATTACAAATAATATCCTTCATTATTTTTACCGACTGAATAGGAAACTTTCCGACAGATGTCTCTGCACTCAGCATCACTGCATCGCTTCCATCAAGTACAGCATTTGCCACATCAGAAGCTTCTGCACGCGTTGGTATCGGATTGTGAACCATCGATTCCAGCATTTGTGTTGCAGTAATTACAAGTTTACCGACGGCATTACATTTTTTTATAATTGACTTTTGAATTATAGGAACCTCTTGCGGAGGCATTTCAACGCCTAAGTCGCCGCGGGCTACCATTATACCGTCCGCAGCTTCAAGAATTTCATCAAAATTATCTACTGCCTCTTTCTTTTCAATCTTCGCTATAATTTGTTTATCAATATTCTTTTGCTTAAGCCAATTGCGGAGATGAAGAATATCTTTTGCCGACCTGACAAACGACAATGCTATGTAATCAACTCTTCTTTGAATTGCGAATTCAATATCGCGGAAATCTTTTTCAGTAACTGCCGGAGTTGAAAGATTCATTCCAGGAAGATTCATTCCTTTTTTAGGTTTTAGTATTCCGCCGTTTTCAACTGTACAAACAACTGAATCCGTTTTCTTCTCAATTATTCTAAGTCTGATAAGACCATCATCTATTAAAACTGCTTCACCAATTTTTGCATCGCTTGGAAGCGGTTTGTATGATGTTGAAATTAAATCTTTAGTCCCCAAAACATCTTTTGTTGCTATTTCAATTTTGCTGCCGCTCAATATTTCGATTTCCGGTTCGCTTAATTCTCCTATTCTAATTTTCGGTCCCTGTAAATCCATTAGAACTGCTAATGGATTTTTTTCATCAATGCAAGCTTTGTTTATCTCTTCAAATGTTTTCGCGAAGAATGAGTAGTCGCTGTGTGAAAAGTTCAGACGCACTCCATTCATTCCCGCTTCCATTAATTTCTTAATCATCTCTGCACTGGCTGTTGCCGGACCGAGTGTGCAGAGTATTTTTGTCTTTGCTAAATTATCGTTTAAAATAATCTTTAACTCCTTTTCTTTTTCTTCTTTATTTCTGTATGATTTTCATTATTTGTTTTTTGTGCTTTTGACTTCGCATAGAGTTCCTTAATCTTTTTCTCCACCAAATCAAAAACGCTGTTCTCTTCATAAACACCATTTGCGTCACGCTTGCCGGATTTTACTCCGGTTAAAATTTCAATTCCTTCTTCAACTCTTTTTATGGTATATATATGAAACTGACCCTTTGCTGCCGCTTCAATTATATCTTCCCGCAGCATCAGTTCCTGGATATTTTGAATAGGAATAATTACACCTTGCTTGTTGCTGAATCCACGCTCTTTACAGATATCAAAAAATCCTTCTATCTTTTCATTTACTCCGCCAATCGGTTGAACATCTCCTTTTTGGTTCAGAGAGCCGGTTACTGCGATTGATTGTTTAATCGGCAGTCCGGACAGTGTTGACAGCAAAGCAAAAATTTCTGCGCAAGAAGCACTGTCGCCGTCGACTGTCCCGTAAGATTGTTCAAACACTAAGTTGGCGTTGAAAGACAACGGTAAATTTTGTCCGAAAGTTTCTCTAAAGTATCCTGAAATTATCAGCACGCCTTTATTGTAATGCCTTCCGCTCATACCGGCTTCGCGCTCAACATTTATGATGCTGCCGCTGCCAAGAGATACAGTTGCCGTAATTCTTGTCGGACTTCCGAATGAATAGAAATCAGCATCGAATACTGCAAGTCCGTTTATCTGTCCTACTCTTTCGCCTTCAACGTCAATCAGAACCATTTTCTCGGTAATCATTTCGTTTACTTTTGATTCGAGCAATCCGTGTCTTTCCTTTGCTGCTTCGTAAGCTTTCTTTACATGTGCTGCACTTACTATCTTAAATCCATCATCAATTGCCCAGAAGTTTGCCTCGCGGGCAATATCGGCAATCTGGGAGAATCTTGCCGTAAGCTTGTTTTTATTCCCTGCAAACTTCGCACCTATTTCAATTAGGTAGGCAAGCGCGCCTTTATCAAACTCCAGCAGGTTCTCTTCTTTTATTAATTTTTTTATGACTCTTGCATATTGAATTAGAATTTCATCGCTTCGCTTAATTTCATAATCAAAATCAGCTTTTACTTTGAAAATCTTTTTGAAGTCATCTTCATAAACAGCCAGTAGGGAATAAATGTAATCATTACCGATGAGAATTACTTTTGTGTCGATGTCGATTGGTTCAGGTTTTAAAGTTGAAGGTGCAAGCTGGAAGAAAGAATGCGAATCCTGGATTTCAAGCTTGCGGTAAGTGAGAATTCTCTTTAATGTTTTCCAGACTCCGGGTTCTTCGTACAAATGTTTAAAATTCAAAACCAGATAACCGCCGTTTGCTCTGAGAAGTGAACCGGCTTTTATTTTAGTAAAATCGCTGTACCACCCGCCCCTGCTGTCGTAAATCTTTTCAATAGTTCCGAAAAGATTTACGTAAGTCGGTGAAGTTTCAATTACAACCGGACAATCCTTAGTTTCGCTGTTATCCAGGATAATATTCACTTCATATTCTTTGAAGTAATCGATTTGAAATCCTTCAGGCGAAACTTCTCCTTCAGGTTTCATTCCTTTAAACACTTGAAGATTGGAAAGAATACTTTCTTCGACCTGGTCGATGTACTCTAAAACTTTTTTGTCGTTGTATTTTTCACGCAAGTTCTCGATTGCGCCTTTAACTATTACTGAAGCTGTTTCTCTTTCCAGTTTAACAAGCTTGTCTTGGAACTCTTCGCTGAGCTTTAATCCTTTTCTAAATAGTGTCTGTAAATCCTGCTGGTTTTCATTATATTTTTTCAGAATTTCTTTTGCGTTGTCTTCAGTTAATTTCCCTTGCTTAACAAATTCTTCAAGCTGGTAAATCGGCACCGGTTTCTGTTCAATGATTGGGAAAATATCCGGACGAGCATTCTCACCAACTTTAACCTGACCGAGAGAAAAATTTTCCTGCTTTAATTTTTCTTCGAAAGAGTTCATTAGAGCTTGCTCTCTTTCATTGTAGTGCGATATTATTTTCTTTTTCCGGTTTATATAGGCTTCAGTTTCGAGAGATTGTGGTATTCTTTTCTTTAAAAGTTCAATTGTTGAAGCAAGATCCTGGCTGAAATATTTTGCTTTACCGACCTGGAAAGTTAAAAGAATTGGTCTATCAGTGTCTTTAAAATTATTTACATAAGCATAATCGAAAAGCGGCGGGCAATGGGAGCTGATTGTTTCAAGCATCTTTTTTACTGTTGTTGCTTTGCCGGTGCCCGAAAGTCCCGCAATGAAAATATTATAACCGGGGCTGCGTAAATCCACACCAAGCTTCAGTGCTTTTAGCGCTCGTTCTTGACCAAGAATTCCTTCGATCGGCTTTAAATCTATCGTGGAATCGAATTCAAAAATATCCGGATTACATGTCCATCTTAAATCTTCCGGTTTTAGTTCTTTTGGTTTAGGTGGTTTTGGATATGCCATGTCTCGCCTGCATTTTTTAAGTTAGAGAATAGATATTTCAACTATAAAGATTTTTTGAAAAAATTCTTAAAGAAAATCTAACCAATATTAGGAAGAATTTCAAAAACACAGACTCTTGATTTTTATTACACATTTTCAGCTAAGATTTTTAAAAATATTTTTCTTTGATTTACTTATTTTTACCAATGATTTTAAAAGAGATTGAAAAACATTATGGATATATCAAAAGCAAGAGAAAGCTTCCCCTACCTTAAACACGGAAAGATTTATTTTAATCATGCATCTACCGGACCTTTATGTACGCCGGTACTTGAGAATATAGCCAAGGTGCTCTATGAAAAGAGCGAAACCAACATCGATGAATACCGGGGTCTTCTTTCTATTATGTCTGAAACAAAAAACCACCTTGCGATTTTAATAAACACTAAACCAGAAAGAATTGCTTTTGTCGACAATACTTCGAACGGAATAAATGTTTTAGCTACCGGGATTAAATTAAAAAAAGGCGATAGAATAATTCTTAACGATCTGGAGTTTCCTGCAAACGTTTATCCTTTTCTTAATTTAAAAAGATTTGGAGTTGAAGTTGACTTTGTAAAATCTCATGATGGAATTGTAACCGCCGAAGATGTTATTGAATTAATTAAACCGGAGACAAAAATAGTTTCGATTAGCCAGGTACAGTTTTTAACTGGCTATCGAGTTGATCTTGAAAAAATTGGAAAATTCTGTAAAGAAAAGGGAATAATCTTTTCTGTCGATGCAATACAGGGATTAGGAGCAGTAAGATTGGATGTCGAAAGAGATAATATTGATTTCATTTCGGCAGGAAGCCAAAAATGGCTGCTTGGATTGCAGGGACTAGGAGTAATTTATGTTTCCGAAAAGCTTCAAGATATGATGCAGCAGGATAATGTTGGCTGGCTTTCTGTAGCAGATGCTTGGAACCTCCTTCATTATGATTTAACTCTGAAAAATACTGCCGAAAGATTTCAAGGCGGAACTCTTAATTCAGTAGGTATTTATGCTTTGAATGCTTCGATGAAATTCTTTAAGCAGTTTGGATTTGATGAGATAGAAAAGAAAGTAATCGAAAACTCGATCTACCTAATCAGCAAACTTGAGGAAGCAGGCATTAAGCCGATTCTTAGCGGCTGTAGCAAAAAAAATATTGCCGGAATTGTCAGCTTTAAACACAGTGAAGCTCAGAAAATTTTTGATTCTTTTGCCAAAATAAATATTCATTGCGCCGTCCGTGAAGGTATGGTTAGGTTGTCGCCGCATTTTTACAACAATACCGAAGAGGTTGAAAGGGTAGTTGAGGAGTTGAAAAAGATAATCTAGTTTTATTAAACCCATTTCAAAATCTCTCATTTTCAGGATAAAAATGCGATTTGTGATTTAGAAATCATATTTTTTAAATTAGAAATCGCGTTTTTCAAATTAGGAAATGCAATTTCCAAATTCTGAATAGGGTTTTCAATTTCTTAATTGCGATTTTCAAATTGCAAATCGCATTTTTTAAATAGCAAATCACAAATTTCAAATAGAAAAACGTAATTTTTAATTAATAACTGAAGTTACGCAAAATGAATAAAATGATCCATTTGTCATTCCGAACTTGTTTCGGAATCTTTATTTTTAAGCTGTTTTTAGATGCTGAAACAAGTTCAGCATGACAATTGCGTAACTTCAGTTAATAAATCAAGAATTTCAAATTTCATATTGTAGTTTTCATATAAGAAATTATGAAATTCAATTTATAGATCGTCTTTTTTAAATAAGAAATTGCATTTTTTTAAGGACAAAAAGTAAATTTTAATTTTCAAATCGCATTTGATAAGTTCCCCAATTGAGTTTCTTAACTTACAAAATGTAATATCTTTTATTGATTCAAACTTATTTCAAAAATGATCTTTGGCTCCGAAGTGTAAAAGACTTTCCGTCTATCGCTCTAGATACAGAAAGAATGCCATTTAAATGGTCAACTTCATGCTGGATCAACTCGGATAAATCATCCTGCAAATCCATGGATTGAAAATTCCATTCAAGATCTCTAAATGTAACGTGACATCTTTTATGCCTTTTCACTTTAACCAACAATTCCGGGAAGCTCATACAGTCATCCCAAAGTTCAAACATTTCTGCACTTAAAATATCAAGTACTGGATTTATTAGAACCACTGGTTTATCAATATTCATATAAACCACTCTTTTCATAAAACCAATCTGCGGAGCGGCAATTGCTCTTCCGGCATTGTATCTTTTTCGAAAATCCATTAACGTATCATGAAGGTCATTAACCTCAGTCTTTATGGATTCTATTTCTTCCTGATTAACAGCTGCACAGACCTCATAAAGCTTTGGATTGCCAAGTAGTAAAATTTCTCTAACTGCCATATCAATTGTTATTATCCGATGTTTAATGAAAATTAAAATTTTATACCTAAATTACAAGCACAAAAATTAAAAAGAAAAACATTAGAAAATTTCTTGCCGGAAAAATTAAATGGTCTAAACATGCTTTTCTCGGCAGAATTATATTTCAAAAGTTCATGGAAAATCAAATGAAAAGAATAAATATTCCCGATGCGATTGTCATAATTTTTTCTACTTTGTTTTTAGTCTTTTTTACGACAGTTAATGCACAGCAGAAAAGAAATAGTTTGCAAAACAAAAAATCCGGAAAAAGCACTGAAAACATAGTTGCAGGCTGGAATAAAGCGGTAAGGGTAAGTCCAAAGGCTTCAATTACTGAAACCATTGGAGTTACGGATGTTACTATTTCTTATAGTCGCCCCGGTGTAAAAGGCAGAAAGATTTGGGGAGGATTGGTTCCGTACGATAAAGTCTGGCGTGCCGGCGCTAACGAAGCAACAAAAATTACTTTCTCTGGAAATGTGTTAATCAACGGTAAAAAATTGCCTGCCGGTTCTTACGGTTTCTTTATTATACCGAGAGAAAAGGACTGGACAATAATCTTCAACAAAGTAGCTGACCAGTGGGGTGCCTTTGAATATAACGAGGCAGAAGATGCAATGCGGCTAAATGTTACCCCCCAGAAATCTAATTATAATGAGTGGCTGGATTACACTTTCGAAAATATGGTAGTGAATGAGCATGGTAAAAATTCAGCTGTAGTTTGCTTAAACTGGGATAAGCTTAAAGTTCCTTTCACAGTTGAAGCGGATGTGAAGTAAATTTAGATGCTGGATCCTGGATGCTAGATGAATGAAGTTGTATTTAATATCCAGTATCCAGAATCAAGCATCCAGGATCAACTCCGGATAGCTTTTAACAATTCTTCAGTTTTTTCTTCCATTAATTTTTTATCTCCTCTGCTTTCAACATTTAAGCGGATAATTGGTTCGGTGTTGGATATTCTTAAATTAAAGCGCCAAGAATCAAACTCAACACTTAAACCATCGAGATGATCAATCTTTCCACCGGAATATTTCTTTTCCAACTCAACAAGCTTTCCGGCAGGATCACTTATTTTGGAATTTATTTCTCCGCTGCATGGATATGCCTTAATCATCTCTTCAACCAGATGAGATAATGGCTTATTCTCTTCTGAAATTAATTGAAGAATTAAAAGGAAGGGAATCATACCACTATCTGAGTAAGAATTATCTCTGAAATAATGATGAGCAGACATCTCACCGCCGTAAACAGCGTTTACTTCTCGCATTTTCTGTTTTATGAATGCATGCCCGCTTTTTGAAACTACCGGAACTCCGCTGCTATTTTTAACAACGTCCAGAGTATTCCAGGTTAATCTTGGATCGTGTACTATCTTTTCACCCGGATGTTTCTTTAAAATTGATTTTGCCAGAAGCGCGACAATGTAATAACCTTCGATAAAATTACCTTTTTCATCAAAGAAAAAACATCTATCATAATCACCGTCCCATGCTACACCCAAATCAGCTTTGTTTGAAACTACTGCATCGATTGTTGCTTGCCGGTTTTCAGGAAGTAGGGGATTAGGCACTCCATTCGGAAATTCGGAGTCCGGCTCGAAAAAAACTTTTATCATTTTTACAGGTAATAATTTTTCTAACTGGTTTAGTGCAAGTCCGGCGCAGCCATTACCTGCATTAACAACAACTTTCAACGGTTTTATTTTCTTAGAATCATAAAAATGATTTAGATTTTTTATGAAGTCATTCATTATATCTACAGATGAAATCTTTCCTTTGACTTTAGATATTTCCGGCAGTTTGTTGCTGAGAATAATTTGCTCAATCTCTTGAAGCCCGGAGTCATATCCGACTGGCACAGAATTTCTTTTTACGAACTTCATCCCGTTATATTCCGGCGGATTGTGGCTTGCGGTAATCATTATTCCGCCGTCTGCATCTAAAGCAGGAGTAGAATAGTAAATCATCTCGGTTCCGCATAAACCGATATCAATTACATCAGCGCCGGAGTCAGTTAAACCTCTGGCTAAAGCTTCAGAAAGTTCCTTGGAAGATTTGCGTACATCGTGTCCTATTACAACTTTCTTTCCGCTAATATATTTTGCATAGGTTAAACCGATTTTATAAGCAAGTTCTGTATTTAGCTCCGATGGTACTTTCCCTCTTATATCGTAAGCTTTGAAGCATTTTATATTTTTCATTTTTAGTTAAACTCCGGTTTTATTATTTGATTGAAAAATTTATCATGGAAGAAATTCTGAATTACCAGGTGTTAGATATTCTTTTAATTTTGAAAGACCAAATTTAAAAAAATAAATTATGGATTCCATGAACATGTTCCAAAAATCCATTTAGAGCACTATCATTCATTTTTTAATATAAAACAAAAATTTTTAATGAAGTTCAAGAATTCGCATGATAACTATGGAGAATTATTTTTCATTGGACTTTTTAAAAAGAACTTTTTACTTTAGCACGTTAAATTTATGAGGGTGAAGATTATCGCAACTAATTATACTGTGAAATGGCATTTTGCCAAATGTAACAATTCGAAATGCAACGCGATTTTCCTGGTAAATCCTGAAGAGACGCCAGGTGATTTGGGGTTCATTTGTCCCGAATGCAGCGCTAAGACAACAACTTCTCATGTTGTTCAATGTTCGAGCTGCAAAACAATTTTAAATTTTGTTAGGGCTACACCCAACGAAGAAAAGGTTGTGTTTAGTGTACCCAAGTGTTCGCATTGTGTCGGGACGTTAGAAGATGAATGGGAAATTGAACCGCTTTATCAGCCGGATTCATATATTTAATTTTTCATTTATATCTTCTAATTGTTAAATCGTTTTTAACTTCTGGAAACAAATTTAAATTGTTTCCGGAAGCTCTATATATTTTACTCAAAATTCTACAAATAAATTCCACAAAATTTTTTCTTATTAAGTCTTAAAAAATGATGAGCGGCAAAATAATTTGACGATTATTTTGTTATCCTACCATAAGGTTTTAATTTTAGCGCTTAAATTTTAAAGGAATTAATATGAAAAATTTTTTTAACAAATTCTGGTTCATTCCGGCGTTCCTGCTTCTGTTTTTTTCAGCCGGATGTTCCTCCACATCGCAAGTTCAGAATAACGGGGCTGCAAATTATAGCTGGCTCAATCTTGATACGGTTAAAGCCGGCAAGTATGATACCGGTACAATGTGGACTTTCGATTATCCGCCATTAAAATATTTTAAAGAAAAATATAATTTTACTCCTTCTGAAGAGTGGCTGGATAATGTCCGCATGTCAGCTCTTCGCTTTGCAAATTATTGCTCAGCTTCTTTCGTCTCTGCAGATGGACTTGTAATGACAAACCATCACTGCGGAAGAGAATCTGTTGCCGAAGTTACCAAACCCGGTGAAGATTTATTCGACAACGGTTTTTATGCAAAAACTTTAGCAGATGAAAGAAAAGTCCCCGGCTTATATGTCGATCAGTTGGTCGCCATTAAAGATGTAACTAATGATATTCAGTCTGCTATGAATAAAGGAAAAACTCCTGAAGAAAAAGTAATGTTTCAAAGAGCCGAAATGGAAAAACTTCAGAAACAGTACGAAAAGGAAACAGGTTACAGAGCTCAGATTGTTACCTTATATAATGGAGGTAAATATTCTCTTTATGGATATAAGAGGTACACTGATGTTAGATTAGTATTTTCTCCCGAAGCTTCTCTCGGTTATTTCGGCGGCGATTACGATAATTTTACTTATCCCCGCTATGATCTAGATTGCAATTTCTTTAGAGTTTACGAAAATGGTAAACCGCTGCATACCGAACATTATTTCCATTGGAGCCCTGAAGGCGCTCAACCCGGTGAGCCTGTCTTTGTAGTGGGAAATCCAGGACACACAGACAGATTAAAGACCGTTGCTCAATTAGAATTTTTAAGAGATGTTCAATATCCCAGAACATTGGATTTGTTGAATACTTTGGTAGATATTTATTCAAATGCTATTGCACAGCATCCTGAATTAAAAGCGAAACTTCAAAATAGATTGTTTGGATTTTCAAATTCTCAAAAAGCTTACACTGGTATGCTTGCCGGATTAAGAGATCCTGTCTTAATGCAAAGGAAAGTTGACTTCGAAAAGAAATTCCAGGCAGAAGTTGACGCAAAACCAAATTTAAAATCTGAGTATGGCGATCTTTGGAATAAAATTGCGGCATTGCAGGGACAAAAAAGTAAAATTGCTAATGTTAGTTATGCGCTTAGTATAAATCCCTATACAAGCTCAAGATATTTCTTAATTGCACGGGATGTAATAAACCTTGCTGATCAGCTGAAGCTTCCTGAATCTGAGAGAGGAAAGCAGTACAAGGGTGCTGAGCTTGATTCCACAATTGACAACCTTATTCCTCAAAATCCGAATACGGATTTAGACAACGCTATGTTGAAAGTCCAAATTGCGAAGTTTTACAAGTATCTTACTTCAGATCAGTCCATTGTTGAAAAGATTACTGGCGGGAACACTGGCGACGCTGCGGTTAATTATATGCTCGATAATACCGTACTTACAAATTCAGATAAACTTAAAGCATTGGTTAAAGAAGGTCCTGATGCAATTTTAGGTTCATCTGATCCGTTCATCTATTTCCTCGTTAAAACTGATGCTCAAAGGACAAAACTGCAAAGTGAAGAAATGCAGATTGCTTCTGAAGAAACTACTTACTCTCAAGAACTTGGTAAAGCATTGTTTGATGTTTACGGTACATCGATTCCACCGGATGCAACTTTTACCCTTCGCATTTCTGATGGTGTTGTAAAAGGCTATCCTTACAACGGAACCATAGCGCCACCGTTTACAACCTTTTACGGATTGTATGACAGGTATTATTCTTTTGGTAAAGAATATCCTTGGAACTTACCTGAAAGATGGCAGAATCCTCCGGCAGATTTCAAATTATCTACACCGTTGGATTTTGTTTGCACTAGTGATATAATCGGCGGTAATTCCGGAAGTCCTGTAATAAATGAGAAGGCACAAATTGTAGGTCTTGCATTTGACGGCAACATTGAAAGTCTGCCCGGCAATTTCATCTTTACAACAAAGACGAATAGGGCAGTAGCAGTTCAGTCTGTTGGAATGATGGAAGCAATTAAAGATTTGTATAAGGCTACACGTCTTAGTGATGAACTTGAGGCTGGTAAAATAGTTTCGGATAAATAACAAATTACTTCATAACCTTGAAGGTCACTGCTATAGACCTTCAAGGTTACATTTAATCTAAAGTCCTGTTAAATTTTCTTTCCAAATCCAAATCTTCAGTCGATTAAAAATAATATTCTGTTTGAAGATGAACTGATACAAACCAAACATTTGTGTTGGTAAATGTCAAACCGTATTCTGTTCCAATGCCAAGCTTAAAACCTTGTTCTGCGCTGTTTCTAAAATCTAACCCCGGAAGTATAGAAAATGCTAAGCCGGTATCCCATTCATTTAAATTTGCGAAAGTTCTGTCGTTTATCATAATAATTCCTAAGCCTTCCTCAACATATATTGAACTGCTTAATGGCTGGGATAAGATTCCTTTTAAGGATATGCTTTTTATAAACGGGGTATAACTGTTTGGATTTTGAGGAAGCAGAACATTTATATTTACGGCATAATTAAGGCTCAGCCTTAATATAACATTGCCGGTGAACCCCGGATTACCTTCAACAAAGAAAGAAGAGTTGAAACTTCCGGTTGAAGGTAAATTTCCCCCAATCGTTCCTCCGCCGGCATTTATTCCAATACCAAAATTATTTTGAGCCACAGTAAATGGCGTATACACTGTTATTGCTAAAATGATAGAAAGGATTGTATATATGGCTGCATATTTCTTCATAAAAATTTTCCGGCATTGGATCAAATTATTTTACCTTAAATGTTCAATTCAAAATGTAAGTTAAAAATAATTTTTAATGACACAAATCCCAAAAGAAGAATAGAACATTTTGTTGTTACGCATCCTGATATTGTTTAGAAAGCTTTATTTTTGATAATTCAAAATCAATTTAAAAGAAACTACTATGAAAACATCGGAGATAAAGTTTACAATCCAGCTTGACGAAAAGAAGATGCCGAAAAAAATTGAATGGGAAGCTACCGACGCCGGTTTCGAAGGGAAAAAACCATGCAATTCAATGATGATTTCTCTTTGGGATAAAGAAGAGAGGATAACACTGGGTATCGATCTGTGGACAAAAGAAATGCTGATTGAGGATATGAATATCCACTATTACCAGATTTTTACAAAGATGGCGGATACTTATTTAAAAGCTACAAACAACAACGAAGCAGCCAAGATGATTCATGATTTTAGCGGTGAGTTTGCCAAGAAGCTTGAAATACTTACTTAACTGAAGTTACACTATTGTCATGCTGAACTTGTTTCAGCATCTTAATACAGCTTAAAATTAAAGGTTCCGAAACAAGATCGGAATGACAATAGAACCTTTATATTTGTTTTACGTAATTTCAGTTACTTAAATCTTTCTTTCAGCCGCGATGCATATCTGCGGCTCATCTGGAAAGGCTCCCCTAAGTTCTGAATATAAACATGATATGATGCGTTGAACCATTTCTCCACTTTCTCAACGTATTCAAGATTAACAATTGTCGATCTATGAATCCGGACAAAGTATTTTGGTGTGAGACGCTCTTCCCATTCTACCATAGGCTTTAGGATTAAATATTTTTTACCGCCTACAAGATAAATGTATGAGTAATCTTTCTCGGCAGTTATACATTGTATGGAACTGATCTTAATAAATTTTGAAATGCCGTCGGCGGTAATAAAAAGTCTGTCATCGTATTCAAGTATTTTTTTGGAATCACCGTGATTATTTTCAATTTCATCTTCTAATTGATCATCTACATCATCATGGAAATTATTACCATCTTCTTTTAATGCATCCAATAAAATATTCCGACCTTCTTTAGGCGAGGCATTATCAATTGCAGGAACAGTGATATTATTATCATCAAAACTCGGATTCCTATTGTCTTTCGCTGATATAGATTTGACTTGTTCATAACTGTTCGATTCCATCAGCCGCGATATTGTTTTTGCAAGGCGCTCCTTTTCTACCGGCTTCTTTAAATAATCGAGTGCGTTAATTTCAAAAGCACGGAGGGCATAATCATCATACGAGCTTACAAATACAACTTTAGCATTATTTTTAATTTTCTCCAGAAGTTCAAAACCGCTGTTCTCCCCAAGCCTAATATCCAGAAAAACACTGTCAGGTTTTGTTTCCTTAATTATATCTAAAGCTGAAGAAATATTTGATGCCTCTCCAACAACCTTAATTTGAGGAAATTTCTTTAATAAGATTCCAAGGAGCTTTCTTGCCTGTGAATCATCATCAACAATTACGGTATTAAGTGTTTTTTTATCACTGCTGCCTCTTGTCGGCATATAAAACCTCTAATCTATTTTTTTGCCTTAACTTCAATTACTGTTCCAGATTTTTATATTACTTAAAAGGGGATGAGTGCATATAAAAATTGAGCAAAATGCAGATATTCAAAGAATTCTTTCAGTAGAATAATAATGTACCCAGGAACGAAATATTATTATGAGATTTAATAATTAGGCTTGTTTTAGATTGAAACAAGAATTTATTTCCCCAAAATCCAATTTTCAAGCATAGGTTGGTGCTTAACTGGATCAAATTCAATGAATTCATAAACAGCGCATTTGTTGATTTTGTATGGATCTCTTTCAAAAAATGATTTGATTTCGTCTATTGATTCCGATCTTGCTAAAACTACTCCGCCTGTACGCGGATTCCTGGGACCGGATAGCAAAAGCAGCTCATTATTATAACCTTCCTGCAAGAATTTTCGATGCTCAGAGAGTATTTGATCTATTTTTGACAATGGTACAGTGTAGGTTATATTGATTATAAAATGTTTCATATTTCTCTTCACTTTTATTTGATGAAAATTCTCTTAATTAAATTTTGTAACCATCTTAACATTTCTGCCGCAAATAAAGTAAATACTTATTTAAAATTTCTCAAATATACTTTTCTTAATAGTATTATTTTTTGATACTCTAGCGTATATTTTTTTCACGTTTGTAAAGAATTATTTTATGGAATCACTCTTTCTTCCGAAATCAGGATCAAGCGGAAGAGCTTTTACAATGAAGTAGCCGGGCAGCATTGTTATTAACACCCAAAGAAAAAAATGCGGATAACCAATTTGTTCTTGTATCCATCCGCTGAACATTCCTGGTATCATCATTCCAAGAGCCATGAAGCCTGTACATATTGCGTAATGTGCAGTCTTAAAGTTTCCTTCCGAAACGTAAATCATGTAAAGCATGTAAGCAGTAAATCCGAAGCCGTATCCGAATTGTTCTCCGGCAACGCATAGATTAATAATTAAAAAATTACTCGGCATTGCATAAGACATATAAATATAAAGTATATGAGGAATGTTAATCGCAGCAAACATCCACCAGAACCATTTCTTCAAACCATCTTTTGAAGCTAAGAAACCTCCGAGAATACCGCCGAGAGTTAAAGCTATTACTCCTACAGTGCCGTAAGCAAAACCGATTTCTTCAAGAGACAATCCTAAACCGCCGGTACTTCTTGCACCTTTTAGAAACAGAGGAGCTATCTTAACAAGCTGTGCTTCACCAAAACGATATATTAATAGGAATGCAAGAATCAGCCCGATATCTTTCTTTGTAAGAAAATTTACAAAGGTTTCAAAAAAATCTTTAAGAAAATTCTTTGATTTATCCTTAACTGAAGAAACATCTACTTTTGGATAAGGAAGAATGAATTTATGATAAACAAAAAAGGCTAAGAAGAGTACAGTTAGTATTAAAAAAGTATATGACCATGCTTTTGCAATACTAGGAACTTTCGTTTGTAAATATCCTGCAATGATAATTAAAATTCCTTGCCCTGTAATCATTGCAAGCCGGTAGAAGGTGCTTCTTATTCCAACAAAGAAAGATTGATTCTTCTGCGAAAGACCCAGCATGTAAAAGCCATCTGCCGCAATATCATGAGTTGCCGAGCTAAATGCAATCAGCCAAAAGAACGCCATTGTATATTTAAAATATCCTGGAAGAGGAATGCTTAGAGCAAGCCCGCCGAGAGCAACTCCAACAATAAGCTGCATAGAAACTATCCAGCGTCTTTTCGTTTTAAAGATGTCAACTATTGGACTCCAGAGCGGCTTAATTACCCATGGCAGGTAAAGCCAGCTAGTGTATAAAGTAATTTCGGCGTTTGATAATCCCATCCCTTGAAAGAATAAAACTGAAACCGTCATTACGACTACGTATGGAATTCCTTCTGCATAATAAAGTGTTGGTACCCATGCCCAGGGATTGCGGGATTCCAGTCTTTTTTCTTCAGTAATTTGTTTATTCATTAATTCCTATTAATTGGTAATAAGGTGAGGTAGTTTAACTTTTAATTCTAACAGTAGAACTTTTGTTAATCTTTTTTGAAGATATCTGCTGCATCAATCTTTAATCCGCTGAATATTTTTGATTTAATTTTCCCTTTGTCTTTCTTCTGGTCTATGAGTGTAAATTTTTTCCCTTTGCCTTCAAAAACTTCAACGCTCTTATCCATCGGATCAACAATCCAGTATTCTTTTACTCCGTATTTTTCATATATATTTTTCTTATGCTTTAAATCGTAGTATGCATTATTTTCTGAAAGTATTTCGATAACTAAATCCGGGGCGCCTTCAATCTTTTTTTCTTTGATAATATCTTTTCTTTCTCTCACAATAAAAATTATATCCGGTTGAAAAGTTTCGTACTCGTTAAAGTAAACATCAATCGGCGAAATTAAAACTTTACCTAATTTATTTTTACCAGCATAAGTATTTAACAAACTTACGATATTGAGTATAATTTCTTGATGATAAGTTGTAGGTGAAGGTGACATAACAAGCTCTCCATTTATTAATTGATACGTCGTTCCTTCTGGCAGTTTTGAATAATCTTCGTAAGTATATTTTTGTGTTTCGGTATGCATACTTAAAGAATATTTTTAGTCCAAAAGTCAATCGAATTAAAACTGCAGCAGTAAATTAAAGATTATCTTCCTTACTTAAAAGTTCTTTGCCAATCAATACTGCACCGACTGCCGGGGAATGTTCCGGCTCCTTAATTTTTACATCCGGTGCTCTAAGAATTATTTTTTTCTTTAGTGTTCTTGCATAAATGTTCTCGCCTTTTATTAAGCTTCCTAAAAATGCTATTTGAAACTCCTGCAATTTTAATTTCTTTTTCATAGCAAGAATATGTAGAACAAGCTCATCAGATTCTTCATCTATGATTTTTAATGCTGAAGAATCTCCTTGCTTGGCTGCCTCAAAGACAACAGGTGCAACTGATGCAATATCAAAATTATTTTTATAAACTGCATTGATTATATTTTCTGAAGAATCAAGTGAAAATTTTTCTTTCACCAAATTAGAAATAATTGTACGTCCGCCTCGTCCGTCAAATTGTTTTGATACTGCCGCTAATCCTTTTTGTCCGATTGAATAGCCACTTCCTTCATCTCCTATCAGTCTGCCGAATCCGCCGGCACGATGAATCTCGCCGTCTTCATCTTTACCGAATATAATCGAACCGGTACCGGCTATCAAAATGCTTCCTGGTTTTCCTGAGAATGCACCTTCAAGTGCTATCCTTGCGTCACTTTCAACATGAAATAAATTGAATGAAATATTTTTGCCGGCAGCATAATCAATGATGGCTTTCTCCATCCGTTCTGAATCTGTTTTTCTTCCAGCACCTGTTGTCCCAAGTATAATAGCTCCAATATCCGAAAAAGAAATATTTAATTCATGCCTGCACTTATCTATTAAATTAAATACTGTCTCCGATACTTTTTCAGTCCCTATTAGTAAAAAGTTAGATGCTTCACCACTGCACTCGTATAAAGATTCTCCTTCGAGATTGGCTATAACACAATGGGTTTTTGTCCCGCCGCCATCTATGCCGATGATATAATGCATTAGAAAATATGTTTTATGGTTAAACTTAAAGTAAAAATAGAGAAAATAGATCCAACTTTAAACTTTGATTAGTAATTATGTCTAGGCTTTTTGTATTTTTCGTGCAATGAAATTAGAAAGCGATTGAAAGCAAAAAAAATGAATCCATTAGAAAATTATTTCGATCAATTTAGAAAAAATATTGTGGGGATAGATAAATCATTTATTTCTCATTATGGTGAAAAGAAAATTGTTTACGCCGACTGGATTGCAAGCGGCAGACTTTATGAGCCGATTGAGAAGAAAATGCTTGAAACATTTGGTCCGTTTGTCGGTAATACTCATTCGGAGTCTTCAATTACCGGTACTTTGATGACGCGTTCTTATCATCAAGCTCATGATATTATTAAGAAGCATGTTAATGCCGGTAAAGATGATGTTATTATTACTGCCGGCTCAGGTATGACTGCGATGATTAATAAATTTCAGAGAATACTCGGACTTAAAATTCCTGAACAATTAAAGTCTTATTTAAATCTTCCTAAGGAATTAGTGCCGGTGGTTTTTATTACCCACATGGAACATCATTCAAATCAGACATCATGGCTGGAAACTTTAGCAGATGTTGTTCAAATTTCGCCTACGCGTGAAGGATTAGTTGATGCTTCTGATTTAGAAATTCAACTTGAAAAATACAAGGATAGAAAACTTAAAATCGGATCCTTCACTGCGTGCTCAAACGTTACGGGAATTAGAACGCCTTATCATCATCTCTCAAAAATAATGCACCAGCAGGGCGGTTTCAGCTTTGTTGATTTTGCTTGTTCCGCTCCTTATGATGATATTAATATGCATCCTAATGATCCTCTTGAAAAACTTGATGCAATTTTCTTTTCCCCTCATAAGTTTCTCGGTGGACCCGGGACGCCCGGCGTAATAATCTTTGACTCCCAGCTTTACCACAACCGCGTACCGGACAATCCAGGCGGCGGTACAGTTGATTGGACTAATCCCTGGGGCGAACACAAGTTTATAAACAATATTGAGCTCCGCGAAGATGGTGGAACACCAGCATTTCTCCAAACAATCAAGGCTGCATTGTGTGTTGAACTGAAAGAAAAGATGACTGTAGAAAAAATTGAAAAGCGTGAACATGAGCTTGTTAAGATTGTTCTGCCAGAACTCAGGAAAATAAATGGTCTTCATATTCTTGCAGACAATATTGATGACCGGCTTGGTGCAATCTCATTTTATATTGATAACATTCATTATAATCTTGTTGTAAAACTTCTGAACGATCGCTTTGGGATACAGGTTAGAGGCGGATGTTCCTGTGCGGGAACCTACGGACACTACCTACTTCATGTAAGCCCGGATCAATCCCATCATATAACTGAAAAAATTAATCACGGTGATTATTCCGAAAAGCCCGGCTGGGTACGTTTGTCTCTTCATCCTACAATGAAAAATGACGAGCTAATCTTTATAATTGATGCATTGAAAGAAATCGTAAAAAATATTTCTACCTGGGAAAAAGATTACAAATATGATTCTTCTATAAATGAATTTAGAAATATTCATCCCCTGGAAAGTGAAAATAAAATAATTGAAGAATGGTTTTCTTGAAATCTAAACTTATCTTCGGATACAAATTCATTACTTTCGGTTCGAATGAATCATCTGCTTGTTGGAGTATAAATCTTTAGAGTATAAAAGCTTCTCCTTAATGTTAATATTCATTTCCTTAAGGTTCAAATGTGATTCCTTAGACTAACTTTGCCATTCCTAAAGGTTACTTTATTGTTCCTAAGGGTTACTATGTCTCTCCTAAGGGTTGAAATGCGATTCCTAAAACTTACTTTGGCTTTCCTAAGGGTTACTTTATGCCTCCTAAAGTTATTTTTCTTCATTTATAACCTAGAATATTAAGAAACCGTTGCTATTGTCAACAAAATCACCTTTCCCATCCCAATTCTGAGAACTGCCTTTATTCCATATTCTCAATTGTGGTTTTCTTCTACAATTTATTGCCAGGTAACAAGCGTTTTTGACAAAAGTATTACGGCATATTCTTTGTTTTTCTTAAGCGAATTAAAACTAACACTTGTTAGAATATGATAAAAATAAACAAAATATTATTTCCATCGGACTTAACGACTTATTCCTTAGCCGGGCTTGAATATGCTGTTACAATGTCTAAGTTGTATAATGCAAGATTGTATATCCTTCATATCCTCGATACAACTTCTTATGATGAAATACTTGGTAGTACTCCTGAGATAGATGAACTTTACCATAGTCTTGAAGAGAACAAGCGTATTGAAATGAACAGATATATTAGAGAAAATTTGAAAGATAATACGAAGGTAATTCAGGCTCTGAGGTTTGGTAAATTAGATGAGGAAATAATTAATTATGCAGAACAGGAAAACTTTGATTTGATAATTATGGAAGAAAGCGGTCTGCATTCAAAAGCAAGTTCAAACGGCTCAGGAATTATTGAAAAGGTACTAATGGGTACCAGCATACCTGTTCTAAAGGCAAATGCTTCCGGTGTAAAAATGGAAACGCAAATTCAAAGTTATGCAGATAGAAATTATCAGTTGAATACTTTCGGTAGGTCTTTATTCAATTAAAAAGCTTCTTTTTATTATGAAATAATTTATTGGAAGAAAAAGGAATTCAATATGAAAAACGTTATATATTACTTGATTTTTGTTTTTCTGGTTGTAGCTCTATTTGGTTTTGCATTTACAATCGGTTGAAAAAAATCATTTGAAATTTTTTATTAAATAGACTCTGAACTAATAAGCAGGAATAATTGATTCGATAAGATTGATACGATGCGCATATTGAACAAGCTTGATAAACAAGAATCTTTAATAAATTTTTTTAACTTCAAAAACATTATAGTTTCATTTAAGAATTCGGGAGAAGAATTAAGTTCTTTGGCATTTTTAAGACTTGGTCAAATGAATAATTCAATAAAGACCGAATACAGGTGAGACGAAAAAGGAATTATACATTGTATGGAATTATTCGATATTGCAGGTAGGCAGTCATGTTAGTTACTTGTTCGCAAATGGTAAGCAAAAAAAACAAATCCAATCCGCGCAAAATACATCTTGCCAAAGATGTACTTTTCATCTTAGTACTCTCCTTTCTTGTATTAGTAACTACAGGTAAACTTGGTGCTCAAACTAACGATGACTGCCTTACTTGCCATTCTGACAGCACTCTTACAATGGTCAAGAACAAAAAAACAATTTCACTTTATGTTGACTCAAACGTTCTTGCACATTCGGCTCACGCAAAATTGCAATGCATAGCCTGCCATACCGGATTCGATATTAATAACATACCGCATAAGAAAAATATACAGCCTATTGACTGTCAATCATGCCATAAAGGTATTGCATTAAAGCATCCATTCCATCCGCAAATGTTAAGAGCCAATACTGTTTCAGGTGGTCCGGATGTGAACTGTGTAGGCTGTCATGGTACGCATGATGTAATTTCTCCTAAAGTGCCGGGCTCTAAGTTTAATAATTCAAACATGGTTGAAGCATGCGGAAGCTGCCATAAGGCTGAGAAAGATCAATTTGTTACCTCAGCACACGCTAATGGATTAAGAGAAGGCGTAAAGGGCTCACCGAATTGTTTTACATGTCATAAAAATCAGATAACATCAATTACAATTAAAGATACTGCAGTAGTAAAATTAGCTCAGGAAAAATTATGCCTTTCCTGCCATCTGGATAATGCGCAAATAAAAGCAAGAACTTCTCCTTCGGCAGGTTTTATTGCTTCCTATGAAAATAGTATTCATGGAAAACTACTCAGTGAAGGAAACGGCAAAGTAGCAAACTGCGTAAATTGCCATACTGCGCATAAAATGAAACCGGCTAGTGATCCTACTTCGACGGTAAACAAATTTAATATACCGAATACTTGCGGACAATGCCATAAAGATATTGCTGTTAGATATAAAGAGAGTGTTCACGGAGTTGCTGTTCTTAAAGAAGGGCATCTTGATGCGCCTGTATGCACGGACTGTCATGGCGAGCATAATATAATGAAGCCGACTAATCCAAAAGCACCGACATCTTATGCAAATCTATCGCAGCAGATTTGCTCTAAATGCCACAGCTCAATGGGAATTTCGGCAAAGTATGGTTTGAATCCGAATAGATGGAGTACATTTAAAAACAGCTATCATGGTTTAGCATTACAAGGCGGAGCTACAACAGTAGCTAACTGCGCAAGCTGCCATGGAGCGCATCTAATTTTACCACCCAGCGATCCAAGATCAAGCGTATATAAGGGGAACCTTGCAAAGACATGCGGTAAGTGCCATCCCGGGGCTAATGAAAAATTTGCTATCGGTAAAATTCATTCATCAACAACAAATGCAAAATCAGATCCAATATTGTACTGGATAGCTTCTATCTACATTGTAATGATTATCTCGATTATTGGTGCGATGTTCCTCCACAATCTTCTTGACTTCATCAAGAAAGCAAGAATAAAGAAGCTGAAGATGAGAGGCATGATGATAGAAGAACATCCGGATCATTCGCTTTATTTAAGAATGAATGTCAATGAAAGAATCCAGCACATTCTGTTTGCATTAAGCTTTATTATTTTGGTAATTACCGGCTTCATGCTTCAATATCCCGATTCGTGGTGGGCGTCTCAATTAAGAGGCTTAAGTGAAAATGCTTTTGAGTATAGAAGCTATCTTCACAGAATAGCTGCTGTAATAATGATTGCCGTTAGTCTTTACCATATCTACTACATTCTGTTTACAGAAAGAGGCAAGCAGTTGATTAAAGACCTGCTTCCTAAAAGACAGGATTTTTATGATGCGATTGGCGTTGCTAAATTTAATCTCGGCTTATCAAAGGTAAAGCCTATGCTGGATAGATTTAGTTATGTAGAAAAGGCAGAGTATTGGGCGCTGATTTGGGGAACAATAATTATGTCTGCAACCGGCTTAATAATGTGGTTTGATAATACATTTATCGGACTGTTTACAAAGCTCGGCTGGGACATTGCAAGAACGATACATTTCTATGAAGCATGGCTTGCATCTCTTGCGATTATCGTTTGGCATTTCTACTTCGTAATATTTAACCCGGAAATTTACCCAATGAACACTTCTTGGATAACTGGTCATCTTACAGAAGAAGAAATGAAGGAAGAGCATCCCGCAGAACTGGAAAGAATTAAAAAGCTGGAAGCGGAATTCCCAAATCAAAAAAACGATAACAAAAAAGGAATCTAGAAAGGCGGGGGCGGCAGCTTATGAATTACAGATCTTACGGAATGCTAAATAAGGAAACGATAATCTCATCGTTTTCTAAGCTGCTCTTATTTTCTTTTTTGATTTTAAGTGGAAGTGATGCAATTGCGCAAAGCAACGATGATTGTTTAACTTGCCACGGTGATAATACTCTTACTGCTAAAAAAAATGGAAAGACTATTTCTGTTTACGTTAACAGCAAAGAACTTAAAGCTTCTGTGCATGGCGATGTTCAATGTGTGGACTGCCATGTCGACCTAGCTAAATCAGATTTTCCACACAAAACCAATGTTGCGCCAGCACAATGCGGCGCATGCCATGATGATGAACAAACTCAATATGCACAAGGGATTCACGGTAAAAGAATAGCTAAAGGAGATCCCCTTGCACCAAGATGTCAAACATGTCATGGCTCTCATAATATAACGGATATAAAAAGTCAAAGCTCAGCAGTCGCACCTATTAAAATACCGTTCTTATGCGGAAGCTGCCATAGAGAAGGTGCGCCTGTCCAGGTTCAAAGAAAGATTCCTGAGAGCCATATACTCGAAAATTATTCTGAAAGCTTGCACGGTGTTGCACTGCTTCAGAAAGGGCTTGCTGTTGCACCCAACTGCGCGTCTTGTCATTCACCGCATAAAATTCTTCCGCCTTCGGATCCACAATCAACAATTGCACGGCAGAACATTGCAGCTACTTGTACAAAATGCCATGCTGAAATTGAAACTGTTCATAGAAAAATTATTAAAGGAAAACTTTGGGAAAAGACTCCTCATGTTTTACCTGTTTGCATTGACTGCCATCCGCCGCATAAGATTCAAAAAGTTCTTTATGAACAGAGCGTTGCCAACCAGGATTGTTTGAATTGTCATGGAAGGACAAATCTTAAATCCAAAGACGGACGTTCGATGTTTGTTGACGTTGTTCAATTGCAGAATTCAATTCACTCGCAAGTTTCCTGCAGTCAATGCCACAACACGGTTAATCCTTCTTTGGAGCGTCCGTGTACGGGTATTACTTCTAAAGTTGATTGTTCTATATGTCATGCTCAAGAAGGTGATCAATTCAGTTCAAGCATTCACGGTCAGCTTTTAGCTAAGAATGATCCGAACGCGCCAAGTTGCGAAGAATGCCATGGCTCTCATCATGTATTGAGCCACACCAATCCGGTTTCTCCAACTTTTCACACAAATATTCCATCGCTTTGCGCAAAGTGTCATCGAGAAGGTGAACCTGCTGCTGTAAGATATACAGGAAAAGAGCATGATATAATTCATAACTACGTCGAGAGTATTCATGGAAAAGGATTGTTGAAGAGCGGCTTAACAGTAACTGCAACTTGCACTGATTGCCATACAGCTCATCATGAACTTCCACATACTGATCCGACATCAAGTGTGAACAGAAAAAATATTGCAGCAACTTGCGGAAGATGCCATTACGGAATTGAAAAACAACTTGAGAACAGCGTTCATTCTCCAACTGTTACAAAGACGGATAAAAAACTACCGGTATGCAATGATTGCCATAGTGCGCATCAGATTTCAAGGACTGATGCTGCCGGTTTCAGGTTATCTATTATGACCATCTGCGGGAACTGTCATACCAAATATGCCGAATCTTACTTCGATACTTATCACGGTCAAGTTTCAAGGCTTGGTTATGCAAAAACTGCTAAATGCTGGGACTGCCATGGCTCGCACGATATTCTGCCGGTTGAAAATCCCGATTCACACCTAAGCTTTCAAAACAAAGTTCAAACTTGCAAGAAGTGCCACGAAGGAGCTACGCGTCAATTTGCCGGATATTTTACACACGCAACTCACCATGAGCCGGTTAAATATCCTATAATGTTCTGGACATTCTGGGGAATGACAGGGCTGCTGGTCGGTACTTTCTTTATTGCTGGCGTGCATACATTATTATGGCTGCCTCGTTCAATTCAATATAGAAAAGAATTAAAGAAAAAATTATCTCAAGGAGACGAGGATTCGGAATCATAAATCCGAGGAAGTTATGGAAGACAAAGAAGAGAAAATTTTAGAAACAGAAGAAAGACCGGTAGAGCTTCACACAATTAAGAAAGAGAAGCTACAGTTCCAGAGATTTACCCGGTTGAATAGAGTTCTTCACATTCTTATGATCGTCAGTTTTATAAGCCTTGCACTTACCGGCATGACTCTTAAATTTTCTTATACCGGATGGGCGGTTTTTCTTTCTCATTTATTAGGTGGCTTTGAGTCTGCAGGTTATATCCACAGGTTCTTTGCATTCGTTATGGTGAGCGTATTTATTACTCATCTTATTGATCTTTTTAAGATGAAGAGGAGAGAAAAGAAAACATTGAGGCAATTGATTTTTTCTCCCGACAGCATGATGTTCAATAAGAAAGATGTAAAAGATATTATCGGTACCTTGAAATGGTTCATTGGAATGGGCGAGCGTCCACATTACGGCAGATGGACTTACTGGGAGAAGTTTGATTACTTCGCAGTCTTCTGGGGAATTTTTGTCATCGGCTCCACCGGTTTAACTCTTTGGTTCCCGGAAACAATGACAAGCATTCTTCCCGGCTGGTTTATAAACGTAGCTACAATTATTCACAGCGATGAAGCTTTGCTTGCTACTGGATTTATTTTTACCGTCCATTTTTTTAATACTCATCTTCGCCCGGAAAAATTCCCGATGGATATTGTAATCTTTTCAGGCAGAACTTCGCTTGCAGAATATAAGATAGACAGACCGGCAGAATATAAAGAGCTTTTGGATTCGGGTAGACTTGAAGATTTTCTTGTTGAACCTTACCCTCCGATAGTAATAAGAGCTATAAAAGTTTTTGGCTGGATTGCATTAAGCCTCGGCTTCAGCATTATAGTTTGGATTATTTATGCAATGATTTTTGCATACAGGTAATAAAACATGGAAATATTTTTTTCGTCAACAGAAAGTATTTGGAATAAAAAAGAACTTTGGCAAAGAGCAAAGTACATAGAACATAGCGTAACGGTTACGCCATGCGCTCTGCCCTATGCTCTTTGCTTTTTTAATATTACAGTTTTAAAGTTTTCGACTGATAATCTGATTGGTTTAGTATTTAATAAGGTAGAGAAATGAGAAAGCGGTTACCATCGTCGTTTTATAATCCTATTACAATTGCAGGCGCTGCAATTGCTTCAATTAGCTTTGGATTAATTCTTTTCCTTATGCTGCTTGAAACTTTGGCGACAGAGCCGAAGCCGTACATGGGAATAATTACTTTCATCATTCTACCGGGATTTTTAATTATCGGTTTATTATTAATTGCTTTCGGAATTTATAGAGAACATCGCTTTGATCTGAAAGGAAAGCACCGCGAACATATTCTTCCTAAATTAGATTTAAACGATCCCAAGCACAGAAGAGCCTTTATAATCTTTTCAGTTGGTACCATTCTCCTCTTAGTCTTTAGTGCCTTTGGAAGTTATGAAGCATATGAGTTTACTGACTCGGTTCAATTTTGCGGAACTATTTGCCACAAGGTAATGAATCCCGAATATACTGCATATCAGAATTCGCCTCATGCTCATGTAGCTTGCGTTAAATGTCATATCGGTCCCGGCGCAGGCTGGTTTGTACGTTCGAAAATTTCCGGTTCATACCAGGTCTATTCGGTTTTATTCAATAAATATCCCAGACCGATTCCAACGCCTATTAAAAATCTTCGTCCTGCAAAAGAAACTTGTGAACAGTGCCATTGGCCGAATGCATTTTATTATAAGATGGAAAAGCAGAAGACTTATTATTTGTCGGATGAAAAAAATTCTGAAATGAAGTTGACTTTATCCATAAACATCGGCGGAGGAAACCAGGCTACCGGAGTTACTTCAGGAATTCATTGGCACATGAACATTGCAAATCAAATAACTTATATAGCTACCGACCGTGCACGCCAGGTCATTCCATGGGTACAAGTCAAATCAAAGGACGGCAAGGTAACTGTTTACCGCAGTACCGATGAAAAAATTCCGCAGAGCATGATTACAAAAGATAATATGCGCGTAATGGATTGCATAGACTGCCATAATAGACCCACGCATATTTATCATCCGCCGTCACCTGCGGTAAACGATGCAATGGCATCAGGTCTGATAAATCCTGATCTGCCGTACATAAAGAGTATTTCTGTCCAAGCGCTTGAAGCCGGATACACGACCAAAGATATAGCGTTGGATAGTATTAAATATGCAATCGAAGAGTTTTATAATCTCAATTATCCTGACATAGCCTCAAAAGATAAAAATCAAATCGAACAAGCAGTTCAACAAGTTCAAAAGATATATTCGCTGAATTACTTCCCGGAGATGAATGTAAGTTGGAAAAAATTTCCCAACAACATCGGGCACTTATACTCGCCGGGCTGTTTTCGTTGTCACGATGGAAAACATGTTAGCAAAGATGGTAAGGTAATTTCCAAGAGCTGTAATATTTGTCATACAATATTCTCGGAACAATTTGGAAATCAAAAGCCGGAGCTATCATTAACTGGCGTTAAGTATCAACACCCGATCGATATCGGCGATTCATGGAAGGAGATGGAATGCAGCGATTGCCACGGTCCTAAATAGCAGATGCAATAACTACTTTCCATATCGAACCAAAGCTCGAAGTGTTCTTGTCGATGTCTAAGGATTAGGTATTTAATAAATACTCTTATTCCTGGTCAGATGATTCCCGGCGTTAATAATCATAATTAACCAAGGGTGGATTGTTATGGATAATGTTCAAGGTAAGCCCGATCTAAAGAACAGGCGCGACTTTCTGAAGTACTTGCTCAGTGCGGGAGTGCTTGGTTTTGCTGCATCGGTAATCTATCCCGTCCTTTCTTATCTCAAACCTCCAAAGCAAAGTGAAGTTGAAGTTACCAGCGTTAGCGCAGGTAAGCTTAGCGACTTTCCTAAAGACAGCGGTAAAATTATTCGCTTCGGAAATAAGCCCGTACTTGTTGTTTACTCTGCAGACGGCAATCTACATGCTCTTTCCGCAGAATGTACACATCTCGGATGTACAGTTCAGTTTAGAAAAGATCTTGATTTGATCTGGTGCGCCTGCCATAACGGTAAATACGATCTCAATGGAAGAAATATTTCCGGTCCTCCGCCTCGTCCGCTTACTCCTTTTAAAGTAATAGTTAAAGCCGGCGAAATATTTATTTCTAAGATGGCGTGAGGTTGAAATGAAAAATTATTTTAAATGCTTGTACAACTGGATTGATGAACGTGTTCAGCTTGAAGACCTTGTGAAATTTATGGGGAAGAAGTACGTTCCCGTTCATCGTCATTCTATCTGGTATTATTTCGGTGGTGTGTCACTTTTCTTTTTTATCATCCAGGTTACAACCGGAATACTTCTTCTATTTTATTATAAAGGAAGCTCGGATCTCGCCTTTGAAAGTGTTCAGTTCATTATGTCAAAGGTGCAGTTCGGGTGGCTGGTCAGGTCGATACATGCTTGGGCTGCAAATCTTTTTATCCTTTCCGCCTTCGTTCATATGTTCAGTGTTTATTTTGAAAAAGCCTACCGCAAGCCGCGCGAGATGACATGGATTACCGGCATGCTGATGTTTTTTATGTGCCTCGGCTTCGGCTTCAGCGGCTACCTTCTTCCTTGGAATACGCTTTCTTTCTTTGCTACAAAAGTCGGTACCGATATTGCCGGTAATGTTCCAATCATCGGCGGACCGCTTAAAGTTTTTATTAGGGGAGGCGATGATGTAACTGGCGCAACTCTATCAAGATTATTCGGATTCCATGTGGCGCTGTTTCCCGGCATCTTCACAATTCTTCTTGGGATTCATTTAATATTGATTCAGAGACAGGGAATAAGCGAGCCGGTGCATTTTAGCGAGAAGCCCGCATCCGAAAAAAAGACTATGCCGTTCTTCCCAAACTTTCTTCTTAGAGATCTTCTTTTATGGTTGATTGTACTTAATGTACTTGCAATACTTGCAGTGTTCTTACCGGCAGATCTCGGCATTAAAGCAAATCCTTTCGCATCGGCGCCCGCAGGCATTAAACCGGAATGGTATTTCCTCTTCATGTTTCAAAGCCTAAAATATTTTCCATCGCATATTCTCTTTGCTGATGGAGAAACGGTTGGAATTTTATTATTCGGCGCTGCCGGTGTATTATGGCTGCTTATTCCATTCTGGGATAGAAAGAGTTCGCGAGGCGAACAAAATAGGTTCGTAAATTATCTCGGACTGTTTGCCGTAATTTTCATAATCATCTTAACATTTCTGGGATGGCTGTCATGAAAAAGAAAATTATTATTCTAACTCTGTTCTTCTTTAGCGCTCTTCTCTTTGGTCAAAAAAAGAATGAAGCAAGCAGCGACCAATGCTTTATATGCCATGAATCTGTAGGCAGCACAGAAGCCGATCTTTATAAGAAAGACATTCATTTTTCTAAAGGGATTTCCTGCGCTGACTGCCATGGCGGTAACAGCCAAACCGACGATATGGATAAAGCAATGAGCAAAGCTGCCGGCTATAAAGGAGTTCCGAAAGGAAATGCTATTACACAATCCTGCATTAGATGTCATGCTAATCCTGCAATGATGAAAAAGTACGGCTCAAAAATCCCGACCAACCAGTATGCAAATTTAAAGAACAGCGTTCACGGAAGACTTGCTATTAATGGAAGCGAAATGATAGTGCAGTGCATTACTTGCCATAATGCTCACGGCATTGTTGCTGTTGATAATCCTGCCTCGCCGGTTTATCCGACAAACATTCCAGCCACGTGCGGAAAATGCCACAGCGATCCTGTTTTTATGCGTGCTTATAATCCAGCGTTGCCTGTTGATCAAGTTCAGAAATACAGAACAAGTGTTCACGGAATTAGAAATGCAAAGGGCGATCCGAAGCCTGCTCAATGCGTAAGCTGCCACGGCAGTCATGATATTCTTTCTGTTAAAGATCCGAGAGCCAGAGTCTACCCAACAAACATTCCATCTACTTGCTCTCACTGCCATAGCAATGCAGAATATATGAAGCAGTATAAAATTCCAACCGACCAATTTGCGAACTACTCAAAAAGCGTTCATGGAATTGCATTGCTGCAGAAACATGATATAAGTGCGCCGGCTTGCAATAGCTGTCACGGCAATCATGGTGCAACACCTCCCGGCATCGAATCAATATCTGAAGTCTGCGGAACTTGTCATGCACTTAATGCAGAATTGTTTTCATCAAGCCCGCATAAAAAGGCTTTTGATGAAAGGAAACTGCCGGAATGCACTACATGCCACAGTAATCATTTAATAATAACTGCGACAAATAAACTATTAGGCGTTTCACAAGATGCTGTTTGTTCAAAATGCCATAAGCCGAACGATCCTTCAAAAGGATATATGGTTGCCAAAGAAATGAAGCAGATGATTGATAGTCTTGATTCTTCTGAAAAAAATGATTCTGCTTTAGTTCATGAAGCCGAGCAGAAAGGAATGGAAGTCGGTGATGCGCTTTTCAAATTAAGAGATGCACACCAGGCAAGATTGGAATCAAGAACGATGGTTCATTCTTTCAACGAAGCAAAGTTCAACGAAACTGTTAACAAAGGTTTAAAGGTAACCACCGAAGTAAAGACTGAAGCTGAAGCTGCAATTCATGAATATTACTTCCGCCGCATCGGTCTTGGTATTTCCGTATTGATAATCAGCTTCCTTGCGCTGCTTCTTTATCTCTATATCCGAAGGTTAGAGCGTAAATGAAATAACTCATCATGTGTGACCCTCTGGAATAATGGAGTTGTGGAGTAATGGCTTTTTCTGTTACTCCACTATTCCAATACTCCAAGCGTAGGTTTTAAGTAAGGCGGATAAAATAAAATATTAGTGAGGTGTATATGCCTAAATATTTCTTTAGCAGTGATTCTTCTTCCGGCGGCGCAGAGAATAAAGAGATATTTTCTTTATTGAAAAATCTTGAAGAGCGTGTTTCTAAAATAGAAGCAGCATTAAGTTTCAATCCAGCTCAGCCGGATGCTGTTCAAAAAGAAATTGTCTTAACTGAAAGCGCTAAAAATTTAGATGAAGAATCGGATGATTTTTCCGACAAAGAAGAAAAGCTGGAATATCAGCTTGGACAATTCTGGTTTGCAAAAGTCGGAATAATTGCTCTCGGCGTTGGCATTGCATTCTTCTTGACTTTTCCTTATAAAAATTTTCCCGCAGCTCTTCCCGGAATTATCGGTTATTTCATTTCCGGCTCTTTTATTATTTCATCAAACCGGACGAGAAAGAACTTTAGCTATTTATCCGGCTACTTACTCGGCATCGGATTAGCGCTTTTGTATTTTACTACGATGCGGCTTTACTTCTTCGGTCATCAAAATTTAATCACCGGCATTACTACCGAGGTTATTCTCCTAAGCATTGTTGCAGCGGCTGATCTTATAGTAGCTGTATTTCAAGATTCCGCTTACCTTACCGCATTAAGCTTGGCTTTGGGATATTCGACTGCGGTTATTAGCGATTCTTCTTATTTTATTTTTATCAGTCTTGCTGTTTTATCTGCCGCGGCGGTTTATCTAAAAATTAAATTCGGATGGAACAATCTTCTGGTGTGGGGAATTATACTAACTTATTTTTCACACCTTATCTGGTTCGTAAATAATCCGCTGATTGGAAATGATATTCAGACAATTATAACTCCGCAAATTAACTTGCTCTTCGTTCTTTTTTATGCTTTGATTTTCTCATACGGAAATTTGTACAGAAAAAATTTGGAAGAAAAGTTCCATGCTGTTTTAATCTCTTCTTTGAATGCACTGCTAAGCTACGGATTATTCTGCTTAATTACATTTTCCATGAAGCCGGAATCTTTAGCGGGATATCATCTTATTGCTTCGGTTATATTCCTTGCTATTGGAATTTCTTTTTGGATTCACGAAAGGAGTAAGTATTCAACTTTTATTTATGCGATGATCGGCTACCTTGCATTAAGCGCTTCTATAATTGCGGCGTTTAAATCACCGGAGCTTTTTATTCTTCTCTGCTGGCAAAGTCTTCTTGTTGTTTCTACAGCAGTCTGGTTCCGCTCCAAATTTATTGTTGTTGCCAACTTCATAATTTATTTGATTATCTTCTTTGCTTATCTTGCTGTTGGGGGTAAGGTAGACTTGATAAGCATCAGCTTCGGAATAGTTGCACTTCTAAGCGCAAGGATTTTAAACTGGAAGAAAGACCGTCTTGAACTGAAGACCGAGCAGATGCGAAATGCTTACTTGCTTTCGGCGTTGTTCATTATACCGTATGCTTTGTACTTCGCTATGCCGGATAGATTAATAAGTTTATCATGGATTGCAGTTGCTGTCCTTTACTATGTTCTCAGTATAATTTTAAAGAATAAAAAATACAGATGGATGGCGCTGCTTACGCTTCTGCTTACTGTTGTTTATGTTTTTATAATCGGCTTTACGAGTTCCGATCCTACATACAGAATTATTTCATTCGTCGCGCTCGGTACGGTGATGATTATAATTTCACTTGTCTATAAAAAACTGAGTAAATCTTTAAAGAAAATTATAAAATCGCAAGATTGATCTGCCTGAAAAAATAAGTATAAATTAAACAAAGCACGCAGCGGCACTTTGCCCTATGTTCTATGCGCTTTGACATATAGGAATGTTTATAAAACTCTGGATTCTTCAATTGTTGGGATTTATAAAAAGCCGGCTTCAGATATCATTTACGCTGCTACTAAATATGATATTTATGAAATTATTCCTACATCAATTCAATCAATAAAACATCTTGTAGTTAATGTTGATAATCAGACGAGCAATATTCCTTCTGAATATATTCTTTATCAAAACTATCCAAATCCCTTTAATCCATCGACAACAATCAAATACCAAATTTCAAAACCAGGATTAGTTCAGCTAAAAGTTTATGATATACTTGGAAGAGAAGTTGCAACCCTTGTAAATGAATATCAAACTGCCGGCGTGCATTCAGTTCGGTTTTCATCCGACTACAAACTACAAACATCAAACCACAAACAATTATCAAGCGGAATTTATTTCTATCAATTAAAAGCTGATGATTTTGTTGCAGCAAAGAAATTATTATTATTAAAATAATCTTGTTTGTTTGAAGAGCCTTGCGCGAGTTAAAATTTTTTTGATAATTTTACTTTGTTCTTTTTAAGCCGGAAGTTTAGCTTCCGGCAATTTGTAAAATATTGTACATAATTTAGATTTTGGAAACTAATCAATGGACGTTCCTCATCCGGTGTTTTAATACTTACCGCTTAGCGCGTCTTTAAAATTAACAATAAATAAATCATATGGATTAACAATGAAAAAAATTGTTTTACTCTCGTTTGTATTTATGCTTATGGCTACCGGCTTAAGCTTCTCCCAAAGCAGTCAAATTGATACTGCTATATTTGTACAACCCCAAAAGGGTTTCTATGATTCTATCATGACTTCACTTCAAAAATACTATTCAAGGAATGATACTGTTAAAAGGAAAGAGCTTTCTTTAGACTTCAGCCAATTCGATGCGCCTAAGTCTGTAAAAGATTTTACTCAGTACTGGCATAATCCGCCTATCTCTCAGGGCAACACCGGTACTTGCTGGGATTTTTCCACTACTTCATTTTTAGAATCTGAAGTTTACCGGTTGACACATAGAAAAATGAAATTCTCCGAAATGTTCACTGTTTACTGGGAATATGTTGCAAAGGCAAAAGGATATGTTGAGTCCCGCGGGCATCAGGTTTTTGGCGAAGGCTCCGAAGCTAATGCAGTTTTACGCGAGTGGGAAAATCATGGTATAGTTCCGGAATCAGATTATACCGGTTTGCCAAAAGGTCAGCCGTTCTATGATCATAGCAAATTATTTGCTGAACTTGATTCTTACTTGAAATCGGTAAAAGCTGAAAATGCGTGGAACGAAAACGAAGTTGTAAACACCGTAAAATCCATTTTAGATCATTATATGGGAACACCCCCAACAGAAATTAAAGTGGACGGAAAAGAAATGACGCCGGTGGAATATTTTAAGAACGTAGTTAAACTGAATCTTGATGATTATGTTGCATTAGTTTCCTTTTCAGACCGCCCGTATTATCAATGGACTGAATACAATGTATCCGACAATTGGTGGCACAGCAAAGCTTATTTCAATGTTCCGCTGGATGTTTTTATGAATGCAATTAAAAAAGCAGTTCGTTCCGGTTACACAATAGACTTATGGGGCGATGTTTCCGAACCAGGTTATAACGGATTTGCTGGTATAGCTGTTGTCCCGTCATTCGACATTCCGAGTCAGTATATAAACGGAAGCGCAAGAATTTTCAGATTCTATAATCATACCACAACAGATGATCATGGGATTCACATTGTAGG
Source organism: Bacteroidota bacterium (assembly GCA_021815405.1). Lineage (GTDB taxonomy): Bacteria > Bacteroidota > Ignavibacteria > Ignavibacteriales > Ignavibacteriaceae > FEN-1297. The sequence continues at coordinate 500,810 of JAKAGV010000001.1, forward strand.
CTATACAACCAAGGACGGAAAAGATTGGTATCTTATTAAAGATTCAGCTTCCGGGTCTCGTAATTGTTCGCATCCGGGTTATTTTTTCTATAGCGAGGATTATGTAAAGCTTAAAATGCTTGGAATAATGCTGCCGAAAAGTGCAATCCCTGGAATTGTAGATCATATGAAATAATTTCTAACTTAAGTTAGACAAGAAAATAAAAATTTCATGCTGTTCCAAAAGCTTTTGGGACAGCATGACAATTAAATGCTTTTGCTTAACATCAGTCAATTAGAAAAATTTTTAGAAGCTGTCTTAAAAGAACTTTTGAGATGACTTCCGGAGTTGGCATTTAATACCGGTCTTGTTATAGTATTATTGTGATATCCTCTTCTCAGCTGGTTTACTATATTCTCTCTCATAACTATTTCAACCCTCAATCCGACTACGACAATCAAATACCAAATTCCAAAGTCCGGATCAGTTCAGCTAAAGGTTTATGATATTCTCGGAAGAGAAGTTGCGACACTGGTGAATGAATATCAAACTGCCGGAGAATATTCGGTTCAGTTTTCATCCGACTACAAACCACAAACAATTATCAAGCGGAATTTATTTCTATCAGCTAAAAGCGGGAAGTTTTTCAAGCATAAAGAAGCTTTTGCTGTTAAAGTAGATTTAATATTTAGAGGGCACAATGCAGCTAAAGCCTTTTTGTATTTTATAGTTCTGTATCAGTTGGCTGAAGCCAACTGCAATAAAAGGCAATCAGTCAGCTAAAGCAGACTGGAATAAAAGGGAGAAATATTCTTATATCAATTGCAGTTCACTTTAATGCAGGCAAACTTTCAAGCGGAATAAATTTTTATAGAATGCAAGCAGGGAGTTTTGTGGAAACGAAGAAATTAATATTGCTGAAGTATGTTCCGGGTGGCTTCGATACATCACTCACTCAGTTCGTGAATGCTCAGCCACCTTGCATACAAGGCAAGGTCATCGAGTTTCTCCGGTCGCTTCGGTACAATTTCTCAATGACTCTAAAATACTCAGTGACGGGGAAAGGACTTATGCAATTGTAATTTAAAATGATTAATTTAATTTTGACTTTTATTTTTAAGAATTAGATTTAATTTAGTTACTGCATATGTATAACCAGAACGACATAATAGTAAGTGAATTTTCCGGTAGAGTTAAGTCCATTCTTAATGGTAATATCAAAAAAATAATTTTATTCGGCTCAAGAGCAAGAGGCGATTACAAGTCTCATTCCGACTATGACTTCTTAATAATTGCGGATAAAAGAGATGAAAATACAAAAGAAAGCCTACTGGAAATTTGCGTCGATATGCTGAATAAATACGATACGCTGGTTAGCTTTATTTTATGTGATGAAAAAGAGTGGGCAAATAAAAGGAAATTCCCGATCGGGCTTAATATCATTAAAGAAGGCATTGAATTGTGAACTCCCAAATTGATTTCCCTACTATTCGAGCTATTCTTAAAAAAGCATTTGAAAAATTAAAGACAGCACAAATTGATTTTGCCAATAACCGCTTTGATGACTCCGTTTCACGAGCTTATTATGCGGCATTTCATGCTGTCTCTGCAGTTCTGCTGTCTAAAGGGCTGCACTATTCCTCTCACAGCCAGGTAATAGGAAATTTTAATAAAGAGTTTGTTAAAACCGGGACTTTTCATTCTAATGTTACAAAAATTATTCAGCAGCTTTTCGAAGAAAGACAAACCGGTGATTATGATTTTGATGTTTACATTACTAAAGAAGAAGCCGGCAAAAACCTAAAGAACGCAGAAAGTATATTAACCGAATGCAGGGAATATTTAGTTAAGTTAGGCATGCCGGATTTATAATTGCATTTTAATTTTTTTGATGCCTGTTAAATCAAAATTTACTTTTCTTTTTACTTTATTTATCAGTTGCATTGCTTCTTTTTCTTATTCTCAAACAAGGTGAACGGAAAATTGAATCAATCCCTTTATCTCTACTAATAAGCTCTCTCACTATTTTAGGGGCAATATAAATGATTTCAAGCTCTATCAGAATTATCCTAATCCGCTTAACCCCACTACAATCATCAATTACCAAATTCCAAATAACAATTATGTAACACTAAAAGTTTATGACGTACTTGGCAACTTAGTAAAGACACTTGTTGACGGATATAAAAATACGGGCGGTTATTCTGTTAATTTCAATGCAGGTAATCTTGCAAGCGGGATTTATTTCTACCAGCTAAAAGCGGGTAACTATGTTGCAACTAAGAAGCTCTTGCTTCTGAAGTAACTCGGTAACCTCGAGGTCGCAAAAGGAAGCATAAAATAATTTTTAAACTGTAGTTCCGATTTTGTGACCTTGAAGGTTACTTAGAAACTTGTATAGCAAAGACACTCAACGTTTCCAAAGCATTGGGTGTCTTCAAAAGTACTTTTTACCGGTAATTATTTTCGTTTTACTTATGCAACCAGCTTTTATTATTATATTTTTATACGGAATGGTATTTGAAATATATTTCTTTTTAATAGCATTTGATTATTCCTATAATATTTTAAAACGCAATAGGAATTAAGAACTTATTTTAACCGTTTGGGGGTTATTATGGATTACAGTTTTTACGGATTTTCTCATACAAATAATTTTTTATCCAGTCTTTTACAATTAGAATATATATCCCTTCTCTACACGCATAAAAAATAAATTTCATATCTTACCTTTAAGTTTTACAAAGTAAAGCAGTAATAATTTTTAAATTGATTATGGGAGTATTTGATGAAGTTTATTTTGTCTTTTGTTTTATTGTTAGCCTTTTTTGCCTTTAGCTGCAAAAGCCCAACTGCACCAAGTAATAATGGCAGTATCTCCTTATCCTTAGAGCAAGCAGCCAGTACAGAAGCCTGGCTTAAGTTAACAGCAAGCGATGTCACCCTCCCTGTTAATCTAATGATAAGGTCGGGCAATACTATTTTATTTAACTCAAACGTAAGTAGCAGTGATTCTTTTATTTATATAGACTCACTCCTTCCAAACCGCAGCTATCTTTTACAAGGCTTCTTTACAACAAACAACATACAACAAACCACAAACAAAGTCACGTTTACAACGATGGATACAACCAGCAACAACTTTACCTGGCAGACGTTTACCTTTGGCGGTAATGCCGGCAGTTGTAATTTATATGATGTTGCAATCGTAAATGATACTCTCGCATACGCTGTTGGCTCCATTTACTTAACTGATTCTACTGGGCAGCCTGATCCTAATGCTTATAATTTGGTAAAATGGAATGGAGAGAATTGGAAACTTTTAAGAACACAATTCTATACTTTTTGTAACCAGTCGTCCACAGGCTCTTACCCTACTCAAGCAGTGATAGCTATAAGTGATACAGAAATTTGGACTTCTTCTTATACTGAGGTAGCAGTTTCTAGCAACTCAAAAGAATTTAGAATTATATGCACACCGGTGCAAATATCAAAAATGTTTTCATTTAATAATACAGTTTATACTGTTGGTAAAAATGGAAATATCGGATTATACTCCAACGGCGCCTGGCAAAAAATTGAAAGCGGAACAACAGCAGATATAAACGACATCTGGGGAATAAATATAAACGGAAATATAAAAGTTTATTGTGCTGTATCAGATTTTCTTCAGGTTAGTGAACATAAAATACTAACAGTTACTGGAGGTAACAAGGTTGATTCCGTAAGATGGGATGTAGGAAGAGAGATTCATTCAATATGGACTGAGACCGGATTCCCTATTTATACCGCTGGAGACGGAGTGTTTGAAAACAAGTTGGGATACTGGGAAGAAGAAAAACAGGTATCTGCTTTTTACAGCCGAAATATACGAGGCAGCGCTTTAAATGATATATACGTATGTGGGGATTACGGATTCTTTGCACATTATAACGGTATACGATGGACAGTATTTAAGAACCTATATATAAACGGTGCATATTTATCAATCGCAATAAAAGATAATTTAGTAATCGCAGTCGGTTATCTTAGCAATGAACAAGCAGTTATTATAGTGGGAAGGAGAAATTAAATTTATGGCAGGAGGAAATACCAAATAAATATAAACAAGCGGAGTGCTTGCACCACTCCGCTCTATGCAGCACTTAGCTGCTAAATGGAAATAAAAGCCGGTACGGCTAGTAACCCACATAAAGCTCACCCCACTCTGCGGTGTGAACTACGGCTTTTTTATTTCCGGTGCAAAGATAATTACAAAATTCATTAACAAAAATTTATGGAGATTTACTATGAAAAAGTTATTATTATTTTTGTTCTTTCTTCTCTCTACACTTATGTGCAGAATAAATGCTCAAACACCTCATATTGTAAATATTCCGGGTTTCGATACTTATGTTGGTTCAAATGGCGGTAATTTTTATGAATCTGGCGGCAACGAAATTAGAGCGGGACATTTTGGCAAAAACAGTTACGGAACAGATGTAACATTTAGAAGTTGGATATTATGGCAAAATATAAAAAACTTTATTCCTTTAGGCGCGCAAATTCAAAGCGTGCAACTTTATATAGATTTTCAGCCTACAGGTTCAACTTCAAACATTGAATTCAGAGATTTTGTTTTAGAAGGAGATTATATTAGTGACTATAATGAAATCGGCTCAAGCACACTCTTTTTAACTTCTCCAGCAAATGCAAGCCCTTTTTCGATTACACAGCTTGTAAATGAGCTGCAGGGTATTGCTAATAACAACGGTTATAATTCTGTTTATCTTGCAATTAAAAATCAAGATGAGTCGGATACTTCTGCATATGTTTCTTATCCATATAATGTAGTACTTCACGTAACTTATGAAGATAATATAAATGTTACACAATTGGATGTAAATCAAAGCCCTTTCGGTCAGGTAGGCGAATGGAACGGAAACAGCTTCGACAATAAAAACGTACCGTTTAGTTTTTCACAATTAGCAGGCAGCAGCGTAACATTAAATAGTTACCAGAGCTTTAAATCCGGTACAACAGAAAGATATCTACATTGGAACGGTCAGTCTGATGTAATCAATCCACATACTTTTACAGTGCCATCCGGTATAGTTACGTATGAGGCAGATTTCGGACAAGCTTACTCCAACGTTACAATAAATATTACTTCGGATGGTTCATCTGCAAACGGAACGATTGATTTTAAAGATCCCTGGCTGATTGATTATAACGACACGACATATGGTATGAGAAACCAGGGAATTAATGCACCGTTTAAAACTCATTCAACTCCATTTACGCCAACTACAAGTACAAGTAACATGGGGATTTTCTTAAATCAAACTGTAAATTCTGGGGTCTATTATTCTGTTCAAGCTCCAGTGACACAAACTATAAACGGGTACACCTCATTCTTTCAAGGCTGGGTTTCATCGCCCTCAGGATATGCGACATTTCAAAATGCGAATGCTGCTTCAACACCGGTTGTTTTTACTAATAGCGGTGCAACAACAGTTACAGCTCAGTACAGTACAACTACAATATCCACAGATCTTACAATTCCCGCCGGTACTTACAACATTGCCGGAAATTTAACTGTGCAATCCGGTGCAACACTTACACTAAATTCCGGAGTTACGCTAAACTTTCCTGCTGGCACCGGTCTAACTGTTAACGGTGTTCTTAATTCTAGCGGTGCCACTTTTACTTCTTCCGCTCAAAGCTGGAATGGTATAACCTTTAACAATTCAACCAACTCTTCACTTCAAGGCGGTACTATTTCTTATGCTTCTTCTCCTATAATAATAAATAACACTAGCAGCATTTCTATATCAGGCTGTACAATTAATAATTTCAGTAATAGCGCCGGAGATGCTATCCAGATATATGGTTCTTCACCAACTATCACTTCTGTGCAAATAAACGGTCAAAGCAGTTCAGGCAACGGTGTAAGATTTGCCAGCGGCAGCAGCGGAATATTAGGAGAGTGTACTATTCAAAATCTCGGTAACGGCAATGGAGTTATTATTCAAGGCGCATCAACCCCAACTATAACTGGGAATTCAATCAGTAATAATTATTTTCACGGAATAACGGTATTTCAAAACAGCGGAGCCAGCCCTAATATAAACTCGAATACTATTACGGGTAATTCTGCTAATAATTATGTCGGGATTTATTTTCAATACTCAACCGGACTTATTAGAGGAAATTATGTCAGCGGCTATGGTTATGGTATTTGGTGCAGATATAGTTCATCTCCAACTACCGGGGGTTTAGGACAAGAAGGCGCCAACACTATTACATCTAATACATACGGAATTACTGCTACTGATAACAGCGACCCTAATTTTGGTAACGGACTTGCACCCAAGAATCAATATTACGGGGTTTGCAATTCAATATATGGTAATAGTCAATATGATGTAATTTCCGAATCCGGAAGCACAATTTATGCTCAATATAATTGGTGGGGTCAATATCCGCCGGATACATCAAAATTCTATTTAGATGGAACTTCCTATTTAGTTGATAGTTACCCGGAAACATCATCTAGCGATTGTCCGCTTAATACTTATGCTGCTACTGCTGCACCAACGTCTTCAAAGAGCGAAAGTGCTTCTCAGTTAGTTGTAGGCAGTTCGTTGTCATTATTACAGCAAGCACTACAGGCAAGATTTTCAGGCGATTTTTATTCCGCAGCTCTAATTTGCCGCACGCTTCTTAAGGACAACAATGCTTCGGCATTTTATCAAAAAGCACTTACAATACTTTACAACATATTTCAATTATCAAAGGATTCTAGCATCGTTAATGATTTGACAAATTATGCATCCGGAAAAGACAGTATAGCGATTAGAGCAAAGGAACTGCTTGCATCGGCTTATGAGGGCGCGGGAAATCTTTTGGCAGCAGAGACTATTGCTAATGAACTTGTTTCTTCATATCCAAACTCCGATGCCCAACAACAAGGTTTGTTAATATTAGCTTCGTTAAGCGGGTACAGCCATGATTATAATTCCATATCAGCTTCTGCCCTTGACGAACTGATAAAAAATTATAGTACATATATAGATTCCGGAACAATTGCAGCATTAAGAGTGCCGGGTAATCTGCCAGCAGCTAAAATTAGCGAACACCCAATAAATAAAGAAATTCAGAATGATAATATTCATACTTATAAACTTTATGATAACTTCCCTAATCCCTTCTCAGCCGAAGGCTGATCCGCCTCTGGTGGAAACCCAACAACAATCATCAATTACCAAATTCCAAATAACAATTATGTAACACTAAAAGTTTACGATATACTTGGAAATGTAGTTAAGACCTTGGTTGATGAATATAAAACTCAAGGAAGTTACTCAGTTAACTTCAATGCAAGTAATCTTGCAAGCGGAATTTATTTCTACCAGCTAAAAGCGGGAAGCTTTACTGCAACAAAAAAACTTTTACTGCTTAAATAAAGCCCACAAATTGCCGTCAGTTTTAACTGACGGATAAAAAAGAAATAAGCATTGTGGCTTTAGCCGCATTTTTTATGAGGCTAAAGCCAAAGTGCATTCTTAATATTTTCTTCGTACGATGCCTAACGATACGAGCTTCATACATAGCAGTCACTTCGTATGTTATCGAATACCGCTAAATTATTTTTCCACATTTTGAGCACAACTTGACCTTTGACCTCAGAATTCTGATCTACATCTTCATTCCCATTTTGTCTTCAATTTGGATAGAAATTCTCCCTCAAACCTTACGAATTCCTTTCCACCTTCGCTCCAGGTACGCTTCAACTGCGCTTTAACAAGTCTATTAATACCATTATATTACACTGTGAAATAAAAAGGGTAATGCGATGGCAATCAGAAAAAATAATGTACTCGGTTTAACCAGCGGCAAGCTCGGCAATACTGTTACCAGAATTCGTAACGGCAAAGAAGTAGTTTATGCTTTGCCGGATAAAGTTAAGGTTAGTAATTCAAAACAGGCAAAAGCCGCAAGGAATAAATTTGCTTTAACCGTCGGCTTTGCAAAATTTATCAATTCTATCCCTGCTCTTTCAAGCGTTTGGAATAATGCTAAAATTTCTGGTACTAATTCTTTCCAAAAGCTTATTAAGCAAAACCTTAAGCTTACCGGTGAAAATTACCTTACTCTAAAAAATATAATAACTCCTGCCGGTTTTGATATTAGCTTAGAAAAATTTTCTTTGCTGAATGATGCCGTCTCGTTCTCAATAAGACTCTCCGAAAATATTCCGCTTGAACTGCTGTCATCAAATGTTCATATTCATGCGGTATTATATTTTTATGAACCCAGACTGAAAAAGGATAAACCTTTTGTGTTCTCTCATCTGTCAGTTGATGATCAAGTTGTCGTACCCAATACTACGGTTGATATCCGTCTGGACTTAAATACTATTCAGAAAAATCTTTTTCTAAATTACAAGCAAGCTATTATTTACCTGGCAGTTATTTGAAATCCCGATGGCGCTAAAAACCTGGTTTGGTCTAATACGGCTGCTAAGCAAGTCAATTTTTTCTAACTAACTTTCTCGTCAATTGAATTAGTAGTTTGGCTATATCCTTGTAATTTGCTCTGAATTCTATGCTCTGCTTTCTTGACTACATACGCAAGTTTCGCTTATATTTGGACTCAATTTTTATGATATATTTTGCTAAAAACATTGAATCATTACAAAAAAACAATCCTTCCGGGTGGAATTAAAATAATATCGGAGAATATCCCTTATGTGAAGTCCTTTTCTTTGGGATTCTGGTTCAATGTTGGCTCACGCGACGAAAATCCCCAGAACAACGGCATCACTCACTTTATCGAACATATGCTTTTTAAAGGCACCCGGCGGCGTTCTGCTAAAAAAATTGCTATCGATATTGAGTCTTCCGGCGGATACCTAAATGCATTTACTTCCAAAGAAAATACATGCTATTATGGTCGCGGTTTAAGCGAGCATCTCGAAAGAACTTTTGACGTCCTCGCAGATATGGTTCAAGAGCCTGCCTTCAAACCAAATGAAATTAGAAAAGAATCAAGCGTCGTAATCGATGAGCTTCATGATATTGATGATAACCCTGAAGAACTAATCTTCGATAAGTTTGAAGAAATAATTTTTTCAGGCAGTAGCTTAAGCCTTCCGATAATCGGAACAGAAAAGAATCTGAAAAAATTCTCGCAGCTTGACTTATTCAACTTTGTAAAAGAGAAGTACGGCTTCAACCGATTCCTTATTGCTGCTTCCGGAAATGTTGACCACGAAAAGCTTCTGAAGCTTGCGGATAAATATTTAAAGAAAGATTTAGGCGCTTCAAATATTAGGAGAAAAAATTATCTTCCTTCTGAAGTACACCCGAGAATAGAAACTATAGATAAAGAAATTCAGCAAGTGCATGCAATAATCGGAAGAGCGACTTACGGTTATAATAACGAGAAGCGGACAATTGCAAATGTTCTTTCGCAGGTTCTTGGAGAAGGAAGCAGCTCACGTTTGTTCCAGGCAGTAAGGGAAAGAAACGGCATCGCATATCAGATAAATTCATTCTTAAATTCATTCTATGATATATCAACATTTGGCGTTTACTTTTCTACAAATGAAAAGATGATGGATAAAGCGATGGCAATCGTCTTAAAAGAATTTAAGAAGCTGCGAGAAACCAAAATTTCCGAAAGGGAATTGAACAAAGCGAAGGAATCAATCAAAGGAAACATGCTTCTAAGTCTTGAAGGTACATCAAATAGAATGATTCGCATGGCGCAGTCTGAATTATATTTCAATAAGATTAAAACAACCGATGAGATTATAAAAAATATCGAAGCGGTTACGATAAAGGATATTCTTGAAGCTGCAAATGAGCTGCTGGATGAGAATTCGTTTATCAAATTAATAATTAAATCAAAAAATTCATTATTAAAATCAGCAGCATAATTCCTGTTAAACTGGAATAGCTGAGAAAAATCGAGGTACAAAATGTTGATTGGTGTTCCAAAAGAAATTAAAGCCAATGAAAATAGAGTAGCGTTATTGCCTGTTGGCGCAGCTACTTTGATTAAGAACGGACATAAAGTAGTTGTTGAAACCAATGCCGGTGCCGGCAGCGGATTCTCTGACGAAAATTATAAGGCAGTCGGTGCAGAAATTGCTAAAACTCCTAAGGAAATATTTTCTTCCGCCGAAATGATTATGAAGGTGAAAGAACCGATTGAACCGGAATATAATTTAATCCGTGCAGGACAAATTTTGTTTACATATTTCCACTTTGCTGCCAGTAAGGAATTGACCGAAGCGATGATGAAAGCAAAAGGAATCTGCATTGCTTACGAAACAGTTCAGAAGGAAGATCGCTCTTTACCGCTTCTTATACCAATGAGTGAAGTTGCCGGAAGAATGGCTCCTCAGGAAGGTGCAAAGTATTTAGAGAAGGCAATGGGCGGAAGAGGAATTCTGCTTGGCGGTGTTCCAGGAACCGGTCCTGCTGAAGTAATGGTGCTTGGCGGTGGAATTGTAGGAACAAACGCCGCAAAGATTGCCGCCGGGTTAGGTGCAAAGGTTACAATTTTTGACAACAATCTTTACAGATTAAGATACCTTGATGATGTAATGCCGGCGAACGTTACAACAATGATGTCTAATGATTATTATATTAGAGCCGGATTATCAAAAGCAGATTTGGTAATTGGTGCAGTTTTAATTCCCGGAACAAAGGCGCCAAAGCTTGTTACAAAAGATATGCTTAAACTGATGAAGGAAGGCTCCGTTATTGTAGATGTTTCTGTTGATCAAGGCGGTTGTATTGAAACATGTAAGCCGACTACACATGAGCATCCGACATTTGTTGTCGAAGGAGTTCTTCATTACTGTGTTGCAAATATGCCTGGCGCAGTACCTCATACTTCTACTCTTGCGCTTACGAATGCAACTCTTCCTTATGCAGTTGAGATTGCAAACAAAGGATATGAGAAGGCGATCAAAACCAATCCGGAAATAAAACTCGGGTTGAATATGATTGACGGAAAGATTACTTACAAAGGCGTAGCAGACGCTTTTGATTTTGAGTATCATACAGTCGAAAGTATAATAAGATAGTTCTAAATTTTCTTGCTCTTAATCGTAATCATGATCTTAATCGGATTAAGAGCGAGTAAGAGCAAGATTAAGAGTACGATTAAGATTAAGAACTCTTGTAAGAATAAATTATTTGGGTTAATTAAGGAATATAAATGCCAAAATTCGTTTTAGATGGAAAAGAGATAGAGTTTAAGCCAGGTCAAACAATAATTCAAGCAGCTAAGGATCATGGAATAACTATTCCGCACTTCTGCTGGCATGAAAGCTTGTCAGTTGCAGGTAACTGCCGCGTTTGTTTAGTCGAAATAGAAAAGATGCCTAAACTGGCAATTGCATGCTCAACTACAGCAGCGGAAGGAATGGTTGTCTATACCGCATCCGAAAAAGCTTTAGGTGCAAGGAATGCAGTAATGGAATTCCTATTGATAAACCATCCTCTTGACTGCCCGATATGCGACGAAGCAGGCGAATGCAAACTTCAGGATTACGCTTATTCTCATAGTGCAGGTGAAAGCAGATTTGTCGAAGAAAAGAATCATAAAGACAAACGCGTTCCTCTCGGTCCTTATGTTATGTTTGACGGTGACCGCTGTATTTCATGTTCTCGCTGTATCCGCTTCTGCGATGAGATTGCAAAAGATAACGAGCTTACTTTTGTAAAACGAGGCGATAGAGTTACAATTACAACTTTCCCTGGTGAAGAGCTTGATAATCCTTATTCATTGAACGTTACCGACATTTGCCCTGTTGGTGCTTTAACAAATAGAGACTTCAGGTTCAGAGCCAGAGTGTGGGACATGTCTGCTAACAAAACTATTTGTACAGGCTGTTCTCGCGGATGCAACATTGAGCTTTGGGTAAGGAACAACGAAATTTTAAGAATTACTCCGAGACAAAACGAAGAAGTTAATACCTTTTGGATGTGCGATCATGGAAGAATCAATACTTTCAAATTCGTAAATGCTGAAGACAGAGTGGATGGTCCTCATATAAGAAAAGAAGGAAAGCTTGTTAAAGTAGAATGGAACGAAGCGTTAACACAAGCCGCATCCAAGCTAAAGAAATTTGCGAAGAATGAAATAGCATTTATTGGCTCAGCATTTGCGACGCTTGAAGATAATTATTTGCTTGTGAAATTTGCACATAGCCTTGGCGTAAAAAATATTGATTTCATACGTCATTATATTCCTTCATTTGCCGACAATATTCTACGGAGAGAAGATATGACTCCAAACAGTCTCGGTGCCGAAGCTGTTGGTGTTAAGCCATCTCAAGGCGGACTAAATATTGATGGAATCATCAATGGAATAAAAGAGAAAAAGATCAAAGCTGTTTATTTAATTGATGATGATATTGCAGCTGCTTTTCCTGAACTTGAAGAAGAATTAGCAAAGCTTGATCTGTTGATTGTTAATGCTACAAACATTAACAAGTCTGCTTCCGTTGCCGATATAGTTTTTCCAGCTGCAACATATGCTGAAAAGAACGGAACTTTTGTTAACTTCCAGGGCAGAGTTCAAAGATTAAAACCGGCAGTTGCAACTGTTGAAGACGACCGTGCACTTGATGGCTTAGAAATGAGCAGATTAGATAAGTTCGGAACTAAATTCGACAGATGGGCGCAAGGTCATAAGTACGATGCAAAATCTTCCTGGAAAATTTTATCTGCGCTGTCTATTGAAATGGGATTTAAGTTAAAGTTCAACATGGCTGAAGATGTATTTAGTGAGATTGCTAAAAACACTAAAGCATTTTCAGGTTTAGATTACGACGTAATCGGAGAGCTTGGTGCTCAATCAAAACTTCAGCCGGAAGAAAAAATCATAACTACATAAATGGAGTTCGATTTATAAATGAATATTTGGATGATTCTACTATTTAGCTTAGTCAAGATTTTTATAATTGTAAATGTAATGCTGATAACGGTATCTTACCTCGTTTACTTTGAACGAAGAGTAAGCGCCTGGGCACAGAACCGTCTCGGACCAAACCGTGTAGGCTGGGAAGGAGTTCTCCAACCATTTGCGGATGTCCTAAAGCTTTTATTGAAAGAAGATATTGTCCCGGATGCCGCAAACAAGCCTATCCATACGCTCGCACCGATTATAGCTTTGTTCGTTGCATTTACAACTTATGCTGTAATTCCATTTGGACCTTCAATTTCAATATTCGGATATACTGTTCCTCTTGTTGTTGCAGATATAAATATCGGAATTCTTTACGTACTTGCCCTGACTTCTCTTGGCGTTTATGCAATTACACTTGCCGGCTGGTCTTCGGGAAGTAAATATTCTTTATTCGGCGGAATCAGATCGTCGGCGCAAATGATTTCTTATGAAATATCGATGGGATTTTCAGTCGGCGGCGTTCTACTGCTTGCAGGCTCGCTTCGCCCTGAAGCAATTGTTGAAGCACAGCAGGGCTGGATGTGGAATGCAATCCTTCAGCCGATTGGATTTATTACATTTTTAGTCTCCGCATTTGCAGAAACAAACCGTTTACCATTTGACTTACCTGAAGCCGAGCCTGAACTCGTCGGCGGTTATCATACCGAATACAGCAGCATGAAGTTTGCCGGATTCTTTCTTGCCGAGTACGCAAACATGATTGTTGCAAGCGCAATGATCGTTACTCTTTATTTAGGCGGTTGGCGCTTTCCTTATTTAGAAAATTTTGGATTGTCGGCAGGATGGTTTGCGATAATATCTGTTATTACATTCTTTGTTAAAGTTGCAGCCCTTTTGTTTTTCTTTATTTGGGTAAGATGGAGTTTACCGCGCTTCAGATACGATCAGTTGATGAATCTTGGCTGGAAAGTAATGTTTCCACTTTCGCTGCTCAATATTATTTGGGTAGCAGCGCTAATTATGATTTTTAAAATATGATTAATTTGTAGAGTTCAAAGATGGCTGTTAAGAAGAGAGAAAAAGATTTAACGTTATTAGAAAAGATGTACATTCCGGAAATCGTGAAAGGCTTGTCGCTTACGATGAAGAATATGTTCAAGCCGAAGTTTACGATGAAATACCCGGAAGAAAAATTCATTCCGCCTGCATCCTACCGCGGCAGACCGGTGCTTGTAATGGAAGAGAACGGCGAAGAACGCTGCGTTGCTTGCGGATTATGTTCAAGAGTTTGCCCTGCGCTTGCAATTGAAGTTCAAGCTGCCGAAACAGAAAGAGAAAAGGAAAGATATCCCGTCAAATTTGAAATCAATATGCTTAGATGCATTTTCTGCGGCTTCTGCGAGGAAGTCTGTCCGGAAGAAGCTATAGTAATGAGCAAAGACTATGAGCTTGCATTTTCTCACCGTGAAGATGCAATTTACGGTAAAGATAAACTGCTTACTCCGGTTATTCAGTTAAAAGATAGAATAGAATTTTTAAGAAGCTATAAATAAAAATTTTTACTGTCAGGAGTTTCGAGTAAAAGTTTTTACTCAGGGAACTTTATGCTAAAAACAATTTGCTTTTTGGTGATTGGGGGAATTTTATTTTCCTGCTTAGCTGCAAAGAAAGAAAATACCTATAAATTATTCTACCCTAAAAATATTCCTGTTAACTCAGCCTTTGACGTTGCTTTAATTACTTCCAAAATTTCATCTTCTGCAGATACCCTTGAGCTTTACATTGAACCAGGAAATGAAATTTCTCTTTCGGGAATCAGCCTAAGGTCATTTAACAAAATTAAGTCGCTTAATTTTAAAACCGTCTCACTTGCTGGTATTAATGGTAATATTTATAAGACGGATATCGATTTAGATGATTCTACATTGTCTGCAGGATCATTTTTCCAAGTTGTTATGACTTTCAAAGCCGAATATGGCAGAAGCTCAAATTTAAAAATGTACGGAGAATTTAAGAACGGAAATAAAATATTAGGTACTATCAGTACTGATAATTTAAGCAATAATTTTGAAGATAGATTTATCAGCACCAGATTTAGTTTTTATAAACCTTTGCATAGTTCAGGCAAGTGTCTCCTATTTGATAATAATGCTTCTCTAAAAATTTCTTTGAATGATATCTCTGCAAAAAATTTTTTAACTGAATTCTGGATAAAACTTAATGGTTCACAATCTAACTTTTTCAATATATCAAGCAAGAGTAATTCAAGCATTTCTTATTCACTTTCTATAAACCCATTTCAAATGCTGATTGCAAGAGCTTCTGATAACAGCCTTGCGGTTGCTAATCCTATTTTTATAAGTTCAAACAGTTGGTATCATATTGCAGTTGAATTTTCTCTAACTGATAATATGATTTCATTTTATTGTGGAAGAACTTTGCTTTCTCAAACTAATTTGCCGCTATTTATAAATCCGGAAGATTTGATTTTTAATTTTCAAAATAATGATCAAGCAAAACAATTTCAGATTGATCTTTTACGATTTATTAATTTAGAAAATTCAATTGATGTATCATTTGAAAATCAAAATTATATGAATTTTGTTTCTGATAGTTCAATTGTACTTTCGCAATTTGATTTTGATGAACAGTCAAAAATTTACAACCCCGTTAGCGGAGTTTCATTGTCATATTCAAATTTAGTGTTTACAAAATCGGATGCGCCAATTTTTACAAGAGCGCCAGAGTTAAACATAACTCCTGCCGGCAGCACTTATAAACTGGAATGGAATGGTGGAGATTATCTGCAGGCAGGGCAATATATCCTTCAGAAATCTACCGGCAATTCGGGATTTGAGGATTTATATTCTATACAAGCGGACAATAATATTGAAAAAAATTATTCATACATAGATCAGCCAAAAGAATCCGATGATGTTGTATATTACAGGATAAAACAAGTTAACATAGATGGTAGCGTGGTATATTCTGATGCTGTCAAAGTTGGACAAGGGTTTATAAAGCCTTTCGTTGTGCAGCAAAATTATCCGAATCCATTCAATCCGAATACAAGTATTTTAGTTACTCTTATTGAAGATACACAGCTTGAAGTAGCAGTTTATGATATTGAAGGAAAAGAGATTCAGGAATTATATAAAGGTTATTTATCCAGGGGCAGTTATACATTTAATTTTGATGCATCAAATCTTCCGTCCGGAATTTATTTTTGCAAAGTTGCGACACCGAATTTCTCCGAGATGAAGAAGATGATATATACAAAATAACAGAGGTCATCTAATTGACACTGATGTAATAATCATGTTAAATTAAAGGGTACGATTGCAGATTTAATTCTATTATACGAAAGAGAGGGAGTATGCTTTCAAAAATTTTATCTAGTGCAACTATCGGCATTGATGCCTACATTGTTGAAGTTGAAACAAATGTGGAGAAACAAGTTCCGGGATTTACAATTGTTGGCTTACCGGATAACGTTGTTAAGGAAAGTAAAGAGAGAGTAATCACAGCAATAAAAAACAGCGGCTACAATTTTCCAATAAAAAAAATTACAATTAATCTCGCTCCTGCAGATATTAAAAAAGAAGGCAGCTCTTTTGATCTGCCGATTGCAGTAGGTTTATTGGCAGCATTTGAAACTATTCCTTCCGACAAACTCGAAGATACTATCTTCTTAGGCGAGCTTTCACTAGATGGAAAGCTTAGACCGGTAAAAGGTGCTCTTCCTATTTCTGTTGAAGCGAAAAGAAAAAATGTTAAGCGGATTATACTTCCGAAAGATTCTGCGAATGAAGCTTCGATCGTTGATGATGTTGATGTTTACGGAATGGAAAATCTTATGGAAGTAGTTGAGTTTTTAACAGACGGATTTAAGGTTGAAAAGACAATTACCGATAAAGAAAAATTATTCTCCGAAATAAATCAATATCATATTGACTTTTCTGATGTACGCGGGCAGGAAAATGTAAAACGGGCGTTGGAAGTTGCCGCTGCCGGTGCTCATAACATAATTATGATTGGACCTCCGGGTTCCGGCAAAACCATGCTTGCAAAAAGAATTCCTACAATACTTCCACCGATGACTTTGGAGGAAGCATTAGAGACTACTAAAATACATTCTGTGGCTGGTATTATTCCGAAAGACCAGCCTCTGGTAACTGAGCGACCTTACCGCAGTCCGCATCATACGGTTTCGGATGCGGCGCTTGTCGGAGGCGGCTCATTCCCTCGTCCCGGTGAAGTTTCTTATGCTCATCACGGAGTCTTATTTTTAGATGAGCTGCCGGAGTTCAAAAAAAATGTATTGGAAGTTTTGCGTCAGCCGTTGGAAGATTCTAAGGTAACGGTAAGCCGCTCTAAATTGTCTTTAGAATTTCCAGCGAACTTTATGCTTGCCGCTGCGATGAATCCATGAGGTTGTGTTGCCAATTTGCCATCAATTTATTTGATGAGGGGAGGTACGCGAGATTGATCTGTATTTCATTCGTTCCAATAATGATTTTTTCTGTTATCGTTTCTGTAATTGTCCGTTTTTCTTCGTGAGTAAGGGCAGACCATCTCCCGTAAAGATCCTTAGCATCATTTAATATTTGATCGCTTGAAAGTTCTTGAATTTTCAGGAAATCTATTTCTCCTTGTAGTTCTGGAAGTTGACTTTGAATCTGCTGTTTCCGTAGGGATACTGGTTCATTTCTCGTTCCAAATTCATCAGTCGTCAGCTTTTTATCCAGATAGAGTTGGAGGTACCCATCAGTTTCTTTTTCCAATTTTGTAAGTTCATCTGAAAGTGTCTTGAGGAGTTTTTCTTTTTCTCGAATGGTACTTTCAGTTTTCAAAAAGTAACTCGATACTTCCTGGGGAGAGAATACAAATTCTTTTATTTGTTCATGGAAGATTTCTTCCATATCGGTAGTCCCGATTTTATTCTTGCATTTTGCACAGACATACTTCGGCGAATTTGAGGGGACATACATCTTCTGCCCGCAGTTGCAAAATACGAATCCGGTAAAAAGATGCTGTGGTTTCTTTGCTGGTTTCTTGTATGTTTTTTCTTGTTCGAGAAGTATCGCATTACATCCGTCCCAGAGGTCTTTGGGGATAATCGGTTCCACATGCAGATATGACCATTCGTCTTCCGGTTTGGTGACCCACTTTTTGTTATCGCCGAGACTCTTCGTATAATTCAATCGGTGGTGACCCTTGAAGGTAGGATCTTGGAGTAGTCTCCGAATGGTGGTATCTGAAAATTTCGATCCATTCCGTGTTCGATATCCGTGTTCATTCAATATGTGCGCTACGGTCTTTTTCCGTTTCTCTTTCTGGAATGTGTCAAAGAGGAGTTGGACAACGGGAGCTTCTTTGGTATTAGGGACTAATTTTTTCTCAATCCATTGATACCCGAATGGTGCTTTTCCTCCCAAAGGCTTTCCGAGCTTTGCCCTTATCGGAACCGAAGCGGCCACACGCGAAGCAATTTCTTCACGTTCCCACTGTGCCATAGCGGCGATCATGGTGTAAAAGAGCCTGCCGGCGGGAGACGAGGTGTCGATGGACTCTTGAAGGGAAATGAGGTCGGCATTGTGCTCTCTGAATATTTCAGCGAACTCCAATAGTTCCCGTGTATTCCGTGCGAGACGAGCAAGCTTCGAGAAGATGAGCCCTGTAATATGTCCGCTCCCAATATCACGGAGCATTCGCTTTGTCTCAGGATAGTCCATGACAGTTTTTCCGCTGAGGGCCTCAAGATGGTATACTTCACGCACAGTCCAGCCTTTTGATTCCGCATAGTAGCGGGCGCGTTTCTCATGGTGTTCGGGGCTTTCCCCTCTCGCTTGATCTTCAGTTGATACCCGTATCCAGATGCCTACTGACTTTTCTTGAGTATCCGATTGGTGCTTCATTCATTCCTCCAGCATTTCAAAAGACAACTCCATACCTAAATATTTCCGGTCAAAAAAACAAGACCTTTTGACGCCCGGAATTGATTTCACATTTGTGTAGAAAACCCGATACAAACTACGTATCGGGTTTTGAATTCACTACGTGCGAAGCGGATTTATTTTGGATCACGATCTTTTGAAATTCCAATTGGACTTCAAGAATGTCGCCAATCTGAAATCCCAACGCTTCAAGATATTTTCCGCCGAACCTGATCATGGGATGGGGACCTCCCACCAATGTACCGTAGTATGCGTAATAAACCTTGCGTACCTTTACTTGTTTCGTGTCTTGCATTCAGAGACTCCTTCTAAATTGTAAATGAATATTTGTTTCTCTTTTAATTTTTGACGAAAGCGATTGATAATAATAGAGGGATGAATTTGTCAAAGATGAACAAATGACGATTATGCCTTGAGCGGCAATAATTCCATGCTTCATAAACTGATTCCTGTTTCATATGCTAAGAGAAGTTCATCAAAAAAGAAAGGAAACGAGATATGGGATTTACAATTCATTATTCCGGCAAAGCAAAAAGCCGAGATGCGATAGACCAGCTCATCGACATACTACGAGAAATATCGGAGGAATCAGGCTGGTCGTATTACTTCGTGCATGGCAAAGTGAAGGGAAAGTTTGAACCTTTCTGGGGGTACGGTTACGGCTATGTGCCGAGAGTGCAAGAGATGAAAGCGGGCAACATTCACTTCTTTCCCCGGATGATTGGCTCAAAGTGTAACGGATACTTCAAAATCTTCGACACGAAGTATGCGGCGCATGTCATGGATTGCTTGGGGCAAGGTACTATGCCGACCTTTACCATCGACACCATGAAAAAAGGGATTCAACTCGACATACACCCGAAGTGTGAAACGCTGAGTTTTATTTTTGATCTGAGTACGTTGGAACTCGCAAACTATGAAGTATACGCCCATACGCGAGGCGTGGTATTTGGGTATAACGGGTTCTCGTGTAAGACGGGATTTGCGGGATCTGAAGTGCACCGGATCGTGTGCAAGCTCATCAAGATGGCGTCCCGGTTTATTGACTACGCGAAAGTCTATGACGAAAGCGGATATTACGAAACAGAGGACAACCAAGCTGCGGAAAACAAATTCGCCACAATGGATAAACTCATTCAGTGGTTAGTCGATGCGTGTAAGCGCGCGGGGTTTAACGTTTCATCTGAAAAAAATAATTAATTCTTAGAGCCTTATATTTATGATGTAAGGCTTTTAAAATTATCTGGGAACCAACGGTTCGACGAGTTGTTGTAATAGCTAAATGTCAACTGACTTGAGCTTAGAAAAACGTTATACCGTTTTTATAAATTATTTAATATCTTACTTTTTAATTCTCTTTAATCTCTTCAATTTTTAGTAAGATAAATATTAATATTATTGGAAGAATATTTATACCAAATAGAAACCCTGTTTGCTTTGCACTCTCGAATAAAATTATATTTGTTGTCGAGAATTGAGTATTGCCGAAGTTGGGACATTCAAGGTACAAATGTTCAAATAAGCACAAACTTTGATTAGAATTCCAATGCTCAAATATGGCAATTCTGCCCCAATTTGGGCAATAATTTGTTATGGGCAGTTTTTATCTATTTGTTTATTAATTTACTCAAGTTGACCTTCTAAAAAACTGTTTGGAAAAAACCGTTGAAACGATTATAAAAAATTATTCTTAGTTTCATTAACCAACGGATTAATCCGTTAGTTACTAAGAAAAAGTAAGGTTTCGCAACCGTTTTAACGGTTTACAGTCTGAAGTGGTCAACTTGAGTTAGCTTAGTTGTCTACAAAGTTGTGGAACTCTTGATTATAAACTAAAACGCCTGTTGAAGACATTCACTTATCCGGAAAATTTGTAACAAGCTGATCAACCTCCAATAGTGCCTGTCTTAACTTCTCCAGCTCGCTTGTAATTGGCAATAATAACTCCGCTCGGCGTCACTATACTCTCACTAAGTGTGAATGCTGCCGGAATAGTGCCATTGTCAAATAACTTTTTTCCTTTACCAAGAGTCAACGGGAAAATTTTGAGCCATAGTTCGTCAACTAAATCATTTTCGAGTAGAGACTGGATAAGCCTACTGCTGCCCCAAACTTTAATATCAGAGCTTTTTGAACCTTGCCTGTCGGCAGGCAGGCTTTTGATTTCTTTGATATCTGCCACGCTTTTGAGGAATACCGAGTTTTTCCAATCTGACTTTTTCATGGTCTTGGACAAGACGTATTTTGTAACATCATTGATGCCTGGCCAATTGTCCGCGTGTTCTGGCCAGTAGGAGGCAAAGATCTCAAATGTTTTTCTACCCAAAAGAAGATCGGCAGGCTGCATCTGTTTTTCCATGACCTTACCAGAAACCTCGTCACCATACGGTGCAGACCAACCTCCATATTTAAACATACCTGATTCATCTTCCTCTGGTCCACCAGGTGCTTGCATTACCCCATCTAACGTAATGAATGATAAGACGATTATTTTTCTCATTTTATTTTTCCTTTCCTTGAAATTAACATTAATTTTATTTTCATAAATACCTTTATTTCATAGTTGATAATAAATTTTCCAATTCGTTTAATGTCATTGTAAAGCCTTCTTTGAAGCCCATTTGTATAAGCATTTCAATGTCAGCAAGTGTTTTATGCTTTATGACAATACTTACTTTTGTAGTTCCGTTTTGTTCACTAAAATTCAATTCCCATTCTGAAGTTGGAAATTCGGCATTAATGTTTTCGTCTTTGTCGGTAAAAGAAGACAACCATTTTATATTGGTCTTGGGATTTATTAAAGTGAATTTCTGTAATCCCCAATTTTCTTGCCCTTCCGGGCTAACCATTGCATAAAATCTTCGTCCACCTACCACAAAGTTCATTGCTTTTGTTTTTGAAGCAAACGGTTTTGGCGCCCACCATTGGTCAAGAATTTCCTGTTTGGTAAATGCGTCCCAAACTAATGAACGTTCAGCATTAAATTCTCTGGTTATTAAAACCGAGTTGGCTGATTTGTCAACCGTAAAGTTAAATAGCAAATTACTGTCCATTTTTTTGTCCTTTAATTGTTGATAATACATTGTCTAATTGATTAAACCGGTTTTCCCAGATTTTTCGGTATTGTTCCAGCCAATTATCTATCTCTTTCATTTTTTCAATTTTGAGAGAATAGTAAATTTCTCTGCCCTGGTATTCTTGCTTTACGAGCTCGCATTCTGTTAAAATTCGTAAATGTTTTGACACCGCCTGCCGTGTCGAGTTAAAGTTATCGGCAATGGCGTTAGGGGTCATTGCCTGTAGTGCAATTAATGCTATTATCGCCCGTCTTGTAGGGTCTGCGATAGCCTGAAAAACATCTCGTCTCATTTTGCCTGTATTTAATTTATGCAACTGAATGGTTGCAAATATAAATACAACTTTTCTCTTTTGCAAATTTTTTTTCAGAAAGTTTAAAATTCCAGTTAGAAGTGTCTGTTTGTTGGGTTTCTCATTTGCCTCTCTTAGGTACAAAGGAACTTGGTGCATGGATACCAATTCGATGGTGAAGAAAGCTCGAATTAGAAGAGTCTCTTTTGACCGTCTGCTTCGGGGGCCTGCACGTTATTTCGCAGATGAATTTCTTTTTCAACCTGAGCTCTTGATCGTGAATATTTCAGTCTCGATTCTTGAATAATTGCGGCTCTTATCGATTCGCTCAAATGAGGAATTGACATTGTAGTTCCGCTAAACGGCGATGATGTGATGCCATTAATCATGAGTTTTATATAGAGGTGGTAATTCGGGAGATTCATTAAATCGATCTCATCAAAGGGTGGAAAGAATTCCTTCTTCAAATATTGGGCATCGTCGATTCCAACTCTGAACGTGATCATTGTTCCGACGTTACCAAACACTGCGTCTCGAATCTGTTCCGGGAGCTGTCGGATATACTGATGTGCGAATACCAAATTGAGCCCATATTTCCGTGCTTCGGACAAGATGTTTGCGAAGGAGAGTGTAAGAAAATTATGGAACTCATCGACATAAAAGTAGAAGGGTCTCCGGCGTTCTTCAGAGGTATTCGCACGGCTCATTGCGGCAAGGAAAATCATGGTCGTAATCATTGAGCCGAGGAGGGTGCTGTTATCTTCCCCTATTTTTCCCTTCGAGAGGTTCACAATAAGAATCTTCCCCTGATCCATAATCTCCCGGAATTTGAAACTCGTCTGCGCCTGTCCCACGATGTTTCGGAGCGGCAGGTTCGTGAGAAACTGGCTCATCTTGTTCAAGATCGGTGCAATGGCTTCCGAACGTAGCCATGCGGAATACTTCGCAAACTCCTTGAACCAGAATTCGCGGACGCCCAGATGCGTTACGTGTGTGAGCACCTGTTTTCGAAATGCCTCGTCGGTGAGGAGATTCGGAATATCGAGCAGCGTCCCTCCGGGATATTCGAGGAGGGTATAGAACGAATGGCGAAGAATATGCTCAAGCCGCGGGCCCCAGAACTCGCTATAGAGCTTTCTAAAAACCGAGATGAGCCCCGAGACCACGAGATAGTGGATGTCGGGACTTGAGGGTGTGAGCGGATTAAACGCGATGGGATACTCAATGTCACTGGGATTGAAATAGATGACGTCATGAGCTCTGTGCTCAGGAATATGAGAAAGGAGTGTCTCAGCTAAGTCACCATGCGGGTCAATGACTGCAATGCCATTTCCCTGTTTAATATCTGAGATTGCCATGTTTGCCAGGAGACTCGATTTCCCGGTTCCGGTCTTTCCCACGATATACATGTGTCCCCTGCGGTTCTTCTCCTTGATGCCGAACTTCTTTCGGATGTCTCTCCAGTTCGTGAGTGCGATGGGGGTGATCTGATGGTGTTCATTCGGTGTGGAATCCATATATACGTTCATCATATGGATAATGCATGCACACAAAAAGTAAGGCGAATTGTTTGCGAAGCGCAAAAACTCCTTCCTTATAAAATGGCCGGTTCGAATCCAGAATGAGAGTAGGTCATTTATAAATCAAATAAAGAAAGGAGTCATGTTGTATGGAACATGCAAAGTCACTTGAGATATACACGCCGGACGGCACGTTGCTATTCAAGCTTATCATTGCCGAGACGGGAAGTATGGCGCGTCCTAAATCTGAACCAACGAACGGACACAATGGGAAACACGAAAAGGGAAACGGGAAGACAAACGGAGATACCATGACCGACCCGCAGCGGCGGATGCTTTTCCGGCTCATGGTCACCAATTATCATCTTGAAGGAGATGAAGCCCACACAAAGCTCAAAGAGCTCTTTGGGGTTGATGACCTCAAGGATGTTTCAAAGTTCGAAGCGAGCAAAACGATTGAACGGTTACTTGAAGAAGAGAAGGGAGGTGGCCAATGATTGACCACCTCTCGAGTAGCCAGATCAATCTGTATTTGCAATGCGGGCTGAAGTACAAATACCAGTATATCGACCACATACCCAAATCGTTTACGGTGTCAGCACTTGCGTTCGGCAGCGTATTTCACTCCACGCTGGATTGGTTTCATAAGCGGATGATACAGGGCAAGAGCACCACGCTTGAAAACCTGTATCAGATATTCGATGTCGATTGGTACACCCTACGCATGGATGCCAACATTCGGTACAAACCGGATGAAACTGAGGATCAACTGATTACGATGGGACGGGAACTCCTCTCCCGGTATTACCAGGAAAAGCACAAGCAGATCAAAGGATGTGAAGTGCCGTTCACGGTTCCTCTCTATGCGCCCGATAACGGGCACGAATTGGGAATTGCGCTTGAAGGATACTTCGACCTGATTGAAGCGGACGGCACCATCGTTGAGTTCAAAACGTCTGCCGTTACCCTGAACATGAACGACATCGATACGCGCCTCCAGCTTACCGCCTACAGCTATGCGTATCAGATTCTAAACCGCAAGCCGCCGAAACAAATACGTGTCGTGGATTTTGTGAAAGCAAAGAAACCTAAGATCATTTCGATTGAGACGTCTCGAGATCGAAACGATGCGGTAGGGTTTCTTTATACCGCACAGGAAGTCCTGCACGGCATCCAATCCAAAGTCTTTCCGCCACGATTAGGTTTCTGGTGCAAGGAATGCGAGTACGCTTCGATATGCCCGCTCTGGAAGCATAAGGTTGCAGCCACTCAGAAAGAGCCTGTTTATGCTGAGGCAAATGTCCAATGAAAAAAATCTCAATGCCCTGCAAACCGCAGGGCATTGTTTTATCAATCAACAAGAAAGGAAAGAATATTATGAGTCATAATTTAAATGTCGTAAATGGAAAGGTCTCTATGATGTATGTGGGTGAAACCCCCTGGCATAATCTGGGGACGAAGCTTGATACGCCAGCAACCGCATCGGAAGCGATTGCAGCAGCCGGACTGGGGTTCCATGTGGAGAAAATGCCTCTAAGAATCGAAGGACTAGATATACCGGTGCATGACCATTACGCCACGATGCGAACCGATACCAAGGATATTCTCGGTGTGGTCGGGTCGCGGTACATTCCCGTACAGAATAGGGATGCCTTCAGCACCTTCGATGCGCTGGTGGGCGAAGGGCAAGCCATATACCACACTGCGGGGGCGTTAGGGAAAGGAGAACGGATCTGGATACTTGCCAAGCTCCCCGATTACATTCGGGTGCGGGGTAATGACATTGTTGAGGAATACCTTCTCTTGACCAATACCCACGATGGAAGCAGCACGGTCTCGGTCAAGCTCACGCCTATTCGTGTCGTGTGTGAGAATACGTTATCAGTTGCACTCAATGGAACCGAACAGCAGGTACGCATACGGCATACGATGCAGGCGATAGAAAAGCTCAATCAAGCGCACGAGATATTGGGACTGAGCAATAAGCTCTTTGAGGTTGTCAAACGTTATTTTACCGATATGAGCGATAAGGAACTCAATGCAGTCATGTTTAATCAGTATGTTAACAAGGTGTTTCCACCGCCGCTCTTTACAATGCGTTCTTCCTACATGAAAGACGTGCATGAGAAAATAATCGAATTGTATGAAACGGGAGTCGGCGCCGAGCTATCGAGAGGAACGTTGTGGGGAGCCTACAATGCGGTGACTGAGTATGTCGATCATTATCGGCTTGAATCACGGTCTGATTCGATGCGGCTCAAATCAATCTGGTATGGCTCAGGAGATGGCATAAAGAAAAAGGCATTTCGCTGCGCAGTCGACATGCTGAATTAGACCAACTTATGGAGAGCAACAAATGCTCTCCTTTTTTTAGAATATTTTAGGGTTAAGAAAAATATGTAGCTGGTTTTCGAACTTTTTCCCTTGTGAAGGTTTAGATCAATTTGCTTATTGTTTTAAATTCATTTTGAAATTATATAAATTTAAATATTGATCATTTCATAATTTTGAATTTACACGTGATGACAAGTAGTTATGGTAAGTAAAAAATACTCTGGTTCGCAAAAGGCAATATACAATTCTTGTAAAAAAGCGTTGGATAAACTAGGTTACAAAATCATTTCGGACAATGTTCGACAAGGAACCATTAAGGCAAAAAAAAAGAGTAGTTTTTTCTCATTTGGAAATAATATATCAATCAATGTTTCGCCAAAAAACGATAATGAAATTGAACTTTTGATTAAATCAGAATCTATTGGTATCCAAATTATAGACTGGGGAACTAATTCGGAAATTGAAAACGATCTTATTCAGTTAGTATCGAGCTACTTAATATGAAATTGTACGTCATAGATGATAGTAATAACAAAATCTATTTGAACTTAAGTGCTTCTAATCGAAGTGAATTGAGGTCAACGATTGGAAGTGAGAAATTCTTCTTAAGGGAAAAACAATTTTCTGTCTTTGACGTAAAAGCAGAAAATGAAATGAATAACTCGCTAACTGGTGCGATTGTTGGTGGTACTGTAGGTGCCCTAGGTGGACCTGTTGGAATTCTAATAGGGGGGCTTGTTGGTGGAGTACTTGGCAATACAACTGACGAAAAAGAAAATGCGCGAGTTAATAGTTTTAATAATAGCAGATGAAAAATTCCATACCGAAATACGATTATAAACTCCTTGCTGTATCCATTATCATTCTAATAATACTAGCTGTCGCTTTCTACTTCTATTGGGATATCACGAAGAATATTATCCGATCAGTACTTGAAACTAGATTTACTTCATTTATTCTTTGGGTTATTACGGTTTTTATTTTTATTGTCCATTATTTTAGAATCAGAAGTAAACACGCTGAAATTGAGCCTATAATTACAATAAAATTTGGCTATTTTGTTGATAACATTATCGGTGGAATAACCTTTGCTACCACTATTACAACCTCTTTAACCCTGTTGAAAGGATTGTATATTCAGACTGTTTTTGGAGACAAGATTTATTTTCATGGATTTCAGGATCAAGATTTATTGGCAATATTTGGTGTCGCTCTCTTTCTTCTTTATTATGCGATCATGAAGGTAATCAGTGTTGCTAAAGAAACATATGAAACTCAAAAGATGGAGCGTGTTAAAAACGAAGAAGGTGTTGAGGTAATTCAGGAACAGCAAAATATCAAAAAGTAATATACTAAAAAGTTGAAACGATTCTATTTTTTAAAATGAAAAATTATTAGCCATGTCGCGATTACCAAGTCCCAGAAACGGAGAAACGCTTATAGTTAATGAACAACCAGTTAAATATACATACTGGCCTATTAAATCTAGAGGAAAAGGTCGTCCTTCTCTCCAAACCCAAATTTTTACGAATGATCCTTTAAATGTTATTGAGTCGTCAATAAATCAAACGTGTCCTAGAAAAAGAAAAGAGGAAGCTTTTAGTTACTTAGATCAAGCAAAAGACTACCTTTCTGCTATAGTTTATTCACGCATTATCGCTGCCAAACCCATCCTTTCTTATTATGCAATGCTAAATATTGTAAAATCTTATATCCTTACTTATGGAATTCAAGACAACCTTGGCAAAATCCAACATGGTATTTATGAAAGCAATTCTTCTAATCCACATTTCAGTGTAGACGAATTAAAATTCCTGCCATCAAAAAGAAATAACCTTAGTGCTTTTGCAGAATTATATCGTCTATTAACAGGAGTTGAACTTGTTACCAGTAAAACGGTTCCTGTTAGCAATCTGTTTGCCCAAACAATTCTCGGACACAGGTTATGGTGTTCAGCAGCGAATCAAAATGAAAGATTTATTCAGGTTGCTCGTATTCAGTATGTACATAATGCAAAGGATCAAGAACTCTGGTTACGACTATATTTCTACGTTGATGATCTAAAAGCTCTTGGTATCACTCATCAAAAGCTGCTTACTCAAGGTCGTTTTCAAAATGATTTTCAAGAGATTGGAATTGATGAAAAAGAATCGGGAAGACAATTAATTTCTTTTGAACAGATTACACCTGTTTTATCAAGTAAGTGGCCTTCCGATAAACTTGGTGAA
This sequence comes from Bacteroidota bacterium, assembly GCA_021815405.1. Classification (GTDB taxonomy): domain Bacteria; phylum Bacteroidota; class Ignavibacteria; order Ignavibacteriales; family Ignavibacteriaceae; genus FEN-1297. Next base: position 529,110 of record JAKAGV010000001.1, read on the forward strand.
TTAAGCTGTTTAATAAAAAATAATCTTTGGAATATTCTTTTGAATGCACCGCCATACAGAAGATTTTATGCTTACATCGCGCCTACATCTGAGCATATATTTCCACAACTCATTTCCATTTATGCTCTAGCTTTTTATTTTGGGTCAATTACTAGATATCACCCCCACAAATTTAAGGAAATTCTAGAAACTGATTATGGGGCATACGTACGAGAATTTATAGATTACCAAATTATACAATTTTTATTTTTAATTGCCGGAGAATTTAGCAAAAGGGATGTGGTAAAACCTTCTGTCATTTAGGTTGTAGATGTAATGTTAGTTCCCTTTAATGAATTCGCCTTGCAATCGTAGCTCAAGAGAACCAGCAATAAATATATCAGCTTTTTCTTTATTCTGCGTAATTTTTTATCAATGGAGATAGAAATACAGATTTTGATTAGTAATTCATAATCAACATTTCTCGCCCAATCGGTTTTTGTTGTTTGATGTTCTTTTTATAATTTCCAACACTATACTTAGGTACATCTTTCATGACCATATTGAATCCTCTATAAGTTTTTCTCACGAGCTCATGGTCATAATAACTTAAAATGAATTTCCCCTTAATTTTATGCAAGATATGCGCTAATCGATTATGATCTTCCTGCTTAAAATCGACACCGCTTGTTTTATAGTACCGTTCACCTCCGACATAAGGCGGGTCTAAATAAAACAGAGTTGACTTTGAATCATACTTTTCAATGACTTTTTCAAAATCCAAACATTCAATTTGCACTTTCTTAAGCCGAGCATTAATGAGTTCAAGCCGATTAAGAAACGGTAACCACTTCCCGGAAAATCTAGGTGCGTTGATTCGGTATGCCCACGACGATCCGGTGCCAGAGAATGACTGTACTCTCTGAATCGCATAGTGAATTGCCCTTTCTGTTTGAGGGATATATTTTTCACCTGAAAGTTTTTCTTTTGCCAGGTCAAACATAGCTCTACTATGTAATGACCATTCTGCCTTATATGAAAACTCCTTATAACGATTACGAATTACCAAAAATAGATTTACTAAATCATGATTAAGATCGTTATATATTTCAACAACACTGGGTTCCTTCTTAAATAATATCCAGCCTCCGCCACCAAAGACTTCACAATAAGTGAGGTCTTTATAATTTTTCGGGAAGTTGGAGATTATCCACGGTGCCGTGTATGATTTTCCGCCGAAGTAAGGAATCATGTTTCAATTTCATTTTTATTCTACCTGTGGTTTAGCGGATTTATAGTAAGGAAATTTTGTCATTCGTGGACGGATTCCATAACTTATTAAGTCATCCGAATTTTTATAAATTAATAATGCCTTTAGGAAAAGCAACAAATGAAACTCCCATGATTAGCGAAGAAGGAATAAAAAAATTTCAGGAGCTATATAAAAAGCACTTTGGGGAAGAGATTAGTACGGAGAAGGCCCATCAAAGCGCAGCAAAATTGCTTCGGCTTATACAGATAATCTACAAGCCTATGACCGCTGAGGAATTTGAAAAAGTGATGCGATTTCAAGATGAAATAAGGAAGGAATTTCCTAGTAATAATGAGGGGTAACCTGAACTGAATCATTCCTGTTTTTACAGGTTGACTTTAAAGAATATTAATGCCTGAATTAATGCCAAAAAGGACTACCAATGGAAAAAGGAATAAATAATTTCATGATGCATATGGAAGACACAGCTCAGAAAATTCAATATTTTTTATATGCACGAAAATCTTCTGAGAGCGAAGACCGGCAGATACAATCGATTGATGACCAGGTCAATCGATTAAAGAACCTTGCAGATAATCTTCATTTGCATATAAAACAAGTCTACACAGAGTCTAAGTCCGCAAAGAAGCCACAAAACCGTCCGGTGTTTGACGAGATGATGGCTCGTATCGAAAAGGGAGAGGCGGACGGAATACTCTGCTGGCAAATTAACCGGCTTTCCCGGAATCCAATCGATAGCGGGACTATAAGCTGGCATTTGCAGCGCGGGGTGATTAAGTCCATTCGCACGATTGATCGTGAATATCTTCCGCAAGATAATGTTCTCCTTTTGAGCGTGGAAAGCGGGGTAGCGAATCAATATATTCTTGACTTGAGTAAGAACGTAAAGCGGGGCATTCAAAGCAGACTTGAAAAAGGCTGGATACCCAATGTCGCACCATTAGGATATTTGAACGACAAGGACAACAAAACAATCATAAAAGACTCTGAACGCTTCAATTTGATTCGAAAGATGTGGGACTTAATGCTTACCGGCCATTATACGCCTCCTAGGATTTTGGAGATTGCAAATAAAGAGTGGGCGTTCCGGACGAGAAAATTCAAACGGATCGGCGGCAACGAACTATCCAAGAGTGGCATCTACAAGATTTTTACAAACCTCGCCTATGCGGGAATCATTGAACATCTTGGTCAGCAATTTCCGGGGAAGCATGATCCAATGATTACCCTTGAAGAATATGACAGAGTGCAAATGATTCTAGGCAGGAATGGAAAACCACGTCCGCAGACCCACTCATTCGCATATACGGGCTGCATCAGGTGTGGCGTCTGTGGATGCCTCTATACGGCAGAGACCAAAAAGAAGCTCATCAAAGAAACCGGCGAGGTCAAAGAATACACTTATTACCATTGTACAAGAAAGACAAGAAAAGTCGCGTGTAATCAGAAGAAGAACGTTCGGGTAGACAAACTTGAACTGATGATCGGGAATGAACTTGGCAAGTATACTATTTTGCCGCAATTCTTGGACTGGGCAGTGGAAGAATTGAGTCAAATTAATGCAATTGAAGTTGAAGACCAAGCAAAAATTTTTTCAAGTCAGCAAGAGACATTGAAAGCAGCCCAAAAAGAGTTAGAGGAACTCATCAAAATGAGGTATAAGGAGCTTATTGATGATGAGAGCTTCATACGGGAGAAAAGCTCATTACAGGTCAAAATAGACGGCATTAAAGCTATTTTAGAAAAGGCTGACGCAAGCCCGAAGCAGTATCTTGAGCTTACCAAGAGAAGTTTTAGGTTCATAACATACGCTCAGGATGCTTTCCTAACCGGAGGGTTAGAACTGAAAAAAGAAATACTATTGACATTGGGAAACACTCCGATAATTAAAGACGAAATGCTTCACATCGAGCCTGAGAAATGGCTCGTACCAATTCAAATAGACTATCCAGAACTAGAGGCTGAATACTTAATGTTAGAACCAACGAAAACACTGATGATTAGAGAACGAACAGAGGCTATTGCATCTATTCGTACACGATGGCGGGGCATCGTGAATGACGTTAGAACTATTATAGAAAAATCTGAGGGGAAATTTAAGATCATCGACATTGAACCCGATTTTCTCATTACTCTGCAAGCCGCATAAGTGCTCCAATCTCTCAATTACCTCTTTATCATACTCCATGGCTTATTAACACAATAGATATACAATTTTGTCGTTCGTGACAATTTCTGAAATGAAGCGTACGATGCACTGCACTCATCGTACTAAGCAAATTAGAGACTACCGATGATATCAGAGGAAAGTATCAAGAAATTCCAGGAGTCCTTTAAAGAGCACTTCAAGGAGGAGATCAGTGAGTAAAAGGCTTAGAAATTATTAAATTATAATAGTAAATTAATGAATTCTATCTAGGGGAAACACAGATTACAAATTTAACTGAGATTGCAACTTGAAATTTCAATTTACTGTTTTCGTGTTAGTACTAGGTAGATACTAAGCATCGATGAAATAAAAAAAAGAAGAAATCCTATAGTTGCGATAATCCCCTTAGGGCCTCTTTCAAGTAGGCGTATAAAAGTACTTAAGAAACGATAAGGAAACCAAAATATTATATAAACAATCACGGGGCTTATAATGAAACCAACAAACAGAATATATACGTTCTTGTAGATTCCAGAAACAACTATAAGACCCACTATAAAAATAAGGAGGACCCTAGCCCCTTGCAAAGGAATTTCTTTAAGATATCTTTTGAATTCTGCTTGCTCTTCTTCATCGTCCTCTCCATAATCTATCAGCCAAATAAAAAAACCGAAAAATTCCCAAAGCTGTTTTTTCGTAGGTAGACTAAGTGATTTTATTTTTAAAAATTCTATTGAGATAGAACGTTCTATCCGATTTATCAGATCTGTTCCTAAGAAATACTCAACAGACATCAACATCCCACCAAGAAACGCGAGTATTATAGATATCTTTTCAGTCATAATAAATGTCTAAAGCCTATAGGTTAACGGATTCAAAATCAAATGAGATAAATATGCTTTCCTTAGCCTATCGGCACGCCGTTCTGCTTCTGTAAGATTTTGCACACGATCGACTAATTTAATTTTCCCCTCGGGTGTTAATTCATATCCTGCAAATAACAAGACCTGATTTATTGCAGAGCGACGAGATTCAAAGTAGTCATGATTCTGGGTATAGTTCACCGGATTCATTACGATCATCAAGAATGCAAAAATGTTATTAGAGCAATTGTCTTCGTCTTGTTTTGCCCGCAAAGCTTCAAAAAGACGATCTCGTTTCGTTATTCCAGACAGGGGATCGTTAATACCCGCAGCAGCAAAATATTTTGCAATCTGGCTTCCAGTTAAACCCCCGGAAGTATCACCAACAACAGCGCAAAGATTTGCAAGAATTTCATTACTTAGTTTCGGATATGAGGCCATATTCAGCTTCTCGTAAAGAAAGATTCTTTATTCTCAATTGTAATAAGATATGGCTCTTTTGCCTTCGAGACTTCTTTCATTAGTCGATTATCAACATGATAACCTTTCGTCTTGCGTGACTTAAGTCGTTTGAGAATTTGTTTAGAAGTTACTCGTTTCATTGTGCTCTTAGTTTATGACTTATTATTTAACCTATTTCGTATGTGCTTTGCCGAGGTAAAGAAATATGGAATTTCGTTCCATTCCCGCCATGTCTAAGGCATACTTTTCTGGTAGTCTTTCGGTTTCTTCCATTTCCCAATAAGGGTGATAGGGTTCAAGCTCTCTGTTGCTGAGAATAATAAATCTTCTGCGCTCCGCTTTTAATGATTCAAAAAGTTTTATTTCATCTTCATCATATATATTAGCCGTTTTAGCAAAAATAATATAACATTCGAGCTTAATTTCCCGTAACTTGTCTTGTACGGCTTTTAAGTTATCGACATCTTTTTGATTAATCTTTTGTCCTTCGCTTTTACATTCTGCTATGCCAATTTGAATATTATCGCCTACTTCAAATTGTAGGATACAAAAATCAATTTCACATTTCCTTGAGTTATGAAGATTGAGTGAAGTCGAATAAAATAATTTATGACTATCAAAAATTCTAGCGAAGGTTAGTAAACTTACAATAACTGGTATTGATCCTTCTTGGTTATTGTCTTTAGCAAATAATCCACTTCGTGAAAACCACCAATATTTATCAGTTCTACCCTGAAAATCCTCTCCGATAAATTGAGGCATAAAATGCCTGAACTGGCAGTAAGGACAAATCCAATCATGTTCATAATTAGAGATTAGTATCTCTTCCTTGAGTCCACAATTTCTACATTTAAATTCCCTTTTTCTATTTAAAACCCTATAAATGAACTTTAACTTCGGAGAAAATATTCTCTTCTCTACTAAATAATCAAATACTTCAATCGCTTTTAATTTTTGATAATCTCTCGCCTTAATAAATAAATTTTGAAATTTTGAGAAGTTATTTTCTCCAATAATCTTAGCCGCTTCACTACGCGTTATTTTTCCACCTCGTTCAGTCTTAGGAGATTTAAGTAATTTTCTCACACCTGTTATTTTAAACACTCTGCATGCCTCTAATGGAAAGTCTTCTCTCATACCTTGAATAATCTGTTTTGCAAGAAGACCCGCTTGGCTTGTCTTTGCCTTAAAGCCGGCCAGCTCAAAAACTTTTTGTATCAATATCTGATCGTTAATCGGGTAAAGGGAAAGTGAACTTTCATACGCTTTAATGATTACTCCGATCCCATCCTTTTCAGACCGAATACGCCAAGGATCAAATGCGATTGACCTACTGTAAAATTCGTTGAGTTTCCGTATGAAGGGTGGCTTTAATGTATGACCGGGATATGCAAATTCACTGAGCGTATCAACGGAGACTACTAGTTGTTGCGAGCTAACATTTCTATTTCGCTCAGCGTTTAAAAACTTCATTTCAGGTAATGCCACTGATACATTATATCTTTCATAACTCACATCCACATTTGCTAGCGTTTGCTGAGAACCAAAATAAAAACTGGCGGGTTTTATATTCAGTCCATTCCAGATGTGGTCACTGCAATGAGAAAAAAGAAAACGTTTAGTGCCCTGATATTCCTTAACTACTTTCTGAACGTCTTCATGGTTGGCGGAATAATAAACACATATCCAATCTTCAATATTGGGATTTCTGTTTGGCATTTCATCAAGTCCTTTTAAGTATCTCTTAATGAATTCGTCAAACCTCTGCAACTGATCTCTCGGTAGAAACTCAATAAGTAAACCTGAGGCGCGCAAGTTCCAAAAGTTCAAAAGGTCAATGAAATTATTGCTAAAACCCACATAGATTCCATTCCCGCGCCATGTACCGCCATAGCCGGACAACTCTAGTGCAGTTGCATGAATTGGTGTAATTGATTTTGTAATAGAGCTATCAATGGTATCTTGCAAACCAATATTGACTACTTTTGATCTCAGCCCTTTCAAAAAGGCGTTTCGAAAATCTTCCTTTAAATTTAACGAGGTGGAAATATAGCCAAACAAAATGGAAAACAGGTTATTGCAAGGATCTAATTCTTCCCAATTAACAAGCGAACAATCACTCTTGAAATCTTCCGGCTTGTTCTTAAATTCTTTTTCCCAGTAATGAGCAACAATATTAATCGTATCAAGATATCCTAAGATATTCTTTTTAGTATCCCAATCTTCATAAAAAATATTTTCAGCATAGTGGCTAGGATCGCGTAAGAACGGATTGTTTTTGATAAGTTCATCGATTTCATTTGAATGAGAAGTTGCAAACAAAACATCGACTGAAAAAAGGTCTAGGAGTTGATTGGAAAAATTACTATTCGTCGGGGAAATCGGAATGATCGGGTTATGAATTCCTCCCCAAAGCAGAGTATTAATTTGGGCAGCCTTTACCATATCTTCTATACTTCCGTCTCGGACTAGAAATCCAATTCTAATGGGCCTATATTTCAAATATAGTGTCGTTGTTGCCATAAAAACTTTTTAATCTACGGTTCTGTTCATTTCCAAATGCACTATAAATACAACAACTGATATTCAAATTTCGATTTTAAAACGGATGCGATACATTTTTTATTCATCGAAGACTTCACAGTAGAGGCATTCCCAATCCGTTCCTGCGGGTCTTTGAGGATGTATATCATTATCCAGGTTGTTAAAATTATGGTAAATTTCACATTCTTTATCAAAAGCAGATTTCGGAGAGGAAAAGTAACCGAATTTAAATCGTTTATATCTATTCTTACCAACCCATTTTTTTAACCTACCATTCACATCACTATCGGATCGTCCCACATAGTCAACAACAAAGGAGCCTACTTTTCTGCTTCTTTCTAGAACGTATACTCCAGATGAAGTTCTTGCTATATGCTCGTCAATACTCTCATTTGTGAGAGCATAAGGTCCGTTTATTAATCCAGTGTTAGGCATTTTCTTTTGTCCTTTTAAAAAGTAAAATCAGCTTTTTATAACTTCTCATTTTAAACCTTAACCACTATCATGAAAAAAACTTTTGACTCGGGCCCACCATCCTGATAGATTTTTTTCATTGTGTGATACTTTATTTGTCTTAAGGGGAGTACTTGTAGTCTTTTCCGTATAGTGGTGTTCATACGCAATCTGATCTTCAAGGCGGACTGCTTCAATTTCTTCCTCTGAAAATTGTCTTGCCCAAATTACTCTGTTATCGCGTATCCAATAATGTGACTTGCAACGAGTTCCCCAATTTCCGATTGAGGGATGTAACGTAATTGTTTCACCATTGAAAGTTAAAGACCAACCAGCTGGCGAAAGCGGAGTTACGATTTCAGTTCCGCATCCACAACAACACTTATGAATAATTGTCGCGAATCGGATGCTAACATATACTCTTCCATCGCTAATTTTGGCAGGGACACTTTCTACAAATTCGAAATCTATTGTTTCTCGTCGGGGCATATTGAACACTCATTGATAATTGAATTCTGAGTAATCGAGTAAAATGATGAACACTCATGTGTCTCGTCTGCATAAAAGCCACACAATTTCTTCCATTTAATAACCGCTAACGCTGCATTGAGCGCATTAAGTTCTGCAATTTGTATGTTGTATCCGTATTCATTATTCACATCGCCATCCACAAAAGGAATCGTCTCTAAAACGTGGTCATTTTTTTCAAGAGTACTTGCAGTTGTTCGCACGACTCCTACAAGGTGCTCATCAATGGATTGGAGACCCATTCCTACATCAATAAATGGTCTACCTGCTTGATGAAGCGCTTCAACAATTGCTTTCTTTATTTTACCCATATCAAGGCAAAGAAAGACAAAATTCATTGTGAGGAGTTCTTTTAGATTTTCTCCATCTATGTAGGCATCGTGGACTACAAGACCACGACGCATCACTGAGTAGCTTTGCTCGTAATAATTCACTTTTTGCGGCAGCGTCTCGAGCATTTCAATTGATGTTGCTCCTGGTGCTCGGAATGCATTATGAGAAGAAAATCGATCTCCATCATAGAGATGTATTTCTTTCACTGGTGTCTTTGCAATAAAGTCCAGAACATAGGCACCGGTTCCACCTAGTCCTATAATTGCCACTCGATCAATAGCTAGACGATCTGTTAAGGCACTAATCCCTGCCCGGCTTGATGACGTATCGGCATATTTAAAAACAGATTCAGATTCGGCAAGTGTATATGGTCGATGAGTTCTCGCATTTGCGTTTTTGTCTATAAGTTGCGCATATCCTTCCAAAATACCCACGTATGTTGTCATCTTTGCATAGTATGATGGAAATGGTGTATTTGGTCTTGCAGAAAAAGTTCGGTCTACTCGAAGGTCTCTATCAAGATTCTCTGGTCCACTTGGATTTGTAATCTCATTGATTACCTGCCCCTCAGCATTGCACGGCTGTTCGCCAATGAATTTTACCACATGATCGTTTGGTGGATTTACTATTTCGCCAGAAAGATGAAGTGCAGCAACGAGCGTACCATAAACTACCTCTCTCCGAGAGTTTACGTATGGTACGTGTTTTACAAGCAAATGATTATTGCTTGTGCTCAGCCCTATTTCATACCCCTCGTTAACGAGTCGGCGTAAATCATCATTACGATCGATTAGTCTGTGTAACATCAAAACTTGTGTTATTCTTTATCTTCACTGATTGTCCCGGCAAAAGTGTTCCCTCTGCTGGATGCTGATCTGCATGATGAAAAAGCACAGTAATTCGGATACTATCACCTTTAGGAATACTCCCAAATGCTAAAATGACAACATCTTCATAGGTCAATATATCTGTAGTGACCTCTTTCTCTCTGGTATTCACAAAGATTTTATATACTTTTTCGTGTTTTTTTTCTTCTTGCTTTTCTTCTTTTTCAGATTCCATAATTCACCTATAAATTTACGACCTTTCTATTTAGAATTTCATTAACTAAAAACTCTATGCAAAGTTAGCCCTGCACAATCTTCAATCTCGGCCGAAGACTAGAAACTAAATTCCACTTTATTTTTCCTTCGTGACAAAGTCTGCCAGCAACAATACCAGGATGAATTTTAAGTGAAGCTGCAAATTCAACTATTGCCGATTTCGAAATTACATGATTTCTCTGGGAAAATTCAGAATAACCCTTGGAAGGAATTAACGTATTACTAGCAAATTCATCCGCTTCCTTTTCTTTATCCTTAGTATCAGTAAGGCTTCCTTTACTAAACTCGATAAATTTTTCTTTCCTCCCATGAAGCAACAGATGCCCTAATTCGTGAAACAAATTAAACCAAAAAATATCAGCCCAAGAATAGTATACGCTCAGTTGAATCAATGGATTGTTGTTTATCCATCTTACGGCACTACTTACACCTGCCCCTGGGAAATGTTCCATGTATACCAAAGCAATTCCAGCATCATTTAATAGCTTAGTTATTTCGCTTGAAAACTCCTCCGGTTCTTTCACTGACAATTGTTTAATATTTGCCAGTGACTGCTTGAGTTTTGATTCAGAATAATCCGGGAGGTTTTGCTTTTTGACTTCCATCTCACCACACCGTAACCAGGCAGCTATAGATTCGCTTTTCACACCAGGAACCGTCCGTTTTCGAAAAGCAACAGATTCAGTAGTTGAGACGTAAGAAAGTGAATTCACCCCGAAAAATTTCCAAAGATTTTCGATTCGTTTTTCTTTATTTGATGTCTGTTCAACATATCCTCTTATGGCAAGTTCGTTGTAAGGAAATCTCGATAGCAAAGGGACCTCTTCCTTCATTAAGGAGAGTCTCTCAATGCGTGCTTTCGTCTCTTGATAATTTTTTTCAAGATTAATCCAAAAACTAGCAGATCCGCCCAATGCGTTCTCCAACAAAAGAGCTGTTTCAACAGTAATGGAAGCTTCTCCGTTTATTATTTGACTGAGATGTTTCTCTGTAATTCCCATTCGTTCACTAAGACTCTTTTGCGACATGCCTTCTCGAGCCAGCGTCTCAGCAATTATACGACCCGGATGTATGGCTTTATTTGGTATGTAACTCATAATTAATGCTTATGATAATTTTCAAAAATTTCTATTATTACAATATTCTTTATGCTCTTGTAATTATCTATCCTGAAACCAGGATCTCCATCGTGATTAGGTTTAAATATAACTCTGTGAACTTTATCGACGTCCACGGCAAAATGCCCTTTATACGAAGCCTTTAGAGGATGCGGACGATAACTCGGTGGAACATCTGCAAGAGTATCGGCGGCAGTTAAAACATCTAATGTTGCCAAGATATCAGAGGCGGAGTCAACGCCCTTTTTCTTGTTATAGTGTTTTCTCAATGCTTCGTAATCATTCACGAGCTTCTCATGTTTTGGATTGTCGAAGTCTATATTCATGATAATGTGTAAGCATAAAAAGTCAACTTTTTTCTTTACCAAATTGGTAAATGAAAATTACCATATTAATCGATAAAAGTCAAAGGTATTCTTATCCACAGCCTCATAAGGAGCTGCATAATGTAGGAAAGAGCTCCTCGATCCGAACACTATAAAGCTTTGATAACCTCAATGCGCTTATAAGGTTAGGTAACGCATCGCCGTTCTCCTAGTGAGAAATCCAGGTTTTATCTTTAAACCCTAGTTTCTCTGCCACTTCTCTCTGGCTTAACCCAAGGGCTAGCCGGTGAGCCCTGAGTGCGTTCGGGAGCCCCTTATATGCCTTGTAATCCATACTCTGAACATACCAAGAGGTTGAGTCCGAGATAAAAGGGTACAAATTTGTCGAAGACGACAAATTTGTAGTATTTAAAAGAATTTTAAAAGATGAAGTCGCCTAATAAGGTGGATTCATTGAGTTGAGTACATACTCAATTTTATAACAATTCATAAACCATTTTTAGTTGTTCTTAAACCCCGTAGTACAGATTTTATTAATAAAATATTATGTCGAGAAAATAATGAAATGTTTGCTCTTTGTTCTAACAAATCGAGTTTGAATAATCGATTGGAAAGTCTTGAAAAAATATTTTTTTAGATGAAATGTTTAAACTTTAATCAAGTTAAAATAATAAGATTAAGGTCTTTCCACGCGTCCAGTGATCCAAATAATTTGATGCTTGACATTAAGTAATACAATACTGATATTTGAAAATAAGAAAATCAACTTTGTATTAAGTGACTTATCATTTATGGATAATGCCTTGAAACATGTAATTCGCTATTGACGTATAATTTCACATTCTTCAAAATTCATTGAAATTATTTTAATGAAACTTGATTACATCACTCTGATTGATGGACATAATAGTACCAAACATGATAGTTCGGTAGCCATTTGGCAAAATGGTAAAATTTATGCTTTAGCTGCGGAAAGGGTTGACAGGATAAAACACAGCATGGATGCATTTCCCGCATACCAATTTTTAATCAAAAAAAGATCAATCGATTTAAAGTATAAATATTGTTTCAATTATTTTTCTCCTGAATACACTCCATTCCAAGAAATCGATCATCATCTTGCACATGCAGCTAGCGCCTATTATGCTTCTCCATATAACGAAGCTGCAATTCTAGTTGTGGATGGAATGGGACCTTATAGAAATAACCTTTATGCATCAACATCCCTTTGGCACGGAGTGAATCACAAAATCAATCTATTAAAAATAATTGCAGAGCCTTACCCATGTTACAGATCAATAGGTCATTTTTACTCCGCGATATCTTGGTATTTGGGGTTTAATTTTTTTGATTCGTCGCATACAATGAGCATTGCTGCTTATGGTGATCCTCGAAAATTTTATCCAAAGATAAGTAGCCTTATCTGGAATACAGATGAGTTATTCCAAACTGACCCTGAGTTTATTAAGTTTTCACTTTATAATAAATTTAGTAATGCGTTTACGAACCCACCCTCGACTGAATGGATGCAAGATAAACAGAAGAAGTATAGTCTAGTATTAGGCCCTCCGCGAAGTGATAACGAAGAATTAAAGCAAATACACTATGATATTGCTGCTGCAACACAAACCAAAACTGAGGATATATTAGCAAAAATTATCCGCAAACTTTATAGCCTTACAAATACAGATAACCTATGTTATTCTGGAGGTGTTGCATTAAATTGCGTTGCAAATGGGCGCATTATTAATAACTCACCTTTTAAAAATGTATTTATCCAACCTGCCTCGGACGACACAGGTCAAGCATTAGGAAAGGTCCTATACAGACTTAATAACGATTTTAGGCAACCAGAGAAAAAAATATGGAAAATGCATGATGCTTTTCTTGGTCCTGGTTACAGCAATAAAGAATTCAATATTGCAATTAACAATTCTTCAAATCATAATTTCGAGTTTAAGAGTTTTAAAAGTAAGGAAATTCCTGGCATAGCTGCTGAATTAATTACCAAAGGAAATGTTATTGGTTGGTTTCAGGGAAGGTCTGAATTTGGACCAAGGGCATTAGGTCATAGGAGTATCTTAGCAGATGCAAGAAAATTACAGTCAGTGAAAAGAATTGATGAATGTTTTAAAAGAAGAGAATGGTACAGACCTTTTTCTCCGAGTTTATTGCGTGATTTTGCTTTTGATTATACATCTAAAGCAGTGGTAGACGATTTTATGTTAAGAGCCGTTAAGATTGATTCAAAGTTTCGTAAGTTAACTCCCGCTGTAATACATATAGATGGAAGAGCAAGAGTACAAAAAGTAGTGTCTATAAACAATATTTATTATGATCTTTTAAAGGAGATTGAAAGAAGAACTGGGCTTCCTGTTGTTCTCAATACTTCGCTCAATTTACCCGGTCAACCTATCGTTGAAACACCTGACGATGCTTTGTTGTCTTTTCACAATAGCAATCTTGGTTATTTAATCTTAGGTAATTTTTTGATATGGAAAAAGTAAAATGAATAGATGAAGTTAACAAAAAAATCACCTTTTATGTTTACAAATGATGACGACTCTTATATGACAAAAATAGGAGTTGTGATAGTTGATGTCCAAAATGATTTTTGTGAAGTTGGAGGCTATGCTTGGAATTATGCTGATGACCGCGAAAGTCTTATTTCTGCAACGAATAAAATCAAGGATTTGATTGAAACTGCGAAGGATCATAATTTCCCTTGTTTTTTTGTGAGATCCTACTTTGACGAAAAATATAAGCTTCCAACTTTAATCGAGAAGCATAGAGACTTACAGATAAATGAAGTCGTTTGTAGGGAGGGTTCATGGGGTGCAGAGTTTTGTGATGTTTTTCCAAATCAAGATGACCCAATAGTAACTAAACATACGTCGGATAGCTTTTTATACACATTTCTTGAGCCGTTACTTAGAAAATATAATATCTCAACAATTATTTTGAGTGGCTTCCTGACTGAAATATGCGTACTTGAAACTGGGAGATCGGCTCTTCAAAGAGGATTTAGAGTTCTGATTCCTCAAGAATGTACAAGCGGATTGTATCAATCTTGCGTAGTTGGTGCTTTGGATGAATTAAAAACAAGGGGTGCAAAAGTATTTTCGTTGGACTCAATGCTCAAAATACTTGTTTCCGAGGCTAAGCAAAAAAGAAAGCATAGTATTGGCCATATTGAAGGTTCTGGCTCTCGAGAATTCAAACAAATTGAACTCGAATTCGCCAATCCATTTCCAACAAAAAATAATGATGAAATTAAAATAAAAAATAATGCCTCGACTGACTAAAATTTATACAAGAAAAGGTGATAAGGGAAAGACAACACTTGGAGGGGGACAACGGGTGATGAAAAATGATTTGCGAATTCAAATCTTGGGGGAAATAGACGAACTTAATTCAGTGATCGGTCTTGCATTATCCTCAAATCTTTCTCATAAGCTTGAAAGTTTTTTGAAAGAAATTCAGAATCAATTATTGAATCTTGGTGCTGAATTATGTTACCGCATTCGACCAAAGTTTATAACTCCTAAAATAGAAAAAGAGAATATCATAAATTTAGAGGAATTTATTGATAAAATAAATAAGCTCGTCGGTCCACTTGAAAACTTCATTCTTCCTGGAGGTAGTTTGAGCGCAGCCTATTTGCATTTTGCACGAACCATTTGTCGTAGAGCTGAACGACTTTTGGTTACTCTGAGAGAAAAGGAGTCGATTGGTGATAACGTAATTCCATACGTAAATCGACTCTCCGATGCTTTGTTCGTTGCTGCAAGACTTGAAAACAAAGAAAAGAATATTGCAGAATTACTATGGCATCATTAGTTCACTTGTTTTCCAAATTAAAAGGTTGTTTCAAATCCTAGTTTAATGATGAGGAATTTATTGTAGATATAATCATTAGCATTTTAGAATTCTCAGTATTCAAAGTATTCAAGATATTCAGCTATTCAATCTTCAGTATAATATGACTTCATTTCACTCAAATTCTATATTAAAAACATCTTGTTATTTTGTAAGATTGATGTTTAGTTGATACATTCAATATTTTACTTTATAATGGAAATAAGTTCAATTGCAAATGATTTATATCAAACAAATCTTCTTTCGCTCCGTGAGCGAATTGAACTCGGAATCCCGGTGACCGAAAGGAAGTTTCATATGCTCTTTACTAAAAGGAATCAGGGTTGCGGCGTACATTACCATTTTCCATCAAGAATATCATTTTTATTTCATCTTCTTTTTTTCACTTTGGAAGATCATTCTCGAACCCCTCTCTCATGTTTTCAGTCTTTACCGGGACCATTATAAAGTAGTTTACCCGGGATTTGGCACCAACTGGAACGTGGAGACGGGCATTTATCCTCAACCCAAAATTATAGTATAAAGAGACCTAATAATAAGGTCTCTTATAATTTTGAATTCATATATTCTTAATTTGTTCCAGAGACCTATGGTCAAATTTTGATGGTTATGCCTATGCGTATTTATTCTATCAAAATACTATGTCGTAATAATTTCCAACAGCAGAAATGGTTTCCATTCCATTTTATTTATCTAGTTCTCTTTCAATCATATTTGGTAAAATCTTTGCTTTAAAAATCAACGTATATCTAGTTAAAAAGCAAATGTTTCAAGAACGGAATCTATATAGTGTAGAATTGGTCACGGTCACTGAACTTCATATTCATTTCCAAAATAGACAACATTTTGAAAAACAAAAAATCCGTCCATCTTTTAGTCTGATTATTGAAGTTTATTTTTATAACTTAATTGTCAGTTTATAAAAATACACTAAAATTGTTAAGAGCGAACAAAAAACTAGTAGAAGGAATTGTTCTCTATCAGAAACCATATTAAGAAAAAACGAACTCACTTCAATTAATCGTAATCTCAGTTATCTAATAAGGACCTCTCCCAAAAAAATTCAATAACAACGGTTTCCCTTCGATTACTGTAAAAGTCTTGGTTTTTCCACCACCATTATTATAGTAAATTCCAGGTGGAAGAAATATTTTTTTATGCTGGTATGGACCTATCACAATCACCAATCTACTCGAGGAATCATAAATATGAAAAATTAGACTCGTTTCGTTGTCAAATGCTACATTCTCTAGAATCGGCGTCAGAAGTTTCCTTGCTAATTTTGTGGAAATATGCCGGTTTTGGTTCAAGTCCTCTTGTTTTGCTATTGTGTTCGCGGAACTTTCAGATTTGTTAATTTGGTATGGCTCAGCCTCATTTGTTGATTCTCTTCCCAGCACTTTATTTGATTCTTTTGCGGGTACAATTTTCCCTTCGGCAACCAATGTTTGATATTGCGACGAGAGCTTGATAGCTGCTGTTAGATCATTCGCTAAAAATTGTTTAACCTTGCCTATATTTCTCGATGCATATTCATACAAACCAATTTTAGCCTTATTCTTTACGCCAATTTCAATATCAGCTTCCTCTAGTGAATCTAGCTTTGTGAGAGCTTTATCAGTAATATTTAACACTAGCGCCGCGACGGGTCCGAATTTAGGTTGTGTAGATAACACAACTTTCGCATTCTCAACTTCTTTACTCGCTTTTTCTATGTCACCGGAGTCCAAGGCCGTCCTTGCCCTTTCAACTGCTATTAATGCGGCTTCGTCCTCTTCCGATCCAACCAGTATCGCTCTAGCTTTTATGATGGAGTTCATGGCTGCTTCACTCTCGGAAACAGCTAGTGCATCCCCTGCTTCACCTAGTTCTCCTAATGCTGCCTCTGCTTCAGGGGCGATCTCACTTCCTTCGGCTACATCACCAATCACCATCATCCCTTGTAGCAGAGCAAAAGCGTTACCGGCTTTTTCTTCTGGCGTTTCTTTATGAAACTGTTTATACAGCTGATCGCGTTCGTATTCAACTTTACGTACCGAATCAATGGCTATTGCATATGGATCGTGAGGATATTGATCGCGTGTACTTTGAAACCAATACATCGCCGCCATTTTTAGTGGATTAAAAGTTTCGTTGTTGCTATGTTCAATAATATTAGATTCTACTTTATGAGCACGGTCTTGTGCAGCTTTTAGCCTCTTTTCAACAACCTCCTTTTTCTTCTCAAATATCCTCTCCATTTCCACGTATGTACCAATGTCTCGCTTTGCCCAATTAGGAGGTTCAATGCCGAATGATCTTGCCGTCGCTATTTCTGCCCTGGCTTTTGCTAGCGCTGTATCAATATCGTTGTTAATAAGCCATTGCAACAAATTAGATTCGACCCATAAAAATTTGTCTAATTCACTTTTCGACATAGTATATATTCTGAGTCGTTTCGAACCATTTTCTTTAACCGTTTCATGTCCAAATATCTTACGTTGCTGAACACCGGAAAGAGGTAATGCATCAAATATTGTGATAATAACTAGAGCAATAAAAACATTCCGGACCATTGTTTTTTCCTTTTCAATTAGTTAATCGTTGTTGACACGGTAAAATAGTCTTTCGAAAACCAAAATCAATTTTCTACTATGAGTTACTGAATTCTGGGTTCTCGTACCGGCTAATTTAAATTTTTTTATATTGAAAGTCGAATAATGCGGTTTCTTCGAATTACTTGAAAAATATGCTATGAGTAAGTGAACTCAATGATAAAGAAAGTGATTGTTCAAGCATTGAGCACTTTCTTTACGGGGTACCCTTTATCGATGTTTGTAATACAAAAATAGAGGACAAAAGTGACGCTATAAAAGACATCAATGAATGTGTAAAAGCGGGTAACCTCAAGAAAAAATCTTGAAAATCCCGAGGTCTATTTTAGAGAACATTATATAGGCTGGGTTTTTCAATTTGTCGCTACACATCCGTGGATCAGATTTAGGAAGATACTCTATTTAACAAAGTGCCCTCAAATGAAATCGATCATAAAGTATAAATAGAACAGGCTGTCTGTGAAGAGGCAGCCATTTTATATTGACGGAAATTATCACCTAACCAAAAGAAGTTTTTGGGTTTGAGTGAAGTTTTTGGTTCGTATCCTATAAAAATAGATACCACTCGGAATCATGTTTGCATTGAAAACGACAGAATAATTGCCAGCAGATTTTTCTTGATTCACCAGCGTTCCAACTTCCTTCCCAAGTACGCCATAAACCTTGATTGACACCAAACTCAATTTAGGATTGGGTAATCAATCGTTGTTGTAGGATAACTTAAGAATGACGCATAAATAAAAGTATAAGACAGCGTTATTAAAATTAAGGTTTAAATTATCATTTTCGACTAAGAACATAAATTAAAGTAAATTTGTCTATAAGAAAGCAACACATTATTAAAATGAATATTGACGAAATCATTAGCACTGTAATAGCGAAAAAATACAATGCTTTTTTCTATACTCCTCCGTTGTATGAGGATTCTTTTTCTTATGTATTTGGCACGCCCGTACGAGTTCTTTCGGCGAAAACAAAAATTGAAATAGAACAAAGCATAAAAATGCTGGAAGAATATTTAGAGCAGGACCTTGTCGGTTATTGTCTCTTATCCTATGAAGCCGGGTATCTTTTTGATAGAAGACTCACGAACCTCTTTGAGGGCAACGAGGAAGTATTTATTGCAGTTCTTTTCGATAATGTTATAAAAATAAAATCGAAAGATATTAATCATAATTTTGACTGTTCTCATCTAGATTTTTCAATATCTGGTTTTGGGTTGAATGTTTCGGAAAATCAGTACATCCGAGATATACATAAAATTAAAAGATATATCGAGGAGGGAGATACCTATCAGGTGAACTATACGGTAAAAGGGACATTCCAATGTAAGGGCGACTATTCGACGTTCTTTAAGAATTTAATATTCAATCAATCTTCAAAATATTCCGCGTTAATTAATTGCGGCGGCAAGTTGATCATTTCCTCATCACCAGAACTGTTTTTTTCCATCGATGATACGGGAACTATAATTGCGAAACCTATGAAGGGAACAATGAAAAGGGGCAAAAATATTGAGGATGACCGATGTAATTTTGAATGGCTCAGGCATAGCGAAAAGGATCATGCAGAAAATGTCATGATAGTGGATTTATTGCGGAATGACCTTGGAAAGATTTGCGAATATGGCAGTATTACAGCAGAGAAGACATTTGAAATCGAAACGTACGAAACCGTTTTCCAAATGGTTTCAGAAGTAAAAGGAGTATTGAAAAAGGATTGCAGTCTCGATAGCATATTACAAAATCTATTCCCCTGCGGCTCTATTACTGGAGCTCCCAAAATAAGGACGATGGAAATCATTCATGAATTGGAAAAAGAAGATAGAGGATTGTATACGGGAAGTATTGGGCTACTGCTAAAGGATAAAGCCGTATTCAGCGTAGCAATCAGAACTATTGAAATTGATACCGCAACACACCACGGAAATATTGGACTTGGAAGCGGCATCGTGTGGGACTCTGTTCCTTCCGAGGAGTATCAAGAAACACTGCTAAAAGGAAGTTTTTTTACGGAACCACAAACCTATTTTGAGATATTTGAAACATGCAAGATCACAGCGGGAAGGATATTCCTCTTTGAGCAGCATATGCAAAGACTCAAACGCACCGCTCACTTTTTCTTGTTTTGTTTTGATGAACAATTTATCAGAAGTAAAATTCAGGAAAGAATAAACGAAATACGTAATGATGCGATATACAAGCTAAAATTCTTCTTAGGTAAAACGGGCGCTGTACGAATCGAAGTAAGCGACTTTCCAGCGGTGCCAGCAAAGGTGCAGATCATCATCTCCAGCAAAAGGGTAGAATCCTCGAATAAATTCCTTTACTTTAAAACCACTAATCGACACCTCTATAACGAAGAATTTGTACAATTCAATTTGTCGGGTTTTTTTGATGTCATTTTCCTAAATGAAACAGATCATGTTGCTGAAGGAGCTATCTCAAACATATTCATAAGAAAAGGGAGGAAATGGTTCACACCACAAATCAGTTGCGGTATCTTACCTGGGGTATTCAGAGAGTCTCTCATCCTTACGAGACGAAACGTTGTAGAGAGCAAACTCACCATGACAGACTTAACATTAGCTGATGAAATTATCTTGACTAATTCTTTGCGAGGCATTGTTAAGGTTCACGAGGTTTATTCTTATGGAGGAGAATTAATCAAGAGGTTTTAAGAAAAAGAAAAGGCTGTCTAAAAAAGGACAGCCATAATTTATTTTGAAAAATACTTACTTAACAAACAAAAGCTTTTTGATCAGCATGAAATTTCCCGCTTTCATAGTGTATAGATAGATTCCGCTAGTTAGCCTGCTTCCATTCAGAACCACTGAATATTTTCCCGGACTCTTTTCTCCGTTCACCAGCGTTGCAACTTCTCTACCAAGTATGTCATACACCTTGATTGAAACGAAACTCGATTTAGGAACTGAGTATTCAATTGTTGTCGTAGGATTAAATGGGTTAGGATAATTCTGACTCAATGAATATGCGGAGGGCAAATTTGTTTTGCCGCCACTTATTCCAGTTATTGATCCGAGCCGGATAATGAGATTCGGTCTGTCTCTATCTCCGTAGTCACCAAGCCCTAATTGTCCCTGGCCGCCTGATCCCCATGCATAGAGGTTACCATCATTACCCACTGCCAGACTGTGGTATGAGCCAGCACTTACCGATTTCCAAGTTGTTACACCATTCGGGAACCAAACATTATGAGGTGAATCCTGATTATCAGTAATATCCAACTCACCAAGTCCCAATTGGCCTGAGACATTCAGTCCCCACGAATAGAGCGCTCCGTCAGCGCTTATCGCGAGACTGTGATACCCACCCGCCGCAATTGCGCTCCATCCCGATACGCCGTTCGGGAGAGGGACGAGATTCGGCGTCCACATTATATTTCCATTGCCAAGACCTAATTGTCCGTAAGTATTATTACCCCACGAATACAGATTGCCGTCGCTCCCAATTGCCAAAGTGTGGTATCCTCCGGCGGCTATCGTGTTCCAACTCGTGACACCGTTCGGAAGCGGAACCCGGAAAGGTGATAATTGAAAATAGTCATTCCCGATACCTAACTGCGTCCGATTGTTTTGGCCCCATCCATAGAGGTTTCCATCGTTCCCAATTGCGAGGCTAAAGTACGACCCCGCTGCAATTACCTTCCACCCAGAGACTCCATTCGGAAATGGGACTAACGTAGGTGTGCTTCGCGAGGTTGTATCCCCGAGTCCCAATTCACCGTCGCTGTTCAATCCCCACGAATAGAGATTGCCGTCATTGCCAATCGCTAAGCTATGAGACTCGCCGGCGGATATTGCGATCCATCTCGTAACCCCGGCAGGAAAATTAATTTTTTCAGGGTAATACCTATCGTCTAAGTCGCCAGTGCCTAACTGACCGTGATCATTCGCTCCCCACGCATAGAGGTTGCCATCATTCCCAATTGCAAGGCAAAACTGGAATCCGGCACTAATCGCTCGAATTGATATTAACCCTCCCGGGATATAGACAATGACGGGCAGAGTAATGGTATCGGCAGTGTTACCACGGCCCAATTGACCGTGCTGATTGAATCCCCACGCGAATAAAGTTCCGCTCGTATCAACCGCATAGGATGAAGCGGAGCTTGATTCAGGCGCCAATAGTTGAGCAAATGAAAGTGAATTAATAAGAAAAAATAACAGAACTGTAAAAAGCAACTTTTTCATAACATTTCCTCATTGAATTTCATGACGCTTTTAATTTGGTTAATAGTTTCGATTTGAACTCGTTGAAGATTTTATCGGCGTTCTCCTTTTTGCCGTACCCGAAGTTCCCCTGGACGGTAACACCGACAGACAAAACTTTTGATGCGTTATCAAGTTGCACCGCTATCGCACTAGCGCTTGATTTTCCGATTAAGCTCGCGGAAGCCGTTGAGTAGCCTGACGACAAGACGATCTTATGACTTGTCGTATCAAGCTCATATAAGCTCATATCCATTTCTTTTCCCACCGCAGTGATGGCATCATAAATATTAGGAGAAGCGGTATCAAGCTTTATTCCGTATGTCCCAGTAAACTGGTCGATACTGCCGCCGGCGACCATGCCCACGGCACCGCATCCATTCACGAGAGAAAGAGTAAAGAACAAAACAAGTGCAGCTCCTGTATGAAGCAATCCTTGTTTGCAAAAAGTGAAAACAGTTTTCATAGCACGAATCCTTTTGATTGTTGTGAAAGATGTTGATTATAGTTTATGTAATTATTGGTGTAGACGTATGTTCTCTAATGAGGGTGGGTATTGTTCTCTTTAGGTGAATCGAAGGGGTTGAAAAAAAGAGGACGCAACCTTCATTACATCTTTCTTCGAGGCACTGGCATGCCCGTGCACAAAGACATAAGAAAGTGCGCCCATTGCTGGACGCAGCATTCTCACTTAGTTCTTATGCACTTGAAACTTGCCAGTTTTCGAAGAAGAACGAAGCAATAGCTACGCTAATATTTTTACAGTATTATTTTTTTATGTTTCTAAATTTCGCCGATACCTTAAAAGGTTTATAAAATTCTTTTAATGTAAGGTATCCAAATTCCCCTTAAAATCAAAATCTATTTATCCGTATAATATTAGCGTTTTTGTAAATTACTGTATTTTCTTTTCACACAAGTCGGAGTGGTTATGGCGGATATTGTGTTTGCAACCTGCAGTTGGAAATATAAGAGCTGGCAAGGCATTGTATATTCTAATAAAAACAAAATCAATTTTCTTGAGGAGTACGCGGAACATTTTTCTGCCATGGAAGTGGATCAGTGGTTCCGATCGTTATACGGAAGCAGAGTAGTACTCCCAAAACAGAATTATGTGTTGCAATATAAAAACTCGGTGCCAAATAATTTCCGATTTTTTTATTAAGGTTCTAACGCAATCACTCTAACATATCAATCCCCGCGTGAAACACCTGGTGCATTCATTGAGAATCAACATTTTCTTTCAGCCTCTTTGTTCAAGGAATTCGTGAATATCTTGGAACCTATTGACGATCAAATCGTAGCCCTTCTGTTCAAGTTTAAGTATATGAAGGAAGAAAAGCTGTCATCACTCCAGGATTTTCAAAACCGATTACATGATTTTTATCAAGAAATCGCATCGTTTTCACTACCGCTAGCCATTGAGATTAGAAATCAGAACTACTTATGCAAACCCTATTTCGGATATCTCAAAAAACATGGCATCACTAATGTGTTCAATCAAAGACGAAACATGCCGCCGAACTTCAAAGTTTACGAAAGGTACAAGTCGTTCGTACAACGCTCCGCCGTCATTTGCCTAATCGGTAAAAACCGAAAACAGATAGAAAAGATTAGTGGAGAGCTATGGAACAAAATATGGATCAACCGGGATGAAGAATTGAAAGAAATTGCGCGTATGCAAAAGATTTCCAATATTCGAGGAAAAGGTTTTTATGCGACCGGCCCTCCGAAGCTAAGAAGTTAAAGCGTGAACAATGCTTAAAGTTTTTTTGTCGGAATGAGCAAATTCTCCATGCTTTTTATGCGCGTAGCATTTTTTACAATCAACACAATGGACTACGAAATGTATCGATGCATCCCCAACACCTTGCGGAAATACCGGAGGGCAAGCGGTTTGAAACAACAGGACGTTGCCGCGATGTTGGGAATCAAAAGTTCGAGCAGGATTTCCCGGTGGGAAAAAGGCGAAGGCATTCCGAATCTCGTGAATGCTATGAAACTTGCAATCCTCTACCGGTCAATGGTCGATTCGTTATTTGTTGACCTTCTCCACAACCTCAGGGAAGAAATGCGGGAGACGCAGGAAAAGTTTTGGGCTGCAAAGAAGAAATAAGCTCTCATGAACATGAACCTCAGAAAACTTGACGCAGGTGATTGGTACTGGGTAAACAAAGCCGTGATTCAGCAATATGCCGGCACCATCGGGTTTTCAGAAGTTGCAGTCTATAACTTCCTTGCAAGCATGGCGGATGAGAGTCAGAAATGCTTTCCCTCGCAAACCTATATCGCGGCACATCTCAACTGTTCACGCGCGACGGTGAATAGAGCCATCAAGAAGCTTGTGAAATGCGGGCTTATTTTTGTCCAAAGCGACAAGAATAACAGACATGTGTATTCATTGCTGGAGGTCGAATGTACCAAGAGTGCAACTGAGCTGTCGCATGAGCGAAACTCCACTGTCAAAAAAGAAGACACTAACAATACTAAGGAACAAGAATTAGAAAACCATACGTTTGTTCGTATGCAAAAAAAGTTACCTCCCTCTCTTTCCGTTACGACGCGGGAAGAACTCTTAGCTCAGGACATCGCCGATTTGCTTCACGATCATGAAAATCCGAGAGACTATCTCTCATTTGCCAACAAATATCCTGAAGCATTTCTCAGGAAGATTCTTTCTGAAGTGAAGCGAACTCCGGATCGTAAAATACGGAAGAGCCGGAAAGCGCTCTTTCTGTACCTTGTAAACTACTATGCACACAAAAACTTATAATATCCTCGCGATTATTCCGGGGACGAAATATCTCGGTGTTGCGATCTTTGTCGATACCGACCTGCGGGACTGGTATGTGAAATCGATTCCGAACCTCTCGATAAAAGACAAGGCAGAATATGTGAAAGAATTTATCGGCGGATTAATCGATCACTTCAATATCAACATCCTTGCAATGAAGAAGCTGCATGAGGCGAGACAGTCCAGGAATCTCTCGGAGCTCGTGTCGAAAATAAAAGAAGCACAAAAGAAATTGAACATTAGAGTTAAAGAATATCCGCTCCAAACAATTGAACAATCTCTTGTCCAGGGGAAACAGAACAAGAGAAAGCTTGTGGATGAAGTCGCGCAACTCTATCCGGTCATCATACATGAACATGAACGGGAGAAGAAGAACAAAAGCAGATACCTTACACGTATGTTCGAGGCAATTGCTTTGGGAGTAGTGTGCTTCAACCAAGCTGATAAAGGAGACGAAAAGGTCGCGAAGAAACATTCATGAGTTTTTACCTATGAAGAAAATCAAATCTCAAAAAGTATTGGCAATCGATCCGGGCACGAGACATTTAGGCGTGGCGTTCTTTGAAGGCAGGGAGCTTATCTACTGCGGCGTCAAAACCATACTGAGAAAGCCATCAGCTCATGAGACGCTGCAGGAAGGGAGGGCTATCATTTCTCGGCTGATCAGCGATTTCAAGCCAGACATCCTGGTCGTTGAAAAAACATTCTTTTCCAACAACCGCAATGCAGCGTTGCTCAATGTCTATGCCGATGAAATAAAACTCATCGGCAAGAGGAAGGGGTTGAAGGTTATCAGCTTCGCAGCTAATACCGTACGCAAAAGCGTATGCGGAAACGGAGCTGCAAGCAAGGATGAAGTTGCAAAAGTAGTCGTGTCATACTACCCCGAACTAAAGCCGTACCTTACGTCGGACAGAAAATGGAAAGAGCAATTTCACAGGAATATGTTCGATGCGATTGCGCTAGGCATGTATGCAGTGAGTTTCATAACAACAGGGAAATGACTATCTTTACTTACATACAAAATAAATTTCCATTATAAACGAGGCGATAGTACAGTGCTTTCAAAAGTATTATCCAGTGCAACCATCGGTGTTGATGCGTATAGCGTTGAAGTAGAAACGCATGTTGAAAAGCAGATACCTTCCTTTACCATTGTCGGCTTGCCGGATAACGCAGTAAAGGAAAGCAGAGAACGAGTGATTGCGGCAATTAAAAATAGCGGATTCAATTTTCCTTCCAAGAAAATCACTATCAATCTCGCACCCGCGGATATTAAAAAAGAAGGCAGTGCGTTTGACCTGTCCATTGCCGTCGGGATC
Organism: Bacteroidota bacterium; assembly: GCA_021815405.1. Classification (GTDB taxonomy): domain Bacteria; phylum Bacteroidota; class Ignavibacteria; order Ignavibacteriales; family Ignavibacteriaceae; genus FEN-1297. Next base: position 555,061 of record JAKAGV010000001.1, read on the forward strand.
TTATCTGCTCTTGAACAAGTAGATGTACATTTGTTGCATGATACGATGATTTTGGGTGAACTAGCACTCGACGGTCAGTTACGGCATATTCGTGGTGCATTGCCAATTACGGTTTCCGCGAAGCAGCACCATATCAAACGCATCATCCTTCCTAAAGATTCTGCACCGGAAGCTGCGCTCGTTGATGGCATTGATGCTTTTGGTTTTGAAACACTCAAAGAAGTGGTAGACTTTCTCAATGGGAATACCCATCCTTTGCCGCTTCATACGAATATCGCAGAACTTTTCTCAGAAGCAAACTGCTACCATCTTGATTTTTCAGACGTCAAAGGACAAGAGAATGTCAAGCGTGCGTTGGAAGTCGCGGCCGCCGGAGGACATAACATCTTAATGATTGGTCCTCCCGGTTCGGGAAAGACCATGCTTGCGAAACGAATACCGACCATCCTACCGCTCTTATCTCTTGAAGAAGCTCTGGAGACAACCAAGATTCATTCTGTTGCAGGCATCTTACCGAAAAACAAAGCGCTCGTAACCGAGCGACCTTTCAGAAGCCCGCATCATACCGTGTCCGATGCCGCCTTAGTTGGAGGCGGATCGTTTCCACGACCGGGAGAAGTTTCTTTTGCGCATCACGGCGTGCTCTTTCTCGATGAGTTACCGGAGTTCAAGCGAAACGTGCTTGAGGTGCTTCGCCAGCCGCTTGAGGATGCCAAGGTTACGGTAAGCCGCTCAAAGCAGTCATTGGAATTTCCTGCGAATTTTATTTTAGTTGGTTCTATGAACCCGTGTTTGTGCGGCTTCTACACACATCCAGATAAGGATTGCACGTGTACACCGCAACAGATTCAAAAATACATGGCGCGTATTTCAGGTCCTTTACTTGATAGAATTGATATTCACATTGAAGTGCCGGCGGTGAAATACAAAGAGCTATCATCTGAAGCAAAAGGTGAAACATCTGAAACGATCCGGGAGCGGGTAATACAAGCGAGGCTTATTCAAAACAAACGATTTAAGGAGGTCAAGCATATTTTTAATAACGGCGATATGGGCACACGAGAAGTGAGGCAATACTGCGTGCTTGATACTGCAAGTGCCGAACTTCTTAAAATGGCAATGACGAAGCTTGGGCTTTCGGCCCGAGCGTACGATAGGATACTAAAAGTAAGCCGCACCATTGCTGACCTTGAAGGCTCTGAGCATATTTCGCCTCAGCACGTAAGCGAAGCTATCCAGTATAGGAGTCTTGATAGAGAATTGTGGAAACATTGAACGATGCATTTTATAAAGGACTAAACACCATCCAGTATGCGCAAAATTCGCACATACTGGAACTAACCGGAAGATGTGTCAACACCCCACCATGGAACAACGAATCCAATGGTATAAAGAACACGCCAAACATTGCAAATGTCAACCGATGCAACCGGATATAGAATTACAAATGAGGTCTGTGAAAGAAAAGAACCGTTGAATATTGATGAATAATTTTATGCGGCAAAGCTCTATTGACCCCGTATGACTTTTCATCTATAATATAATTGATTATATTAACAAGTGGTTTACTATGGAACAGATACCAACGCAATTGCATACGCTCTTTTGGGATGTGAATGTTGCTTCGTTCGACCCGCATGAGTATCCTCAATATACGATAGGCCGTGTGCTGGAACTTGGCGATAAAGAAGCAATCACATGGATGAAAGAGAATTTTTCAGAATCCCAGATTGAGGATGTTCTGAAAGCAGAGACAAGGCTCTCTCCCAAATCTGCTACCTTTTGGGCAATCATTTTCGGCGTTTCTTTTCACGAAGTCGCCGCATTAAAACATGAATAAGGAGGTCAACATGAATACCTCACTTTGGCATCAAGAAATACTTCCTCCAGCTTCTCATGGACTCTTACGTGAACTCTTTCGAAGGCTTCCGCTTGCTGAATTTTATCTCGCCGGTGGTACGGGGTTGGCGCTCATGCGTGGTCACCGTCTCTCGCGGGACTTCGATTTTTTCAGCGCAAAATTGTTCGATGAAGAATCGTTGATACAACACATGCAAGAGTTGCATGATCTCACCATCGTTGCAAAGAACGAGCATACTGTTCATATTACCTTAAAGGAGCTAAAAGTAAGCTTCCTTGGCTATTCATATCCCCTCCTTTATTCCACAAAGCAATATCAGCCGGAAGAAGGTATATCTATTGATGTTGCCGATGAAAGAGATATTGCATGTATGAAGATCAGTGCGATCAGCAGTAGAGGAACCAAACGAGATTTTGTTGACTTGTACGAAGTCACCCGGCAGTTTTCGTTGCCGGAACTGTACAGCTTGTTTCAAGAGAAATTTTCTCTCACTCCGTATAATAATGTGCATATTCTAAAATCACTCACATACTTTGCCGATGCGGAATCAGAGCCTATGCCGGATATGCTTATTCCTCTTTCGTGGGATACGGTAAAACAATTTTTTATCGCGGAAGTTCCGAAGCTATTGTAGATGCTATAAGCGTGCTATTAAAGCACCAACTGAAATTCAGTTGGTGCTTTAATATGAGGAGACCGAAAGGAAAATCATTAAACACATTGAGTGGCAAGGATCATCATCCATTCTATGAATCTTACCAGAGAGATTCTTATACTGAATACAAATCCATGCGGTCACTATCTTTGCATTATGTAAAAAATTTTTCATATTTTTTAAGAGAACCTTTTTTCTGTTTTCTAATGTATCATATCCACTGTAGGAGGACGCATGGCAAAGAATGACTCTTCAATTATTTCTCATTGGTATCAACTGTATGAGGGTTTCCAAGAATCGCCGAAACTGATTTATGATTCGATACAAGAGGCTGTCGCGAAACGGCAACTTTCAAATACATCGACATCGAGTGTACATTATTTTGAAGGAGGACCGTTGTCAGCTCAGAGAGAATATCTACGAGTATCGCGCGGAAATCTTTTTTTCGATATTTGCGCTGCACATTTTGGTACGGGGATGTTTGTGTCATGGTGGTTGAGCAAGGAACGCGCATCCAAAGGGATCTGGATATTGCTTGCAGCTTTGTTTTTTGCCCTTCTCCTTCTGTACTTGTTGGTTGACAGCTTCGGATTGTTTCTCGGACTATTTTTAGAAATGATTGTTTTGTTTTCTGCATTCATAACCGTTGGCATGCTTGTACAAAAGGGTTCGATACGGATTGAGGATACTCTTTTGGAAGTCCCTATCTTGGGAGCTATCTATGACCGCCTGTTCCATCCTATGACCTATTACAAAGAAGATACGGCGCTCATGTTTCAGGAGTCGATCCGGTTGGCGGTTAACGAGGTTCTCGACAACATTACCGCCGCAAAAGGATTAAAAGCGCTGACTGACAATGAAAAGAAACCAATCATGAACGATCTCCTGAGACGGTAGAAAGGGAGTGACACATCATGGCATCTTCGCTTGTTGAACGGCTTACGGTTCAATTTTATACCTGGGAACAGCGCGGCAGAGGATGGCATGTGTGGAACTTTCCCGTTGATCCTGAACCGCCGTTCGTACCGTTTTATGTGCATGCGGTATCAGAACCGGTCGTGATTGACGATGGGCGCACGCCCACCTTGCTCAGTTCATTAGCGGAGCGCGTGAAAAATGTTTTTCTTAGATCATCTAAGAAAATTCCGGAGAATACATCATACGTACCGCAGTCGTTGGACGACATGACGCCTGTTTCGTATACGCAAGTAGGGGCGATTAAAGAGTTGAAAGTGGTCATTCCGAATGAGTACAAGACTTCCGCCCGATACATAGAACAGTGCCTTCTTACCATGACGATGCAATCGTCTATTATCAGCTTTGAGATTGTCGCCGCCGGCGATTCGATTGCGCTGCAATTTGCGTGTCGTGAATCTGATGTCTCATACGTCGAGCAGCAGCTCACGGCGTATTTTCCCGCATGCACGATAACCCGGGGTGAGAATACCTTAGACGCACTGTTTAGTGATGATGAAAAAACAGTTGTTGTTGACTTCGGGCTTTCCGAAGAGTTTATGCTGCCGATTAAAACGTATGATTCTTTTGACCCCGATCCGCTGACCGGTTTATTTGGCGTATTGGACAGCTTGCGAAATGATGACATAGCGTTGGTGCAGGTGTTAATCAAAGCCGCCGAAGCGCCGTGGGCTGACAGTATCATGCGGTCGGTAAGCAATGCTGAAAGCGATTCTTTCTTTATCGATGCGCCCGATATGGTCAAGCTTGCGCGGGAGAAATGCAGCTATCCTCTCTTTGCCGTCAACGTGCGTGCAGCGGGAAAGGGATCATCAGAGCGGCGTTCATGGGAGATAGTAAAATCATTAGCCGGCTGCTTTACGACCTTTAGCGACCCGCACGGAAATGCATTCATTCCGCTGGATAATCAAGAATATGATGCAGATGCACGCATAGACGATGTCATTTACAGGCAAACGCACAGAACCGGCATGATTCTCAACAGCGCCGAGCTTATTTCATTGGTGCATTTCCCTTCGGTGTCAATTCTTTCAAAGAAGTTGAGAAGTAATAATCAAAAGACGATTGAAGCTTCCGCCTCAGTAAAAGGGAATGAATTTATTCTCGGTAATAATGTGCATAGCGGAGAAACGACGGTCGTATCGCTCAGTCATGAACAGAGGCTTCGACACATGCACGTCCTCGGCGCGACTGGCACCGGCAAGTCTACGCTGTTATTGCATCTCATCATGCAGGACATTGAGCATGATGGCGGACTTATGGTTCTTGACCCTCACGGCGACCTTATCGATGCAGTCTTAGAACGTATACCTGAAAATCGACATGAAGATGTCGCCTTATTTGATCCAAGCGATGAACAAGGTGCGGTTGGCTTCAATATTCTTGAGGCGCAGACTGAAATAGAAAAAAATATTTTATCATCAGATTTGGTAGAAATATTCAAGCGATTTGCGACAAGTTGGGGCGACCAAATGAGCGTCGTACTTGGCAATGCCATTTCTGCTTTAGTGGAAAGCAACGCGCCCAACTCTCTTCTCGAACTTCAGAGATTTTTAATTGAAAAGGATTTTAGAGAAGAATTATTACAAGGAATTTCCGATAGTCATATCAAATACTTTTGGGAGAGAGAATATCCTCTGCTCAAAGGTTCGTCACTTGGCTCAATCCTAACCCGTCTTGATTTCTTTCTACGCCCGAAGCTGGTTCGAAATATTGTCGGGCAAAAGAGAGGCGTGAGCATCAAAGATATTGTTGATCATAAAAAAATATTTTTGGTGAAGTTGGCGCAAGGCATCATCGGAGATGAAAACGCATATCTTCTCGGATCACTTCTTGTCTCAAAACTCCATCAGGTTGCTATGCAGCGGCAAACGCAAAGTATGCAAGAAAGAAGTCCTTTTTATCTATATGTTGATGAGTTTCAAAATTTTATTACGCCGTCTATGAAGGCGATTCTTTCAGGTGCTCGCAAATATCATTTGGGGTTGATTCTGGCTCATCAAGACTTGCATCAGCTCTTTGAAGCGGACGCGGCGCTTGCCAATGCGGTTATATCAAATGCCGGGACGCGCGTATGTTTTCGTATCGGTGACTTTGATGCACAAAAGCTGCAAGGCGGATTCGCGCACTTTGATACCAGCGATTTGCAAAACCTCAGTGTCGGTGAAGCCATTGTTCGCGTTGAGCGATCGGATAATGATTTTAATATAACAACATCAGTACCGGGTAAAATTGACAGAGAAAATGCTGTACAAAATAAAGAAGCAATCATTGACTTATCTCGAAGGAAATATGGAAGAACATTTGATTCGACAGAAAAAATTCAACATGAAACAAAAATATATCCAATTCAAAATTTAACTAAATCTGAAGTAAGTGTTAAAAAAGAGAGCTCGAAAGATTTCAGAATAGATGAGATTAAGCCAATTGACGTTATTGAAAATACAAAAGAGCCGACACAGCACCGGTACTTACAAGCGCTCATTAAGCGCTTAGCGGAACAAAGAGGATTTAAGGCGGTTATTGAAGCCCCTACTTCAGATGGACAGGGAAGGATTGATGTTGCACTTACGAGAGATGATGAAAAGATTGCATGTGAAATTTCTGTTACAACGGATAATGAGCACGAGTTGAAAAATATTGAAAAATGTTTTCGTTCGGGTTACGACAAGGTTCTATTTTGCACTTCCGATAAGAAACGAATCAGTACACTTTCTAAGTTAGTTACCGAAAGATTAGATCCCCAACAAGCTGCTAAAGTAGTCTTTTATCTGCCTGACGAATTAGTTTTGTTTTTTGAGGATGAGAAAGACAAAAATGCCAAAGCCCGAAATGAAAATACAATTAAAGGATATCGAGTTAAGGTTGGGTACAATGAAGTATCCGACAAACAGAGGCATGAGAAACGTGCGGTCGTGAGTGGTGTTGTCGCTCGTGCACTTAATCGATTAAAAGCGGCAAACAAATGAATGAAAATTTACGTGATATAATAGCTATCCTAAGCTTTTCCTTAACTTTAATTGAAGGAATTATTTTGATTCCGTTACTTACTCTGTGCAACGAAAATGAAGAGGTAATGCCACATTTTCATAAATCAAAGTCAAGAAAAAGTATGATAATTTTATTTATCATAGTATTGTATTTGGTTGTCCTTATTATAGCTGGGATGTTACTAAAAATTGAATGGCTGAAGAATTTTGTTTTTGTTCAAGCTTTGAGTCCTATTTTGCTATTTGTTTTATCGATTCCTGAAATTATTCAAGAACTTATTCACAAAAAATATTAATTATGCTTGATTAACCTACTTAGTAGAAATCATAACGTTGCTTATGAAAAGTTGCAGTGCAAAACATTCAGAAGAAAGATTAGAAAATGAAGGAAAGCGGTTTCTTAGTCTCAATAACCTTTGTTATATGAAAATTGTGTGGTTTATTATAGAGAATTTAATTATGTTATAATAAAACAGAATTTATTTTTATGCCTTTTCTTAAACGACTAAAAATTGATAATAATGGTTACGACAAGAAGGTTTTCCCTTTTAATATCCCAGCTATTCAAGATGGCGTAGAATTGGAATTCACAGAAAATGTAACCTTCTTTGTAGGAGAAAACGGTTCGGGAAAATCTACTATTTTAGAAGCTATCGCTGATATATGTGGATTTAACCTATCCGGTGGAAGTAAGAATCATAATTATGAATTCTATAAAACTGAGTCAAATCTGTCTTCAGCAATGAAATTATCTTGGTATCCATCAAAAGTTACCCAAGGTTTTTTTATGAGAGCAGAAAGTTTTTTCAATTTTGCAACCTATGTTGATAAGCTAATTGAAGATGATGCACGACTGGCACATGCCTATGGTGGTAAATCACTCCACAAACAGTCACACGGAGAGTCTTTTCTTTCTTTATTCAAAAATAGATTCGAAAAAGGAATTTATATACTGGACGAACCAGAAGCCGCACTATCTCCACAAAGGCAGCTTTCGTTTTTGTTAATCATACATGAATTAGAAAAATCCGGAAAAGCACAATTCTTAATCGCGACTCACTCGCCTATACTCTTAAGTTATCCGAATTCTACCATATTTAGTCTGGACGATGATCATATTAAAAGAATTGACTATAAAGAAACTGAGCACTATAAACTCACTAAACAGTTTTTGGACTCTCCCGAAAGGTACTATAGAAATTTGTTCAACAATGATGGATAGATGCACTGAATTACTTTTTTCTCAATCCGGACATTTTACTCGTTGAAGGCGCCGTGAAAGGCGCACTATACAATCTTAACAGTGGTGATATATATAGTATTGCCGAGACGTTGAAGAAGGTATTGAGATTAACTGAAAAAGGAACCGATTTAGATCAACTTCCTAGTAACTCAATCATAAGGGAAGCGCTCAACAATCTCTCAAAGAAACGATTGGGATTTTATTCAGACTCAAATAAACCACCTGAAAAGATCAAAATACATTCCCCCAAACCTCATTTGAGGATGATGTGGCTCGCACTTAATTCCAACTGTAACCTACAATGCGAACATTGCTATGCAACCAGTAGCCCAGGTCCTTTTGATGGAACATTGGATATAAACGTTTTATTCAGATCAATGGAAGAAGCAAAGAAGCTATTCGATTTGGAATGCATCCAACTTATTGGAGGCGAGCCTTTACTTCTTGGCAAGACTAAAGTAACTCGGATATTGAATGAAGCCAAAAGACTAAACATTCCTATGATAGAGATCTTCACGAACGGTCATCTGATTGATGATTTTTATGTAGATTATTTTATGAAGAACGATATACGTTTGGCAATTAGCATTTATAGCAGCGAAGCGCAAGAACATGATGCCGTCACCAACGTAGTCGGTAGTTGGTTAAAAACCATGTCAGCAATACGAAAAGTTACAGAGGTAGGAATCAAAGTCAGATTCGGAATAGTTGCAACAACAATGAATCAAAGAACAGTGTCGAGTACCGCTGCTTGGCTCAAAGAAGAGTTCGGGGTTTTTAAAGGGAAAAAATTTGATGTGGTTAGATCGTGTGGGCGGGGCAATAATTCAAACATAATACCATGGGAACTCTTTCGTTCTCAACATATGAAACTGAAACCGGATTTTTCGCCAGTGACCGTTTCTCGATTGGAAAGAACCATGTTCAATAATATTTGTTGGGGAGAACAGATTTGTGTTATGCCTAATGGTGATATTACTCCATGTGAAATGGAATTTGAAAATATTGAAGGCAATATTACACACAATTCTTTAGCTGAAATATTGTTGGGTGAGGGAGGAGATTTTTCGCAAAAACTGAATAAAGATAAGATTGACATTTGCAAAGATTGCGAATATCGATATGCGTGTTGGGAATGCAGAGCAATGGCACATCAGTTGGACATAAAAAAATTTAGTAAACCTCTGACTTGTACATACGACCCATACACTGGAGAATGGAAGAATCCACCAGATAACTTAAAATTGCTTTTTCCAAAATTTAACAAAGATAGAAAGGACAAAAAATGAACGAACTGTTGAAATTGTCAGAACTCTTTACACGCGAAGATGTAGAGATCGTCAAAGTAACTTCATCCCAAAAAGAGAGAGAGGACAAAAATTTAGAATGTAGCCCGGATTGCAATCCTAACTGTAGCCCAGAATGTAACCCTGAATGCAATCCCAATTGCGTTCCTTCATGTAACCCACAATGTTCACCAAATTGTAGTCCATGTTATCCTTATGGAAAGTGTGACCCTGAACTTTTTCGACGCTAGTATGTGCTACTAATAAAAAGTTTAGGGTTCTAGTAATCTTAATATTCTTTTCCGCATCTTTCCAATAGGATTATGTTTGCAGCTTTCCCAATCTCTAATGGTAGTTTGATCTACTGCCCATAGCTCTGCAAGTTTCCTTTGACTTAATCCGTATCTTCTTCGATACGCTTTCACCTTTTCGCCAAATGTCTCTTTTGATAATTCTGAAGGCATATATCCCAGGAAATCGTTAATTTTAGGAAGCAGATGTATTTGTGGTTGAAAACGATTCTGTTCCCAATTGACGATTGAATCAGTTTGAACGCCGATAAGTTGGGCAACATCCTTTTGGAATAGATTGAGGTCGAGCCGTTTTTTCTTTAAGTGGTCTCCCATAGTGACTAATTTCTTTGGATATGGTTTTTCGTTCGGTTTTGAGGCTTTCAGTGTTATTTGACAGATGGGCAACGCGACCATGTTTGTGCGGCTTCTATACACACCCAGACAAGGAATGCTCGTGTACGCCCCAGCAGATTCAGAAATATATGGCACGTATTTCGGGTCCGTTGCTTGACCGAATTGATATTCATATAGAAGTACCAGCGGTAAAATACAAAGAGCTTTCATCCGAAGGTAAAGGCGAAACATCCGAAGCGATTCGGGAACGAGTCATCAAGGCACGGCACATACAGTCGCAGCGATTTAAAAATGTAAGGTATATTTTTAACAACGGCGATATGGGAACGAGAGAGGTGCGTCAGTACTGCGTGCTTGATACTGCAAGTTCTGAACTCCTCAAAACGGCGATGACCAAACTCGGACTTTCTGCTCGGGCGTACGATAGAATTTTAAAAGTGAGCCGCACGATTGCTGATCTTGAAGGCTCCGAGAATATTCTGCCGCAGCATGTGAGCGAAGCGATTCAGTATCGGAGCCTCGATAGAGAGCTGTGGAAACATTGATAGGTGAGTTTCTTGGGAGTAGTATAGTATTGATCTTATTTGATATTTCACGGTATGAAAAAAACAAGTACTAATAAAAACGAAGTTGTCATCTACCAGGCAAAGTCCGGTGCTATCGAAATTAAAAAGGATGTTCGGGCGAATACGGTGTGGGCAACCCAGGCGCAGATTGCTGAAATCTTTAATACGGAACGCTCGGTTATTACGAAACACATTCGAAATATTTTAGCGGACAAGGAACTGGACGCCGATGCAGTATGTGCAAAATTTGCACATAGTGGAACTGACGACAAAACCTATAAGGTACAATTTTATAAGCTGCATATCACGTTAGTTGACTTAGGCAGCTTTTCCTCTATAATATAATTGGTTATATTAACAAGAGGTTTAACTATGAAACAAATTCCAAAACATTTACATCCGCTCTTTTGGGACGTGAACATTGCAACATTCGACCCGCTTGAGCATCCGCAGTATACTATCAGCCGTATACTTGAATTGGGAGACAAGGAAGCAATCACATGGATGAAAGAGAATTTTTCCGAATCCCAGATTGAGGAAGTCCTAAAGGCAGAGACAAGGCTCTCTCCTAAATCCGCGAACTTTTGGGCAATCATATTCGGCGTTCCCTTTCATGACGTTGCTGCATTAAAACATAACTGAGAAGGTGTCATATGAATTCATCATTGTGGCATCAAGAAATTCTTCCTCCTGCTTCTCACGAGGTTTTGAGTGAGCTTATGCGGACACTTCCGCTTTCTCAGTTTTATCTTGCCGGAGGGACAGGACTATCGCTCTTGCTTGGTCACCGTCTCTCGCGAGATTTCGATTTTTTCAGTACCCAGTTGTTTGACGAAGAATCGCTGATTCAAAAGATGCAAGGGTTAAATGATCTCACCATCGTTGCTAAGAGCGAACACACACTTCATATCAACTTAAAGGAGCTGAAAGTAAGTTTCCTTGGATATACTTATCCGCTTCTTTACGAGACAAAAAAATATCAGCATGAGAATGGTATCTCCATTGATGTTGCCGACGAAAGAGATATTGCGTGCATGAAGATAAGTGCGATCAGCAGCAGGGGGACGAAACGGGATTTTGTTGACCTATACATTGTAGCTAAACAATATACCCTATCTGAACTGTTTGGATTGTTTAGACAAAAATTCTCTCTCACGCCGTATAATAATGTGCATATTCTTAAATCGCTCACGTATTTTGCCGATGCTGAGTTGGAACCTATGCCGGATATGCTGATTCCTCTTTCGTGGGATTCGGTGAAACAATTTTTTGTCTCGGAAGTTCCTAAGCTATTGTAGAACTTTGTGACTTATTAAGCGCCTCCTAGTTTATCCATAAGGCGCTTTTTGTTTCTACGAAAGCACTATACCACCCGAAAGCTTTTCAAATAGATAACAGTACCAAGGATCACAATTAAAAATAAATATCATTGTTAAGGAAGATAAATTAATTAAGTTTATAGCAATGATGAAAAACAATTTCTCAAAATATTTAATCCTCGTACTGATTGCTCTCTTCTTCGCTTCAACAAGTGAAGTGTGCACTAAAGAAGCCGAAATGAATTATAAAACGGAAAGACATTCCTTTCTTGATACCGGCAGTTATACTTTAAACATTTCACGCGATAATTTTCAAAATGATTTGACGAAAGCTTTTCATGCTTTTTCTTTTGCCGATTATCCAGGAACTTGTAGCTCCTTAAATTTTCTTCCCGGGCTCATCTTAAAAAACGCTCCCCCGCTAATTAGCAAACACAGATATTTAGACAACTCAATACTCCGCATTTAGAAATTCTTTTTGTTGTTTTGATTAACTTTGAAGACCTTAGTGTGTTGTCTTTAAGGTTGTTTTTGCATAACAAACAAAAAGAGTTTCAAATGAGTATCAATAAAAAATCCAAAGTAGTTTTTTACTTCCTAACTTTTATTATTCTGTTTGCAGCCGGTTGGTACTTTATACAAAGCAGAAGTGATAGACCGGATAAAATCGCTGCAAAAGATTCTACCGAAACATCCTCACGAATTCAAGTAGTAGATGGAATTACAACTATTGAATTGAGTAAGGAAGAACAGAAAAATTCGGGCATAACAACAATCAAATTAAATCAAGCTAAGCATCAAGCTCAATTAACTGCGTACGGCACGGTGGTTTCGATTCAGGATTTGTCAAAGGATTTTCAAAACTATGAAGCAGATAAAGTGCAGTTAGCAAAATCACAAGAGAATCTTTTAATCTCTCAGAAGAATTATGAACGTACTAAAAGTCTTTATGAAAAGAAGTTTGCAAGCGAACAGGATTTTCAAACTGCACAGGCTTCCTTTTTATCCGATCAGGCTGATGTAAGCTCGGCGAAGTCAAATTTAAGCGGCTTGAGAAGTTCAATAGTTGAACAATGGGGAAATGAAATTTCGAAATGGATATTTAATAATTCTGCTACTCTGCAAAATCTTCTTGAGCTAAAAGAAGCCTTGATTCAGGTTTCGTTTTCTCCAGATGAAATGGATACAAAAATTCCGGAAAATATTTTTATTCAGCTTCCCTCTGAAAACGGAAAAAGAATTTCTTGCAGGTTTGTTTCAGCCGGTCATCTTGCAAATTCCCAGTTTCAAACGAAGACTCTTTATTACATTGCCTCCAACACTTCACTAAGCGGCGGTATGAACGTTAGAGCATTTCTTCCGGTTGGAAAAAATTCAAATGGTGTTGTCGTTCCATCAGAATCAATCCTTTGGTATCAAGGTAAAGAGTGGATTTATGTTGAGAAGCAGCCGGATAAATTTATACGTGTTGAAGTTGACACTGATAATAATGATGATGGATTTTTTATTCCAGGAAATCACGGGCAAATAAGTCCAGGAGTTACAGTTGTAAAAGAAGGCGCGCAGCTTTTACTCTCCGAAGAATTAACCCCAACTCAAAGCAGCGGCGGCGGGGAGGGAGATAATGATTGAAGAACATGGTTTGTTAAATTCTGTTGTCCGCTTTTCACTGCGGTTCAGAGGAATCATAATAGCGTTAGGTATTTTGTTTTTGGGATATGGGATCTATACACTTACGCAGGCAAAGTTCGGAGTTTTCCCGGAGTTTGCACCGCCGCAGGCAGTAATCCAAACCGAAGCGCCGGGGCTTTCGCCGGAACAAGTTGAAGTACTTGTTACACAGCCGATTGAAAATGCTGTGAACGGGATTATCGGCATTGAGTCGCTTCGCTCAAGGTCAATTCAAGGACTCTCCGTAGTAACAGCTACTTTTAAAGACGGTACAAATATTTTTATCGACCGCCAGTTCGTAACGGAACGCCTTTCAACTTTAACCGGGCAGCTTCCTGTTGGCGTAAAGCAGCCGCAGATGACTCCGCTTGTTCCATCTACCGGGCTTACTCTTGTTATCGGACTAACATCTTCACAAAAAACTCCAATGCAACTTAGAACTTTTGCAGATTGGATTTTAAGGCGAAGACTGCTTTCAGTAGCCGGAGTTGCAAATGTAACAGTGTTCGGCGGCGAAGTTAAACAATTTCAAATTCAAGTTCGCCCAGATGAGCTTATAAAATATAATTTATCTATTGAAGATGTACTTACTGCGGCAAAGCGGGCTACTGCTGTAGAAGGTTCCGGCTTCATTGAAAATAATAATCAGCGGATTGTGATGCAAACCGAAGGGCAATCCTTAACTGCGGCAGATATTGCTAAGACGATTATTCGTCATAAAGATAATATGAACATTACCCTCGGCGATGTTGCAAATGTTGTTGTAGCTCCCGAACCGCCTATTGGCGGCGCAACGATAGAAGGCAAGCACGGTGTAATGATGATGATTTACGGTCAGTACGGAACCAACACACTTGAGGTGACTAAAAATGTTGAAGCTGCATTAACAAACATGCAGCCGGCGTTCAAATCTGAAAACATTAATTTGATAAACTTATTCCGCCCGGCTGATTTTATTAATACCTCACTTGGGAATATTTCGGTATCATTAATACTCGGTGCAGTTTTAGTAATTCTAGTTCTGCTTCTCTTTCTTTTTAATTTTAGAACTGCGGCAATTTCATGCACGGCAATTCCGTTTTCTCTGCTTGCCGGAATTGTAGCTTTACAATCCTTCGGTTTAACAATAAACACAATGACTCTAGGTGGACTTGCAATTGCGATCGGCGAGGTTGTTGACGATGCTGTAATTGATGTTGAAAATATTCTTAGAAGATTAAAAGAAAATCGTTCACTTGAAATTCCAAGGTCCAATTTCCGTGTAGTACTAGATGCGTCGCTTGAAGTTCGTACAGCGGTTATTTATGCTACGTTTGCTGTGGTGCTTGTCTTCATTCCAATATTAACATTATCCGGAGTAGCGGGTAAACTATTTTCGCCGCTTGGAATTGCTTACATATTTTCTGTTCTTGCTTCACTCGTTGTTGCACTTACTGTAACGCCCGCTCTAAGTCTTGTTCTGCTTGGAAATCAAAATAATGTTGAGCGTAAAGAATCGCCTTTTGCGCTTTGGCTTAAGAATAAATACAAAATTATTTTGCACAAGGTAGAGCTTAATTCCAGAAAAGTAATTTTAGTTGTTGTAATAATTACGCTGGCTGGTTTTGCGTCTCTTCCATTCTTTGGCGGAAGCTTCATCCCAAAGCTTAAAGAAGGACACTTTATAGCGCATGTTTCCGCTGTTCCCGGGACTTCAATAAATGAATCTTTGGAGCTGAGCAAAAAAATTTCTGCCGCTCTTATGAAACTACCATTCATCGAAACTATTGGCGAGCGAACAGGACGTGCAGAAAAAGGCGATGATACCTGGGGAACAAATTACAGCGAGTTTGAGATTCAATTAAAACCGATGAGCAGCAGCGGAGCAGAAAAAGCTCAGGAAGAAATTAGAAAGACGCTTACTTCATTTATCGGCGTTAATTCAAGCGTGAATACTTTTTTAACTGAACGGATGGAAGAAACTCTTTCGGGATACACGTCTTCAGTTGTTTTGAATATTTATGGAAATGATTTAAACACTTTAGATGCGCTTGCGCAAAATACGGCTGGGGTGCTTTCTAAAGTTACGGGCGCTGTTGATGTTCAAATACAATCGCCTCCCGAAATGCCTCAGCTAACTATTCATCTGCGGAAAGATGATTTGCAGCGCTGGGGATTTGATGCAAAGGACGTTCTTGATGCTGTGCAGACAGCATATCAAGGCACTGATGTTGGACAAGTTTACGACGGCAATCAAGTATTTACCGTTTCAACTATTTTGGATACAAAGGACCGAGAGTCCGTAAATAATGTTTCAAATCTCCTACTTAAAAATTCAGACGGCGTTTATGTTAAGTTAAGTCAGCTTGCTGATGTTTATGAGACTTCGGGAAGATATATAATTCTGCATGACGGAGCCAGGCGTGTGCAGACTATTACATGCAACGTTAACGGGACTGATGTCGTTTCATTTGTTAGAGCAGCACGGAAGAAAATTGAGTCGTCAATAAAATTCCCGGAAGGGACTTATATTGAATTTGGCGGAACTGCAGCAGCTCAGGCAAAATCGAGGAGGGAACTGCTTTTCTATTCGGCAATAGCCGGTGTGGGAATTATTCTGCTCATTTTTATTGCGCTGAAAAATTTAAGAAATCTTTTTCTTGTGTTATCAAACTTGCCTTTTGCATTTGTCGGGGGAATTATTTCTGTTCTTTTATCCGGCGGACAAATGAGTCTTGGCTCAATGGTTGGGTTCATTACTTTGTTCGGAATAACTATGAGAAATTCGCTTATGCTTATTTCGCATTACGACCATTTGGTAAAGCATGAAGGAAAAGAATGGAATTTAGAAACGGCAATATTAGGTGCCTCGGAAAGACTTGTTCCGATATTGATGACAGCATTAGTTACAGGCCTGGGATTGCTGCCACTGGCAATTGGCAGCGGTTCTGCGGGTAAAGAAATAGAAGGACCGCTTGCGATTGTAATTTTAGGAGGACTTGCGACATCAACGTTACTAAATCTTCTTGTGCTCCCTACTTTGTCGCTTCGCTTCGGAAGGTTTGGTAAAAATAGTTTTGATAGAGATTAATAATTTTTTAAAAAGTTAAGACCTTATCAGATTCGATTGTCCATTGAGTTAGCTCTGCCATGGTGCTGATTTGTGCATCTGCAATTAGAGGAAGATTTTTTATTTCTCTTGCCTCGGCGCAGGTGCCGCATATTTTATCCTGGCCGCCTTTGTTTAATACTGATTTCAGCATTCGTTCAATATTGTAATAACCGGAAGCTGTATTTTGATTTGGTAAAGCACAAGTTGCTGCATCAGCCATAAGAAAAATTCTTACTTCGTTTTCCAGATAATCTTTTTGAATAGTCATGGCAAGGCGAAGTGCGTTGTATGCCTTTTCAGTTCCGTAAGGGGCGTCGGTAATGATGATTAGATATTTCATGAATGTTCTCCAATTAAACTATTAGTTTGTTTATATAGTTGTTTTTATTTGTTAAAATAAAATTAGAAGCATGGATGCTGGTTGAGCATGATTGCATCCTGCCATGAATCACGTTTTTATTCCCACAATTCCGTAATGATATGGCGGCAATTGAATTACTTCACTGCCAAGTTTAAAGCCGGCTTGTTTTAGCCATTCGATACATTGTTCCGGCTTCGGTCTAATATCAAGAGATGGACCACGAGGAGTTGATTCAGAATAAACCCAGTGAATGACGCCGACTCTTCCTTCATATTTTAAGATTCGATATGCTTCCCTTAACAAGAGGACCGGGTCTTCAGCATGAAGAATGTTAAAGAGCATCGCATAGTCAACCGATTCATCTTTAAGCTTTGTCCCTTCTTTTACAAAGTCAGCCTGGTGAATTTTGACATTAGAAATTTTTTCTTTGCTTAGCTTTTCTTTAAGAATAGAAATCATTTCCGGCTCTATATCAAAAGCATGTATTTTACCTTTAATAATTTTTGCTGCCGGAATTGTAAATGTACCATAGCCAGAGCCGAATTCCACTACATCGATAGTATTATTATCTAAATGCAAATGCGAAAAAATGAATTGAGGATTGAAAAATGATTCCCAGTAGGATTCTTCCGGCATTCCGCTGTCACGTACTTTCATTTGCTAGTTCTTAATCATAAATAATTAAAGCATTAGAAATACTTTGCAAAAATAGTAAAAGAAATTAGCTATATAAATCTAATCGCTTTTTAATTTGTTCAACAGTCGGTAATCCTTTAGGGTAATAACGACATGTTAAAGCCGGGTTTTCAGGCGCTGGCAGATTTTCAAAGTCATTCCCGTTGATAAGCAAAGTAGGCGAACCGCGGAAATTTATTTTAGCTGCTTGATCGTTTGATTCAACAAGCACTTCTTGATAAATGATTTGTTCATTAAATTCTTTTATTGCTTCTTTAACGCGCTCGATCATTTTAGGGGAATTCGGACAGCCGTGAAAATGCTGAATTTCAATTACAAGTTTTTCCTTTTCCATAATTATTCCTAGTTAATAATTTTTGAAGGATATCCTCCATCTTTCAAAATATTTACAATAATTTGAGAAGTTATCTTTTTAGAATCGTATTCAACTATACCTTTTCTTTCCTTATATAATATTGATGCTGCTTTGACTCCCTTTTCTTTTATTAATTGACTTTGCAAACCTAACGCGCAAGCTTCACAATCCATATTATCAATTTTTAGTTCTACCGTTTGATATTTAGAATTATCAGTTAATAGATTATAACCGGACTTAGCAAAGCCTAAATATGGAAAGGCTATAAAACCAGCAACAATTATAACAGTAAACCAAACAGATATCTTGTTCCATTTGCCAGCGCTTTCAATCTTGCATGAGCCATCTTCGCATTTTATTTCCCGTTTTCTGTAGGCTAGATAAAATGCCGCAACAAGCAGCAATACAGACGCTAAGATTAGATAAGGCCTAAAGGCATTAAAACTTGCAAAGAATTCAAAGCTGCCAATATCGAAACCAACTAATAAAAGCGGACCAATACAGCATACTGAAGCTAAGACGGCAGCAATAATGGAACCGCTTGTTACAAATTTATTTTTCATGATTAAATTTCTCCATAAACAAATTGATAATAAACCAATCTAGGCTCGCTTATGCAAGCCTAGATTGTGAAGTACTAACTACACTCAGCTACTTACAGCATGTTGAAGTACAAGGTTGCTCAAGGCATGCCGATGGATGCGCTGCACACAGCGGACAATTGCCGCCTTTTTTGACTTCCGGCTTTGAGGCTGAGAAGCCAATTGAACCTAAAGCCAAGCCAAGTATGCTAAGCGTAATTATGAGTTTTCGTCTCATTTGCTCATCACCTCCTTATTAAGATGTCAGTGATTTTACTATTGGACAATCGTCCAGAGATAATTCTTCATGTATACACTGAGTTGCCAATTTCTCCAGATGCTTTTTAATATTTCTCAAATCTTTTATTTTTTCTTCAATGTCTCTCATCTTTTCATCAGCTAATTTTTTAATGTCACCACATTTCGTTTTGGAATCTATTCTGAGTGAAAGCAATTCGGATATTTCTTTTAGCGTAAAGCCAAGTTCTTTTGAACGGATAATAAATTTAAGCCTTGCAAAATCATTTTCATCGTATATCCTATAACGCGATTCTTTTCTTTTAGGCTTAGGCATCAAGCCGATCTTTTCATAATACCGAACTGTTTCCAAGTTGATGCCGGCATTATCCGCTAAGGTACTGACTGTGAATGAATTCATAAAGTCTCCTAATCACTAATGCAAATATAAACAACGGAGTATAGTACGGAGTCAAGATAATGAAATGAAAATTGTTATTCTTATTGTGCGATAGTTAAGCAAATCACATCGAATTTATTAAAGTTGAAAATATAGTAGCTGAATTTAAGTATGATAAAAAAAGAAGAGGCGTTGCGCCTTTTCATAATAAATTAAAAAATGATTACTGAATAACCCTGAGCAATATAGCTGCGCAAACTCGGATGTTTGTGGTACTCATTAATAAGTGTGAAGTTGAGTTCTTTAATCTTATCCTTGACACCGAAAGCCCCGGCGCAAAATTCACAAGCACCGGTAACTTTTTCTTTTACTTTGTCAAACAGGATATGAGCTTTGTGATCCTTGTTTGCAAGTTCAGGAATCCATTTTGTACCGGCGCCGTCAAAAACGATTTTAACTTCATCATTATTTTCTTTGTCTTCAAGTGCGGTTTCCAAAGCGTTAACAACACGCGCTATGCCTTCGTGCGATTCAGTATCTGCAAAAACAACCAATGCTAATTTAGCCATGATTTTTACTCCTTAAGTTTTTGATAAAATAATTTACGACCTAAACTTCTTTTAACAACCGGGAACAGTCTATCAATTACTTTACAGTAAGTATTATTACTTCGTATTAATATATTCAACTTAGCGGGCTAATTCATTTACATTTTCCTTGGCTGAAGGAACTTACGCAATTGTAAATTACTTGACAGAAGCAGAAGAACCCCATCTATATTTTTCCCTTTGAAATTATTATTAACAAAAAATGGAGTTACAAAATGAAAAATCGAATTAACTTGAAATCGGCAATAGTTTCTGGCATAGCCGCAACTGTCGCGATGACGTTATTTACGTTCATGGCGCCTTTAATGGGGATAAAAATGAGTATCCCCGCAATGCTTGCGTCTACTATGGGCCTGCCAATTGTGTTTGGATGGATTGCTCACTTTATGGTAGGAATTGTCCTGGCATTAATTTATTCCGGAATCTATTTGCGGATAACAAAAGGAAAAAGCAGTTTAAAAAATGGAGCGGCGTTTTCACTTTTTCCCTGGTTAATGGCTCAGATAATAGTTATGCCAATGATGAAGGCTATGAATGGAATGAGCTTTATAGCAGGACTATTTTCAGGTTCAATCGTGTTAGCAATGGCAAGTCTTGCAGGGCATTTAATATACGGCATAGTGCTGGGTAGGTTATATAATCCGGAAAAAGAAAAAAGTTATGTTGAAAATTTGTCCGTCAGATAAAAAACAGAACTGTCAATTGATTGACAGACAGTCCGGCATAGAGCATGTAGTTTTATATCGAACAAAAAATAATTTTAATAAACATAAGGAGTACATATTATGAAGAAGCTTAATCTCAACTTAGCAGCTTCGCTGTTTGCGGCAATTCTTTTTGCTGCATCGTTTGCACATTCCAACCAAATATTAGCGCAGGGTACTGGCTTGGTTACAATTCAATCCAAATACTCATACGATCAAACTGTTACGGAGCTTAAACAGGCTGTAGCAAAGGGCGGTATGATGGTTATGTCAGAAATTAACCAGGGAAAGATGCTTGCAATGACAGGAATAAAGTTAAATGCCGTTTCAATCTTTGTCGGAAGTCCTACGGTAGGCAACAAACTTTTTACGGCCGATCGCGCAGTAGGATTTGTCGTCCCGATTCGTGTAAATGTTTATGAGAACACCGATGGAAAGACTTATATCAGCTATGTGAAACCGTCATCTCAGCTTAATAGTTTTAATAACAAACAGGTTGATATGATTGCTACTATGCTTGACCAGAAACTTGAAATGCTTACCGGTATGTTGGCTAAGTAATCTTTAATTGGGAATGCGGCTGAGCCTGTTCGTCTTAAGACAGATTTGCATGGCTCATCCGCTTCCACCATTTATCGGCGAAATGATTAAGGAGGAAAAGAAAATGAAAAATGAATATAAAAAAATAGTACTAAGCATTATTGCTTTATTGGCGGCCGGCGTAAGCCCTAACTTATTTGTAATATCTCAGGCGGGATATGCTCAGTTGAGTGACCTGGCAGTAAGCTTTCTTCTTCCCTCAATAGCGATTCTAATAATTGTATTTGTATTAAGTTATTTACCCGGCTTACATGATTTTAATAGACAACTAAAAACCGGATTTGCTGCTGGGCTAGTAGGAACAATCGGGTTGGAAATAGTTAGGGAGACGGGATTTCACTTAGGCGGAATGCCCGGAGATTTACCAAAATTAATGGGCGTGTTATTGTTGAATCAATTTGCTTCCGGACCTGATACATTATCTAATATTGCGGGCTGGTCATATCATTTCTGGAACGGCGCAGCTTTCGGAATTATATATAGCATCATACTTGGTAAAGGGAAAATATGGGCTGGAACATTGTACGGCGTTTTAGTGGGAATAGGTTTTATGATAAGTCCTGTGGTTGTTGCACTTGGTGTTGGACGCTTTGGGATTGACTTCGGATGGGGATTTCCGGTTATAGTAGCGGCAGCGCATATTGCATTTGGAACTACTTTAGGTTGGCTGGTATTTAAATGGAATGATGTTAATTCGGGTTTTTTAGTTACACTAAAGCATTTATTACAGAAACGTGTAGAAAAATAAAAGGAAATTTAACCTGTCAAGTAATTTTTTGAGATATGGAAGAAACCTAAAAACTTATTGCGCTTCATTTTTGTTTTATAAATCTGACAAGAAGTTCACTCTCGTCTAAATCGCCATAAGAAAATAACTCATCATTAATAAAAAGCGCCGGTATGATATTGATGCTTTGTCCGTCGTAATCATTTGCATCAATTATATCCAATGAAATTTCAGGATATCTAATCGATAGATTTCTTAACGCAGATTCAGCCCGGTTACAAGCTGCACAATTTTGAGTAATAATTAAAGATAGTTTCATTTTTTTATTTTAAAGATAAAAAGAAGATGTAAAGAACAATGTCAAGTATCTTACAAAATATTATTACGACAGTTTTTTTAATTCATCTGGTTTTAAAATTATTAACTTTTTACGGTCAAAGCTGATAATATTCTTGTTGCGCAAATCCGTGAAAGATAATTGACAGTCTGGCGGGAACATGCGGTAATTTCGCCAATATCCTGGTGCTTTAGAAATGGTTTGATGAATATTTGACCGCCTAAAATTTTACCGCTTTTTTCAGCAAGCCTTAGGATGAAAGAAATAATTCTCTGATTGGCATCTTTAAAAACAAGATCTTCTATTCGTTCGGAAAAACTTCTTAACTTCAAACCAATTAATTTTGTAAGCTTTAGATTTAAGGAAGGATTAGTATTAATAAATCCGGCAAGGTCGATTTTATTTATGGCACAAATTAAAGATGGTTCTATAGTAACGGCATAATCGGTTCGCTGTTCTTCCTCGAGATAAGCCATTTCGCCAAAGATTTCTCCCGGACTAATTAAGGTTAAAATGTTTTCCTTCCCATCGGTCGAATATTTAACAATTTTAACTCTGCCGGTTTTAAGAAAGAATATTGACTTAGAAGGCTCGGATGCAAAGTAAATATGCTTATCTTTAGAGATTTCTTTCATTGATGAAATTTTATTTAACTCCATCATGTTTTTTTCGTTTAATCCTTTAAAGAGATTAAAATTTTCAAGATACCAAAGTTTAGATTTTTCTGCCATAAAATTACTGATTTGTAATATATGATTATGTTAAGATAAAAACGCAAGCAAGTTATTATCTGCAAAATAATGATTTTAGAAACGCGATACTAAAGGTAACCTTGCATTCAAATATTAAAATAGAATGCGATAAATATGTGCTGTAGAAAATTTACCGCATCTATAAATCTGCCTTCATAAGCACTTTTATTTTTCAACTGAACTTACTCAATCGTAGACTGAATATTAAGTCGTTTGGATAATTTCTTCTCCAATTCTTGAACCTAAACTTTTAAAATATCTTGTTACTAAAATAATCCTTATTTATATTTAATCTTAATAATTAAAGTAATGTTGAGCACCAATGACAAGTATTGCTATTGCGAGTCCTGCATTTTTATCGAGAGAGGGATTCAGGATGATCATAGAAAATAATAAAAATTTTCAATTGGTTGGGGAGATAACAAATAAAAGAGAATTCAAGGAAGGATTACAGCCTCTTAAACCAGACATACTTGTTGTAGATAATGATTCGGAAGATTTTATCGGCATTGATGAATTAAGCAAGCTAACCAGACTTTCCGCCGGGATAAAAGTTCTGATCATATCAGACTACCTTAAAAAAGAAAATATTCAGAAACTCTTAGATGATGGCATACTCGGGTATTTGACTAAAGCATGCGAGAAAAATGAAATACTGACTGCCTTGGAATCAATTGCAAAGGGAGAGAAGTTTATTTGCAATAAAATTCTTGATGTCGTCCTTGAAAAAAAACGTGAAGGAGACAGAAATGAAACCGGCTTAAGCGAAAGAGAAATCGAAATAGTAAAGCTGATTGCAGAAAAATATTCTTACCAGGAAATCGCCGAAAAATTATTTATCAGCATCCACACCGTATACACTCACCGTAAAAACATAATGAAGAAACTCAACATGAGATCACCCGTGGAATTAATTCTGTATGCCATGGATAAGGGCATAATTCTACCCTACCAAAATTAGGTATATCGATTACCTAAAATCATTAAGAAATTTACCTAAAACAGAGTATTGTGTTGAAGAAACAAACACGGTAGTTTTGCTATTAAGATTCAGTCTAAATAAATATAACAAGTAATAGACATAATAATTAGATGTGAGGTAACCTTGAAGTTGTTTTTTGTTTCGTGTCTCTTTGTAATAGTTTCTGTCTTCAACAATTTGTTACTGGCACAAGCGTCAGATTCAGCTTATGTATTAAAGGAAGTTATTGTTACAGGCAATCATTTGAACGGTATAGGATGGCTGAGTGATTATTCGGGTCAGACGATTTACTCCGGAATGAAGAACGAAGTTCTCTATATAGATAGTTTAGATGCCAATAAGGCAATAAACAATACGAGACAAATTATCGGCAGAATACCCGGAGTCAACATAACCGAAAATGAAATGGGAGGCTTTACCGCCAACGGAATAGGTTTTCGTGGTTTAAATCCATATCAGAGCATCGAAACCAACACACGGCAAAACGGGTACAATATTTCGGCAGACCTTTACGGATATAACGAATCCTACTACTTGCCGCCAATGGAGGCAGTGAAAAGTATAACCATTCTTCGTGACGGCGCTGCCTTAGCATTTGGGCCACAATTAGGAGGCATGGTAAACTACGAACTCAAAGACGGTAGTGAGCATCCTGTTTCAATTACCTCTTCACAAACAGGCGGGGCATATGGACTCTTCAATAGTTTCAACTCGATTGGAGGCACGATTAAAAATTTCAAATATTACGGTTTTCTTCAGTACAGGCGCCTTGAAGGTTGGCGCGCAAATTCGCAGCAAACTCAATGGTCGGGTTTTGCAAGCTTAAAATACAATCCAACTGATAGGCTTCAGATTGGGATTGAGTATACAATGCTTCGCAACCTCATTCGAATGCCGGGTGGATTGAATGACTTTCTGTTTTACGAAGACCCTCAGCAATCGCTCCGAAGCAGAAACTGGCTAAGCAGTCCATGGAACATTTTGTCAGCTCATATCAATTACAAATTTAATGATATAGCCTCAATAAGCTTTATTTCGTCTTATCTTTTAAGCCAGCGAAATCTGATTTGGCGTAACGAAGACGGCGGACCGGCAGCGATAGACTCAATTACACCAGGTTTAACATATGTTCCGCGTGAATTAGAGCGTGAATATTTTAATACTTTTACAAACGAACTTCGATTTTTATCAAATTATAATTTACTTGGGAAAAGGCAGACATTTTCTTTTGGTCTGCGTGCCGCATATTCTCATTTAATAAGGCATGAAGGGGCAGACGGAACAACAGGTACCGACTTCGACTTAGCGCAGCTTTCGCCCTGGGAACAGGATATGAATTTTTACACGACAAATATTGCGCCTTATATTGAGAATATTTTTCACATTACTGATGCATTGAGCATAACACCGGGACTGCGTTTAGAATACTTGAGTACTACTGCCGATGGTTATGCGCCAAACGAAGCAGGTGACAGCGGTAATGAATATGTTTATGCAAATAATAAAAAGAGCACGCGTACTTTTTTGTTAGGTGCAGTTAGTGCGGAACTTAAAACTTCCGATAACGCCAACTTCTACTTAAATCTTAGCCAGTCATATCGGCCGATAACGTACAGCGATTTAACGCCGTTCGGCTCTATCGCAAAGATAGATCAAAATCTTAAGGATGCTTCCGCTTATGATATTGATTTTGGATTTAGAGGGATTGTCGGCAGCTTCCTGAACTTTGATTTCAGTTTCTTTTACATGCACGTGAAGAATGACATCGGCATCATTGAGCAGACTTCCGACACGCTCACTTACCAGTTCAAGACCAATATCGGCGTCGATGATCATAAGGGAATAGAAATGTATGCAGAACTAAATCTTCTCGGAGGTTTGGTACCGGATAATGAATTTGGCAGGCTTGGTATTTATAACTCATTTGGATATACAGATGCACGCTATGTCTCAGGTGAATACAACCGTAAGTACGTTCCATACGCTCCGAAGTATACAAACAGGTTAGGAATAGACTATAGTCTTGGTGCTTTTTCAATGAACATACAACATTCGTACACTGCCTCATCCTATGGCGACCCGGCAAACACAGTTTATTCAGCAGCCGGATTGGTGGGGGTTATACCTTCGTACAGCGTAATTGACATATCGGCAGCTTACAGAATTTCAAATTATGAATTCAGACTTGGAGTAAACAACCTTACTGATAAAAAATATTTTACGATGAGAACGGATGAATATCCGGGCCCGGGGATAATCCCTTCGATAGGGAGAATGTTTTATGCGGGTATATCACTGGATTTGACGGCAGGTTCAAATAATAATTATTGAGCAAATGAATATAAAGAACCCGTCATTGGATCAATTGATTTTATATTGATATTGAGAACAATTTTTTCTGGTTTCTTAATGCTGGGAAAAAGTGATGCAAAAATCGCTATTCTCCAGAGCAAAAGACAACGCCAAATTTGGCATGTTATTTAGATTTAGTCTTAATAAAAATTAAGCATTAAGCTTGCAAATGATTTTTAAATCAAAAGCACCGATAAGGCTATATAAAATCATTTTACAAGAAATTTATTGTTTAGAAAGGACACGGAATGATAGAAGCCGCAGGCATAACGCTTCGGGAGTCCATCGAAGCGATTTTGGTCATTTTTATTATGACAGCCTATCTGGAAAGGACACATGAGATTAGCAGAAAAAGGTATGTGTATTACGGGGCGCTTATAGCGGTCGGGCTCAGTCTGCTTTTTGCGTTCATCCTTTCTGCTCTCAAGATTGATCCTGAAAACGATTTGATGGAAGGAATAATGTACTTGGCGGCAAGTATTCTGGTGGCAACACTCGTCATCTGGATGGGAAGGCATGCGAAGCATTTCAAAACGGAAATAGAAGGGAAGATAGCAAAGTCGTCGGGCAATTTTGCACTGGGGTTCATCGCCTTTGTAATGGTATTCAGGGAAGGGGCGGAAACGGTAATCTTTCTTCAAAGCCTGCTGCTTGCCGGAACGACAC
Organism: Bacteroidota bacterium; assembly: GCA_021815405.1. Taxonomy (GTDB): domain Bacteria; phylum Bacteroidota; class Ignavibacteria; order Ignavibacteriales; family Ignavibacteriaceae; genus FEN-1297. Next base: position 581,723 of record JAKAGV010000001.1, read on the forward strand.
CTGTGCAAAATTTTCTGGGAGGAGTTATTGGTGTAACGCTGGCAGTTGTATTCGGGATAGTCTTTTTGAGAGGCACTGCACGAATAAACCTGTCACGATTTTTTAAAGTGACCACTGCTATCCTGCTTGTACTCTCATTTGAGCTTTTTGTAGACGGGTTCCATGAATTCTTTGAGGCGCAGTATCTTCCCTCTACCAAAGCGCTGCTCGCAATTGTAGGACTTTTCAAAAGAGATTCTACAAGTGCGGCGATAATAACGTTGATGCTTTTAGCGTTAATATTAACTGTCCTATACGATATGCTGAAAGCAAGGCAGCCTGATTTATCTTCACTAAAACCTGCGGAAAGACGAAAAGCCAAGTATAATTTCTTAAAAGAAAAATATACCAAAGCTACACTTGCCTCGATAATAACACTCACTGTTGTGGTTCTCTTTGCGCCGATAATTACCGCATCTGATATATTTGTTCCCAAACCAATAATGCTGAGGGACAGTAATGGCATTTTAAAAGTAGCGGTGCCGGATAAAGACGGTCTTTACCGCTACCAATACAAAGACGCGCGCTTTTTAATTGCGGTTAAGGATAACGCAGCACACGTAGCACTGGATGAATGCAGTGTTTGCCCCCCGGTTGGCTACGGCTATGACGGTAAGACTCTCATTTGCCTCAATTGCGATACGCCCATTCCCATTGAGAATGTAGGACGTCCCGGAGACGGCTGCGATCCGCTGAAAGCTCCATATACAATTACGAACGATACTGTAATGATACATTCCGATTCCTTATTAAGCGCATGGAGTAAGTAATTGTGATTTCATTCTTTTTGAGATTGGCATTCAAGGCGGTAGTTGTTCAGAGAGTTAGATTTTTGTCTTTGACCTTGACAATCTCCGCCGCATCTCTGCTACTAATTATTCTTTCAGCATTGTATTTGAATAACGAGAATCAAATGACGGTTAAGCTAAGCGGCGTTCCGAACATGGTGATCGAAACGAAAGAAGGTTTAGGCGATGTGAGCGTCTTACAGAATTCAGGGAAGCTTACCGATAAGGATATCCGGGCAATAAAATCTCCAGACTATTTTTGGCATGCGAACATTGTTACTGTTGCGCCGGTTATGCTCGGCAGCGCCATCGTAAACGGCAAGCCAGTCAAGCTTGCCGGCACGTGGTTCAGCAGGGACTTCCTTGTAGACAAGCAATTATACAGATTCGGAATGTTCACCTTTACCGGCTGGAATTATGTAAGAGGAAATTCATGTCCTTTCTGCTCGGTGTCACTAAATCCGGCTTTACAAAATCAATTCATAATTGCAGGCGCCAATGTAAAGCTTACCGACTCGGTTCTAATGGACGTGAACGGTAAAACGAGGGCATTTCATGTTGCAGGAAGAATTTCGACCGGCTCTTATTGGGACGATTACCTCTTTGTTGATTCGAAGACTTTTTCAGCACTGACAGGTAAGCAAGGCTACGACGAGATTCTGGTGAGCACAATGCTGAAGCCGGATGATAAGCTTTCAGTTCAAGCGGATCAATTCGGTATGAACACACTTTCTTCATCCGACATGGAAAAGTACATGTGCTCTGCATACCCCGGCGTCATACAGCAAACCATGCAGGAAGCTTTGCCTAATGCAAAGGTAAAAATATTGAGAGCCATTACCGAAGTTCAGGCGGGAATCATCACTACCTCAAGAAGCATTTTCTTAGATCTGTTCGTCCTTACTTTGATTGCCTCGCTTACCGCAATATTCAGTGCTGAAAAGATGTATGCCACTTCCCACATAAAAGATTTTGGAATAATGAGCGCGCTCGGCGCAGAGCATAGCAGGATGCTTATTCAATTGTTTGCTGAAATCTCCATCGCATCGTCCGCAGCCTCTCTGCTCGCACTGGCGGCGAGCGGTGTACTTGTGCCTTTCATCAGCCAGGCGGTTTATGGAATCAGCTTCCCTCTTAGCCCTTCATTTGTCATTGGAACGGTTGCTGCACCGTTCGTTATTTCTTTCACCGCTCTGATTTTCTTGAAGAACAGGTTCAAGCAAAATGTGGCAGAGTTATTAAGGACTGCATAATGTTTTTTAAGATAGTCATATCGTCGATTAAACGGAGAGCCGGGCTTTATATCCCGATGCTGGCAGCTGTTTCGATATCGCTTTGCCTGGTCGGCACTGAGGTAATCGTTTCTTCAAGCTTCAATAAACTGATGAATAAAGAAATGTTGAAGTATGGTGCTAACGTAATTTTAAGACCCCCACTGCCCGCGAAGATTTACTCTACTGATGAAGCTGTAAGGATGTTTGTATCGGATAATTTAATCAATGGAAAAAAGGTGCCAACCGCATTTGTTTCCATTCCGGATTTATTGAAGATGAACGGCGCATGGCTTGTAAAAGGCAGCTCCGGTATTTTAGTTGGAGAAGACGCGGCATCAAGGATTCATGTTCATATAGGTGAGGAAATGAAAGTAGACGGAGCGCAGGGCAGTGTTGCGATACTTGAGTCTGGAACAGAATTCGACTCGTATATTTTCATCAACAAGAAAGCAGACACACCGAATATGGAACTAATAAGAACGAGTAAACCGGAAAGGTACTCAGGAACAAACTCAATCATTTTGAGCGAGATGATTAAGACCAAGAATGCAGTGCTCGAAAGCATCAAAAAGCTAATGTTCTTCGTTGCGCTCATCTCAATGCTTGTAGCCGCAGCGGCTGTTATCAATCTTTCACGAACGGATGCCGGTGCAAGGCGGAAAGAGTTTGGTATATTCAAATCCCTGGGTGCATCATATACATCCATAATAAAGCTTATTAGCGGTGAGTTCATGCTGCTGGCATTGGTTTCTCTTGCCATTGGTGCTCTTGCTGCAGAGCTCCTCTCATGGATGATACTGTCTTCCACCGCCGGGACAGTTCCTCAAATAGAGATCGGTAGTTTTCTTACCGTTGCTGCCATTTCATTTGCGGCTTTCTTGATGGCGGTATTAGTTTATTTAATTGAATCAAAGAGAATGGATGCAGCCGAGGAATTAAGAAATGAATAATATTGAAAATTCCGCCGATAGGCGAATAATAACTTTAAGAAATACCACAAAAAATTTTGGAACACTGATGGCGTTAAACGACGTTTCCTTATCAATTAAAGAGGGGGAAGAAGTGACCATAATGGGGCCTTCCGGCAGCGGTAAGACAACGCTGATAAATCTGATAGCTGGACTTGAGATGCCAACTTCGGGTTCAATCACCGTTAACGGTATTGAACTTAACAGCTTGAAGCAGGAAGGACTTGCCGAATTCCGTAGAGATAATATTGGAATAGTATTCCAGCAGTTTCATCTTATACCGTACCTCACAGCGGTAGAAAACATTATGCTTGCCCAGTATTTTCACGGCTTGCCTGATAAGGAAGATGCTATGAATACGCTTGAGATTGTCGGACTTAAGGATAGAGCAAGGCATCTGCCATCGGAGCTAAGCGGCGGCGAGCAGCAGAGAGTAGCAATTGCGAGAGCAATCGCAAATGAACCTTCTATAATTTTAGCCGACGAGCCTACAGGCAATCTTGATGAGGAGAATGAACAGACTGTCCTCTCGATTTTTAGACAGCTAAAAGATGAAGGGAAAACGTTGATATTGGTTACGCACAATGCAGATATATCTGCCGGCAGCGATGCGATTATCCGGCTTGAACACGGGAGAATCAAACAACCGACTACCCCTATTGAAGCACTCAAAGAAACAGGATAAGGAATTCATCATGTACGGATTAGTTTTAATACTTCACATTCTTGGTGCAACGATATGGACGGGCGGACATCTGATTTTAGCATTAACAGTATTGCCGGTAGCGTTAAAAGCGAAAGCACCCGAAGCATTATTGAGATTCGAACCGCAGTATGAAAGAATCGGACTCCCTGCGCTTCTTGTTCAAGTAATTACCGGGATATGGCTCGCACACAACCTGGTGCCGGACTTTAGTCAGTGGGCAGACTTATATAACCCGGTCACTCGTTTAATATTGCTCAAGCTTTCGCTCTTGCTTATTACGGTGCTGTTTGCTGCTGATGCCAGGATAAGAGTCTTTCCTAAGCTCACGAAGCATAATCTAAAATCTATGTCATTCCATATAATTGCCGTCACTATCCTATCGGTACTTTTTGTAGTCGTGGGTGTTTCGTTTAGGACAGGATGGTTGTACTGAATATGGTGAAGAGATCAATAATAACAAAAAAAATGAAACCTCGCGCTAGTTTTTATCGCAGGGGTGTGCAACATGAAGAAGTCAAGATGGATTATTGTAATAACGTTCAATATATTCTTTCTCTCTTTAAGTCAGAACCTGTTACCGCAAAATAAGCTTTTAGAGGAAAGGCAGAAGAAGGTAAGTAAGCGTTCACTGCTCATGGAAATAATTAGGGGAAGCGAGTTTGATTATAAGGGAGAGGTCTTCTCGGATTTTTCCGGCGGCAAACAAGAGAAAAGTGCTTACCTGGATAACTTCAATCTTATTTTGAACCTCGATCTTGACAATTGCTTAGGCTGGAAAGGTGCGAGGCTGAAAGCTTTTATATTGGGAATTCATGGGAGAGATCCAAATGAGTATGCGGGTACTGAGCAAGGTATCAGCAATATTGCCGCAGCGAACACATGGAGGCTATATGAATTCTAGCTTGAACAAAACTTCTTCAATAATGATTTATCAATACTCGCAGGCTTGTTCGATATTAAGTCCGAATTCGATTCACGGCAAACCTCATCTATATTTATAAATCCTTCGCAGGGCATTGGGGCAGAGTATTCGCTTACCGGAGTGAAGGGACCATCTATTTTCCCCAATACGTCTATTGCGCTGCGAATAAAATATAACGTCTCCCCTTCTTTTAATATTAAGGCGGCAGCATTTGATGCGGTACCTGGGGACCTACTTGATAAACATGATGGTCTTTTACTGACGGGAGAATTAAACTATAAGAGTGCTTCAGAGGAGTTAAATAAAAATTATTTCAGCTATCTCGTTGGCGGGTGGCTGTATACGGGTAAGTTTGATAGACTTTTAGATTCCGAGCCTTCCGGCGATCCAATTTATCAAAGAGGCAATTACGGGATTTATTTCTCCGCAGAAAAATTTCTTATAGCAAAAGCAGAAAGCTTAGACGAAGGATTGTCTGCATTTTTTAGATTAGGATTTGCCGACAGGAATATAAATAAAGTGGATGCATGTATTGGTGCCGGTGTAAATTATACCGGATTAATTCCAGGAAGAAATAAGGATGTTTTCGGATTAGCCGCTGCTTCAATACACAACAATGAAAAATACATTGCTCAAATGTTTCAGGAAGGAGTAGAAGTCTGCGAGTATGAAAATATAATTGAGCTAACATACATTTTTCATTTATCCGATTGGTTTAACGTGCAGCCGGATTTGCAATATGCTATTGATCCAACATACTGCAGGCGTGAAAACCATTCCTTTCTTGGTGGAATAAGTTTGGAATTCTCTCTCAACTGATTTAAAACTCAAGAACACATTTGTGAAGATGAAAATTTCATAAATAGCTTATATCGGGCATTCAACTTCATTTCACAATCAGCTTGCCTCTTAGCATTCCCATAGCGCAATGAAATTCATATTCGCCCGGCTTATCAATTTTTAATTCTATTGGAATTGTTTTGTTAGTTGTAAGCGTTGCTTGCTTCTGAAAATCATCAAAAATAACCTGCTCAGAGCAAGCCGCAGTTTCTTCACGGTGGAAGTTAAGCTTAATTGGTTTTCCGGCATCAAAAATTAATACATCAGGCGTATAACCTCCCTTAACAGTAATGAAAGCCTCTTGTATACCGGATAAAGCAGTTTGAATTTTAACTGCTTTCTTTTCCGAAAGCCAAAAATACCAGGCTACCCAAATTGCTGTACCTATTCCGCCTATCGTTACAAGTATTTGTTCTATTGTCATGATTCTACCTATTTATTTTTCTTTCTGTCTAAAATTTCTTAATCTGTTTGCATTTGTTACTACGGTTACGGAACTAAAAGCCATTGCCGCGCCTGCAATCATTGGCGAAAGTAAGATGCCGAAAAAAGGAAACAAAAAACCGGCAGCTATCGGAAGTCCGAGCGCATTATAAAAGAATGCACCGAATAAATTCTGTTTAATATTTTTCATTGTAGCCTTGGAAAGCTGTATTGCCAGCACAACGCCTTTCAAGCTTCCTTTTATAAGAGTTATATCCGAAGCTTCTATTGCGACATCGGTTCCTGTGCCTATAGCTAATCCAATATCAGCCTGCGCCAATGCCGGTGCATCGTTTATTCCATCTCCAACCATCGCAACTTTCTTTCCTTCATCTTGAAGCTTTTTTACATTAGCTGCTTTATCTTCTGGGAGAACTTCTGCCAATACTCTATCAACGCCTACTTGCTTCGCTATTGCATTAGCAGTACGCGCATTATCTCCCGTAATCATAACAATTTCCAATCCGATTTTTTTAAGCTCTTCAATAGCTTCTTTTGAATCTCTTTTAACAATATCGGCAACTGCAATTATTCCTGCAGCCTGTCCATCTATCGCCACAAACATTGGCGTCTTGCCTTCATCTGCTAATTGAACGCTTTTCTCCTCCAGACCGTTAAGAGTAATATTGAACTTTGTCATCATTTTTTTATTGCCGAGAAGAACTTTCCTTTCGTTTACTGTTGCTTCCACACCGTGTCCCGGGACTGCATTAAAATTTTTCGGCTCGAATAATTCAAGTGATTTTTCTTCAGCTCCTTTTACAATTGCATCAGCTAACGGATGCTCGGACGCCTTTTCAATGCTGGCGCTTAAAGCTAAGATTATACTTTCATCAAAGCCGTTTGTTGAAATTACATCTGTAAGGGAAGGCTTTCCTTCGGTAATAGTTCCTGTCTTATCCAAAACAATTGCATTAATTTTTTGTGCTGTCTCAAGTGCATCACCGCTGCGAATTAAGATTCCGTTCTCTGCGCCTTTGCCCACCCCTACCATTAAAGAAATTGGTGTTGCCAGCCCCAATGCACACGGGCAGGCAATTACAAGAACTGTTACAAATACAATCAAAGCATAAATAAGATTCGGCTGAGGACCGAAATCGAACCAGCCGACAAAAGATAAAATTGCAATTATTATTACTGTAGGTACAAAATATCCTGCAACTTTATCAACAATTTTTTGGATTGGCGCCTTTGAGCTTTGAGCCTGCCCGACCATCTGAATAATTTGTGCAAGTGCAGTGTCCTTGCCGACTTTTGTAGTTTTGAATTTAAATGAACCTGTCTTGTTAATTGTTCCTCCGATAACTTCATCGCCTTCACGTTTCTCAACAGCAATCGGCTCGCCGGTAATCATCGACTCATCAACCGAAGAATACCCTTCAGTTAATACTCCGTCAACTGGAATCTTTTCTCCGGGCTTCACAATTATAATATCGTCAAGCACTACTTCTTCAACCGGGACATCAGTTTCCTTCCCTCCGCGCAGAACTTTTGCCGTCTTTGCTTGTAACCCGATTAATTTCTTTATCGCCTCCGAGCTTCTTCCTTTAGCTTTTATTTCCAGTGCCATTCCTAAAACAACCAATGCAACTACAACAGCAATTACATCAAAGAATTGTCCGGTTAATTTTTCATTTGGAAATATTGAAGGAAAATAAGTGGCTACAGCAGAATAAATCCATGCAGCGGAAATTCCCGTTGCAATTAAAGTGTGCATGTTCGCAGATTTATTTTTAAATGCTACCCAGGCGCCGGTATAAAACTGTGAACCCGACCAAAGCATAACAGGCAGGCTTATTAAACTCATAGCTATCCAAATGTATCTTAGCATTTCACTTCCTTTTTGAAATTGAACTGGAAGTCCCCAAAGCTCCGGGTAACTAAAAAATACTACCGGCAATGCCACCATTGCGGCAAAAATGAATTTGCGCATTAATGTTTTATATTCTTTCTCACGCGCAACCTGATCTTCATCAACCGGTTCTTCTGCCCCTTGTTTTTCATCTTTAGCCTTAATGGGTTTAACTCCTGAGGTTGAGTAGGTTTTATAACCAAGCTTTTCAATTACACCTTTTATTTCGGGAATATTAACTGACGATGGACTATAATCTATCAATGCTGTGTCGGTTCCCAACTCAACACTTGCAGACATTACGCCATGCACTTTTTTTAATTCATTTTCAATTTTTGTTACGCAGCTTCCGCAGTACATTCCACCAATCCCAATCTGCAGCGTTGCTTTATTTGTTTCATAACCCGCTTGATTGATTTTTTCAATTATATCTTTTGCAGAAATTTCTTTATTGTTGAATTCCACGTGAGCGCTTGATGCAGCAAAATTTATTTTAGCCGACTTTACTCCAGACAGCTTTTTAATTTCATCTTCGACTATATTGATCCCCGCTGCATAATGAAGCGCCGAAATTGGAATCGTAATTTTTTCAATTCCTTCTGAAGAAATCTTGTAGGTTGCATCGGTCTTCTTTTCATGCGCACTGTTATTGTGGTGCTTGTGCTCTTCTGATGTTAAATCAGAATTTAAATTATCACCTTTAATATATTTTGCCGGTTCTGCTTTAAACTTATTCATACAATTTTCAGAGCAAAACTCGTAATGCTTGCCGTCGTAATGGACATAAAATTTTGAAGGTGATTTTACTTCCATTCCGCATACAGGATCAAGTGCCATTTTTAACTCCTAAATTTAAACTAATTTTAGTATCGAACTTTCCAACGAACAATTACCTTGTTGGAATTCTGGAGTAATGGCTTAATTCCATTACTCCATCACTCCGGTTAGTGTTCAACAACAATTACTTTTCCCCGTCTATCTTTTTGTTCTTTTCCCTTTGGTACTGAAAATAGCCGTAGCTGCCTTTCTTAGTGCCAGAGTCTATATTTGCATCATTATTTTTAGCATTATTGCTCATGCTGCTAATCTTGCTGCACATACTCTCGCATTTCTGCATCATAGCCATCATATTGCTGTGATTCATCATTGTGGAATCTCCGTGATTATTATTCATCATCATTGAGCCGTCTTGATTTCCACTCATCATAGATGAACCTGAATGATTATGATTCGTCATTGTTGAATCACCCGAATCGCTTCCTGTATTTTCGTTTGCAAGTGCATTTGCTTTTACTATATACGAAGCAGAGAATAAGACTGCAATTACAAGAACTAAAATTACCTTTGTCGTTTTCATTTTTTCCTCCGTGTATAAATTTAAATTATAAATCGCTCATTTCATATTACCGTTACTTTGTTATCATCCTAATCCCCATTCGGGGGATTTAGGGGGCTTAGCAGCATCCGTGTCCTTTATGATTTTGATGCCCTTCGTGCGATGCTGCATTTGAAGCTTGATTGCCGAGCTGCGTCTGGCTAATGTAATTTGACTGCTTCCTTCTTCCGAAGGCAAAAGCTGCATAAACAACAGCTAAACCGATTAGAACATATAACAGTGTCATTTTAATCTTCCTTTCAAAATTTTATTCTTGTAAAGGATTATCCAATATATATGCCATCTTGAGAAGCCAAATAGATTAAATTTTAGTGGTTTATTTGCGCAAACAGAGTTTAGAGTTTTAAATTATTTAAAGGTTTTTAAGAAAGTTAAAAATAGAACTTGCTCAATCTGCAATGCATTTTAAACTGATTTGCCATCCAACTTCCGGTAATTTGATTTCTGTTCACTTTACTTTGCAGCAGATAAACCCGTTCCAACCTTTTGGACAAAATCGACAAAATGATTCAACGTAGAATTAATCGGGTGAATTAAAATTGAAGGGAATATGCCGAGTAGAATTGCAATTACCAGGAGCGGAACGAGTATGGTAAGCTCTCTTCTATTAATGTCGGGAAGTGATTTCCATTTTTCGGGAAGCCGACCAAAGAATATTTTTTGAAAACCGCCAAGCATGTATGCTGCCGTGAGCACTATTCCAATTGCAGATATTATTGTTATCCAAAGGAAGGATTGGAATGCCCCCAGATAGGAAAGAAGTTCGCTTACAAATTCATTTAGTCCGGGCAAACCAATTGCCGCGAAGAAAGCTACTGTTGTAATTGCGGTATAAACCGGCATCTGTCCCGCCAGCCCGCCAAAATCATCCATGCCGCGGGTATGTGCGCGGTCGTAAATAACTCCTACTGTCAAGAATAGCAAAGCAGTAACAATGCCGTGATTAAACATCTGAAGAACTCCGCCTGTAACACCCAGTATATTTATCGCCGAAATACCCAATAAAACTACACCCATGTGGCTTACACTCGAGTATGCAATCATCTTTTTGAAATCTTTCTGAGCCATTGCACAAAATGCGCCTTAGATAATATTTATTACTCCCAATATGGCCATAGGTACAGCGTACTTAAGCATTTCATCCGGAAAGATTGGAAAACTAATTCTCAATAACCCGTAGCCGCCTAACTTCAGCAGGACTCCGGCAAGAATTACACTTATAGCTGTAGGCGCTTCAACATGAGCGTCCGGCAGCCATGTGTGAAAAGGAAAGACCGGCACTTTTATAGCAAAGCCGATGAATAAAGCAATAAAAGCAACAGACCTCCAGTACGTATTGATTCCACCAAGTAAAGAATTCTGGATGTAATTTTTAGGATCCATCATTGCAAGCTTATTGAAGGTGTGTGTGGTTTGTCCCGTAACCGGATCGATTAGCTTAACGCTGGAATACAATCCTAATATTACAAGTAAAATAAGCGCAGAACCGAGTAAAGTATAAATGAAAAACTTTATGGCTGCATATTCTCTTCTCGGACCACCCTAAATGCCAATTAAGAAATACATCGGCAGAAGCGTTAACTCCCAGAAAAGATAGAACAGGAAAAAGTCCAATGCAACAAAAACGCCCATCATTCCGGTATCGAGCATTAAGTAAAGTGCAAAGTATTCCTTTTGCGCTTTATCTATTTTCCACGAAGCTATAACTCCGACGAATGAGATAATTGCCGTAAGCATAATCATCGGCAAGCTAAGCCCGTCAATTCCAAGAAAATAATCAATTGCTACATGACCTACCCATGCCATGCCCTGCAAATCGATCCACCTGCTTTTCTCTATGAATTGAAATCCGTCCGGATTATTTATTCCGGTGAGCGCCGGTTTGAAATTTATCCATATTAACGCTGCAACAAAAAGTTGAAGCGATGTTGTAATAAGAGCAGTCCACTTTACTGCGTTAGCATTGCCTTTCGGCATCAGCATAACTATAATCATTCCGATGAGCGGTAGAAATGTTATCCAGGTTAGATAACCAATTCCCAAGAATTCATACTGCATTATTGCTCCTAAAAATTTCGTTGTTGAAAAAGATTACCCAATATATTGTTTGAGTTCAATAAGTTTACTTCCTAAAAACGAAAAACATTACAATGCTTATTACAACCATAAACAAGAAAAATGATAAATGACTTACCGGGGTTTTATTTACCCACAGGATGATTAAGATTATTATAGGAATTAAAACTGCAAAAAAATCCTCTATCTTTCTTCCGATCTTAAATTTATCATTCATATTATTTAGCATGATTAACTTTCTAAATATAAGGGCAGTAAATTCCCAACGATTGATAGAATGAATGCGGCAAAGGAATAAGAATTAAGAATAAAATTATAAATGCAATCAAGCCGAGCGCAGTTCTTTTATTGTCGAGCTTTGAAATATCGTTCAGCGGCGGCGCACTTTTAATTCCTGCTAAGAAGAAAATAATAATTGCCCAGGTAAGAAGTCCGCTCCAAACAAATAAACCAAGCAGAAGCAGTGCGAACATAGCTACCACGCCGATTGTATGCGCATTCTTTCCGCCGAACAATGCGTGTGCAACATGCCCGCCGTCCAACTGCCCAACCGGCACAAGATTCAGACCCGTTACAAGCAAGCCAAGCCATCCGGCAAAAGCCAATGGACTTAACAGCAGCGTGTGCCCGGCAAGGAGTTCCTGTCCTAATGTTAACTTAGCTATGAGTGCAAATAAAATTGAGGATCCGACATCTGCGCCGCTTTGCATCGCCGATTGACCTGTTAAAGGAATGATTGTTGAACTTTGAATGCCGATAATTAATGCAGGGATTGCAATTACTAAACCGGCTAAAGGTCCTGCAATGCCTACATCAAAAAGAGATTTTCTATTCTTTGCAATTGATTTCATCTGAATAAAAGCGCCGAATGTACCAAGAGCAAACGGTACAGGAATAAAATACGGCAGAGTAACTTTTATTACATGCTTACGTGCGGCGAAATAATGACCAAGCTCATGCACCCCTAAAATTAATAACAGAGGAATAGAGTACGAAAGTCCGGCAGAGAATTTAACGGGTTCCTTCAGTAAGTTTATTCCAACTTGAGCGGCGCCAGCCCAGGTAGTAGTAAGAAGCGTAAGGATGAACAATAAAGCGTTTATCCATGTTTTTTGTTTTGATTCTGAGGTTGTTTTTGGTATGCCTGAGGTAACAATTATAAAATTTCTTCCGGCGTCATCTTCCTGAAGAAGAGCTTTAGAACCGGAATTTCTTAGTTCTTCATTTAGTCTTTTGTACGCACTCTCTGAATCAATTAAAAGCCTTCCCTCATAAACTAAATCGCCTTCGGCTTTGTAAGCTTTGTCAGTCTGAAATATTCCATACAAATAATTTGGTACAGTAATTTTCTGTTCCTCAATTTGATTTTGGTGATGGAGCGCTTCTTTATCCGATTCTTCATTGTCGGATACCGGGCGACCGTGCGAAGCGCCCATCATATAGTACATGGCTATGAAGCAGATTGCAATGAACAAAAAGAAAAATATTGGGCTAATTGTAACACCGTTTGACATCAGTACAAAGAAAATAAATATTGGAAGAATGCAGACGAGTATCATCAGCAAGGTGTGTTGAAAATCGTTCTTAGCTTTCATTTTATCTCTCCGTTTGAATTAATCTTTCTTGGGATTTTGCTTATGATTAAAAATATTGTCCCCGGTATCAGTCCAAATAGAAGCCCGTCAATAAATGCAAAGATAAAGCCCGAAAACACGGTATCTAATTGTGCGTTAAAAATTCTTGCAATAAAAAAGATAAAATTATTGTTAAACATTACAGGCATTTGATGAAAAGCGGCAAAAAGTAAATAGATTATTCCCCATGCAATGCCGTAAACAATGCTCGCGCCAAAATAAATTAGACTTTTCATTCTTATCAAAAGTTATTTATTTAGTGATGATGCTGATATTCATATTCTTGTCCGGCATTCGTGTTTTCTGGGGCGGATTCATTGTTCTTTTGGGAATGCCCTTCATGCCCTCCGTGTGAATGCCCGCCGCCGCAGCCGCCCATTCCTCCACCGCCGTGCGCGCCATGCCCTCTGTGCATAAAAAACATAATTGCTGCAAATATTATTATATAAATTAATGTTGCCGACATTTTCTCATCTCCTTACTCTTATATGTGTGATTTTGTTTTTACTTTAACCGCTGCATGTTCCTTATTACCAAAATTCCTTTTATAAAAAAGCCGCAGTAAACAAACTTAGTCCAAGTATTAAAATTTCACTTAGCATTTTTATCATCTCATTTTTTATTTATGATAAAGCAAGAGAAATGCCACAATCGAATTGCGTTTTTAGAGCATTATAGAGTTTTTGGCTGTTAAAGAATTTAAGAATCTTAAAAATTTTTAAATATGTTTATGATGAACTACTTTATTTTATACCATAAAATATGCTCATACAAGCTGGACCAAAGCATTCCAAAAGAAAATGCAAACAGCAGTTCTTCAAGCGGAATGCCGAGAAAAAGAATTCCGGTTAGGGCTTTTAAGTTCCAAACGTGAACCACATAATCAGGAAAGACAGCAAGCAGGCTGACGAAGAAAATAAAATAATAAACTAAGAATAATAATCCGCCAACCCATATCTTCCACTTCAAGTCCGGTCTGCAATACAAGGTTAGTAATGCGCCGGCAAACATTGAAATTACTCCGCAATAAATATGGTTCAGATTTGTAAATACAGCCAGTAGAAGAAAAATTGGTATTGGTGAAGTTAAGATGTAAATATGAAACTTGTGGCGGCCATGCTTCATTTCGGAAGTATCCATTTTAGAAACATTCTTCTTGTAGATGAACCTGTATAAAATCGAACTAGTACCGCCGATAGCAAATGTAAATATTAGGCTTTCGATATCGAATCCCGTTCTTTGCGCTAAGTTGAGCAGAGTCGGCGGGTTCCAATACGCCGGTACAAACAACGGTTCCGTAAGACCTAATAACATTGTAGCCAGACTAATAGACATCATTTCTTTTCTGAAAAGAGGTTTTGATAAATATAGAATCAGCCAAAACATCAGAAAGAACAAAGACCAAACCAACCAAACATAGTGCATAATTTTTTTCTTTCTTTAAAAAAATGATGGTGACTCACCACTTCAATATATTTATTTCGTTTATGTTTACCGTGAGCTTATTCCGGAAAATTGCAATTATAATTGCCAGCCCAACAGCGGATTCAGCGGCAGCTACAGCAATAACAAAAAACACAAATATTTGTCCGACCGGGTTATCAAGAAAAGCTGAGAAGGCAACAAGCGTAAGGTTAGCGCCGTTCATCATCAACTCAATGCACATAAAAACCATTATAGCATTCCGTTTTGTTAGGACTCCTACCATTCCAATTGTGAAAAGGATTGCGCTTAAAATTAAGTAAAAACCAAGAGGCATCATAACTCCTATAATTTTTAATCTAACTTTTTCTTTGCTAAAATAAGAGCGCCGATAATTGCGGCAAGCAGCAGAAACGAGACAGCTTCAAACGGCAATAAATAGCTTGTGTACAGAGCCTTCCCTATAGATTCTACCGTTCCTAATCTCGCAGCGCTCTCCGGCAGAGAAGAAGCTTTACGGCTTGCGGACGAGACAATTAAAATTATCATTTCAGTAAGGAAGCCAACGCCAATTGCAATTGCAAGCAGTGCGTTAAATTTCGACTTGCCAGCCGAATGCTGTGTATCTCTAATATTTAAAAGCATTATTACAAAAAGGAACAACACCATAATTCCGCCTGCATATACAAGTATCTGCAGAACGGCAATAAACTGTGCATTGAGTGTAAGGTATAATATCGCAAGGCAAATGAAATTTAAAATCATACTCAAAACGCTCATAACCATGTTTCGAGATAGAACCATTGTGATTGCAGAAGCTACAGCCGCTGCTCCAACAACCAACTCAAAAATTTGCTCAAGACTCATTTGAATCCTTTCCTCATTGCAATACTATGATGCAATAAATTTGCTATCCCAAAATTCCTCCGAAGGAGTCCATCGGACATTACTCCAAATAATGCGAAAGCTAAGTGATGACTATTTAATGCCGATGCAACCTTCGAGGCGACGCATCATTTCGTTCAATGCGCATGCTTACCGTGCCTGCACCAAACGCAGTCGCAGTTTTTGTGCATACACTGCTTGTCTATTAATCTTGTCTTGTACCATCTTTTAGCAATCTTATACGCTATCCTTTTTTGTACTGAAGTATTGTAATGATTTCTTAATGTGGGAATAACATCATCTAACCTTGCCATCGCATCAAACATAATTGAATATCCGGTATTGTATAAATGAGAAAAGAGCCATCGATTCGCCAAAGACGTTTTAAATTTAGGAAACAAATTTGTTCTGCACAGCTCCGTATAATCCTGGTTGCACATAATACTTTGCGCAGCATAATAGCCCGAAAGCATAGCGTACTTAATTCCGAATCCCCAAAGCGCATCCTGGAAGCCTGCATTCTCGCCAATGTAAAGTATGTTATTTTTTGCAACAATAGGCTCGTTAAAAAAATTGGCAAAACCCCCGAATTCTTTTGCTTCATTTATATCGATGTTAATCGAAGAATTTAGAGCCGATAATGCTCTATCGAAATATTTCCTTTCATTTTTAAAATCTTCAAACATGCATGTAGCAAAAGTAGCCTTGCCGTTATTTACTAAAAGATAAGCGTAGGCTTTCGGGGCAATTCTATTATCTGCAAAGCCGATGGAAATATTTTTATGAGATGTTTTAAATACAATACCCTTTGCGATTGCATCTGCAGCCTTCGGTCCAGTTCCTACAATTGCAATTTCATCTTTTATTGAATCAAGCTTTTGATTCCAATGGATGTTAACGCCGGCTTTCTCTGCCTGTCTCTTCAATCCCTGGTCTAATGAATTAGTATCCGTTCCTCTTTCAATCAGGTAAAAAAGCGGGCGGGAAGTTTTAATATGCACGCTTTTCTTATTCGGTCCTATGAAAAGGCAGTCTTCTCCATCATAAGGATGACAGACAAAATTAACTTTGATGCCGATCCGTCTTAAGATGCTTAAAGTATCTTCCTCATCCGACCAGTTTTCAAGCCCTTGAAAATCACCGTTAAATCTTAATCCTACTTCTTCGTTCTGTTCGTACAAATTTACTTCGTATCCGTTTTGGGCAAGATTTATGGCGGCGGTTAATCCGCCCGGACCGGCACCAACTATGGTAACAGCTTTATTTTTGTTCATACATGAATTTTAGCATAGTTCTCAGAATAAAAGCATGAGTGCATGGCTGCATGTAATCATACAGTCATCCAAACATGCAATCAGTGGTGATGATGCTCGTGCCCATGCTCTTTATCATCATCTTTCTTAGCGTATTTATTCGGGTCAAGTAAAAATTTTGTTTTACATGAGTCCGAACAGAAGTGATATTCAGTGTTGTTATAAACAAGAGTTACTGCTTTGGAAACATCTTTAATTTCCATTCCGCAAACCGGGTCGTGTATCATTGTAGTGTCCTTTCATTTTGTTTTGAAGTGTTTTATCAAAATTATTTTTATTCAATAAAGGATGATGATGCGGGTTCTTAATGCCAATATCTTTTTTGACATATTTTTCAGGTTCTTCCTCAAATTTAATTTTGCATAAGTTTGTGCAGAAAAAATAAGCTTTACCTTGATAAATATATGCGGGGGCTTTAATTGTGTCCTTTATTTCCATACCGCAAACCGGGTCGTGTGTCTTATTATTGTTCAACATTTTAAATTCCTTTTGTTTTCATTACTTAACCTCAAAGTACAAGCCAAAGGAAAGCTTGATTTTTAGAGCAGAATACAGCCTAAGGTTTTAATTCTTTTTCAATAATTTAATTATTTTTAAAATATTTAAAAATCTATTATGTAATTGCTACAAAATCCTAAATCTTCCATCTAAGAAATCATTCGGATTACCCGGATCGTAATGTCCTTCTTCCTTATCTGCGTAGGCAGAAGGATTGTTATCGAAGACCTTCTTACAAGTCCTGCAGCAAAAATAATATTTTGCATTCTTATAAACGCTGATTCCTTTCGCTTCTTCAGAACTTATAACTTCACCGCAAACCGGGTCGCGCTCAAACTCAATTCGCTTTACAATAGTAATTGAATTTTCTTCATTAATTATAATATCAGTTTCCATATATCCCTCTGCCTAATTTACATTTTCACTCAAATACTTTTCGGGTTCTTTTAAGAATTTAGTTTTGCATTCCATACTGCAGAAATAATATTTTATATTGCCGTCTATAACCATAGCGCCGGCATATTTTGGCGCTTTAATTATCTTGCCGCAGACAGGATCACGCAGCAGCTCATCCGAAAGTGAATTTACTGAATCTATTTCGCCATTCAAATAAATTTCACGCATTTTAACTAAACTCCATATATCTTCCGTATCTAACATTTTACATCCGTATTTTTATTTATTATCAGCTTAAATTTTCAAATCAATTCCGATAACCGGCGTTATCGTGCTGAAGAACGTCATGAATTTCTTAGCCGAGTAATCGCTGCTGTACATCCAGTGGATTGCATTCTGATTATCAAGTACGTTCAAAACTTCCAAATAAACTGTAAACGGCATTCTTCCAATTTGCAATAATCTTGTCAATCGCAAGTCAAGCCTATTGTAAGCCGGGTAACGGGCAGAGTATTGAACGCCCAGTTCAGGTATGTACTTATCTTTTGCTTGATTAAAATAACTTCCAACGACCGGTGTATAAGGAGTTCCTGTACCGTATCTGTATTTGCCGCCGAAAGACCAATTGCCGGAAAAGTTGTAGTCAAAAACCGCGCTGACCATGTTAGTCCTGTCAAAGTCAAAATACTGCTCGGTAGTAACAATACCCGCTTTTCTTTTTGACACTGAATATGAATATGAAACCCATCCTACAAGCCTTTTATCCAACTTGAATGTTACATACAACTCCGCTCCCCGTGCATAACCGAATCCGGTGTTCGTTACGCTCTCACTTGCAGCATCGTAAGAAATCAAATTAAAATACCTTTTGTTGTAAAACTCAAGGTCAGCGCTAAATGCATCCGACAATTGATGCTTAATTCCTATGCCGATATTTTCCGCCTTCTCAAAATTAAGCGAGCGGTTGCCGCCAATCTCATAAGCCTCCGGCGATTGATAATACAATCCGTAATCAAACGAAAGGCTCATGTGATTATTCCATCCGTAAACAAGATTGAACCTGGGAGACAGAGCGCCTTTATCAATTACAGTGAGATCATCGTACCTTATTCCAGCATTGAAGGAAATCTTATCTGTAAGTTTAACCTTGTCCTCGGCATATCCGGAATAAAGTGTAGCCTTACCGGCACCATAAAAGCTGTAATCCTTAAGTGTGTAAATGTTTTCATTAGCAGCAAGATTAACTGAAGCCCGGTCGTCTTTAAAAACAAGCCATCCGCCTACATGGACGTCGTTGCTGCCGAATGTAAACGACAAGTCGTTCTTAATCCCGTATTCCTTTTGATTATAATTTTCAAAGGAATTCTGCGGATACGTGCCCTTCCGGTTGTCTTCTGAATAATAAATATTCAGTTCATTGACTGCATTATTAGAAAGAAATAAATCCAACTGCGCACCGAAGGACTGGTTGAGAGCATCGCCCGTCCAGATTCCGTTTGTCAGCGGATAGTCTTTAAGATTATAATCGGCATATTCACTTTCATACGAATCAAGCCCGGTAAGAGTAAGCTTCCCTAATCCCGAAAGATTGAAATCCAGCTTACCATAATAATCATAAAAGTAAGGTGTAGACGTGAATCCGCTGCTCAGGTCAGGTAACAGCTTCATAACAACGTCAAAATAGCTCCGGCGCGCTGCGAAAAACCCTGAGCCATTTAGTCCTTTTAGCGGGAACTCAACAATTCCATTTAAGCTTGTAAGGCTTAGGTCTACTTCTCCTTTTAGCGAATCCGGGTTTGCCGTCTTATTAGTAATGGCAAGGACTGACGACAGTCTATCGCCGTACCTTGCAGGGAATCCGCCTTCGTAAAATTTTACTCTTTCGATGAGTGCTGAATTAAAAACGCTGAAAGCCCCGCTGCCTTCAAGCGCGAAATGATAGGGATTGGGAATGGTAGTGCCGTCAAATAATATCAAGTTTTCGGAGGGATCTCCTCCACGCACATAAAGCTCCGACATATCGCTTCCGCTTGTAACTCCCGGAAGCGTTTGAAGCGTCCAGAAAATATCTTCTGCTGAGCCCGGAGAGCGCATTATGCTGTTTCTATCTAATTGCGCAGTTAATCCACTTGCATCAAACCTCTCAAGCTTAGGCGCCACTATCACGGACTGCAATTGAATATCCTTTTCTTTTAAGGACCTATCAATTGTAACAACCTTATCAACGGCAGCATTAACGTTCTCAACCAATAACGTCCCATAACCAACCATCGATATTCGAATACTATATTTGCCTGCCGGAACCTTAAACGAAAAATTTCCATTCAAGTCTGTAGCAGCTCCGAAATCAGTCTTTTCTACTTTAACGTTTACACCGATGAGCGGCTGACCTTCGGCGTTTTTTATTCTACCCCGGATTGTAGAATTAAAATTTTTAACTTGCCCAAATACAAAACTGCCGGACAAGAGAACCAACAATAATATTTTTATATCATGTTTCAACATATTAGCAATTCTTCTTTGAACTTAATCTCGAACTTAAACTTGTACTTTGGTACACTATGTATTATCCGAAGATAACTTCGAATATTGTATAACCTGGTGCCACTGTCCTTTTACTGGAATAAACATAGGTACATGCCTCTTGTATTCAATATATTCTTCTCCAAATTGCTCAATCACCTTCCGCTCTTCTTTCCGTGCAAGCAAAGTGTATGCTATTATAATAATTGGAAACAAGCCTACAGAGAAAAATGTAGGCCAGTGTACAATGCCTTCACCGAAAAGACCGAGAAATAAACCTGTATATTGCGGATGCCTTACAAAGCTATATAATCCTTCTGTTGCAAGCTTATTCTCTTGATGAGCCCTGTAAAGCTCACGCCATCCTTGAAGAAAAATTCCAAAACCAATAAAAAGAATAATGTAGCCGATTATCATCGAAATCATCATTCCCGTATCGCCTAATCCTATTAATGTCGACCAAAGATTTGCATTTAAATAAGTCCGGTCTAATCCAAAGAACCGTACAAGCAGATAAATTGTAAGCGGGAAGCCGTACATCTCAGCGTATAATGCTATGATGAAAGCTTGGATGAGTCCTGCGCCAGCCCATTCCCGCCATGTCTTTGGCGCAAGGTATTTGTAAAGCAGCCATGATGCAATTACAATCATAATAATTGCAACAGCCCATGCGCCCGAATGTGCGATAGTTCTTTGCATTTTAAAGTTCCTTTCTATGATTTATTTCTTTGCAGTTACACTTGTCCGGTTTATGCAGGCTGTAATTCATTTCAAAGCGAATACCTGAAGTAAACGATTCAGGTTCTGCGTCAAACATTTCCTTGCACACCCCGCAGCAAAAGTAATATGTCTTGCCTCTGTACCTGCTTTTCAAATCGTCGTATTCTTTAATCAAGTACATTCCGCAAACTACATCCTGTACCATTTCAATTTTCTCTTTCATGTTTCTTAATTACCATTTAACAAAATATCTGCCAAAAGAAAGTTTGATTATTTAAGCAAAAAACAAACAGTCATCGCTTTTTATTTTTAAGTTATTTAAATTTTATTAAATAATTATAATGGAAGCTGCTCAATAAGCGTAAACCACTTATTATCTTGTGATAGACAAAATCTCTTTCACATCTTTTAAAACCAAAACCAGCAGCACCGTTATCGAATAAATAACTATTGCTGCAGCGACAATTACTTCATATCCCCAGACAGTAGCGCCGATAACAACTGCAATTGAGCCGATAAAATATCCAATGCCCGATACGCCTAAAAGCATCGCAATTCCGTTCCTGTCGTTTAATTGGGAAATGTAAGACAGAATTACCGGGAATGGTATGCTGATAAAGATTGCCGGAAACAGTACGATTAGAAGAAGCAAACCGCTTGCAGTAACATTAACCGCTGAAGGCAAAATAAAAAACACCTCTACTCCGGTTATTGCAATTGCAAGCGAGAGAGTGAGCTGCAATAATTTAAGCGACGGCTTAAACAGCTTTGTTAAAAGGCTGCCAATGCCGCTTCCCAATAGGAAGCCAAATAAAAGTATCGTAAAGGATTTTAACGGACTGCTCAAATTCAAATTTAATTTTTGAAATATAAATGCCTGAATAAGTATATCAGAAATATTTATTAATAGCACAAGGAGCGCAGCATATTTGAACAACCGGCTATAACTTTTGTCTTTATCATTCTCATTGAATTCTACAAACCAATTTTTTCCAAATGCCCAGAATGTAAACGCGACTGTGAAGATTAAAACAACCAGCAGCGAAT
Source organism: Bacteroidota bacterium (assembly GCA_021815405.1). GTDB lineage: Bacteria > Bacteroidota > Ignavibacteria > Ignavibacteriales > Ignavibacteriaceae > FEN-1297. Next base: position 603,505 of record JAKAGV010000001.1, read on the forward strand.
CAAGATTGTCCGGCAGTCCTAACTCGTAATTGAAAAAGTACGGCGAGTTATCATACACCGGACGAAAATTGACCGCGGCATTCTTCGAGAACTGATGGAAATTGTATTTGCCCCCGGAAACATCAACTAAAATTTGATTGAACATGGTTAAAGTATATCTCTCTCCGTTTGGTAGGGTCGTATCAATACTTAACTGTTTTATGAAAGGAAAAAACAAAATACCTTTATCGAGTCCGGCGTAATGCGCCACAACATGTCTGGGTTGAATCTCATCAAATGTAAAAGGCTCTTTCTTAATTACTAAAACCGGCATCATGCCGTCGGATATTACGTACACGTGCTTCATTGCTTCCTGTTGTGTAATACCGCGGCTTTCCATTAACGTTAGATAGTTGCTCAGCATTTTAAAAACCTCTTCCTCATTGTGAAGGGTAAAAATAATCCTTCCGTTATCTGAAACTGCGTTTAAATAATCTTTAAGCGCTTCAACTGTAAAAAGATAATCTTCTGTTAAGTTAAGGTAGTTAGCCGATCTAATTCCTTTCGTAACCGGGATTGTTAAAAATATTATATTGAATTTGCTTTTAGTTGTTCTTACAAAATTTCTTCCTTCCTGAACTTTAACATGAATGTTGGGCTTATCTATAAAAGTTCCGGGATTATATTTTCTCATCAGCTCTACAAATGAAGGATTAACTTCAACCGCCTTTATATATTTAGCTCCGCCAAAGTAAGCTGCTGCTATATCAATGCCGCCGCCCGGGCCGATAATTAAAACAGAATCTTTTTCATCTTCTTTTAAAAAATTAAATGGAAAGAAAGCACTGAAGTGCATTAAGGTATGCTTAAGCTTAAGCGTATCCTTTTCTAATTTTGAAATATCAACCACTTCCGTTCCGGCAGCACCATCAATAAACATTGACCTTGAAGTTGTTCCGTCTGGATAGGCGAATCTTACAAGGTCTGTTCTGCCGAAGGAGCTCCACCGGCTGGCAATCTCTTTTGTCTTAACGTAAGGATTGCTTTCCAACCTTACTAAATCTTTATCCGGATTCTTTACTATCTTAAAATCAAAATCATAATTCTGCAGAATAACTATTGCAATGATAACGGCAGCAGCTAAATTTATGGAAATAAAGATTTTGTTAATTCTTTGATTAAGCAAGCCAGCCGTAATCGAAGCGGCAATCAAAAAAATCAAAACTATTCCAAACAGATTTATTAAGTTGAATGAGTTCAGCAGATAGTATGAAGCTAAAGCAGCCGATGCGCCTCCTAACAAATCGAAGCCGTAAATAAGCCCGCTGTTTGCGCTGTTGGTTTGAAATATATATCCGGATACAATTCCTATTGCCGCAAAAGGTAAGATTGAACAAATTATGAATGCAATTAAGCCAATCGCTCCTATGCTGAATAGCTCCGTGTGTGGAAGAAATATTAAAAATACAACACTTACGATAAGCGAGAGTATTACTATGACAAAGTAAGAAAGAACTTTCGAATAAATCCACTCAAACTTTCTAGCAAAGAATATCTGTCCAATTGATAATCCTAAAAGCGAAAAGGCAATTATTATAAAAATAAAATGGTAAGTTAAGATGTATGAAAAATAGCGGGACAAAGAAATTTCAAATAGGATTACAGCGAAGGATAAGAGATAAATGGTAAACAGCGATAGTATTAATTTTCTCATGGTGTTTCCTGGTTTAGTTTAATATATCGTTACAAAAAATTTAGTTCTGATTTTGCTTTGCGGTTCTTCTATCGAAGAAGTGGTATATCAGTATAAAAAAGTAGCCCAAAATAGAACCCCATAAAAATGAAACTACGATTCCTCCTAAAGCTGCAAATGCGTTTAAGGAGTTGAAGAACGGAATAAACGGTTTAAAAATAGTGGGGTTGTTTTCACCTGAGAAAATCAATTTGATTATAGCCAGAAGAAAAACAATTACCGCAAAGACTCCGGCTGCAATTCCAAAATATTTTTCATCGTACTTTTTGCCGTTGTAAGTTGTTTTCGTTCCTTTCAACTCGTTAAATTTAATTTGTGATTCAACTTCTTGAGAAAGATTATTTCCCTCCAATTTTTTTAGTTCGGATTTTTCATAATTGTTCAGTGTCTTGGAAAAGATGAACGCGGTGTAAGCGCTGTATATTAAGATATCAAGAAGTCCAAATAAATAATTCGGAAACGTTGGGCTGATGAACCCCGGCAGCAATGTTTTCCATAGAATCGTCATTTTATATCCGGCTGGTACAAATAAATCGTAAATAAGGCAAAGAGTAAAAAGAATGGAAGTATAAGCCGCAAAAGTAAAAAACAAAGTTTTAAACCTTATAATGATTGGCTTTATTTCTATCTTGTGTTTGCTTAGTCTTTTCTTAGCTAAAAAATTATAAAGCGGCACTATTATGTATCCAATAAAATATGAACCAACAGAAACTTCCAGCAATCCAATTACAATGCTTAGTGAATCCAAGCCGTTGAACCAAGGCAGAACGGCTTCCCAAATTTTGTGCATGTGCCAGAAACCCACAATGCCGAGGCTTGAAAGCAAAAGCTCAACACCAATGCACACCAAGTACAAAACGGCAAATATAAAAAATAACGCACTGGCAATCGGATAAGGTTCTAACTTTTTCATTTTAATCTCCGTTAAAATTATTTCTTTAAATATTCAAAACTCAACTCACTCAACTCTTTATTCAATATTCCATTACTACATTACTCCACCACTCCATTATTACAGTCGCACTTTGCATAACAAAAGCCACTAAACATTAATCTCTTTATATCTCTCAACATATTTCTTCGGGTCCTGCATAAACTCCGCTTGACATCTGGGGCAGCAGAGGTAGTAAATTCCATTTTCAAATTTTATTTTAGCGTAAGCTTTATTTTTATTCATTCTTCTCATACAAACCGGATCCCTTAGAATGTTATTCTTTTTGGTCTTCATTATTCAATATCCATTTTTATTTTTTAATTCGTTATTTTAGAACTATCTCTTTTAATAAATGCCAAACTATATGCCAATGGCAATATTCTTTTTTCTGATGGATTTTCTTAATATGTCATGGATGCAGTATTAAATAATTTAAAAGTTTTTAAATTCTTTAAAACTTACAGAACTAATTTATTCTGATAAGAAAGAAATCTTGAAGGTATAAGATTTGTTATGAAATCAATTATGAACTTAGATGTTTCCCAGTTGTTATTTCTTATCGTTACTTTCTTAAGTGCGGTCGGACTAATCTTTATTATATTCTCCCGGGCGGGCAAAGATAAGAAGAGTCAGCTTTTTATTTTAATATTGGTTCTTATAATCGGCTACTTGATTTCTCACAGCGTTCATTTCTTGCTCATGACTTCCGAGGACGTTACTATTTTAGACATCTCGTGTCATTCGCTTCTGCTTTTGATAATCGTAACTATGACTTTTTTCACCTGGAATTTTCCACATCCTCGAAAGATGGGTATTATTAAAAGCCTTTCAATTTTAGTCCCGTCGGCTTTGCTCTTTTACTTTTTATGGAGCGATAATCTAATCCACCAATCGCATATTCATGGAAGCATGTTTGAAGCGCATTTCGGCCCGCTTTATCCGTTATATTTAATCTTTTATATGCTGCTTATCGCTCTAAATTTTTATTGGCTAATAAAAAAATATTATAAAGAAACTGATGAACTTCTTAGGAAACAAATTCTTTTATTCGCAATAGGATTAATCATTACGAACCTTGTTACTTTTATCTTTGGATTATTCCTGCCGTGGTATCTGGGATTTTATTTTCTTGTTGAAATGAGTCCGGTCGCATTCTTATTCGGCGTCATACTCTTCACTACTTTTGCTGTCAGCAAATATGATATGTTTCCTGCATTGGGAAGGCTGCACAATTTAAGCATAAAGAAGAAAATTATTTTAAGCTCGCTTATTCTTGTGCCGATAATAATTTTGTTAATTCAAATCCCGCTTATAAAAATTATATTTGATATAAAATCCAACACCGAGCTTATGCGCTACTTCATGCTCAGTGTTTTGGGCGGACTGATTGTAAGTGTTAGTATTGCCTTTGTAATAATCAAAGTAATTTCAAATCCGCTTAATCAGCTTAAGGCTAAAGCGCATGAGATTGAAAAAGGTAATTACGGTATTAAATTAGAGACACGCACTAATGACGAAATAGGCGAGCTTACCGAAGCCTTTAATAATATGTCCCAAACCTTAAAAAGCAACACGGAAGAATTAATCAAAAGGGAAAAGCTTGCTGCGCTCGGTAAAATGGCTGCCGTGCTTGCACATGAAATTAAAACACCCTTAACTTCGATTAAATTGAATGCCGATATTATTGCCGAGACTCTCGATTTAAGCGAAGATGACAGAGAGAATTTTGAAATTATGAAAACGGAAATCAATCGCTTAAACAATCTTGTAAAGGATGTCCTCCAGTTTTCCCGTCAAATGGAATTAAGCTGCTCTCAAATTAATTTAAAAGATTTAATAAATGATGTTCATAATCAACTTTGCAAAAAGCTGGGAGAAAAAAATATTACGTTAATTAATAACACAGAAAACATACGTCTTTATGTTGATGCCGATAGATTGAGGCAGGTATTCATCAATATGATTGATAATTCAATCGAGGCAATCAGCCGGGAAGGCTTAATTGAAATAAATTCACAAATCCATGAAGAAGAAAATTTTATTTCTATCTTTGCAAAAGATAATGGAAGCGGCATAGCCGCAAGCAGTATCGAGCCTGAGCTGAAAATATTCGAGCCCTTCTTTACTACTAAAGCCTCAGGAACCGGCTTGGGGCTTTCAATCTCACAAAAAATAATTGAGCAGCATAACGGAGAATTTAATCTTGTGTCATCAAAGAAAGGCGAAACAATTTTTGAAATTAAACTGCCGTTGAAACCTAAAAACATAGAAGAAAATATTCCTCTTATTCAAAGAACAGACCTAAAGGAAAGTTAGTAAATGGAAAAAATTTTAGTAATCGACGACGACCAGTCAATAAGAAAAACTTTGACAAGCTACTTAAAGAAACAAGGCTACGAAGTCTTGTCTGCCGAAAACGGCACTGCCGGAATTGAAATTGTTAAGAGCGAGCCGCCCGACCTCATAATTACGGATATAAGAATGCCTGGAGCTGACGGCTTTGAAGTGCTCAAGAATGTGAAAGAAATCGACCCGCACATCCACGTAATAATAATTACTGCCTTCGATGACATGCACACCACCGTTAAGGCAATGCAGCAAGGTGCTTACGACTATATTGAAAAGCCGCTTGAGATTGATAAGCTGAAATTAACTATTCAGCGTGCGCTTGAAAATAAAAAGCTGAGCGACGAGCTTAATTCATTTGTAAGCGAAAAGACCGAAGAGTATGAACTTGAAAATACCTTAATCGGCAAAACTCAGCAGATGAAACAAGTCTATAAAAAAATTGGACAAGTTTCATCAAGCCGGGTTACTGTTCTAATCGAAGGTGAAAGCGGTACCGGGAAAGAATTAGTGGCTCGCGCAATTCATTATAGCGGAATTACTAAGACACATCCGTTTGTAGCTGTTAATTGTACTGCGCTAACCGAATCGCTTCTTGAAAGCGAGCTATTCGGACATGTTAAAGGCGCTTTCACCGGCTCTATTAAAGATAAAAAAGGAAAATTTGAGCTTGCCGGAGAAGGCACAATCTTTCTTGATGAAATTTCCGAAGTCTCTCCAAATCTTCAAGTAAAGCTTTTGCGGATTCTTCAGCAAAAAGAATTTGAGAAAGTTGGCGGAGAAAATTTAATTCCTATGAAAGCCAGAGTAATTGCTGCTACCAACAAGCGCCTAAGCGAGCTTGTTAAAGCCGGAAAGTTTCGCGAGGATTTATATTACCGCCTAAAGGTTTTTTCAATCGATATCCCGCCGCTAAGAGAAAGAATTGAAGACATACCTTATCTTGTCAGCCACTTCTTAAAAAAAATAAATCTTGAACTTCATAAAAACGTAAACAAAATTCCGGAAGATGTTATGGATTTACTTAAGAATCATTTCTGGATAGGCAACGTTAGGGAACTGGAGAATACACTTATGCAGGCAGTGGTTCTTTCAAGCGATGATGTACTTCTTAAAGAAAATATTCTGCTTAGAAAGTCAGAACAGCTTGAAGCTAAAGATAGTAAACTGGAAACCAAAGTTGAATACATTACGCTTGAGGAATTAGAAAAGCGGCACATCAAAAATATTCTGGATGCTTTGAAGTGGGATAAAAGTAAAGCTCATAAAATCCTTGGCATTTCTTTGCCTACGCTGTACTCCAAGATTGAGCATTATAAGCTTTCTCCGTTTGAAGAAAAAGCGGATTGAATTTTCTATTCAATTTGCTATATTTAATTATTAAAAATTGGTGATATAATGACGAAGATAAAAAAACTTGAAAGTGAAGTTCAGCAGCTTAATCGTGAAGAACTTGCTAAATTTCGCGATTGGTTTAAACAATACGACTCCGACGAGTGGGATAGAGAAATTGAAGAAGATGCGCTGAAAGGCAAATTCGATAAATTGGCACAAGAGGCAATTGCAGCACATAAAGCCGGCAGGACAAAAGAAATTTGAAGCATTACGCAGCACCTTCTTTCTGGGAAAATTATGAATTGCTTCCGGCAAATATTAAGAACTTGGCAGATGAGTGTTATGAAATCCTCAAATTAAATCCTCAGCACCCTTCTCTTCACTTCAAAAAAATTGGTATTTATCGCTCGGTCAGAATTGGTCTCCATTACCGCGCACTTGCTGTTAATCAACTTGATGGCTTGTTATGGTTCTGGATTGGAACTCATGATGAATATCAGAAAATGCTTAAGAAATAAAGAAAAATATTTTTCCATTTTTTAAATTCTTTAAAAATATTTAAACTTCTTAAAAGCTCAGCCATTCAAAAAACATAAAAACCTTTATTATTTGTTAAATTGAGGCTGCCCCCTTTGGCATTAAAATTTCTTTTAGCTAAGTGCGGACAAAATCTAATTGTAATTTCAATAACAATTTTACCATTAAAAATATTATAACTTAACATTAGCTCAAGTGGTAATAAAAAAACTTCTTAGATCAAATAAATTTTTTATTTTGAAAGGATAGCCATGAAAACCCTAATTCTCTCAATTCTTTTTGTTTGTTCTTCTTCCCTTGGAATGTTTGCTGCAAGCAGCAGATTTGCAAAAGAAGATACAGCGTCTCAATCTTCATTCGAGCAGCTGCTTTCTTTATATTATAACATAAAAGATGCACTCGTAAATTCCGATGCCTCTTCAGCAGCTTCGAAAGCTGATGAGTTTGTTAATGTAGTCAAGAAAATTGATTCGAAAAAACTTCCGGAGTCGGAACAAAAGGCTTTTACCTCTTTGCAGAATAAACTAACTTCCGACGCTAAAAATATTTCGCAAAACAAAGACCTTGCAAAACAAAGAATCTATTTCGCTTCTTTATCGGATAACATTTATTCGCTCGCTAAAGAAGTTAAATTGTCAACTGAGCCAATTTATTACGATTACTGCCCGATGAAAAAGAAGTACTGGCTCAGCAGCGAATCTGCAATTAAGAATCCCTACTTCGGAAAAGCTATGCCAACTTGCGGCGAAGTGAAGGAGACCTTAAAATAATGGAGTATTGAAATAATGGAGTATTGTCCGAAGGACTCCTTCGGAGGAATGTTGAGGTAATGCTATAAGTTGTTCTACTCCATCACTCCACTATTCCAAAATGTTTGTTAAGCAAAGTGAGTAAATTCCCGAGGTAAAATTGAAACAAATAAAACTAGTCAGACCTTTAATATTTCTTTTTTTCATAAGTTCTTTACATCTTGTATTTTCTCAACAGTTAGGTACAAGCCATTTGTATACTACAGTTGCAAACGATACAACGTTTAATACATATAAACCGGACGCTAAACCCCAAGCTGTCCGTTATGATTTATATGTAAGAGACACTACCGTAAATTTTACTGGCGAAGAAGCACATGCAATTTCTACCAATGGCTCGGTTCTCGGTCCTACTTTATATTTTACTGAAGGCGACACCGCAGAAATTTATGTTCATAATGAAATGGACAAGCAAACGTCTATTCATTGGCACGGAATGATTGTGCCGAATCAATATGACGGCGTTGAATATCTTACGCAAGAACCTATCGATCCCGGACAAACATTCTTGTATAAATTCCCCATCGTCCAAAGCGGTACATATTGGTATCATTCGCATTCCGGTCTTCAAGAGCAAAGCGGTTTGAACGGCGCATTGATAATCTATAAAAGGCATGAGCCGAAGATGAAGGAATATACCTTGCTACTTAACGACTGGACGAACGAAAATCCTTACGAAGTTGAACGCTCTTTGCACATGGCAACTGACTGGTACGCAATCGAAAAAGGCAGCGTGCAAAGTTACGGCGAAGCCTTAACGCAAGGCTATTTTTTCACTAAGCTTACCAACGAATGGAAGCGGATGCTGTCCATGGATGTAAGCGACGTCTATTATAATGCATTCCTTACGAACGGTAAGATAGCACAAACCTTACATGACGCTAAGCCCGGCGAGAAAATTAGGTTAAGAATAATCAATGGCTCTTCATCAACTTATTTCTGGCTTCAGTTTGCCGGCGGTAAAATTACTGTAGTTGCAAGCGACGGCAGTGATGTTGTTCCGGTTAGCGTTGATAGAATGATTGTCGGTATTGCCGAGACTTACGATGTAATTGTTACTGTCCCCGACAGCGGCAAAAGTTTTGAGTTCCGTGCAACTTCCGAAGATAGAACTCATCATACTTCGCTGTGGCTTGGCAGCGGTGAAAAAATTTACGCTCCCACTCTTCCTACCTTGGAATATTTTGAAGGTATGAAGATGATGAACGGCATGATGAATATGGACGGCACCATGAACAATATGGGCATGCAAATGAGTCTTCAGCAGATGGACATGAACACGGTAATGTACCCGGAAAATTTGGATACTACCACAACTCTCAATTATGCTATGCTTAAAGCCCCATTCAAAACAACATTGCCTAAAGGTCCGTTAAAGGTTTTACATTTTAATCTTACCGGAAATATGAATCGTTATGTTTGGAGTATCAATAACAAGACTCTTTCCGAAGCGGATAAGATTTTAATTAAAAAGGGAGAGAACGTAATGATTGTTCTTTACAACGGCACTATGATGCGCCACCCGATGCATCTTCATGGTCATTTCTTTAGAGTACTTAACGGACACGGCGATTATGACCCGCTGAAAAATGTTCTCGATATAATGCCGATGGAAACTGACACAATAGAATTTGCAGCTAATTATTCCGGCGATTGGTTTTTCCATTGCCATATCCTTTACCACATGATGAGCGGTATGGGTAGAATTTTCAGCTATGTAGATTCTCCGCCCAATCCATTTTTGCCCGATTCCCAAAAGGCAATACAAAATTTATACGATGGCGATAGAATGTTTCACTTGGGCGCACGCGTTGGCTTGGAAAGCAGCGGCAGCGACGGCGAAGCAATGCTTGCTAATACACGCTACGAATTCCATACTGATTGGCATATCGGTATAAACAGCATGAAAGGCTATGAGGATGAAACTGAATTTGGAAGATACCTTGGCGTTATGCAATGGTTGTTTCCTTATATTGGCTGGGATGTTAGATATTGGAATATTCATGAACGCGGCAAAAATATGTTCGGTCAAGCTAATACCGCCGATAAGCGTAAAGTTTTAATTGCCGGAGTAAGGTACACTTTGCCCATGCTCGTCTTTGCCGATTTCAGAATCGATACTCAAGGGAGATTAAGATTTCAACTAAGCAGAGATGATATTCCGATTACTGCAAGACTGCGGTTAAATTTTATGGTTAACACTGATAGAGAAAGTATGGTTGGATTCAGATACATTATTACCAAATATTTTGGCATCTCAACACATTACGACAGCGACATGGGCTTCGGCGCCGGCATTACAATAAATTATTGAACTACTTTCAGGAAAATTATACTTATGGAGTATTGGAAGTTTGTAGTATTCTAATACTCCTTCGCTTCATAGAAAAAAATTACAAATAATGAATAAGAAATTTAAATTCTTTAAAAATATTTAAACTTCTTTAATAAACCTCAAACCTTCCCGCTTAAAAAACTTCATTACCAAACTAAAATTAAACTTTCTTTTCTGGCATTATACTTTCTATATCATTTGCAAAAAATGGAAAATTACAAATAGAATGGAAATACCGGTAACAAAAAATTCAACTCATAATAATCTTAAAAAGACTTTTCAAACTCATGCTTACAAGGAGAATCATTTGGAAAGAAAATCAAATTCATTTTACGCTTCCTTCTTAATCATTTTAACAATTTTATTTACCCCGCTCTCGATTTATTCGCAAACAACCGGCGGCAGTGAGAATCTTAATGACCTTGTTAAAGAGGTGCTGCTAAACAACCCCCAGTTAAAAGCGGCGCGCAGTCAAACGCTTGCAGAGCAGACAAAAGTAAAACAAGTAACCGCATGGGATCCGCCGCAAGTTGGTGTTTCTTTTTATCAAACTCCAATTCAATACTTAAACCCGATAACAAACGGAATGGAAACTGATTACTACGTCCAGCAGATGTTTCCCTTTCCCGGCAAGCTTGGCAATATGGGCGATGCCGCATCGAGCAACGCTAAAATGTACGTTGAGCAATACACAGCTTTAAAGAATAAAATTATTAACGACCTAAAATCCAATTACTATATGCTTTACTTTGTTGAAAAGAAAATTGAAATCAACAAAGAGAATCAAGCGCTTTTGCAGCAGCTTGTTAATATTACGGCAAAGCAGTATGAAGTTGGAACCGGCAGCCAGGCTGATATGCTTAGAGCGCAAACGGAGCTATCAACTTTGATTAACGACGGCATAAATCTCCTCAAAGAAAAAACAAACGTTGAGACGATGATAAACACAATCCTAAGCCGTCCAGTTTATACACCGCTGCCGGAGATTAAAGATATTCAAGATACAATCCCGGATTGGACTTACAGTCAGCTTTCTGATTTAGCTTTTCAAAACAGACCGGAGCTGAAAGCAATGCAGTTTAATGTTGATATGAATAAGTCTGAGTTAAAAGCATCGAAGCTTGAGTATTACCCGGACTTTATGGTTCAGCTTATGTATAAAAACATGGCAAACACTTCAAATGATTTTTGGTCTGCTATGGTTGGCGTAAATATTCCGCTTGCGTTTTGGTCTAAGGATAAATTTACCGGCAAGGTTCAAGAGAACGAAATAAACATAAGCACAGCGCAAGAACAATTAAGCTCGATGAAGAATATGGTTGCAAGTGATGTCCAGAATGCGCTGATAAAGATTCAATCAAATAAAAATTTAATAGACCTTTATAAGAATACCGTTATACCGCAGGCTGAACAAACGCTTCAATCAACACTTGCAGCATACCAAACCGGCAAGACTGAATTCTTGATGTTTATCGATGCGTATAAAATGGTTCTGATGGCTAAGCAGGATTATTACATGTCGCAGATGAGTTACATGCAGAGCCAGGCGCTGCTTGAACAAGCCGTTGGGCTAAGCATAGATCAGATTAAAGAAAGAATTAAGTAATGACTTTAGATGCTGGATACTCGATTCTGGATTCTGGATTCTCGATTCTGGATTCTGGATTCTCGATTCTGGATGAGTATCGAATATCGAGTATCAAGCATCGAGTATCGAGTTTTAAGAATAAGGAAAATTAGTGATGAAAAAATTTATCGTAGTTGGAATAGTTTCAATAATAATAGGTCTGGGCGCAGGATGGCTGCTGTTCAGAAGTTCATCTTCTTCAACTTCTTCAGGCAAGCCGGGCGAAAGAAAAATTCTTTACTACCGCTCGCCGATGAACCCAACGGTAACTTCAAAAGTGCCGATGAAAGATGCTATGGGAATGGATTACGTTCCGGTTTATGCCGATGACGGCGGCAGCGGCGGTGAAAGAAAAATTGCTTACTACCGCTCGCCGATGAATCCACAAGAAACTTCTCCCGTTCCAAAAAAAGATGAAATGGGAATGGACTACGTTCCCGTTTATGCTGACCAGGTCAGCTCGAATCAAATTCATATAGACCCGGCAACGCAGCAGAACATCGGCGTAACAACTGAGACTGCCGAGAAAAGAAAATTATCGCGAAACATCAGAACAACCGCTAACATTACTTACGATGAAACTAAGCTCTACACAGTCTCAACTAAAATTATGGGCTACATAGAAAAGCTTTATGTAGATTATACCGGTCAGTATGTGCGCAAGGGACAGCCGCTGCTAAGCATTTACAGCCCGGATTTAGTCAGCACTCAAGAAGAATATCTTCAAGCAATAAAATATCGTAATCAAATTTCCGGCAATGGCTCTGCCATAAGCAAGCAAGGCGCTGAACAATTGGTACAAAGCGCAAAGCGAAGACTTCTTTACTGGGACATCTCTGAAAATGAAATTAAAGCTCTTGAAAAAAGAGGAACTCCGGAAAAGACAATGACGATTTATTCTCCGGCAGATGGAATCGTTACGGATAAAATGGTAATCAACGGTCAAAACATAATGCCCGGTATGGCGCTTTATAAAATTGCAGACCTCTCAACTGTTTGGGGTCTTGCTCAAATTTATCAGTACGAGCTTCCGTGGATTAAGCTTGGCGATAAAGTTGATTTACAGCTTTCTTACATTCCCGGAAAAACTTTTCAAGGAAGAATTACCTACATCTATCCTTACCTTGATACCGACGCAAAGACAGTTCAAGTAAGAATTGAAATTCATAACTCAAGCAATTATGAATTTAAACCCGGCATGTTTGCAGATGCAGATATTAAATCTCCAATTACGCTTGAAACAGTTGCGGTACCAAATCAAGCTATAATTCATACCGGCACAAGAGACGTAGCAATAATAGCCCTTGGTAACGGCTACTTTGAGCCTCGAACAGTTGTGCTTGGCGTCCGCGGAGACAGCGGCTACGTGCAAGTTCTAAAAGGTATAAATCCCGGCGATGAAGTTGTAACTTCTTCTCAGTTCCTTATCGATTCTGAAAGCAACTTGAACGCTGCATTAAATAATATGACGCTGCCGGATACTTCAGCAAATTCAAATCCTCCGGCGCAAAATAATTCTTCTGAAAATAAATCTGAAGGCAAAACTAAAAAAGAAGAATCGAAAAAAGATGATATGAGCGGTATGAATATGGGCGGCAATCATTCTACGCCGGTTGCATATAAAGGTGTAATTGATGTGGCCTCTATTGATGACAACATGGACGGCAAAGTTTATCAATGCCCGATGGACTTCAATGTTCTTTCCGATAAGCCCGGCGTAGACCCGAAATGCGGAATGAAACTTCAAGAGGTTACTATTAAGCAGGCAGAAAAGAATTTAATAAAGCATGGTTTCAAAATAAAATAAACAAAAGAATTTAAAGCATTCAATCATGCGTCCATAAATCCATGCATTTTTTTAGGAGTTTTTAATGTTAGAAAAAATAATTGAGTACTCAGTCAAGAACAGATTCCTTGTAATCCTTGCAGTCGTCTTCTTGATGGGCTGGGGAATTTACTCGCTGTACACAATGCCGGTGGATGCAATACCCGACTTAAGCGACGTGCAGGTAATCATCTACACAAAGTATGAAGGACAATCCCCGCAGATAGTTGAAGACCAGGTTACCTACCCGCTTACCACTGCGCTCGTATCTGTTCCAGGTGCAAGTGTTGTAAGAGGATATTCGTTCTTTGGTTATTCACTTGTCTATGTCATTTTCAAAGATGGCACAGACCTTTACTGGGCGCGCAGCCGTGTACTGGAATATCTAAACTACGCAGCAAAGAGACTGCCCACTGGAGTTGTTCCGACTTTAGGACCCGATGCAACCGGTGTTGGATGGGTGTTTGAGTATGCGCTTACATCAAATAAACGCTCGCTTGCAGATCTCCGTACAATTCAAGATTGGTATTTAAAATATCAGCTTAGTACAGTACCAGGTGTTGCTGAGGTTGCAAGCGTTGGCGGATATGTTAAGCAGTATCAAGTTACTGTTGACCCTGCAAAGCTTCTTGCATACAACATTCCGTTAAGCGATGTTGAAATGGCACTCAAGAAATCGAACAATGATGTCGGCGGTGAGACGATTGAAATGGGCGAATCTGAATTTATGATAAGAGGCTTGGGTTATATTAAAACTCTTCAAGATGTTGAGAACATTCCGGTAATGGTTGATAAAAAAACTAACACCCCGGTTTATATTAAAGATATTGCTAACGTAGCCTATGGTCCGGAGATGCGCCGCGGCCTGGCGGAGCTTAACGGCAAAGGCGAAACTGTTGGTGGTATAATCGTTATGCGATATGGTGAGAACGCACTAAAAACTATAGAAGGCGTAAAAGCCAAATTAGCTGAGCTTAAACAAGGTCTTCCGCCGGATGTTAAGATTACTACCGTATACGATCGCTCCGGCTTAATTGAAAGAGCTATTGATACACTCAAAGATAAACTAATAGAAGAAATTTTAATCGTAGCTCTTGTTTGTATTTTATTCTTAATGCACGCACGAAGCGCTTTTGTTGCAATCTTTACTCTGCCTACTGCAATCTTGATGTCGTTCATCGTGATGAAGATGCAGGGAATAAATGCTAATATAATGTCGCTTGGCGGAATTGCAATTGCCATAGGGGCTATGGTGGACGCTGCCATCATCATGATAGAAAACGCCCACAAGCATATCGAGCATGATAACTTGAAGCCGCCTGAACAAAGGCGCGACCGCTGGCAGCTAATAATAGAAGCCGCTAAGGAAGTTGGTCCTTCACTGTTCTATTCGCTGCTTGTAATAACTGTTTCCTTCATCCCAATCTTTACCATGGAAGCGCAGGAAGGAAGATTGTTCAAGCCGCTTGCTTTCACAAAAACTTATTCAATGGCTGGCGCGGCAATTTTATCTATTACACTTGTGCCCGTACTGATGGGTTACTGGATTCGCGGAAGAATTATGCCGGAGGAGAAAAATCCTATAAATAAATTCTTGATAAAAATTTATCATCCGGTAGTAAACTTTGTAATCAAGCATTGGAAGTATGTACTGATTACAGCCCTTGTTCTGATTAGCATAACTTATATCCCATTTTCAAAAATCGGCAGTGAGTTTATGCCGCCTCTTTATGAAGGCGATTTGCTTTACATGCCTACTACGCTTCCGGGTATTTCTATTACAAAAGCAAGAGAGCTGCTTCAGCAGGCGGATAAGATTATCGCATCCTTCCCGGAAGTGCATCATGTATTTGGTAAGATTGGAAGAGCCGAAACTGCAACAGACCCCGCCGGTCTTGATATGACAGAAACTACCATCATGCTTAAGCCCGAAAGCGAATGGCCCAAAGGAATGACGGTAAAAAAACTTATCGACCAGATGAATGAAGCAATTCATTTCCCTGGGGTAACTAATGCATGGACGATGCCTATTAAAACAAGAACAGACATGCTTTCAACCGGAATTAAAACTCCAGTCGGAATTAAAATCTCCGGTCCTAATCTCGATACTCTTCAATCAATCGGAGAAAAGGTTGAAGCAATTATGCGCACTGTTCCCGGCACTCTCAGTGCTTATGCTGAAAGAACCGTCGGCGGCAATTATGTTGACGCAAATATTAATCGCGAAGAAGCTGCAAGGTATGGATTAACAATTCAAGATGTCGAAGATGTTGTTCAATCTGCGATGGGAGGAATGAATGTAACAACTACGGTTGAAGGGCTTGAACGTTTCCCGGTTAATTTAAGATATGGAAGAGAAGAACGAGACAATATCGATGCTTTGAAAAGAGTTCTCGTTCCAACTCCAACCGGTGCGCAAGTTCCAATGGGACAGCTTGCAGACTTTACCATGCACAAAGGTCCGATGGTTATTAAAACCGAAGGCACAAGACCAAACGCCTGGGTTTATGTTGATCTTAAAACTTCCGACATTGGCTCGTACGTTAAAAATGCTCAACGGATCGTTTCGCAGAATATCAAAATACCTGCCGGTTACAGCCTTGTCTGGAGCGGCGAGTTTGAGTACATGCAGCATGCAAACCAGCGGCTGATGATTGTAATTCCTTTGACGTTGTTCATCATATTCTTAATCATCTACTTGAATACAAAGTCTTTGAAGAAAGTTGCCATCATCTTCCTTGCAGTTCCGTTCTCTCTTGTTGGAACTTTCTGGCTGCTTTACATACTCGGTTATAATTTAAGTATCGCAGTCTGGGTTGGTATAATTGCGCTTGCCGGGCTCGATGCAGAAACCGGCGTGGTTATGCTTCTCTACTTAGATGTTGCTTACAAAGAATGGCAGGATAAAGGAATGATGAGAGGCATTAAAGACTTAATTGATTCAATCCATCACGGCGCTGTAAAGAGAGTAAGACCAAAAATAATGACGGCGTCTGTAATCGTTGCAGGTTTAGTTCCAATCATGTGGAGCAACGGCGCGGGTGCAGATGTAATGAAAAGAATTGCTGCGCCAATGCTTGGCGGCGTTGTTACATCAGTGCTGATGGAGCTTGCTGTCTATCCGGTTATCTATTACCTGTGGAAATCTTACGAGCTTAAAAAGGAAGCAAAGAAAAACGGACTCGTTTTAGAGAATTAATAACTTCTCTGTGAAACTCAGTGTTACCTCTGCGATACTCTGTGTAACAAAGCCTTAAGAAATTAAGCAGAGTTGAACAGAGAGAAAACTTAGGAAATAAAAATGAAATACATAGTTCTAATAATAGTTGCAGCCTTGTTCGTCTTCTTCCTCTGGAGAAAGTTTAAGAAAGCCTCCGAAGGAAAAGACTGCTGCAAGTAAAATCAAATAAAAATATATGGAGTACATAAAATGAAAAACATCATAAAAATTTCGTTTCACTCTGCCGTTATTCTTTTTATAGCGGCTTCTCTTTCGTTTGCTCAGGATTCAACCAAGAAAGCAGACCATCAAATGAACCACATGAAGATGGATATGAATGGAATGAAAATGGACCACAACATGAACATGGACAGCAGCAAGAAAACTGAAGGAATGGACATGAAGAAAGAACATTCATCGCCCGTTGCATACGAAGGTGTAATTGATTTGAAATCAATTGACGATAACAAAGACGGAAAAATCTATCAATGCCCGATGGATTTTAACGTTCTATCAGATAAGCCCGGTACTGACCCAAAGTGCGGAATGAAGTTGAAAGAAGTTACCCTGGCTCAAGCGAAAAAAAATTTAATTAAGCACGGCTTTAAAGTAAAATAATCTACTTAATCACAAATAAAATTTCTCGAGGTTAAAATGTTACGTAAATCGGCTATACCCTGTTTCTTATGTGTCATTCTTTCTTTTATTATTTCTAATTCAATTTATGCTATTCCTGCTTTTTCGCGCAAGTACAAAGTTGGCTGCGATATGTGCCATACTATCTACCCGCAGCTTAACGCCTTCGGAAGAGACTTTAAGAACAACGGATTCCGCACGCCCGATGAACTGGTTTCTCCTAGCAAAGAGAAAAGCTTTTGGGATAAAGGATTCGGCGAAGTGCCGCTTGATTTGCATGGAAAAATAAATCAAGAATTTTATCCTAACGATCAACGCATAGGCACAGAAACCGGCATAGATGAAATTCAGCTTAACGCCGGAATAAACTTCTCTCAAAAAGTTTCATTCTATTTACACACGCATCTTTGGGAATCTGGGCATGCAGGCGAGCCTTTGGCAATTGAAGTTCGCATTAATGATTTGTTCGGCAGCAGCCTTGTTAATCTCCGCGCCGGACAATATGAATTGCCTCTTTCATTCTCCCCTGAAATTGAAAGGCTCATGGCATTCAATTATTTAATTTATAGCCAAACAATTGGCGGTAATTCATTTTCTATAGACCAGCCTCAGCTCGGTTTAGAATTATCCGGCGATCTTGGCAATGATTTTTGGTACTGGGCAGGCATGGTAAACGGCAACGGCTTTGAGACAGACCCGATTACCGGTTTATTTGACAACAATCCGGCGAAAGATTTTTACTTCCGCCTTGCCAAAAATTTTGATGAGAGCACAATAGGTTTATTTAGCTATGTTGGCAGCAATTCAGTTTTCCCGGACAGCATAAGCTTTAGTCACACAGATAATTTTATTAGAACCGGCGGAGATATTCATGTGGTTGTTAATGATATGTGGGACTTTAAGACAAGCGTTGTTTACGCACAAGACAACAATTATAACGGGCTGAAAAATAAAACTTCTTACTACGGCGGCTTTATTGAATGTAATTATTTCCCGGCTGATAGATGGGTAATTGTAGGAAGGTATGAAATGGTTCAACTTAAAGATGCTGCTGCTGCACCTGACCCGGAATCTCCTAAAACAACTTGGGCTATTACTCCGGGTTTCCAGTATTTAATTCTTCCAAATGTTAAGGTCGGATTGGAGTATCAAGTACGGCAAACAGCATCCGCAAATCAAGCCTTGGCTCTTTTGCATTTTGTTATCTGATAAAAATTAGGCTAAGGAAATGAAAAACAAAAATTTAAGATTGCAGAAAGAAGATGATTTTATTTCCGAGATCAGATCTGCCGGAGTTAAAAATTTGACTGTGGTTGAAGTTCCGGCAATTAACAATAACACCCATTCCAATGCGTTCCGGTTTAAAGCCGGACGCAATGGGACTAACTCCGGCTGTTCAACTGAGAAAAAAATCGGTGCAGATGATGTTCTTTTTATTAGCATTACTGGCGATGGGATCCGGATATTTTGAAGCGAAGAAAAAAGAGACGATAAAGCGTAGAATTTTATCAACAAAAAAAAATCAGTAAAGGAAAATCATTATGAAAGAAATAAAAGCATATATAAGACCGGATAAAGCAGATGATGTTATTTTTGAACTAGAGCATGCCGGTGTAAAAGGGCTTACTGTTATAGATGTTTCCGCTGTTGGCGGATGGGCTGACCCCGATGTTTCTCAGCTTTCGGTAGAGTATTGTGAAAAATATTGCAGCAGTACTAAGATAGAGCTTATCTGCACCGATGACGAGCTTGATAAGTATGTCAAAATAATTTTGGAAAAGGCTCATACCGGAAAGAAAGGCGACGGCAAAATATTCGTCTCGGATATTTCCGATGCAATTTCCATTAGGACAAAAGAACATGGAATTAAAGCAATTGCTTAATTTTTTTTGGTCGAAAGGAAATGAAAAATGAAATGTAAAAGCTGTGGGTTTAACAACGACGATAGTAATAGATTTTGCAGCAATTGCGGAAGGAAATTACCTTCGGTGAAAGACTTGCCTTCTAAGGCAAAGTCGATTTCTATTTTCAACAAAGGCAATGTTAAAAGAAAGAATCATAGCTTAAAAGCAAATTCTCCCAACCTTAAACCGTTGTGGATTACTGTCGGAGTAGTTATTGTATCAATCTTTATAGCTATTTCTTTCGATCTTGTTTTTCACAAGTATCCCGATACTGAAAAGTCTTCCGGCGAAATAAAAAGTTCAAACCCCGTTGTCGAAGCTCAAGTTACCGCAATTGCTTCTAAGTTTGTTTGCTCATGCGGTACTAATGAATGCAATTCCACATCGTTGGAAACATGTACTTGCGACATTGCCGGTAGAGAACGGCAATTTATCAGAAACAAGCTCGAAAAAAATGAGAAGCCTGATGATATTGTTGTCGATGTTGCTAATAAGTATGGCAATTTAAAATCCGGTTTCGCTGCAAAGTATAAAGTCAGTCCTGACAAAGTTTGGGAACAAAATTGAAAACGGTTAATGTCTCAATTATTAAAGAAAAATTTGAAAGTAATGCTATGGTAAAAGATCCTGTTTGCGGAATGACCATAAAAGAAGAAGATGCTGCCGGCACCATAACTTATAAAGGAGTAAAATATTACTTCTGCGCGCCGGTCTGCAAAGTAAGCTTCCTGTACGAGCCGAAAAAATATGCATTGCAAAATATTTCCGGCACAAACAATAAAAAGCAGCAAGACAATCCTAATAACAAAGGAAAGGATGGCAAAGATGAAAACGATTAAAGCCGGCGTAAATACAACTAGGGTTCATTGGGTTGTCGAAAAATTACAAGCACTGGGTATTCAAGACATAACAGTAACGGAACGTTTTAAACCTTTATCCCAAATTTCCGAAATGACATTTGTATGCGATGATTATGTAGTCAGCCATATCAAAAAAGTAATTCATAAATTCGGTACATGCGGTAACGCGGTGGACCATTACGTATTCGTTGAAGATTTTATAAACCATTCTAATGCTCAAACAACTCGGCATATTGATAATAATTTATTTTATCCAAATAGTTAAAGTTGAAAAAGTGAAACTTCTGCTAAAAATATTTTTATTTAAACAACGATTATTTCTGACTGTACTTTCGATTTTCAGTTGTGTAATCTTTGCTGCCGGTTCAACTATATTTGCGCAAGGAGGTAAAGACACATCAATTGCTAACGTTGAAACGCTCCCAATAGCAGAAAGCAATGTTCAAAGCGCGGAACAATATTATTTAGACATATTGAAGAAGAATCCAGTTGATTCGGTTGCCCTAAATAATCTCGGCATGTTATATCTTCAGCTTGGCAAAACTGAACTTGCTAAAAAATATTTATTGAAGGCTGTTAAGCTTTACCCCGGAGATTATCTTACTCATTACAGCCTCGGTACGTTTTACGGTTATTTGGGCGACATCCATGAAGCCCTTACTCATTTGATTGAATCGGCTGAGTTGAACCCTAAAAGCGACGAGACATTTTCAGCGCTCGGTACCTTTTATTTCAAGCAAAATAATTTTGAGAAAGCAAAAACATCATTCAAAAAAGCTCTGGCTTTGAATCTGAATAATGAAAATGCGCTCTTCGGGATGATAGGTGTTTATCAAAATAAAAATCAAATCGATTCTGCACTCTATTTAGGCAAAAGGCTTTTAACATTAAACAACCGTTATCAGCAGCTTCATCTTATACTGGCTAATTTATATCTGTTAAAAAATAATATTACACCCGCGCTTGCTAATGCAATCGAAGAGCAATCTCTTTATCCTGATGAGCCGGAAAGCTATTACATGCTTGCTGTTATTTACAAGAAAACCGGCAGTGAAGAGAATTACTACGCAATGATAATGAAGTTGAAAGAATTAATTAAAACTAAAGAAACAGCTCAGCCGTTATTGGACAGCTTATTAAAAAATAAATAATGTAAATGGATTATTAAAATGTTTGGAAATGTTTTTATTATCTTAGCTTTTATCGCCGCAGTAATCAGCGTAGTTAAATATTATCAAGTCTCTAAAGGAAATGAAAGCGCTCTTACATTTGCTCGCTATTGCTTTCATATTATGTCTGCTCTTGTCATAAGCGCAAGCCTATTTTTCCTTTACATAATTGCAACTCACCAGTACCAATACAATTATGTTTTCAACTACAGCAATTCCGATTTGTCAACTGGTTTGCTTATATCTACTTTTTATGCCGGGCAGGAAGGAAGCTTTATGCTGTGGCTGCTGCTGGCAGTTGTCGTTGGAATATTTCTTCAGAGCTACACTTCTAAAAAGGAAAACCTTGAGCCGGTTTTTATGATGATTTATTCTCTCGTTCTTGTCTTCCTTATTGCAATGGTAACTCCCTTCTTTAAAAGTCCGTTTAATATTATTTGGTCGCAATCAAATTATATCGATGTTAAATATATAAATCAATCGCTTCTTAATTTGCCTTTCCTGCAGAATTATATTTTTACAGATTCCAAAACAAATCAATCCTTCGTCCAGATGAGCAAAGACCTGGTTGACGCTCTTAAATCAAATGGAATTGCCATCGGAGATTTTTTGGTTAAAGGTAAAGGACTAAATCCGCTTCTGCAGAATTTCTGGATGGAAGTTCATCCGCCTATTTTATTCCTCGGTTTTGCGCTTTCCATTGTGCCTTTCACTTTCGCTGTTTCTGCCTTAATAAAAAACAAATTCGACCAATGGATAAAATTAGCTTTGCCCTGGACTGTCGCTGCATCCCTAATTTTAGGACTTGGCTTGATGATTGGCGGCTACTGGGCTTATGGCGTACTCGGCTGGGGAGGCTTCTGGGGCTGGGATCCCGTTGAAAACGCAAGCCTTATTCCCTGGCTTGTCAGCGTTGCCCTTATTCATACTATGCTTATTCAAAAGCATTCGCAAAATGTGGATAAAGATAAAATCGGCAGATTTGCAAAGACAAATATTGTTCTTGCCGTATTAACTTTTTTGTTGGTTCTGTACAGCACTTTCTTAACACGTAGCGGCATTCTTTCCAAAGCTTCCGTCCATTCCTTTGAAGACCCCGGCGCTGCGGTTTATGCTTTTCTGATTCTCTTTATTCTTACTTTCACTTTCATCGGACTTGGCGGAGTTTATTACCGGAGAAGGTCTCTTGCGGGTCATATAAACATTAAAGAGAAATTTCTTTCAAGAGAAAATGGTTTGCTTTACGGTTCTCTTTTTCTAATTGCATCGGCGTTGGTAGTTTTTGTCGGAACTTCCGCTCCGTTGATTGGCGAATCCGTAGAAACAAGTTTCTATAACAGAATGAATCTTCAGCTCGCTGTTATTATGGGCTTACTTATCGGCTTAAGCTTATTTTTAAGATGGAGAGAAACCGACGGCAGCAATTTTGTTAAAAGCTTATTACCTTCGATTCTAATTTCTATTATAGTCAGCGTCACCGTGCTTATTATGCTAGGCATAAATAACTTGCTTTATGTACTCTTACTATTCTCAATAGTATTTACAATTGCAGTGAATGTTCAAAAGCTTATAAGTGTTTTTGGAAGCGGTTATCATTTCTGGGGCGGACATATTGCGCATATCGGCTTTGCACTTTTTCTGTTCGGTGTTTTGGCTTCAAGCACTTTAAGTAAATCCAAACAGATTGACCTTCCTCTCGATGTTAAAGCAAACGTCCTAAACTATGATTTAACATTTACCGGTGCAAAACCTATTGAAGGCGAAAACAAATATGCTTTCAATATAAACGTAAATAGTAAGAATAATGCCTTCACAGCTTCTCCAATTATGTTTATTTCCGATTTCAATAATGATATAATGAGAGAGCCTTATATTTATGTCGGCTTTACTAAAGATTTGTATTTCTCTCCGCTCTCTTATGTCGATAGCAGCGAAAAAAACGCCAAGGTCGAGCATACTGCATTAAAAGAAAATAATAACACTGCAGCGCCTCCTTCAGAAATATTAACAGTAGAAGTCAGTACAAAGCCTTTCATAAGCTTTGTCTGGATAGGTGTTTTTATTATGTCCGCCGGACTTATTTTAGTAATTTTAAGAAGAAACCGCGAGAACAAGATTTTAAATAACGTATCTACTAACAAAATCATTGAGGTGGGCTCATGAAAAAATATCTAATTGGCGCTGGCGCAGTAATAGCGCTTCTAATTATCGGCGGACTCATTTACATGTATTCCGGAATATTTGATATCAGTGCAAGGGTTCCTCACGATGCTATAACATTGTGGGCGATGAATACAGTACGTGATAATTCTATTAAACATAATGCGGATAATAATATTAAAACTCCCGATCTTAACGATTCGGATCTCGTTAAGATGGGCTTTGTTCACTACCGCGAAATGTGCGTAGGCTGCCACGGCGGTCCCGGCATCGAGCGCAGTGAAATCGGGCAAGGGCTTTATCCTAAGGCTCCATCGCTTGCTCGCGTTGCAAACGATTGGACTCCCCAGCAGCTCTTCTGGATTACTAAAAACGGCTTAAAGATGACCGGCATGCCGGCATTTGGACCTACGCATTCTGATGAAATGATTTGGGCTATTGTTGCATTTACCAAAAAGCTCCCAACGATAACTAAAGAACAATATCAAAAACTTGATGAAGAAACTAAAGGCGAAAGTGACGAATAGACTTGAAACCGGCTCTATCAAATAATTAACTTTAACACAAATAAATCAACAGATTGGAGAATCAAAAAATGAAAACACAAAACACATCCTGCATTCTTTTAAGAAATTGTTGTCCTATAATTTTAGGACTATTTCTTTTATTCATCTTCAGCAGCTCATCTTTATTTGCTCAAGGTATGGGCGACGGCATGAACCAGCACATGCAGAACATGAACAATCAGATGACAAACATGCAAAGCATGATGAGCCAGATGAACAAGATGATGGACAAATCCAACCAGATGATGAATCCAATGAACTCATCTATGAAAAGGAATATGAAGGGAATGGACATGGGCAAGAATATGAAAGGCATGAATAACGGCATGATGGGTATGACGCAAAATATGAACGATATGGGTAAGACAATGAAAACCATCCTTACACAAATGCAAAGCCTTATGAAGAATGAAGAAATGATGAAAAACAGTGATATGAAAAGTCACATGGACGGTATGATGAAAGATATGCAGTCCATGATGAAAAATTATGGAGCCATGCTTAATAATGCCGAACAAATGCAAAAGGGTAAAAAATAAAAATGAATCTTAAAAATATTATTAGTCCTTCAAGGAGGTCAGCTTTGGCTGGCTTCCTTATTCTTTTTTCTGCATTTCTATCAAAAGAAAATTTATTTGCACAAGAGGATTTGTCAGTACGTCAGTCAAGCTGGTATATAAATACAAATCTCCAGTTAGCCGGAGGAAATTTTATTTACAACTCTTTCGATAATGTAGTTTCTCTTTATGGAGGAGTTGGTTATCAAAGCGGTAATTTCGGAATTTCTTTTTCCATTCCGGTTGTTGGGAATAAAAGTAATTTCATAAGTCAATCCGACGGAATGATGCTTCCAATCGGCAATTCTAAAAACGGCTATGGAAATATGCAGAACAGCGGTTCAAACGGCAGCGGTATGATGGGCAGCGGAAATTCTATGATGGGTTCTACTTCCAGCGCCGTTGACGGGATGAACTGGGGCTTGGGCGATTTATATCTTTATTCAAACTACCAGTTAGTTTCTCAAAACGAATTTTATACTGATGTTATTGTTAATGCAAATATTAAATTCCCTACTGCTTCAACACACATGGGAATCGGTACCGGTCAGTACGATTACGGCGCATCCCTTACGCTTAGAAAAAGCTTCAACCTTTCGGACAATCTAAATTCATTTGTTGCAATCCTTGATTTAGGATATATCAATATTGGTGATCCGGCTGGCATTACTTATGAAAACCCATTTACATATTCTTTCGGACTCGGAAAATTCTTCAATGATGGCGAATATTCCTTGCTTCTTTATTACAGCGCTTACACCGAAGTTGTAAAAGGTTATGAACCTCCGCGCCAAATTTCTTTGGGACTAAATTATAAAATCTCAGAAAATTTGATTCTTACCGGAATAGGCGCTGCTGGCTTAAGTAATTTTTCACCAGAGTATAGTTTTTCTGTTGGTCTTAAAGCAGAAATCTAGAAAACATTTTTATTAGAATAGTTATTGATATTTGCTTACAAAATATATCAGCTCTAAAATTGTAGCGAAAAAACTTAATAAACCGCCTACGAGGAAACAAAAAGAAAAAATCAAAATAAAAATAAAGGGTGGTGCAACATTAAAAGGGATACTTTATAAGAAATTGTAATTTTTGAGATTTGAATTTAAGATCTAAAAACAATCATAAATTTGCTACAAACATACAATTATTTTAAGTTAAAACGCTTAAAAAATATTTTCTTTAATTAGTGAGGTAATCATGGCAAAAAAAGATACGCTCGTTTTTTCTCATTGGTATCATCTCAATGAAAATCTTCAACAATCATCTCAAGACTTTTACTCAAGTGTCGAACGTGCGGTGAAGGAACGCAATCTCCCGGACGTTCGCATATCAAGGATCGATTTTAAGGAGGGAGGCATTCTCTCAGCCAAGCGTGAATACCTTCGCGTAAAATGCAAAGAGCTCGTGTTTGACATTTGTGCCGCTCCCTACGGAAACGGCTTCTTTGTCTCATGGTGGCTAGGCGAAAAGATAAGCGGATTTTTGGAGTTACTCCTAATCATTCCTTTCCTTGGTGCGCTCATTGCAAGAACGTCAAAACCCGGAACCTACTACCGTATGGACACGATGTTGATGTACCAGGAATCAGTGCATCTTGCCGTGCTTGAGATATTGGACGGCATTATCGCCGCCAAAGGGATTCGAACGCTCACCGAGACAGAACGGAAACCGATTATGAGCGATCTTTTCAAGCGGTAATTTCAATAGGGTGATTAAATATGATTTCACCTCTTATTGAACAGCTTACCACTCATTTTTATGAGTGGGAACAACGCGGACGAGGGTGGAGTCTATGGGATGTACCTGTTGATCCGGAACCTCCTTTTACCCCTTTCTATTACCACTACGTACCGGTCGAGACGCAGTATGATGATGGACGAAAACCAACCTTCCTCAGTTCCTTAGCCGAAAAGGTAAAGAGAAAGATGCATCCCGTGTCCTATAGTAGTGAAAATGATTCTACGGCATTTGATTCAACAACAGAGGAAATTTCTCCAAAGCCTTTTGAGAATACCGGAGAGCTTAAAGAACTCAAGGTCATTCTTCCCAACGATTACAAGGTGATACCAGAATATGTCGAGCAATGCCTGCTCACTGTGACAATGGAATCCTCACTTATAGGCTTTGAGATTCTAGGATCGCATGACGCTATCACCATTCAGTTTGCATGCCGGGACACGTATGCATCGTTTGTTGAGCAAGAGATCAAAGCATACTTCCCTGAATGTACCATCACTCAATCTGATAATTCTCTCATTCAATTGTTGAGTGATAGAGAAAAGAAGCTTGCTGTAGTTGATTTCGGACTCTCTGAAGAGTTCATGAGGCCACTCAGGATATTCGATTCCTACAAACCGGATCCGCTCACCGGTCTATTCGGCGTTTTGGATAATTTGAATGAAGGTGATACCGCGTTACTGCAAGTTCTTTTCAAGGCTGCCGAATATCCTTGGGCAGAGAGCATAATGCGTTCCGTGACAGATTATGAGGGTAATTCATTCTTCATAGACGCGCCGGAGATGACGAAGCTTGCACAAGAGAAATGTAGGTATCCTCTCTTTGTGGTGAATATAAGAGTTGTTGGAAAAGGCACAACCGAACAACGCTCGTGGCAGATTGTGAAGTCATTAGCAAACTGCTTAAACGTGTATGCGGATTCTGAGAGTAACGAGCTCATCCCGCTTGAGAATAATGGCTATGAAGCAGGTGCCCATGTGGATGATGTTATATTCCGGCAAACGCACCGAAGTGGAATGATCTTAAATAGTGTGGAGTTTGCTTCAATTGTCCATCTCCCCTCTCAATCAGTCGTATCAAAGAAACTGAGAAGTGGGAATCAAAAAACAATAGAAGCGCCGGTGACTGTCACGGGTAATGAATTTACCTTAGGAGAAAATATTCATAATGGTAAGAAGACAAGCGTTACCTTGAGTCATGACCAGCGAATGCGGCATATGCATGTTCTCGGTGCAACGGGTACCGGCAAGTCTACGCTGTTACTGAATCTCATTACGCAAGATTTATCACATGATGTCGGATTGACCGTACTTGATCCTCATGGAGATTTGATTGAATCGATATTAGAGAGAGTGCCTGAAAAAAGAAATGATGATGTAATTCTCTTTGATCCTGGCGACGAACAATATCCGGTGGGGTTTAATATCCTCGAGGCAAAATCGGAGATTGAAAAGAACGTGCTCTCTTCAGACTTAGTTGAGATATTCAGAAGATTCTCGACAAGCTGGGGCGACCAGATGAGTGTGGTTTTAGGGAACGCAATTTCAGCCCTTGTCGAAAACAATCAAGTGTATTCTCTTTTAGAATTGCGGAGATTCTTAATCGAAAAAGATTTTCGTAATGAGCTTCTTAAGGGTGTCTCTGATAGTCACATACAATATTTTTGGGAAAAGGAATTTCCGCTACTCCGGGGATCATCACTTAGCTCAATACTTACCCGTCTTGATTTTTTCCTAAGACCCAGATTGGTTCGAAATGTAGTCGGACAAAAACAAGGAGTCAATTTAAAAGACGTAGTTGATAATAATAAAATTCTTTTGGTTAAGCTTTCTCAAGGAATCATAGGAGATGAAAATGCGTATCTCTTAGGCTCACTTATTGTTTCGAAACTGCATCAAGTGGTGATGCAGCGGCAAACACAAAGCAGTCGTGAACGAAATCCGTTCTATCTATATATAGATGAATTCCAAAATTTTATAACTCCCTCAATGAAAGCGATTCTCTCCGGCGCAAGGAAATATAACTTCGGGTTGGTACTTGCGCACCAAGATTTACACCAACTCTGGGAGACCGACATTGCATTAGCAAATTCGGTCATCACCAACGCCGGCACAAGGATTTGTTTCCGTGTGGGAGAATTTGATGCTCAAAAACTGGAAGGCGGTTTCGCGCATTTCGACATGAGCGATATGCAGAACCTCAGTATTGGTGAAGCGATTGTCCGGGTTGAGCGATCCGATTTCGATTTTAATTTGAGAACATTGATTCCTGAAAAGATAAATGCAGAGGATGCGAGGGAGAATAAGGACAAATTAATATTACTCTCTCGAACGAAGTACGCACAAAGACATACTCAGGTTATGAAAGATTTTCCAGAAGCTGTGGCTTCTAAGAAGGAAGAGCCAGAATACAACACAGCAAACTTGAAAGAAGTTCATAGTATTCCAACCAAACCGACTAAAGTTGAGCCTCAATTTACAGAACAAAAGAATACATCGTTTCACAGATACCTTCAAACGCTCATTAAACGAATGGCGGAACAGCGGGGTTTTAAGGCAATTATTGAAGAGCCTACCACTGACAAACAAGGGAGAGTTGATGTTGGACTCGAAAGAAATGGAGAAAGGGTTGCATGTGAGATTACCGTAACAACTAAAGATGAGCACGAGATAAAAAATATAGAGAAATGTTTTCGGTCTGGATTTCAGAAAGTTTTGCTGTGCGTGCCTGATAAAACACGAATTGAAGAATTACAAAAATTAATCACTGAACAGTTCGATGAGGAATATATAACAAAGATATTCATTGTCCATCCAGATGATTTGTTTTTATTTTTTGAGCGTGAGACTCCAAAGGATGAGAAACCTAGCACTGAAAAAATTGTAAAAGGTTATAGAGTAAAAGTTGAATACAATAATTTATCAGATGATCAGAAAAAACAAAAACGTGAGGCTATCGGCGGAGTTATCGCTCAATCGCTACGTCGCATGAAGGATGATAAATGAAAAAATTACTGGGAAAATAATTTAATCACACGTAACTGAACTACAAGGAGATTTAAATGCCAGTACCAACACACCGAGAAGATTGCAAAAGATTGATGTATTCAATTAAGTGTCCCGATTGTGGAGCTCTTGTATATTACTTCTCTTGCTCTTGTGGCAGCAAGGTATTCTTTAATTTACCAGAGCCTCCGTGGAATCCTCATGAAAATAGCTGCATTCCATATTTAATTAGGTACTTGATTGAGATTGAGAGAGTTCCTGAATCTCAAATTACAAGTATTGTGGAGGAGTATTCACGTGCTTCGGGAGTTCCTATTCCCGCGGATGTTCGAAGGCGTTTAGATGAAATTGAGGGACGTGGTTCAAGTAGATTGACCATTATCGATGTGCACCCACAAGATGATTCTCGTCCTGCAATGGGAATGATTATGTCAATCAATTCTCAAGTCAATTTCTTCAAGAGATTTAATTATAGCGACAATGTAATGGGGCGTGGGTTGCTTGGCAAGCTGGTTCGAGATTAGTATGTCGAAATTGTGATTCGAGAAGATGCAAACGAGCTGAACGTATGCAACGAGTTTCACGCCTTTCAGAAGCTTACCAATTTCAATCAAACTGGATTGGGGCAACACTCTAGGGTTATTGCAACACTCGACCCACATAGAATACCTGACGGGAGAGTAATTTGGGTTGTTGAACAAATCGAAAGAAGTAATTAACTGACACCATGTGAACTTTTATAAATGACAGTTCCAACGGCGACACTCACATTGCCTGAAAAGGTTATATTTCCACAAGATTCAAACTATTTACCCTTAGACAAATGCGCTCCGTCATACAAAAAAAATTCTTCTTGAAAAAGGGATGAATTTTCACTAACTTAAATTTGTGGAAACCGATAGAAACATATTACCCTTAAATGTTTACTCTATTTCTTTAAGAACTTCAGTTTCTATTAATCTATTTATCCCCGCAAACTTACTTATTAGTATTGGTGAGCGAGCTTAATTGCTTTAACCACCAGAGACTAACTAAGTAATCACAAAACTAAATCCTTAACAACTACTTATTAAAACCTCTGGTGGAAGAGAACTGTTTTTTATTTTAGCAATTGAATATGAATTTTTCATATGTTTAATATAGTAAAAAGCGTAATGCGTCACCTTTGAAAGTTAATCTAATATGAATAAAAAGGCAGTGCTTTTTTCAGATATCGACGGCACGATTTGTTTTCACAGAAAAATTCACGGTATTAATAAAGTGAAGTCATTGAAATCTGGCTTTGTTCTAGTCGAAGACATCATAAACGACAAAATTTATAAGGCTTATGATGTATCTACAAAATTGTATGATGTATACTTTGCGGTTAAAACTTACAATCTTATTAAGAGCTTAAAAAGTAAGTATTATATTATCCTGGCTACCGGCAGTAGACCTTCATTCATTCTTTCAAGAAGAGACATATTTAATTTTGCCGATGCAGTTATCATTGAAAATGGAGGGGCAATTCTTGACAAACATTTCGAACTTAGCAAAAGCTGGTATAAAAAACTGCATTATGAGAGAGTAACGCTTCAAAAAATTACAAAATCTCTAGAATCAAAAGGGTGGGTTCTTGATAACGAAGATCGAACTTCCTCTATCCGAATAAGAAAGATGGATAACCCTTATAAAACCGAAGAGGAATTTCAAACTTTATTCAATGATATGTTATTTCATGAGACGCTGGACGTGACTGAGAATATTGGTCACATAGATATAATTCTAAGAAGTGCTGGTAAAGCTAATGCGGCAAGATATCTTTTAAGCACTAAAAGACTTGGAAAATGTGTCACCTATGGAATTGGAGATGATCTGAATGATATTCTTTTGCTGGAAACGGTACACACAAAATTCGTTCTTGCAAATTCTCATCCAAAGTTGCTTCTACACGCAACTCAAAGAAATTGGCAGGTTTCTAAATTAAATAATATCGAAGGAATCAACGAGATTTTAAATACACTGAAAGAAAAATAACCAACAAAATAGGTGCACCATGAGTAAAAACAATATCTACGAACAAGAGAAAGCAAACGCACAGAAGATAATTACAAATTATAATCTTCAACATGCGATCGATTTAAATGCCTATCCAATTTTTGAACAAGACGATTTTGCTAGTCTTGACCAAGTTTTACGAGGCGAATCATTGTGGAGATCTGATTCTGAAGCATCTCATAGATTAACCAATGTTTTCAAGCAATATGTTAATCCTTCTGAATTCTCTATACCCGTGTCATCAGGAACAGCAGGACTCCATACCGTAATTAGTTATTTTGTACGACACAAAGGCCGTTTTATACTAATGTCCGCTTATACATGGTATTCAGTTGCTGCAAGCGTTATCAATTCTGGTGGGATACCCATATTTTACGATATTGCTTTTCAATCTGTGAAAATGGAAACTCCAGATTTGGGAATTTCACCTTCTGAAATCGGTTGCTGTGTAGTGTCTCACCTTTTCGGTGTTCCCGCAGTTGATGATAAGGCGCTTGAATGGTTGCGGAGCAATGATATTCCAATTGTTGAAGATTGTGCTCAGTGTATCCGAGGTAAAATTTCAGCTTATGATAATGTGGGTGGGATTGGCGTTGCTGCGATTTATAGTTTTAACGGCTCTAAACATATTCCCGCCGGTGAGGGAGGGATGATAGCAACAGACAACCCTGATATAGCAGCATTTGCTAATAACTTTATTATGACTGTTGATTCTCCAAGAGAATTGCAAATACATCGTTTCAACAGTGCGTCGGAGGGTTGGAATTATCGATTAGGAGCCATTAGTGCATCTCTCGCTGCATCGCTTATCCCGAAAACGGAAAAGAATGCAAGTAGGATTTACCGTAACGGTTATAGACTTGCCTCATATTTAACGAAGTTTCCTTTTGTAAATTTTGTTGAAAATGTAGCTGAACAAAATGAAAGAATGTGGCTCGGATTTCCTATATACATTGATAGTAAGCGGAATTATGATTATAGCTTAAGAAATACATTATACTTTTTGTTAAGATATGCAGGGTATCCCTGCAGTGTTTGGGTAGATTTGCCCATTCCTGAGACAGAGTTGTTGCAGAAATTCTATAATGCAAATCCAAGCGCTAAGCAAACGGATACATGGCCTGGAGCAAAATATGCTTCTGAACATTTACTCATCCTATCGGGTCTCCAAGGACTTGATGAATCAAATTTGTCTTTGTTAGAAAAAGTGTTTTTGAGTTTTACAGAAGAAATGAGTTTAAATATGTCGGAGGTAATTTGAGAAATGAAAGAATTATTAAACGAAC
>JAKAGV010000028.1 GCA_021815405.1 Bacteroidota bacterium
TTTAAGTGTGCATATTTTTGAAAAAAGCCCGATTTTAGAGCTTATGAATGTGCTCGATTACAAAACTAAAATACAGTATTCTGCTAACCAATTGAATTTATTCAACTAATAACCGGACAGTAGTGAAGTGAAATAATAAAACAAAATAAATAAAATAATTCTATATGGATGTGTTTAGCACTTATTTATTGATTTGGCAGGGCAGACGTTTAGGATAAAGTAATTTTTAATTTTCTCTTATTGAATTTAAATAGATAAATGATGGATTTTAACTATATCAAATCTTCTCTATTATTAAATTCCGGCAAAACTGCGGCTATAAGAAAATTCACAGTAGGGAAATACAATGAAAAAGTAGAAGGGAGAAAAAGATTCAGCAATCTAGGATTACTGAATCTTTCGGTAAGTAGTTTTCACATCGATTTTTTTCTAATCCGGTAGGCTATATAAGAGCCACCGATCAGAACTGCAAATGCACCTCCGACAATCATCAACGAAGATATAATTAAAGAAGATAGATCCATTTTTATTCCTTCAAAATCTTGTGGTTAATTATAACTACTCAAAATCTATACAAGACAGTTCATTTAATTGTTTATCAACAAGACCAACATAAAATAAAATGGAAAGTTATTTATCTAAATTTCGCCTAACGGTAATTATTAATCGATTAGAGGTAAAGTTTTTTAGCAAGGAGTAGAATGGTTGTAGTTAATTTGCTTCATTCAATGACCAGTTGAAATCTTTGTAGACAACATCCCATTTTTTAGTAAATGAAATTATATCTGATGAAATATTTTTAGGCAGGAATCTTGAAATATAAATTAACATCTCTTCCCTGTTTTTTCCAAAATCATTTTCGTGCCACTGAAATATACTGGAAAGATATGCTATCCGATTCTTAACATCAAAGTAATTTTTTGTTGTGTCATTTAAAAACAAGCGTGCCTGCTCGTTTAACTGCATACTGATTTTATCGCCTTCATACTGTTCATCTCTTAATGGCGGACAATCCTTTGCAGCAAACACCAGCGCAAAATATATTCTTGGATCTTTGTACTTTGCCCAAATCTCCTTTTTAACTATGTCATTTAAAGAAATCAAATCTTTGCCATAAGGAATCAGTTTCTTATCCATTACCGTCGCACCGAAAAGCGGTCTGAGTATTCCGATTCCGGTATTAAGATCATTTATACTTTTAAGCGGATAATGATCACAAATTAATTTGAGTGAGAAAGCATTGTATTCATTAATCCAATAAGCGAGTTCATCGCTTGCCGGTGTTAATTTTTCAGGGTCAATAGTTTTCAAGTAACATACATATTCGGCTAATCTGGAGTCGCCGCATAATTCTTTGTACTTTACATAACCAAACTTATCATATTTTTTTAGTACGAGGTCATATAAATCTTGAGGATTGCGGATTTGAGCTTGAACTGCATAATCAGTCAATAGCAGGGCTATGATAAGAAATGAAAAAAGTAATTTTAATCTCATTCAATAATCGAGAATTATGTTCCGGAAAATTTATTGATCCTTCAGTGCAAATATATGAGAGCGATAACTTTTAAGTTCAATGAATAGACCGATAGTTCTTATTTCGGACAACGAACGGGTATATTCAACATCATTTAGCAGATCAATCAACTTAATTTCATTAGAAACGGAAGCAAGATTGAGTTTTAGCCTGCACTGCGAAGTGATTTCAGAAAAGTTTATAACAACAAGTCTTATATCTTCGCCAAGTTTCCATTGCCATGTAAAAATATTTTCATTAGAATAATTATCGTTGGCAGCCGGCAGAGGTCCTAACATTGTCCATTCGCCTTCACTAAAAATCTTGTCCTTAGTAATTGACAATAGCTTCATATAAAAACTAATAGTTGTGCTTGATACTTTTTCATTAGGTTCACGCCCAAGCTGAACAGGCAGCCTGATTTTCTTCCCTTCAAATTGTCCGTCATAATATAACTTCATCCCCTGTATTGTACTTATTAAAACTGCAGCTGCTAATGATTCCTTTTTCCCAAATTTTTCTACCGCTCGCAATTCATCGTGGTTTTCTAAAAATCTTATCGATTTAAATTGATAATCTCTATCTGCCATCAAATGAGCCTTGACCTCTTGAATATCCTTGGCAGCAAGTTTATCCGTTAGATGTTTATCGTATGTAAAATCAAATCCAAGCTGCTGCAGCTGCCATTCAAGATCCCAATAAACTTCAGCAATAAAAGTGAAATCGTCTCTCTTTTTTTTAATTCTTTCTATCGCTGATTTCCAGAATTCTTCTTTAGGTTTTTTTATTTCTCGCTTATTCAGCACACCAAGCCAGGTATTCTGAAAAACATTATTTAATTGCAGCATCGCCATATCGCAGCGTACACCATCGCATACTTCGGTTAGTTTCAGAAGCTTGTCAATCATAAATTCTCTCGCTTCTTCACTGAAGTAATTTACCTGTATCGTATCCAGCCATGCAGGGAAAAGAGGGTCTCTACCGTGAGTATAAATGTTCCCTTTGTATTTATCTTTAAAAAAAGTATAAGGATCATCAGTAAATAATTTTTCATCTCCCTTAAGAAAAATATCCGGATTTTTTTCAATTATATGAGTATCTGCGCCGAAATGATTCGGAATAAAATCAAGGATGAGCTTTATTCCCAGTTTGTTTAATTTATTTCTCAATTTTTCAAGCTCAGAAAAATTTCCAAGCTCAGGATTAAGTACATAATCATCGATAGCAAATGGAGAGCCTATAACATCTTCCCTCTTCCAATCTTTTAATGCTTTCGAGTAATCCGATATCAGGTTGTTTTCAAAACAGTGTTTATCAATTAAACTGTCGCAAGTTTTCCAAACGCCTAAAAGCCAAACTGCATTAATTCCTTTATCTGCGAGTTCTTCGAAATATTTAAGCGGAATGCTGCCGAGTGTATTCCCCTTCCCGAATCTTCTTATCCAGATACGTGTATTAATCTCATATAATTTTGGATTACGCTGCATTTAATTTTTTAAAT
Organism: Bacteroidota bacterium; assembly: GCA_021815405.1. Classification (GTDB taxonomy): domain Bacteria; phylum Bacteroidota; class Ignavibacteria; order Ignavibacteriales; family Ignavibacteriaceae; genus FEN-1297. The sequence continues at coordinate 3,018 of JAKAGV010000028.1, forward strand.
GAATATAAACCGAAAAATTAGCTGCGTAAATATTGGGATAAAATTGTTATAAATAAAATGCCGCTTCTTTGTCAACCATCCAGTCCAGCTGACCATTAAGTGGCTTGATTTCCGCAGCCGGATAGTTTTTGCTCGAAGGAAGCTCTTTAATAATTTCCGAAAGTATTTTAGCTTTCTCTCTGCCCGTTACCATGAAAGTAATCCGCTTAGCATTGCAGAGAACATCTTTTGTCAAAGAGATTCTTTTTTGTCCACTTGCCGGATGCTGAGCCACACCTGCTATATTCGAATATAAGAAAAGAAAATTCTTACCTGGAAATAATGAAGCAGTATGTCCATCCTCGCCCATACCTAAAAGAATCCAATCGAATTGGGGCAAATTATTATTATCAAATGGAAGCGAATGTTCAATTTCATTCGCATACCGTATTACTTCGGTTCTCGGCTCTGACTCCCCTAAAATGCGATGAATGTTTTGCCCTGGAATCGAAACATAATTAAAAAGATTTAAATTAGCCGTCCCAAAATTGCTTTGAGAATCTCCAGGAGGTACGCATCTTTCATCGCACCAGAAGAAATGAATTTTCTTCCAAGCAATGCCATCTTTGAAAGGTGAATTAGCCAACTGTTTAAACAATACATTAGGGGTATGTCCGCCTGAGATTGCTATAAAATAATTATCAGACTTTTCTTCTACAGCATGCATAAGTTCTTCGGATAGCTCGTATGCAATCTCTTCGGGTTTATCAAATATTCTAAGATTTTTATTCATATATAAAATAATTTTATTAAAAAAACTAAATTATTTTGAGGTGATTCTAAGCGTTGTTAATCACAATTAAATATAGTTTTATCATTGGAACAATAATTCACAGAAGATTCTGTTCAATATTAAAAAAGCTAAATTGGTTTATTGCTATATTTATACAATCAATTAATAATTTCAAAACACAAAAATGAAACAATCCATAATTCTCTGGTTAGCTGCCGGAATAATTTCTTTTCTTGTTGGATATACCCAAAGTACAACTTCATCGACTTATCCTATAAACGGAACAATAAAGTTAAATAATGGTTACGAAGTTTCTTTCAGTTTTGATAAAGTTTTTCACGGCAAAGGAGATTATCAGGTTTTAATAGCATCTGATAAAAAGAATTTATCAGGGGTTCTGGAATGGAAGATTATTTCTGATACAGCTAATTGGCAGACTGTTCCATTAAAAAATAATAACGGAGCACTAATAGCATTTATCCCCCATAAAAAAGCCTTAACTGAAGTTGAATATAGAGTAATCTTAAATGATGGAAATAAAAAAGTCCTGGTGCCCCAAACAGTAAAAGCTACTCTCCAGTTTTTAGGTTTTGTTCCGCCAGAGATCTTGCAATTTTATTACATCACGCTTTTTGCTGGAATTCTTCTTGCGATTAGAACCGGATTAGAAATATTCAGGGAGAAACCAAGAATTAAAATGTATACCATTTTTACTTTGATTTCTTTTTTCTCATTCACGTTTGTTTTCAGTACAGTCAAGAAAGGATGCGAACTTGGAGTAATTGGAGGAACTAAAATAGCCTCACTTCAGGATCTATTTCCCAGCGCACCTGTATTATTATTTTTACTATGGATTGCAGCTCTCATTTTGGTTTTTAATACAAAGAAGTATAAGATGTGGGCTTTGACTTCATCAATTTTAACAATTATTATTTTTCTGGCAGCAAAATTTTAATCTTGAATTACTTCGGATATTTTTCAAAGTGCGGCTTTCAACTCGCATTTAACTATTTCTTTAAGAACCTGAATTTAAAGTTTTAAGTAAATTAAATTTTATTTGATCAATACAAGCTTTTTGGTATCTGTGAATTTTCTAACTATACCTGCCGTAGAATATTGAATTTCTATTTTATAAAAATAAATCCCGCTTGATATTCTGCTGCCGTTAAATACAACCGAATGATTTCCTGCCTGCTGATCAGCATTAACTAAAGTTTCTATTTCTCTCCCAAGAACATCAAAGATTTTTAATACAACTTTTCCGCTAACCGAAAGCTGATAATCAATATTAGTTGTAGGATTAAAAGGATTAGGATAATTCGGCAGCAGCGCAAATTTCGAAGGAATTTGATTTGACCTATCTTTAATTCCTAAAAGAATATTCCTAACTGTAAAGGAATAATTGCTATCGGGCACAGTATTTAATTTCATGATTAATTCATGTCCCAAACTATCATAATAAAAACCGTTGTATGAAGATCGTAGATCCTTGTAAGAAGGAAAGTAATTCATCTCATTTCCATTTAATTCTACACTGGAAGGTAAATTGGAAATGAGATGCAGATCTACAAGATAGATCCGGTGCTGCGGCTTGCCGTCATAATTTCCAATCGAAGGACTTATTGAAAAATTCAAGTTATAATTTGAATCCGAAGTTGAGACCGATGCACTAAATTCCGTTTGAGAAAAACTCCCGGATTGATAGGCAAGAGTCTTTCCATCATCCTCATAAAGATTGAAAATAGCCCGCGTCTGAGTAGAAGGATAAACTTCCAGGTACAAAGTATCAAGTGGATATTCATCCGAATAATCCATTAGGGGCTGCATTGGAATAATACTTCCTTCCTTAACGAACAATGGAAGTTTATCAATAGGAGTTGAGATAGTATAACTTTGTCCGCCTTGAAATATTTTATCGCTCCAATAATCAACCCAGTTTCCGTTAGGTAGATAAATAGATTTTGAACTTTGACCAGATTGAACAACCGGCGATACGAGAAAATTATCACCCCACATATAAGATGAACTTTCATTTGTAAGATTATTATCATTCGGATGATCAAAAAATAATGGTCTTGCCAGAGGTAATCCTGTTTTATAATCTTCATAAGCCATCGTATAAATGTAAGGAAGAAGCTTGTATCTAAGCTGAATGTATTTTCTACATATCGATAATGTTGTATCATTAAAAGTCCACGGCTCGGTATTTTGTATACCATCATATCCGTGAGCCCTGGTAATAGGACAGAAAGTTCCATACTCCATCCACCTTGTATAAAGCTCAGGAGTTGTAAACCCACCCGAAAATCCGCCAATGTCTGAATTATGATAAGCCATACCGGACATTCCCATATTTAACAGCATAGGTAGCTGCACTGCAAGACCTCTGAAATCTTTTCCAACATCACCCGACCATGGAATTACTCCATATCGCTGAATACCGGCAAAACCGGACCTGGTTAAATTAAAGATCCTCTTTCCGGATCTAAAATTTTCGAATCCATTAAAAATAGTTTTTGCCCAAAGCAGATTATAAATATTATGCACTTTAGCATCGCTGCCTGAATAAAACTGCATTGAAGTATCATCTCTTTCAGGCTCACCTAAATCAGTCCATAAACCTGCCATCAAAGTATCCATAAACAAAGGATACTTACTCCACCACCAAGATTGTGCAGAAGGATTAGTCATATCGATCAATGCAGCATTGCATCCGCAGGACCACCAATTATTCAAAATGTACGTGCCTCCAGTTTGATTTTTCGCAAAGTATCCGTTACTGATTGCATATGAGTAATTAATTGAGCCTGAGGTTATATAAGGCTCCGTAATTGCAATTGTCTTTATACCTTCGCTAAGGAAATTTTTCATCATTTGATTTGGATTTTGCCAATTTGATAAATCCCAGGACGCATCTCCCATATTTTTAAACCAGTACAGATCTAGAATAATTGCATCGCACGGTATCTTATCGCTTCGCATAGTCTGAATCATCGCCTCTGCGGAACTTTCATTTCTGTATCCATATTTTGATTGAATGAATCCGAATGCCCATCTTGGTGGAAGCGGCTGTCTGCCTGTTAGCCAAGTATATTCTTCCAACTGACCGGGAATTTCAGGTGAGACAATTAAGTAATAAGTTAATTCCCCGCCATACGCGGTATATGAAAATTTACTTGGATCAGTACTGCCAAGATCAAATCTGCCGTGGTAAGTATTATCAAAGAAAATTCCGAATCTATTGTTTGTTGCAAGGAAAGGGATATTGGTATTCATTGTAGCTAAAGGGTAAGTATATTCTCCTATCTGCACATTATAACTATCAAAGGCTAAGTCTCTTTTATCAAGAGATGTTCCTCTTTCCCCGGTACCATAAAAATGCTCATCTGTATTTAATACGAAATTTGCTGCGCGCTGCTGCTGATTAAATTCGATACCGCCGGAAATAGGCTCGGATAAAAGCTGCTTACCATCTGATGTGAAGAATGAAAACCTTAAGGGAATTTTTTTGCAGATAATACTAATTGACGAAGATGATATAATTAATGATGAATCGTTCTCACTTAAAGTAAAAGGTGCTGCGTTTAAAGTATCTTGAATAACGGTAAAGGATGAATCCGGTACAGTTGATAATGCAGGTAAAAAATCAACTCGTAAGATATCCGGCTGGTAAAAAATAAAACTAACAGAACTTGATCCGGCGAATACTCTAATTGATTTACCATGAACGGAATATGAACTATAATTACCAAGATATGTTTGTCCAAAACAAAATTGTATAGAAGATAAAATAATGATGAATGCTAAATATAATCGAGATCTAAGCTGCATTTTTTCCCTGTTCCGAATTACTTACATTTATAAAAGAGAATAATTGAAATTAGTTATTCTAATTTACATTAATTTAAGATATCAATAACCTGTTTATGAAGCTTAGGGGAAGTAGCAATTATACTGTTCCCTTTTACTGGATTACCTCCATGGTAATCTGTTATTATACCGCCAGAGCCTTTTACGATTGGTATTAATGCCATTAAATCCCATATGTTCATTATAGGATCGATCATAATATCCGCGTAGCCGGTTGCAAGCAGATAATAACCGTAACAATCTCCCCAGTTGCGGTATAATTTAACTTTGTCTAAAAGTTTTTCAAACTTGCTGATGTCCTGGTATTTTTTAATATCCAAATGATCTGTCGTTAGTAGAGTAGCATCGGAAAGATTTTCAATATTTCTTATAGTAGTTTTCACACCATTAAGTTCACAAGAATTATTATCTCCGATTAGGAATTCGCCGAGCACGGGCTGATTTATAACACCCAATATTGGCTCTTCGTCCTTAACTAATGCAATTAAAGTACCGAATGTAACTGTACCGCTAATAAAGCTTTTCGTCCCGTCAATCGGATCAAGTATCCATTTATACTCGGCGGTAGAATTATATTCGCCGAATTCTTCTCCAACAACTCCGTGATTAGGAAATTCAGATATGATTTCTTCCCTCATTATCTCTTCAGCTTTTTTATCAGCAATAGTAACAGGAGAAGAATCCGATTTTGAATCTACAGATACATGCGTCCGGAAATAGCTGGAAATAATACTTCCACTTATGTCTGCAAGATGTTTTGCAAAGGTTTTAAATCTATCTAAGTCACTCATTTATAATTTCTTTTTAAATCAATTTTATTCATAAATGTAAATTTAACAAATTGATTAGAAATTATTTTAAAGAAAAGATCAAACATTGACGGGAAGGCTTTGTCATATAGGAGAAGAATTCATATATTTACACCTCAAAATTTAAGATTAGTTTTTCGGAGAGATGGCAGAGTGGTTGAATGCGGCGGTCTTGAAAACCGTTAAGGATGTAAGTCCTTCCGGGGTTCGAATCCCTGTCTCTCCGCCACAGTTTTAATAACCTCGTTCACTGTTAAAATAAGCAGTTTTCGAGGTTTTTCTTTTTATAACCTCCTTAATGATCTTCTTTCCATTAAAGGAAAAAATTTAAGTAAGTTGTGCCTAATTTATAAAAATTTTCCTTTCATCAAACCAGTTGCTGCTTATTAAATAGAAAACCAGTAGCTGAACTTTATAATGAATATATTATTAGGATATATATTCCTTAAGTTTTCTAAAGCGCTATAAACCGAACCTGTAGCTGGTGAAATATAATTTGTTCTATCTTGCGACCAGACCAGATAAATCTGCGAGCCCGGAAAATATTCCCATCTTAACACCAGATTGGATCTAAACTGGAAAAAATTGAAATCCGGATTACTAAAACTATAGCTCAACTGTGAATTAGCATTTTCAAATACTTCAAAGATGTCTCCTTCAGGAACCGGAGTTAGAACGGAATATCTGTTTGAAAATTCCGTTGCTCTCGGATTAGTAATGGATTTAAATTCAGAATACTTACCAACCGAAGCAAACGGACTACCATAATATTGGATTGATAATTCCGGCGTTATGTTATAATCTATTCTTAATGTTCCGCTAATTGTTTTTTGATCTACGCTTCCAAGTATATAATTATTTTCTCCATCCACTTGCTCGGTGCTGACATACTGCAGCTTGTTAATACTCGAAGAGTAGAAAGCACCTAACGATATCTTCAAAGTATTTGAAGGCATAAAAGAAATACTTGGCTGAATTAAGTAATAAGAAGCACTCCCATTCCCAGAAGCAGAAGTGTTGAAAGTTAAATCGAAAAATATTTTTTCAGAAGGATCGGTTCTTATATAATAATTATTTGACCAAGCTGCCGGGACAAGCATTGCATATCCACCGCGCAGCAAACGCATATCCAGTGCCTGCGAAGTATAACCGAACACTGCTGATAGTGCCCACTTGTTTAGGAATTCAAGATATATATTCAAACTTCCCGCTGATGACAAATATTCAAGTCCGAAATTCCAGTTGTTTGTCTGTTCAAGATTTATCGAATATGTTCTGAAAATTGAAACAGGCTGATTGACAAAATATGAGACCGCATTTTTCTGTTCTATAATATCAGCCGTTTGCATAAATCCCAAATCATTTAAATCGAGACCCGGTGATCGCCAGCTTAATGCAGTTGAATACCGCCAGAGTCCTACACTGCCCTTCCCTATTTTTATGCTTCCGCCATAACCGGAAAGAAAGGTACGAGTACTATCAAAATTCAAATAGCCAGCATCGGGTCGCTGATAATACCTTGCCGACGAACTTTGCAGCAAGTCAATGGCTTCACGGCTTCCATTTATAAAACTTCCAATAAATTTGGCATCTACATAAAATTCTTTATTATTCCATTGATGAAAAAAGTCCAAACCTCCGGAGTATGCATTACGGTTTAGGAATTCAAGTTGAGAATCTTTAACAAACCGGTTGGTTGATGTAAATATTCCGCCAAGCATTGTATTGCCCTCTGAAAAATCCTGTTGTACACGTGCAATAAAATAATTTGTTAAAGGTTCAACGCTGATTTTACTTTCTTTACTTGATGAAAACATTATTGCCTGCTGATTTGCTGTTATACTTTGCAGTATGCCTATCGAAAGCCCACCGGCAGTTTTTCCGCTTACTTTTTCCGCGCTAATAATTGTTGTATTATCGGGAAAGTCTAAGTATTCACCGTCGTTCAAACTTGGATAGTAGCTGGGTGAATGCCCAATTCTTCGGCTGTAAAAGATATTTGCAGTTCCTAAATCGAAACTGAAAATATTTTTACCTTCAAGAAAAAAAGGTCGCTTCTCTTCATAGAAGGTTTCAAATGCAGTTAAGTTCATTACCGACGGATCTGATTCCACTTGACCGAAATCGGGATTGACTGTAATATCTGCCGTAAAGTTGGTTGATAAACCAACCTTTGCATCCAGCCCGAAATTTCCCAACCATGATATACCTTTATCTTTAAACGGATTGCCGGGTTCGTTTTTAAAAGTATTGAGTCTGCCAAGTGAATAAGGCATAACTTCAATACGACGGTATTTTGGCAGTCCTTTAATTCCATGCAGTTCACCAAAATTGTATAATATACCCGCACCTGTTGATGTCTGCGGTTCCCAATCGCTTTCTTCCTGCAGGCGGTCAATCCAGCGCCAGCAATGCAATCCCCAAACCTGCTCATCATCGCTGCTGTAGCGAAGCTGGCTTAACGGTATTTCAAACTCGGCAGTCCATGCAGAATCTTCTATACCGCTTTTACCATACCAAACTGCATCCCAGCTTACATCTCCATTCATAGGATTGGTTAAAAGTAAGTCCACCTTCTGCCCTGCGGCGGATAAATCAAATTCAAAACCGGTGCGGTGATCATGATAGCTGTCGAATGTTATTCCAACCATATCCCCGATAAATTCATCTCGTCTCCCTGCTTTACGAGTAATATTTTCTGGTTCACTATCGAACGCACGAATAGCGACATATATATTCTTGTCGTCATACAGAATTTTCATTTCAGTTGGCATAGAAGGTTTGCCGCCCTCTTTAGGAACCCATTGGGTAAAATTACCAGCCCAGCTGCCGGATTTCCAGCATGCATCGTCAAGCTTTCCATCTATAACAGGCTTGTCTGTTGATAAACGAAATGCTGTATAAATTCTTTTTGGCTTTTTATTTAAGCTGCTGATACTATCCGCTGATTCTTCAAAAGCAAAACAGTTGGTTCCCAAAAGCATGGAGATCAAAATTGGTAAATGAAAAATCGATTTAATTAACATAAATTATTTGCATGATTTTAAATCCTGGTATACCGGAAGATCATTTCTCAAGTAATTGTCAAAAACTTCCTCTGCTTAAATCAATGAAGAAATTTCCCTTCAAAATATAAATTAAAATTTTTTGGAAAGCTCTTAGTATTGTACCAATTGTTTTAACTATTTTCTCAATTGATACAAAACTTCCTCTATTCAATGACCATAAAAAAGTATTAACATACACCGGTTATTATCGTTTTAATTTGATAAAGTCACCGATTCGATTTCAAAATCAGCTCTGCTTTTACCATCAGTGTATTTAATACCGGATTCACCATAGACAACTTGAATAAAATTTAGCTTACTAAAATCAGGATGTTCATTTGTGGATATAATTTTAGGATTCCAAATCTTTGGCAAGAACAGCGGATATGAAGATGGCAAAATCAAAAAGCTTCCTTGCACAAAGTCCGAAACGGGAATTTTTATATCTCTCCAACTTTTATTAAGTGTAAAGTTTGCATTGAAACTTACACCATCAAGTTGAACCATGTTTATTCCGATGGTTAAACTAGAATCATGTAAAGTCCTGGCTTTTAGAATTACATATTTGTAATTATTCAAATCTTTGCCGAGTGATTTAACAATTCCTGCCATACTAAGTTGTATGGCAAAAGGTACTTCATTGCCTTTAAGGAAAGTTACCTTTGTGTTAATTGCATTTCTATTAATGTTTGAGCCATTCTTATAATCAATGGAATATTGCATAGTTCTGCTGAACTGCGGAAATACAAAATCTTTTCTATCTCTTGCAGCATTCAGCAAAACAATTGCTTCCCCAGATGAGACAATCCTGGTCTTCCAAAATCTATCTGAATAAAAATCCCACCGGTCAGGTAAGTCAGGTATAGCGCCCGGGAAAGTATAAGTTTTATTTCCTGTACTTATCGCAACACAATATTCGAGCTCTCCATCGCTTATATATTTTGAAGAATCCCGGAAGATATAATTAAAACCGCTTGTATGTTCAAGTGAGTATTTTGCAAATCCACGCCAGCCTAGTCGCTTAACATATATTTCTGCATTTGATATTCTCTTTTCCGATGCGATTTTAAATTTGAATTTTACAGGGCTGTGCTTGGGAAAATATGCTTGAGTTTTATTGACGATTTCAATTGAAGGTGAATCCGGCGGCGGAATATAAAGTCCATCAAGAAAATTTTCTTTTTTGATTAAATACTTTGCAATCGAATTTTTAGAGATTTCATTTGCGGATAACAAATAAATGCCCGGCTTTATTTTAAATCCGGAATTTGCAGCTGCTTCAGCAGGAAATTTTTTATCGCTTAAACAGTTTATCATAAAATTTTCGCCGAGGCTAGGTATGGACAGCTTCATTTTTCTTTCATTCCAATAGAGCCTCGCAACTTGCCGCGACATGCTTGTGGGTTCAAAGGGATCTCGAATCAACAATACGTCGGGATATACCTCAAGCTTCCAGATGCCATTATTTAATTTATCCAAAAAGTATGCACCGCTCCCATCATATTTTACTAAAGCAGAATTTCCGCATCCTGCAATATGCTTTACTTCAGATGCATCCTTAGGAATATCATTTGTAGAATTAGTATAGATAAATTCAGTATCCGAATTCATCTCACTTAAGTTTCTTTTATAAGAAACTAAAAAATCTCCGAACTTATTGTTAGAAGGATAATCACCGTACGATTTCATCCTGGGAAGCAGATGGAAAGCTTTAGAAGCAATCATCAGGCTTAAAGCCTTGGAAGGTGTGTATAATAAATTTAAATAATGTGTCGGATACTCTGTGTTACTCCATGCTATTTGTGTAGGATCGTAACCGAACATTGTGGCAAACTGCATTCCAGCTTCTCTGAAACTCCGAGCAATTGCAGGATACATGTACGCACCTAAAACGTCAGCAGTTTCAAATTCATAAACCATCTTGGCTTTGTTGTTGTAACCGGTCAAGCTGTCGGTAGGTATCGAATACTGATTTACGTTTATTAGATAATTTCCTGTAAGCATTTTATTGTGAACTAATCCTGTCGGATACCATTGGAAAGAAACGCCTTGGATATTTGCATTGCACACTGCCTGAGCATTCGTTGTGCTAGTCCAGTTCTGACTAATGTTATAGAACAGCGATTTTGAAAATCCGGCATCTCGAAGTGTCTTTACCATTTCATTTATATAATTAGTAACTTCTTCTTCGTTGTTCGGATGACTCGGCTCGTTAATAATTTCCAGCGCTATAATTGAATGATCATTTTTATAAGCTGTTTTTGTGTAAGGATTAACATGATTAATGAATTGACTTAGGTAATTTCTCTCTGCCTTCCTGGCATTAGGATTAGTAATCAACTCAAGCTTGGAATAATAATTTGAAAATCCGTTGGTCTTAATATCCGGTTCAGGCCAGCCCGTTCCCCACCAGGCAATAGGAGTCAAAATTATTTTGATTCTGTTCGCTTCTAATCTCGAGAGGAGATAATCAAGTAAATCAAGATGCTCGTTTTTTAAAATGTTTCCTTCTTTATCTGTAATTTCCCTGTCCCACACATGAACCCGGAAAGCATCAAGCCCAAGTCTCACCATTTGAGCAACATCCAGATCAATTGCTTTCTTTAATGAAAGCCCAAGCTTTTTCTGTGCTCTGTATGCGTATGCAAAAGGTGTAGTATAATTAATTCCAAATAGACTGACCTCTTCATTAGAACCCTTCCAGCGCATTATTCCACTGCTGTCCACATAAACATCAGAATGCCCATCTGATAGTGATTGTGCAAAACTTATTGAAGTTAAAATAAAAAAGAATATTCCAAAAGCTTTGATAGATTTTATCATAAAGCTCCCTAAAAAAATTTAAAATGAATAAACATTACCGGCAATCGTTATCATGAAACAGGCACTGTAATTACCCAAGGAAATTCTAATACGCTTACTTTAAAAGAACTATCTTACGGCTCTGAAATCTCTTTCCGTAATTTATAATAACCAAATAGATACCCGAGGCAGCCTGGTTGTTAAAATCATTCCTGCCTGACCAGATAACCGAATGTACGCCTGCCTCTTCATTAGCATCAACTAAAGTTTTTACCGGCTCTCCGAGAATATTATAAATTTTAACTATGACTTTCTCGGATTTCGGCAATGAATATTGAATGGTTGTACTAGGGTTAAAAGGATTCGGATAAATATTGAATTCAAATGGAGTAATATTTTTTTCCTGAAATATAGAAGTTGCCGTTGTATCTAGAAAAGCGTCCATTGCTATAGTTGGCTCTTGTGTTTTGGGATCCCATGCGCCCATATTATAATTTTGCCAATTGTAACATTCCGGTTCCCAATAAAAAACTCCGAGACCGCCAACTGATTTTGTCTTTCTTATTAGATCAACAAGGTAATTCTTTGCATCGACAGATTGATAGTATAGATAGCCTGCTTCACAAACCATCACTTTCGTATTGTACCTTGCTATCATATCTTTCATGGTCAAAAGAGCCAAACTATCATCAACCTGCCAGGATAAATTTGCCCAATAAGGATATACAGACATTCCAATAATATCCCATTTAGCGCGGTTGGCTTTTAAACCATCAAAAATCTTTCTGAATAAAGCATCATTATGCCCGTCTTCCAAATGAATAATAACCTGTATTGTGCTATCAACAGCTTTGACGGCATTGTAACCGCTTTGTATCAGTGCAGCAAAATTACTCATGTTTGTAGCTTTTCCATAAGGCCATAAGATTCCGTTACCAACTTCATTTCCAATCTGCACCCACTTTGGAATTATGCCAATTAACTTTAGGGAGTCGAGGACACCATAAACATAATTATACACATCTTGTTTCAATTGAGGAAACGTATCATTTGCCCAAGCGGATGGTATAGTTTGATGTCCCGGATCAGCCCATGTATCGCTCAAGTGGAAATCTAATAATACACTGAAGCCCATACTGTCTGCTCTATGCGCCATGTATGCAACATCTTTTTCATTGCAGTAACCGCCGGGCGGATTAACCCACAATCTAAAACGCAGTGCATTGATCCCTTTTTCTTTTAATATCTGCAAACAATTCTCTTTAACTCCGGCATTATTTCTAAATACATAACCACTGGCTTCCATTTGAGAGAGCCAACTGACATCGGCTCCATTTGCAAACTGTGCCAACACTACTTGATATTGCATTATCACCATAGTGATGGCTAATATCGATAGATATTTTAAACGTGGAAGTTTTCTATCATTTTTCATATAATGATTTCGCTTAAATGATTATTCTGCATCTATAATTGTTGAAGTACTTTTTAATCCTTTTGAAGTTGCTTCCAATGTAATTTTTCCTTTCTTATCGTTTGATTGAATAACAACCAGACACATCCCGTTGAATGCTTTCCGGTAATTTGCCTTGAATGATTCATGATCGGTTTCTGAACCATTGTCTACTCCGATAATCTTGCCTTCGCCATTTATCTTGAAATTGACTAAATTGTCTGCATAAGGAACCATCGTACCATCTTTATCCAGAACTTTTACTGTAACAA
>JAKAGV010000010.1 GCA_021815405.1 Bacteroidota bacterium
GTATGCCAGACTTCCGAAAAAAAGTATAATAAAAAACAATGAAGAAATTATCAACTGAGGAAGAATAATTTTAGTTTCGTTTTGTAGAGTTAATTTTTCCATAAGGATGATCCTCCGGATTATTTTAGTGAAATAGTACTTTCTTTATCAAATCTTTTAATACCTAGTAAATTTATCAAAAACGGTAATTACCGGCAGTACATTACCATTATCATCAAAAAAACTTCTTGAGCCTCTTCTACTTACTGCGGGCTCCCACCAGAAAACACCTGCACCTCTTCCATCAAGGACGTTCATCACTATTCGGTTTACTTCTTCTAGAAATTCTTTCTGCCCTTCAGGAGTTTCAGGGAAAGGTGCCTCTTTATTTATATATTCTGCCGGCTTCCAGTTGTATGCCGTCTCAACGACATAAATATCTTTCTTATATTCTTTTGCTGCATAGTCCAAGCATTCACGCAAGTCAAGCAGGCTTCCCTGCCACCAGGGATAGTATGATTCGCCGATTGCATCGTATTGTATCCCATAAGAATTAAGCTTATCAAAAAAATATTTTGTTGCGGCTTTATCACCGCCTCTGTCAATGTGTATCATAATTTTTGGATGAGGATTGTTCCCGCAGCCGGCAAAAACACCGTTGATTCCTGCCTGAATTAGTTCCGCAAAGTTATTCCAATGTTCCGGCAGTTTGCCGTCAGGCCAAAGTATGCCGTTAGTTACTTCATTTCCTATTTGAACCATGTCCGGCAATACTGAAGAGTCGCGGAATGCAATAATAGTCTTTTTAGTATAATCAAAAACAGCTTGAACCAATTGTGCATGAGTCATACCTTCCCATACTTTTGGCATAAATTGTTTTTCGGGATCAGCCCAGGTATCTGAATAATGAAAATCAAGGAGAAATTTAAAGCCGAGTTGCTTGGCTTCTTTTGCCTCAGCAATAGTATAATTAAGATTATTAGGCAATTGAGTTGGATGATTGAACAATCGTAAGCGAATCCAGTTGTATCCATGTTCTTTAAAAATCTGAAGACATGGTTTTGCTTTCCCGTCTTCTTTAAAGACAAATCCATTGTCTTCGGCTTGTTTCATAAAAGACAAGTCAGCGCCGATTGCATATCCTTGTGCTCTTGCAAAGCCGATAGAGATAAATATATAAAACAGGACTGCCGTTACAAGTCTTTTCATTATTTCCGTTACTTCAATAATCTAAAACTAAATATTTGCATTTCAGCCATTACAAATTTATTACTGAGAAAGACAAGGGTTCAGAAGTTTCTCAACTCCGCCGCCCTTGTCTTATTCTCATTACCGATTAACAGATTTTTTTTAACAACTTTTTTGGAGAACTCTGTAATTCCGGTATTCAAATTAAAATTACTTCATTAAGATCATTTTTTTAGTTAACGAAAAATTACCCGCATGAAGCTGATACATATAAACTCCGCTTGCTAATTTTGTAGCATCGAAATCTACTTTGTAGCTTCCGGCTCTCTGTTCCTGATTAACCAGTGTAGCTATTTCCTGACCCAACAAATTGTAAACCTTAATAGTAACATAACCGCTCTGTGGTATGCTGTATTCAATTTGTGTGGATGGGTTGAACGGATTCGGATAATTCTGGCTAAGTGCATAGTTCATTGGTACGTTATTATGAATTTGTTCAACACCTGTAATCTGTTCAGGGAACCAGTTCAAATCACCCAATGCTTTGCCGTCATCGCCGGCATGCTGCAGAGAAGTGTTTGAATAACGCAGATTCTCTGGTACAGGATAACCTTGCGTAGATGCCCAATTAGTAGCAACATTTGGCCAATCTTTTGTAAGTGAAGGTGGATCGTATAAAGGATAAACATACGGGCGTAATCCACTTGCCGACTGATTATTATGCCATATTGTATCGATAAAGGTAGCCATATTGCCTCCCGCCATTTGAACAAGCGATGAGTTGAATCCCGGATCAACGCTGTCGTTATTTGCTACATTAATATACGGCCACGATGTTTTATCAGTCAGCATACCCGGCTGGCAGTTAATAAAATCTGGTGGACGAAGTGGAGTAATTCCCGAAATTCCTTCTGTATTTAACTGCGACCACATATTAGTTATTTGCTGCGGCCAGAAATAAGCATTGTTTGTTATCGTTATATGCCTGTCAGCTTCTTTCAAATTGTAAGGAGCCGATGCAAGTGAACGTAATGAGTCTATTGGAATAATCGCCGACCCCCAGCTGCCGGGTGTATTGTTGTACCATGATTCTGGATAAGCTGCCGAAGAGACACTGAAAAATATATTATTCTTAATAACTGCGTTTGTCATCTGGTAAAGGTCGAAAGCCCCACCCTGCCCTGAGAAAAATATTGTGTTGTGGTCGAATAATAAATATGTGCAGCCATAACCCGATGAACCTAAAACATATCCCCCAGTTAAAAAGAAAGTGTTATTTATGAATATGGCAGTATCGCATGGATATGTTCCCGGGTCCACCCACGCGAAGCCAGGATTTTGTGGATTATCATCCTGATTATTTCTAAACTCGCAATTTGTGATATAGAAACTGTTATGATTAGTATTCCAGGTATCAAACAAGTTTGGAGTTCCGGCACCGGATATATTTTCAAGTACACAATGATCAAAGATGTAAACATTATAATCGCCGCTAGGAGCTACAAAACGACCTGTGAAAGAAATGCTGTCAGTTCGAGTACCAAGAAAATATATACCTCGCAGTTCGAGCGTATCGTTACCTTGCGGACCGAAGAAATCCGGAATCGATGAATTATCCTGTGCAATTGAAGGGGCAACTACAGGCGGATGACCAGTAACAGGATTAATGTAACCGACAATTCGGACATTTCCTTTTGCTGTTATTGGTGCTGTCATCCAATAAACAGTGTCTAAATCACCGGTTGGTTTCAATAGAAAAACCGTATTAGGCTGCACTAAACCTTCTGCAGTAGTATCTGAATTAATGACGTTATTGAGGTTACCAGGCGGCAACGCAGATACAATAACAGTATCACGTTGAGCAAATGATTTTGATGGTGCCAAAGACAGCATCATCAAAGCTAACAGGAACACTGTAGTGAACATTGTTTTCATGATAGACATCCTTTCATTGAAGATTATATTTATGTTAATTGCATCCAATGGTAATTTACTCAGTAATCGCGCTTTTGATTACTTGCTGTAAACGATAACTAAATTTAAATGAATGTTTTTATCATAATGTTTGTCCTTTCTTTCTTAGTTTATGTTTATTTAATTATTATAGTCTCCATCGAACTCCTAAATCCGCAGTCAAACCATAATCAGATTCCGATGTTGGAAAACCTGATCCCCTAATTAAATAAGTATCGCTTTCACTGTTGATGTTATTTATATCCATGAACACTTCAAGATCATACCATGGCAAGCTTTGCTTTGCTGATAAATCCCATCGCAAATAATTAGCCTTGTCTGAGCGTAGTGAATTATAAAAGTTTGTTCCGTTATAAACCTGAGATTGGTATATCATAGAAGCTAATATTGAAAACTGTTTATAATCAAATCCGATTGATAGGTTTACTATGTCATTAGGCTGCTGTATTAGTCTATCCGTATAATTGGTATCTGTGTGAACTGTAGGGAAAGGATAAACAGGTGAATGAGTTGTAATAGTATAAGGATACTTTGCACTTGAAAATATATGAGTGTAATTAACATTCATAACTAACCCGCTTAATACTCCTGGCAAATACCAGAAATGAGTTTGCCATTCGGCTTCAATTCCCCAGATATCAACACGGTTGGGATTATTTATATAGGTTGTAAGTGAAAACGTCTTTGTATTTGGAGGAACTCCGGAATATTTGCTGGGATCGGTAATGTAAGATTGTTGACTGAATATTAAATTATCAATACTTTTTAGAAATGGGCTTACTGCAAACAATCCTATTTCATTATTATATAATGCTGCCTGAAAATCATAGTTATGTGAAAATGCTGGCTTTAAAGCATAATTGTTCCAAACTACATAGTGTCCGCTGTTGCTGGAAACATCCAACCTCGGTACGATGGTACTAAAGTCCGGATAAGCAAGAGTATTAGTATAAGATGCACGAAGACTAAGTCCAATTATCGGATCGTATTTCACACTTACATCAGGAAGAAGATATCCATGATACTCGTCTTGTGTTACCCATGAATGGTTAAGTATGTTCGGGTAAGGATTCGTAGCATCTGCATTACCCATAAAATGCGGCGCTGTATAAGAAGTCTTGAGACCTTGATATCGAACACCGGGTATTATAGTTATCTGCGGACCGATGTTAATTGTAGCCATTATATATTCTGCACTTCTGAATTCATTTCCATAGTAATCGCTGGCTGTGCTGCTGTATTGATCCGGAAGGTAGCTTGGAACTGTTTGCGGCGTTGTTGTTGCCGCTCCAAGAATTTTTATTTCATTCATTATCGTATTAATTACACCCGCATTAACACCCGAAAACATCGAATAATCACCGCTAAGGAATCTTCCATAATTCATATTTGGATTATAGAAGCCTTGAATCGGAAAGTTTTGTGTACCGTTCGGATTAAGGTTATATGGTGATTGTGTAAGCCACGGAAGAGCTTGAACGATTTGCAGTCTGAATCCTGTAGCATAATTTCCGTACAAACTGCCGAAACCATCATCGAAATTATAATAACGGGTAGTATATTCATATTGCCCTCCTGCCTTAAAAGTTACCGAAACTAAATCTGAAAAATTGAAATTTCTCTCCAAGTCAAGTGAACCTTGAACATCATTTTGTTTATTAAAACTTCTCCAAGTTGAATTGCCCTGCCAATACATATTGTTTAGGTTAATCATCCCTTGAGCTGCTTTAGCAATTTGTTTAGGATCAAGATAGTTCGGTATTCCTGTAGTCCCAGCGGATAACTGATCAAACACCAGCCTCCAGCCGTCAGGCGTATAGTTATCTGAATATGAATTTGAGAGCTTCAAATTCATTTTAATTGAGCTTATGGTTTGCTCATAGCTCAGAATATTTGTTATAACGTTAAGCCTGTTGGATGACATCTGAGTTCCGAATTGGATGTCATTACCGTAGTTCGCAAGATCATATGTTTCATCGTGACCTTCATTCGTTGTATTACCATGGCTAAATAAATTAACAAGAGTCAGTTTACCTGCCGGCAGCGTGTAATCAAGCGTTAATGTTGCATTATATCTCTGAACAATACTGGGATTAAATGATAGATTCAAACTGCCTAGTACGATGGAGTCCGGCTTGTCCTGTTTATTAGGCTGATAGTAAGAACCTCCCAGTTGGTCTGAAGTGAGGGTTTGTCTTTGTGCAATTCCCTGAACAAATACGCCGAAGCGATTGTTGAAAAATCTTTTTTCTATGCTGGCTACAAACTTGTAATCGTTATAAGTGCTCATCAGATTATTATACGCTCCTTGAGCAAGCAGAGAAATCGTAGGCGCACCGGTAGGAGTTCCTCTCGCTGTTCTTATATCGAAATTTACGGTACCGCCGAGTACTGCAGCATCCATATCGGGAGTAACGGTTTTATATACTTCAATGCCTTCTAATGTGTTCGACGAAATCATGCTCATATCTACTGCACGACCGCCTGGACTATTATAAGGGGTAGCGTAAGCGCCGCCAGATGTAATAGTACCTGCATCATTCGCCGGTATGGGCACGCCATCGATTGTTATCGTATTATATTGAGGCTGAAGCCCGCGAATTACCACCTGTGTTGCTTCGCCCCCGCTCCTGATTAATGAAATGCCGGGCAGTCTGCCTACCGATTCCGCTGCGTTCGCATCTGGCAGTTCCTGTATACGTGCAGCCGAAACTACATTTGCAATATTATCGGAAGATAACTGCTGATTGATAGCAGCATTTTGTCCGCTTGCCTGTGCTGTAACAACTACTTCCTTTGCTGTAACACTAACTGCCTGTAGTTTTACATTTTTTACCAGGGTTTCGCCTTCTTTTACTTGTATTCCAATCGATACGGTATTATAACCGATATACGAGACTTTCATTACATAAGATCCAACAGGTACATTTGTGATTAAATATTTTCCATTTATATCTGAAGGTGCGCCGATACTTGTTCCTTCTAATATAATATTGGCACCGAAGAGGGCTTCATTTGTAGTTGAATCGGAAACTCTTCCTTCGATTCTACCGGTAGGACCTCCCCATATTAATGGAGTAAAAAGAATAGCAATTAAGAAAGCATAAAAAATAGTAGATGTTTTTCTTAACATATAAGCTCCATTCTAAATATTTAGATTAATAATTGTGATATAGTTTTCTATTTATTTTTTTTATAATGTACAGATGATAGCTCTTTCAATATATTTGCACTGTATTCAGGAGTAATGTCCCTCTGAGGCTCTGCCAGCATTTCATAACCAACCATGAATTTCTTAATGTTTGCAGACCTAAGAAGAGGAGGATAAAAATGCATGTGGAAATGCCACTCCTTATAATCTTTACCATCGGTAGGCGCCTGATGCATTCCTGCCGAATATGGGAAAGTGGTTTTAAAAAGGTTATCGTATTTCGTCGTAATAGTTTTCAAAGCATTTGCAAAATCTTTATCTTCTTTATTATTGAATTGGAGTAAGCTTGCGATTTTTCTTTTCGATATTATTAAAGTCTCATAAGGCCATACCGCCCAAAATGGAACTAAAACAACGAACGATTCATTTTTATAGACTATCCTTTCTTCCAGTTTTAATTCTAACTTCAAATAATCCTGAAGGATGCTACGTTTATTCTTTTTGTAATATTTTTTAAACTGCTTTAGTTCATTTGCTGCTTCAAGGGGTATGCTTTGCTGCGCCCAAATTTGCCCGTGAGGATGGGGGTTGCTGTTTCCCATCATCGAACCTTTGTTTTCAAAAATCTGAACATAGTTTATTGCTGGATTCGAGCCTAGCTTTTGGAATTCATCGCGCCATGTTTCAATAACATTCTTAATTTTCCCTTCGCCCATCTCCGCAAGTGTTAAATCATGCCTCGGAGAAAAATTTACTACCCGGCAAATTCCTTTTTCGCTTTTAGCTATAAGAAGATCCTCTTTATTTAGATTATAATTTTCTGTATTCTCAAGGAGTGCAGAAAAGTCGTTGGTAAAAACAAATGTATTTTCGTATCGAGGATTAATTTCACCATTCGCACGTTTATTACCGGGACATAGATAACAGCTAGGTTCATATTCATGGCGGACTTGATTATCAGCTTCAGAAACTTCTCCCTGCCATGGTCTATTTGTGCGGTGCGGAGAAACTAAGATCCACTCACCCGTCAAAATATTTTTTCTGCGGTGAGGATATTGAAAATTATAGTGTTTCATCTTCAACTTTCACCATATTTGTTCCGTTACTAATTTGCGTTTCATAAATCTTAGCTTCTATTCCAAAATACTTCTTGTATTTATCTTGTACTTCTTTACTGATCTTTTCAACTGCATCTTTTTCAATTATATTGATTGTACAGCCGCCGAAGCCTCCGCCCATCATTCTCGAACCGTACACTTTTGGATTATCCTTAACAAGCTCGACTAAAAAATCCAGTTCTTTACAGCTTACTTCGTAATCCTTACTTAAGCCCTCGTGAGTTTTGCGCATTAAAGCACCGAATGTTTTTAAATCATGTCCTGAAAGTGCATCGCAAGCTTTCAATAACCTGTCATTCTCTTCAATTACATACTTGCAACGCTTGAAGACGACCTCAGTCAGCTTAGGTTGAAATTCGTTCAGCATATCTAGTGAAATGTCGCGCAGACTTTTTACCTGAGTATACCCTTCTTTAATTTTCTTAACTCCCTCGCTGCATTCATTTCTCCTTTGATTGTATTCCGAATTAGCAAGAGAATGAGAAACGTTGGTATCAAATAAAACAATTGATATATTTTGAAAATCAAATGGAAAATATTCTCTTTCCAAGGAACGGCAATCCAACCTAAGGACATTTCCGCCCTTACCAAAAATATTTATATACTGGTCCATGATCCCGCAATTAACGCCGACAAATTCATTCTCTGCTTTTTGGGACATCTTGACTAATGACAGACTATCAATATTCAAACTATATATTTGATTAAGCGCGAATGCCAGCCCTGCTTCAAGAGCTGCGGAAGAAGATAATCCCGCACCAATTGGAATATTACCTCCAAATACACAATTGAATCCGTTAAATTTATACCCCGCTTTCTTTAATTGATCAATTACACCTAACAAATAATTTGCCCAGTGTTTATCTGATTGAATAATTCTTTCAATTGAGCATTCAACAAAATCATTCATATCATAAGCAAAGATTTTACATTGTAAATCTTTCCTGGGTGAAATTGCTATGTAAATAACTTTGTCAATTGCAGCCGGAAGGACATAGCCCATGTTATAGTCTGTATGTTCGCCGATTAAGTTTATTCTGCCAGGCGAACGAAACATGCTCGGCGTTTCGTTATACAACTGAACAAATTTATTTTTTATTTTCTTTGCAAGTACCAAATCATTCATACTTCTTGTTTCCTATTTTTCAAATACATAATACCGCCGAAGAGTACTATAATTCCTCCCCACCATAGATCGGGATGAGTACTGGCGAGAACAGTCTTATATTGCGGCGGATTTATCAGTTGATAAAGACCGCTTATAATAATTAAGCCTCCCATTACTATTAAAATCAATCCAACAAAAAACCAGATAGGTTTCATAATCTCTTCCAATTCGATTTAGTTACCAGAATATTACGTCTAGAATAATCAATATGACCAACGAGATAGCAGCATAAAATACGGGTCGTTTGAAAAGCGGTAAATGCTCGTCAATATTTTCTTCAGTCAAACCCTTAACCAAACCAACTAACTCTTCTTTGGGTTTCTTACGAGTAAACAAGCTAATCACCACCGTAACTATGGCGCAAATAAGCCATGCCCACCAGGCGCGCCAAAAGTTAGCAGCCATATCGCTTTGAACGTTTGACATAGTGATTATGCTCTGGCTAAACCAATTAAACTTAACAGCCATGTACATGGTAAAAGATGAAGCCATCCCGGTAATCAATCCCCAGAAAGCACCGTTAGGAGTAATCCACCAGACAAACATTCCTAAAAGCATCGTTGCAAATAGAGGGGCGTTAACCCAGGAGAAGATTGCCTGCATGTAATCCATAATACTTGGAAAGCTTTTTGCCCAATAAGCTGTAATTAAAGAAACAGCAACACCGGCAACTGTTGAAACCCGTCCCATCCAAAGTAAATGGGCATCCGAAGCATTCTTATATAAAACAGATTTGTAAATATCGTAGGTCCATACAGTATTGAAGGCGCTGATATTCCCGGCTTGCCCTGCCATGAATCCAGCTAACAATGCGGTAACTCCTAAACCGACTAGACCTGTTGGATAATATCTGGCAATTAATAAAGGTAAAGCAGAATCATAATTTATATGCCCTCCGTCGTGAAGCAGCTTAAACCCACTGTTTGGATCGTGTGATAATACAATGGCAATTAATCCTGCAAGTATTACTATGAACGGCAGGGCCATCTTAAAGAAAGATGCTAATATCGGAGTCATACGCGCAGAGTGCAGATTCTTTGCCGAAAATGCACGCTGAATGACAAGGAAATCCGTAGTCCAATATCCAAACGAAAGAACGAAACCAAGCCCCAGTGCAATTCCCGCCCAGTTTATGAACATACCATTTTCTATAGGATTGCCTGATGTTGACCACAGTGTTGTAAAAGATACAGGAGATATTTCGTTTATCCGGGTAACAATCGCATGCCAGCTTCCGATTTCCATAAACCCCATAATAGAAACTAAGAACAAGCCAAACCAAATAAGGAAGAATTGAATAATTTCCGTGAAGATAGCAGACATTAAACCGCTCATAGTTACATATATGCCTATGGTAATTGCAGAAATCCACATGCTGATATCCCAATGCCAGCCTAAAAAAGTGTGGAGAACAAGAGCCATAGCATAAAGATTAATACCGGAGACAAGCAGAGTCATGATCGCAAATGCAATACCATTAAGTACACGGGTCTTTTCGTCAAAGCGCAATTTTAAATAACCCGGGACAGATTTAATTTTACTGCTGTAATAAAACGGCATCATATAAACACCGAGGAAAAGCATTGCAGGTATTGCGCCTATCCAGTAAAAATGTGCAACGTACATTCCATATTTAAAAGTATTTCCAGTCATGCCTAAGAGTTCTAATGCCCCCAGGTTTGCGGAGAGGAAAGCAAGCCCGGCAACCCAGGAAGAATTTTTGCGACCGGCAAGGAAAAAGTCTTCTTCATTTTTTGTAAATCTCCGGAGATACCATCCTATACCGAGCACAAAGGCAAAATAGACAAGGATTATAATCCAGTCAATAAAAGAAAGTCCAATTGTAGGCATATATTTTACTCTGTAACATTTATTATTTCATAGGGTTTATTACCTTATACCGAAATCGTTTTCGGTATATTTTTATTATTCTTTTAAACAGCTTGGGATCACAAAACTTTTATAACATTATCAAATCCGATATTACAACTTTCGAAATCGTTTTCGTATCCGCGACAATACTTACCATGAAAGTTTTACTAAAAGGAAACATTCTACCGAAATCGTTTTCATAAAAACAATGAAAATTATTTAAGTTGATTTTCTGACAATTAATTCAGCTTCAAAAACTACTGTTTTTTTTTGATTATTTTTTATCTTTTTCTCTATCATATCAATTAATATTTCGGCAGCTTTCTTTCCCATCTCAAAAGAAGGCTGATTAACAGTTGTCATTGGTGGTTCGATTAAGCTTGTAATCTTATTGTTGGAGAAGCCGACTATTGCAATATCTTCAGGAATTTTCAAGCCTGCTTCCTTTATTCTTTGAAACGCTCCAATAGCCACAGGATCGTTTACTGCAAATATTGCATCGGGAATTAAATTATCTTTTAATAAAGAATCCATAGACGCATAACCATCAGATTCCTGTAATCCGCCGTACCGAATGAGCTCTTCGGATATAGGCAAGTTTGCACTTTTTAAGGCGTTCTTATAACCTTTAAAACGAAGTTTGCAGATGTTCATTGCACTTGGACCTGTAAAATGGGCTATCTTTTTGTGCCCTCTTTCAATTAAATGCGTCACTGCCACACATGAACTTTTAGCATCATCTATGACTACTTTAGGTGTGGAAATTTTATTCAATGCTCTATCAAAAAAGACTAAAGGTATTTTTCTATCGATTAAAGCCTTGAAGTGATCTCCGTTTGTTGTGGTTTGAGAAATAGAAACAATGAATCCCGCAACTCTCTGATGCATTAAAGCGTTAGTGTTGATAACTTCTCTCTCATAGCTTTCATTAGACTGGCAGACAAGAATAGTAAATCCGGAATGATAAGCTACCTCCTCTATTCCGCTAATTGCCGAAGAAAAAAAGTCGTGTTTAATTTCAGGAACTATTACACCGATAACATTGGTTTTATTGCTCTTTAAGCTTCTGGCAATAGGGTTTGGCCAGTAATTTAATTTTTTGGCAAGCTGTTTAACTTGTTTCTTCGTTTCCTCATTTATATCAGGATAATTATTCAAAGCACGGGATACCGTAGACGCGGAAATCTTCAGCTTTTTAGCAATATCCATGATTGTTGTGTTTCGCATTTAAAAAAACGTTTTCGAAGATGCGTTCAAATTACATTTTAATTTTTCATTTGTCAAGTTTAAAAATTTTATTTTAATATTTCTTCGAGTAGACTGATGATATTTTCAAATATTAAATTTTCAATTAAAGAAATATACTGAGTTGATCACCTGTTTGATTTTAACCGGAGCTATTACGCCGTTTTTCATATCGGAAATAACAAAATAAAAATCATTGTTATTGAAGAAGATATTCTAAATCTTTAAGATGAAAGTAAATTCATGATTGAATAGATGATCCTGGTTCCTTAGTACGTATATCTTGATCTATTTTCCCATCTATTATGTGGATTTTTCTATGAGTCCTAAGTGCAAAATGTTCGTCGTGTGTTACTACTATTATTGTTTGATTATTCTCCCTGTTAAGTTTCTCAAATAGGCTATAAATATTCTCGGAATTTTTTGAATCGAGGTTACCAGTAGGTTCGTCCGCAAGCAAGACAATCGGATCATTTGCCAAAGCCCTTGCAACTGCTATTCTCTGCTGCTGCCCGCCGGAAAGCTGATTCGGTTTATTGTTTTGTTTATCCTCCATTCCTACCTGTTTAAGTAATTCGGCAGCTTTTTCTCTAGCTCTTTTGACAGTTGTTCTACCTCTTGCAAGCATCGGCATCATAACATTCTCAAGCGCAGTAAACTCCGGTAATAAAAAATGGAACTGGAATACAAATCCGAATTTTTCATTTCTTAATTCAGCCAGTTCCTCTTCTTTCATTGCCGATATTTCTTTTTCTTCAAGAAATATTCTGCCATTCGTAGGCATATCAAGAGCGCCAATTAAATATAATAACGTAGTTTTACCTGATCCGCTGGGACCGGTAATAGCGCTGAATTCACCTCTTCTAAAGTCCAAACTTATATCGGGCAGAATTGTTGTAGATACGACTTCGCCGCCGTTCTTATTAACAATGGTTTTATTAACATTTTCAGCTTTAATTATTATATCATTCATTATTTCTCACCGCGTAATATTTCTACCGGATTAACTTTAGCTGCATTTCTTGCGGGTATAATTGATGCTATTAAACTGACCAGAACTGCAAAGCCAAATGAAAAAGTAAAATACCAAAGGTTCTTGCCCATCAATAATCTGTCCGCCCTTACAGCAGAACTGCTGGATGAAGCAATTTTTATAGATGATAATATTTCAATCATGCCGTATCCAAGCAGGCAGCCTATCGCAGCGCCAATTATGGCAACTATCAAACCTTGGAAAATGTATATTACGGTAATTTCAGATTTCTTAAATCCTATCGATTTTAATATTGCTATGTCCCTTGTTTTTTCCAGCACGTTTGTAATTAAAACATTTGCCACACCAAAGCCTGCGACAAGTACAACGAAGAATACCAGGAAGTAAACTATCATGGATATCATTTTAAATAATGCTAATACGCTAGAAGCTTTTTCTTCCCATGTAATAGCTTTATAATTTGTTAAATTTTTAATATTGTCCGCAACCAGATAATCTTTTTTCAAATTATTAACTCGTATGTAAATATCGGTGACTTCATTAGGCGGGTAACCGCCGATGTTTTGCGCCAACTTTAAATTCACATAAACGTTTCCGTCAATGTCATTTATTCCTGTTGAGAATATTCCTATTACCCTCAAGCTGAAAATATTTCCGTTGTTGGCAACAATTTGAATTCTATCGCCAACCTTTGCGCTGAAATCCTGCGCCGCAGAGGTACCAAGCAAGATACCGTCGGGCGTCCTTTCCAATTGATCATAATTTCCGCTTATCATACTCTTTTTGAACTTCTCAATTTTATCCTGAGAAGAAGGAATAATTCCGAATAGCTGCACCGGCAGCGTAGTAGTTCCGAACTTTCCGATTGTGTTTAGCCCGACCAACGGAGTAGCCATCTCAACTAATGAATCTTGCTCAATTAGATCCATTATTTTTTTATAATTCTTAATTACCTCTTCATCGCTGCGGTAAACATTCTTAATGAAATTAACTTCGCTGTTCTTACCTGGTTTAATTAATTGGTCAGGAACAAGCGGCAGCATTTTTTCACCGCTTACAAGTACATGAGGGGCAATGTTTATAATTTTCTGCACAAAGCTTTCTACCAGCCCGTTCATAAGTGAAATGGCAGTAATTAAAACCATAACCCCTACACTAATTCCTGCAAGAGACAAAATCGATTGTCTCTTCCTTTGTGAAAGCTGCCTGAAGGCTATTAAAAACAGATGTTTTTTATTCTTCATCCTATGCCCTTATTACATCCACAGGATTTGCTTTAGCTGCTCTTCTTGCGGGGCTCCATCCTGCAGCAATGCTTACAGCAATTGAAAAAAACGCCGTTATAATAAATGAAAATGCAGTTTGATATGTAACCAGATGGTCGCTTCTAACAACTGCACCTTTGCCAAAGCTTATCGGAAGAGTTGATATGAAATTTGCAAGATAATATCCCGCGGTTTCTCCAATTACTGTTCCTACTAAACCAAGTATCAACCCCTCCAGAATAAATATCATTTCAATTGATCTTTTAGATAAACCGAATGATTTCATTATGGCTATGTCCTGCCTTTTCTGCAGCACAATTGTAATTAAAACATTCGCTATTCCGAAACCTGCAACAATAAAGACGAATATAACAAGAAACAATGTTATGTTATTGTTCCTTTCAAAAAGATCTATAAGGTTCGCATTAGCCTGTTCCCATGTTTCCGTTTTATAGCCGGTTATTCTGCTTATTAATTTTGCTAAAGGATCTATTTCATCCAAAGTTTTTGTATGAATCCCTATTGCAGTTACTATATTATCGGGATAGCCTTTTATGTTCTGGGCAAATTTTAGATTTATAAAAATATTATGGTCATCTACTGCGCTGAATCCTGTTGAGAATGTTCCAACTAAAATAAGATTGTACACCTGACCGTTTTCACCGATCAGCCGGATAATATCATGATACTTGGCTTTTAATTTATCAGCCAATCCGTTTCCTGCCAGAATCCCGTTAGGCGTATATGCAAGTTCTTCCAGACTTCCGGTTTCAATTTTCCTGGAAAGATTGGCTATATTCTTTTCCCTTTCCGGAATTATTCCTTTAATAAAACACGGTTCCGTTAGCGTTCTAAGTCTTAACACTCCTCTTGTATATACATAAGGAGAAACAGCGTCAATATCCTTTATGTTGTCCAGAACAGAAACCACCTGCATATATGGTTTTATTTCATTTTTGTTATCGGGAGCTATTCTTGATTTTATAACATAAAGACTTTCAGAGTTATAATTATCATTACCAAACAACAGATGTCTTTTGGGGATGACCTTTTCGCCTTTAACTGTAATTAGCGGGGAGACTTCTATAATTTTACTTTTTATTTCATAAATAATTCCGTTTGTTATCGCGAAGGTTAATACCATAACCATTGCCCCAACTGCAACACCTGCAATAACAAGTACAGTCTGCTTTCTTTTAAAAGCCAGATGATTTTTTACAATAGAAAATATCAAATACAGTTTTGAATTCATTATTGAACCGGATTTACTTTTAAACCGTTTTTCCATTCCTCCGACGGTGAAGCAGCTATAATATCCCCTGCTTTAATATTGCCGCTGATAAGATAGGTATAATTTCCCCCACTGTTATTTCCGGTTTTTATAATTGTTTTTTCAAGCTGACCGTTAATTATTTTATAAACATAGCTGCCGTCTGCGTCTTTTAATATAGCGCTTCTCGGTATCAGCAGCACATTATTCATTTTTCCGGTTTCTATATTTATAGTAGCCGTCATTCCTACATTTAAATTTTGCGGAATATTTATAAGCTTGAGATATATCTTTGATGTCTTTGTAGCCTCATTTATTTTAGGCACAATTCTATAAACATAAGCATCAAAATTTTTATCGGGGAAGGCATCAAAAGCGACTACACTTATTTGCTTTAACGAAATTTTAGAAAGATCCTGTTCATCAACATCACCCTCTACCAGTATTGAGGAAGGAGATACAATTTGAAAACATATACTGTTCGGAGCTAAGTTATCTCCCAAATTGACATCAGACGAAACAATAACGCCGTTAAACGGTGCATAGGTCTCGGTTTTGGACAAATCTTCATTCGCTTTATCCACTATTATATTTTGTTGTTCAACTTTTAATACTGCTAGATCGTAATCTTTCTTTGCATTATTAAAATCATTCTGTGTTATTGTATTTGAAGCCTTTAATTTTTTTTCTCGTTCAAAATTTATAGTTTCGTTTGCAAGTTCAATCTTTGCTCTTTCCAAATCGCTTTGTGCTTGCCGTAAATTTAATTTTTTATCTTCTTGATCTGTAGTCAAAAGAAGCTGTCCCTTTTTAACCCGGCTTCCTTCCAGGGTATTAATCATTTTTACAATACCGCCGGATTCGTTTCTCAATGTCGCCATTGTATCGGCAGTAACGCTGCCGGTGGCATATACCAATGTAATTAGATCTCCTTTTATTAATTTAATTACATTTACTTTAGTATGAACGAATAAGTTTTTATAAATAACAAATAATATTAAAATTGCAATTATGCCGGCAGCAATCACATATTTCCTTTTCATCCGGAAGTCCTTTTGTTTTAAGCTGTTTATTTTATTGGTTACAATTTATTGATAACATTAAAAATAATAAATATGAATTGCCTTAAACCTCATTTATTAATTTTGTCGCAAAATAAGCAACTTCTCGTTTAAATTCTTTTTGCTTTTCTTCTTTGTTAAATTATGCGGCTTTATTTTTTTATAAAATTCTGAAATAACACAAATTATGTTTTCGTTATTCCGATTTACCAAAAAAGTTTTGTTTTTATTTATAAAAAGAATGACAACAATTCTTTATTGATAAGTCAAAAATATTATCATTTGCAGGTTTCTTCGACTGAGATATCTGATAAATCAGCTATATGACTCCTATTATGAAAAGAATGCGCCCTCGGAAATGGTTAATTGAACTTTTTGTATAGCCCCGCATATTTAATAATTTTTTTTGCAGGAGAGTTATTTACCTGTCCCGGCTTTATGGATAATGTACTTTTTTTATATCAATTATTTTATTCGATTTATGTTTATGAATTTGATGAATTAAATTCCAGCATGATTATTATTCCCAAAGGATGGTTAAAACGGCATTGTAGCGGTACATAGGTATATTCTGCTCATAATGGAAATTACCCCAAACTATGCAATAAGAAATAAAAGACAAGCAAAAGATAAAAAGAATAAATAAATTAGGGAGAGGAAAAAGGACATAAAAAAATGCAAAACATCAGTTATGAATTCGTAGAAAAACTAGTAACATCCTGAGGCGGAATGAGAATGATGAAAGAGCTTGTTGACAGGACAGGAATAAGAGAATATATGGAAAAACTTCCACTGCCAAAACCAGGCTCAAACCGTGGATATTTACCAACAGAGTTAATAGAAAGCTTTTGGGTAAGCATATGGATAGGAGCTGGCAGGTTTGCACACTCGGCATACCTAAGATATGATAAAGTAATAAAAGAGATATTCGGATGGAAAGAAACCCCCTCACAGAGTACATACAGCAGATTCTTTGGTAAATTTAGTTGGAAGATAAACAACGAAGTATTTGTTCCAATGCAGAAATGGTTTTTAGAGCAGATAAAGATAAAAGGAGCGACAGTAGATTTTGACAGCACAGTAATGACAAGATATGGAGAGCAAGAAGGCAGCAAGGTTGGATATAATCCACAAAAGCCTGGCAGAGCGAGCCATCATCCGCTTATAGCTTTCTTAGCCGAGACACGAATGGTAATAAATGCCTGGTTAAGGCCGGGCAACACAGTGGCAGTAAATCTATTCAAGCCGATAAAATTTTTGTTGCAGGGACAGGGGGGGATGGATAACAACGAAAAGCGGTGTACAGATAAAAGAATTTGAGTACAAAGCAATCGGATGGAACAAAGCCAGAAGACTTATAGCGGTAAGAAAAAATATAGAAAAGATGCCTAAAGCAACCGGGAAACTGTTATTATTTAAGGAAGAACAACTGCCTCCAAAATATCGTTACAGTGTATATGTAACAAATCTGGATTTACCGGCAGAACAGATATGGAATATGTATAGAGACAGAGGGGATGCTGAGAACAGGATAAAAGAATTGAAATATGATTTTGCAATAGATGGATTTTGCATGAAGAAGTTTTGGGCTACAGAGGCAGCATTTAGAACAATAATGATAGCATATAATTTAGTGAGCTTATTCAGACAAGTGGTGCTTCAGAATAAAACTCAGGCAACATTGAATTCATTATAGTTCAAATGCTTTGCATTAGGAAGTTGGATAAAAAAAGAGTCTCGCCACAAGGTATTAAAAATATCTATTTCTGGGAAAAGGAGAGATTGGCTGGAAGGTTTATTCTCAACTGTCGGTCAGTTATCACTTCCTTTCTCATTTTCTATTGCATAATTTGGGTTAGAATTAATTTACGACTTTCATTAGCGACCTCGAAGGTTGCTCTGACAAAAAAATGCCGGAGTGGAAGGCTCAGGCATTCTTTTATAAAAAATATTTTCTAATTAAATCTATTTGATTTTCTGTAAAATATTCTCAACTATTTTCTCAAGCGGTTGGTCAATGTCAATCGTAATTGCATTTGCCGGTTCCTCCAGCGCTTCAAACTGGCTCTTCAGCATACCCGGCTTCATGAAATGATCTTTGCGCATTTTCATTCTCGCTTCAATTAATTCATAACTGCCTTTAAGATAAATAAACTTTACCCCGTCATTCACTTTAAGAATTTTTCTGTAAGCTTCCTTTAATGCAGAACTACTAAGAATAATATTTTCACTGTGAGATAATGCGTCCTCTATTATGGTACGAAGCTTTAGCAGCCACGGCATCCTGTCTTCGTCATTCAGCGGAATTCCGTTCGACATTTTTTCAACATTTTCTTTGGGATGATAATTGTCCCCCTCATAATATTTCCATCCGAGCTTTTCGCTCAGCATCTTACCAACGGATGTTTTACCGCAGCCGGCAACACCCATTATAATTAAAACCATTTTGTTTCCTGTTAATTAAATCTTTCTTTATAAGCCCAGAGACCAAGCGCCGGATTAGATATATAAAATATTTCTTCTCCATCGGGCATTATGTTGACTCCATCTATCAGCTTTTCAGGGTTATATTTTTCAGTCATCTTCTTAATGTCAGCCCACTTAAAGTTTACACCTTCCATTTCCTCTTTAGTTATGTTGCCGGGGCAATATGTTATTGAGAATCTTCCTTCGGATGATCCGTGAATAAGATGAGCAGCCGCACTTAAGCTATTTTGAAGGTCTTCATTATCTTTTGTAAGCTGCAGAATTTTTGGAGTATTTACATAACCGTATTTTCTAATCAGCTTATCAATTCCCTTGTCCTCGCCGAATTCTTTTAAGCCTGGCGCAATGACAATCAATTCACCGCCATCATCGATTGCCATTCTGGTACGGTAAACAGATTTGTTTCCGAGCCAGGTTGTTTTGAACTCGGAAGGATCAAGATAAACGATTACTTTCTTAAGTGGTTTTTCGAGCATAACAAAATTTACTTTCAGCGAAAGCTCGGCAGCAAGATTAAAGCATTCAATATCGTCGCCGATAAATAAACCTCTTACGGCGAGGTTATTGTTTTCGTCTTTACCTACAACGGTAAGAACATAAACAATCGGCAAGCCCTTCTGGAAATGATCTGATCCGTAATTTAGTACTCGCTTAACCGGTGTGTCTGCTCTTCCCATTATCTTCTCCATTCCGTAAGCGGCACCGAGAAAATGGCTTTTATTAATTCCTTCCTTGCCGCCGGTACCGATAAAAATATTTTTGTTATGATTTGCCATGCCAATTACTTCATGAGGAACTACCTGACCAATTGAAAGAATAAGATCAAAATTTCCTTCAACCAAAAGCTTATCTACCTGGATTGGAATAGGATAATCCACAGAACCATTGGAAATTTCTTTCACATAATCAGCCGGAACAATTCCAAGCGTTTCCAATCCGGTTCGCCATTCATGAACGCGGAATAGACCTTTCGGTACACTGCCGTACATTATCCCGATTTCCTTTTCAGTCATCGGTACATGCGTTCCGAGCGCCGGCAGAATATCTGTTAAATTATCTTTATAATATTCCCAAGTCATTTCCGTAAGCTTGCCGGCATAAGAATGAAGCCTGGTAATATCAGGAGGTATTGCCAATACTTTCTTCTTTCCGCCGAGCTTATCAAGAGCTTCATACAATCCTTTTTTCAAATCTTCTTTTGAAAGATTCTCGTTGACCGAACCTTTGCTGTAATATAACATTACTATCCTTTAATAATATTTGCACTCTTTCTTAATCGTAATCTTAATCTTGCTCTTACTCGTATTTGTCTTATCATCTTACTTCTTAACCCGATAAAGATTTCCGCCAGAGGCAGATCAGCCTTTGGCTGAACGAATGAGATTAAGAGCATTAAGAGCGAGGAATAAGATCATTCTAAAAATTAATTACACGCCCGAGTAAACATTAAATCCGCCGTCAATCGGGATTACAACACCGGTAACAAATTTAGCAAGATCCGATAAAAGATAAAGTACTGCGCCATGCAAATCTTCCGGCTCACCGAACTTACCCATTGGAGTTGCCGAAATTACTTTGTTGCCTCTTGCTGTAAGCCCACCGGTCTTCTCATCGATCAATAAAAATCTATTTTGATTTGTTAGAAAGAATCCCGGTGCAATTGCATTCACCCTGATATTTAATTTAGCAAGATGAACAGCTAACCATTCGGTAAAATTATTTATTGAGGCTTTTGCTGCAGAGTACGCAGGTATTTTGGTCAGCGGTCTGTATGAGTTCATTGACGAAACATTTAATACCGAGCCTTCGCCTTTCTCAATCATGTCTTTCGTAAATACCATTGTTGGTAACACTGTCCCAAGGAAGTTCAGATCAAAAACTTTTCTGAATCCGTCAACGCTTAATCCGTAAAAAGTCTTTTCAAGCTCAGATAGATTTTCTTTCTCAATAAATTCTAATTGAGTTGTAGCCTTAGGAGAATTACCTCCCGCGCAGTTTACTAAAATATCTATTTTGCCGAAAGTTTTATTCACCTCTTCCTTGGCTTTTTTCAGCGAATCTTCATCAAGTACATTTGCCTCAACACCGATTGCAGCAGTTCCGAATTTATCAACTAATACTTTAGCCGCCTTATCTGCGGCTTCTTTGCTAATATCAAGTACAGCGATTTTAATTCCTACGGCAGATAAACAATCTGTAATTGCACTGCCGATTACTCCGCCGCCGCCGGTAATAACGCAAACTTTATCTTTTAAATGATCAAATGAATACTTATTCATATAACTTCCTTCCTTAAAATTTTCTTTAACTTAATTTAAATGGATCCATATGACGCTTAAAATGCTTGATTAAAATTTCGTAATGAAGCTCTTCGTTTTCATTCAAGCATTTATAAATTTTTTCTCTGAATAAATATTTACCGCTGCTGTCTTTCTCAGTAAGAACTCTTCCATAAGTAACATGCAGTGCTTGCCGTGCGTCGTTCGAATAGAACAAACCTTCAAGCTCCTCGTCCTTATATTCTTTGCCGGGCTTTATTCTTTTCATATCGGCAGACACGTGATAGCTTTTCTTTTCAACATCATAAAGATTTGCTGCAAAATCAAGTATCTCTCTAAATAATTCCGGCTCTTTAATAGCTACTACTTTCAATGCTTCTAGGTAGCTTGTACCGGCAGTTTTAACATGCGTAAATCCGATGTTAAGCGAACCGATAACTTTGTACGCGCTAAACTTATCGCTTCCGGAATGTAGACTGATTTTATAGCTTCCAAAGTGTTTAGCAATCTTTGCATGCTTTTCATATTCATTCTTGAATAAGTTTAAATCGCCTTTGTAATCGATTCCTTTTTCAAAGTCGCCGATAAATCGCGGTGCTAAACTAATAAATTCTACCTTCAATCTCTTTAGTTCGCTTGCAATGAAAAAATGTTCGAACGGAGTTGTAACTGAATCTGTTTCATCGACGGATACTTCAACTTCAAATTTTCCTTTAGGAAGCTTTGAAGCGAGATGATTGTAGAGATTACTGATATGAAGAATGGAACCGTTGTATTTAACTACGGCTTTTAAAACATCGATTAATGAGGGCTGAATTACAAAGTCTTTTCCAATCTCAAACTTTTTATTTTCATATCTTGCCGTTAAAGCCGATAAGCTGTCATTAAGTTTCTCCCAAGGAATTTCCTGTGCTTTCTTTTTTAAATCAGCTTCTGAAAGAATATCAGCATCGTTATTAACATATTCTCCGGGATCGAAAGTAAATGTTGGAAAGCCTGCAGCAACTAATCTGTCAATATCCTCCTTAGTTTTAAGATGGTCGGCATCGGCGCCGAAGCCGCTCTGGAAGCCTTCCTGAAACACTGCCCAAACAGCCGCATCCAAGACATCTTCTGCAGTACGCTGCGTCCTTGTAAGCTCGCGTATTGACTGCTGTGCAAATATCGGTCTGAATTCATATCCCTTCAACGCCCTGATGTGACCGGCATTAGCCAAACCTAACCTGTCTCCGAATCCGAATGAATTGGTTAATCCAAGCGGAACCGGCTTAGTGAATGAGAAAATTTCCTGCAAGCTTAAAGAATTCTGACGATTCAAACCGCATTTCTTTAACACCAAGTTATTTCCTTTTGAAATTCGGATTACTTCCCCGTTAAACTTATCCGGCAATTTTTCGCCAGAATTGGAAAGGATATAGAGCGACTTTTCCAAGCCTTCTCTTCCAATGAAAAAAGTTGTCCCATCAATCGATTGAACTGAGTTCTTGTAGACGTCAACCTCATGTGTATCATCAAATTTTACGGCAGATATGTAATCGCCTTTTGATACACTCGCATATTTCTCTTTTAGATTTTCGAAATTCATTTCATTACCTATTTTCTTATTATTAATTTCTTAATTAAAATTTTATTTCTAGTTTATTCTGTACCTGTTTATTCAATTTTACACGTACAATTTTTTCTTTTGTTTCCCAGTCAAAAGCTGCAGGCATATTATTAAGTAAAACACTTGAAGGCTTTAAATCGACTTTTACAACAGCAGTACAATCTGCATTTATTGGTTCGACCGCAAGATTGATTATATTTTTAGCTGAGCTGAGTATAATGCTTTTTTCTTTATCACCATCCCGATAATCAATATAACTGAAGTGAGCTTTCTCCTCCGGATTTCCCGGGAATGCAAATATGTTCAAAGTATTTCTTTTCGCCGCTGCAGGTTCCCATAATCGGCTATTGCCGGCGTAAATATTACCTGTTACGTAAATTGAATTTCTTTTTATGAATACCGGAATTTTATCCAACGAATAATTTACTTTTATATTCTTTTCTCCGGTAAAAGTTTTGTTGAAATTGTAAAAATCAAACCATTCGCCCTTTGGCAGATAAATTTCTCTTGAGTTTGTAGAATCGAAGATTGGGGCAACAAGGAATGCATTGCCAAATAAATATTCATTCCAGATTCCGTAAGTATTTTTATCGGATGGATATTCGTACGAAAGCGGCTTCATTAATACACCGTTTTTATATGAAGTGTTTGCCTCGGAAAATATGTACGGCAGCATTTCCATTCTGCGCTCGCAAGCTTCTCTATATATTTTTTGTAGCTGAGTGCCGTACTTCCAAGGAGGTCTATCTTCGCCTTTACCGCCCGCATTATCTATCTTAGTTTCATAAAGTCCGCACCATGAACCGAATTCAATCCATCTTGCATACAAACTTTCAGGAATTCTGCCGCCAAGATAACCGCCTACATCTGAGCCCCAAACCGGAAAGCCCATGTAACCGCATCTAAGCGATGTAGCAATACTGCATGCAAATCCGTCCCAGGTTGAACGGGAATCTCCACCCCAAACAGCGCTTAAGTTTGGCTGACAACCCTGATATGCTGCACGGGCAAAATTAAATTCATCTTTGCCGAATGAGTCTTGAAGAAATTTGCTAATTACTTTAGAGTAAAGATAAATATATTTGTTTCTTCGCTCAGGTTCAGGTGTTCCGTCATGCCAGAAAGCTGTAACAGGAAAATCTTCATCACCGCGATCCATTTTATGACCTCTGACATTATAAGAATATTGATTTTCCGTCAGTCTTTTTTCAAACTCTTTTACAGCTTCCGGATTCGTCAAATCAATATAGCCTTTGTAATTTGGAAGAAGCCCAGGAAAATCTTTGTCTTCAAAAGTCAGAGAGCCAACCCATGTCATGAATTGCAAACCATATTTATTATTTATTTCAGAAATCCATTCCTTTGGATTTGAAAACTTTTTATTGAAATCCATCTTTGACCATTCCTGTGCACCGTTGCTGTAAGGTCTATCGACAAACCATGCAGTTAAAGGAATTTTCAAGTCAGTCATTTTTTGAATGTCACTTAGAATCTCTTCACTTCCTCCGTTATTTTGGTCACGCCAGGTTACCGGTCCGCATGCCCAAATAGGAACAAACTTAGGATGACCGATTACGGAATAATAAGAACGCAGAATTTCATCACCATTGTTACCTGTGAAGATGTACCAATCAAGTTTCCCGGTATGATGATATAATTCGGTAACGCCATTGATGCCTAAAGTATATCTTCCTTCTGCAAACGTATTGAAGAAAGAAGCATATCCTCTGCTGCTCATATAAAACGCTGACCAAACAGAAGCATAGTTTTCATGATACTGGCTGTCGCTGCCTAATACTTCAACATCCACGACCTGACCGCGTAAATCCGGGCTCTTCTTGTTGTCCGGATACAAGTGTTCAAGAACGCCAAAGTAATGTTCATCCTGATCTTTTAAAAGTATAGTAACATTCTGTGCCCACTTCGGTTTGCAAAAAAATCTTAAGCCGCCGTTCAATTTTGAAATTCTAATTGTATCGACTAAATCAGATGATGCTTCTCCGTACTTAGCAACAGCCGGATAAACAACTTTAATGAGAACTTCACCATTAGACTTTCCAACGTCGGAAATAAATTTCGGCGGAGTAAAATTAAAATTGATTGATTTTATTTCCACCAATTGTTTCTTACCGACGGTAACAATAATGTTTCTTTTGACTAGTTCAACTCCAAGATTTTCATTTCCGGATTCTGCATGTGAAATGAAAATTCCGGAAGAAGAAAAGAAAAGTAGACATAGTGAAGTAATAAAAATTTTTTTCATAATAATTTCTAAGTCTTATATAGAATAAGATATAAAGTATAAATTTGATAATGATGGAAAAGTTATATTGCTATCCCCTCATATAGTTAAGGCTTTTTCCCTTGCAACTAAATCTTCGCCACTTCCATTTTAGGTGCAAGTGCATGGAAAATTAACAGTGCAATCAAATAAGCGGAGCCGCAAATGATAAATAATATCAAATACTGTCCGCCGGTTATTTGAAGAATAAATCCTGCGGCAGTAGCAATCAACATTCCGCCGATTGAACCAGCCATTCCCCCTAAGCCCACAACAGATGCAACTGCTTTTTTCGGGAACATATCAGATGCGGTGGTAAAAATATTTGCAGACCATCCTTGATGAGCCGCGGCTGCAAGTCCGATTAACAACACCGCCCACCATTCAGGAACAACAGAAGCAAAGACTATCGGCACAACAAGTACAGCGCAAATCAGCATTACTATTTTTCTTCCTTTATTTATACTCCAACCTCGCTTGATAAATACTCCGGATAACCACCCACCGCCGATGCTGCCAATACTCGTCATTGTATAAATTACAATTAACGGCAAGCCAAGATTTGCAAGGTCAAGGTTATATCTCTTATTCAAGAACAATGGCAGCCAGTAAAGATAAAACCACCAGATAGGATCAGTTAGAAATTTGCCGATAACAAAAGCCCAGGTTTGTTTGTATCTTAATAATTGCAGCCAAGGAATTTTTACAACTTCTTCTTCCGGTGGATCGCTGTTTATATAAGCCAGTTCAGATTTCGATAATTTTTTATGTCTTTCGGGAATTTCATACTTCCATACCCAAAGAACAACCCAGATAAAGCCCAGCAGACCGGTAAAGATAAATGCTTCCTGCCAACCCCAAGTTAATGTAATCCACGGAACAACTAGCGGTGCAACTACAGCACCGATATTTGCGCCTGAGTTAAAGAGTCCGGTTGCCAGTGCTCTTTCTTTTTTGGGGAACCATTCAGCAGTTGATTTTATTGCTGCAGGGAAGTTTCCTGATTCGCCTAAGCCTAATGAAAATCTTGCAAAGCCGAAACCGAAAACTGTTTTAACTAAAGCGTGCTCCATAGCCGCAACGCTCCATAAAGCAATAGAAATTGTGTAGCCTATTTTGGTACCGACCTTATCGATGATCCTGCCAAACACCAGCAAACCGATTGCATACGCTGCTTGAAATGCGGTTACGATATAACCATAATCAATATCATTCCAGCCGATATCTTTCTGAAGCGTCGGGGCAAGTATTCCGAGCACCTGCCTGTCGATATAATTTATTGTTGTCGCAAAGAATAACAGCGCGCAGATTGTCCATCTGTATGAGCCGATTTTCATCTGGCTTTGTTCTTCAACAGATATGGCTTTTTCTGCAACATTAGAATTTATATTATTCATTTTTAGTCTTTCAATATTTTTAGATGATTATTTATAAGACATTATTTGAGTAAAATCATTTTTTTAGAGATGATATTTTTCTCCTGCTGAAGTTGGTAGAAATATATTCCGGAGGAAAGATTTCTTGAATTAAAAACAATGCTGTGTTCACCTTTGCTCATATTTCCGTTCAATAGTTCAATTACCTTTTTACCAAGCATATCGTAAATGCACAATCTGACTATGCCTGTTTTATCTATGTTGAATTTGATTGTCGTACTTGGATTAAAAGGATTGGGAAAATTTTGATACAAAGAAAATGAAGAAGGTGTATTATTATTTTTTTCAACGGCATCAAATGCATTATATTCAAAAGCTCCTAAGTCCGGTGCGCTTCCGTTAAAAATAATTCCGACATCAACACCGGCATCGATTAAAGAACTGCCGGCAGCTAATCTAAAAAAATTATTATCTTGTAGATTTCCGTTACTGTCTCTCGGCACCACAGCAAGAGAGGTATCAACACTCAGAAAGTCTGAATCTGAAATATTAAATCCTTGCCAGCTATTTCTTTCCTGAGTTCCGCTCTTTATTGATACAATGCCTTTGTAAGAAATACAGTTTTTAATATCATGGCTGCCTTGAACAACGGTATTGTTGAAATGGAAATTGTCGCCTTTATTTCTGTAGGCAGTACAATTGTAAACCGTTTGTCCGGCGGTATTATTATTTTCATCAAATCCTCTGCCGCCGTTGCCTGCGTTATCAAACGAAACGCAATTCTTAACGATATGATGAGTTGGGACATAATTGCCGCCTAATTTAAAACCATTTCCATTGCCGTCAACTTGACCGGTATGCCAGATGTCAACGCCGTTTCTAAATGCAAAGCAGCTATCGATTTCAACAGAACTGTCAGCCATCCATAAGTCCCATCCGTCATCGGAGTTATTGAATGACC
Source organism: Bacteroidota bacterium (assembly GCA_021815405.1). Lineage (GTDB taxonomy): Bacteria > Bacteroidota > Ignavibacteria > Ignavibacteriales > Ignavibacteriaceae > FEN-1297. The sequence continues at coordinate 27,276 of JAKAGV010000010.1, forward strand.
TGCAGCCTTTATAAACATTGCCGGAGCCGATATTCCATTTCGCTCCAAAGCCGTCTGCATTGCCGCCAACCGGCGGATCAAAATTAAAATAGGAATCGCAATTCAATATCAAATTATGAGAAGGATAAGTTGTCCCGGAACCGCTGCCTATCTGCATCCCTGTATTTTTGTTATCATGTATGGAACAGTTTTCAATTATATTAAAGCTGCCGGAAATATTTAGTCCATTATGTCCCGCATTCTTTATTTCCAGTCCTTTAATTTGCCAGTAATTTCCGCCTAAACTTATCCCATCGGAATTACTTCCGATAAAATCCAAAACAGGCTTCTCTCCGGGATAAGCTAAAAGCTTGTAATAATTATTAACAGTTCCGGATCTACTAATTTTGATTTTTACGCTGGAAGCATATACTCCGCCGCGCAAATAAATAGTTTCCGCTTCCTTAGCTGCCGAAATGGCTGCAGCAATAGTTTTGAAAGGCTTATCAATCGTTCCTGGATTTGAATCATTTCCATTTGGGGAAACATATATTTGCGCTTCAAGTAAAGCAGAATAAAACAATGTAACTGCAATAATTATAAAAATACTTTTTACCATTTATTTCCCTATTAATTGTTTTTTAATTGATGATAATATTTATTCAGTTAGTTTTCCGTTTATATAAACATCTTTCATTTTAATATTTTCAGCGTTTGAAATTTTGCTGCCGTCTTTTACTCCGTCAAATTTACAGTCTGAGATAAATACATCTTTTACTTTTGAATTTGCAAGTCCTTCAACGAACAAACAATACCTGCTTTTTTGGCTGGTTACATTGGAAATAAAAATATCTTTCATTACGGGTTTAAAGTGATATCCTTTTGCTTCCGGAGGATCATAGTTCATGTTAAGTTCTACAATTGCACCGGCAACCTCACCAACTTTAATATCCCTGACAAAAATATTTTCAACTACACCTCCGCGCTTTGCATTGGATTTTATTCTTAGCATCCTATCGAGAGCCGGACTATTCATCTCGCAATTCTCTACATAAACATCATGGCATCCGCCGGAGATTTCGCTTCCAATTGAAACTCCGCCGTGTCCGTCTTTCATGTTGCAATCTTTAACAATGATATCTTTGCTCGGAGTATTTAATTTTCTGCCGTCATTATTCCTGCCGGATTTAATTGCGATGCAGTCGTCACCGTCATTGAACACGCAGTCCTTTATCAAAACATAAGAACAAGCTTCCGGATCGCATCCATCTGTGTTTGGACCGCTGCTGTTAGTTTTTACTCCGTCAACAGTAATGTTAGTGCTTAAGAACGGATGCATAAACCAGAAAGGTGAATCTTTTAAAGTTACTCCTTGAATTAAGATATTTTTACACTTCATGAATTCAATCATCGTCGGTCTTAAATAATATCCCGCGCCAAAAATTCTTTTTTCAAAGGGAACTTTTTCATCATTAAGCTTCAGTAAACGCGGACGGCTTTCCTTGTCGCCGCTTGATTTTTTCCACTTCCACCAGTTTTCATTGCTTGCCTGTCCGTCAATAATTCCTTTGCCGGTAACCGCAATGTTCTTCTGTCCGTATGCATAAATCAACGGTGAATAATTCATGCAGACAGAACCTTCCCAGCCGCATAAAACAACTGGCAGATAATCTTTCGGGTTCGTACTAAATTTTAATACCGCATCTTCGGAAACATGCAGATTCACGTTGCTCTTCAAATGAATTGCACCGGTAAGAAATTCTCCTTTGGGAACAACAACTCTTCCGCCGCCGGCTTTTGCACAAGCATTAACAGCTTTTGCTATCGCTTCGGTACACAAGGTTTTTCCATCAGCAACGGCGCCGTATTTTGTAATGTCAAAATCTTTTTTAGGGAATACCGGTGCTTTAATCTTTGCCAGAATTTTATTTACATTTTTCCATCCGGCATTTGAAGAATTTTTCTGAGCAAAACTGCCCGATGAAATGAAAGAAATAACCAAAAAGAAGATTAACAATAATTTTTTCATTTTACTCTCCATTAAAAAATTTATTTTATAATTACCGAACCTTTATCAACTTCGCCAAAGTAGTTTACCGGAGTTTTAAGATTCGACAAATCCGTATTTTTAATTACGATGGACTTAGTTTCCTGTCCCGAAACCTTCATAAAATAAGGGGCTCCTTCTGCATATTTAATTTTGTTCAATACAAAATCAGCGCTTTGATTAACATTAAAAATAGGACCTTCCTTTGGAACTATTTCAACGTTATCAAGAGTCATACCTTTTGCATAATCTGTTTCAAATCCTCTATCGGCTCTAATGTAAGAATTTGTTATTTGAATATTTTGAATTGGCATTTCCGGTAAACCGACAACCGAAGCCGCTTCCCTTGCACCGTCGCAAAAGATACTGTCGATGAAAATATTTTTGAAGATCGGAGTTCTGTCTGTTACAGGAAAAGCTTTTACTTCCGCATTCTTAATTTCATAATAGGTATTAAAAAGAATTGTCTGGTTTACAATATCTTTCATAAAAATATTCTTAATAAAAATATTATCAACCAAGCCGCCTCTGCCTCTTGAGCTTTTAAATCTTAAACCGACATCAGTACCAACAAAATCGCAGTTGTGAACATAAATGTTGTGCATACCGCCGTTGGTGTTGCTGCCAGTAACAAAGCCGCCGTGCGCATGGTAAACAACGCAGTCGGCAATAACTACATTCTGAAGGACGGCTTCGGCTGCGCCTTTTACCACATTTGCTTTCATGCAGATGCCGTCATCGCCGGCAGTAATTGTGCATTTGTAAAGCAATACATTTTTACTTGAGCCGATATCCATTGCATCCCCGTTCTGTGCCCAGTATTCGTTATTAACTTTTACATTCCTGATAACCATGTCTTCACAAAAGTTAGGATTGAAGGCAAAGGAAGGAGAATTTTCCAAAGTTACTCCATCAATCAGTACTTTTTTGCAATGCATCAGAGAAACCATTTTAGGACGCATAGCATCTCTCAGTGGCAATAAATCTTCGATGGTAATTTTCTTCTTTTCTTTCCTAAATTGAACAAAATATTTATCAGCGTTCATAGCAACTTCAGACGGATACCAAATATTGCCAGCATCATTTACAACTCCACCGGAATTAACAAATTTTTTCCAGAGGGATTCGTTAACTTTGTCTTTTTTAAGCGGACGCCATGTAGTACCGTTTCCGTCAATCAAACCGCTGCCTGTAATTGCTATGTTCTCAAGATCAAATCCGTATATCGGAGATGCTAAAACAAATCCGCCGCTTGGGGTCTTTATAATAGGATAATCTTTATGGTCGGGGCTGAATAAAATTAATGCACCTCTTTCAACATGAAAATTTACATTGCTCTTCAATTCTATCGGTCCGGTCAGCCATAATCCCGGAGGGACAATGACTTTTCCACCGCCTGCTTTTGAACAAGCATTAATGGTTTTTTGAAAAGCAACGGTGTTCATCGTATGTCCGTCGCCAACTGCTCCGTATTCTTTTATATTAAAAGACTTGTTCTGAAAGTGCGGAAGCTGGATTGAAAATGATTTAAAAGGCAGATCTTTCAAATAAGAATTTACTTCTTCCTGCAATTTATCCTGTGCATTGAGAAAGCTGAAAGTTCCTCCTAGAAAAAGTAAGATTAGAATTTTAACGATGCTGAATCTTATTGAGCTAATATTCATTTGTGTCTCCGTTTGTTTGCATAACGCATAGGGCAAAGCGCATAGCGTAAATAATTGTAATGTTGATGATGATTGGGTTTTCTTTTTCGCTTAGCGAAATATTTATTTTACCTTAAAAACTTTATTTAAAAAATTAGTTATGTAATCAAGTGTCTTATCAAACCAAGGATGGAAAAGCCAGAATGTGTGAATTGTATTAGGCAAAGTATGTACTTTATAATAGATGTTATAATTTTTCAGAAGCTTAATCATCTCATCTCTTCCGGCATGGAAACGCGGTACAGCGCTGTTAATAAAGGCTATCGGCGGTGTTTTGCTTGTTGTATGATTATATGCACCCGCATCTTTCCAAACCTGCGGATTATCTTTTGCGGATACGCCAAACCAACGATGAGCAGCGCTCGGCTTTGCGGGATTATTTTTTACTTCTTCCGAACCTTTACCGAAAAAATCCACTACACCGTCAACATCAACAATAGCCTGAACGCTGCTTGAATAATTTGTATTGCCTTCATCGCCTTCAAACTTTTCATCGTCGTTAGTAGCACCCAGCAGCGCCGCAAGCTGACCGCCCGCAGAACAGCCATAGGCAGCAATTTTATTTTTATCGATATGATATTTTTCTGCGTTAGCTCTCATCCATCTAACTGCCGCTTTCAAATCAAAAACTGCCGCCGGATATAATGCTTCGGGGGAAAGACGGTATTCGGGAGTAACCGTAACAAAACCTCTTGCAGCTAATCTCTCAGCCATCGGAATAATTAAAGATGTATCACCGGAAGCCCAGCCGCCGCCGTAAATCATTAATACTCCGGGCAAGTTTTTCCTTGCATTTACTGAAGGGCAAAAAATATTTAGATGAAGTTCTCTTTTGCCAATCTTAACGTAGACAATGTTCGATTCTTCTTTAACATTCTTTGGAAGCTTTCTTGTTACAAGTTTTGCATCGGGAAACTTCTTAAGCATCTTTTTGTTAGCGCTGTACAAAGTATAAGAAGTATCCCGCGGAATCCCGTTGATCGTATCAATGTGCTGAGAAAATGCAAGGCTTGAAAAAAATAAAAGTAAAACGAAAATCTTGTGCATTTTAATTTTCAATCTGATTAATACCGAAATCTACCAGTCGCTCATGAATACTTGCAAGTGTACCGGTAACTTGCGCATCGTTTATAATTTTCAATTCTGTTAAATCATTTTTGGAAAATTCTGAACTACAATCAAATCTGATTGTATCTGAACCTGCACCGGAATTATATGTAAATACTTTTCCGTCGCTTGATTTTAAAACCGGCTTGCCGATTACAGTCACCGGTTCATCGAAATAAAATAAAACATAACCTTTATGCAATTCATATTTGGTTATAGAAGGACCATTAGATGATTCCGGATTCCACTTTCCGTCAAATGTCCAGGCAGCAGTAATCTCTTTCGGAGAAGGAGAGCCTGCAGCAGTAATCAGATTATTTTTGAACCACGGATAATTACCGCCTTCTCTGGTGCAGTTGTAATAATAATCTCTCTCGCCCCAGTTTGCTGGTCTGTTCTTTTCCGGATTATTTGGATATGTTACCCTGTAAATCGGAGTATCAGCCATGCTTGAAGAAAACTTGCAGTCAATCAAATAGAACTGAGCATCGTAGTGATGCCTTCCAAGCTGAAATCCTTTTACTCCGTCGAATGAGCAATTCTTCAAAACAAACTTTTGATTTATTTTGTAGCCGCCTGCATGCCAGATTGAAGCTATCCTTTTCAATTCGTAAAACTTTGAGTTCTTAATAAAGCACCAGCCGCGCGGGCAAACAAAATCAACCGAGCCTTCAAATGTACAATCGGCATGATAGTACATTCCGGTTTTATAATCCCACAGCGAAACCGTATCGCCGCCTTTGCTTAAGACTTTACAATTATAAATAATCGTTCTCGTTCCTTTTCCGTATACTGCAAATGCATGCGGACCAACTTCCGGCTGAGTATTTTCTATTGTAAGATTTTCAAGCACAATATCATCGGCATGAATATTAACAACCGCTGGCCCAATCGAATCCTCGTGTGCAATCCAATCCGTTCTAAGCTGGCTGTATTCAATAATCGTACTGTCTTTGCTTTCGCCTTTAAGCGTAACATAATCCTGAGTAATTCTAATCTTCTCGTTATACACTCCGTTTTTTATATAGATAACCACTCGCTCGTAATTAAACATCGGAAGCGAATTGATAGCGGCTGTAATAGTTCTGTAGTCTCCGCTTCCGTCTTTTGCTACAGTTATAAAGTGATAGTCCTTCGCAAATAATGCTGAAGCAAGGAAACAGAATAGGATAAAAGTAAAATAGAATCGCTTTCCCATTTTCTAAAAATTTTGTGGAAACTATGTTTTTGGAATAATGGAGTAATGGAATACCCGTCTAAAGGCATGTTCAGACATTACTCCAACATTCCATTACTCCATTTTAAATGTTAGCTCAGCTTTATCTAAATATTTTGTTTAATCCTTTCCAAACCGCCGCGGCAATCTGCTGCTGCCCTTTTATATTTGGATGAAGTCCGTCAGCGTAATTCTGAGGTGAAACAGTTTTTATTAGAGAAATAAATCCGATTGATTCTTCCTTTGCCAGTTCCTTATATTTTTTCTCAAGCTTCATCAAAGAGAGCTTTGTATTCTCGTTATACTTTTTCTTTACATTCAACGCCGACATTGTTTTCAGATTTATATCAGACGGCGAGAGTATAACAATTTTTGTTTTACTGTTCGTCTCTCTTATTTTGTTTATCATCCATTTCATATTTTGAATACAGACATTTACAAGACTATCATTGCCATCCTTAAGATCATTTACACCGAGAAATATTAAGAAATAATCCGCATCCGGATTTGCTTTTAACACCGGAAGAATTTGTTCCTTATCCGATGTCTTTCTACCGTTTCTTCCCGCATTCACAAAATCAATTCCCTTATGTTCCTTCGAAAGGAAATATACCCAGCTATGCCCATTGACTTTTGCACCGTGAGTTATTGAATCTCCAAAGCAAATTACTTTGCCTTTAATATTGCCGTTATATGTCATAGCATAAAAGAATGTTAAACATAAAAAACCTATAAATAAATATTTCATGTTCTACTTAATCACTTTCTCCAATCATTTTCAGCCACGCCGGATAAGCATCCAGCACTTTCTGCGGCTCGTAATTGTACCACGTATAGCCGTCGCGGCGTTCTCTGCCGACTTGCGCAAGCGAGTAAACCGGTATTCCGTTGCGGTCGCAGAAGAATGGCTTATTATCTTTAAGCGTATAAAATCTTGCCCAAACCGGCGGCGCTTTTGGATCATTTACAACAATCCTATCTGTCACACTTGTTCTATATTTAAAAACTACTTTGGGAGCTTGAATTGTCTTTTCTCTTATTCCGTGAAGCTCCGATTCCTTAAACCATTCAACTGCGCTTTTAATCGAATTGACAATTGCTTTGCCTGGATGTTTAATGCTCATTAAGAATAAAACTATGTCTGCACTTTCATCTCCGCATTTAGAAGGCAGTTCAAATGTTCTTGCGCCTCGCGGCTTGAAATTTATTTCATCATGCTGCTGACACCAAACTGTGAGCTTCCCATTCTCAGCTATCTGGCATTTTAAAATGCAGTCAAGTCCTTTTTCATAAGCTATCTTTACTTTTGCACGAGTTGTTTTATCTACAAAAGAAAAGTCCGGATCATTCGTAACAATATTTCTGAACACCTTCATTATCCCGATCATCGCACCGTCATTAAAGGTGATGTATTTTCTGTAGCCGCTTGTATCGGGATAGAATTGAGGGAAGCCTCCATTGGGATACTGTGCTTCCAGCATAAAATGAATTCCTCTTAAAGCGGCAGCGGCATATCTTTTATCTTTTAATAAAAAATATGCTTTTGCAAGATATTCTACCTGTGAATGAGTTGCGCCATTATCGAACGTTGTCCTAAGTGAATCTCTACCTTCCTTTAAAATTGCTTTTTGTTCCGGAGTCAATATCGCCATCATATCATAATTTTTCGGAAAGCCGCCGTTCTTCTGCTGATATAACAAAATGTTGTCAGCAATTTCTTTTACCTGTGTCGGCTTATATTTCTTTTGATCCGGCAGCATAACAATAAACTGCTCATGGTCTGTAATATCTTTCCAGTGATGTGCACTATCGTAAAAACCAGAAACGTCAATCGCTTTCTCTGAAGTACTCTTTACATCCTGCGGTTTACTACTGGATAGCAACAGCAGAGAAATAAAAATAACAAACACCGAAATATTTTTGGCTGAAAGAAAATTTAGTTTCATTATTAACTCTTCCTTGAGGGTATAAGGTATATTGGTATAAAGGTATAATGGTGAAATGGTATAAGATTTACCCCTTATACCATTATATCTTTATACCCAACTTTTATTTTAAGTAATCTGACAATGGAAGTTTAAGCTGTCTTATTCCTTCAATCGCAAGCTCTGCAACCTTTGCCGCTTCGAGAATTGTAAGATGAGTCTTATCGGTTGAGGTATAAAACTCTTTAGATATTTCCGGTCCATAAGATTCGACCAGTTTCTTTCTTCCACAAGCCTTCGTTGAAAAAGCTTTTTGTACTTCTGCCGCCTCTTGCGGCATCAACAACATTGACATCATTATTAAAAAATTCCGGAAGCATCTGTGCCCAGCCGCGCTGATGTTTTACATTCGTAGTGTCATACAAACAAATTGTCGAATCGCCGATTGTGTAAACTGTAATTTTGCTGACGGTAAAGCCAATAATTAAAAGCCAGCCCAATATTATCATGAAAAAAGAAATAACTCTAAGTAATTTCATGTTTCATAAGTTTAAAGATCTGAAAAGGAGAATTGAAAGAAATATGTTCTTTTGAAAGCGCTAAGCAGAAATATTATTTATTACCATGCAAAATCTTGAGCAGCTATAAAACGTAATTTTTGTCCTCACTCCAAAATGAGAGTACCGATAAATTTTCTTATTTTATGCTACTCTCATTTTGGAGTTGTGACGAATAACATTTTATCTCCTTACTCCAAATCCTGACTACCTATTTGTAATCTTTTTTTAAGGCACTCCTATTTTGGAGTTGTGACAAATAACATTTTTTTTCATTACTCCAAAATGAGAGTAGGGATAAATACAATTTTTTCCTCATACTCCAATTCCAGACTAACGATAAATACTATTTCTTATGACTACTCATAAACTTGAGTAACAACTAAAAAACATTTTTGCTGGTTCTCCCAAAAAAGAGTAGCTATCTTTTATGTGATTTATAACCTTTCCAAAAGGTAAGCAGCATCTTATTATTTAAGAAGAACCATTTTCCGTACTTGGACATTATTATCAGCATTTATTTTATATAAGTATACTCCGCTGCTTAAGCCTGAAGCATTAAAATTATATTCATGCTCTCCGGCTTGCATTTTCTGATTAATTAAAGTTTCTACACGTTGACCAAGCGTATTATAAATCTCCAGCTTCACATTACTTTCTCTCGCTAAACTAAATTTAATTTTAGTCGATGGATTAAACGGATTAGGATAATTCTGTGATAAAGAAAAACCAGACGGAGTGACGTTATTTTCAACAGAGGTTGCACCGGTAACATATCCATTAACTTGAAGCAAATACGAGCCTCGTCCGTTTGATGCAGTTATTGTAACATTGGCAGTATCAATTGTAGCGTTCCTTACTTGTAAACCGCTTTGAGCTTGAATGTTCACATTTTGAAAATGAATATTTGTAAGCGGCATTTCCGGCACACCGATAACAACACCCGCATATGGCGAACCTGTTGCGGTCAAGTTCTTAACAGTAATATCATGGAAATGCGGTGTTGTAGCTGTTACTTGTTGTGCGGGGTCAGAAGAAGATGGAATTGTAGGGTAATACTCAGTAAAATAAATCGCATTTTGAACGTTGGTCATTTTAATATTACTATAAATGATGTCTCTTACGTTTCCGCCGTTTCCACGGTAAGACTTAATTCTCAATCCGTTATCCGTACCGTTGAATGTACAGCTATCAACATACATGCTGTCTACTCCGCCGCTTGTTTCACTTCCGATTGATACCCCATGTCCATGCATGAAAGTACAATTGGAAATATAAATTCTCGAACACCCGGCATTGGGATCGGAACTATCATAATTTCCCGACTTCACTGCAATGTTATCATCGCCGTTATCTATATAACAATTAGTTATATAAACATTGTGGCATGTTGCTGGATCGATGCCGTCAGTATTAGGCGAACTCGAAGGAGCTAAAATTGTAACACTGTCTACAATAACGTTTGTGCACCACTCCGGTATAAAGTGAAACTGCGGAGAATTCTTCAGCGTAATACCTCTTAATAAAACATTATTGCAATGGTTAGGCTGAAACATTCTTGGTCTGGCAGAGATAGTTCCATTCTCATAAGCGGTCCACCATTCCTGTCCTTGTCCGTCGATATAACCTCTGCCGATAATTGCAATATTATTTGCATGATTAGCAGTAAGAAGCGGCTGATAAGAGCCAGTTGGTTTTGTAGTATCTGCGCCGGGCTTATAATATGCAGTCATACGAGTAGTTCCTAATAAGCCGGCAGAGCTGTCTATTTCAAGCGTATCATTACTTTGAATTGTCAAAGGTCCTGTAACGAATTTACCGTTTGAAAATCTAATTACGCCTCCGCCTGCGGCTGAAACACTGTCCAGAGCGGCTTGAATAGCCTTCGTATTATCAGTAACTCCGTCGCCGATAAAGCCGTTACTTGTTGTATCTACCGATGTAAGATTTGCATTAGTGTTCTTTCCTTTTCCATACGATACTGAATTCATCAATCCAACTATAGTAAACATTATAAATGTTGTAATTAAAATATTTTTTTGTAATCTCATTCGATTCTCTTTTATTATTGATTATTAAGAAGCAAACAGCTTCGTAGTTCATGGATAAAAATAAATAATAATATCACTTTAAAAGTATCATCTTGTTTGTTTAAATAAATCTTCCTGCAATAATTTTGTAAAGATAAACTCCGCTGCTTAAGCTTGAAGCATTAAAATTATATTCATGTTCACCGGCTTTCATATTTTTATCTATCAAAGTAATTACATGCTGTCCTGCTGCATTATAAATATCCAGCTTCACATGGCTTTCTTTTGCCAGAATAAAATTAATTTTTGTTGATGGGTTAAATGGATTAGGATAATTTTGAGAGAGACAATAACCTTTCGGTGTAATATTATTTTCAATTGCAGTCGGACCGGTAAGAAATTTTCATTTTGAAAACTCAACCACACCGCCGCCGGTTGAATCGACTAATACTGTTATTCCGCCTGCAGTAGATTTTTTGCTGCCGGTCTTTCCGAACTATGAATTTGATCAAGCTGCTAAAAGAATTATTAATAATATGAAGTTTAGAAATATTTTCTTTTTGATATATATCGTCATCTCTTGCTGTATGATAATTTCATCATCTGATTTACCAAATTATCAGCCTTGAAGACTTTTTAGATCTTCAAGGCATAAATGAAATCTTACTTCAAAAGAAGAAGTTTTTTAGTGGAAGTAAAATTAGCGGCAGTAATTCTATAGAAATACACTCCGCTGCTTAAGCGTGAAGCATCAAAGTGATATTCATGAACTCCAGCTTTCATTTGTTGATCGATTAAAGAAGCCACACGCTGACCAAGAATATTATATATATCCAGCGTTACTTGGCTTTCCTTTGGTAAATCGAACCTAATAGTAGTAGAAGGATTAAATGGATTTGGATAATTCTGGTAAAGTTGATAAGACTTTGGTATTTGATTTAAGGAATTATCAGTCTTTAATCCTGTTATTATTGGTTCTACCGGCATCCAATCATATGCAAAATTAGGATTGGAGCTTTTTGCAAAGATATTCTGAAGAGTATAGTTTGCCGCCTCAGTAGCAGTAAGCTGCGTTGATATGGATGCGATCCTCGAAGCCGGCAAATAGCCTGGACCACTGCAATTATATTCTGCATAAAGTGCCGGAGTTACATTCCATGTAAGCCATCCCGCAGGGTCAAGACTTGCAGGCTCATAGCAGTTAATATACACGGTACGCGGAGCGCCTTGCCATGGTCTACCAAGATCAAAATCGGTAATTGGCTTGCCGTCAAAGCCGATTGAATCTGCAGTGATTTTACAATTAAGAAATACATAACCGAACATTGATGCTGCATCAGTCGAAGCAGCGGTTAAAGTTCCGCCGTTTCTATTTTCATGAATTTCACAACTGTCGAATACAACAATATCGCGACCAAAAATAAAATCAACTGAACCGGATATGTAACAGTCTTTCATGTAAATACGATCGGTTCCGTGTCCGCCTCTTGAATAATAAGTATCCTGATAGCCTTCAATATTACAGTTGTAATAGCTTTCTCTGTCTCCGTTGGTTTCCAGAGCAACCGCCTGCTGATTTGCCTGCGAACCGTCATTTACAACTGTATTTTGAAATGTAATATTCATAGCTGTAAAGTCAGAAGCTTCAATATCGGTACTGTAAGATCCGGAGGTACCGAGATTATTTTTACCTGCATAATCATCATAAGTTAAAATTGTACTATCGCGGCTCTCGCCTTCCAAAAGAACATTTACTTTAGTTTCGGCTAACTGAAGTTTTTCTTTGTAGGTTCCATTCTTTACGAAAATAATATAAGTGCCAGTATAATTATCTGGGACTGCATCAAAAGCAGCTTGAACAGTTGTATAATCTCCGCTTCCGTCTTTAGCAACAACTTTCATTACAGTCGGCGCCGGTGATTGTGTTTTAAAAGTATCTACAACGCCGTATGCAGTTCCCTTATTGTTTGTAGCATAAGCGCGAACATAATAAGTTGTAGAAGAAGTTAAAGGATACAAGGTGCTTGTAAAGGATCCCAATCCGGTTCCATTTACAGTCTTGTTGTCAGCAATAGTAGGATTACCTGAGGTATTCCAGCAAACGCCTCTTGCGGTTACGCTGTCTCCGCCCCATGCAGTTACTGTGCCTCCACAATCTGCAGTCTTAACCATAATATTAGAAACAGAGGCAGTTGTAACAGTTGGAATTCCTGTAGAATCCAAAGTTCTAAAGGTTACCTGCGCACCGTAAGAAGTACCGGCATCGTTGGTTGCATATGCGCGAAGATAATAAGTGGTACCTGCAGTTAGGTTTGTTGCCTGGCTTGTAAACGAACCCGATCCGTTTCCATCCAACGTCTTACTATTTGCTGTAGTGGGATTTGAAGCAGTATCCCAGACAACGCCTCTGGCAGTTACAGGTGCGCCGCCGTCGGTTGGAATATTTCCTCCGCTTGTTGCAAATGTAGTTGATATACCAGTAACAGAATCTGTCGTTACAGTCGGAGGATCGGAAGTAACACCTGTAGTAAAACCTGAAATTACCACACTGTCAACTGCAACAAGCTTAGCCCATCCTTCAGCTTTTGTATCATGAGGATAAACTCTTAAGTAAAAAGTTTCACCTGAATTAACCGTATCGTTTAATGAAGCGCTGAAAGGTGCAACTTTATTACCTACTAAAGCTGTATCAGGTATTAAAACTTGTTTAGTTGCAAAAGTAGAATCTTTTGAATAATCAATTTCGGCTCTCAAATTTGATGAAAACCATCCTCCCATAAAAAATGAAATCTTATTAACATTGAATGTACCGCCGAACTTTGGAGAAACGGCATACTGGAACCACATACTGTCTACGGGATTCGGCTCGGCATTCCATGTTTTAATAACAGTTTGAACTGCTCCTTCATTAACCAAATATCCGCTTGTTGTTGGCAAATTAGCAAAGCCATAAAATTTCATAGCACTGCTGTATGTAGGTACTTGTGCATCTACCAAACCAGAGGTTACCGGATTCTGATCAGTTTGCCAGGGCCAAGTTGCAGTTGATGGATTAGGCAAGCTTTCAATATTTCCGCCTATCACTACATTTTGTAGGCAAACATATTTCCCTGTTCTAACACTCGGATCATTATTTACCCAAGGATAAATTCTTAAATACAAAGTTTGACCTTCATTAACCGAAACGTTTACAGCCGCCTGAATATTTGATAAAGTAGTTTCACTTAAATAATTATTTCCACTTGTATCGCCTGTTGTATAATTTATTTGAGTAGAAGTTTTAAAAGTTGAATCCGTTGAATAATAAATATTAGCCTTCATGGTATTGATAGACGCCGAGGCAATATCAAGTGAAATTGAATTAACATCAAATTTATATCCCATCTTTGGTGAAACTGCAAATTGAATAAACACAGTGTCGATTGGCGTTGTTTGATTTGCAGGCCAATTATTATTAGATATTTTTACCCTTTGACTGTAATTAGGACCGGAGTATTGATTAATAACCATGTTATTAAGATACTCATCGTTAGCTGTTACCTGCCCGGTTGTTACGGCAGTTTGACCTGTCCCGGCAGTTGAAGGATCAGTTAATGACCACGTTGCACCCGATGGAAAAAGATTTATGAACGTTGTGATACCGTTGATGGCAACATTTTGAATGTACATATATTTACTTGTACTTCCGTTATCGCCAGTTTTATTCCATGGATAAACTCTAACATAAAGAGTTTGACCTGCGTTAACTTTTACATTTATCAAATTAACTACTGAATCGGCAGGCAAGCCTTTTCCTGCTTGGGGCAGGGAAAGATTAGTATCTATAATAGTTGAAACGGCAAAAGTAGAATCCGTTGAATAGGCTATAGTCGCCATAATATTATTGCTTCCCTTTGCACCAAGGAACATAGAGATGGAAGTTGCATTAAATGAATAACCAGGCTTCGGGGAAACAGCAAACTGCATGTAAATGTTATTATTTTTCATGCTGTCGGCAGTCCATGCGCCTGTGCCGGTTGGTCTTAATTTTTGCACGTTAGTCAGTGTTATATCACTAAAAGCTGCTGAAGCATCATAGGCAACCTGCAAGCTATCAACTGCCTCGTTAGCAGAAGTAACCTGACCTGAAGTAATAAAAGATTGATCCCCTTGAAGAGCCCAGGTAACTGATGCGGTACCTTGAGCAGCTAAATTAGTTGAGAAAAGCAGAATAAAAATTGCTGCAGAAAAAAATATCAATATTTTTTTCATGTACGCTCCTAAATAATATATTGAAAGTATTATGAATTAATCCTCTTACCCCCACAATTGCCCAAGTTTTACCAAATTTTATAATAAATCCATTACTATAAAAGATGTTGAATTACTTAATACAAAGTTTCTTTATAAATTGAGCTTCTTATTTTAACAAATTGAATGATTGGTTTAGAATTCGAATTTGAGGAAAGAAAAATAAAATTGAAAGATAAAGGAAACACAGAATAGATTTCCCCGCAAGAAGTGAGGTTATTAGTCTACGCTGTTATAATTTGAAATATTTAATGATTCTGGAAATTTGAAAACTATCTTTCCACCCTGCCGGAGCCGCTGCCTTTAGCAAGTTTTTCAACTTCATCAATTGAAACGAGGTTGAAATCTCCAGGTATTGTTTGCTTCAAACATGAAGCTGCTACGGCAAACTCAAGTGCATCTTTTGAATTGTTCTTTGTTAGCAAACCGAAAATCAAGCCACTGGCAAATGAGTCTCCGCCTCCGACACGATCTACAATTTGTATATCGTATTTCTTGGAACGATATGGTTCTTTACAGTCTTTATCATCATGAAGTAAAGCGCTCCAGCCATTTCTTGAAGCCGAATAACTTTCTCTTAAGGTAATAGCTACAGCTTTAAAATTAAATTTTGATTTAAGCTGCTTTGCTAATTCAAAATATCCTTTTTCATCAAGCTCTGCACTTTCAATGTTGGTTGTTCCTGCTTTAAAGCCGAGGCTTTTTTCCGCATCTTCTTCGTTAGCAATGCAGACATCTACATAATCCATCAATGGAATCATTACCGATTGAGCTTCTTTGGTTGTCCAAAGCTTTGCACGGTAATTCAAATCAGCACTGATTGTAACACCATGCTTCTTTGCTGCTTCGCATGCTGCTTTTAATGATTCCTGAACTGTCTTTCCAAGAGCTGGAGTAATACCGGTCCAGTGAAACCACTTTGCATTCTTAAAAACTTCGTTCCAGTTTAATTCATCTTTACCTAAGGTAGTAACTGCAGAGTTGGCTCTATCATAAATTACTTTTGAAGCTCTCTGGCTTGCGCCGGTTTCTAAAAAATAAATTCCGACTCTTTCGCCTCCCCTTACAATATAATTTTCATGGACTCCAAATCTTCGCAGACTGTTTACAGCAGCCTGCCCTATTTCATGTTTAGGAAGTTTAGAAATGAAGTAACTTTCAAATCCGTAATTTGATAAAGCCACTGCAACGTTGGCTTCACCGCCGCCAAAATTTACATCAAAGCTTTGCGTTTGCACAAACCTGCTGTAACCTGGTGTAGATAAACGCAGCATAATTTCGCCCATCGTTACAACTTTATCGTTCATTTTAATTTATCCTTAGTTTCTTCCAAATAATAAAGTTTAGTTTTGCTTTGCACGTGCTATGATTTCCATAAGTATTTTAGCATTCTCAGTTAGGACACTATAATTTCCATCGGCAATAGCTTTCTTATCTAACAGTGCAGTGCCTAAACCAACTGCACATGCCCCGGCTTTAATCCAGTCTCCGGCGTTAGTCAGAGTAACACCGCCTGTCGGCATTAGTTTTAAATATGGCATTGGCGCAAGCACACCTTTGAAGAAAGCCATTCCAACAACATCCGCAGGAAAGACTTTAATTACATCCGCCCCGGCTTCAAATGCGGTTTGAATTTCTGTAGGTGTAAATGCACCGGGCATTGCAGGAATACCGTTTCTATGTGCTGTTTCTAAAATTTCTTTTTTGAAAAACGGGCTAACAACATACTTGGCGCCGGCATCGATTGCTTGCTGAGCAGTCTCTGCATTTAACACAGTCCCGACACCAACATTCATGTAGCTTCCAATTTCCCGGCTTGCGTTTTTAATTACCTCAATTGCATTTGGAACGCTCGTGGTAATTTCAATTGCCGAAACACCGCCTTTGTAAATTGCTTCTGCAACTTTAATCATCTTAGAAGAATCAGCTAATCTAACAACTGCAACAGCCTTTGCTTCGAAAAGGGATTTTAATATTTCATCTTTATTCATTTTTATTTTCTACTTCCAGTCAGAGATTTAAAACAATAATATTAATATTCTACAAATCGAATTTAAAAAATTTTCATCAACATATAAACATATTCTTTCATAGATCAATTTTAATATCTTTACAACTAATCTTTTACAATTGTTTTATTATAGGGGATTACTTTACCGGTTACTATTTTCGCTCAAAAATTTTTCGCTTCGGCTATTCAAATAATTTTTGAAAAGATTTTAAAGTGAACCGCAATTCACATGGAATTGAATAAAGCATTTTAATCTAAATTGATCCGCAAATAAAAAAGAAGGAAGGATTAATTATAAGCATGTTTGGAATTTACCGAACACGTCTGCCTAAGAATTAATTCTGTAGGGATTTCAATCTGTTGAGGTTCGAATGTGTCGATGTTTTTTATATGGTCAATAGTAAGTTCAACTGCAGCTTTACCTAGTTTGTCAGTAGGCTGATTAACACAGCTTAAAGAAGGCGATATAAAACGGTTAACATCACTATTACCGAAACACATTATATCTATATCATCCGGAATTTTTAATCCTGATTCTTCTACAGCAGCATATACACCAAGGGCAACAGGATATGTAACAGCAAAAATAAATTCTGGCATATTGCCGCTATTAAAAAGCTTCATGAAACCTCTATAACCGGCTTCCTCATCAAAACCACCGTAGATAACCCAATCAGGGTTAATAGGCAGATCATGCATCTTCATAGCATCCTCAAAGCCCCGGTATCTTCTTAAACCGATATTTATTTCCGGATATCCGGCAAGGTGAGCAATCTTTCTATAGCCGAGTCTTAGCGCATGCTCAACAGCCATAAAACTTCCGCCTCTATCGTCAACAGTAATTGAACTTGTACCTGGAATATCCAAAACTCTATCGACAAAAGTCAATGGTATTCCCTGCTTTTTTACTTTTTCGAAAATTGCATGATCCCGTGTTTGCTGAGTAATTGAAACAATTAAACCGTCAACACGCATTGCCAGTAAAGATTCAATATGCTTAACTTCTCTTTCGGAATTTTCCTGAGAAACCGTAAGTATAATTTCATAGTTGTTATGAAATGCCGTATCGTATATCGATTCAATTAATGAACTAAAAAAGAAATGAGCTATCTTGGGAACAACTACTCCGATTGTATTAGAACGCTGCGATGACAGATTACGCGCCATATAATTTGGTGTATAACCCATCTCAGATACAGTTTTCTTAATTAAAAGAGTTGTCTCTTTTGAAATGTCGGGATGTCCCCGTAATGCTTTGGAAACGGTTACCTTCGAAACATTCAATTGTTTCGCAATGTCATCCAGAGTAATGTGTGAACTTCTTCCCACTTTAAACTCCTAATATTGTTATTTAATTGGTTATTAAATTTTATTTTCTTTTATAAAATTAATTAACTTTTAGAATAAAGCTATGAATTATATTTGCTAAGAATTTTTTTTTGATAAGCAACACTGAGCCGGCGTTTAATTAAATTCATGCAATTAAACGTTTCGATCATTATCTTCCCATCCAGCCGCCATCAACAGTAACAACACTTCCATTAAGATAGTTGGAAGCATCCGAACATAAGAATACAACTGTTCCCATTAAATCTTCCGGAGTTCCCCAACGCCCTGCCGGAATACGATCAACAATGGCTTTATTCCGAACCGGATCTTCTCTCAAAGTTTTTGTGTTATCTGTTTCAATATAACCAGGAGCGATAGCATTTATCGTCACTCCTTTCGATGCCCATTCATTTGCAAGAGCCATAGTCAACTGTTTTATTCCTCCCTTAGAAGCAGAATAACCTGGCACCAATATGCCGCCCTGGAATGAAAGCAAAGAAGCGACGAAAACAATTTTGCCGTATCCTCTTGCCGTCATGTCTTTGCCGATCTCACGTGTTAAAATGAATTGCGAATTAAGGTTCACTTCAATTACTTTATCCCAGTATTCATCCGAATGTTCCGAAGCAGGCTTCCGCAAAATTGTTCCTGCATTGTTTACGAGAATATCAATTTTCTGAAAATCCGATTTTACTTTGCCGATAAATTCGTACAATGATTTCCGCTCCGAAAAATCGCACTTGTATGATTTAAATTTTCTTCCGGCACCGGTTATAATCTTTTCGGTTTCGCTAAAGTCTCCGTTGCGGGAAACTCCGATTATATCTGCACCGGCTTCGGCAAGAGCTAATGCATATGCTTGACCGATTCCTTTATTTGATCCTGTAACAAGCGCAGTTCTGCCGTTAAGTTTGAACTTATCTAAAATCATCTTATGTCTTTCGTATCTACCCAGTCCATATCATCAAAGCCCTGGTTCTCACCGCCCATCGACCAAATGAAAGAATAGTTTTGTGTCCCAACTCCGGAATGGATTGAATAGCTTGGCGATAAAACTGCCTGACCGTTTCGAACTACAATGTGCCTCGTTTCATCAGGTTCACCTATAAAGTGAAAGATACATGAATCTTCATTTAAATTAAAATACATATAAACTTCAGATCTTCTCTGATGAGTATGAACCGGCATCGTGTTCCAATTGCTTCCTTCTTCAAGTTCGGTAAGTCCCATAACAAGCTGGCAGCTCTTAGCTCCTTTTTCATGGATATATTTATAGATGGTCCGCTTGTTTGCGTTCTTTACATCGCCGAGTTTGTTCGGCTGTGCTTCACTGAATTTTATATGCACACAAGGATAATCTTTATGAGCAGGATAACTTGAAATATAAAATTTCGCAGGCTCTTTTGGACTTGCACTTTCAAATTCTATCTCTTTGGTTCCTCTCCCGATGTAAAGTCCGTCTTTGCTTTCCATCGAATAAGTCTTTCCATCGGCTTTTATTTTTCCCGAACCGCCGATATTTATAATTCCGATTTCTCTTCTTTCAGCAAAAAAATCCGCAGCCATTTCCTTTTTGCTTGCAAGAAGTTTTAACGGCTGATTAATTGGTACGGCAGATCCGGTGATTGATCTATCTATATCGGAATAAACCATCTCAACCTTACCAAGAGTGAAAAGAGAATCAATCAGAAAAGTTTTTCTTAACTCTCCGGTTGTCATTCTTTTAATGCCAATAGGATCTGGCGAATATCTTACTTCCATTTTAACCTCTACAGATCAAATTAAAGTTTATAAGCCTTTTTAACAAGATCATAAGCAAGAGCGTGACTCATAACTTTGGCTTCATCCAAATCTACAATATGTTTTGCAACGAGTCCGGCGAGAAAGTTTGAATCAACTCTTCTGGATAAATCATGTCGCGCGGGAATTGATAAGAACGCTCGCGTATCATCATTAAAACCAACAGTATTATAAATGCCCGCAGTTTCAGTTACATTTTGTCTGAAGCGTGTCATCCCTTCTATGCTGTCATGGAACCACCATGCCGGACCGAGCTTCATTGCAGGATAATGACCGGCAAGAGGCGCAAGCTCTCTTGCATAATTTGTTTCATCAAGAGTGAAGACTATCAGCGTTAGTCTTGGATTGTTGCCGTATTTGTTTAAAAGCTCACGCATATTTTTTGTGTATTCGGTTTGAAGCGGAATGTCAGCGCCTTTATCCAATCCGAATCTTTCAAAAATAACTTTGTTATGATTTCTCATCGCGCCGGGATGGATCTGCATTACAAGCCCGTCTTCAATGCTCATCCTTGCCATTTCCATGAGCATATTTCCGGTAAAAAGATGCCAATCATTTTCTGAGGCAGCACCTTTCATTGCTCTTTGGAATATTGCATCGGCTTCGCCGTCACTGAGCTGATGTGTGTATGGACTGATTATTCCCTGATCGGTTGAAACTGCACCAATTGATTTGAAATATTGTCTCCGGTTCTCCAAAGCTTTAATATAATCTTTATAATTTGATACTTCTATTCCCGAAGCTTTACTTAACATTTCAATTTCTTTCTTCCAGTTTTTTGCAGTTATATTAACTACCGCATCGGGACGGAAGCACGGCATCACTCTACCTTTCCAGCCGGACTCCTTAATCTTTTTATGTTGTTCAAGGCTGTCTGCAGCGCCGTCAGTAGTACTAAGAACTTCAATGTTAAATTTCTCAAAAAGATTTCTCGGAAGAAATTCCTTCGTCTGCAATTTTTCCTGGATTGCATCATAGATTTTCATTGCGGTCTTCGAATTCAATTTTTCTTCTATGCCGAATACAACAGTGAATTCATGACTAAGCCAGGCACCGGTCGGAGTTCCGGAAAATAAATAATAGTTGTCTCCGAATATCTGCCAGATTTTTCTATGATCTTTCTCTACTTCGGTTCCGTCAACTGTTGGAATGCCGAGTGACTCAAGCTTTATTCCCTGCGAGTAAAGCATTCTGAAAATATAATGATCCGGAATAATAATTAATTCCGTCGGATCCGGAAACGGAGTATTGTTTGCAAGTATCCTCGGATCAACGTGTCCATGCGGACTGATGATTGGAAGATCTTTAACTCCGGAATATAATTCATAAGCTATATCTCTAACTTTTTCGTTCGGATCGAAATAACGAAATTCATTTAATTGTGCCATAACTTTTAGCTAAACCTTTGTCTACTTTCTTTTAGGTTGATTCGTTGATTACAAATTTACTGAATTAATTTTTACTTGGCTTTTCTAAGCAGCCATGAAAATAAATTTTCTGCTGTTTTATAATTTTCAATGTCTGCAGGTAATTTGTGGTCGTCAATATACTCATTGTAAAACCATGGATCGCCTACGGCAAACACAAAACCTTTTCCGACTTTTGCCGTTGCTATTATTACATCTCCTTTATCCGTCAATAACGGTTTTGCATTGCCTGATAATTTTAAAGTGCTTATTTCTTTCATGTAAATCTTCTTTACATTTTTGAAGATTGGGTTTTTAGGAAGATTAACAAACTCTCCCATGTAATATTTTTTCCCGACAACATCGTTCCGGCTGTCTTCATTAAAATGAATTCCAAAATTTTCTGCAAGCTTATTCAGATGCCGGAATTCACAGTTTCCCTTATCGTTGCCGAAGAGAACTAAAACGCCGCCTGCTTTTACCCAGCTTACAATATTTTTTATCGAAGTATCATCTATATAATTCGGATGCGGATTTTCCTGCGGCGTATCGGGATCGACAATAATATAAATACTTAATTTGTCTAAGGAAGATTTTGCCGGCGCATTATGAAGCTCAGTAATTTCTGCGCCAAGATTTGTAATTATTCTGCCGAGCTTCGAATAACCGGAATTAGCCGTATCTTCCCAAATATAATGATAAGGATGTTCTTTACCATCTTTGCCCTTCTCATGCTCATCGTTGAAATAATTATCCAAGCCGACAACTTTTTTATTATTCTTTCCGACATTTGAATTTGGATCCGGCAAAGATTTTTCTAATTCAACAGTCCCCATAATGAAAGGACCGACACCTTTGAAATCATCATCGCGCTTTGGAACGCTTGAATAATATTCAAAGGTTCCGTCGCGGTAGGGATGTCCGCCCAAGCCTGCACCTGCACAGGTATTAGTTAAAGTTGGGTAACCGTCGCTTCCTTTTTTTATTAAATTGTTTTTTATTCCTGCAAAAATTTTTTCGGCATTGTTGAAATAACTTTTCTTAAGGTATCCTTTGTTTGCTCCTTTAGCAAAGACATACATGAACATCGACGAAGCAGAAGCCTCAAGATAATTTCCATTCTTGCCGGGCTTATCAATTACATTGTACCAAAGATGAGTTCTTTTATCTTGAAATCTTAACAGTGCTTTGCATTCATAATTCAAAATGGAAATCAATTCATGTCTGTTAGGATTATTTTTCGGAAGATAGTCCAGAACATCAACAAGCCCCATTAAATACCAGCCGATTGATCTTCCCCAAAAAGAAGGCGAGTCTCCGGTTCTCGGATTTGCCCACTTCTGCTTTTTGCTGTAATCCCAGCCGTGATAGAACAAACCTGTTTTGGGATCTTTTGCATGCTTCGCCATTAAGATAAACTGCTTTGTAATATCGGTAAAATCTTTCGGCTCATTAAATGTAACCGCATAATGGGCATAAAATGGTTCAGCCATATAAAGACCATCGAGCCACATCTGTTCAGGATAAATTTCTTTATGCCAGAAACCGCCTTCGGGAGTTCGCGGCTGTTCGCTCAACTGCTTCCTTAGCAATTCCGCAGCTAATTTATATTTTTGATTTTTTGTTGCCTGATAAAGATCGAGCAAAGTTCTTCCGGGAGTTATATCATCAAGACGGAATTTTTTGAAGTCATAAGTTTTGATATTACCGTCATCAGATAAATACTTATCCAGATCGTCCTGAATATAATTAAAATATTTTTTGTCGTGAGTATTTTCATAAACCATCCATATTGCATGAAGCATTACACCCTGCTCATAATCCCATCTGAGTTTCTCCTGGTCGTAAGCAATCAGCTTTGGATGCCGGGCAATAAAGCTGTCCGTCATTAAGGTAGACCAAACTGTATCAGCAGATTTTTTTACTTCATATCGATTTGATGAAGTATATAATTTGCTTTCTGCTTTTAGCATAAAAGCAGCTCCGGTTATTAAAACAAGAGCCACAGTCAATGTCATTTTAGTTCTTTTATCTGTCATAAAATACCTGCCTTAATGAGGACAGTTTTTTAACTATCTCAATTAGAATCCGAAACCTATAGAAAGGCGGTTAACATTCTTAAAGACGTCCATCTTTGAAAATGAATAATTGACATCTACTTCGTTGCCGCCGATGGTTTTATTAAATCCAACTCCGGCAGACCAGGACATAATATCTCTGTTCGACTGATATCCGGCGCGCAGAGCAATCATACCGAGGAATTTATATTCGGCGCCGATATTAAATCTTTCCGAATAATTATTTGAATGCAAGAAGTCAACAGCAAAAGTCAAAGAGTTGTCCTGTGAATGAGCCGGATTTATAAAATCCATCAAATCTATCGCCGTTCCAATTGTAAAAGTAAGCGGAAGCTGTTCATAAATTTCTTCACGGATAATATTTGAAGAAAAGTTTCTGATTGCCATGCCGAACCTGAAACCTTTATAACCGGTGTAATACATAACTCCAGCATCAAATACCAGTTTTGAAGCATCATTCTTAGTTGTGGTTCCATCTACAAAAGTATTACTTCCTAAGTTTTGTCCGGCAATTCTAACATTACCGCCGATTGAGAATTCTTCGCTAATGGCTTTAGCATAGCTTATTCCAAATGAGTAAGCACCTACATTCGACAGTGTTCCGTTATCGATATAACCAAGCTGGCTGCCTGCATTCGGGTCAAGACTTGTACCGTAGATAGTACCGTAACTAACCGAAAGCAGACTTACGCCGACGACTCCATAGTTTTCAAGGTTCCATGATGCGGCACCGCCAATGTAGTTGATGTCTGCAATCCATTGAGTATAATCTAACACAACGTTAAATGTATTATCCATTTTTGCCAAGCCGGCTGGATTGTAAAAAATACTTTCAGCGCCTTCACCAACTGCGTAATATGCTTCGCCCATTGCACTGGCTTTTGGTGAAATACTAACTAATTGAAAGTTCATTGTACTCTGTGCAAGTTTATTTAACCCAACCTGGCTGTAACCGTTAAATGCAAAAATCAGAACTACAAATGCTGTTAATACTATTTTCAAAAATATTTTCATTTTCTCACTCCTTCTCATTAACGTACGACGATAAACTTTTGATAAGAAAGCTCACCATCAGGCTTTGTAAATACGGCAATGTACACTCCGCTGTTTATTACCTGCTGGCTGGAAGTGAGCATATCCCACGGCTCAGAGCCGGTGCCGAGAGGATTGTTATGCTGAATCGTCTGTACTAAGTCGCCGTTTTCAGTATAAATTTTTATTGTACATACGGGAGGTAAATTATAGAAGGTGATGTTTCTCTGATTTGCAAATCCATACGTTATTAAAAGCGGATCTTTTATATTATATGGATTCGGAACAATCCTAATTTTTGATAGATCATTCTGTGAAAAGTGCGGCGGCTGAACCTGATCTACATCCGGGTATAATGTTCTGCTGCTGTAAATAATTTTACCGCGTGTAGTCGGATCAGCATTCGGATCATTATCTGCAATCTTCGCCTTTGCTTGAATATAAAAATAATACTGAGCACCAAACAATACGTTCTTAAATTTAATTGAATGAGTTACACCCTTGTCGCTTCCATCCGAATCATAAATAGGCTGGTACCAGATAGTATCTGCATTTGAGATGCGCGACATTATTCTGTAACCGGCAAAGTTAGACATTGCTTCCGCATTCGGATCGCTCCATTCTATTTGAACACCATCGCCATAACCGGTAACAGTAGCTGTTGTCGGAGGCGGTGGAGCCTGAGGAATATCATAATTATGATCGTAATTCCATTGAGCTCTATAAGCACTCAACATAACCGAGTCTATTCCCATGCTGATCCATCTGTCTTTTCTCTTATCCATTTCTGTTGCACCGGAAGGGAATTGAAAATTTGCAGGCAGCCATCCGGTATTAGGATTTGGCATGTTTGGCGGATTCTGCAAAGTTCCATCGAGCCATTCCTTACCTATTTCCTGTCCGGTCTTAAAGCCGATTCCGGTATAACCGTTTGCATAAACGATATGAACTTTTTGTCCAGGATACATTTTATAAGGACCAAAACTTACATATCTATATGAAGCGCTTTCGGGAACATTTGCCGGGACAAGCGAGTTATCGGCATACCCGAATTCATCCGAGTTTTGCTCGTGATAAGTTCCAGGATATGCCCCCGGCATTGGATTATCTTCAGAAAACCCGCCGCGAACTACATAAAAGTTTGCATTGTTATAAACATCATTCGATGTTGTCTTTGGAAAATTCCTGCCTGAATAAGTAATCTTCGGCTGAAGTGGATCATCAACATCTTGGCTCGGATCGGAAAACGGTTCTTTTGATGCGTGTAGTATTGCCATGTATGTCATATTAGGATCCAACAATCTTCCGTCCTGTGTAACTGCCGGCGAGCCCATATTATCGCCTGGCTTTTGAGGATCATCTGCACTGTATTCATAAAAGACTCTTAAACTATCCCCAGGTTTACCGCCGTAATAATGCTGCCAGTCATTACTTCCTAATTTGAAATAATCACTTGAAGAAGTACTTATTGCAGGATTATTTCCATTAGAATATTCTAGATTATCCTTCGAAACATTAATGTTTACATAAACGCTGTCCAAAGTATCTTTGCTTGCGTTGGTAAACATCAAATCTGCGATAACATAATCATCATTAAAATTTTGCGACCAAACCATAAGCTTTCTGCTTACGTTGATTCCCAAAATTGTTGAGTCAGTTACCTGCACAATTTGATCAAAGGTATGATTTTGAAATTCGCTGTAATTCGGATCGACTGTAGCAAAATCATTAAGAGGAACTTTATTAAAATTAACAGTTTGATCCGGGTAACCAAATCTTAAATAACTTGTAATTGGCACCAGAACCTTACCGGCGCCCCAAGCCGGATATAAACTATTTGTGTAGCTGTACATTGCCACAGGCTGAACAGAATCCACCAAAGGATTAAACCAATTAGTTGCAGTAAGTACTACTCCGGCTCCGGTATAACCTTCAGCATATTGACCACGGTTAGCCATTATATCATAATCATTCGGGAAATAGCCTGAAAGGTATTCAAAGCTGGATCTATATCCATTTGCAGAAACGCCTAACCACAAATGACCCAGTCTCATCGTTGCAGTTTGTAGTTCGGGTTGTGTTTGTCCTTTTATGTTCGGAGCTATTGAAAAGATTAGAGCCATCAAAACGCTAACCTTTATTAAGATACCGAACAGTTTATTATTAATACGATTCATTTTTTAAACTCCAATATCTTTAATTATTAAAAGTCGACTTTCAATCCAAACCAGATATCTCTTGGCTGGTCATATAAAAAGAAAGAATAATTAGGATCATTTATATAAGGTTTAGAACTGGACCTTAAGTCTCCGACTTTGTCATTACCGGCAATATATTGCCCCGGATTTTGAGACCTTAACTGATCATACTTGGGCGAATTATACATCGGAAGATGAAGTGAAGCCATGTATTGCTGTTCATCTGAAGCACTTTGGAAAGGATACCCATCATGCATCAAGTTTACTTTTATATTAAACACGTTTGAACAGTCAATATAGAAAGTAGCATTTGTCCCGGCAATTGGAAAAGTTTTGCTAAGCTTCAAATCAACCATATAGTAATCCGGCCATTCGAGATTGTTATTTGTAAATGGATCGTTTAACGGATTCCAGGTAAAGTAGCTTCCGGCAGTCCATTGAGCAAAGAATGATAACTCCCAGTTTCCGAAAATATCAAGACCGCCAAGCTGTGGACCCCATTTATCCGGTGAACGGAAAACAAAATTAGCATTAACGCTTGGTTGGGGTAATGCACGCGTATCGTTTCCTTGATATAATAAAGTTTCAGGGTTGTTAATTGCAACATCGGTAATTGTACTAACACCGGTGTTGCCGGTTTTAGTCAGCATATAATTGAAATTAATCCAGCCGGTAAACCAGCTATGATCATTCTTAGATAAGTTGACTTCAAGACCCTGAATATCCTGATATTGGTTGTTTAAATAAGATTTATAATTCAGATTCGAATGATCTGACTGAGCAGATTCATAAGTTACCGTTCCATACTGCCCTGTAACATCTTTATAATAACCGGAAACTCGCACTATATAATTCTGGTAAAAATTATAAGCAACTCCAAGCTCGTACGAAGTTGTTAACGGTGGTTCTAAATTCGGATTTGCCATCTGGTAAAGTCCGTTCTTGGTGTATCTGTATTTGAACTGATACATAGTATAGTATGGCGGATTAGATCTAAACTGACCGTAATTAAAATAGAATTTCGATTCTGTTGTAATCGGGAAAGAAATTCCTAAACGAGGACTAACAGTAAAATAATTTTTAATTTTCTGCAGGAAGCCTGGATGTGTTTGATTGTATTGTTCCCATGCATCCCAAATATAAGAGTTTCCTGTTGCTAAATAACGGTAGAGAGTGCTATCATTTTTACCACCGCCGGGTAATGGCTGAGGTGCAAAAGCATCATACGCAAAAGGCTGTGCAGGCCAAAGTCCGCCGCCACCGTAATAATAATCAAATCTTACGCCTAAGTTAGCTACTATGTTGCCGTATGAAATTTGGTCCTGAACAAACATACCTGTTTGGCTTGGCGTCCTATGATAATTAAATTCATAAGCATTATATGAATTCTGATTCCATATTTCATAGAAGATATGGTTAAGATCGATAAGATTATATTCAATTCCGGCTTTTACATAGTTATGATCATCGATTTGCGAAGTGATATTAAACTTAGCCGAATACTGGGAAGTCTTCTGATTATCATGAAGATCGCCTTCCCGATGTCCGAAAGTTAAACCGGATACCCATGGGATTGTAAATGAATATCCGTTATATTGTTCATTACCAAACTGGGATTTGCCGTATGGAGTTTCATCAACTCCAAATGGACCAAAGTTTGTAATTGTTGTTGTATCTCTATTATCGCCAGTCGGAGTAAAGTCTGACATAGTCAGATAACCGAGAGTAAGTTCATAGAAAGTTTTTTTGCTTAACATCTGATTCAGAGTCAAGCCTGTCATTACAGTAGTTTGATTTAAGATTGGATAATAGTTCGGATCATAATCATATACAAAATCATCCGAAGCATATTTAAGATTATCCAAAGGCATAAATCCGCCTCTGTCGCTTGCATCCGGGGCATCTCCATTTACCGGAATAATTGGTGATACTCCTATCTCTCTTTTCCAAAGACCGTTCAGCGTTAAACTCATTCCTTCTGCTGGTGTCGATTTTACGGTAAGCAAAGTAGTCGAGTTCATATCATTATTTAATGTAACAGGAAACGTATAATGCTGCTGCCTTGTATTATTAGAAATATAGAACGTTGCATCGCCGAGGATATGGCTTATAAAAGGCACCGGACCGCCGAAGCCGCCGTCAAAGTTATAGTCCTGAAAATTTTCTTTACCTGCTCTTTCAGCAAATAATTTCTGCTGAGCTAAAGGAACCGAATAACCTAATTTTGCTAAACCGGCATAATCCGGTACTACGCGGAATTGCCATGCAGTAAGTAAATAAAGATCTAACGGAGTTGCGGTAGGCCAGCTGCTGGTTACCGCTCTGGATTTTGCCGCAGCATCATAACCTACAAAACTAGGATGCTGCTGCTGCATATATGGATCATTTGCCCATGCACTTGCTGTTCCTTGAAATGCAACAGCCGGGTCCAGGTACGAAACTAAAAAGTCATTATGCGGATCGTAGAATGATTGCCCAAACCTCCTCATATGTGAATTGTCTGATGATATGTTAAACGTGCCATGATAGCCGTCCAACGTACCGCCTTTGGTAGTAATATTAATTAAGCCGGAACGAAAGTTACCGTACTCTGCATTATAACCTCCGGACAATAAAGATATCTGCTCGATAGCGCTTAATGGAATTGATGTTTCTGCATTTCCATTTGAAGCATCATTAAATGAGAGACCGTTAACGAAGGTTCCCGTTTGATCGGCACTTCCGCCTCTTATTGTCAAATAACCATTTTCTGTACCAACGCCCGGCAGTTTTTCGAGAAATGAATTAATCGCTCTTATACCTGAAGTATTGCTCAATTCGTTGTTTGTAACAACAAGCTGGGTGCTTGATACTTCTTTATGAAGCTCGTCTCTTTGCGCAGTTACCACTACTGTCTTCGATTGGATTGTTGACGGTGTTAACCTGATATCCTGCTCTGCTACACGATCGAGAGAAACCAGAACGCCTTTTATAATCTGCGATTTATAGCCGATCATGGATACTTTCAAATTATATGTACCAACCGGAACGTTAATTATAAAATATTTACCGTCAAGATCCGTAGCGGCGCCTAAGCTTGTACCTTCAACCAGTACATTAGCTCCTACTAATACTTCTCCCGTTTCCGCATCTTTGACAGTCCCTATTATTCTGCTCCGTGACTGCGCATTTGCAATTGCAGAAAACATGACAAAAATAATTGTCAGAGTTAATCCGAGTTTTCCTATTGCAGGAAGTACTCTATTACTCATATACTACTCCTAAATAAATGAATGTGAACCTATTGTTTGATGATTAAAATTTTTTGATCAAATACTGATAATAAGTTAAATTTTATTAACAGTATATTTTAAGTGTTAAAGGCAATAAAATAAAAACAAAATCTCCTACTTGAAGTCTTTCTGCAGGTAAACAAATAACCTATTATAAAAACGAAATCCATATCTGCATTATTTTCATTAAAAAAGAGAAAAATTTCTCTTGCCAACACGGAAACTATACTTACTCACACGGAAGGTTTAGCTGCAAAGAGAGTAAGTGATCCTGCATACACGGAACTCTTAGCTGCAGAGAGAGTTACTCCAGCATCAAAGAGGGAAATTGATGCTACGCACATGGAAGCCCTTCCAACAAATGCGGAAGCCTTAGCTGCAGAGAGAAAAACTCCGGCATCAAAGAGGGAAATTGATGCTACACACATGGAAGTCCTTCCAACAAATGCGGAAGCCTTAGCCGCAATAACAGTTACTTCGACGGCATTTAGAGTAATTGAAGCAATGAATAGTGCAATTTATCAACCACAATCATAAATATCCTAGTTGCAGTATATAAAGCACTTATAACAATTCGAAAAGAAAATTTTTTATGAATAAATCTGCTTTAAAAAATCAAATCAATTATTATGATTTTTCGAAGATGATTCATGCATGTTTTCTAAAAAAATTATCAGCGTTATTGTAATTCTGCGATGTATTCTAAGGATATCATTGTGGATAAAAACAAAAGAAAGTAAAAGGTAATCGGTATAGGGTATTTTTTTACCCTATACCTTTTACCATATTTTCTATACCGTATTACTTAAGCAGCATCATCTTTTTACTGATAATTCTGCTTCCTGTAGAAAGCTGGTAAATATAAATACCTGAGCTTAAGTTATCCGCACTGAAGTTTACTGTATGTTCGCCTGCAGACAAATTTCCATTTACCAATGTTGCTACTTTTTGACCGAGCATGTTGTAAACGGTTAAGTTTGCTGTTTCAGATTTATCCAAAGAGAAAGTAATCTGTGTAGACGGGTTGAACGGATTGGGATAATTTTGCGAAAGTGAAAATACTTTCGGCACCGATTTTTCATTCTCTACTGCCGTTGCCGGAGATGTAGTTCCGTAAACTCTAACATCATACAACACCAAATATTTTGAAGTACTTGCACTAGAATAATTATACCATGGATAAAATCTCAGCGCGAAAAGTCCGCCATTGTTAATATTCGTATTTATTGTATAGCTGGTATCATGAGGTAAACCGGAAGAAGGTTGATCTTCTCTAATATCTGGTAAACCTATAACAGTACTTGTAGCAGTAGGATATGTTACGCTATCATAATCAACCAAATTATTTTGGCTAAAGTTTGCAGTATCTGTATCCCAATAAACAGCTCCATGCATATAACCATGAGTACCATAGCAAGCCATCCAGAATGCAATGCTGTCAACATGAAAATTATTTCCTGCACTAGGTTTAACTAAACACTGTACATATCGTGTATAATCAGGTCCCGGTTCTCCTGCTGCAAAGCCTACTGTACCGGCATTAATTCTAACTGCTGGACCGAATGCTGAGCTGCCTGTAAAGTCTTTTATTGTTAACGTACCTGCAAGCTGCATTGTATCTGCAACAAGATTTCCGGTAATAGTAGCACCCGTAGAATCATCCAGAAACCATTCCGCCTTTGCTGCTGTTTGAGCAAACATCTTTATCGAAAAAATAAAGCATGCTGCTAGAAAAAAAGAAGCTAACTTCTTCATAGAACCTCCATTGTTTTTATTATTGAACATGTTATTTAATGAATTCATCTTACGCAAAATCTCACTTAAACATATCGGAGTTTTAGAGTAATGGAACAGTTATTTGTTCTATTATTCTATCATTTCATTATCTAATATCTAAGGATCTGCGTAACTATAGTTAATGAATATGCTCTTCTATTTTAGAATGCGACATTTAAAGAAAACCTGTTAACTCCGTTAAAGTATTGGGTACTCGAATAAGAATAATCGACTTCCAATTGAGTCCCGCCGATTTCATGCTCTAAGCCTACACCTCCTGACCAGCCAAAAATATCCTGATTCGATTGATAACCGGCTCTTAACGATACTGTTTTCATAAAAGTATACTCTATACCTGTATTAACTCTATCGGTATAATTATTCGGATGGACAAACTCAGTTGATACCATTATTGAATGATCTTGTGAAAGATTCTTGTTTATTAAATCCATAATGTTCATGCCGAGACCGACAGAAAAAGCAAGCGGAAGCGGGGACTGGAAATACTGGTATTGCACAAATGTCGAGAAGTTTCTAATCGACATGCCAAGTCTAAGCGATTCGATACCTGGGAAATATTTTATGCCCATATCGAATGCCAGCTTGTTTGCATTATTGTCTGATGTAACTCCGTTGGCATCAGTTAATTGACCTAAATTCTGCCCGACGTATTTTATAGTACCGCCGATTGAGAACTTTTCGCTGACTGCTTTCACATAAGTTAAACCGAAAGAATAAGCGCCTACATTCGGAACATTTCCGGTTAAAATATAATTAGCACCGGTACTAGTAGCAGGAACAAAGGCAGTACCTTTAATATCACCGTAATTTACATAAACAAAGCTGAAAGCAACGGCACCATAGTTTCCTGCATTCCATCCAACGGCACCGGCAAGGTATTTTATATCTGCAATCCATTGCGTCGAAGAAACAAAAGCTTGAAATTGAGATTTCATTTCGGTTAAACCTGCCGGATTAGAAAATACACTTTCAACGCCGCTGCTTAATGCTGTATTTGCATCTCCCATAGCTGCAGCTTTTGGAGAGACTCCAACCTGGAGGAACGTCATTGATGATTGTCCTGCTTGCTTTAAATCCACTCCGGAATCTTGAGCCATCAGATTAAAAGCACACAGCAACAAAGCTAATAAGAATATTTTGGTAAATAGTTTCATCTTAAAATCTCCTATGAAATTGTTATCGTGCAATTACCAGTTTCTGGTATGTTATTCCACCATCCGGTGTTTGAAATACAACGATATAAACTCCACTGGCAACTGTCTGTCCATTTTCATTGGTCATATTCCATTTATCAGAACCGCTGTCTTCATTATGATAAATTGTATTTACCAGATCGCCGGCTTCTGTAAATATTCTTATCGTTACAGTATGCGGCAGTTCGTAAAATGTAATTTGAAGATTGGAAGGATTTGCGAAACCATATCCTCTTAGCAGTGGATCATTCCAGTTAAATGGATTTGGGACCATTGCAATGTTGTCCATATTGCTTCGGACCAAAGCTTCGCCAGTAACGGCAGTATTATTATAAAAATATACTCTGCCGCTGTAAATTGTTTGTCCTCTATCCGATGGATAAATATTTGGATCGTTAGGAACTTTTTCCATTGCCTCTACATAATAATAATACGTTGCGCCAACACGAATGTGTGTGTCGGTAAACTGCGTTGTAAATTTGCTGGCTGTTGTATCAGTTCTGTATACTTCTTGATAATAAGTTGTATCGGCATTGGAAAGTTTTTTCATAATCCGATAACCTATAAAGTTTCCCATACTCTCTGCAGCTGGATCAGACCAGTTAAGGACAATACCTGCACCAGTTCCGGCAACACTTACACTGCTCGGAGGCGGAGGAGTTATAGGTGCATTATAACCGTGATCAAAGTTCCATTGTGCTTTGCTAACCGACTGATAAACTGAATCTATTCCTGTGCTAATCCATTTATCTTTTTTGATATCTGTTGGAGTAGCCCCTTGCGGAAACACAAAGTTAGACGGGAACAAACCGGTCGGTGAATTTGGCAAGGGATCCGTTAATGTATTAGTACCCGTAGTTAAATCGTTATACCATTCTGTACCAACTTGAACAGCTTTTGCTCTGCTGATTCCCGCTATACCAGTTGCGGTTACAATTCTAATTTGCTGACCGGGTGCAAAGGTGTAAGGACCATAGCACATAATCATACTCTCAAAGGAATTGCAGAAAGGAGAGACACCAAGCTCGCCTCCCGGGGCTGTTTTACCTTCTTCATCAAAATTAACTCTATGAAAGCCTGGTCTAATATCGGTGCCGGTCATATCTTCACTCGAAAGTGTACTTCCATTAATTAATTGATAGTATTTTGATGCATCGGATCCGGTTGGATCGTAAGCATTATTGAAAAGACCAAGGTTAAGTGTATTCTGCATATTTGCAACTGTTGTAACCGAAGGCTGATTCATATCGTCAACATCGGCTGCATCAACATTATTAACCATAACTCCGGTAGGAATATATGGTGCCTTTGAAGCATGCAGAGTCGCCACAAAAGTGAAGTCATAATCCAAAAGCCTTCCTCCTTGAACAGTAAGCGGTTGTCCCATTCTATCAGCAAAAATTCCAGAGGTAACTTCAGGATCGTCTGCTGAATAATCATAATATACACGCAAGGAATCGGTAGTCTTTGCCCCGTAATAATGATACCATTTTCTCGGCGCATTATTATTATAGTATCTATCTACTGTAGCAACTGCCGGATTAGTTCCATCTGCGTTCTGAAATTGATATTCTCCATCATGAACGAAAATATAAAAATTTGAAAATGTTACAGTAGTATCGTTGGTAAATGTTAAATCAATTATTGAATAATTATTATCCAGTCGTTCTCCCCAGGCAAGAACTTTTCTTTGGACCGTTATACCGCACGAATATTTGTTTGTAACGGTAACAGTTTGGTCGCTTGTGCCGATGCATTTGGTTGCATCAACAACGGCGCCTCCGAGATCATTTTGCGGAGGTGTACCTGTAACTCCGCCCGTTGTTATTGTATAATTTGGATTTGCATAACGAGTATAGTTTTGCATAGGAACAACAACATTACCGTTGGGTTGATCTTTTTCTACCGGCGAGAAGACCGCTGCCTTACCGTTCCAATTATCTGTTGCAACACAAATAAAACCGCCAAAGAAGCTTTCGGTTCCCTGAAACCGGCAGCCGTATGCACCGTAATCAGCAAATAAATTTAAGTTGGATGCACCGTATGTTATACCTTTGTTTCCTCCATTCTCTGTTACACCTCCCCAAAGTCGGTTGACTCGAATTAAAGCTTGAGGGAACAAATTGCTTG
The DNA here is from genome assembly GCA_021815405.1 of Bacteroidota bacterium. Classification (GTDB taxonomy): domain Bacteria; phylum Bacteroidota; class Ignavibacteria; order Ignavibacteriales; family Ignavibacteriaceae; genus FEN-1297. The sequence goes on from JAKAGV010000010.1 coordinate 62,376, forward strand.
CCGAGAAAAATGCTATTATAAAAGCCGTACGAATAAAATTTATTCGATCTATTTTAATTTTCATTTTCATTTTTTCTCCAAAATTTTGATTACTGTCTTTCCCGTAAGTAAGGGAAATGACATCTAAAGACTTTCTAAAAATCAAACTTTATTCCAAGCCAAACCGATCTTGTATATCCGTAAGAAAACAAATCTACATTAGGACTGTTTATCCATGGTTTGGCTGATGAGTTCATATCACCGATCTTATCTTCTGTTGTAACAACATCACCTTTTTTATGTACAATGCCCATCGCATCAGTAACATCTTGTGTATATACATAGCCGGGATATAAATATGAACCAGATGCTTCACTTCGTATAGGATCATAGTAAGAACTATGATACTCTGGAAGATGAAGCGATGCCATGTAGCCCGTAAAATCTGATCCTGAAGCAGAACCATTGCCGCCATAGAAAGCGTAATTATATAGGAACTGCTTGTTGTTGAAAAGGTTGTTTACATTTAAGAAGACAGTTGCCCTAAGCGGACCAACTGTGAAAGCCTTACTTAATTTCATATTGACTAACCACAAATTCGGCCATCTGAAATAATTTGTAGCTCCTTCGTCTGTACTGCGTGGATTGAAGACGAAAATATCACCTAGTCTCCAATCGGGAAGAAGACTCAAGCTCCAGTCTCCTAGGAATCTTCCCCATCTGCTAGGGGATGTAAGCGTAATGTTTGCTCGTATTTCCGGAACGGGGAACGGTCTAGAAGGATTGGCATAAGAAAACGCAGCCGGAGCTACATTCGAAGCAGAATCCTGATAAACTGCAATTCTGTTTGTAATACCGCTGCTGGAATAAGTGTATTGTAAGTTTAACCAGCCTGTCAGATATTCACCAACAGATTTTGTTACTTGAAATTCAAGACCTTGAATGGTTGCATAAGAATCGCCCGATCTAAATCTATAATTTGGTATACCTGCAGTTGTAGGGATATAATTTATAACTCTTACATTACCAGTTACATCTTTATAATATCCGGCAACATGAATTAGATACTCATTAAACAAATTGTAGTCAACTCCTAATTCATATTGAATTGTTTTAGAAGGAGCTAAGTTGGGATTTCCGAGGTCGTACAGTCCGCCTTTCTGAGTATCGTATCTAAAGCCGTAAGCGAGCATGTCTGCAAGAGGAGGCATGCTTCTAAATTGTCCATAGTTGAAATAGAATTTCGCACTCTCGGTAATTGGAAAAGATATTCCGAACCGTGGGCTGAACACGAGATGAGTAGCAACGGGTTGAAGTAATGGTGTTTGCCCAGCCGCAATATATTGAGCATTCAATTGATTCCAATGCTGCCAGATGATTGAACCGCCTGACTGCAGAATACTAAGATAATCTGTCGGAGTCCAGTTTGGAGCCGCAAATGCAGCTGCATCCCATGGTCTGCCGGTGGGCCATTCAAGGTTTCCAAAGCTATAATAGTCTGCGCGGATACCAATATTCGCAACCATATCTTCAAATGTAATCTGATCTTGAATATATGCGCCCAAATTACGCGGATAAACATTGAAATTATATTCATACATACTTAATGGACCCTGGTTCGGCCAGTATGACCATCGATTATTGTTTAAAGCTGTATAGTGATATTCAAATCCAGCCTTTATAAAATGTTCTTTGTTAATCTGGCTTCCGAAATCTACTTGTAAGTTAACTTGCTGCGTAAGTGAATTATCGTAATATAATCCGCCCTTGCTATCGAATCTTTCACTTAAGCCGGGAACACTTAAATATTGATCAAATACAAATCCGGCAACTGTATCTTCGCTGGCTCCTAAAGGAAGGATTTCTCTTCCGTATGGTGCCTCAGTTAAAGGAATTGGACCCGCATAAGCAATAGGCGTATTATTACGCATCGAACTCAAGTCCGGATTAATATCTTCTTTTGTAGATTGAAAACTTCCCTTTACATCATAATAAGTAGTTGCACTAATTGCATGTGAAAGTTCGAAACCACCAAGGTAATTGTTTTCAATCCATGGCTGCAGCATTGTTTGGTACCAGTAATATATAGGACCATAATTACTTCCGTAAGAAGTAAAAAGAGGAATATCATTTTCAGGTACAAATGCGCCTCTATCAAGACCTTGATAAACGTTTGATACACCACCCTGAGTTACTTGATTTGCTATTGAAAGAGTTGCGGGCTCGCTGTCTGCAGCACGGGCAGGATTCATTCCTTTTTCATAGCCCCAAATTCCAGTTAATTTAAGAGTAATTCCTTTGGACAAATTCGATTTCATAGCAAGCATTGTTGTGCTTTTCAAATCATACTGTAATTCAAGCGGTTCAATGTATGAAGTCCGGGCTGTTGTGTTTGATAAATAAAAAGTAGCGTCGCCAAGTTCCTTAGCAAAGAATGGAATTGGTCCGCCAAATCCTCCGTCAAAGTTGAAGTCGCCGTATTGTCCTTCTTTGTTTGCATGGTTACTAAATGCGTTTATAAGATTTTGATCTGTTACGGGAGAACCAACATTCAAACCTTGGGCATTTAATTTATTGATGGTCTGGTTTAATAGAGCAAAATTTGGATTAACCATATGCATCCAAGCATCATACAGATACAAATCTACCGGAGTAATTACCTGACCCGGTTTTAAACTGGCAGTCCATGATTGTGGAATATTTCTGCCGGTAAGATTCAGAAATCCAGGGAAAGAAGGATATTGACCGAACTGCTGCGCTTGGTATTGCGTAATTATACCCTGCTGTACCGCTGCATTAACTCCTATGAAAGCAATTGTAGGATCAAGGTGAGGGCGCAGGTAATTATTCATCGGATCATAAAGAGATGGACCAAATCTTTTCATATGCGCAGGGCTCTGTGTAAATGAAAAAGTACCATGGTATCCATCCATCGTTCCGGTTTTTGTAGTTACATCAATCAAGCCGGATCGAAATTGTCCATATTCTGCATTCATACCGCCTGCATTTAGTGAAACCTGCTCAATTGCACTAGTAGGTATAAAAGCATCGGATTTACCAACTCTTGCATCGACGAAAGGAAGCCCGTTAATTATAGTGCCGGTTTCAGAAGGACCGCCGCCTCTGATCTCAAGATATGTATTATCGGTTATACCTGCCTGAGTATTTAAAAAGTCTTGCAAGGTTCTAACACCGGCGGTATTAGTAATTGTCTTGTCAGTTACTACAATCTGGCTGCCTGAAACATCTTTATGAAGAATGTCTCTAGGAGCTGTTACAACAATCTCTTTAGTCTGAACAGCGGAGGCTTCAAGATTAAAATCAATACGAGTAATTTGATTAAACGAAACCACGACATTGGTTTTCAATTCTTTTGCGTAGCCAATCATCGAAGCTTGAAGTGAATATGTCCCAATCGGTACATTGACAATTACGTAGTCGCCATTTAAATCAGTTGCAGCTCCCAAGGTGGTTCCCTGAATGACAATATTAACACCGATTAAAGGCTCTCCAGTCGTATTGTCTTTAACATGACCGACTATCTTCCCCTGCGCAATTATTTCTGTGGTATAAAAAGCACACAAAAATATTAAGGACAGAAAAGTAAAGAATATTTTTTTTGTACCAATACTCATTTGTACTCCACTAAAAAAGTTATTAAAACCTATTAGATGTAAGAACCAATATTAAACGCAGCGACTGTTTGGTTTAATATTTATTTCCTCTTTTTTTAACAAATGAATAAACTTCTGAAACTAAAGAATTCGTTACATTTGTCTTCATGTATTTCCCTTTCTTTTGATATTTATATTTATAAATAAGACTTTAGATTCAAGTATATCGGGATTAATAATCTGGTTCGCTTAACACGGCTTCGCCACAGTGAGTCACATTATTTGATTTGACTACTTACCACATTGCAAAGCAATGAAATTAAACGAACTAAAATTTTTAAGAAAAAATATTTTTGTATAGGAGAATACATCTTTTATTCTCCGGGAGAACAATAAAACTAGAATGATAAATATGACACTATAACCTGGACGAAGATTTTTACATTGGTCCAACTTGAAAAGAGATTAACCTTCAAGTTAGGTTGAAAGATAGTTTGTAGATACGAGTTTGAATATTTGTAACAAATCTCCCGGATATGCCTTTCTTATAATTTTAAGAAAAATAGTTAACGTTTAAGTAACCGATAACTTTATTGGTGCCTAAATTCCTAAATTTAAATTAAATTGTCAAGTTAAATTTTTGAAAAAATGGAAAAATTTTTTCTTCTGTACATACTTTGTTTACTCTAATTGGCTATATTTTAAGCAATTATGTCTGCAAATTTTCTATAAAAGATTTTAATATTTATTGGCATTAGTTCCGAACTTCTAGAATTTGCACATTTTAAATTCATAAAATTTCACTATCAACCGACCAAAATTCAATTTATGTAAAAAAGTTTAGAAAAGAGAAAATATTCGAGCAAGTCCTCGCATTATCAATGGTAGATCTCCTCAAGTTCTATAGTCAATAGGCTTGTTGTTAGAGTATCTGATTTCTTTTTCTAATATGTTCTTTCAAGATTTCGCTTGCAAGTAAAATTTGTAATTCTCAATTTCTTTAGAACATTCTGCAAACCGGCAAGTTTCATTGCCATGATTCATAGAACATGAGAAGCAAAATCCTAATTGAACACTCATCATCATCTAATATGAGTCGCTTCTGGGTCGCTTTAATTTAGGATTTGAAGCGATTAAGTAGCGACTCATCTTTGGTTTATATAATTCTCATGTTTGTTTTTTGCTTACAGCATAATTAGGTCATGCAGTAGCTGCCGTTTAGCGGCTATCTCTTTGTAGCCGGTCAGTTGTGATAAAATTTTTATTTTACGGTCTAACTCTAAACCAGTCAAAATCAGCATAACCGGTATCATTCGTCTTAATCTTACTTGAACAAAACATTCCGACTTTAGCTCCAATCCACCTGCCATGCTCAGCAGTAAATGGCTTTCCGGCATCAATAAAATTATTTCCATCAAAGCTATAACTAAATTGGCAGATAGCATTACTGTCTACTGTAACTCTAAAATAAATCGTTTCACTGTCAAACTTTTTTATTTCTTGTTCAGTTTCAGGTTTACCTTTATCAGCATGAAGGCATGTTGTATAAGCAAGATAATTTCCGTCTTCCTTCTTTTCCAAAGAAAGATATGCATAACTTGCGCCTAAAACTATAAAGCCGACTTTATCTCCAACAGACAATGGATGAAACGTTAATTTGGTCGTCGCCGTAAATTTTTCTGCCGGAAATTTCTGCGATAAGATATTGGTGACGTCCCAATAATTTTTAAAATTATTCGGTAGAAGCTGTGCATACAATCTTAAAAAACCTTCACCGGAAGTAAACAGCCACGTTGCACCCGGATTGCCTGACCATTGCCATTGTAAGCCCAGATGAGTCGAGTTAAACTCATCCGAAGTTTGCGGAACTTGAATCGGATAAGTTTTACCGACGTCGGGTTTTTTGTAAGACATAGCCGGTTCGCCTACTCCTTCACTATTCTGATTTACACCCATCATCGGCCAGCCATTCTTCCATTTCATCGGCTCCAACAAATCAACTCTTCCGTAGACTCCTCTATCCTGGAAATGAATAAACCACGACTGCCCGGTTTGAGTTTCTACCCACGCACCTTGATGCGGACCATTGATATTTGTTTTTCCCTGATCTAAAACTTTTCGTCTTTCATATGGTCCGTAAATATTTTTTGAACGAAGAACAATTTGCCATCCCAGCTTAACTCCGCCTGCGGGTGCGAAGATATAATAATAACCATTACGCTTATAAAGTTTTGGTCCTTCAACGCCGGGGTCACTTACATGTCCGTCATATACGATTACACCTTCGTCTAATACTTTTGTACCTTCGGAATTCATCCGGTTAAGCACCAAAAGATTTCTTATACCAGCACGGCTGCCTGCATAAGCATGAATAAGATATGCTTTGCCGTTTGTATCCCACAAAGGACAAGGATCTTCTAATCCTTTTCCTTTTTGAACTAAAACCGGTAAAGACCAGGATCCGGCAGGATTTCTTGCCTTCACCATATAAATGCCATAGTCAACATCAGGATAGAAAATATAAAACTCACCGTTATGAAACCTTATCGATGGCGCCCACACACCGTTTCCATGCTGAGGCTTTGAGTAAACATCATAAGGAGGCTGCCGAAGAAGCGCATGACCAATAATTTTCCAGTTTACTAAATCTTTGGATTGAAGTATTGGTAACCCAGGTACCTGATCAAAACTTGAAGCGACCAGATAAAAATTGTCGCCAACTCTTATAACATCAGGATCAGAATAATCAGCATAAATAATTGGATTTTTGTAATATCCATTTCCCAAATCGGGAATCCATGCAGCATCTTTACGTGGATGCTTCAGAGTCTGAGCATTCAAATCAGGGAAAGCCACGGATACCATAATCATGAAAAGGAAAAGGATTTCAGAGATCAGAGGTCGGAGATCAGAGATAAGTTTGAAGTCTGACATCCGAACTCTGACTTCTGACTTCTTCTTCCAAGCAGGATAAAAGTTAAAAATGAATTTCACAGTTCTTATTACTTTCTTCTGACTAACGAAGGATTCCAGTTGCCGAAAATATTTTTCAAAGTATATTCGGCGGCTTCTTTAGATGTTAATTGTTTTGACCAACTGACTCTTTTCCCCGGATTAGCACCGGGACCAGTTGATTTGAACTCGGAATATCGTGCTGTCTTTTCTCTCTTCGGATCTCTCCAATTATTCCATCCGCCAGAAATTATCTGCGGACCTAAGTAACAATTTAGATATGCAACGGCTGCATAAGGACGCCAGGGACGACCAAGATATACTTTATTTAAACTTGAATCCGCAATTAATTTGCAATTAAAAAATACGTAACCAAATTTTTGTTTTGGGGAAGTTGACGCTGCTGTAACAAATGAATTCTTCTTACTTTTAATCAAACAGTTTTTGAATACTGCAGTTGCATCACCGAAAATAAAGTCAGTCGTGCCTTCAATATAGCAGCTATCATAAAACTGCCTGCTTGAGTCATTCGCCGCATAAAGCGTATCCTGGTTGCCGATAATGCGGCAGTTCTTAATTATACATCTATCTGCTTCAACAGCAAGTGCAAGCGCCTGTCCAACTCTGCCCGCCGAATTCTCGAAGGTCAGGTTCTCAGCAATAAAATCATTTCCTTGGACGAGCGCAGTATAAGAGGTGAAAGTGTTAATATCTCCCTTTCCATGATAATCATCGTATGTTATAATTGTGCTGTCCTTGCTTTCGCCAATTAAAGTAATATTAGTTTTCCACGAAGGTACGATTACTTTTTCTTTATAAACTCCATTTTTTATATAAATCGTTACTCTTTTTTGAGCAACATCGGGCGCCGCATTTATTGCAGCCTGCACAGAAGTAAAATCTCCGCTTCCATCTTTTGCAACAACTATATAATATTTTTGAGTTTCTTCTTTTAGAAAATCATTTTTAGCGAATAATAAATTTCCTAGAATAAAAAGCAAGCATATAAAAGTAACTTGGTAAGATATTTTATTCATTTTACCTCTGCACAATTTTAAAGCATTCTATTTTTTATTTTGAATTAAAAACAACCAGCTATATGAAGGGTTCGCGAATTCTTTTTTCATTCTTCTGTAAACAAATGACGATAAGAAATCACTGAAGAGAAGTTTGATTGTTTGAATTAACGTCTGAGCATGCAAATTCCAGAGATTCAGCATTAATATCTTTGAATTGGTTTTCAGAAGTATTCCTGGCAGTTAAATTATAAAATTTAGTCATCGTTTACTTTATCGATAACTTTCTTTAGGCGAAATTTGAGATTTTTTTTGTAAGAGTCAAATTAATTTTTCATTTCGGTTATAAAATTTTTCAGGCTCCAACCTAAGCAGACTGAAATTTATATGTTTAAAATCAATTTCTAATTAGATAAAAAATTTTATAAGTTTATATATAGAGAAAGATTTTTGAATTACCGTAACATGCCAGATACTAGTGCAATACTAAAAAATAAAGTAGAAATTTCATCATCGCTTCCTAAAGTAATATTACTTCTGGAAACTTCACGTGCATTTGGTAGGGATCTTCTGCATGGCATCGCTCGCTATTCAAAACTACATGGACCTTGGGCTTTTTATAGAGAACCGAGAAATTTAAAGTCGCACATACCTCATCTCAAAAACTGGAATGCGACAGGAATTATCATGCGCAATTCAATTGTAAGCAAAGAATTATTCGCGCTAAAAATTCCAACTATTATGGTACTGCATCACTCCGGTAAATCAGAAGACTTCCCAACCGTAGTTACCGACAGTTTTAATGCATCCAGATTAGCGGCAGAACATTTACTCGGCAGCGGCTTACGAAACTTTGCTTTCTGCGGCTTTGATGACATCTTTTGGTCTAACGATAGAAAATTTTATTTTAAAAAATTTATTGAAGATGCGGGCTTCCAATTATTTGCTTACGGTGAAGGTAAATCAAAGAAATATAAGACATGGGAAAAAGAACAATCTTACATGTCTGAATGGCTGAAGACATTACCAAAGCCGATTGGTATTATGGCTTGCAATGACGACAGAGGCAATCATGTTTTGGAAGCCTGTAAAATTGCCAACTTAAATGTGCCGGAGGATGTTTCAGTAATCGGCGTTGATAATGACACTTTAATTTGTGACCTTAGCGATCCACCTCTCACAAGTATTGCGTTGAATACTGAAGCTGCCGGTTACGCCGCCGCAGAACTTCTTGATAAACTGATGCACAACAAGCCGGTCCAGAAAAATGAAATTTTAGTTTCAGCTTCACATGTTGTATGCAGACAATCCACAGATATTCTTGCAGTAGAAGACAAAGAAGTTGTGGAGGCAATCCGTTATATTCGCCAAAATGCTAAAATGAAAATCAGAGTCAATGATGTTGTTGGAAAGACCTGTCTAAGCCGCCGCAGCCTTGAATCCAGATTTAGAAAATTTATTCATCGTTCTATTCAAGAAGAAATTAGAAAAGTTAGAACAGATTTGATTGCGCAGATGCTTGTCGAAACTAATCTGCCAATTTCGGAAATTACAGATAAATTCGATTTCACAGATCAGGAACATATTTCTAGATATTTTAAGAAAGAAAAAACAGTAGGATTACGAGAGTTCCGGCGAATACATAAGTAAACGCTGTTTGCGCAAAATGGTGATAAAAAAGTCAAGAAAGGCTTTTTATAAAATTGCTTAATATTAATTTTAAATGACTTGTTTCTACATTGGAATTCAAACTAAATCATCAACATAAAACATTGGGAACTTATGATTAGTCAAATCATACCTTGTCTAACCTGGCTTTTAGCTGCCAGCACCAGCCTTGTTTCTCTAAGCTGGATTGATTCCTTAATTATCGCAATTTATTTCCTCTTCGTCTTAGGGATTGGATATTATCTTTTGCGTTATACAAAGACCGGCGACGACTTCTTTCTTGCCGGAAGAAAAATGACTGCATGGATTGCAGGTCTCTCTTTCGTTGCAGCTAATCTCGGCTCACTGGAACTTATGGGCTGGGCTGCTTCGGCTTACCAGTATGGTATTCTTGCAACACACTGGTACTGGATTGGCGCAATACCGGCGATGCTTTTCCTTGCAATCGTGATGATGCCATTCTATTATATTTCAAAGACACATTCGGTACCGGGTTATTTGAAGCTTCGTTTCGGCGAAAGCTCAAGTATGCTCGCTGCTGTTACGTTTGGATTTATGACTGTACTTATGAGCGGCATAAACATGTATGCAATGGCTCTGGTAATGAAAGTCGTTCTTGGATGGGATATCCATTTCAGTATTTGGGTTTCATCTATAACTGTTATGGTTTATGTTGTTCTCGGCGGATTGCTTTCGGCAATCTTTAATGAAGTTTTACAATTCATGCTCATCTGGCTTGGTGCACTTCTAGTTCCAATTCTCGGTTTAATCGAAGCAGGCGGTTGGGGTGGTATGGTTGCAAAGATTCATCAAAATTTTCCTGGTGGGGATTATACACACTTATGGAGTACACTTGGTTCATTCAAAGACAATCCGATGGGAATCAACTGGGTTGGGATTGTCTTCGGTCTCGGCGCAATAATTTCATTTGGATATTGGACTACCGACTTCCTGGTAGTTCAAAGACTTCTTTCTGCAAAGGATTTGCGCTCGGCTAAAATGGCTCCGATTATTGGTGCAGGATTTAAGATGTTTGTACCTTTTATTGTTATTCTTCCCGGCTTATTGGGATTAGCCGTTATGCCTCACCTTGTAAGTGAGCAGCAGGCTGTTGCAACCGGTGGTCAAAGTTATAATGAAGTTCTCCCTCTGATGCTTGCAAGATATTTAAGTCCCGGCTTGCTGGGTCTGGGAATTACAGCCTTAATTGCCGGCTTTATGTCCGGTATGGCTGGCAACGTAAGTGCGTTTGCAACTGTCTGGACTTATGATATATACAAACCAATTCATAATAAATTTAAGCATACGGAAGTTGCAGATTCTCATTATGTAAGAATTGGAAGATGGACTACTATTCTTGGTGTAATCGTTAGTATCGGTACTGCATATCTTGTGCAGCAATTTGCAAGCATTATGGATTATGTTCAGGCGTTGTTCAGCTTCTTTATTGCACCATTATTTGGTACAGTTGTGCTTGGAATGCTATGGAAGAGAACAACTGCTGCCGGCGGTTTCTGGGGGCTATTAGCCGGAATTCTTTCTTCGGTAGGTATGTATATAATTGTAAAGGTTAATCCCGCTATGCTAAAAGTTTTCGCTCTTTCAAGCGATGCAAAAGATATGGCTGAAAATATGTATCGAGCTTTATGGTCCTGGTTAATCTGCGTAGGTGTTACTGTAATAGTTAGCTACTTAACGAAGCCGAAAACAGAAGCTGAACTTAACGGTTTAGTTAGAGGTTGTACAGAACTTCCATCCGAAGGACACTTGCCGTTAATTAAACGCCCTATATTCTGGGCTGGAGTTGTTCTTGCGGTTTTCATAATCCTTAATATAATTTTCTGGTAGGAGGTGGATATGGTAGGTGAAAGCAGAATTTCGATTTGGTTTTTTATCGGTTCAATATTATTGATTTATGGTATAATAATTTTTGCAGCCGGAATTTACCAGTTGTTCAATCCGTCATTTGGAGCCGGAGTCGAACTTCACCAGTTTCATTCAAGTCTTTGGTGGGGTGCGTTGTTAATAATAATCGGCTTGATTTACTTGATTAAATTTAACCCGCGTAAGGTTAAATAGTTCAAATTGATTTCTAAATCTTAAGATGAATTTTGGAGAAACAAAATGAAAAAGTTATTACTCTTTATTTTAACAGCTACTTTCTCTGTATCTATGATCTTTGCTCAGTCAGGGAAAATGGACGAACCGATGATTCAAAAATCATTATTCGGAAAGATGAAAGATGGGAAAGAAGTTTATGAGTACACGCTTCAAAACAAACTTGGCGCTGAAGCTAAAATTATTACCTATGGAGCTAGAGTCGTTTCTCTTACTATGCCAGACCGAAAGGGTAAGTATGCTGATATTGTTCTCGGCTACGACAATCTCGAAAGCTATGTGAAAAGTACAGATTATTTCGGCTCAATTGTCGGTAGATATGCCAACAGAATCGGTAAAGCAGAAATTACCTTGAACGGAAAAACATATAAGCTCTCAGCAAATGAAAATGGAAACGAACTTCACGGCGGCAAGTTTGGATTTAGCGAAGTAGTTTGGGATGCTAAGCCGCTTAACACAAAAGCCGGTCCGGCACTGGAGCTTACTTTAGTAAGCCCCGATGGCGACCAAGGTTATCCGGGCAAAATGACTGTTCATGTTACCTATACGTTAACGAATAACAACGAATTGAAAATTCAGTATGAGGCTACTACTAACAAGGAAACTGTTATAAATCTGTCGCATCATTCTTATTTCAATTTGTCAGGCGATCCGCATAATACAATTCTCAAAGAAATCTTGCAGATTAACGCAAACTCATTCACACCGATAGATAAAGAATCGATTCCTACCGGGAAGATTGAAAAAGTAGCAGGCACGCCATTAGATTTCAGAAAGCCAACTGAGATAGGTTCTAGAATAAACGATAATTATGAACAGCTTAAATTAGCTCACGGTTACGACTTCAATTATGTACTGAACAACTACAATGGGAAAGTTCGCGAAGTTGCTGATGTTTACGATCCTTCAAGCGGAAGATACATGCAAGTATTTACAAACGAACCAGGCATTCAATTTTATTCCGGAAACTATCTGAACGGAACTCAAATTGGCAAAGGCGGTATTGCTTATCAACAGCATGCAGGCTTGTGCCTAGAAGCTCAGCATTATCCTGATTCACCGCATGAACCAAGGTGGCCTTCTGTTATTTTGAAACCGGGACAGGTTTATCATCAGACAACTATTTATAAATTTTCTACAAAAAAATAATTTCGGAGATATAAGTGTTAAGCCTTGGTTATGATGTTGGAAGCTCATCTATTAAAGCAGCAATAATAGAAATTGAAACCGGTAAACTGGTCGCGAGTCAATTCTATCCGAAAGAGGAAATGAAAATTGACTCGCCTAAACCCGGCTGGGCTGAACAAAATCCTGAAATGTGGTGGGATTACGCAAAGATTCTTACAAAACAAATTCTTCAAGAAAATAAAATTGACGGAAATGAAATTAAAAGTATCGGCATTTCTTATCAGATGCACGGACTTGTCCTCGTCGATAAAAATCAGAAAGTCATTAGACCATCAATTATTTGGTGCGACAGCCGCGCTGTTGAAATCGGCAATAAAGCTTTCAAAAAAATCGGAAAAGAAAAAAGCCTTAAGCATATGCTTAACTCGCCCGGAAACTTTACCGCATCAAAACTAAGATGGGTAAAGGAAAATGAACCGGCAAACTTTAAGAAGATTTATAAGTTCATGCTTCCTGGCGATTTCATTGCTATGAAATTAACCGGCGAAATTGTCACTACTTACTCCGGATTATCTGAAGGAATTTTTTGGGATTTCAAGAAAAGAAAAATCTCAAAAGAAGTTCTTGACTATTTTGAATTCGACGAAAAGATTTTCCCTGAAGCAAAACCAACTTTTGAAGTGCATGGTCAGCTTTCCAAGCAATCTGCGTCAGAACTTGGTTTGAAAGAGGGAACTGCGGTTTCATATCGCGCCGGAGATCAACCAAACAATGCATTCTCATTAAACGTGCTTAATCCCGGAGAGATTGCTGCTACAGCAGGAACTTCCGGAGTAATTTACGGAGTAATCGATAAAGCAAGCTATGATTCAAAATCCCGCGTCAATCCTTTCATACATGTTAACTACACTAAAGAACACGAACGGCTTGGTGTACTTTTATGCATCAACGGAACCGGCATTCTAAATTCATGGCTAAGAAAAACTATCGGAAACAAACTTAGCTACGACGAGATGAACTCTCTTGCAGAAGGTGTTACTATTGGATCGGAAGGCGTTTCGGTTTTACCATTCGGCAATGGCGCAGAACGTGTATTTGAAGATAAGATACTCGGCTGTCAGGTTTTGGATTTGGATTTCAATCGTCATTCGAAATCTCATCTTATTCGCGCAGCTCAGGAAGGAATCGCATTTTCATTGAAATATGGAATTGATATAATGACGGCGATGGGATTAGATATTAAAGTCATTCGGGCTGGCAAAGCAAATATGTTTTTAAGCCCGGTGTTTTCAAAAACATTGGCAAATGTAACCGGCGCATCGATTGAGCTCTTTAATACCGACGGTGCTCAAGGTGCGGCTCGCGGGGCTGCTGTAGGTGCTGGTTTTTATAAATCTTTCAAGGATGCTTTTGGTGCATTAAACAAGGTCATGAAAATTTCACCTGAGAAGAAAGAATTGAGACAGACTAAAGATGCTTACGAACGGTGGCTGGGTAAGTTGAATTCATTTTTAAAATAAAAATTAAATTAAGGAGATAAATCATGGATTATATAATTGGCAACAAAGAATATTTTAAGGGGATTGGTAAAATAAAATATGAAGGTAAAGATTCACGCAATCCTTTAGCTTTCAAATGGTATGATGAGAAGAAAGTTGTTTTCGGAAAACCGATGAAAGAATATTTCCGGTTTGCGGCAGCATACTGGCACAGCTTCTGCAACGAAGGTGGAGATCCATTTGGTCCGGGGACAAGATATTTGCCATGGAAAGATGAGAAGGATGAAATATCACGCGCCAAGGCAAAAATGGATGCTGCATTTGAATTCGCAACAAAGATGGGAATACCATTTTATTGCTTCCACGATTTTGATGTAGTTGAAGAAGGTAATTCGGTTGAAGAATCCGATAAACGCATGCAGACGATGGTTGATTATGCAAAAGAAAAGCAGAAAGCCTCCGGAGTAAAATTGCTTTGGGGAACTGCAAATGTTTTTTCAAATCCGCGTTACATGAACGGCGCAGGAACTAATCCAGATTTCAATGTTGTTGCATTTGCTGCTTCGCAGATCAAGCGTGCTCTTGATGCAACAATTGAACTTGGCGGCGACAACTATGTTTTCTGGGGAGGTCGCGAAGGCTACATGTCTTTGCTTAATACAAACATGAAGCGCGAAAAAGATCATCTTGCAATGCTTCTTACAAAAGCAAAAGATTACGCAAGAGCTCAAGGATTCAAAGGAGTATTTCTAATTGAACCAAAACCGATGGAACCAACTAAACATCAATATGATTTTGATGTAGAGACTGTTATTGGATTCCTGCGGCATTATGGTCTGGATAAAGATTTCAAATTGAACATTGAAGTTAACCATGCAACTCTTGCCGGACATACTTTCCAGCATGAAATTCAGTGTGCAGTTGATGCCGGACTATTCGGCAGCATTGATGCAAATAGAGGTGACTATCAGAATGGCTGGGACACCGATCAGTTCCCTGTAAATCTTTACGAACTTATCGAAGCAATGCTTGTAATTGCTGAAGCAGGTGGATTTGGTAAAGGCGGTGTAAACTTTGATGCGAAAGTTAGAAGAACCTCAACAGATTTTGAGGATTTATTTATCGCTCACGTTACAGGCATGGATGTTTTTGCTCGAGCTCTTATAACTACAGAAAAAATTCTTAACGAATCTGACTACAAGAAGCTGAGACACAATCGCTATGCCTCATTCGACAGCGGCGACGGTTTACGCTTCGAAAAAGGCGAACTAAATCTTGAAGACTTGAGAAACCATGCAGCTAAGAACGGCGAACCTAAACAGATTAGCGGCAAGCAAGAACTTTACGAGCAGATAATAACTAACTTCATTTAACAGTTCTTATTTTTATCTCTTTGGAATTATGGAGCTTTGGAGTAATAGAGCAAGGTTGGAAAATCTGCTCAATTACTCCATTATTCCAATACTCCAAAGTAGTTCTGTTTAAAATGAATTCATAATTTGAAAGATTATAATTGAAAGTATTCAACCTAAAAAATTCTAACGGCGTCAGTGTAAATATAACCAATGCAGGCGCCGCAGTTCAATCAATAATTGTTCCCGATAAAAACGGCAAGTTCGAAGATATTGTTCTCGGATTCGATTCCCCGGAAGAATATCTTACTAAAAATGATCCATATCTTGGTGTTATTGTCGGCAGATACGGCAACCGTATCGACGGAGGTAAATTTTCTTTAAATGGAAAATCTTATCAAGTCACTATCAATGACGGGACAAATCATCTTCACGGCGGCGTTAATGGTTTTAGTAAAAAAGTCTGGAATGCCGAAAAGATAAAGAGTAATCTTGGCGAGGCAGTTAAGCTGGAATATCAAAGTAAGGACATGGAAGAAGGATATCCGGGAAATCTTACTTTATCTGTTGTTTACACATTAACAAATGCAAACGAGTTAAGAATTGATTATGAAGCTACAACTGATCAAGAAACAATTCTGAATCCAACTCATCATTCATACTTTAATCTTACGGGAAATCCGCAGAATACAATACTCAAACATGTAGTGATGATAAATGCTGACAAATATACTCCAGCAAATAAAAAATTAATTCCGACGGGAGAGTTAGCTAGCATCGAAAATACACCGCTTGATTTTAGAAAGCCGATGGAAGTAGGATTACGAATTGAAGATGAGAATGAACAATTAAAGTTTGCAGGCGGTTACGATTTTAACTGGATATTGAATGATTTCACCGGCTCAGTTAGAAAAGTCGCAAGTGCATTCGATAGGACTTCCGGAAGATTTATGGAAGTGTTTACAGATCAGCCGGGAATTCAATTTTATTCCGGCAATTTTCTTAACGGTACCGTCAAAGGAAAAGGCGGGATTGCTTATAACCGCAGATGCGGGCTCTGCTTTGAAGCGCAGCATTTTCCCAACTCGCCGAATGAAAAAAGTTTTCCAACTACTGTGCTAAAGCCCGGTGAAGTTTACAGGCAGACTACGATCTATAAGTTCTCTGTTCTGAGTTAGACTATTTGGTATCTGGTATAGAAGTATAGGGTCTGCACCTTATTCCAATATACTCTATAACTCTATTTCCTTCCAGGACTTTTTTATTATGTTCAATCAAAATAATTTGTTCATCATATCTGGAAAAAATTAAAATGAGTAAATATGCTATCGGATTAGATTTTGGGACCAATTCCTGCCGTTCGTTAATCGTAGATATATCAAATGGGAATGAATTAGCCAGCTACGTATTTAATTATCCGTCTGGTGAAGCTGGCGTAATTATTGATTCATCAAATCCTAATCTTGCAAGGCAGAATCCGCAAGATTATATTGAAGGAATTGAAGTCACCATCAAAGAGGCGATTAAAAAAGCAAAAGCAACTGACAAAGAATTCTCACCGGATAATGTAATCGGTATTGGAGTTGATACAACCGGAAGTAGTCCAATGCCGGTAGATGAAAAAGGAATGCCTCTGTGCTTTCAAGAAAAATTTAAGGATAATCCGGCGGCAATGGTTTGGCTTTGGAAAGACCATACATCTCATGAAGAGGCGCAGACAATAACAAAGCTTGCATCAGAAATTCGTCCCCAATACCTCGCAAAGATTGGCGGAGTATATTCATCGGAATGGTTCTGGAGTAAAATTTGGCATTGCCAAAAAGAAAGTCCGGAAGTTTTCAAAGCAGCGAGCAGCTTTGTTGAAATATGTGATTGGATTCCAGCAATTCTCATCGGAGACACAAACCCTAATCATCTTAAAAAAAGTATTTGCGCAGCTGGGCATAAAGCAATGTTTAATGCACAGTGGGGTGGCTATCCCGATGCTGAATTCTTAGAGAAACTTTCTCCGGAATTAGGAGAATTAAGAAATAGAATTACTAATTCAGCATATCCCGCTGATGAAAGGATTGGATATCTTTCTCCCGAATGGGCAAGCAAGCTGGGATTGTCAATAAAAGTTTCTATTGCGGTCGGAGCCTTTGATGCTCACATGGGTGCGGTTGGAGCGGGTGTTAAAGCTGGAACTCTTGTTAAAATTTTAGGAACAAGTACCTGCGATGTTATGATCCAACCTAATAAAAATAAACTCGCAGATATTCCTGGAGTATGCGGAATTGTTGACGGCTCGGTAAAAGGAGGCTTCTTTGGAATTGAAGCCGGACAATCTGCAGTTGGAGATATTTTTCTTTGGTTTGTCAACAATCTTGTTCCGGAACAATATGGGAAAAATCAAGATGAAAAATTTTTTAATCTTGAAAAAGCTGCTGCTCAATTGAAGCCAGGTGAAACCGGTTTAATAGCTCTTGACTGGAACAACGGCAACAGAACAATATTGGTAGATGTTCGGTTGACAGGGCTCTTATTAGGACAAACGCTTTACACACAGCCTCATGAAATATATAGAGCATTAGTTGAAGCGACTGCCTTTGGAGCGCTGGCAATCATTGACCGAATCGAAGAAAATGGCGTGAAGATTAATGAAGTTGTTAACTGCGGCGGGCTTGCTGTAAAAAATTCTTTGCTCATGCAAATCTACGCTGATGTTACCGGCAGACCAATGAAAATTTCCAAGAGCGAACAGACCCCGGCACTCGGCGCCGCAATCTTCGGTGCTGTTTCTGCCGGCAAAGAACCAAGTGGATATGAATCCGTTGACGAAGCAGAAGCAGCTATGACTGGCATAAATAAGACATATAATCCGATTAAAGAAAATCATGAGGTTTATAAAAAATTATATTCTATTTATCGTCAACTCCATGATGGTTTTGGAACAAAAAGCTGGAGCGGGAATATGTATAATATTATGAAAGATTTATTGGATATAAGAGATAAGGTTCGCAAGGAGAAATAATGTTAGAAGAATTAAAAGAGAAGGTATTAAAAGCAAATCAATCTTTAGTTGAATATGGATTAGTAACTTTGACCTGGGGAAATGTAAGCGGTATCGACCGTAAATCAGGGCTCGTGGTTATAAAACCAAGCGGAGTCGATTACAGTTTAATGAAAGCCGCAGATATGGTACTTGTTAACCTTGATGGAAAAATTGTTGAAGGAACACTTAGACCATCATCAGACTTACCAACTCATATCGAACTTTATAAGGCATTCAAAGAAATTGGGGGGATAACCCACAGCCATAGTGAGAATGCAACTTCATTTGCTCAAGCATGCATTGAGATTCCTTGCTTCGGCACTACTCACGCAGACCATTTTAACGGATCGGTTCCTGTTACCCGCTTCTTGACCAAAGAAGAAGTTAATGAAAATTATGAACTGAATACCGGCAAGATAATTATTGAACGATTCAAAAATCTTGATTATGAAGCCATTCCAGGAGTTTTAGTTGCCGGTCATGCACCGTTTACTTGGGGAAAAAATCCCGATGATTCTGTAAAAAATAATTTGGTGCTTGAGCGTGTGGCGAGAATGGCTCTAAACAGCTTGGCACTTAATTCAAATCTTTCAGACTTGCCGGAATATATCTTAGAAAAACATTATAAAAGAAAACACGGTCCGGATGCATATTACGGACAACATAAAAAATAAATTAAAATTTTATTAGAGGAGATTTAAAAATGATCGACTTAAAAAAATATGAAGTTTGGCTTGTCACAGGCAGCCAGCATCTTTATGGAGAAGAAACTTTACGAACTGTTGCGGAACATTCCCAGGAAATTGTCAAAGCGTTTTCAGAATCAAAAAGAATTCCGGTACGCGTAATTTTCAAACCGGTCTTAACAACGCCGGAATCTATTTACAATCTATGTCTTGAGGCTAACAATGCACCGAACTGTATCGGCTTGATAACATGGATGCATACTTTCTCTCCAGCAAAAATGTGGATTGCCGGATTAAAAGTATTGCAAAAACCTTTCGTTCATCTTCATACTCAGTTCAACCGTGATTTACCGTGGGATAAGATTGATATGGATTTTATGAACTTGAATCAATCGGCTCATGGCGATAGAGAATTTGGATTCATCTGTACTAGAATGAAAATAGCACGTAAGGTAATAGTTGGTCATTGGCAGGATGAACAGGTACAGGAAAAGCTTTCTATATGGATGCGTGCTGCATCTGCAAGGCTTGATGCTCAAGGCGGAAAGATTGCCCGCTTCGGAGACAATATGCGCGAAGTTGCGGTTACCGAGGGAGACAAGGTCGAAGCTCAAATGCAATTCGGTTATTCTGTAAACGGCTTCGGAGTCGGCGATCTTGTTTCTTATATTAATAAAATTTCAGATCAACAAATTGACAAGTTACTTAAAGAATACGAAGAGAAATATAATGTATCTAAACTCCTGAAGAAAGGTGGAGAGCACCATTCATCTTTAAGAGATGCGGCAAAAATTGAAATCGGTCTTCGAATATTTCTTGAAGAAAGAAATTTTAAAGGCTTCACCACAACATTTGAAGACCTGCACGGATTAACGCAACTGCCGGGACTTTCAGTACAGCGATTGATGGCAGACGGCTATGGCTTTGGTGCAGAAGGAGATTGGAAAACAGCCGCGCTTGTTAGAGCGATGAAGGTTATGGCATCCGGGCTCAAAGGCGGAACTTCATTCATGGAAGATTACACTTACCATCTCAATCCTACAGGTAAAAAAGTTTTAGGTGCACACATGCTGGAAGTCTGCGAATCAATTGCAGAAAGTAAACCTTCACTTGATATAAAATCATTATCCATCGGTAGCAAAGCAGATCCGCCTAGGTTAATTTTCAATGCACCCGAAGGTCCGGCATTAAACGCAACAATCATCGATTTGGGAGATCGTTTCCGCATGATCGTTAATGAAGTTGAAGTTGTAAAACCTAACGAGCCGCTGCCAAATCTTCCTGTTGCTAGAGCTGTTTGGACCCCAAAACCTAATTTTGAAACTGCCGCAGGAGCCTGGATTTTAGCAGGCGGAGCGCATCATACAGGATTCAGCCAAGCATTAACTTCAGAATATCTAGAAGATTTTGCCGAGATGAATGGAATAGAATTCTTGTTGATTGACGGTTCGACAAATATTTCGGAGTTCAAGAAAGAACTCAGGTGGAATGATGCATTTTATTCTCACTCATGAAAACTTTCATCTTCACCATGTTCACTAAAAATGAAATTTGAAAATTCTAATTTTGTGTTTGAGCTTTTATCATTTAATAAAGATGAAAACTATTGATAAATTCTCCTTGAACGGAAATATAAAAGGATTGATCTTCGACTGCGATGGAACACTTGTAGATTCAATGCCGCTCCACATGAAAGCATGGAAAGAAGCTTTTAGACAATTTAACGAAAGATACGATGAAAAGTTTCTCTTCTCTTTAAAAGGGATGAAAGAGATTGAAATTATCCAACTGTACAACATGGAATTCCAGACTTCAATTGAACCCGAGAAAATATTAATTGCAAAGCATGAGTATTTTCTCCGGCATATTAGCGAAGTAAAGCCAATCAAACCGGTTGTAGACGTTGTTAAATCATATTTCGGTAAACTGCCGCTTGCAGTAGTTTCAGGCAGTGTAAAAGAAATAGTGCATTCAGAATTGAAGGTGGTTGGTATTTATGATTTATTTAATATTATCCTTACTGCTGATGATCCGTTCAAGCCGAAACCGAACCCAGAAATTTTTATCACCGCTGCGAGCAAGATAAAAATTTCTCCGGAGAGCTGCCTTGTATTTGAAGATGGTGATCCCGGATTGGAAGCAGCCGTTAGAGCCGGGATGCAAACAATCGATGTTAGAAAATATTTATAGGTCCACGAGTAAAGTATGAAGAAAGCGGCTTTAACAGGAATAAAGAAATTTGATGTAATTGAAAGTAAGATGCCAATTATTAAAAATCCCGGCGATGTTCTTCTGAAAATAAACTCCGTAGGCGTTTGTGGATCTGATATTCATTACTACACCGAAGGGAAAATCGGCGATCAGATTATTGACTTTCCTTTTACAATCGGTCATGAATGTTCTGCAACAGTTGTTGAGACAGGCAGTAATGTAAGCAAAGTTAAACTTGGAGATATTGTTGCAGTAGACCCGCTAGTCGCCTGTCATAAATGCTCACAATGTAAAAGCGGAAGAGAGCATACATGCCTTAATCAAAAATTTCTCGGTTGTCCGGGACAATTAGAAGGCTGTCTTGCAGAATTTATTATTATGCCGGAAGAGAACTGTTTTATCGTACCTCAAAGTGTCAATCAGGAATTAGCAATGCTGATTGAACCATTATCAATTGGATATTATGCCGTTCAGTTGATGTTAATACATTCACATAAAGATTTAGATAAAAAAAATTCCATTGGAATTCTGGGCAGCGGACCAATTGGATTAAGTGTTTCATTATGCCTTCAAGCATCCGGATTTAAAAATATTTTTGTAACAGACAAACTTGATTACAGATTAACTGTCGCTTCAAATGCAGGTGCATTTTGGACCAGCAATCCCGATAATGAAGATGTTGTCGAGTCGATGCTCAAGATAAATCCCGACAGACTCGATTTTGTTTTTGAATGCTGCGGGAAGCAGGAAGCAATTGATCAGGCAATTGAGCTTCTTAAGCCGGGCGGAATGCTGCTGCTAGTTGGAATACCTGAAGTTGATTTTATTTCTTTCAACATCAGTAAGATTAGAAGAAAAGAAATAACAATTCAAAACGTAAGAAGGCAAAATAAAAGCGTACAGCCTGTAATTGATTTAATTTCCTCCGGAAAAATTTCTCCTGATTTTATGCTAACACACCGTTTCCCTCTCGAAAATACTGGTGAAGCTTTTGACATAGTCTCAAATTATAAAGATGGTGTAATCAAAGCTCTGATTCAAATGTAAGCTTATTTAAATCCAAGCTCTTTGCACATCCTGTAATAGTTCGACGGTGCAATGCCAAGCTTCTCGGCTGCGCTTGAATCAGAGTTGGAAATACTTCTTACATAAGCAATATATTTCTTTCTAAATATTCTTTCCATCTCTTTTAATTGGAGAACCTGACCTTGATAAAGCTCTTCGAAGTTAGTTTCATCCTTCATTATCAAGTGGTTCCTCAATATCATCGGGTCGCTTATGTCCTTTGCTTCAATCTTTCCATTACAATTCAGAATTAACCTTTGAACAACGTTTCTAAGTTCACGTACGTTGCCCGGCCATTTGTAATTTAATAAAATTTCTTTGGCTTTATCATCCACTTCAGGAATATCGACTCCAAGATCGAGGCTAAAATAATTCAGGAAGTAATCAAACAAGAGAATTATATCATTTCCCCTCTGCTTTAATGGAACAATATCGATCGGCACTACATTCAATCTATAATACAAATCTTCTCGAAAGCGGTTGTTGTTTACTTCATTTGCTAAGTTTTTATTTGTCGCCGCTATTATTCTAACATTAACAGACAACTTTTCAGTGCGTCCGATTTTTTCAATTTCACCATCCTGAATTACACGTAAAAGTTTTACCTGTGCAGGCAATGGAAGCTCAGCAACTTCATCTAGAAAGATTGTTCCGTTGTTTGCAACTTCGAATAAGCCGGGCTTGGTACTATTCGCACCGGTAAATGCGCCTTTCTGATAGCCGAAGAGTTCACTCTCAATAAGATCTGCAGGTATGCTTCCGCAATTTATTGGGACAAAGTTTTCATATTTCCTTTTACTCTTTAAGTGAATATTCCATGCAACAAGTTCCTTACCGGTTCCGGAAGGACCGCTGATTAGAATATTCGCGTCGCTCTTTGCATATCTATCAATTGATTCTTTTAGCTGCTGTATCGGCTTGGACTCGCCGATAATTTTTTTCGTTTCTAAAATATTAGCAATATTTTGACGAAGCTTCTTATCCGACTTCAGTTTATGCTTTTCAAGGTTTTTCTTTTCATAAGCATTAAAGATACTAAGGGTAAAATCAGTCGGCTGATAAATGTAGTCTTCAATATTTCCAGGATATTTTGTGCAGTACCAGAAAGCTCCCGACTTGATTAAGCTGCTTGCAAAATTATAATCGGTAATGTTGATAGTCATTTTGGTAATCACAATTATCTGAATGAAAGGATCGATTTCTTTTATTTTTGAAATTAATTCTTGTCCCTTAAGTCCTCCTGAAATCTGATAATCAAGAATTACCACATCGTACTTATCGGGTTCTTTTTCAACCAGTTCAAGTGCAGCCATTCCGTTAGAAACAGTATCAAGTACTTTTATTCTTGAATCATAAAAACTAATTGTTTTCTTTATTCTGTTGACATCGAAATCTTCATCTTCGATTAGAAGAATATTTATATGTGAATTACTTGAAATCATAAATTTCCTCAGAATAAGTTTTTTATTACGCCATCAGTTTTGCCAATTCTGGCAAATGTAAAATATTTTTAATTCTTAATTTTTAATTGTTATAGTAAACATACATCCGTTGTTATCTAAATTTTCCACGTCAAGTTTCCAACCGCAACGGCAAACAGCCATCTGGTAAGCTATGTAACAACCATAGCCGGAGTTAATATCCTTACTCAGCCTAGTGGATTGGTTTTCAAGAAATATTTTCTTAACTCCATATTCATCTTTTTCAAGCAGTTCTTTAACAACACCAACTCCGTTATCCGAAATTGTAATGTATGAAATATTTTTTCCTTTATCGTATTTTGTTTTAATTATTATCGTAATGAATCTTTTATTGCCATGGTCTATACTGTTCTGAATTAACGGCTCAAGTATTTCCCAAACAATAAACTCATTCACACAAACCTTCGGGATGGATTCATCAAGATATAATTTGAACTCAAACATGTCATTCTTGCTTGATATCCTCAAAAACACATTTTGGATTATGAACTTAATGACCTTGTTTATATCAGTATTGAACATCGGGTTGACTATTGTATTTATTTCCTGATCATACCATTTCATATCGTAAATAATCCGGGAAATAAAATTCGAATATGTAATAACCCTGTCCTTTATATCTTCCAGGTTCCCTGGAGTTAAACGTCTTACATCATCTTTGATGAAGCCCATAATCTTTTCAGCTTTATGATGAGTATGATATATTCTCTTGGTGAACAACGATTCCTTTTCGAATTTTATTTGCTTTTCAAGATTTTCTGCATGTTCTTCAAACAGTTTTTTCTGAGCCTCATTTCTTTCTTTAACAGCCTGGGATGAGACAAGAAAGATTCCTATCAAACCTAAAAAAATCAAAGTAGAATAAACTAGTGATACTCTATCAAAATTAGCGCTAATTTCGTCGGTCAAAAATGTAAAGTCGGGAGTTATTTTTAAATACATTACTCCGAGGTATTCGCCGTTCGGCACAAATGGAACTAGGATATTAAATGTTTTTTTGTTAACCAGTGTACTGTATATTTCTTCGGAGGTTTTGAGTTTATGCTGAAGCGGAAGAAAAAATTTTAATGCTTCATTGTGAGTGCTCATATTAAGGTCGTATGGAGAAAGCTTGCCCTTAATATATTCATCAAGCTTCTGCCCGCTGTCTATTACATAGATTTTTTGATCCTTAACGAGTATAAGGCAGATATCATCAACAGCTCGCTGAATAAGCTGCTGTTTAAAAATAACATTGAATGAATAAACTATCTTTTCATCTTCCATGTTTGAAACTGATTTATTCAAAAACAGATTTTCAAACAACAGTTCCATGCTAGTAGATGTTATAGTTGCCAGTCTTTCAGCAGAATATCTTTTGTACCAGTCCTGAGTTTCGGATAAGAAATCATTCAAAGATGTTTTTTGTACGAAGGCTAGAACGATTTGGAACAATATAAGTATTGTGAAAAAAATTGTTATGTGCCGGATCTCGAACCGGTACTTTGAAATTTTATTCCGTAAATACTTTTTAAACATAAGCTAACATTTCATTGCAAGATTATTTTATCAACCTTGATGGCATTAGTTGCTTTTTCAAGAGCTGTTTGAACAGAAATCTTATCTTCTATTGCCTCGTTAAAATAAAAAGACATAATTTTAGAGAACTTTGTGTATTCCGGATTTCCGGGTCTTGAAACTTCCGTAGCTAATAATTCTTTCCCTTTTTCAAGATCCGGATATTCTTTTTGATAGGTAGAATCGGAATAGAATTTTTTAAGCACTGGGTAGAAGCCTGCTTTTAAAAAAAATGTTTTTTGAGATTCTTCACGAAGTAAAAATTTAACAAAATCTATTGCCTCCGGTTTCTTATCCGAAAACTTTGAAATCATCAAATCCCAGCCGCCTAAAATAGCAGCAGGCGCATCACTTGAGAAATGCGGCAGCGGCGCCATCTTCAAATGACTATTAAAGAACGGATATGAATGAGAATCCTCAAAATCTTTGTTATAGGTTTGCCAGCCTCTCAAAAAGATTCCGTTTCCCTTCATAAATTTTTCGTAGCTTATAGTCTCTGTATATTGTGTAACTCCACGCGGGCTGATCTTATATTTATTTACTAAATCAACTAGAAGCTGCAAAGCTCTGTGTGCTTGCGGAGTCTGGAAATTAAATCCTTCTTTCTGGAAATAATCCGGTTCGATGCTTAGTAATTGTTCAATGAAAAAGCAAACTAGTCCTTCATAATCTGCACCCGGAAAAATAAAAAAAGTATTAGGCAAACCATTCTGTGATTTCAACTTTATGAATTCATCCCATGTAATGCCGTGTTGAATTTCGCTGATTATCTTATTACTGTCTTTTAGTTTTTTAAGAATATCTTCCCGGTAATACATAACTCCCATAGCTATATCAAGAGGAACTGCAACGAGTTCTTTATTGTAGTAACAGGTGCTTAAAGATGGCGCAAAGAATTCATTCATTTCACTTGGAGAAAAATATTTATTAAGTGGTTCTGCCCACTTCGCAAATCTCTGTACCCAAATAATGTCAACAGCAAAAAGGTCTATACCGTCTCCGCGGCTTCTTAATGAGCGCGCAACAATCTCCTTTCTTTCATTAGTGCTGAAATCGTTATTTGGAAAATCAATCGGGATTACTTTTATCTTCCCTTTATGGATTTTATTGTATTCATCAATAAGGATTTTATGAGCGGGAGTTATTCTATCAGCAAAATAAACATTCTTTACTTTATCTTCTGATGATTGATATTCAAAAAAATTTATAGCCAGGTATGTAACAGTCAATACGACTAGAAAAATAAAAGCCCAGGTCTGCTTAAACTTTATTTGCATCTTATTTTTGAAATTCATTCAAATAATTCCCAAGTTTTTTCTCAACGCATGAGTATATTGCCCTTACCCAATTTATTTTCAATTTCGAAATATTATGTATTAAAATAGGCTTTATAAAACGAACAATCAATCACTTAATTGAATAACAGACTGAATCAGGAAAAAATATTTAGATATCCGATTAAAATTTAGCCTACACAAATAATAATTACATAATCCATTAACAGAGAACAATCTTAAAAAAACTTTTCGTATTCCGAAATTATTCTATTCAGCAATTCGTCTGTATGTTTATTTATAACCTGCCGCTTCTTGTCTTCTTCAAACCAATCCAAAACTCTTTTAACTCCGTGCTTAAATGGAATTGTTGCTTTAAAGTCAGGTACAAAAGTTTTTATTTTTGTGTTATCAAAGATTACACTGTTTGATTTGTCGCCTGTTAACCCGCCTTCCAAAGATTTATCACACTTTACAATGAAGTCGGTGGGAATATGGATTATGTTAGCTTCAACTCCTACGGCATCGGCTAATGCTGTGTAGATTTGATTCCATGTCAGTACTTCATCCGTAGTTATATGAAAAGCATGCCCTATTGCCTGCTGATGCCCAAGCAAACCGACAAAGCCTTTAGCAAAATCATCAACGTGGGTATTTACCCAGAGAGAAGTTCCGTCACCGTGGACAATAATTTTCTGCCCCTTCTTCATTCTATCTATGATGTTATAATCATTCCATCCGCCTAACGCAACAGGGATAACATTACCAAATGTAAGCGAAGGTCTAACAATTGTTATCGGAAAATTTTCTTCCCGGTATGCGCG
Organism: Bacteroidota bacterium; assembly: GCA_021815405.1. Classification (GTDB taxonomy): domain Bacteria; phylum Bacteroidota; class Ignavibacteria; order Ignavibacteriales; family Ignavibacteriaceae; genus FEN-1297. The sequence goes on from JAKAGV010000010.1 coordinate 89,834, forward strand.
GTTTAATCTTTCTTCGCAGGCAATTTTGTCACGAGAATAATCCCAGTACGGATTGAAGAGCGGAGTTGATTCGGTAATAACCGGATGAGTTGGCGGCTTCTGATATGCTGAAGCAGAGCTGATAAAAATGTACTGCTTTGTTTTTCCCTTAAACAATTCAATATCTCTTTCGGCTTCCTGCTGCTTAAAAACAATCCAGTTTACAACTGCATCCCAGCGATGCCCTTTTAGTACAGATTCAACTTGTGCTTTATCGTTTATATCGGCTTTGATTTCATTCGCGCCTTCTATCTTAATGCCGGTTGTTCCTCTGTTTAACAAGAACAACTCTATTCCCCGCTGAATACAATGCTTGCTGACGGATGTACTAATGTTTCCGGTTCCGCCTATAAATAAGACTTTCATAATTCTTCACCATATTGTTTTTAACTCTCTGCGCATTTATTTGCAATAATGGAGAAATGGAATATTGAAAAATTCAACTCCATTATTCCAGCACTCCAATACTCCAGACTTAAGAGCTGCAGAATATTTTAATGGCAATATCTTCTTTTTTTATGAATCCTTCAAGGAGTAGATTCTAAGTTTAGATTGGCTATTTACTATCGATAACTGTATACAGAAATGTAATTATATACCAACTGTTAATCGGGCGTCCATCTACTTTTGCAGGAATAAATTTTTGCTTATAAGCATACTGTAAGGATGCGGAATCAAGTATCGCCGACTTTGATGAATATTCAATTAAAGCCTTAGATACATCTCCACGACTATTAACTAATAACTTTATTGTTACCTTACCTTCTGTTTTATTTACTGCTGCACCAAGAGGATATGGAGGTTCTGTATCAGTAATCATTTTCGCTTCCGAATAGGAATGAACTTTTTCCGACACTGGTATTTTTTCCTCGATTATTTTCGCATTATACTCAGTTCTTCTTAAATTATTTACTTTAAAAAGTACAATCGAATTATTGTTAAATATCTTAAAGGAAATATTAGTTCCGGCGAGAATATTGTTTAAAGCATTTTTAATTGATACTGTATTAAAGCTGCATGAAACTTTTGTTTCATCGCTTAGTAGTTTGTCATTAAAAATAAAATTTAATCCTGACTTAGCTTGCAGTTCACTAATTACAGAGCGCAGAGGCAGATCTTTACAACTGAATGATATTAAATCATTCACAACCGGCTGCGAAAAGGAAATAAGAGTTGCAGCAACAGTAATACATAAGATTTTCAAAGTAAGATTTAATAACATAATACTTGCTTAAATAAACTTACATAGCGCATACTATTAAATATGGGCTATGCATTATGATCTACCTGCGTTGTTAACTGAAGTTACGCAAAATGAATAAGTGGTTCATTTGTCATTCCGAACTTGTTTCGGAATCTTTATTTTTAAAATGTATTTATATGTTGATCCCGAAAGTTTTCGGGACAGCATGACAGTTATGTAACTTCAGTTATTAGTAACTCACGTTACGCACATGTCATGCTGAACTTGATTCAGCATCCCATAAATGCTGAAAAATGGGATTCCGAATCAAGTTCGGAATGACAAAGTAAATTAGATCCTTAATTGTGCGTAACGTAAGTTAGTAATAATCTTCAAAGTACGAACTAAGAATTTATCTCCAGACTGCCGTCAAGTTCACCAGGAGCAATGCCTGGAAATTTTTCCTTAGCAAATTTTTCAAGCTTCCACAAAAGCATTTCCCTTGACTTTTGTCTATCGCTATCTAAACCTGGCGTTTTTTTAATAAAGCGTATATCATGTTTAAGTGCGTTAAGCATCTGAGTTTTTACGGCTGCAAGATCTTCATAATCCGGGAAGCGCTGCATAAAATCATAATAGAGTAAAAAAGATAAAGGATAAACATCCCAATCTTTTTTCCATTCCGCTGAAGTAGTTGATAGCAGGACCTGTTCAATGGTGTTGTTAAAGTTCAGAATGTCGGTCATGTTATGAACGAACTCACTGTCCCTAATCAAAATTAATTTTTGAATTCTCTTCCTTTCACTTGGCAGTGAGCCATTAATTTCATTAAAATAGCTCTGCATATCGTAGATGTACTGAAATGCAAGCTGGTTCTTATTGGACATATTAAACTTAATCTCCCAATTCAGCCGTGAACCAATTGGTCTGCCGTTACCCAAAGCAGGATTAAAAACTATATTCCAGCAGTAATTTTCAGCCGCACTATCAAGAACCTGGTTACCTGATGACTTAACCAAATCAACTTTCTTAACCTGCCCATCTTTATCAATATAAAGCATTAGCTTAGTAATGCCGGTAATAGAGTTTTCCTGGGCATGAGCAGGATAGAAAATTTTCGGCTGATACTTTACAGTTGGGGGCACGTAATTTCCTTCCTCAATATTTTGTACATGTCCGCAACCGATATAGAAAAACAAACAAGCTATTGCTAGTACTATCATTCTTTTCATGGCGAACCTCCGTTAATAAAATAATTATTCCGAGCTAATTATGTAACTGTTATTTTGTTTTTCAAATTTCAGATCTTCAGCTAAACAAATCATTGCAAGAACACTGTCTGCGTTTGAACTTATAAATGTGCCGGTTAAAGTTTGATCATTCACATCTACCTTATTAGTTATAATTTTTATATGATAGAATCGTTCAAGCTCATTAAAGATTGCACTTAATTTTGTCCTATCGAATTCAAGTTTTCCGTTTATCCATCCGGGTAAGAAGTTGAAACCTGCATTCTCTGCAACAGGAGCTTCGTTCTTAACAATCGTTCCCATCTGACCGCTTGTAAGCTTTACGCTCTTCAAATCGCTTTTATTATTTGACAGCTTAACCTTACCTTCTTTAACGAAAACTTTTGTAAGCTCAGTGCGACTGCAAACATCGAACTTAGTACCGAGTACGGTTACCTTTGCATTGCTTGTTTTTATTACAAACGGATGCCGTGCATCTTTTGCAACTGAGAAAAATGCTTCTCCGTTCAACTTTACTTCACGGTTCTCTTTACCGAATGATTCAGGATATTCAAGCGTACTATTGTTATTAAGATTTACTAATGAGCCATCGGGGAGGGTGATGTTTTCGCGCTGGCTGTCTGCTGTTGTTATTGTCTTCATAACAGGAACGGAATTTATACGGGTTAACAATATTACAGCACTTATAAGAAAAGCAAGTACTACTGCGCCGCTAAGCGCCGGCTTTAATCCGGGTATTAAACTAAAACGGATGAACTGAAATATTTTTTCAATTGGAGTTTCAATTAAGCTGTTTTCACTTTCTGCAGAATTTATTTTTTCATTCAATCTTATCCATTCGGAATCAACTGACGGAAATTCAGGAAGGTTATTTGGTAATGTTGATTTCCAGATAGTTTCCAGCTTATTAAATTCTTTTCGATTGGCTTCGGATTCATTGAGCCATGAATTCAACAATTTTTTTTCGGATTCTTCAATATCTCCGGTAATAGATTTTATACAAATATCATAGAGCTGGTTTTTGTTCATGTTATTTCCTTTTTATTAGCCTCTAACTGTATAATACAGTTGAACCGGGAAATACCCTACCGGAGTTAGAAACTTAGATGGAAGATTTTAATTTAAGGATGCCATCTTATCAGAGGGCAGAGGGCAGTGTTCGGAAGTCAGAAGACGAAGATCGGCAGTCGGAAATCGGAAAATCAGAGATCAGGAACGGACTTACCTGTTTACTGGTTCTGCTACTCTCTTTGCTGTTGAAGCTTCCGTGTCTGTAGCTAAAGTTTCCGTGTGTGTGGTATCACTTTCCATATCTGCAGTTAGAGTAACTCTCATTGCAGTTAAAGCTTCCGCATCTGTAGCTGGAGTTTCCGTATGTGCAGCATCACTTTCCACATTTGTAGCTGAAGCTTCCGCAATCGCAGATAAGATTTCCGTGTGTGTGGGAACACCTTCCCACTTTGCAGCTAAAGCTTCCGTGTGAGCGGCTGCGGTTTCCGGGTTAGAAGAAGAAATTACTCTAACAATATTTTATTTCCCTTTTTTGACAGCAAAGCTTTTTGATGGTATTGATGGGGTTTTTGCCTGTGAGGGATGAGATTCTGCAAACATTGAACCCTTAACGGAGTTACCATTAAGATTGATTTCTCTCCGGCGGAGCGAAATGATTGTAGAAAAAATAAAATAAAAAGAATAATCAGCGCTCCGTAGGTGTGCTATGGTTATTTATTTGATGTTGCCTTCTATAATTTTTATTTCATGATCGATTAAGTTGTAGAGATCGTAAATAAATTTCTTCACGTTAAATAGACCTTTTAATTTATGTCAATTTCTTTTTATGGTTTCGTATACGGTCCCAGAAACCTTTTACCGTTCATGTGAATAAGGTGCGTAGGATTTTCAGCAATCCAAATATCTGTTTCCCAGGCAATCTTATTGATGAAACTAAAAGAGGATTTTCTATCTAGGAAAGCACTTATAAAAACTAATCCAGCTTTGCTTTTTGAAAAGAGTTTTTCAAGTTCTATTTTTCTTTTAGGATCAATCGGACCATGACTTGTAACTGCTTCTACTAAAACTAGCCACCTTTTTTGTGTGAAATAAACTATTACATCGGGCATCTTTCCATGCAAATCTTCTATGGTAACTCCAATCTTTTCTAATTCAACTTTATCAAAGTAAGCCCATTTCTTTTGTGTGTCACCGACATAAATAAGTTTTGCATTAGGTGTATAATAGGGACAAAATTCTTTTATAATCTTATCTATTAAAATATTATGTAAGCCTTTTGAAAGATTAATTTCTACATTATCAGATACTCTTAAAGGAATTTTTTCCATATCACGTTCTTGTGCATATTTTGCTGACAGAGACTTTACACCGGAAAGATATTTATTCAACAAACTCGTCCACTCTCTAGTTTTAAAAGATTTAATTAAGGTCAAGGTATTTGTTTCTATTTGATATACAAAATGAGGACTGTTAGTAGAGCGGGATTTATCAGGGTTAGGAACGATTAATCCGGCTTGAACAAATTGATGAACAGTTTGCCGTCTTACAGTTTCACGAGTGTTAGGTGCATACTTTTTTCCATAATGGGTTTCCATAAACTCCATCATTGGAGTGATTCCTATTAAAGGTGCTTTGCATTCATTCCATTTTTGATTAGGTTTTAAGCTTAATAATGCAAGTAAAGTCAATGCAGATCTTTCATTCTGCTGATCTCTTGGAAGCCCAAGAAATTTTAATATTGAAAGAGCGTCTGAAATTTTTGTGTTGATTAAAGCAGGATTAGTATCTTTTGCCATATTAAATAACTCCCTTTCTATTATTGAATCGATTTCTTCCTGACTGGGAAGTTCATCTGTAAAATATTTACCAATTGAGTTTAATTGTTCTATTGTTGGATAATATAAAAATCTTAAATCGTCTGCATTTACTTGAGTATGCCCGTTGAACAGCCTAAAGTACTGATCAACAAGTGTCGAATTTAAATAGATTGTTAGTCCCAAAGCTAAGCTTTTAGAAAGAGGATTGTTGTTGATATGAAAGTAGTTTAAATGATTTTCAACTCCAATCAGTTCGCAATTAAATTTTGTATGATCAAAAAGCACTGCTGTGATTCTTTTCTTTTCTTCTTTTGAACTGAATCTTTTGCAAAAGACATAGTAGCCGGATTTAATTAAATCACTTTCTGTTCTGGGAGTTATAAATACAGCTTCCTTTTTTTTACTGGAATTTACAGGCCATTCTATTTTACCATTAAAAAAATGAAACGGATAAAAAAGAGGTGCAATATTGTAGTTATTACTATCTGCTAAGTTAGGCTTTATTCTAAAGTCCACTATTTTGCCTGTTGATACGTTAACGCCGATGTCGCTTAATTTTAGTTTAAGAGAAGAAATTCTATCAATAATTTTGAGTGAGTAGTCATCTGTAATTATATGAATAACCTTATCTTTATCATCAGGATGAATAATGAAATCATGATTGACAGTTTGTGTCTTGAATATTTCGTCTTCCGGTGAGTCACTTGTTGTAATAAGTACTTCGTTGTTTTGAGGCTTTACTGGAGATACTAAATAAATTATATTTTCTTGCAGAACATCATCTTTACTGAATGCTTTGTTCCTATGATTGTATATATGAATCCGATGAAAGAAAAGCTTGCTGAAAAATATTTCTCTAAATTTTCTAAAATAGGTTCCGTTGCAGAAGCTTCTTGGTGTAATTGCGACTATTTGTCCATCTTCTTTTAGAAAGTTTAACGAAAGGAAAAGGAAAGCTGTATAAAGGTTGGTCGTTTCAAGACCAAGCTTGTTTAATAATTTCCTTGTATCTGATGAGCTATCTATTTTTTTGTAGGGCGGATTTAGAATGATTAAATCAAAAAGTTGTTTTTCTTTCCCCCGTGAATAGAAAAAATCATCATTAGATGAATTAGTTATTTCGTTGTATGCATAATTAATAAAATTTTCATGGACAATTTTATATGATAATTTAATCCCGGCATTGATACATTTCAGATTGCAGTTTTCATAAGAATCTTCTATGTGCTTATGTAAGGAGTAATCGATTTCAACGGCAGTAACCTCAATGTTTTTTAGATTATTATTTTTTTCTAAAATTTTATCAAGGAGAGCAGTGCTAAGTATCCCTGCCCCAGCCCCAGGATCCAAAATTTTTATACTTTCATTTTTTTGCGAAATAGTAAAGAGTGAAACCATAAAAGCGGCTATTCCAGCAGGAGTGAAATACTGAGAAAATTTCCTTTTCTGTAAAGAATTATTTTTTTCAGAAAGATTTTTATCAGTTATTTCTGATATATCAGTTAAAGTTTCTATGGCCTCGGTGTATTCCATAAGTAGAAAAAGTTTCTTTTATAATAAATATAAGAAAAGAGGATATAAAATTTTAGAGGCTAACTAAATTGTTCTGAATCTGAGTCTGTCAATATCTTATTGAGTAATTCATGTTACGCACATGTCATTCTGAACTTGATTCAGCATCCCCAAAGTGCTGAAAATTGAGATTCCGAATCAAGTTCGGAATGACAAAGTAAATTAGATCCTTAATTGTGCGTAACGTAAGTTTATAAGTTTTAATTCAATATAGGTACTAAACCGTTGTGTGAATTAGAAAAGACAATAAAGAAAACTGTTGAGACAGTTTCTAATTCGATTTTGAGCTTTCATTAGTGGGCTGTCCAAAAAGTAATTTTGTCATCACGAGTGAAGCGAAGTGATCTGAATTTTGAATTATAAACAAAAGATTGCTTCGTCGTTTCACTCCTCGCAATGACTTCTATTCTACTTTTGGGACAGCCCCTTAACAAAAAAAAACAAAGCATTTACTAACCGTTTTAAATGTCCGTCTTTTGGCGGAATGGTTTATAATTTGATTAACATAAGTGGTAGGTGCTGTGTATTTTTTGGAAAGTAAAAGATATTATGAAATACAATCCGTAGCACAGATTACTAATCTGTGCTACGATTAATTACGATGAATGGAAAATTTTTTTAGTTTGCAGGCGGGGTTGGGTTATCCGGCGGATTATTGTTTGTGCCGCTATTATTTCGGTTATTCATTATGGCTTTGGCTATAACAGAAAATGTAAATAACTTTTGCATTGCGGGATTGTCTTTAAAATCTTTTCTAACAAGCTTGCCGAAACTGGTTACTTTTGTATAAATATCGTTTAAGGCATTTATGCCTTCGGCGGTATTTACCTGCCTTTTGCCTTTGGCTTGTTCTTGGGTTTTGTTTGCAAGCTGAAAAGGCACAGCGTTGTTCTTTATAGTCGTAATATTGTCAGCCTTTGCACCATTTGCGGTAACTTCTGCTTCAAGTTCGGGGGTCATGTTGGCACTAAATTTATTCAACAGTTCAACAAGTGCTTCTTGATTGCCGTATGAAACTGAACGGTACAAGCTTTTAATGCCGAGGGTTGTCAGTATTTCGTTTCTTTTAGCAATATCGCTGCTGTATATGAATTCAATATCAGCTTTAAAATCACTAATCGATTGAAGAGACTGTGATTGCAATGTATGAACTGCTGCGGTAGCATTACGCAATTCCTTAGCATTATCAATTCCCAGATATTTTGAATAAGCAGTTTGAATTTGAGATTTGATACCGGGAAGGAAGGGATCTTTAAGAGCAGGTCTCTTTTCAACAATGACCTGGTAGTTATCGACAGCGTTGTCGACCATTGTATCGGATGTATCGAGACATACAACGTCCGGGTACTTGAACTTACGAACTGGCAGAGTCATTTTAATTCTCCTATAATTTGTTACTGAAATAGATTGAATTAATTGCCCTTAGAAAAACGGAACAGACTTTTGCGGAAAAACTAGAAGAGTTTTTGCCTTTAACCCATTTAAGTCGTTCAAAAATTAAAAAAGAAACGAAAAATTGTCAAGAATATTAATAAAAAAGTTTAATAAACACGTTGTGTTGGTTATAGGGTATAAAGGTATAAGGGTATAAGGGAAATATGCTCCTATACCATTACTTAAATCTTTATAAATTTTTTTCACAGTGATGTTGAAGGAATAAGACACCCAACGTATTGGAGACGTTGGGTGTCCTACATGTCATTACTTAATAACACACGTTACGCACATGTCATGCTGAACTTGATTCAGCATCCCAAAAATGTCGGGAAATGAGATTCCGAATCAAGTTCGGAATGACAAAGTAAATTAGATCCTTAATTGTGCATAACGTAAGTTAATCAGTAGAAGCTTCTTAGTTGATACGTAAAAATATTATTAACTGAAGTTACGCAATTGTCATGCTGAACTTGTTTCAGCATCTAAAAACAGCTTAAAAATAAAGATTCCGAAACAAGTTCGGAATGACAAATGGATCATTTTATTCATTTTGCGTAACTTCAGTTATTAAGTTAAATATTTTTTTAAAAGTGTAAACGCTTTCGTCATCCTCTTCTCAACGGCTTTTACAGAGATGCCGCAAATCTCAGCTATCTCGGAATATTTGTAGCCTTCGGTTCGGCTAAGGATGAAGACGGTTTTCAATTTTTCAGGCAGCTTTTCAAGAGCATTAAGGGTGTCAATCTCAATATCAATTTTTTCTTCCTCATATTTTCTTTTCCGGAGACTTTCATCTTCCAGCGAAACTGTTCCGGTTGATTTTAGCTTACGATAATTGATGATAAGATTGTTAAGGGATTTATAAAGGTAGGCTTTAAATGATTTGTCCGGATTTAGATTTTCTCTTTTCATCCACACTCTAAAAAATACTTCTTGTACTAAATCGCGGGAAACATCAACAGAATGAAGTCGGTACCATGCAAAGCGGATAAGAGGCTTGAAATATTTATAGTACAGAACCTTAAAAGCCCCGGCATTGTTTTGCATTACGGCTTCAACTAAATCTCTGTCATTATTACTACCGTCATTAGTAAGGTTCATTTTTAATTAATTACACTTCGAATTTATTTTTTGATATATCCCCAATTTATTATTTTATTGCCGCCTCACAGCGGAGCGGCAACAAATTCATAAAAAATAATTTACCCCCTTAGTAACATGGCAAAATTATCTTTCGCTTTCAAGTCTACGGATACAATTTATTAATCCTCTTGTGGTATGGTAATTACATTTCCAGATGGTAGCCTTAGGCATGTACCTTGCTTGCGGATCGGTATCGATGCTGTTCCAGTACCAGCCGCCGTATTTATGATCGATAAGATATTCTTTAATGTACTGCCATTGGCGGCAGAATTTATCATAGTAGTTGTGCTTATCATGCGGAAAAATCTGCGACATCATGAGAAATGAATTAAGCGCTTCAATCTGGTTCCACCATTGCTTAGTAGTTTGAACAACCTTAACGCTGTCTTCTCCTTTAAATTGATAACCTCCATCGTAGATACCTCCATGTACATTATCCCAGCCATGAGCCAATGCAAAATCATCCATTGCTTTACCTACCTGAATTGTTTTGGTATCGTCTTTAATGCCTAATGCATCCGAAGCTTCAAGGAGCAGGTAAGCAGTTTCAACATTATGCCCGTAAGAAATTTTATCAAGCTCGATGTGTTTTTTCCAAACTTCCCTGCTTGAATCGCGAAAGGAAAGAGGTGTACAGTCCCGCTGCATGAATAAGGTCAGATACGGTTTACTTCCAATTACGGTATCCCTAATCAGATAAAATAATGAACTGAGTCTTTCCTTTACCAAGTTATTATGCCATACTTTATAAAGCTGAGTGAAAGCTTCCAGAATATGTATCATTGAGTTTTGATCTTTAGGCGGAGTGCCTATGAAACCGTTTTTATACGGAGTTCCGTTTCTCTTCATAAACTGGAAGTATCCGCCGTATTTGGGATCGTAGCTATGCCTTTCCATCCAGTAAAAAGTTTTTTGTGCAAGATGAAGAGCAGCAGTATCGCCGAATGCCTGATAATAAGCTGCTAATCCGTAAATGGCAAATGCATTGCCGTAAGCGTATTTCATAATTTTTCCGTCAGTACTTATAGGTTTGCCTTCACGGTCAACAAGATCAAAGAAGCCGCCGTATTTTTTGTCCCACATTTTATTTTTCAGAAACTCGAACCCGTGCTTTGCATATTTGAAGAATGGCTCTTTCTTCTTGTAGTACATTGAAGCATTTGCATTTGACCAGACATGACGTGCTTGAGTGACTATCATTTTATTCTGTTTGCCTTGAAGCTGCCATTTATAATTTATATCGCTGAAGTAGCCGCCGTCGACAGTATCAATACTTAAAGGATAGAACAAATCGAATTCACTTTTCAATGCAACTTTCAATTCAGCTATAATACTTTCCTTATTCATTTCATAAGGAGATGGCATTTCATCTAAGCCTTTGTTTACAGCAATAATAACAAAGGAAAAAATGATTAAGATGATGAAAATTATTCTATTTGAAATTTCAGAGTTTGAATTTTTCATAATAATTCTCCTCAATTCATTCAATATTTAATCAATGATTTTTTAATAAACACTTGAATAAGAATATTGAGATTTCTATGTCATTCATTCTAAAAAGATTAAGTTTATTTTTTCTAATAGCACAATATCTACAGGCGTTTTATATTTTCAGTTGTCTATCAGCCATCCACCAGCATCCAGCTTCTTTTATATTATAAAAAAATAACCGGCTGTATTTTTATTTACAGCCGGTCATTATAACTAAGCCAAAAATATTTGGTTGTTATTTGAGCAGCATCATCTTCTTAACCATAGTAAAATCACCGGCTTCCAATCTGTAGAAATACACACCAGAAGCAAGAGAGTGTGCATCGAACTGAATTGAATGTTCGCCTGCACTCATTATTCTGCTATTGATCAGAGTTGTAACCTGTTGACCTAGAATGTTGTAGACTATTAATTTCACATTTGAAGTCTTTGCAAGAGTGAAATTAATTTGAGTTGTTGGGTTGAACGGATTAGGATAATTCTGAGCCAGGTTATAACCATTGGGATGCTGACCGCCATTGCGCACAGCAGAGACTGTCCTTTGAACGATCTGCAGCCAGTCTGCATTAATATTATTTCCCGAAATACCAATCGTATGTGTACCGGCAGAAGCAACATTGAACAAAGGTGAAACCATATCCAAGCCAGTTGAGTCGGTATTGCTCTTATATGATAAAGAAGCAACAGCAGAACCATCTAGATATACATTTCCAGTTTGAGCACCATTTGTATTCTGATAGAAAATTCGGGCTATATAATTTCCTGGACTATTAAAATCTACATTAAATGTAGCAATTCCATTATTGCCAAGTTTAACGTACTTGAATCCTTGAGGAACCCATGTACCTTCACCTGCCGGAGTACAGCCTTCGTTAACAGCATCAGGCGGTATAAGATCGGCAACTACCGTAGAGGTTCCTGCTTGATAAAATTTAATTTCTTTCACACTTATAGGATTCCAGTTATATCCAAACGAAAGAGTATTTGCACCGGCTTTTAAAGTAAGAGGAACACTGTTAGAGCCGAGATCTGTTTTTGTGTATTTTACTGTATGCCATTGACCATCACCAAAACCTGACCATTTATTTGTGGGTTGTTCAGGACCGCTCCAAAATACAAACTGTCCCCATCCGAGTATATCGGTCAATGTACCACCATTAAGCAATATATCTGCCCCAACATTATTACCGGCTGTATTTAAGTTCCCAGTTATTTCCATATCAACATCACCAGCTGTGGCTGCATTAAACGTCCAGGAGATTTTACCACCACCGGCTGTTGTATACCAGCATGATCCAGTAAAAGGAACAATTTCCGCACCGCTTGTTAAAGTACCATTTTCAGCTTGATCCTGCCATATTGGTGATTCGACAATTCTACCGCCAGGCATGTCCTCAATCTGTTTAATGTATTGAGCCTTGTTGTTTTCAAAAGTAGATTTTTGTGTCGGGAACCAATTGAGATCTCCGAGCGGTAAGCCGTCGGTACCAGCAGTTAACAAATTTTGGTCGGTATAAGTAAAGTTTTCCGGCAGCGGCCATGATGGTTCTGTCCACAAAGTATCTCCCGTAGCTCCATCGATTTCAAGATCATAGAAATATTCAGGCGGTCGCACTCCGGTAGAATAATACTGATATCCTCGAGAAGCAGTAATATGATTATACATTGCGGTAATTTGTTTTTGATCATCCGGATTCATTGTGAAATTAGGATAAGCGCTTAACCATGCAGTATCCTTAATAACCATTTGACCTCCCTTTAGAGGACTAAATGCAGTAAAGAATGAATCTGTTACCGCATTTATGTATGGCTGAACACGAACTGTATCGCCATATTTTTGTTTAAGGAACGGGTCAAGGAAAGCAGCAGCATTTGCAAAAAGAATACGCCTGCCTACATCAGTTCCATATTTAGACGGCATGGTATTTATCGCAAACTGTCCGGTAGTGAAAGCTCTCGGATCCCTGCCGGGGGCAAATGTAGGTCCGTAGTCGCATAAGCCTTCGCCATGCCAGAATACGTTGACAAGAAGTAAGTTCGTGAAGTAACCCTCTCTCCACCAACTGCCGGATGTTGAGTGCAAGCTTCTTCCGATATTTACCAAAGTATTATGGTTGAAACGGTAATACTTAGCAGCGCCGTTTTCGATTTGAATAGCTGCAAAGTTAACATTAAAGAAAGTGTTGTTCTCAATTACAACTGTATCTTGATCAGCCCACATTGAAATACCTCTTCCAGCCCATTGCTGTGTTGATGGTCTTTCAAGTAAATTACGGAACGTACAGTTTGTAATATACACATCGTTATTAGCACCGCCCTGCCATGCAAGCATAGAGAAATTTGAACGCTCGAAGATGCACTTGTTCACATAAACGTGCAGGTTGTTTGCCTCAAATTCTATAGGCTGATAATAAGTCTGAACTCCCAAATCATCTGATCCTATTATGTAAAGATTGGCAAGAGTCAGATCTCCCGAAACTTGAAACATTTTTCCGGGACCGGCACCGGTATTTGCATCTACTACCATTTGTATTACTGCCGGATGGTCGGCATGTGCAGTACCTGGTTCTTCGCCTACAATACGCAGCGCCCAGCCATTGTTTACTATGGTTTTGTTGTCCCAGTAATATCCCCCTTTCAGCAATTTGTAAACACGATTCAGGTTTGCACGAGCACCGCCTGCAACTGTATCTCCCATTACTACGTTGTACAAGGCATCCTGTACTACATTGCCTTGTCCATCGTCCCAATGTACAACAAGAGTATCAGTTGCTTGAGCCAATAGCCTCGAAGTGAATCCGAAGCTCATAATAGCAATAAGGGCAGTCAAAATGAAAAAGTATTTGAACTTCATAACTAATCCTCCAGATTAATTTATAGTTGATTGTTAATTAATGATATAGTACTCATTAGAGAATCATATCCATATTTAAGAATAAATTTTCCGCTCAATTAAAAATTGTATCTAAAACCAACATCCATGGTAAATCCATAATATTCTATATAACTCGGGTTATTCAATTCCGATCCCACATAGCTGTTATCAGGTCTGCTATTGAGATTATTAAAGTTTGCGAAGACCTGCAGATGTTCAAACAACTTCTGCTGCAATGATAAATCCCATCTTCCATAAGAGCCTGTATAAGTGCTGAACCTAGTGCTAGGTATAACGCCTTCATAACCAATTGAAGTAAGCTTATCAGTCTGATATAAGTATGAGAGGCGTGCTGAGAATCCTCCAAGGTCGTATCCAATCGTAATATTAAAAATATGCGCCGGTTGATCAGGCATACGAGTTTTAACTTCTTTAGAAGCTAAGGAATATTGACGGCGTGTACCAACAGTCTTAATTACCAGACTATCGTATTGCAGCATCATTTCGGAATAGATGTGTGTGTAATTTACGTTAAGTACAAGTCCGCTTAACACGGATGGCAAATACCAAAAATGAGTCTGCCACTCCAATTCAAAACCATAGTAATAAGCCGGATTAGGATTGTTCATATAGGTATTAACAGTTGGTGCAGAGCTTTGATACCAGCTTACAGGAATCTCTAAATTAGGATCGGGCTTAATTCCGCCTTTAAGCGGGAAGGTAGCAAAAAATATTAGATCTTTTACATTCTTGTAAAATCCACTTGCTGAAAAAAGTCCTATCTCGTTATTAAAAACTGAAACTGCGACATCATAGTTTGTGGATTGGGCTGGTCTCAAAGAATAATTAGCTGCCTGCATATAACTGTTATCACCGCTCAGATAAGATATGGGAGCGTATTCCAAAAATTGTGGGCGTGCAAGAGTTTCTGTTCTTGCCAACTTAACCTGAAGCCAATTTATCGGTTTGACAATCAAGTTTACCATTGGCAGCCAAAAAGCATTATTTCTAATTTTATTCAGATTTACAAATCCTGCAGGCGGCTGTTCCGGTGCTTGACCAGATTGAACTTGCTGATATCTCTGTCCGTTATAACTGGTGAACTCTCCTTCCCATCTAACACCCGGAATTAAAGTTGCCATTGTTCCAAAATTGAATTCACCCATCAGGTAACCAGCTTCATACCGCTCGAAACCAGAATAGTCGCTTCCATAATTCCCAATTGAATATGGAAGCCACAATCTTTTATCCGCCGGGGCAGCAATTAATGCATCCATCATCTGATTCATCATGGGTTGATTTGGTATTAATCCGATTGGATAGTCACCATTTAAAAAATTAGATCTAGAATAATTAGTAAGGAAAGGAGTGATTGACAAACCGCCATCCTGCTTAATAACAGAATCAATATTCCAGCTAGGATAAACCTGATTAAGATATGTGAAGACAACATTTAGTGCATTACCGCCGTTGCCATACTGCAAACCACCGTAACCATATTGGCTTTGATCATTGCTCCTGTCTATCCATCTTAACTTTGCACCGGTTTTTATTTTTCCGCTTAATTGTTCAGTGAAGCTAAAAGGTATTTCAAAGTTTAATCTTGCTGCTGTGGTGTTTTCAATAAGCCTTGTACCGTAGCGGTACATATAAGCCATCCAGGTTATTTGAAGACTGTCATTCGTGCTGGCAGCAATATTTTGAGGAGACATTGTAGGATAATACAAGTCTGCGTTCAATGCTTGAGATTCTTGACCGAATTGCCAGACACGATGATTAGGATCGTTAGTTGCTGTTCCTGTCCGGCTTACATTAGCATCGTAACGAATCCATCCGAAATCTTGTGTAATGGCTAAAGAACTTGTATATACATTTGTAGTGGTTTTTTGCTGTTCCAATTGATAATAATGACGGTTTGTACTGTATGCTGCTGACGGAGTAAAAATCTGATTGATATGAAATTCATTATCAGAATTTAATTGATTAAAAAATCCGTTAGCTGTTATCTTGCCGTTAGGTATTACATAATCCAACAGTAAGCTTGCACCTGCCCTTTTCCGATTTACTTTTTCTTCCCTTAAATTTAAAAAGCCAGTAACTATTGTTGCTTCAGTCCAACGGTTCCAGGTATCCTGAAATTTATCTGCACTCCGGTCGTAATTATCAACATTGGCATTAATTATTATACCCAGCTTTTCATTTAAATATCTATTGCTTGCACTAACAGTGAAGTTATAGTTGTTGTAATATTTTTGAAGTTCATTATAACCGCCTTGAAGTGACGCATTCAAATTAAATCCGGAAGGTGCTTCTTTAAGTTTTAAATCTACCGTTCCACCCAAAACATCTGCATCCATATCGGGAGTTACTACTTTTTTCAGAACAATTCCATCAAGCATATTCGAAGAGATAAGAGAAAGATCGACGCTTCTATCCTGGCTTCCTGTTGCGGGCAGCTCAACCCCATTTACTGAGATAAGGCTGTATTTTGGATCCAAACCTCTAATCTCAACTTTTGTTGCTTCACCGCCGTATCTTTGAATTGATACACCGGGTAAACGTCCGATTGATTCGGCTGCGTTTACATCCGGTAATTCTTTTATACGAGCTTTCGATACTACATTCTCAATAGTATTGGAAGATAACTGTTGGTTAATAGCCGAAAGCTGCCCTTCAGCCTGAGCGGTAATAACCACGGTTTGTCCTGTTAATGATTGAGGTTCAAGAAAAATATTCTGTTCGAGTGTTTCATTTTCCGAAACCGTCACCGAAATTGTAGTCGAAGAATATCCAATGTAAGATACAACCAGATCTACTTTTCCCGCCGGAATATTTTTAAGAATATATTTTCCCTCAAAATCAGTTGCGGCACCAAGGCTTGTTCCTTTTACAATTATATTTGCACCAATCAAGGCTTCTTTTGTTTCTTTGTCTGCAATTTTTCCTTTAATCGCTCCCGTGCCTGCAGCTGTAACAACTTGCACAGCAGCCAGGAAAAATGCAACGACAAACAATATCAATTGTCTATCAATTTTTGTAAAGATGTAATTCATATACTCTCTCCTTCAAAATCGAATTAAGATTAAATTTTAAAAGTGGATTTTTCTCTTGACTTAGTATGGGGATATAATTTAGAAGGCTAGCTGGATGAGCCATTTTATCTATCAGGAAATAGTATTCCCCGGAAGCGGATTTTTTAATTGCATCAATTAAAAGGGCTTCATTTACAGAACAGATGAGAGCCCATTTATCAACGGATATAAAATTCCGTCGGATAAAACTGATAATTGCACCAGCAAAAATACCGGAAGCAATCTTATCGCCTTTTGTAAGCAATTGCATCTTCATGTTTCCCACATCTTTTAAAGACAAGTTTTTTTATGAGCCAGGCGCTTGTCTTTTCTGCAGCCGGATTTATAATTCTGTCTGGACCGGCTGTATAAAATGTTAAAAATATTTCAGCAATATATCGCCTACAAGAATCAAATCTTCGAACACTTTATGCAGTAATAAATTCCTCAATTTTCCTCCTTTGAAATTTGATTATTTATTATTTACAATTATTTCAAAGCCATACTAAAGTGGAAACGAAACAAACTGGAGATTGTAATTTTAAATATGCTGTGCGGAAGGGTAACCAACTTTTCGGCAAACTCTTAATTTCTATTTTCATGAAATTAAACATGGTATCTATTCCATTAATAATTTGTAAATAAATTATTCAGAAATAATGCCAGCAGAAGGTTTAGGAACAATATAATAATTCAATTGATAAAAGAAAACTTATAAGATATACTACACATTTTCATTTTATTTAATTGATAAAAATTATAATTAAGATAATAGGTTAATTCATCAATTATTGCTAAATAAAGTATAATTCTGGAGCAACATTTTCTATTATTTATTATCGTACTAGCGATTTAATAAGGCAAACAATTATTTATGGAATAACATTTTTCTTCAAAAGAAGTTTTTTATTTGAGTGAGAAGCTCGTGAATTCATAATTCTATAACCGTTTCCATCACACAGATAAATTGATGAAGAGTTTTTATCATTATGAGCAGGATCGGCAAGACAATTTTCAATTGAAATGTTTTTAAACTTATTAAATTCAATTCCGTTGGTAAAGTAATTTTCTTTTACATCGCTCCATTTTATATCGAAATCACGAAGCTGTATGTTCTTAACATTCTCAGCATAAAATGCCGGTATGTCATGCTCGAACATTTGCTTCTTCGGATCAATAGCAGGACGAAGATCAAAATTACCGCCGCAGACAGCTTCAAGCGGACTTTCATTTAATTTAAACTGTACATCATTAAATGAAATATTTTCGATTGTGCTTTCATCGCTGCTGTATAAAAGGAATCCGTCTTCACCGGTTGCAATAATATGACTGAACTTGACGTTACTAATTTTACCAAGTGTTACTTTTTCTTTTCCTCTGATTACTGAAATATGAACCGGCTCGCCGTTCCCCCACCAATCACCGGTGAAAAGATGTGTGTGAATTATAAAATTGGAAAAAGTCATATCTTTAATTGAACCTTGATCCCGTACGCAAAGATTTATACCACGGTTCGAGTTTGTAACTACGATGTTCGAGAAAGCATAATTTATCATATTGTTTTGATCCCACCCCCCGATGCGGATTGCACTTGATCGCGAAACAAGGTAGCAGTTTGTAACTGTTATATTTTTCGAATCGTGTTTCAAATTTTTATAACCAGGCAAATCAAAATGGTAGGCATAACCAGTAAAAACCAAAGCATCATCACCGGTACGGATGTCGCAGTTAGAAACCTGCACATTGCTGCAAGAAGTAAAATCCATCCCGTCATTGTTGGGCACCATAAGATCATTCTGCACTCGAACAGCTGAAACAATAACGCCGTTGCAGTCCGCAAAATGAAGCGTCCAGAACGGCGAATTGGAAATTAAAACATTCTGAACTGTTACATTATTACAATCAGAAAAGATTATCATCTGAAAAGGTCTATCCAACGGAACAAACGGACCATCACCTAATCCACTTAATACTTCTCTAAAATGTTTTTTCTGCCGAGTATATTGAGTGCTTACGGTATCAAATACTTTTGATTTATGTGTATTCATAAATGCATCACCGCTGCCGTCTATATTTCCATGACCGGTAATAAAAACGTTTGTGGAATTTTCCGTATATATTAATCCGACTTTCTTTCCGTTAAGATAATAATCTGCAAGTTTATTGCTGCCTTTTAAAACAGCACCGCTTTCAAGATGAAGATTGACATTGCTGAACAATTGTATTGTGCCCGAAATAAATACTCCCTGGGGAACCAATACAACACCGCCTCCTGCATCCCTGCATTTATTTATTGTATTCTGAATCGCAGTTGTGTTTACAGTTTTTCCATCAGCAACAGCTCCGAATTCTTTTATGTTGTACGTTCCTCCGAAGGATAATGTAAAATCAAAAAAGAAAAGTATTAAGGCAAACAATACAACCACAGCAAATTTTTTCATTCTAAATTTCCTCCAATGGCTTTATAAAGAGATTTATTTACTTTCGTAATAAAGCATGTCAACCGGAATAACTTGTTTTGCCACGCCCGGACCTTCAATGCTTGCATCAAGCGCCATTCCGCCTCCGCCCTGAAAGAACCACACTCTAATTTTATGGAATCCGGCTGTCAGTTCAATTGTACCAGAACGTTCTTCCGGTGCATGCTGACCGTCATTGCTTACAATCATCTGATCATCAACGTACAAGCTTGAACCATCATCAGAATTTGTAAAGAAAGTATAAACGCCGTTCTTGGGAATATTTATATAACCGTTATACTGAACACCGAAATTCTCTTCGGAATTTTTCTCCGGGATTTTTATTTGATCTATTACTCCTTCGCTTTTAGGAGTAAGCAGATCAAAGTTCGGCAGACTTCTCCATTGTCCTTCGTAATATTTATATTGAAGTCCATGCTTTGGATTTTTCAATTCAATCGGTGGCGGAAGCTCATGCGTACCGGTTACAGTAAGAACAACTACCGACATCGGCGGCATGTTAACATCAACTTTATTATCTGCCAGTTTGAAATCCGAAAAACTTTCCGGCTTTACTTCATTAGGATTTTCAAAAGTATTATCCGCGTTCATCTTGCTCGAGGTAAGAATTTCTCCTTTTACTTCATCAGCTTTAAATTTCACAAGATCGCAAGATACTTTTTCCACTTTGTCAGGATCAATATTGCAAAGCGAGATGTGCATCTTACCGGTTGAGTCCAGCGAAGCGGAACAATTTATTGCAGGCAGATTCTTCCCTTCAAAAGTATATTCGGATGATTTTACTTTGGTTGGAATCCACATCGCATTCTGATGAACTTTGTATAAATCAAAGACATAATAAGTCGGAGTAAGAACCATCTTATCTCCTTTAGTCAAAATCATTGCTTGAAGGACATTCACCATCTGGGCTATGTTTGCCATTCTTACACGGTCGCAATGGTTATTAAAAATATTGAGGTTTGCAGCCGCAGTTATTGCATCTCTCATTGTATTCTGTTGGTAAAGAAAAGCCGGATTCGTTCCGGGTTCTACGCCGAACCAGTTACCCCACTCATCAACGCAAAGTGCAACACGCTTACCGGGATCGTATTTATCCATTATCTCTTCATTCTTATCGATCAGCGTTTCCATCATTAAAGATTTTTTCATGATGTCGAACCAGCCCCTCTCGGTAAAATCGGCGGCGGGCTTACCATCGCCAAAAGCGTAATAGTGAAGTGACAAACCATCGATATAGCTTCCGGCTTCTTTCATAACAACTTTAGTCCAATTGTAATCATCGCTTCCTGGTCCTACAGCAATTTTGAAAATTTTATTCTTGCCGTAGTTCTTCATGAAAGTTCCGTATCTTCTAACCAGATCGGAATAATATTCAGGAGTCATGTTTCCGCCGCATCCCCAGCTTTCGTTTCCGATGCCCCAGTACTTCACTCCCCACGAATGATCTCTACCATATTTCTTTCGGAGTTCAGTCATCGGACTTACATTATCCGAGTTAACATATTCAACCCATTCGGAAAGCTCTTTCACTGAACCGCTTCCTACGTTGCCAGTAAAGTAAGGCTCGGCTCCAATCAATTTGCAAAACTCAAGAAACTCGCTGGTTCCAAAATGATTATTCTCGGTTACACCACCCCAGTTTGTATTTATCATGGATGGTCTTTTATCTCTCGGTCCAATGCCGTTCATCCAATGGTATTCATCGGCAAAGCAGCCGCCGGGCCATCTTAGTATCGGCACTTTAATTTCTCTTAATGCATCAACAACATCTTTCCTTATGCCGTCGATATTTGGTATTGAAGAATGAGTTCCGACCCAGATACCGCCGTAAATGCAGTGACCGAGATGCTCGGAGAACTGTCCGTAAATATCTTTGTTAATTTTATATTGAAGATGAGTCGCATCCACCGTGACTTCGCTTGTCTGTGCATTCGTCATGATAGAGGCAAATAAGAAGAGCAGTACAATAATTTTTTTCATTTTATCAACCTACCATTTTGTTTTTTGGGATTACTGAAATAATATTGATGGATCAATAATATTGCTTGATTCCGAATCATGCATGGCATACGTTTAATCCATCTCCACTTGATGTTTGAATTTATTCAATGCGGATACAATTGAAACTCGCAACAAGCGCCGCAATTCTATGTCAATATAATATTACTGCTTAAGTTACGCAAAAAGAATAAAATAGTTCATTTGTCCTTCCGAACTTGTTTCGGAATCTTTATTTTTAAGCTGTTTTTAGATGCTGAAACAAGTTCAGCATGACAATTGCATAACGCCAGTTACTGGTTATTTCCTTATTTTATTATCTGAACATGAATCTGCAGAATCTAAACATGAAAGAGCCGGAATAACTATCTCGTTTTATACTTAATGGTTATTTGCTGTAAAGTATGCCTTCGATCCTTCGGAGCTCTTCTTCAGAGAAAGAAAGATTATCAATCGCTTTTACCGCATCGTCAATTTGTTCAACTCGGCTTGCACCAATCAACGCTGAAGTTACTTCTTTATGACGAAGTACCCAGGCAAGTGACATCTGCGCAAGAGATTGATTTCTCTCTTTAGCCAATTCATTCAGCTTTCTTACGATTGAAATTATATCCTGAGTTACCTGTTCAGGCTTTAAGAATCCTGTCGGTTTTGCAGCACGCGAGCTTGCAGGAATTTCATTCAAATATTTATCGGTTAAGAGTCCTTGTGCCAGTGGAGAAAAAACAATGCAGCCGATTCCTTCTTCTCCAATAACCTTAATTAAGCCGCCTTCAATCCACCGCTCAAACATGCTGTACTTCGGTTGATGAATCAGTAAATGCATTCCCATAGACTTTAAAGTCTTTGCCGCTTTTTCTGTTAATTCTGGAGAGTAATTTGAAACTCCAACATAAAGAGCCTTACCGTTTCTTACTATATCTGCTAAGGCTCCCATCGTTTCTTCAAGCGGAGTTTCGGGATCAGGACGGTGATGATAAAAAATATCCACGTAATCAAGTCCCATTCGTTTCAAGCTTTGGTCCAAGCTTGCAATCAAATATTTACGTGAGCCCCAATTACCGTAAGGACCAGCCCACATATCATATCCTGCTTTGGTTGAAATTATCAATTCATCCCTGTAATCGGAAAAATCTTTCTTCATTATTTTACCAAATGTTTCCTCAGCCGAGCCATACGGCGGTCCGTAATTATTCGCAAGATCGAAATGAGTAATGCCAAGATCAAAAGCACGCCTCATCATCGTTCGGGAATTCTCATACACATCAACTCCGCCGAAGTTATGCCACAATCCCAATGAAATTGCAGGCAATTTAATTCCGCTTCTGCCGCAGCGGTTATATTTCATTTTATCGTATCTATCCTCTTCTGCTAAATACATCCATTACTCCATTGAATTAGATTTAATTTTTACTTTCTAAAATTTTGTGCTGCCTTTGAGTGAATTTTGCTTTTGGTTTCACAAAGTTGCGCTAAGTTCTGCACAAAGTTATACAGCGATAATCAAAATAACTTCACTTGGAATATTTCCACCAGCATTCATCAAAATACTCTTTCCCGTATATCATTGCAACAGCTTTTACATCATTTGAACCTGCACTCAAGTTCACGCCGTTCCAAATAAAACGGTGGTCATTGCTTTTTGTTTTACCTAAAGATTTCCCGTTCACAAACAGTTCAACTTCATCAGCATTAGAATAAACTTTTACATTGATCTCAGAAGTATCTCTTTCTGTATATCTTTTATCAGTTATATACACCATCGGTTGGGGATTCCAGTTTACTTTGTACCAGTAATATGAATCTTTCTTTACTGCATGGTCTTGAGTGATAAGTCCTTTATCATTTACACCTGGCTTATATCCTTCATTTCTTGAATCTGAAGCAAAATCAAATCCATTCCACAAAGAGGAAAACCAGATGTACGGTCGTGCTGCAATTTCCTTCCAACTTATCTCATGAAAATAAGTTTGATATTCCTCAGGATGCCAGTGGCTTCCCGGCACAGACTGCCTTGTTCTATCCGGATAAAAATCTTCGTGCTGATATATACTGCCGCCGGCACCATACTCACTTAAACCGATTGCTCTATCGGGATGTTCCATATGCCATTTATCCAGGTAAGGTCCTAAATCCTGAACCTTGCCATTATACCATCCAAAATATTTATTTAAACCAAGTACATCAGTTACAAAAGCAGGAGGAATATTATCAAAATTGGCGGCTGCCGTAGTTAATCTTGTCGGGTCTTCTTTTTTTGCAATTGCATTTAACTCTTTGATGAGCGATGTAGCATCAGGTCCTTTAACGTTTCCAAGCTCGTTAAAGATTCCCCAGAAGAATATTGCCGGATGATTATAGTTCTGCAGAATTAATTCTTTCAACTGCTGTTTACAATTATCAGCAAAATCTTTTGAAACTACAATATGATTAACTACCGGAATCTCAGTCCATACAACAATTCCATTTTTATCGCACAGCCGGTACATCTCCTGTCCGTGCTGGTAATGTGCAAGGCGAACCATAGTTGCACCGATATCTAAAATATATTTCATTTCCTGTCTGCGGTCAGCATTGGTTATTGCACGCCCTTTGTCTTTCTTATCTTCATGAAGAGCAACGCCGTAAAGTTTGTACGGCTTTCCATTTAAGAAAAATCCTTTATCGGGATCAACGCTGTAATACCGAAGCCCAAGCGGTTGAGTTTCTTCATCAATTAATTCTTTATTCAGATATACTGCAACGACGACTTTATAAAGATAAGGATCAATCTTTCCATTCCAAAGATGTGGTTTATTCATTAAAATATTCTGCCGGAAATTTTCTTCGGAACCTTTCCCGATTTTTATAATTCCTCCGGCTTCTTTAACTAAATTGCCTTTCTCATCAAAAATTTTTGTTTTGATTGCAATCGCCTGATCTCTTTGCGAATCATTCTTTAGATTAGTTAAAATAGACAGCTCGGCTAAATCATCAGTTACTTTCTTCTGTGTTATAAAAACACCCGGCGAAGCATAATCAGTCAAAGAAATGTGGATTTTATTAGTGGCTGTTAAGTTGACCTTTCTGTACAATCCGCCGTCCATTGTAAAGTCAGCATCAAGAGGTGCAAGCTCAAACTTTGGAGAATCTTGAAAAGAAGTATTATCAACTTTTACCGCAATTATATTTTCCTTCCCGAAATTCAGAAATTTTGTTAAATCAAAAATGAAAGCTGCGTAACCACCTTTATGCTCGCCGACGAATTTGCCATTAGCATAAACGTCGGCTATCATATTTGCTGCACCGAAACGGATGAAAATCTTTTTAGATGATAATTCTTTATCTATCTTAAATGTTTTTCTATACCAAGCCGGACCCCGGTAATAAGTTCCGCCATCCTGCCCATCAAGGTTATTCCAAGTATGCGGCAGGCAAACTGTTTTCCAATTCTTATCATTAAAATTAATTTCAGATGCGCCTGCAATATCTCCTTTTGAAAATTTCCAATCCTTGTTCAAAGGGATTTTTATTCTTCCAGATGCTTGAGCCATAAAAGTTCCTGCAAGAAACAATATAAATAATAGTAAAAAATTTTTCATTCATTCACTCCTCTTATTTTCATTATTATATTTTAATCCCTGAAGATGCCATAAAAATACAGATTATTTCCGATGACTTTGATAAGTCCCGATAGCTGGTGAAATAATGGAATCATCGCGGTTACTCATCAGCCTTCCATGCAATTTAATGTCATTGAGTAGTTCCGGACATTTCGAGGGACCTATAGAGATGATCGAAAACATTACGATATCTCGACTCTGTAAAATTCAGCTTCATCTTCAACGGAAATTTCATAGTCGAAAAGGAATGCCGGAATAAAGAACGATTCTCCCTTCGAAAATTTTTGCGACATTATTCCGCCGTCCGTTGTCCAGCTTATTTTCAGATTACCGTTTGATATAAGATAGACTTTAGGTTTATTATCAGATTTGATCTTTTCAAAGTATCCGCTACTTTTTTTAGAATATGAAACTTCAAACTCCTCAGCAGGAGTCTTATAACTTACATCGTCAACTTTCATTTCACGGTTGATGATTTCATATTCCTCAAAATCATATCTCATAATTTTTAGAAGAGTATTTACATCCTTAAATTTATTTGAAAGACCTGCACGTACAACATTATCGGAGTTCGCCATGCACTCAATTATATTTCCTTTAATGTATGCATGCGGAACTCCGGCTTTAGTAAAGATTGCCTGTTGAGGCTTAAGCTGAATAAAATTAAAAAAGAAAAATGAAAGCAGCCCGACATCCGCACCGAACAAACTAAATTGAGTTAGAAATTGGGATTCTTCAAGAGACAAATCTTTTCTATTCTTAAGCCGCTGCTGAATACTTTTTATGCAGGTCTGAAGCTCCTCTGTTTCTTTGGCTTTATTCATTATTACACTGTAAAGTTCCTTAATAGATTTTTCCTGTTCTGATATTTCAATAGAGTTAAATATTTTTTCTACATTATCTTTGCCGGCAAAATCTTGAACCTCCGGAAGCGAATGCAAGTTCATAATTATTTCATCCACCGGGCGAAAGCCTGCAATAGCTGTTAAAGAATCTACAGCAATTGCAATCTCAGGCTTATGGTTGTCATCCGGATAATTTTTCGGATCTGCGGCGTGCAGCATTATTGCCTGTTCTTTATTTGGATGAGTTTGAATTGAAAGCGCTCTTTCTGCCGAAAGAACTTTTAGCAGAAAAGGAAATTTATTATCAAACTTTTTAGAGACGTATTCTCCCAAAAACTCTAAAGGATATTCTGCGATAATTTTATCAAGCGGAAACCGCTTACCGTCAATTTCAATTTCTGAAGGCGCTTTAGGATGAGCGCCGATCCAAAGCTCGGCGTAAGGTACATCATGCTCAGGTTTAATACCTAAAAATTTTGGTATGAATGCATCATTATCTTTCGTTCCCCAATCGTAATTTTGAATCTTATTGAATAGCTTATAAGGCTGAGCAATTAATCGTTCCAAATCGTTCCTTAGGTTAAATTACAAAAAGTTTTTATTAACTATTCAATTTTAAACATTATTTACCAAATTCGCCTTGTGCTGCCTCCTTATAAAATATTCCGTTGTCTGTAAGTTTGTAAGATTTCCACGATTCAAACATTGTCGGTCCCCATTCCGGATCGAAGCACCACCAAATCCAGCTCATCTTTTTCTCTTTGAAATAATTCATGATTGTTTTACCGTAGGTGAAGTTGGTAGCGCTGTCTGGCATTGTAAAACCAAGCTCGGTTGCAACTACCGGATATTTGTTTGCAGCAAAGCCAAAGTCTTCCTCCCATTTTGGCTCGTAAGGCGGAGTTCGTTTATGAGGATAAGGATGGACAGAGTAGCCGATTCCTTCGGCATCAATCGGTTCCATGTTTAATGGTGTCAAATCATAAGCCCAGTCAAAACCTGCAACCAAAGGAATTTTTTCGGAATCATATGCACGGATAAGCTTTATTAAATTTTCATTTATCTTTTTCCAATCGTGCCATGAAACATTTCCCAGCCTTCCCCGGTAATCTGTCGGTTCATTGAACAACTCATAAAAGCATATTGTGTTGATACCTTGAAAGTGTTCGGCAATTGTTCTCCAGAAGTTATAAGTCTCTGTTAGAGAGGTAACATACATCGGATCTTGAAACAATCCTTCTTCGAGATTTCCGATTGAATGCCAGTCGATGTCGATATACATTCCAAGCTCCGTACACCATTCAACTGCCTGGTCTAACAGTTTTAGATATTTTTCGGGAGTTATTTCTCTCCAAGAAACCGGATGCACAGGTATGCGGATAATCATTGTACCAAGTGTTTTCGCTTTCTCAAAAATCTGTTTACTCCAGTGACCTTCATTTATAAGTTTGCCAGGATCCGCAATTGCAAGCCCGTGGAATATTACGGTATCACCGTTTGTATTTACAAACTGGTTTCCCTTCACCATAATTAACGGAAGCAGTTTCGCATCTTTAAATTTTAATGGTGCGCCGGGAAACCTGTCATTCCACCACTCGTGGTACTTTATTGCCGGCTTCTCTTTTCCCTGCGTATAATCTTTTTGAGAAGATAAAAATAAAACCAAAAATAAAATCGGTAGAACGGTTGAAAATTTTTTCATAACAAAACCATTTAATTAATTAAAGATTAGATTTGTTAAGGACCGTTTGGAATAGTAGAGAAATGGAAAATGGAGTTGATTCATTTCAAAACTCCAATATTCCATTTCTCCAGGATATCATAAGTTGCAATTTAAATTCTATTCACTCCAGTTATCGGTTTTAAATGTTGATGCCGGAAGACCTTCAGTATTAAATAGAGTTCCGACAACTGCATTAGTCCAGGTATATCTTACAGCAACCGGATATTTAACTTCATCGCTATAAACAATGAGCTTTGTTCCGTCAACCTTAACATCGGCTTTTACAAACTTTTTATCTTTTCCGGCAATAATAAATTCTGTATGCCCATTCCAATCTTTCATTACCAATCCTTTGCCTGCGTATTTAAATGAAAGGATTATTTTTCCATTTTCAATCTTCATTGATTTATAAATTGGTCCAGAGTAAAAAACTTTTTTATGGTAATTCTTTGCAAGCGCCCAAAGTGCAAGCCTAAGACCTACATCTTGTTTATCGGCAGGATGGATTGTCTTCAAGTCTCCGATATCAAGCGTAACCGCCATTCCGGTGTTAGGAACTGAAAGCGTTTGGCACTGAGCCCAACGGATAACGTACGATTTAGAATTGTCTCCGTAGCTCCACGGCGCAATCTGAACATAATAAAATGGAAAATCTCCTTCTTTCCAATCTGCCCTCCAGTTTTTAATCATTAACGGGAAGAGTTTGTTGTATGTATTATAATCTTCCGGGTGATCCGAATTGGATTCACCTTGATACCAAATTACACCTTTGATAGTGTACTGAATTAATGGCGCGATCATTCCATTGTACAACATTGTAGGAGTGTTTGGTCCAATGCTAATATCTGTCTTAGGTCTTAAAAAGAATTCCTGATCGTCAACTTTGTAAACATAAAATTTATTGTTAATGAATTCAGCTACGGGCAGATATTTCCATTCGCCGGCAAGAGAAATACTTTGTGTACTATCAGCAGGATTTGCCGGATGAATTCTCATAGGAACTCCGTTACCCCAGATGCCGCCTCCGCCTCCGTTATCAATGACTCTTACAGCAATAGTTAAAACTGAATCTTTAACAATTTCACCCGGCACATTATAAACTCTTGGAGTCTGCCAAAAGCCTGGCTTTTCCATTCCACCAACAAAAACTCCATTAATATAAGATCTGTCCATATCATCAACAGGTCCCAATTCTAAAACTAAATTTGAATTAATCCATGACTTAGGAATTTCAATTTTCTTTCTGAACCAAACCGTTCCATCAAAATCGCCAACCTCAGTTGATTCCCAGTAAATAGGCAGACTCATAGTATGCCATTGGCTGTCATCAAAATTAATCTTCGAACATAAGCTGTCGCCGAAATTAAGATCTAAATATTGCAGCGAGTCCGGTTTTTTGCTTATGTCAATAACGGGATGGCTTCGAATCCATTCCTGCTGTTTTTTTATTTCGCCTTTTGAAGCTGCAATTTTATTTAGTACTTGCTGGTAATCATCAAAAGTAGAAAGATACTTTGCCGAGATCCAGGGCTGAATTTTTGTTCCGCCCCAGCTTGAATGGATTAAGCCAATCGGAACTTTTAATTCTTGATATAATTTTCTGCCGAAGAAATAAGCCGCGGCACTGAACTTCGCGGCAGTTTTCGGATTACATTCACTCCACATGCCGGAACAATTAAACTCAGGCTCACCGGCAACAGCTCTTGCAACTGTAAATAATCTTATATCCGGATAGTTTGCCGCATTAATTTCTTCAGCCGAGTTTTTAACAATGTTCTCAGGCGGCCAGCCCTCAAGCGGCATTTCCATATTTGATTGACCCGAACAAACCCAGACTTCACCAAGCATTACATTTTTATAAACAATAGTTGAGTCACCGATTTTTACTTTCACTTCATATGGTCCGCCTGCATTTTTAGTTGTCAGCTTCGTCATCCAGACGCTGTCATCTTTCACTTTTGTTTTGGCTGATGCACCCCAGCTTGAGTTAACTGTAACAGGTTCACCAGGATTTGCTTTTCCCCAAAAAGTTACTTTTGTTCTCTGTTGAAGTACCATGTTATCAGAGAAAAGCGACGGCATAATAATAAATCTTGAATCAATTTTTGATTTATCTGCCGGATAATTAACAGCGGCAAAGGCAAACATGAATATAAGAAGTAAAAATAGTTTCATGGCAATCCTTCGATTAAAAATTATTCTTAAAAAATTAAATAGTACTTAATGGTTAATTTAAACATTCTTGCTCTTAATATTATATTAAACAAGGTACAGTGGTATTACTAAAAAGCTGTCTTATACTGTCCTTATTGCCCAAAATCTATTGAACCGTAACAATATCGGGATCAGGTTTTTCGACCTTTGAATAAATAATTTCCACCCGGCTAAGTTGAGATGTATCATTAAATTTTATCTTCAAATACCTGCTGTCTGGTGGAAATTCATTACAAGTATAAATCGCCGGTGTATAGAAACCGTAAAAATTTTTATAAGGCGGAAAAGTTTCAATCTTAGCTGCCACCTGCTGTAAATTATTTAATGAATCTGAAGCAAAGAAATCAAGTCCGCACTGGCTGTTTGTTAAAAACAATTCAACTCTAATTGAATCTATTGCCGATGGAACTTGATAAATAATGTAAGCATCTTTAGAGCCTTCTAAGCGGCTATTGTCCTCTTTTGCCTTGAATAAATCTTGGTTCCCGATAAATCGTAAGCTATCGGACATCTTAAAAAATTTTGTTGAATCTGCCAGTTCATCCACCAGCTTTTTATAATTTACTTTTACCGGACCGACTTCATTAGACGGCTCCGATGAGCCTGAGCTATTCTTTGCTATTACTCTATAAAAGTAACTATCACCAAGCGCTGCTGTCGTATCATCAAATAAAGGTCGAAAGACCGCATCTGCATCACTTACGCTGTCTGCAATAATCTGCCAGTCATCTTGTCCGGAAGTTTTTCTTTGAATAGAATAATACTGAGCTCCTGTTGAGCCTTGCCATGAGATATCATAAACATCTTTTAACCGTAAAAGTTTCGGAGCTTCCGGTATTGGCAGCAACGGTTCCGGAAGACCGTCTATTCTGTATGCGCTTCTACGCATAAAGTTCATTACATCTTCTTCATGATAATAATTTCCGGATGGAAATCCTGGGAATCTATACGAGCCTGCATAACGTTCGCCATGCTGGTAAAAGCCGCCGCTCCGTGCATGGAATCTCATACTCCATATCATTATTCCTGAAACATCATTATCAATAACAGTATCGACAATAGTTCTTACATCCTTCGGATTACTGTAGCCGAATTCACCGACAAAGTATGGTTTCTTACCCTTTGTCAATTCTCTATTTTTTAATATATCTTGAACAGCAGTATTAATAGGAGAGTAACAATGAGTGGACAAAACATCAAAATTAGGATTGTCAACTTCTTTCTCGGTTAAAACATGTGCATGAGTTCCTTCCAGTACAAGATGATTATGATCTATACTTTTTATAAACGCTGCAATTGTATCCTGCCAAGAAAGAGGAGCTTGAAGCTCATTGCCGGTTTCCCAGCCGAGCACAGCTTTATCATCTTTATATAAAACTCCAGAGTAAATATTTTTTCTATTAAGTACGAATTTAATTGTCTTTTCAAAATCAGATATCAACTGCGGATCGGTCCAGAAGTCGTCTGCAGTCTTTCCTCTGAAAGCCGCATATTCGGCTCTTCCTCCCCACCACCACCAGTTATCGACGAAAGGAATAATCAATCTGATTCCTTCTTCATTTGCTATTTGAAGAACTTTATCCAGAGATCTGAAAGCTTTCTCATTAAACTTTCCGGGTCCTTCAATGTATCGAATTATATGCTTTGATTCTCCTTTCCTCCTTACGGGCAGCGTATATATTCTTACAACTTTTCCGCCATCCATTTTAATTGCTCGCAGTCCATCACGGATTTCGAATTCAGTTGGCAGCCGCCATGGGCTTGATGCCTTAAATGGAAAATAATCCTCTATATAATGCAGGTTGGGAATATCGTATGAAACAAATCTCAGTTCTTTTCTGCCGTCCATCAGCTTGTCTTTATCAGTTGTTATAAAATTTTTGAACTGGCTTGTAGTCCCGCATTGAATAAGAGGAATTGAAAGCGACGAAAGAAGGAGTAGTAAAAATTTCTTCATAGAATTTTCTTTACAGTATTTTGTTGTTATCAATTAAAAAGATGCACGGGTCAAATATTCGATATAATGAAGCGAACAAACATTATGCCGGTAGAATTATTTCACTAAAATGTCCGGCTTTAGATAAAATCTTTCCGTAAGAAAAAAATATCAGTCAGAATCTCGCTCATACAAATTTTTCTGGCTTTTAAAATTATCATTTTTATAAAAGTATATCATAATTGTAAAAAGCTGAGCTTCAAATGCATCTATAATTCACCATAAACTTAGCACACAATTTGAAGTTACAATCAATACATATTGTTAAGAGGATTAAGATGCCCGACTTAAAAAATCATTTAAATATAAATTCCGAAGACAAATTAATATTAGAAGAAATGCACAATGCACTCGACAAAAATCTTCTCCGGAAATGGTATCCGCTTGCCGTTGATAAATCAAACGGCGGATACTTTACTGATATTACTTATGATTTTAAGATTGATGCTGTTCAGCATAAAATGATTGTTACACAGGCAAGGCATGTTTGGACAACTTCCAAAGCAGCAATTTTCTTCGGAGACAAAATTTATGATGAAGCTGCAAGGCATGGCTTTGACTTTCTTCGCAATTCAATGTGGGATCAAAAGTACGGAGGCTTTTATCAAATGAGAGACGAAAAAGGAAAGTTCTCCGATTATCTCGGCTTCAACGAAGAGAAACGAACCTACGGCAATGCTTTTGGCATTTACGGACTTGCTGCTTTATACGAGCTTTCACACGATAAAAAAATTCTTGATTTCGCCATCGATGTTTTTGAATGGATTGAGAATCATGCATTCGATCCAAAACTAAAAGGATATTTTCAGTTTATCGATCCGAAAGGAAATCCATTTGACAAGTATAGTGAATACAAAACTAAAGCTTACGATGATGTTGAGCTTGGCTATAAAGATCAGAACTCATCAATCCATTTACTTGAAGCTTACACAGAGCTATACAATATGTGGCATAACGACAAACTCCGCAAAAAGCTTTATGACCTGCTCTTGTTAATCAGAGATATAATAACAACTCCGAAGGGATACATGAACTTATTCTTTGAATATGACTGGACACCAGTTTCTTTTAGAAATTCGCCGAAAGAAATAAGAGAAAAAAATTATCGTCTCGACCATGTTTCATTCGGTCATGATTACGAAACTGGATTTTTAATCCTCGAAGCTTCTTATGCACTCGGGTTAAAGAATGATGTTGAGACTCTGCGTATCGCAAAGCGTATGGTTGATCATGCAATTGCAAACGGCTGGGATAAAGAGTACGGAGGCTTCTGGGATGCAGGTTATTATTTTGCCGGTGAGAATATCTGCACTATAATCCAATCAACTAAAAACTGGTGGGCGCAAGCGGAAGGTTTGAATGTTCTTTTGATAATGTCTAAGATTTTTCCCAATGAAACTGTTTATCGTGAATATTTTTTAAAGCAGTGGAATTATATAAAAAATTACTTACTCGATAATGATAACGGTGATTGGTTTGAAGGCGGACTGGATAAAGAGCCGCATTTTAAAACCGGACCGAAAGGACATATTTGGAAATGCACCTACCATACCGGCAGAGCTTTGATGAACTGCATCAAGATGCTTTCAGATGAAAATTACTTTCTGCAAAAAGAAAGTAAAGGCTTTAAAGAGCAGAAAGATAGCTTCGACAGCTTTCTTGCGAACTGGAGAAAAACAGCTACCATGATTTAAAAATTCGCGATGTAAATGTATTCTGTTTATACAATCAAGAGAATGAGCCCATTCAGAGCATGTGAACTGCATATGTGCTTTAAAAAATAATTTCAAATATTTCAAAAATTTGTTTCTTTTAAATTTAATTCTTTTTAATTTCACTATTGAAATAACTAATACATTA
Source organism: Bacteroidota bacterium (assembly GCA_021815405.1). GTDB lineage: Bacteria > Bacteroidota > Ignavibacteria > Ignavibacteriales > Ignavibacteriaceae > FEN-1297. The sequence goes on from JAKAGV010000010.1 coordinate 123,441, forward strand.
TATTCACAAACAAAAGGAATACGCTATGGCAGACAAGTCAATGACCAAATCTCAAATTCTCGATCATCTCTCAAAGAAGACCGGATCGACAAAAAAATTTGCCGGACAGTTTTTGGATGAGTTGGTCACTTTAGCTCATAAAGAGGCTAAAAAATCTTTTGTTATTCCTGGCTTAGGAAAGTTAGTCGTGGTTAATCGTAAAAAAAGAATGGGAAGAAACCCTGCGACCGGTGAGACAATGGTTATTCCTGCAAAGAAAGTGTTGAAATTTAGATTAGCTAAAGCAGCAAAAGATGCTGTACTAGGCAAGAAATAGTAACGTTTTCCTTAAACAAGGTCCGGTGAATTCCGGACTTTGTTGCTTAATATCATCCTTATCTTCCTCTCTTTTAATTTTATCTCGTTAATTCTTATTTTTATTTTATCAAATGAAGCTTCTATTAAAATATCTTAAGCATTACTGGAAGCTGGTATTGCTCGCCTTGGTGCTAGCATCAATAAACCAGATTTTTTCTTTGCTCGATCCGTACATTTACAGAATTGTTATAGATCGCTATGCTACCAAATTTAGCAGCTATACAACCGAAGAATTTTTTAGAGGTGTTCTGCTGCTGCTTGGTGCAGCTGTCGGTGTTGCTTTTATTTCAAGGCTTGCAAAGAATTTCCAGGATTACTACGTCAATGTTATTACACAGCGGCTTGGTACAAAAATTTATAACGACGGTATAGAGCATTCACTTAAACTTCCCTATTCTTTATTTGAAGACCAGCGTAGCGGACAAACTTTAGGAGTTCTTCAGAAGGTCCGGACTGATGTTGAGAAACTAATTGCTGCAATTGTAAATATTCTTTTTACTTCCCTGGTCGGAATCATTTTCGTCACGGTATACGCTATCAATGTCTATTGGTTAATAGCTCCGGTGTTTTTCTCGGCAGTTCCTCTTCTCGGAATCATCAGCTCGGTGTTAAGTAGAAAAGTCAAAAAGATCCAAAAGAAAATTGTTGATGAGACTACTGCACTTGCAGGCTCAACAACAGAATCACTTCGGAACATAGAGCTTGTTAAAAGTCTTGGTTTGGGCAAACAGGAAATAGGAAGGCTTAATTCTGTTACTGATAAAATCCTTGTACTTGAATTAAAGAAAGTGAAATATATCCGAAGTTTAAGTTTTATTCAGGGAACATGCGTAAACTTTCTTCGTACTACTATCATCTTTATAATGCTTTATTTGATTTTCATCCGTGCAATTACTTTCGGCGAATTTTTTTCTTTGTTCCTTTATTCATTCTTTATCTTCGGTCCGCTGCAATCTCTTGGAGATATAATTAATACTTACCGAGAAGCAGAAGTCTCACTCGATAACTTTGATAAATTGCTGAAGCAGCCGCAGGAGTCAAAGCCAGAACATCCGGTAAAAGTCGGAGAGTTTCGAACACTTGAGTTTGATGATGTAAGCTTTAAACATCAGTCTGCAACTACACATGCATTAAAAGATATTTCTTTCAAAACCAAAGTAGGAGAAACCATAGCTTTCGTAGGACCATCCGGTGCCGGTAAAACAACGCTGGTAAAGCTTCTCGTCGGATTGTATTCGCCACAGTCCGGAAAAATATTATATAATGATATTCCTTCTTCTGAAATAGATTTTGACGAGCTCAGAGAAAAAATCGGATTCGTTACTCAGGATACTCAGTTATTTTCAGGAACGATAAAAGAAAATCTGCTGTTTGTAAATCCAACTGCTTCAGATGAAGAATGTCTTGAAGTGCTTGGACTGTCTGCCTGTCAAAATCTTCTTGATAGAGCCGACCAAGGCATTAACACAATGATTGGTGAAAGCGGTGTAAAAGTTTCGGGCGGTGAGAAGCAGAGATTATCAATTGCTCGCGCTCTGCTACGGAGACCAAATATTTTAGTCTTCGATGAAGCAACATCTTCTCTCGATTCTCTTACAGAAGAAGAGATCAGTTCAACGATATGGGATATTTCGAGAAGGAATGATCTCTTAACAATTATGATTGCTCACCGGCTTTCAACAATTTTGCATGCAGATAAAATCTATGTCCTTGAGCGCGGCAGCATTGTAGAATCAGGCACTCATCTTGAGCTGCTTGAGCTTAAAGGTTTGTACTATGCAATGTGGCGTCAGCAAATCGGAGAGCGCGAGCGCGAAACTTCAGAACTGCTCGTCAACAGAAACGGAAATCTGGTAAATAATGAAGATTAATAAAAAATTGTCCTTGAGTTTTTTATAAAATGGATAAAGGTTTTTGCAGAGATCAAAAGGTTAAGAGCATAGCGTCAGAAACAACTTGCACTTTGCTCAATACGCTATGCTTGCCCGATAATCATTTTATTTCAGTCTATCAGTTTTATACAATTCATTTTAATATTTTTAAACATCAACCAAATACGGAGCTAAAGGGATGAAAAAATTCCTAACGATTCTTTCTTTTCAGATTTTAGTTTTACCATTTTTATTTGTACCTGATTTATCTTCCCAAACAATCACTGACCTTATTCAGCCGGTACATTTAACTGCTGGTGTGCCGGATTCAATTCACGTAAGCGATCTTTTCTATGCGAACAATTATAAAGTGAAATTTTATCCGGATAAAAACATCAATGCGGAGTACAACCAATCCACCGGCATGGTAGCGATTACTTCCTCCAAGTATTATGAAGGCATCGACTTACTCGGCTTTTCCTTTTATGGCAAAAGATTTTTTATTCCTGTAATATCAGAAGTACCTCAGAGGATTGAATTTACTTACAATCCTGCCGGGCAGCCAAAATCAGTTTATCTTTTTGGAAGCTTCAACGGCTGGAATAGATCTGAGCTTAAGATGAAAGATGAGAACGGAGTATATAAAATTTCAATTCCCGTTGAGCCTGGAAGATATGAGTATAAATTCTATGTTGATGGGAATGAAATTCTTGATCCGGCTAATCCGGTAAAGACACCGAATGGAATGGGCGGATTTAATTCGGTTATATCCGTAAATCCTCGGCACACTGATAAATGCTATTTGCATTTGCTCGGTAAGAACATATCCAAAGATGGGATGAACATTTCATTCTTTTATGAAAAAGAAAATCAATCCTCACCAATCACTTACTCTAATCTCATTCCATTGATAAACAATAATAGAATTCCAGAAGACAAAATAAAAATTCACGGCGATTCTGTAGATGTTCTGGTTTCTGGAAGATCATTAAAGAAAGATGTTGTAATAAGACTTGCCGTAACTCAAGATGGACAGTCAACTAATTTTCAGACAATCGATTTGAATAAAGGCATACCCGCCGGTAATGATAAAAATATTTCTTTCCAAGATCAAATTATCTATTCAATTATGATTGACAGATTTTTTGACGGCGATAAAAGCAACGATAAACCGGTTGTTCAAAAAGATCTTTCATTCAAAGCAAATTATCAGGGCGGAGATTTCCAGGGAATAATCGATAAAATAAATTCCGGCTACTTCAATTCGCTTGGTGTAAATACTTTGTGGATTTCGCCTGTGGTTGATAATCCCGACAGCGCTTATAAAGATGTAGTTCCGCCGTACCGTTATTTTACCGGCTACCATGGCTACTGGCCATTGCATTCAACTAAAGTTGAAGAGCATTTTGGAACAATGTCCCTTTTAAAGAAATTAGTTTCGGATGCACATAAACACGGACTTAAAATTTTACTCGACTACGTTGCACACCATGTCTTTATTCAAAATCCTCTTTACAAAAAACATAGGGATTGGTTTGGAGTTCTTGATTTACCTGACGGCAGAAAAAATTTGCAGTTGTGGGATGAGTACAGACTTACAACCTGGTTTGAACCTTACCTACCGACCTTTAATTATGTTGGTTCAAAAGCGGCACGTGAAGCTATGACAGACAATGCAGTCTGGTGGCTTAAGCAAACAGATGCTGATGGTTTCCGCCATGATGCGGTAAAACATATCCCGAATGTTTTCTGGCGGCTGCTGACAAAAAAGATGGAAAAGGAAATTGAAATTCCGGATAAGAAAAAGTTATATCAGATTGGCGAGACGTTCGGAAGCTACCAGCTTGTAAGCTCGTATGTAAATAACGGTCAGCTTAATGCGCAGTTTAATTTTAATCTTTATGATGTTGCTATCCCGACTTTCATTCGACCCGGAGCGCCGTTTACAAATCTGGATAATGAACTTCACAAATCTTTTTCTATCTTTGGTGTAAACAATCTAATGGGCAACATTATGGACAGCCATGACAAAGTAAGATTCATGGCTTATGCCGATGGAGATATTTCACTTGATGCAAGCGATGCCGCAGAGATCGGATGGAAAAATCCTCCTGAAGTTCACCACAAATCAAGCTACAAAAAATTGAGGCTGTACTTGAGCTATCTCTTGACAATTCCCGGAGTGCCGGTGATCGATTACGGCGATGAAATAGGAATGACTGGCGCTGCCGATCCGGATAACCGCCGCATGATGCGCTTCGGTAATCAGCTTACCGAACAGGAAAAAGAAAATCTTTCTGATGTAATTAAGCTTATTAAAATTAGAGACGACAACCCCGCTCTTAGATATGGTGACTTTGAAACGCTTCTTGCAGACACCAATTCTTACGTCTTCTTGCGCTCTGATTTGAATGAAAGAATTTTGGTTGCCTTAAATAAGGGAAGTGAATCAGAAACACTAAAAATAATACTACCGGCAGTTTATAGACTTTCTTCAGCAGAAGATTTATTGAGTGAAGGAAAAGAATCATTCAGAGATGATGAGATTACAATTACTTTACCTGCAGTCGGATATAAGATTTTCAAATTGAAGTAGAATAATGATGTCAATTAATTGTAATTTTGATTCAATAATGATTTGGGAATTAGATGAACATTAAAAATTTTTTCATTTTATTTTTGTCGCTTATTTTGTTTTCATCATGCGGCAATAAGAATAATCAAAACAAAAGTGAACTGGATACTAAAATGGATAACATAGCCGAAAAATATGTGAAGCTTGTTCTAAGGATAGGACAGCTTGACGGCGACTTTGTCGATGCATATTACGGACCGAAAGACTGGCAGCCTCACGATGTCATTAAGACTTCCGCGGATTCAGTTTCATTAAGAAACGAATGCAATGCCGAAACCGATAGTCTCCTTAACAATCTTGATGCACTGAAGAACTACAAAGCAAATGAGCTTGAAACTCTCCGCTACAGATTTTTATATAAGCAGCTTCTTGCTGTAAAGGCAAAGTTGTTTATGATTAGCGGCGGCACATTTTCATTCGACCAGGAAAGTAAAGCTCTTTATGATGCTGTAGCTCCCGTTTATTCAGAAGATCATTTTAAATCTATTCTTGATAAGCTTGATAAAATTTTACCCGGACATGGAAGCATTTCAAAAAGATTGGATGACTACAAAAAAGGATTTATAATTCCTAAAGATAAATTGCGGCAGGTATTTGATGCAGCAATTAAAGAGTGTCGTAAAAGAACCGCAGAGCATATTCAACTTCCTGCCGGAGAAAATTTCAAAGTTGAATATGTTACTGATAAGCCGTGGGGCGGATATAATTGGTACAAAGGAAATTACTTCAGCTTAATACAGATAAACATTGATCTGCCGATCTACATTGATCGTGCGATTGAGCTTGCCGCTCATGAAGGCTATCCCGGTCATCATGTTTATAATTCTTTACTGGAAGAAAATCTTGTAAAAGGAAAAGGCTGGATGGAGTTTACTGTTTATCCGTTGTTCAGTCCGCAGTCTTTAATTGCAGAAGGCACCGCAAACTTTGGTATAAAAATGATTTTCCCTGGCGATGAAAAAGTAAAGTTTGAGAAAGATGTTTTATTCCCGCTTGCAGGCATTGATCCGGCAAAGGCAGTGGATTATAACAAGGTTCTGGACTTGGTTAATGAGTTAAGCTTTGCAAGCAACGAAGCGGCAAGAAATTTTATTGACAATAAATGGAACAAGCAGCAGACATTGCAATGGTTGGAGAAATACAGTTTAATGTCGCCTGCAAAAGCAGAACACTTCCTCAGCTTTATAATCAAGTACCGGAGCTACGTTATCAATTACAACGTTGGTGAAAAACTGATAGAAGATTATGTGGATAAAAACGGCGGCACAGAAAATCATCCGGAGAAAAGATGGGAGTTGTTCAAGTATTTATTAACGACGCCTCAAACGCCTTCCGGCTTAAGCGGTGCGTTACTTTGATTTTCGTTTTATCATTTTAATCTTTATGTTTCGAAAAAGAAAAATGATGAGCTAAGCATGGCAAAAAGACTTAGGATTGATGCCACTGTAAAATTTTTTATCGTCATTATCGGTATAGCCGTAATATCGGTAATCTTAAAAGAACTTAACCACATCTTTATTCCTTTCGTCATTGCATACATACTTTTTTTCCTTTTCTCTCCATTGAATGATTTTTTAAAAGGAAAACACTTCCCGCTCTTTGCAGTAATCTTGCTCGATATTTTGATTATTGTAATTTTATTATGGGGTGCTTCATCTTTCATAATAGGATCTTTTATGAAATTCGGTGAACAAGCTCCTGACTATTTTACTAAGCTAAATAAAATTGTAACAAGCACCTCCGAATCATTGCATATCAAAGCTCCGTTTTTCAGATACTTTTCTGTTCAGAGATTAATTTCCAGAATAGATTATCAAGGACTTGCGGGCGGAATTTTCTCATCAACATTTTCAATCATCGGGAATGTTCTCTTTGTAATTTTCTTCTATATTTTTATAGTCACAGGCCATTCAACAATATACAATGCAATAAAGAAAAGATATGTTTACAAAAGGGTTAAGCCTGAACTGAAGGAAATGAAGAAAAAATATCAATCTTCCTCTGCTGTACCAAATCCGGATTTTGATCAATGGATGGGTGATCAGATTAATATTGAAAAGCATGAAAAGGAAGAGAAGCTTGCTAATACTTTCAAAGCCATTACCGAGCAGATACAACGCTATATAATTTTAAAGATTGCGTTGAATCTTGCAGCAGGTATTGTTGTTTGGATCTTCATGTCTATACTTGGTGTGGACTTCCCGATCATCTGGGGCTTGTTCACTTTCCTTTTTAACTTCATACCAACAATCGGTTCGGCAATTGCATTTATATTTCCTGTAACCATGGCACTTCTTCAATTTGAATCATGGACTTATGCAGTTTTAATTGCATTGATTCTCATTGCGATCCAGACTCTTTTCTTCAATCTTCTTGAACCTAACTTAATCGGCAAGAGGTTAAACTTAAATCCATTGCTTATTCTCCTTTCCGTTTTAGTGTGGGGCTACATTTGGGGAATTATCGGGATGCTTCTTGCTGTTCCGCTTACGGCAATAATAAAAATCATCATCTCTAATTCCAGTTCAAAGAATATGATCTTCCTGGGTGAACTAATGAGTAAGGAATAGACTCGATTCTGGATGTTGGATTCTGGATACTAGATATTGGTGGAGTATTATTTAATGTGTAAGATTTTCTTTTAGCTTTGTCTTTACAAATTCGAACTGCTCTTTTCCGATTGACACTTCTCGAAAGATTTCAACTAAATCTTCTTTAATAATTTTATCAAAATCCTTTTCAAGCGGCGTGATGCAGACTCCGCCAAGATCTACAGCGGCAGGACTGATTAAAAGACTCTGTTCATTATTCGTAAAATAACGAGCAGGACGGTGCTTGCTTCTGAGAAAAATAATTATCCTCCAACCAGTCTCTGCTTCAAAGGAAGAAATAATGTTCATCATAGGTTCTTCCTTGCTGCTGCTCAAGGAAGTTAATATTTCGTAGAAATCATTGAACGTGTAAATTAGAACATCTTCCAAATCTCCCTCAAGGAAAAACATTCTCCTAATTCCGTCATCAACACCGTAAACCGAAAATCCATCTTCTTCAAAAATCTTTTCACCAAATTTTTTCTTCAGCTCATTGAATTCTTTTTCAACCGGCATAAAGTACTTGCTGCCCGCCTGGAGGTGAAGATGATCGGGTGCAGATGCGCCGCATTTTGGACCATTATAAAATACTGTATAGCGTTCATACATACTTCTGCTTAGGGACAACATCAAGTAAAATACTTCTTTGATCTTTTGAGGGAAGTGGTTGATGTTCGGGATAGTGAAATGTTCAGGAAAGATTGGATAAGGATTACATAAAATTAAATATTCATCTCTAAAGAGAATTCCTTTTTGGAGTAACGGTAAATTCTCGCTGCATAAAAAACATTTTCGCTTTTTGATAGAAGTCTCATCAACTTTGGCTGATGTTGAAATTAACCTTTTCGGATTGAATTGAACACTTACTTTGAAGCCGTCAAATTCGAAATCTTTAGACTGTACAGATTCAAAAGATTTATAACCATCTTCAAGAAGACGCCAATCTTTCTTTTGTTGTTCTAACAGCAGTTTTGCAGCATAAGCAAAATCGTTCGCGTCAGTTAGCTCTTTTATAACATCAGCGAACCACATATTTTCGATTAACCTTTGGTTGCTCATTTAATTTTTTGAATTCAATTTTTGTCTTGCAAGTATTTCGATTGTCCTAATTCTATCCTTATAAAAATTATTCACATTCTGTTTCTCAATTGATAAAGCTGCATCGGAGTTGCCTTCCCAGCGGCGGCACAAATAAATTGTTTCGTATATCCTCCCAATCTTATAATGCCGGGAGACTGCTAGACCGACGGCATAATCTTCACCGTAACTTACGTTGGGAATTTTTATTTTTCTGAGAAGTGGGACAAAGAAAGCACGTGGCGCACCAAGACCGTTTATTCTCAATGCGTTGTTTCTACCGTTCTCCGTAGTCCATTCTCTGTGGTCAATTATTCCAGGAGGAATTTCATTTAAATTGAAATCAGTTAACTTGTAGCTTCCGATTACCATGGCGCATTTTTCTTGTCTAAAAAGATCAATAATTTTTTGTAAAGTGGTTTCATCTGAGTAGAGATCGTCGCTGTCTAATTGTACTGCAAACCTACCGCATTCTTTGATATGAACTGCCTCATCCCAGCAGCCACCAATGCCGAGATCGCGACGTTCCGGGATTAAATGAATCAGTCGTTTATCTTTAACGGCAATTAATTTCAATAGTTCGGTAGTTTCGTCGGTCGAATGATTATCAACTACGATTATGTTGTAATTGAAATCAGTTTTTTGGTTAAGTGCCGATTTGATTGCATCTTCAATTGTATGGGCTCTATTTTTCACAGGGATAATAACTGAAGCTTCAGAGCTAAAACTTCCATCAGTTAATTCGATTGATTTAAAAACCGGGGAAAGATAAGCACCAATCTGCTTTAAGTGTTCAGTCACTGCTTTCTCCATTTCGATTTGCACTTCGCGGTTCTTCGGATTAACATAATCAAATTGCTTCTCACCTGATTTCCTTAGATCATTTTCTTCAACTGAGTAAAGAAACTCCGGTATGCGGATTAGAGAATAATTTTTTGCAATATTTAAGCGCATATCGTAAATCCCCGCAAATGAAAAATCCGCAGTAGCCATTGCTGCAGCCTTCTTTAGGGCTTCAGTCCGAATAAACAACAAAGGACCAAAATCAAAATCATCCCTGATGCTTCCGATCTGATAATCTACTACCGGATGAGTAATTATTTCTCCATTTTTAATTTCAAAATAATCTGAATAAATAATCCCGGCACCGGTATCTTCCGCAACAGATAAAAATCTTTCAAGAGAAAATTGACCGGGAATAATTAATATGTCTCTTGTAATTAAAAGTATATAATCAGTATTAGCCAGATCTGCAATAAACTTAACTGTTTTGCTTCCGTTTAAGGATTCAACTTTTACAGTCTGGCAATTTTCAATTCGTTCACTTACCGGATCTTTTGAAAGCAGAAAAAATTTTTCAATAAGTCCGCTGCGATTAAGTTCACCAACCAAGTTTTCAAAATTATTACCGGAGTTGAAAGGGAAAAAAGCTGAAATCTTCTTTGGCATTTTTTGTTTCCATTAATTATTTTTTCTTTCTGCTCTATTGTATATTTCAATTGTACGTTCAGTAAGAATTTCTAAATCAAATTTATTTACTGCTCTTACTCTAGCGTTTTTACCAAGCTTCAATCTTATTTCAGGAGAATCGATAAGCCTGGAAATCTTAGCGGCAAGATCATTACTGTTTTTATTTTCGAACAACAGTGAAGTTTCACCGTCAACAGCAATATCAAGCACGCCGTCTGAGTTCGAACAAACAGAGGGCTTGCACATAGCCATTGCTTCGGCAAGCGCAATTCCAAAGGCTTCGCTGTGAGAAGGGAAAACAAAGATATCCATTGCTGCCAGCACTTCCGGCGTATCGCTTCTGTAGCCGGTAAAAACTATTTTGTTAAGTCCGTATTCTTTTGCAGATTTTTTAATTGATTCTTCATAATCATTCTCGCCGCGGCTTGCCTCACCGACAATTATAAATTTTAAATTATTGTATTTCAAATTCAATTCCCTTGCAGCAAAAAGAAATTCTTCATGACCTTTGCCCGGGCTGAATCTTGCAAGCATCCCGATCGCAATCTCATTTTCCTTAATCCCTAATTCCATTCTGACTTTTTCTTTATCAACTTTATCAGGATTAAATCTTGAAGTATCAATTCCGTTGTGGAGAAGAAGAACTTTACTTTCCTCAAGCGGACAAGTATCTAAAAGGTTTTTTTTGATTACATTGCTTATCGCAAGTGCAAAAGTAACGCGCTTGTAAATCCATTTATGGAAGGTATCCTTCTTCGCTATTCCGGAGCCGACTTGTTTTGTTAAGATAAGAGGAATTTTACTATCCAATATTTTAAGTGCCGGCACGAGAAGCCATAAATCCTTTGATGCCTGCGTATGAATTAAATGATAACTGCCTCGTCTTATTATGCTTGCAAGTTTTAATATGCTGAATGGATGGAAATAACCGGAAGCTTTAATTGGATGAGTAATTATACCACGGTTATTTGCTTCGATATGAATTCTCGACTCCTTGATACAGACCAGCTCAGCTTGAATATTTTTTTTGTGAAGCTGCTTAACCGCAGTGAGAGTAAACATTTCCATTCCGCCCCAGCTTTTAGAAAGGCACGAGTAAAGTATTTTCATATCCTCAGTAAATTTTTTTCAACTTTGCGTCTTTATAATAATGCAGAAGTATTTCATCAAACTGGTATCCTTTGGAAGCCATTACTGCGGCACCAATCTGGCAAAGTCCTACGCCGTGTCCCCAGCCTGCACCAGTCAAAATAAATTGCTGCGGTACTCCGTTAGTAATATTAATTTTATCAACAACGAAAGCGCTGCTATAAAGATGAGTCTCAGACAACATTCTTCTAATCTCAAGTTCTTTACCAACAATAAGTGTTTTCTTTGTCCCGATAATTTTCAACTTAATCAATCTTGAAGAATAACCGCGCTCTATGGGTACTAAATCTATTATCTCGCCAAAATCAATTCCAGATTTAGTTTTAATAATCCGGGCTAATTCTTCCTGTTTATATTCGATCTTCCATCTAAAAAAATCTTTAGTCGCTTGATCAAAATCTACAAGCACATGCGAGAGTATTTTCCGATTTTTCATGTTGCAGAAAGATTCAGGACTGCTTTTAATCCATTTCACAGCGTTAATTTCATTGGAAAAATCAAGATTATAATTTTCTAACTCGAATTTATAATCCGGCAATGAAGAGAGATAGGTGTATTTAACAGGTCCCCAGACATTCTCGAATGATTCCGTAATTCCGCCGCACGATTTAGAATAACGAGTATCGCATATTTTATCATGGCTGATAAGAACAATTCCTAAAGTCTGCTTAACAGCCTGCCGTGCTGATTCTGTAAAAACCTTTGTAACTCCTTGATAGCGCTGGCAATGGTCGTCAGCGCAAACATCGAATAGTGTATGATCCTCCCGGTCATACCATTTGATATGTTCATCTTCATTAGCTAAAGAAGTTGTGTTTTTATTCTTCCCCTTCTTAATCGATTTAGATTTTTCAATTTGCGTAAGCACCCAGCTTCTGGAGATTACCGCATGAGTCTTCAATAGTTGCAGCGGGCTTTTCGCGCTCATCTCGGATGAGATTACACTAACAAGATAATTTTCTAAAGGAATAATATTTATTGCCGCAATTTTCCCGTTGTCTTTCAAAAGTTTAAGTGAGCCGGTAAATCTTTCTTTCTCCTTTTTCTCCCAATGGAATTTTACTCCAATAGTTACATCCTTTAATAAAAAGGATTCTGTTTCAACATCCTGAGGTTTAAATATTACCGCATTATTAAACTCAAACTTGGTTTGTTCCTGTTTACAAATAATTTTATCTTCAACTATCTCCGCAGAAAATCTACCGCTGAAATTTTTACTTTGTCCGTTTACTGTAAAATCGCCATGGAGCTCAAAGTTTATAACTTTTTCGCTCATTATCCCTACACTAATTACTGGTTCTTTTGAATAGTTAATCATTAGATTTTTGATCAGGTTCTAAAGATTCTTAAGAAATATTTTTTGTAATGAAAATATAAACATTAAAATACTTATTTTGTAAGCCATTAAGAGATGCAGGTCATTAGTAAATTCCTATCAAACTCTTTAATTTGGTATCTGAAAAATTATCTGACTTAATATGGCATCAAAAATTGTAAACATCATCGGCTTCCCGATGGATCTCGGCGCAGACAGAAGAGGCGTAGATATGGGACCATCGGCTTTACGTATTGCGGGGCTCCGCGAAAAGCTTGAACGCTTGGGATACAAAGTAATAGACAGCGGCGACATATTTATACAGATTATGGAACGCCAAAAAATAACTAACCATAAATTAAAATATCTAAATGAAATTGTTCGGACTGCAAAAGGTCTGGCAGCTAAAGTTGAAAAAGTTTTGGAGAAAGGACAATTCCCGCTTTGTATCGGCGGTGATCATTCCATGGCAATCGGAAGTATTGCAGGTATCTCTTCTTTCTGCAGAAAAAATAATTTGAAGTTTGGAGTTATCTGGATTGATGCTCATGCAGACATGAATACCGAAGAAACCACTCCATCCGGAAATATCCACGGCATGCCACTTTCAGCTTCAATGGGAATTGGAAATGAAAAGCTGACTCATGTTTTGGGTTTCGCACCGAAAGTATTTCCTGAAAATACAGCGTTGATAGGTGTGAGAAGTATTGATGGTCCTGAAAAGGTAAACATTAAAAAATTAAATCCTACCGTTTATACTATGGCTGATATTGATAAGCTCGGCATCCATAGAGTAATTTCAAGAGTTTTAAAACAGTTTAAAGAAAAGGTCGATCATATTCATGTAAGCTTCGATCTGGATTCTGTCGATCCTTCTGTAGCGCCTGGAGTAGGAACGCCGGTAGCCGGAGGCTTAAGCTACCGCGAGACTCATCTGCTTATGGAATCCATTGCCGACTGCGGCTGTATCTCTTCACTTGAAGTTACAGAGGTAAATCCTATTTTGGATAACCAAAATAAAAGTGCAATATTTGCAACAGACGTTATAGCTTCTATAATGGGGCAAAGAATTTTATAATTTATTTCCCGGAAAAATTTGGCTAATAAACATTCGATATTATCTTATGCTTTAAGCTTTCTGCTGCTTGCATACGCAATTAAACTGCTGGGCTTTATTGATTTTAGTACGATGGAGATCTTAGCATATACCTTTATCTTCTATGGAATTAGCCAGGTTTACCTTTCTATGGGAAATGATAGGAAGCTTGCACTTTTTCTTGGCTCGGCAATTTTTCTTCTTGGAGTCGAATTTTTCCTGATTGATAATTTTGATATTAATTCAACATCATCTATAATCTTTCCTTCAGCACTTTTAATTCTCGGCATTAGTTCGTTCATGCTGTTTCTTGATAACACCGGTGACAAAGCAATAATGTTCATATCGCTTATCTTTATTCTGTTGGGAATAATTTATTCCACAAATGTTGGATCGATGAGATTCGGAAATTTCTTTGATGCACTTTTTCAATTATTCTCCCGGTACTGGATAATTTTTGTGCTGGCACTGGTAATAATATTTATTATCAGTAAGGAAAGAAAATCGTATGAAGATGAAACTAATATTAGTGAAAGAAAATCGGACGAAGATAATATTCAAGAATAAAACAAAATCTTCCCGCAAATTTCACCATTGCAAATTATAACTTTCTTAATATTCCATCCGAAATAGGATCAATAAAAAAATTCTTACCTTTGTAGCTTAACGGTGATTTAATTATTTTCAGATATGTTTATAAATAAATTTTCAATTGACTGACTTGATGAAGCCTCTGGCAGTTTTGTTTTTATTATTTACCGCTGCAGCATTTTCACAGTCAATTGACTCTTTAAAAATAAAGCCCGTCAATCCTGCTCACGATACCGTAAATACGGCTCGGAATGACACTCTTTCTGTTTCCGATTCATTAAAAGCCAAAGCTTCTGCCAGGGTTGATACTTTAGCTCCAATTTATCAGCAACCATTTGATTCTCAAGGCAGCTTTATAAACAGAAAAGATTATGACTTTACCGATTACCTTTACAGCGGTGATTTGCTGAGAGAGTTTAATTTTAATTTTATTGCCGATTACGGTTCTATCGGTCAGCCTAACGAAACTTTTTTATACGGCACCGGATTTAACGGAATAAGTTATTTTGAAAACGGAATTCTCCGCAATAACCGCTTTCAAAATATTTTAGATCTGAATAATCTTCAGTCTGAGCTTATCGATTCAATCGAAGTAATTCCATTACCGCGCGGATTTTTATATGGAACGATTAACAATCCTGTTTCTGTAAATTTTCTTGCAAGAGATTTTATTACCCCAAAGCCTTATTCGAGGATAAAATATTATCAAGGACCTTCCGGTGAGGCAATGCTGGATGTAATGTTCAATGAAATGGCTTTTAATAAATTCAACTTCACTCTGGATGTTACCAACAGAAAGCTTGACAGCACGTTTACAAAACCCGCTTATAGTATTTGGCAGGTAACCACAGGTTTAAAATATTTTTTGTCTGATAACATAAACTTAATCGGGACATATTCTTTCACCAAATCTTTGGTCGGATTGAACGGCGGGATTAATGTTGACAGTATAAAGAACGAGACTTCCGACATAAATTCATTACTCTATGACCAGCAATTGGCACCGGTAAATTTTAATGCACAGAATCAAGGTTACAAAAATCATTTATTTAATTTGAGGATGCTTGCGAAGTTTTGGAATGGATCATTCACGGATTTGAATCTCTATTATAATTTTGATTATACTGAATTAAACCGGTTTGTGGATTCTTCTTTTTACAAGACTGTGGATAAAGAAAAGATTTTCGGAGCTTCTCTCCGGCAGGATTTTAGAAAAGGTATTTTTAACTTTAGTTTAATTGGAAATTATGAGTCGGGTAATTTGAAATATTATTCTCTTACGAATAGCTCTTTTAATTATTATCCTGTTAATTACCATAACGCTTCATTATCGGCGGTTGCATCGACTTATTTTTTTGACAGTACGCTGATTCCATCTGTTTATTATAAGATTACAAGCCTGTCAGGCAACGACTTTCTTCCGCAAATTAACGGCACATTTGGTGTTATAAACGGAACATTCAGCGGAATGGGTGCTGACTTAACTTATAAAACTTCGGACTTGCTTAAATTTTATCTTGGTTATTCAAGCTTCAAAACAGGAAAACAGTTTGCATATTCGCAAAATTGGGAAGCAGGGTTATCGGCAAATTCAAATAATTTTTTTGCAGATATAAAATTGTTCAGGCAAACAGATACACATTGGATTTGGTCAAGCACCATGTCGCCAGCAATGGTTATTTATAATCCGGATTTGATGGGCTTTGGAGCGCGCCTAAATTTTTCTTTCTGGAAAATTCTTGTGGAAACAAATACATCGATATATGCAGCTTCCAATTTATCAAATCTTCCGTTGTATCTGCCGAAACTAAATTTTACAGGCGGTATTTATTATAAAAACATTTTGTTCAAAGAAAACCTTAATTTGAAAACAGGTTTTGTCTTCTATTATACCGGTCAAAGAAATTCGCTGGTTGGAGAATTAAATCCGGTTTATAAGATTGATTTTACTGCCGTCGGTCTAATTCAAAAAGTCGCTTACGTTTATTTCACATGGGAAAACTTAACCGACAACCAATACTATATTATCCCCTATTACCCTATGTTGCCTAGAAACATCCGCTTCGGCATTGCTTGGGAGTTGTTTAATTAATTAAGATTATTACCAAGTTTCATAATCGTAATCTTTCTTTTAATCTAAATCGGATTAAGACCGGGAAAGATTAAGAATATGATTAAGAGTAAGAATACCCCGGATATTACAGGCTTAATCTCTCTTTAAATTTAATAGCTTGTCTTCGTGATACTTCAATTTTATTACCGCCTTTAAGCTTTACTAGCAATCCGCCGTTAAGCCATGGTTCGATATTTTCTATCCATTTTAAATTTATGATATGCTTACGGTTGGCTCTGAAAAACGTTTTGCTGTCCAGGCGCTCATCCAGATAATTTAAAGTGCGAAGGATTAGCGGCTTGTTATCATCGAAGTAAAGCCGCACATAATTCCCTTCTGATTCAAACAAGCGGACGTTGATTAGCTTTACGAACCAGCATCGTTCGCCATCTTTAACAAATACCTGATCGTTCTCTTTCAATACTGGAGATTCGGACTCCTGAAAAGATGCCTTCTTATCTCTTTCAATTATCTTTTTGATTGTTTCTTCCAACCGCTTCGGTTCAATTGGTTTAAGCAAATAATCCATTGCATTATATTCGAAAGCTTTTAAAGCATACTCATCGTAAGCGGTGGTAAAGATAACAGTCGGCACGCTGTCTAATTCTTCTAAAAGCTGGAAACCATTTTTGCCAGGCATCTGGATATCAAGAAAAATAATTTCCGGATTAAGCTCAGTAATTTTATCCAAAGCGTCTTCAACATTTACGGCTTCACCGACAATATTTATCTCTTTGTATGGTGATAAAAGTCTGCGCAGTTCTACGCGCGCTAGTCTTTCGTCGTCAATTATTAAAGCTTTCATTTTTTACACCTCCTGTGGGAATTACTATTTCTGCTAAAACTTCATTCTCGCTTTTGTTGATAATGGAAAAAGACGCTTGTTCTCCATAAAGAAGATGAAGCCGGTGCTTTGTGTTGCTTATTCCAAAGCCCTTGGATTTTTGAAGCGCCTCATTACTTATTTGTCCGTTGTTTTTAATTTTAATTGTTAATAAAGAATCCTGAACTTGGGATTTAATTTCAATTTCTCCTCCTTCAGTGCGCTTTGAAACGCCGTGCTTTATCCCGTTCTCAACAAGAGTTTGAACCATCATCGGTGGAATTTCAACCTTTAATGATTTTGGATCTAAATCAATTTTATATTTTAATCTTTCTTCAAAGCGTATTGTTTCGAGTTCAAGGTAATCGGAAACAGTCTGCATTTCTTTATCCAGCGGTACTGTTTCAATCCTTTCCATTGTTAAAGAATATCTAAGAATGTTTGAAAGCTTTGTAACAGCGGTTTGGGCGCCTTTTGGATCGACGCCAATTAAAGCGCGGATGCTGTTAAGTGCATTAAACATAAAATGAGGATTGAGCTGGGATTTAAGTGTCTTAAGCTCAAAATCTTTTACTGCCGCCTCCCAAATTAAAGATTCAATCTGCGCCTGCCGGTAGTTTTCAAAATAATGAACAGCAAAATAAATTAATGTCCATAGCAGTATAGTAGAACTAAGACGAAAAATATCTGCTAGAAAAAATGCGACTTTAAAATGAACAAGCTTAAAACTCCCGACGCCAATGCTAATCACCGTATACAAGAAGAACAACATTATTCCCATAATTATACTTGCAATAAAAATGCGAGGTACAATTTTTTTTAAGGGAAGATTGAGCCATCCGTTTTTTTTAACAATATCTCTGAAGATATGAGTAAGTAATATTCCGCAGAAGCAAAGATAGAGAAGTTCTATTGTCCTTTCCCACGAAAAATAATCGAACGAAGCGCTTACAATTATATTAACAATTGCAAATACCGACCACCCGGAAATTTGACTTATCCAATAAGCTTTTTTTCTGTTCATCCGGTTTATTTGTTCTGATTGCCCTGCAAAATCTGAAATACTGGAAATCTCGGAATCATCAATATGAAATTTATTCGTCCTCATTAAATATAATCGTATCTTAACTAAAAGAAAATCACTAGCATAAAAAACTTAATCGCATCGCACCTTTAAAAACTTCAATTCCCCCTAATTTATGAGGGGGAATCGAAGTCGAGAGAGAGAATCCCGTAACACGGGATATATTTAGTTAACCTTAAAAGACGTTATCATCTTTTGTTGCTTCAAATTTATAGCAATTGGTAATGAACGGCGCAAAATTTTTTTTTAATGGCAATTAGAGATGATAAGTGGAAGAGAAAAGATTAAAAGATGTCGGAAGTCAGGGCTCAGAGATCAGTCGATCTCTGAGCTCTCATTTCATATCAAAATAAAAAAATTTTATGACAAGAATTTTATTCTTGGGATATTCCCCGGTGCCATCAAAGGCTTCTTATATCATTATAGATTATAAATGCCATTAGCAAAAGCAATATAACAAAGCCCGCATTCTGAATAGCAATTTTTACTTTGATCGGAATTTCTCTTCTTGTAATTCCTTCAATTAATATCATAACCAGATGACCGCCGTCCAGGACCGGGAAAGGGAAAATATTTATCAACGCCAAACTTAAGCTTAACAAGGCAAGAAAATATAAAAAGCTTACAATACCGTTGTCTGCCGATTTAACAGCATATTGAGCAATTTTAATCGGACCGCCGAAAGCTTTTCCAAAGGCAATTTTCCCTTTTATTACTTTGCCTGCCATACTTACAGTTAAATCGGTCATTCTTACTATATCTTTCCAGCCATACGCAAAAGATTCGAAGAATCCGTAAGTTTCAAAAACAACCGGACCGGTAAAAGCGTCTACAAGTCCAACGCCAATCATCCCGTTTGAGCCGGGAGTTACGGAAAGATTAACGGTGTCTTTATCTCTTAATACTTGAAGAGGAATTGCAACGCCTTTGTGGCTTTTAATAATTTCGGTAGCCTGTTTGCTATTGAATAGAGGGACATCATTCATAGCAAGAAGGATGTCACCATCTTTAACGCCTGCTTTGCTTGCAGGTGAATCCTTTAAAACATCACTAATAAGAGGTTTTACACCGGCAGGAATTAAGAAGGAATCAATTTTATCGCTCGCCGGGGCTTTGCCAACCGGAATTATTATTGTTTTATCTATACCTTGGTGCTGCACTTTTACAGAAAGATTTTGTCCGATGGAACCAAGAATAATATCGGATCTTACGTCTTCCCAGCTATTTACTTTTTTACCGTTAATGGATAAAATTTTATCATTGGTTTGAAAGCCTAAAGAATCAGCGGCACTTTTAGGTTCAACGTAACCGATGGTTGTTGTTTTTGTAAATTCTCTTCCGTGGAAGAAGTTCATTCCCCAGAAGACAAAAAGTGTTAGAAGAAAATTCATAAAGACACCGGCAGAGATAACAATAACCTTTTGCCATGTTGGTCTAGCGCGGAACTCGTAAGGCTGCGGCTCTTTATCGGCAAAGTCGGTATCGAAGCTTTCATCAACCATACCGGCAATTTTAACATAACCGCCCAACGGCAGTAGACTTAGCCTGTAATCGGTGTTTCCCTGCCCATCAAAATCTTCAGGCAAATCTCCAAAAGTAAAACCCGTTATTCTATTCCATCCAAACAATCTCTTGCCGAATCCGATAGCAAAAACTTCGGCTCGCATTCCGCACAGCTTTGCAGCGGCAAAATGTCCAAACTCATGTATAAAAACTAAAATTCCAATAGTAATTGCAAAATAAATTATATAATCCATTAAATGGGTTTCTCCAATATTAAATACTAACTTATGTTATATGGACAATTCTTAATCTTACTCTTAATCGTAATCTTACTCGAACAAATCCGATTAAAAGTAAGAGCAAGATTAAGATTACGATGAATACACAGCACGATATACTAACTCAATTTCAAAACGAATTCTCTTGTTTCTTTATCGCATTCAAAAATAGTATAAACGTCCGGTGCTTTATGGTTCTCAATTTTTTCCAGGGCTTTGTAAATCAATTTAGGAATATTTGAAAACTTAATCATACCTTTCAGGAATTTTTCTACAGCAATTTCATTAGCAGCATTCATAATGCAGGGAGCCGTTCCGCCGGCATCAAGAGCATTGTAAGCAAGCTTCAAGCATTCGAACTTTTCCATATCCGGCTGAAAAAAAGTTAAGCTGCCAATCTTTGCAAGATCAGTCCTTGGATTATTATTCGCCAACCTTGCCGGATAAGTTAGAGCATATTGAATCGGCAGCTTCATATCCGGCAAGCCAAGCTGAGCCTTAATAGAGCCGTCAACATACTGCACCATCGAATGTATAATTGACTGAGGATGGACCAGCACATCAATTCGTTCTTTTTCAATTCCAAAGAGCCAGCGTGCTTCAATCATCTCAAGTCCTTTATTCATCATCGAAGCCGAATCGATTGTAATTTTATTACCCATCTCCCAATTAGGATGATGCAGCGCTTCTTGCACAGTAACATTTGCAAGAGCTTCTTTGCTTTTGTTAAGAAAAGGCCCGCCGGATGCCGTTAATATAATTTTCTCAACACTATTTTTGTCTTCTCCTTCCAAACACTGAAAAATAGCGCTGTGTTCGGAATCGATTGGAAGCAGCTTTGCATTATGCTTTTTGCAAAGATTCGTTACAAGCTCACCGGCAACTACAAGAGTTTCTTTGTTGGCAAGAGTAATTATCTTTCCGCGCTTAATTGCTTCGAGCGTAGGCGCCAAACCGCAGAAACCGACCATTGCACCGACAAAAATATCATAATCAAGATTCTTTGCGGCATCAATCAGTCCTTGCTCGCCAACAAGAACTTCACACTTTCCGTTTATCCTTCTTTCAAGCTCACGGCCAAGCTTCTCATCTTTTACAACAACAGCTTTGGGATTAAATTCATGAATCTGAGGTTCAAGCAAATCAATCTTTGTATTGATTGTAAGTGCTGTTATTTCAAACTCGCCAGGAAAATTTCGGATTACATTTATAGTGTTAATCCCTATTGAGCCTGTAGAACCTAATATTAAAACTTTTTTCATATTGTTTTTTAACTCAGGCTCAAAAGTAAATAAGAATGGCTTCTTTATCAATGTAAAATAGACTAAAACCTGCTTTACCTTCGGGCTCAAAATTAAACTTGCAGTTTCGAGCTTAAACTTCTCTCAAAAAATTAAATTAAATATCACATTCTTTCTTGATACAGACAACTTGCAACTGTATAATTGCTTCACAACACAATCACTTACGGCAATTAAAAACCGAATCCATTAATTTTGATTAGGTTTCTTCATTTTGGTTTCATTTCATTTTTAAATAATCATTTTTGGGAGTTCTATGAGGATTTATAAATATATTTTTATGATTATTCTAACCTTACTTTTTATAAAGGAAGATTTTGCCCTTCCAAGATTTGCTTTAAGAATGGGAGCTACCTGCGCCGACTGCCATATCAATCCTACCGGCGGCGCAATGCGTAACCGTGGCGGCTGGCATTACGGCTTGCGCGTCCTTCCGATTTATTCTCCGCATGAAAGCGACAGAAATTTATTAATGGATGATAGAATAGGAAAGAATATCGAGTTCGGATTTGATTACCGCACTCAATACATTTATTCGCAGGCTTTCAACGCAACTACTTTCCAGAAGATGCAAGGCTCGCTTTATTTAAATGCCAGGATAATGGACAGCATCGACATCTATACCGATTATGACGTTCTAAATTCTTATTGGGAAGGCTACGCAATTGCACACATCCTCCCTAACAGGAGTTATATTAAAGCCGGAACTTTTGTGCCGGACTTTGGCGTTATGCTTGATGACCATACCGCTTACACCCGCGGCGGAGATTTAGGATATTTATTCGCAACAAACACCCGACAGGGATTAATCTACGATCCTCGCTACAATATTACCGGCGCTGAAGTAGGTTGGAATATTTCCGATTTCGGATTGTTTACTGCCAGTGTTGGAAGCCCGGTTTCGTTAAGCTTTGGAACTGATCCAACTTATACAGCAAGCATTCATTTTAATCCGGTAATTGCCAACAAAGTTGCGGTAATGGTTGGAGCCTCGTACACAAACTTCAAGGGTCCGCTTATTTACACACAAGTTCCATCGGAACATAAAGTAAATATGTACGGAGGGTTTTTAGGCTTCGGAGTTGGGCAGTTTACTTTGATAGGCGAGTACGACATTGCGAAAGATTATATTTTAACCGGCACAACTTCCAGTGCGCAAATGGTTGAAGCTTCTTATGTTTTATTTAAAGGATTGGAAGCTGTACTCCGGTATGATAGATTTGATCCAAACACCTCCGTAAACTATGACGCTGTTTCAAGATTAGTTGCAGGGTTCAGCTTCTATCCATTCAGTTTCATTGAGCTGATACCCGAATACAGATTTCAATTTCAGGAGGTGCCGCCGGGACAGACCGCGCCTAAAAACGATTCTGCACTTTTGCAATTCCACTTCTATTATTAAAAATATCTTCTGTGAAGCTCACTTTACCGGTGAGCTTCACTTAATTCTAATTCCAGATCAGCAGAATGCCAGGCGGTGACAACACCTCACATAAATAATGCAGCATAATGCCCTAAATAGTCAGCATTGTAAAAAAATGTGATAACATCTCAATAAAATGGTTTAGCATCTTGATAAAATGTGTTAGCGCCTCAATAAAATGAGTTAGCATCTTGGAAAAATGTGATAGCACCTCAATAAAATGAGTTAGCATCTTCATAAAATGTGATAGCATCTCAATCAAATAAATTAGCATCTTAAACAAATGTGATAGCGCCTCACAAAAATGAGTTAGCATCTCAATAAAACGAGTTAGCATAATATAAAAATGGTTTAGCATCTTACGTGGGTACAGTCTAAAAAAAGATTACTCCCGTGCAAACAGGAATTTAAAGAGTTTAATGTTTGGAATGGAGAGCCGTCCAAGAAGTAATTTTGTCGTCACGAGTGAAGTGAAGCGATCTGAATTTTGAATTAAAAACAAAAAATTGCTTCGTCGTTTCACTCTTCGCAATGACTTCTACTCTACTTTTTTGACAGCCTCGACATCCAGGCTATTTAGGCTTTTTAAACCGGACTCTTAAATAAATATTTTAACAAAATCTCGATGTACATAAGCTTGGCGTACAAGCAAGTTTTCTTAAAACTTTATAAGAAGACTTGCCATAATTTGGATATAACTACTTGATAAAATTCCGGAAACACTCTGTTATATGTCTTATAAATAGCCGTTATTATCTAACACCTCCTTTCTTCCCTTGATGGCTCAAAGTATTTTACTATTTTTGAGCCATGATAAGAAATATTTTTCTGATAATTTTGATTTCTGGCGGTTATCTTTTCAGCCAGGTGGATGAGAGCAACCAGTTTATGCTTGCGCAGGCTTATACCCAATCTGCGCAGTTTGAAAAAGCCAAGCCAATACTTGAGGAGCTTTATAAAAACCAGCCAAACAATTATGAATATTTCTCTTCTCTTGAAAATGTTTACACACAGCTAAAAAATTATGATGCAGCAATTGCTTTAATTGAATCAAAGATTGGTCAAAATTCACAGGACATAAATCTTTACGGAATGCTCGGTACCGAATATTATTTAAAAGGAAACGATAAGAAGGCATTCGAAGTTTGGGATAACGCATTAAAAACTCTTCCGCAAAATGAAATGAATTACAGAACGATAGCCAACTACGCTATTGAAAGAAGAGCCTTCGACAAAGCAATTCAATATTTAAAAGCAGGACAGGAAATTTCTAAAAATCCTGTGCTCTTTGCTTATGACCTTGGCAATCTTTATTCACTTACGATGCAGTTTAAAGATGCAACCGAAGAATACTGCATGATTCTTTCAAAGAACCAGAGCCAGCTTTACAGTATTCAAAACAGAATTCTAAGTTATATAGACAAGCCTGGTGCGCTGCAAACTTCTATCCCTGTCGTAGAAAAATATGCTGACGGCGACGAGGTAAATTTCAAGCTTTTGCTTGCAAGATTGTATATTCAGGATAAATCATTTGACAAAGCTTATGATGAATATAAAAAAATAAGCGAAGCGCAAAACGATCAGGGAGGACAGATGCTTAGCTTTGCCGGCTTTCTTTACGGAGAAAAAAATTACAAACTTTCTGCAAAAGTGTATGATGACGTTATAAAAAAATATCCATCATCGCCGTATATTTCTACCGCAAAGCTTGGTTATGCAAAAACACTTGAGGCAACTTTTGATGAAGAAAATTCCGCAAAGATTCCGACATGGAAGCCTTATTACGAAATTCCTAAATTAAACTCATCGGATATTGATAAGATAGTTTCGGCATATCTTGATATTACAAAAATGTATCCTCATTCCGAAGTTGCAAGAGAAGCTTTTCTTCGGATTGGCGAGATTAAACTGTTTAAGCAGGACGATATTTCCGGCGCTGAAAAATATTTTAACGATATTATTAAGGATTCACCCGTTTCAGATTACGCTGCCAACGCTTACCATGATTTGGCATTAATATCGGTTATGCAAGGTAATTTAGACCAGGCAATAAATTATTATTTAAAGATTACAAGCTACGGGAATTTTGCTCAGGATATAAAGAATCAGGCAAATTATCAGATTGCACGGCTGTATTTCTATAAAGGTGATTTTGAAAAAGCAAAGGATTATCTTAAAACTATTCTGGATAACCTTGGCAACAGCTCAGCAAATGATGCTCTTGAACTGTCACTTCTGATGAACACTTCGCAGAGTGATTCGTCTAATCTTGCGGCTTTTGCAAAGGCAGAATTGCTTGTTGATCAAAAGAAGTTTTCTGATGCTGAAAAGATTTATCAGTTAGTTTCTGCTGATCCGCAGAAACTGATGCTTCAGAACCTGGCAAGTTTTAGAGAAGCTGAGATGGAACTGGCAATGAATAATGCGGACAGTGCAACGGCTCAACTGCTGCGCATTGCCGATGAGAACGAAAAGAATATTTATGCGGATAAAGCCTTATATTTGGTGGGCAAAATTTATCAGTATGGACTGGGGAACAGTACTAAAGCAGTTGAAACTTATGAAAACCTGCTTGCAAAATTCCCCAACTCGTTATATCTTGACGATGCAAGAGCCGAAATAAATAAGTTGAGAGGCACTTCGGTTGATAGACCGATGTAGAAATTTATAGAAAGTTCTTTCGAATATTTTCTTGTTAATTAGACAGATTTTTAATGCCAATAATTTTCGAGTATTTTGGAATATTAATATTTTTTTATTCAAATGAACATGAACCTATTCATGTTCACGGCAAATTTGAAAAGTATGAAAGTAAAGCTGAGTTTTATATTGTTAATGGGAAAGTTTCTGAAATCAAATTAAAGGCTGTCAAAGGTCGAAAACCTCTTACTGGAGCTAAGTTAAGAGATTTCGAAAGCTTTTTAGAAATTTATTCTGAAAAAATTATTTAAAAATGGATTGATTATTTTGTACTTCATAAAGATATTGAGTTTGAAAAAAAATTACTACTAAAATAAAATGAGAATAATTGAAGAATATACTGAAACATCAAATAAAGAATTAGAAATATCCTCAGTTGAATATCTTAGCGGTTATTCTCTTAAATTATTTTTTAATGATGGAGCCATCAAAATAGTAGATTTAGAAGCATTTCTTGAAAACCCACTTCATCCATCAATTAGAAAATATTTAGACGAGAACAATTTCAAGAATTACAAAATAATCGATGGAAATCTAAACTGGAATGATTATGATTTAATTTTTCCTTTAGAAGATTTGTATGAAGGTAAATTATGATATTAAAGGATAAAGGAATTAATTAATGGGAAAAAAACAGAACCAGAAAATAGTTAAATGTTCTTTTTGCGGAAGAGACGGCAGTGAAGTTGGCAGCATGATTGCGGGTCCGGATGTTTACATCTGCGATATATGCATCGGCAGCAGCGTTGATATTTTGAAGAACAACTTAGCGGCTTACAATTACAAGACTAAGAACCAGATTGTTCAAACACCTTCAACAATAAAGAAGACACTTGATGAATATGTAATCGGACAGGAGCGGGCAAAAAAGATTCTTTCGGTTGCGGTTTACAACCATTATAAAAGAATAAATTCGAAGGCTTCTTTTTTTGAGCTTGACGATGTTGAAATAGAAAAGAGTAATATTCTTTTAATCGGTCCTACAGGTGTTGGAAAAACTCTTCTTGCACAAACACTCGCAAAGATTCTGGATGTACCGTTTGCAATTGCAGATGCAACAACTTTAACCGAAGCCGGCTACGTTGGCGATGATGTTGAGACTGTTCTAGTTCATCTTTTACAAGCTGCAGATTACAATCTTGAACGAGCGCAAAAAGGAATTGTTTACATCGACGAGATAGATAAGATTGCACGCAAAAGTGAAAGCACATCTATTACCAGAGATGTTTCCGGTGAAGGAGTACAGCAGGCACTACTAAAAATTCTTGAAGGAACAATTGCAGGAGTACCTCCTAAAGGCGGAAGGAAACATCCTGAACAAAGCTTGATTAATATCAACACTAAAAATATTTTGTTTATTGTCGGCGGTGCTTTCGAAGGAATAGATAAAATAATCGCATCAAGAATAAACCGGAATAAAATGGGCTTTACTGCTGATGAGATAAAAAGTAAAACGCGCGAAGAAGATATGCTGCAATATATTCTTCCCGAGGACCTATTGCGCTTCGGATTAATTCCGGAGCTTGTGGGCAGAATACCCGTAATTGCGCCACTTCAGCCGCTGTCGGAAAGTGCATTGAAAAGCATCCTCGTCGAACCGAAGAATGCAATACTTAAGCAGTACAAAAAATTATTTCTGCTTGAAGGAATAGATCTCGAATTTGATCCGATGGCGCTTGAAGCTATTGTAAGCAAAGCAATGGAACGGAAAACTGGTGCAAGAGCGCTTCGGTCAATCGTTGAAGATTTTATGCTTGATATAATGTATGATCTGCCAGGCAAAGAAAATGTTGACCGCTGCATTATTACCAGAGATGTAGTTGAGCATAGTGCCGAGCCTATTTATCTTGAACCGGAAAACGGAAGACAACCGCTGCAAGAAAAATCAGCTTAGAATAATAATTATTTGATGAATATTTAAAAGAGGCGGTCAATTGATCGCCTTTAATTTTTATAGAGATGATGATTATGTTTAGGAAGTTCTTAATTGGTTTAGTTTTATTCCCATTTTTAATTCTTGCTCAGTCAAAAATTCTTATTTACATGGATTTGACACAGACAAATTGTTTAAAGGCATACGGCGTAACCTATCATGCATTAGCTCGCGGCGAAGATGTTGATTGGCTCTTGAATTATCGTGGCGGTTCTTTCATGTTGGATTATACAAAGCAAACTGCAAATGAATGCCTTGTAGACGGCGTTGCTTTTGATGCTTTGACAACTGCACAAGCTTCTGCAATCTATGCTAAAGTTCAAAGTCCGGATGTAAATATGTCGGTCGTTCGGCTGGAGAAAGCGCCGAAGATAGCAGTTTATGTACCGCCGGGATTTCGCCCGTGGGATGATGCGGTAACGCTCGCTCTTGATTATGCAAAGATTCCGTACACAAAAATCTGGAACGATGAAATACTCCGCGGCGATCTTTCTAAATATGACTGGCTTCATCTTCATCATGAAGATTTTACTGGGCAGTATGGAAAATTCTATGCAAGCTTCAGCAATGCGCAGTGGTATATTGATAACCAGCTTGAATATGAACGCGATGCAAAGAAGAACGGATTCAAAAAAGTATCCGATATGATGAAAGTCGTTGCCCAAGATATTAAAAATTATGTAGGTCAAGGCGGATTCCTTTTTGCGATGTGTTCGGCAACTGAAACGCTTGATATTGCACTCGCTGCACAGCATACCGATATTTGTGCTTCGATGTTTGACGGCGACCCGGCAGATCCGGATGCGCAGAAAAAATTGGATTTCTCAAACACGCTTGCATTTACAAACTTTACTCTTGAGATGAATCCTTACGTTTATGCCTTCAGCAATATTAATGTTCAGCCGAGTGAAATAGGAAATCCTGCAAACGACTATTTTACTCTTTTTGATTTCTCTGCTAAATATGATCCAGTTCCAACTATGCTGACTCAAGATCAGGTAAATGTAATTCACGGTTTTCTCGGACAGACAACCGCATTCCATCAGGAATATATTAAGAAGTCCGTAATCATTTTAGCTAAAAGAACTGGCACCAACCAGGTAAAATATATTCATGGAAATTTCGGAAGAGGCACATTTACTTTCTTAGGCGGTCATGATCCGGAAGCCTACCAGCACTTAGTTGGCGATCCACCAACTGACTTATCACTACATAAAAATTCTCCAGGCTACAGGTTAATTCTTAACAATGTATTATTTCCAGCAGCAAAGCCGAAGCCGCAGAAAACGTAATTTAAATTTTGTTTGTTGTATATAGTTTGTCGTTTGTTCTTGTTATGTCTAATAATTAAATTTTCTTTGTAGATTCTTTTAGGTTTAAATGAGATTAAGGAGAAAAGTTTATGACAAGTTTCGATAGAATTACCTTTGATCCTCAAATAATGGGCGGACAAGCATGTGTTCGTGGAATGCGCATTCCGGTTTCTTTAATCATAAACCTTGTTGCAAATGGTAAAAGCTTCGAACAAATTATAAAAGAATTTCCCGATTTGGAAGAAGAAGATATACAACAATGTTTGCAGTACGCCTCGTGGTTAGCAAAGGAAGAAACACACGAATGGATTACTGCTAGATGAAATTTCTAGCAGATATGGAAATTTCACTGCTAAGTGTAAAATGGCTTAAAGACCTAAAACATGATGTTGTACACGTTCGAGAGTTCGCAATGAAAACAAGCCCCGACCATTTAATACTTGAAAGAGCAAGGCAGGAAGATAGAATAGTTTTGACATGTGATTTGGATTTTGGAACTCTCGTGGCTTCATCTAAAGGGATTACTCCAAGTATTATTATTTTCCGTCTAAATAATGAAACCTCAGAAAATATAAATATAAGGTTGAACGAAGTATTATCAACGGCTTCGGAACAGCTTAAAACAGGGGTTATAATAAGTGTTGAGCAACCTAGGTATAGAGTAAGAAAATTACCTATCAAGTCCTAACATAGAAATACTACAAACCATCAGCAACAAACCACTAACTTTTTTATGAAATCAATCAAAATAAAAAATTCGTCTAAAGAAATTGAGATTGGAAAAATTGTATGCGTCGGAAGAAATTACGCCGAACATGCAAAAGAACTTGGGAATGAAGTTCCTGAGAAACCAGTTATCTTTTTAAAACCTTCTTCTGCGGTTATCTTTTCCGGAGATAAAATATTATATCCGTCCTTTTCAAATGAAATGCACCATGAAACAGAATTGGTTTTGCTGATCGGAAAGAAAATCAAAAACGGCAGTGAAGCAGAATCAGAAGAAGCAATTGAAGGCTACGGAGTCGGATTGGATATGACTTTGAGAGATATTCAAAATGAGCTTAAGAAAAAAGGTCATCCTTGGACAATAGCAAAGTGCTTCGACATGTCCGCCGTACTTTCAGAATTCATTTTAAAAAAAGATTATAAGTTAACACTTGATGAAGAAATTTCTCTTTTTATAAATGGAGAAATACGGCAGAAAGAAAAATTAAATATGATGCTTTTCCCGCCGGTAAAAATTGTTCAATACATTTCATCTTTAATGACGCTTGAAGAAGGAGATTTGATTTTTACGGGAACACCGAAAGGTGTTAGCAAAGTAGAAAAAGGAGACAAGCTTCATGCTAAAATTTCCGGAATGGTTGAATTGAATTGTACTGTCGGATGACTGTAAATCATCCTTTATTTAAGGCGCTCAAAGATTTCTTAATCAGTTCCTCAATTGCAGCATTTGGCTCCTGAGTTAAAACATCTCTAACAATTTTCTCAGCTATTTTTGAATTGTACCCGAGAGTAGTAAGGGCTGCAACAGCTTCATCTTTTAAGCTGAAGGAGATTTCAATTCCGCCTTCTTCTTTTATTTGATCTACTTTGGCTCGAAGCTCCAGAATAAGTCTTTCCGCAGTCTTTCTGCCGATACCGGGAACCGCAACAATCCTTGAAATATCTGATGATCGAATTGCCCTTTTCAGATCATCAATATTGATTCCTGAAAGAATACTTAAAGCAATCTTAGGTCCGATTCCGTTTACAGAAATCAGAAGCTCAAACATTTCTTTTTCGCTTTCGGTAGAAAATCCGAAAAGCGTAATTGCATCCTCGCGAACATTTGTATGAATAAATAGAGAGACAAATTCTTCGCCAGATATTTTCTCAAAAGTATTTATGGAAATATTAACCGAGTATCCGACACCATTTACATCAAGCAGAATATTTGTCGGCTTGGAGGAAATTACTTTTCCTTTAAGATATCCAATCATGTCAGCCTATTACCCTTTCAGGAAACATCTCCACAAATGATTTCCAGTTTTTGCTTTTCTTTACCGGCGATCTCATTCTAAATGCATGGCAAAGTGCTACGGCAAGAGCATCGCTCTCATCGAATCGCATTTTGCCGTTTTTAATATCAAGAATTTTTTTGATCATGTAGCTTACCTGCTCTTTGGAAGCCGCTCCGGTTCCAACAACCGACTTTTTAATTTCACGCGGTGAATATTCACTCGCCGGAACTTTGTTATGGACAGCCGCCAGAATTGACACTCCCCTTGCATAGCCAATCTTCATTGCAGACTGAACATTTTTGCCGTAAAAGGCAGTTTCAATTGCAAACTCATCCGGCTTATATAGCTTGATCAATCTATCCAGCTCATCATAAATAATTTCTAATTTTGACGGAAGAGATTTTGAAGCCTGCAGTTTTATCAATCCATGCTCGATGCAGATATAATTATTTTTATCTAACTTAATAAAGCCGAAGCCGGTAAAAATTGTTCCGGGATCAATACCGAGAATAATCATCTAATTGATTTAAGCAGGTAACGATGATTCGTCAATATCTGCATTACTAAAAACATTCTGAACATCATCGGAATCTTCGAGCGACTCGAGCAGCTTTGCAACCTTCTCAGCATCCTCCCCCGTAACCGAAATATAATTTTTTGCAATCCATTGAAGCGAAGCATTTTCGACAGACAGATTTTTTTCAAGAAGAGCTTTTCTAACTGCTTCAAATGAATCTATCGGAGATTGAACAACAAAATATTCATCTTCGGTCTGCAAGTCTTCAGCGCCGGCTTCAAGAATAATTTCCATTATCTCATCTTCAGTTTTATTCTGCTTTGGAAGAGTAATGACGCCTTTCTTATCGAATAGATAAGCAACTGCACCGTTCTCTGCAAGTCTTCCGCCGCCTTTGCTAAAAAGATGTCTTACCTCTGCAACTGTTCTGTTTTTGTTATCGGTAGCTACCTCAACCATGAGCGCAACTCCAGCCGGACCGTAGCCTTCGTAAGTAAGCTCATGATATTGTGCGCCTTCAAGTTCGCCGGTAGCTTTTTTGATCGCACGGTCGATGTTATCTGCCGGCATGTTAACAGCTTTAGCATTATCGATCGCAAGTCTTAGACGAGGATTGCCTGCCGGATCGCCGCCTCCTTCTCTAGCGGCAATTGTTATTTCTTTAATTATCTTGGTGAAAGCCTTACCGCGTTTTGCGTCGATTGCAGCTTTCTTCCTTTTAGTGGTTGCCCATTTTGAATGACCTGACATTTATGTTACTCCTAATTATTTTCTATTGCTTTTAAATCTTTTATTTTGAACTGAGGAAATGTCCTTCCGTCTCTCGTTGTTTTATCAATCGTAAAGACCAAATCAACAAGAGATTTGTACTTTATTGATTCAAGATATTCGCCCATGTTAAAACCGATACAGTCGAAAACTTTATCAGAACCAATCTGTTTCAAAGTTAAGATGAGATGATTGCTGCCGACAATTTTCGGCGCATTTATTACTTCAACTGATTCCGATAAAAATACCGGTCGCATATTACCGGGACCGAACGGTGCAAACATGTCAACAATCCTTAAAAACTTGGGTGTTATTTCGGAAAATTTAAGCTTAGAGTCAATATGAATTTCTGGCAATAATTCATCTTCACCGATTGTTTCCTTCACTACTTGTTTGAATCTTGATTTGAATTCATCGACTTTTTCCAGCTCTACTGCAAGACCTGCGGCAGCCTGATGACCGCCGAAATGAATCAGCAAGTCTTCACACTTTTTCAGCGCTTCATAAATATTAAAATTAGAAATGCTTCTTGCCGAACCTTTCGCTACGCCGTCGACTGTCGTAAGCATAATTGTCGGACGGTAATATTTTTCCACAAGCCTTGAAGCAACAATTCCAATTACACCGGGATGCCATTGTTCCTGGTGAAGTATAATTGCCATGTCTTCGGATAAGTCAAGCGAATTCTCAACAATTTCGAGTGCGCTGTCGTAGGTATCTTCATCAATCTTTCTTCGTTCATAATTTTCAGATTCCAAAATCTTTGCAAGTTTATATGCTTCATCCTTATCAGTGGTAATTAATAGCTCTACTGCACGCTGAGCATCTCCTAATCGACCAACAGCATTAATCCTTGGCGCAATTGTAAAAACCACCTGCCCTGAAGTTAAATTTCCTACGCACATGTTGCTGCTTTCTATTAAAGCCTCAACGCCGGGTCTCGGTTTAGTATTGATCATTTCAAGACCTTCTTTTACAAGAATTCTATTTTCATCAACAAGAGGAACTATATCTGCAGCACCAGCCATTGCAACAAGATCTAAATATTGTAACGGAAGTTCCCGCTTGCCGATTCTTTCGGCAACACCTTGAGCAAGTTTGAAAGCAACTCCGGCACCCGAAAGATATTTAAAAGGATATTGGCATCCTGGTTTAAGCGGATCAAGAACAGCAAGCGCATCGGGAATTTCATCTTTAGGTTGATGATGATCGCATATGATCAAATCCATTCCTAAAGAATTTATATATCCGGTTTCTTCGAGTGCAGTAATTCCGCAATCGACGGAAATCATAAGTGAAGTGCCTTTTGCCTTTACGTTATCAATTCCGCTTTTAGAAATTCCATATCCTTCAGTTAAGCGCTGCGGAATATAAAACTCAACATTGGCACCAAGTTCTTTAAGGAAAAGATAAAGCAGCGCAGTAGAACAAGTACCATCAACATCATAATCGCCGTAAATACAAATCAGTTGATTTTCGGTTAAAGCTTTAATAACCCGGTAAGTCGCAGTTTCCATTCCATCCATAAGGAAAGGATCGTAAAGTGAGTCTAAAGAAGGACGAAAGAAATGTTTAGCTTGGTTAAAGCTTTTAATACCTCTTAGGAATAATAACCTGGCAAGAACATCGGGGACAGTTAAAGAATCTGCCAAAGATTTTATTGAGTAGTCGTCATCAACTTCTTTTATTTTCCAACGCTTTTTCAACATATAAATTATCCATGGGATCTCACTCCCTTCATTATAAAGTCACAATATATAAATTATTCTTAAACGATTTTTAAGATATACTCAATCCACTTGAACACAATCAGACAAAAATTAAAAAAGTTGAACTCGCTGACTAAAACAAAAATAGTTCAGGCTTATAAGCCGAATTCTGTTTCCCGATAAAATCGGGATGGCAATTATTTATCTTGTCCCGATGTTGCCATCGGGATCCAGCAGTCTACCCGGGAACTCATCTCTGCCACAAAATTGCGGCACAGATTAAAGCGAACAACTTTATACCGCATAATACGGAAAAGTTCCCTTATTTGACCTTGCTTCGGGTGGGGTTTGCCGTGTCCCGGTAAAACCGGGATCCCGACTAAATCGGGACCAGAAATGTTACCATTTCTGCGGTAGGCTCTTACCCTGCCGTTTCACCTTTACCACGAGTTCCCTCGAGGAAGTTTATTTTCTGTGGCACTATCCATGACCCGAAATATCGAGCCTCCGGACGTTATCCGGCACCCTGTTCTATGAAGTTCGGACTTTCCTCCCCGAATTTCTTCGAGGCAATTGCCCAGCCTGAACTATGTTATTTTCAATCTAAGTTTCTTTTTCAGATTGTATTTTTTCTTATAGCAAATATAATAAATTACTTTTCGTAAAGCATCAGAAATGTTAGCTTTGGAATAAATGTTAAGAAGATAAAAAAATGTGGATGGAAAATTTTCCCCGTCTCAACTCGTACCGGTTTTTAGCTTACCTCTAGCAGATAAACCGGTACAAGGCAACAATGCAACATTGGGAGTAGAATTGTAAAAATTTACAAAATTTTATTAGGCGTCTACATTTTCGGCAATTTCGGTCGAGACCAAAATTCTTCCGCAATATTCGCAATAGAAGAGTTTGTTATTTCTTCTTATTTCTAGCTGTCGCTGTGGAGGAACTATATTATGGCAGCCGGAACATGCCGATCTTTTTATTGTAGCAACGGCTTTGCCTTTCTTAGCTTTACGGATTCTCATGTAGGCTAAGTAATCAGGCTTCTTTGTCTGAGATTCAATTTCTTTTCTCTTTGTTCTCAGTTTAGCTTCTTCTTTTTCGTTGGCTTTAACAATTTCTTTTAAATCAGCTTCTTTAACCTTCAATTCTTCTTTAGATTCGTTTAACTGGGGTGTTATCTCTTCAATTTCATCAGAAAGTTTTTTACTCAGATCCGCTAAAGAGTTATTCTCTTCTTCAAGCTTTCCTATCTGTTCCTCGGTATGATCAATTTCTTTTGTGAGAGCATCATACTCTTTGTTATTACGTACCTGGTAAAGCTGAGCTTTAAATTTTTTCTGATTCTCTTTTAATTTTTCAATTTCTTCTTCATTGTCTTTTCTTTTTTCAAGAGAATCTTTCTGTTCTTTTTCCTTTGCAGCTATTTCACTCTTTAAGCCGGCAATCTTTTCTTCCAGAACTTCAACAGCATTTGGAAGATCACCCCGCAGTTCTTCAAGTTCATCTAGTTGATCATCTAAATTTTGCAACTCATACAATATTTTTAATCTATCAAACAATTTACTTTCACTCCTTGACTTTAATTATTATAAAAAATTATTGGATTGGTTGATCCATTATACTTAAAAACTTTTATTTCTGAATTTGCTTTGCCGATATAAGCTTCCAACCTTCTGTGTACTTCATTAAGAGAATAAATTTCGGTTTCATAATGTCCAGCATCAATTAGGAGAATTTCTCCGGCGGCATCTTGAAAGGTATGGTATTTTATGTCGGCGGTAATAAATGCATCGGCATTGGAGGCGATTGCTTCTTTTATCAAATCAGTTCCCGCTCCTCCACATACAGCTACCTTACTTATTTGATTTTTGCTTCCTTCAACAAATCGGAAATTTTTCAATTTCAATTTTTCCGAGACATATTTTAAAAACTCTTTTGGCGCTATTGGATTTTCTAAAATGCCGGCAGCTCCTGCTCCATATTTTGAATTTGAATTTTCCAGAGGATAAACATCATAAGCTACTTCTTCATAAGGATGAACTTTAAAAATAGCGTGAAGAATATTTTTCAGTTTCCAAGAGTCCAAAATTACTTCCAATTTAACTTCGTCTACTTCTTCTTCAAAACCTTTTTTGCCTATGGCAGGATTTGATTTTTCAGTTCCTTTGAAAGTACCTTTTCCGGTGGTTCTAAAGCTGCAATGGCTGTACTCTCCTATTTCTCCGCCGCCATTTTCAAAAATCACTTCAGCAACTTTATCCACATAATCTACAGGGACATAAACAACCAATTTTAATTGATTGGATTTAGATTCCAATAAAAAATCTATCTCCTTTAAACCAAGCTGTTTTGCTAGTTCGAAGCTTACGCCGTCTTTGGTAAAATCTAAATTAGTATGTGCAGAGTACAGAGTGATATCGTTCTTAATTATTTTTTCAATAAGTTTTGAGATTTTATCTTTATGAAGGTCGATTTTTTTTAGGGGGCTGAAAAGCAATGGATGGTGTGTTATAATTAGATTGCAATTCTTCTTAATTGCATCGTCAAGCGTCTCATCGGTTACCTCGAGGCAAAGCAGGATGTTTTTAATTTCTCTTTCGGTTAAGCCTACTTGCAATCCTACGTTATCTTTTTGCCAAGCTATTTCTTTAGGTACCCAATTTTCAAAATATTTTAATATTTCTTTACACGTCATACGAAAAAAAATGCACCCTGGCTTAAATCGGGGTGCATCTTTCTTTTCTAAAACCTTTGCTGTCTTGCAGCTAAATAATTTATAATATTAAAAAATATAAATCTTTTGATCATCTTTTGCATTTTCAAGTCATCAAATATAAATCATCAAGATTTAATTTCCAATTTTCCAGGCAAATAATATTAAGAATTAAATCTAAATTCTGTGATATAAAATACTGTTAACTTACTTTGACTCAATCCAGTTATCATCTTCTTTAATTAAATCGATCAAACTATCAACCGCCTCAGCAGTAGGAACATTTCGTCGTACAATCTCTTTACCGCGGTACAAAGTAATTTTTCCCACACCAGAACCTACATAACCGTAATCCGCATCTGCCATTTCACCGGGTCCGTTAACAATGCAGCCCATTACTGCAATTTTAACTCCTTTAAGATGTTCGGTCCGCTTGCGGATATTTTCTGTTGTCTCCTGTAGATCAAACAAAGTTCTGCCGCATGAAGGACATGCAATATATTCTGTTTTAGAAATTCTTGTACGGGCAGCCTGAAGAATTCCAAATAAAATTCTGTTAAAGAATTTTTCTTTTGTTTCCCTGTCTTTCACAAGATTTTTAACTAGTGTATTACTGCTTTTTAATGAAGAATTATCTGTAATTTTATCAACGTCAATCCAGACACCATCGCCAAACCCGTCGATTAGCAAAGCACCAAAATCAGTTGCAGAATAAAGACGTAGTTCATCAATACTTAAATTGTTGTAGCTCTTTTTTATGATTACCGGATTCTGAATATTTTCTTTAATCAGTTCGATAAATGCTCTTCTCTGCTCAGCCATTCCATGAAGATTATCGGTTTCCAGAACTAAGACAATTGTTTTATCATCCTTTAACCTAATAAGAAATTCGCCGTTCAAATCTTTTATATTTATTGAGATAAAATTTAATACATGTGAATGTTTGGAAGAGCTAAGATAATTTTCGGAAGTATATAGCGGATAGCTGTTCATTTTATCTTCATTATTAACCCAAAAATCATAATCATAAATTATTTTTAATCCATTAGGAGGATTAAACGGAAGAAGATTTTTGCCGAGGTATAAAATATCCGCCGCACCATCGCTCATATTCCATTTGTCGGAAACAGCATCATAAAAATATCCGATGGATGCAAGCCCTGAATAATTTTGAATTTCTATTTTACTAAAATCAGCAACAACTCTTGGTACGTTATGTCCGCCAATATCAGTAGCTTCAATAGTAGAACGACGATAATAATTAAAAGGATCATAAGGAATTTCGTCTATTGGTCTTATTGGCTGATGGTTTTCACGTCCTTTATATCTATTGACTAATTGAATTGCAACCGGCGCTTCAAATTCTGGATCTTCGGTAAGAGAAACGCGAACCGTATCACCAATTCCATCCTCAAGCAGAGTTCCAATTCCTACTGCGGATTTTATTCTACCATCTTCTCCACCGCCGGCTTCGGTTACTCCAAGATGAAGCGGATAATTCATTCCTTCTTCTTCCATCTTTTGAATTAGAAGCCTGTAAGCTTCAACCATTACCTGGGTGTTGCTTGCCTTCATCGAAAGGACGATGCTGTGATAATCCAAATCTTCACAAATACGCAAGAACTCAAGCGCAGATTCAACCATGCCGAGCGGAGTATCACCGTAACGGCTCATAATGCGGTCGGAAAGAGATCCGTGGTTTGTTCCGATTCTCATTGCCGTGCCATATTCTTTACAGATTTTTACTAGAGGAGAAAACCGTTCTCTTATCTTTTCAATTTCGGAATTATATTCCGCGTCGGTGTATTCAAGAGTTTGGAATTTTTTTCTATCGATATAATTACCGGGATTGACTCTAACTTTTTCTACAATTCTTGCAGCAAGCTCTGCCGCATTTGGAGTAAAGTGAATATCAGCTATTAAAGGTACATTATATCCGCGTTTTCTTAATTCATTTTTTATTTCTTGAAGATTTTGAGCTTCGAGTTTGCTTGGTGCGGTTATTCTTACATAATCACAGCCGGATTCAACCATTCTTATTGTCTGCTCAACTGTAGCCTTTGTATCCATCGTGTCTGTTGTTGTCATCGATTGGATTCTGATAGGATTGTTTCCACCAAGAGGAATATCACCGACAAATACTTCCCGGGTTTTGTAGCGTGAATACTGAGTTAGGCTGTTGCAGTATCTTCTTGTTTTACTGATCGAATCTATCATTCTTGTATTTTGTTATTGCAAATTTTGAGGCGTCAAAATGCAAATCTAAACTGAAAAATGAAATACT
Organism: Bacteroidota bacterium; assembly: GCA_021815405.1. Classification (GTDB taxonomy): domain Bacteria; phylum Bacteroidota; class Ignavibacteria; order Ignavibacteriales; family Ignavibacteriaceae; genus FEN-1297. The sequence goes on from JAKAGV010000010.1 coordinate 162,061, forward strand.
ATTTTTATTCGCTTTTTGAATCGTCATAATTTTGTCTGCAAATATACGTTAAGAGAGAGAAATTTACGGTGACAAAATTGGCAGTGCACTAAACTTAAATCTAATATTGTTAAATTAGAGTTGTCTATTTAGAGATTCTATTTGATAGAAATTGTATGAGAATTCCAGAAAGTAAAGTTGAAGAAATCCGTTCAGCGGCAAATATTGTTGACGTGATTTCGGAATTTGTCCAGCTAAGAAAAAGAGGTAAGAATTTTTTAGGCTTATGTCCATTTCATTCCGAAAAGACGCCTTCATTCACAGTCAGCGAGGATAAACAAATTTTTCACTGCTTCGGCTGCCATGCCGGTGGCAACGTATTCAAGTTCTTGATGGATTATGAAAAAATTTCTTTTGTCGAATCGATTGAAGAAGTTGCAAAAAGATACGGAATAAATATTGAGTACGAAGGCTCAGAGACTTCTGAAAAACAAAGTCTTCAAGAAGCGCTTTATGACATCAATACAATTGCCGCAAGATATTTTTCAGATAACCTTCTCAACCATCCCGATGGTGAAGTTGCAAGGGAATATTTTCAGAAAAGAAAAATAAAACTTCAAAGCATGCGAGCATTTGGATTAGGTTATGCTTTCTCCGGCTGGGAACATTTCGTAAACTTTGCCGTTGAAAAAAAAATAGATTTAGAACAGGCAATATCATTAGGTCTAATCGGTCGTAATAATGACGGCAGACTTTATGATAAATTTTCCGGAAGAATAATCTTTCCGATTTTTTCTCCAAACGGAAGAGTGGTTGCTTTTGCCGGAAGGATTATGGAGAAGAAAGAAACCTCGGCAAAATATTTAAATTCTCCCGAATCTTTAATTTATGTAAAAGGCAGAATTCTTTATGGGCTTTCACATGCTAAAGATGAAATACGCCGTCTTGATAAAGCAATTCTGGTTGAAGGCTACATGGATTTAATTTCACTTCATCAAAGCGGGATTAAAAATGTTGTTGCTGTTTCGGGAACCGCACTAACTGAAGAGCAAGTCCAGCTTCTTTCACGCTACACAAAAAATGTTGTTCTTCTGTTCGATGCCGACACCGCCGGAATAAAGGCATCAATGAGAAGCATCGAACTTCTTCTTAAAAAAGATATGGAGATTAAAATCGCCTCACTTCCCCAAGGCGAAGATCCGGATTCGTTTGTTAATAATTTCGGAAGAGAAAAGTTCGAAGAGATTATCAAGAAAGCACAAAATTTTCTGGAATATCAATCATCAATTTATGAATCTCAGGGAATGTTTGAAGAAGCTTCAAAAGCTGCTGAAGCTATCCGGGAGCTTGTAAAACCGGCAGCATTGATAGGTGACGAACTGAAAAGAAGCCTGCTGATAAAAAACATTGCAAAGAAATTCAATCTAAGAGAAAAGATGATTGAAACCGAACTTGAAAAAGCTTTGACAATTACTGGCAAACAAATTACAGCTGAGGAAAGGATACGAGACAGAGCTCTTGCAGAAAGGGAAACCGAGGTTTCAGTAGAGCAAGCTAAAAAAGCCTCGCCGATTATCTACAATCTCGAAAGAGAATTAATTAAACTTTTATATGAGGGAAATGAGGAAGTAGCGGAATTTATTTCCATGGAAATTCCTATTGATGACTTCTCGATCGAGGCTCATTCTCAACTTGCAAAAATTGTATATGAAGCTGTGAATAATAATGAAGAATTAATTACCAGTTCGCTAATTGAAAAAATAAATGATGAAAAACTTCAATCATACATCTTAGAACTCACATTCGAAAAATATCCAATCAGCAAAAATTGGGAGGAAATTTATCCCGGGGATTCACCTGAAGTTATTATTCAAAAAATTGCAAAGGATACTATAAAAAAGTTTAAGATAGCAAAAATCGACTTAAAGATTAAAAATAACCGGAAATTGATTGCAGATGAAATCAGCCAAGAGGAGATATTTCAACTTCTTAAGTTGAATAATGAGCTTGAAAAAGAAAAACTATTAATTTCTCAGAGTAACTAACAACAATTACTATAAGTAATTATTAACAATAAAAATCTCTCCCCATATACGTACTTATACTGATTCGCTTTAATTAAAAAATCAATATCTTATGTGTTTGAGTTGGCAATAAATTTCCCATAGATAATTGATTTGCTTAAAATTTATTCTATTTTCATCAATTATTAAATGTTGGGAAAGTAGCATAGACTTAGAGGAGAAAAATGTATAGACGTTTACAGAAATTATTAAATACTAGAGGGGAAGTTTTCGATCAAAGAGAGATTATTTTTATTGTTGAGCATACTTATAAAATAGCTTTAAATTATTTGAAGTATTCTTATTTGCGTGTGCAAAAGTTGATTGACATTTATGAGATATCATATGAAGATATTGCGATTGACTCGATTGCGCCGCTATTTGTTAAAAATAAGGATGACGTTCATTTATTACTTGTAAACTCATTTAAGAACTGGAAGCCGCCTATTAAAAATGAGGAGGATGCTTTATTCTTTTTGAACAAGATTGTTGCCGCAAGAGTCGAACAACATATAGCTTTGCTTCTTCGAGAAGTAGATCCTGTTTTTGGGAAAATTTTAGATTCGGTTAATTATTTTGTTGGAAAAGGCGGATTTAATAAAATAAACTATCTCGGGTATCTTTATATTGTTGAAAGAGACTGCTCGCTAATTCAAGGTAAAGTTATAGATCCGATTGATTTTGAATACCTTCCGCTAAATCTTTTTTATAATAAACAGACAGCTTTAATGGACATACTGGACTATATTAAAACAGAAGGCGAATATTTTCCCGCTGTCCCACTCATTGCGTTTGTAAGCAGAATAAAACGACTCATATTTCTAAATATTAATGAAATGCCGGAACTGGAATTTTTCTTCAATCGCATTGAAATTGAAGAATGCATAAACCACGGACTTAACCAAGCAAAATCAAAATTGAATACAACTTATAAGAACACCAAAAAGCTAACAATGCATGAATGCAACATCGTGGAAAAAGTTTTAAATGAGATAGCTCTTGATCTTAGAAATGGCGGGATTCATTCAGGAATGCACGAATATTTCATTAACTACATGCCTGAGCTTTCAAAGGAAGAATTTAATTCAAAGTATAAGAATATTATCGAATACCTTTATAAATCTATGAGAGGTTCAATTGCGGCAAAACTAAAAAATTAAAAATAATTTTCCGAAACCGGCTGCTTTTCTTCTATATATTAATAAAAACAAAGGCTACCGATGAAAAACAATATAAACATAAACGAGAGTGACATTTTCTATTATGAATTTTGCAGAAACCGGTTGACAGAATCTAAGATCAGCTTTTTAACAAAGCAAAAAAAATTTCTTAAAGAAATTAATTTTTATCTGGAATTGAAGAAATCTTTGAAAAAAAAGATAAATAAGAATTTGAGGCTGAAATTACTCTCTTCCATATCAGGTTTATAGCAAGCAAATTTGTCTAACCGATTTAGCTCCATTTAAAAAAGATTAGATTACTTTGGGTTTTGATTAAATAGTTGAAAGAAAGATAATTAAATTGGGATAATGAATCTTTCATGGAATTTCGCCACAACTGGGACTAAAAAGCATTCTATTCTTTTTATTCTTCCATTCATTAATTATTTTGCAGGCAGTTTTAACGATAAATATAAATATGTTTAGACAAGCAAAGACCGGAATATTGATGATAGAAATTCTCCCTGACAAATGTGATTTCTGCGGATGCTGCGTCGGCGTTTGTCCCGAAGACGCAATCGAATTGAAAGAAGCTGAGATAAATATTATAGATGCGCGATGCACCAACTGTTCCAAATGCGTGTGGAGCTGCCCAATTGAGGTTATTATGTTTAATAAGAATGGCGTCGCCGCTTAGACCAATGGATTAAATTCATGAAAAATGATTATGACATAATTATAGTTGGTGCAGGACCTGCCGGTTCAATGGCAGCACGTTTTGCTGCTGAACAAGGCGTATCTGTGATTATGCTGGAAAAGGATAGAGATGTTGGATATCCGGTACGGTGCGGCGAGGCTATTAGCAAATCAGGTGTTGAAGAATTTATTACACCGGATAAGAAATGGATTACTTCGATAATCAGTAAGTTTTCATTAAATTCTCCCGATGGTACAGAAGCCATTATTGAGTTTGACGATGCTGGTTATGTTCTTGAAAGAAGAATTTTTGATTATGAACTTGCCAAAACCGCTGCAAACGCCGGAGCTGAAATTCTAACCAGAGCTTATGTTAATAGTCTGATAATTGAAAATGACAAAGTCTGCGGTGTTAAATATGAATTCCGCGGCGAGCAAAAAGAAATGAGAGCCAAAATCGTAATTGGTGCCGACGGCGTAGAGTCGAGAGTTGGCAGATGGGCTGGTTTAAGAACATTTACAGACTTCAGAGATATGGAATGCTGCGCTCAGGTTACAGCTTCAAATATAGAGTTGAATTCAAATACCCTATATTTTTACTTCGGAGAAAATTATGCGCCGGGCGGCTATTTCTGGGTATTTCCAAAAGGTAAAAATATTGCTAACATCGGATTAGGCGTAAGCGGAATGGTTGGTAAAAAAAGATCGGCACTTTCTTTTCTTAATAATTTTATGAGCAGCAATTATCCGGATGCGCCAGTGTTGACTTCAATTGCCGGCGGTGTACCAAGTACAATTACTTTAGAAAAAATTTCCGCGCCGGGTATAATGCTTGCCGGTGATGCTGCCCGACAGGTTAATCCTTTAAGCGGCGGCGGTATTGCCAGTGGAATGATCGGCGGAAGCATAGCAGGAAGAATTGCCGGTGAAGCTGTAAAGATGAATAAGCTCGATCATATTTTAACATACGACAAAGAGTGGCACAACAGGCTCGGCAAGCGTCATGAAATTTTTGAAAGATTAAAAAACGGCATCTACAATTTTGACGACGATAAATTTAATAAGATTGCCCATTCATTCAATAAAATTCCGAAGGATAAAAGAACACTCGGCAGGCTCTTTACTACAGCTTTAATAAATCAGCCTTCACTTTTAGTTGACATTGCTAAAGTTTTTGTAATTTAATTTGAATCGATCATGAAATCAAAAACCGGAGTATTACTTGTAAACTTAGGAACTCCCGATAGTCCTTCGGTTCCTGATGTAAGGAAATATCTTTTCGAGTTTCTTAACGATCCACGAGTTATTGATTTGCCCTGGCTGCTAAGGAAATTTCTTGTCAACATAATTATTGTTCCGTTTCGCGCACCGAAGTCAGCGAAAATCTATCAGCAGCTTTGGACAGATAAAGGCTCACCGCTTTTAGTATACGGAGTTAGTGTTAAAGAAAAATTACAGGCGGCATTAGGTGAAGATTTTGACGTTGAACTTGCAATGCGATACCAAAATCCAAGCATGGATGATGTACTTGAGAGAATGAGAAAGAAGCAGCACCGGAAATTAATAATTGTTCCGATGTTTCCGCAATATGCTTCGGCAACAACAGGTTCGGTAATCGAAAAAGCAATGAAGATTATAAAGAATTGGTGGGTAATTCCAGATATAAAATTTGTCGGACAGTTTTACGATGATGAAAATTTTATAAATTCATTTATTGAGCGCGCTAAAAAATTCAATTTAAAAGATTACGATCACGTGCTTTTCAGTTACCATGGATTGCCTGTTCGCCAGGTTGATAAAGTTTATGTTGACGGCAAACCTTGCAGCGATCATAATTGCGAAAATGAAATCAATGAAGACAACAAGTTTTGTTACAAAGCAGCTTGCTATGCCACAACACGATTGCTGGCTACTAAGTTAAATCTTTCAAAAGAAAATTACACGGTCTGCTTTCAATCCCGTTTAGATAAGAACTGGCTGGAACCGTTCACAGATAAAATAATTATTCAAAAAGCCAAAGAAGGCGCAAAAAAGCTGCTGGTATTCAGTCCGGCTTTTGTTGCGGACTGTCTTGAAACCAATGTTGAAATCGGCATTGAGTACCAAAAATTATTTACCGAGCACGGCGGAGAAAAGGTTCAACTTGTGGAAAGCTTGAACGACCATCCTATGTGGATTGATACCTTGAAAAAATTAATTATAAAACAGGCGGAAAGTTGATAACCGAAAAAATATTTAACGCCGGTGTAGTCGGCGCAGGCGGGGCCGGATTTCCTTCGCACATAAAAGCTTCTTCCAAAACAGAATTTGTAATAGCAAACGGAGCCGAGTGCGAGCCGCTAATTCATAAAGATTATGAACTTATGTTAAACTTTCCGGAAAAAATATTACATGGAATGGAATTAGTTCTTGAATCATCAGGCGCCCGCAAAGGATATTTCGGCATAAAATCAAAAAACGTAAAAGCAATTGAAGCGATTAAATCTAATTTGAAAAACGGCAAGATTGAAATAACCGAGCTTGGTGATTTTTATCCTTCCGGAGATGAATATGAACTTGTTTATTCCGCAACGAAAAGATTAATTCCTCCAGCAGGAATTCCGCTTGACGTTGGCTGCGTTGTAAACAATGTAGAAACTTTTCTTAATGTTGCAAATGCCGAATCGGAAATTCCGGTTACAGAAAAATTTCTTTGTGTAACAGGTGCAGTAAAAAAGCCCACTACATTTTTTGCACCGGTAGGAACGTCCTTCCGCCAATTGATTGAACATGCCGGCGGAGCTTCTGTAAAAGATTTTGGAATTTTTGTTGGTGGAATAATGATGGGAAGTTTCACATTCAATCTTGATGAAGTAGTTACCAAAACGACAGCCGGCTTAATTATTCTTCCTAAAGAACACTATCTTATTAAAAGAAAAAACCAGCCGCCACAAAACTGGTACAGGATTGGAAAATCTGCTTGCGACCAATGCAGCTACTGTACAGAATTTTGTCCGAGATATTTACTCGGCTATGATGTTCAACCGCATAAAGTAATGCGCTCGTTAGGCTTTACAAAAACCGGAAGCGCAGTTTGGAACCAAATGGCAGAGCTTTGCTGCTCTTGCGGGCTTTGCACTTTATATGCTTGTCCCGAAGATCTTTATCCGAAGGAAGCATGCGACAAAGCAAAAATTGAAATGCGCAGAGACGGAATAAAATTCATTCAATCAAAACCGGTAAAAGTCCATCCTATTAAAGAAGGGAGAAGAGAGCCGCTTAAGCAATTGATTAAAAAATTAAATGTTCAAGATTACGATGTACCGGCACCGTACAATTACAAAAAACTTGAAACGGATGAAGTAAAAATTCTTTTAAAGCAGCATGTCGGAGAAGCGGCAGTTCCTTTGGTTAAGATTGGAGATCATATTTCCAAAGGAACTATGATCGCTGCGGCGGTTAAAGGAAAGCTCGGAGCGAATATTCATTCTTCGATTGATGGAATGGTAACTCAGGTAACCGGCGAATATATCAGAATAAAATCTTAGGAAATAAAAATGTTAGAAATGAATTCAATCGGTTTAATCGAAATGGGAAGTATTGCTTCGGGAATGCAGGCAGCGGATATTATGCTGAAGACTTCTGATGTGGAATTAATTTTATCGAGGACAATCTGTTCCGGCAAATATATGACTCTGATAGGCGGCGATGTCGCTGCTGTAAATTCCGCTGTGAACCATGCTGTTGAAACTATCGGATTCGGCGTGATAGATTTTTTTGTAATTCCAAATGTTCACCGGACAATCTTCCCTGCAATTTCCGGACACAACAATGTTGAAATGCTTGAAGCTCTGGGAATTGTAGAATCATATTCGGTTGCTTCTTTAATTGAAGGCGCCGATGCCGCAGTGAAAGCAGCAAATGTAAAATTGATTGAAGTTCGATTGGCGATGGCTCTTGGCGGCAAAGCTTTCTTCTCAGTCACTGGAGAAGTGGCAGCAGTTTCAAGCGCTGTGGAAGCGGGCGCGAAGGTTGTCGCTGATAAAGGATTACTCGTCAACAAAGTGGTAATCGCAAACCCAAGACAGGAACTTCTTTCCGAAATGATCTAACTCCATTTTTTCAAAATCAATTTTGCTAAGATTAGATTCTATCACTGTTAAACTTCTCCGATAGCTTTATAAACGGTTTTTTCAAAATTAATTTTAACATGTTGCTTCGCCAAGAAACTTTCAATAAAGTTAAAATAGTTAGTTTTGGTTTGCAGCAAATGTAAACATCCTTCCATCTTGGTGAAAACTTATTTTTGAAGTTATACAAACCGAAAAAATTGTAAGCGAACTTTAGTCTTCTTCCGGTGTAATTTATAAGAAACTCCTTTGAAAATGGTTTGGAATCATAAACCACATAAGGTACTTCCCCAAGACTCCATGAAATTGCACCTTCCCTTTTCAATATTTCACAAATCTTAAACACAAGCGTTTCCATTGTTCCTCTTAGAGAATTTTTCCTTCGAAGAATTAATTCCGTAATCACCTTTCCGTCTTCTTTTGGAGCGATTGTAATTCCACCTTGCCATTCTCCCTTCGCATCTTTAAAAACAAACAGCCGGGAAGCTGCAATAAATTTGTCATTAAAAAAATGCTTGAGTTGAGGCTCATGCCCGTGGGCGCAATGTTTTTTAAATTCTTCCAACACTAAAGCATTTTCCTCCGAGTAAGGAATCTCTTCAACCGTTCCGTGTCTTAATCCTGATTTGACCAATTCGATTAAAGATCTTTTATTAAAATGAACTCCGTTTAAATCTAAAATTGCTTCCCTGCCTACTTTAATTGCTTCAAATTTATTTTTTACAAAAAAAGGAACAAGCTCATCACTGCAGCTACTGATGAATACGGGAATGTCATCCAAAAATATTTTGTTATATATCTCCAGCGGAACAATATCAAATCTATACTGAGGATTGTTAATCCAGATAATACTTTTATCTTTTCGATTAATAATTTGGGGAAGTTCAATTCCAAAAATTTTGATCCTTCGATGGTTATTCCTTAAAATAAACGCCGAAAGCTTTTCATCAATTTCAAAATTGTATGATAAAACTTCCCTGTTGACCGATGCATTTATTATTCTATCAGAAATCACAATGGTCTCCACTCTGATTTACTTGAAATATGAAATGAAATCGTCTCATGAGGTATGAAGCAGATACGGAGTGTTATAAAAATTACCGAAGACTCCTTTGCAATCTTTAATTTTATTCAAGTCCTTTTTGACTCACGGATAAATTGTATGTAATCAGTATATGCCGGTGTCTTTCCAATCTTTCGAACTTCTCTGGCAATCTGAGCACGATGATATGATGAATGCATGAAAACATGAGTCAGCACATCTTCGATTGTATTTGAGAAATCTATACCTTTTGAGTTTTTATATGCAATCATGTTCTCAAATTCTGTTTCAAGCTTTGCACTAATAAAATCAGAATAGGCTTTTGCATTTTCCTGCCATTGTCTGTTGCATTCGGCAAGACGCAGAGTCTTCCAGAAATTCATTCCGGAATAATCACCCGACTTTAATCTGATCATCCATATTTGTTCCGATAAAACAATGTGGGAAAGAAGCTTCAATACGGATTCATCTGAAATATTTTGGTCGCGCAAGCTTAATGTTAACCGCTCGTTTGCCCATGAGTTATACTTGGCAAGCTTAGACAAATATTCTTTCATACTTTACCTCCGCAGAGTTAAGTGAAAAATTTTCTTATTTAAAATAACTTTAAAAGATTAAAGTAGAAAGGAACTTATTAGCTAAAGTGATTTTCAATTCAATTTAAATTTTAACTTTTTGATGTGAAGTTAAAAAGACCGAACCCTTTACAAATGTATTACCGTTTATCTTACAAGTTGCTATATTTGATTTGACAAATAAATAAAACAATGCTTAGTCTAAAAGTTGACGAAGAAATATTTCTTAAAGAATTAGAAATAAAAAATGCGAACGCATTGTTTGAGCTTATTGATTCCGGCAGAATCTATTTGAGAGAATGGCTGTCATGGGTCGACGAGACAAACGCAATTGAAGATTCGATTTTATACATCCAATCCGTTTCCCAAGGAGATGTTTATACCGGCAGATACGTTCTTGAAATTTGGTATAAGAACAAGTTTGCAGGCTTAATTGATTTCCACAACGGCAACAAAATAAATATGGCGATTGAGATTGGATACTGGTTAGGAGAACGGTATCAGGGGAAAGGAATAATTACGCGCTCATGTAAGAAATGTATCGATTACGCTTTTGAAGAAATGGGTTTCAACAGAATAATTATAAAATGCGCTGTAGGAAATTTAAAGAGTCAGGCTATTCCGAAAAGGCTCGGGTTTAAATTTGAAGGCATTGAAAGAGAAGGACAAAACTTAAATGGTCGCTTCATCGATCTTGTTGTCTTTTCAAAATTAAAAAGGGAGTGGAACCAAATTAGCTGAGAAAAAAATAAGAACTATTCTTTAATAAAGAAATTGTGAAAAGGTTTTTCCAAATTCACTACTTAATTTTGCGGCAAGACTTTTTGATTAATCTTTAATATTCCAACTGCAGCCTGAGCCGCTGATAAGCTCATATGCCGCCTCAGGTCCCCATGTGCCGGAAGCATAATTCGGAACTTTCATCCACGGTTCGGATTCCCATTTCTTGATGACTGGATCTATGATTGACCAGGCTTTATAAATCCAGTCGCCATGCGGAAACAAAGTCTGATCACCTTTCATTGCATCGAACAGAAGCCACTGATAAGCGCTTGGCGGTTCTGCTATATTAAAGGCAGTGTCATATTGAAAATTTAAATTCACTGGACGAAGATGCAGTTCAGCTCCCGGCTGCTTTGCCATGAATGTATAAACAATTCCTTCATTAGGTTGAAGTCGAAATGTAAGAACATTCTTATGCATTGCACTTCTCGCATAAGTAGGGAACATTGAATGCGGAGTCGGCTTAAACTGAATCGTAACTTCAGTCAATTTTCCTTTTAATCTTTTCCCGGTTCTTAAAAAGAAAGGAACACCAGCCCACCTCCAATTATCGATCATTATTTTAAAGGCAGCAAACGTTGGAGTTATAGAATCATTAGCCACATTCTTCTCGCTGCGGTATGCCGGAACTTTAACACTGTTTATTTCGCCAGCATCATATTGTCCGAGGACGCAGTCTTTTTCAGGATCAATCTTACAGATCGAGTTTAGAACTTTTACTGTTTCCATTCTAAGAGAAGCATCATAATTAACCGGGGGCTCAATTGCGGTAATGCATAAGAGCTGCAGCAGATGGTTCTGAACCATATCTCTCAGGATGCCTGTAGTTTCATAAAAATTTCCGCGTGTACCGATTCCTAATTCTTCGGCAACAGTTATTTGAACGTTCTCGATATAATTGCGGTTCCATATCGGCTCAAAACCCGGATTTGCAAACCGGAAGACAAGCATATTCTGCACCGTCTCTTTTCCAAGATAATGATCAACACGGAAAATTTGATTTTCGGAAAAAACTTTGTGGATGTCTTCGTCAAGCATATGCGCAGAATTTTCATCGCGACCAAAAGGCTTTTCAATAATGACGCGCCTCCAGCCCGTATTGCTTTTAGCCAATGAAACTTCGCCGAGCCGCTTTATAATTATGCTGTAATCCTGCGGTGGAGTTGCAAGGTGAAATAAAACATTATCTGCAATATTCAAATCATGCTGAAGTTTTTTGATCTTATCTCTTAACTTCGAATAGGAAGATGAGGCAGCATCATTGAAATCTCCTTTTACATAAAACATTTTTTGAGAGAATTCATTCCATTCTTTTTCGCCGCAGTCGCTTATTTTCTTCATTGAAGATTTCATTTCGCTTCGAAAGAAATCATCATCCCACTCTCGTCTTGCAAATCCGATGATAGCAAACTGCTTAGGCATTAAACCATTGCAATTGAGTGCAAACAAAGATGGAATTAGCTCACGATGTGTTAAATCTCCGGTTACACCAAAAATAACTACAATGCATGGTTCCGGCGGAATCGCCTTCGGGGCAACTGCTTTCACAACTTCAACATACTCTTCACTCATACAATCTCCTTAGCTTCACTAATACGATATAAAATTATTTTATCTACTACTTATAATTATACCGTTACCACTCATCATTAATAAATCATTTTTCAAATCAAATTACTTCAGTATCTCTGCAAGCTTTTTCAAATTTCCTTCAACATCATTTCCAAGATGGATTCTGATAACACGACGCTCATGAGTGTTCAGAGATCTGAAATCGCCTAAAGCCTGAGCGTGCTGTAATGTTGCAAATCCAAATTCTTTAACCGGTATCGCAATCTCTTCTTCAGCATCGGCAGTTAGAAGTAAAAATACTCCGGTATTAGCTCCGCCTTTATGAAGCTGACCGGTAGAATGCAAATACCTTGGTCCATAGCCTAAGGTTGTTGCAACCTCATAACGGTCACGCAAGCTTGTACGAATGGTTTGAAGATGCTTATGTCTTGCCGGAGTCTGAAGGAAATAGCCGAGAAGTGAAATATAATCAGGCGCTTTTGCAAGCTTTAAGAATGAACTGAGAAAATCTTTTGCATTCTTACGATGACCGTCAAACAGCCAGCCTGCCGACTCTTCACAATAAATCGAAATACCATTGGTGCTGACAACGGGCTGGTCTTCAACGAATTGTCTCTTCTCTTTCCATTCGGCAAGAATCTCATTCGTATTCTTTTTGCTTTCGGCAACATTCGGCTGATCAAAAGCATTTATCCCGATAATTACTCCGGCAGTTGCAGTGGCAATTTCCCAGCGAAGATATTCTGCACCAAGAGCAAGTTTATCTTTTATTTCAATCCTTGCAACCGGATGACCTGCTTTTTCCAATGGGGCCAGCTTCTTTTCATCGGCAGAAGTTTCATCATCGGAGGTATAAATGTAAACGAACATGCGGTCGTTGGAATAATTATCAGGGCTGCCAAGTTTTTCACTTTCAATAGGAAGCAATCCTTTTCCAATCTTGCCAGTACTTTCTGCAATTAGCTGCTCAACCCAGAGCCCGAAATTGCTGATCGATTTACTCATAACAAATGTTACTTTGTCGCGTTTCAATTTATAATTCACACCAAGGAAAGTTCCGAGTGCAACTCCGGGATTTGAATCCGGCGGAACAAACTGACCGCAGCTTTGCATCATTTGATGTGCAAGATTCAAGACTTTCTTAACATCAATTCCGATCAATGCCATCGGCACCAAACCAAAGAATGACAACGCGGAATATCTTCCTCCGAACTCAATAGGATTTTCAAATACGTGCCGGAATTTTCTTTCAGCCGCTTCCTTCATTAAAGAAGTTCCCGGATCGGTAATAGCTACAAAATGTTCCCCAACTGATTTTCCAACTTGATTTTTTGTCAGTTCGTAAAAGTAATGATCAAAGCATGAAGTCTCCAGTGTTGTTCCTGATTTACTGGAAACTATGAATAGTGTTTTGCTTAAATCAATTTTTGATTCGAGTTCTTTAACTGCTGCCGGATCAGTATTATCCAAAACAAATAGCTGTAAAAATCCTTGCTTAACTCCGAAAGTTGCTGCTGAAACTTCCGGGCAGAGGCTGCTGCCTCCCATTCCAAGAACTACGGCAAATTTATATTTAGCAGTTTTCACTTCTTTAACAAGATTTTCTATTTCATATGATTTATTTAAGAAGTATTCCATGCTGTCTAACCAACCAAGACGAATCTTAATTTCTTTTATCTGATCAGGATCGTCGGACCAAAGATATGGATCCTTTGCAAACAACCGTCGTGTATATTGTTTCTCATTCAAAGATTTCATTGCCGCAGAAGCTTCGGATTTACCTTTGGCAAAATTGATTGTTTGTTTACCGATGTTGGCGCTTAAAATTTCATCCCGCTTCTTTGAGATGGATTTCATCAGATTGTCATACGGCTCAATAAATTTCTGGATTGCTTCATTAAGAAGCTGCTGAGTTACAAAGTCGATATCGATTCCTATTTTCTTTAAGTCATCAATAGCCTTATAAGCTTCATTCAAATTTTTTTCGATAGTATTATCTTCAAGCTTCCCATGATCGGCGAATGCATCAATAGTCTCATCCGGGAGCGTATTTACAGTATCGCGACCGATTAGAGTCTCGACATACTTAACATCATTGTACAGAGGATCTTTGGTGCTTGTGCTTGCCCAGAGCGGTCTTTGTACCTTAGCACCAAGCTCAACCAATTTATCCCAGCGCTCGCCAAAAAATATTCTTTTAAAACTTTGGTAGGCGATCTTAGCATTTGCAATGGCTGCTTTACCGAAAAGGCGCTCAGGCTTAATTGAATTGTCGTCGAATTTACCCGGAACAACCAAATGACCGAGGAGCTGGTCGGTCAAGACATCAATTCTACTTAAGAAGAAACTTGCTACAGATCTGACCTCCTTAATTGATTTGCCTTCAGCAGCACGTCGTTCAAGAGCTTTAATATAAGCATGCGCAACAGCCTCGTAACTTTGAATTGAAAACAGCAAAGTGATATTAACGTTAATTCCCTCATACAACATTTCTTCAATTGCCGGAACGCCTTCCGAAGTTCCGGGAATTTTAATATAACAATTAGGACGATTCACTTTTTTGAAAAGTCTTCTTGCTTCAACCATCGTACCTTCAGTGTCGCGGGCAAGATAAGGAGAGACCTCGATGCTTACAAAACCGTCTACACCTTCGGAATTATCGAACACAGGGCGGAGAATATCGCAAGCATCCTGAACATCCTTAACAGTCAGTTCTTCATAAATTTCATGCACACCTTTTTTCTGATTTACGAGCTGTTTAATTTGAGCATCGTAATCATTGCCGCTCGTAATTGCTTTGTTGAATATGCTTGGATTGGAAGTGATACCGCGAAGCCCTTGCTGAACCACCCTCTTCTTTATCTCACCGCCTTTAATTTTACCGTGCGTCAAGTTATCAAGCCAATAACTCTGACCGTAATTTATCAATTCTGTTAAAGTGTTCATATTATTCTCCTAAATTTCATTTTTAAAATTGTTGCGCCTTAAAAAGATAAAATTCACTGCGGAAATATAACTCAAAAATAAATTCTTAGTTGGGAATTTTTAATCATTCAATACATGACTGCTGCTTTTCTCGTGCTCATGTCGGGATATAAATTGATTTATCTCCCAATCAATGATTTAGCTTTTGATACAATGTTCTCCACTGTAAATCCGTAATGCTTAAACAATTCATTCAAAGGTGCGCTTGCGCCGAATTTACTTATTCCAATTACATCGCCATTATCGCCAACCCATTCGCACCAGCCAAAAGGTGAGCCGGCTTCGACTGCAAGCCGCGCCTTTACAGACGGAGGTAAAACTTCATCCCGGTATTTCTGAGCCTGAGCCTTAAATAATTCCCAGCTCGGCATGCTTACTACTCTTGCATCAATTCCTTCACTTATCAATTTTGTTTGAGCTTCAATAATTAATTGAACTTCCGAACCGCTGGCAATTAAAATTATATCAGGAGATTTTCCTTTTTCTCTC
Source organism: Bacteroidota bacterium (assembly GCA_021815405.1). Taxonomy (GTDB): domain Bacteria; phylum Bacteroidota; class Ignavibacteria; order Ignavibacteriales; family Ignavibacteriaceae; genus FEN-1297. The sequence goes on from JAKAGV010000010.1 coordinate 177,514, forward strand.
GAAAGGATATAAGCGCCTTTGAAAACGCCCTCGGCACCTGCAGTTTTATTACGATCAAATATAGGCAGTTTCTGGCGTGTAAGGACTAAAATTGTCGGACCGTCTTTCCTCATCAAAGCCGCACGCCATGCATAAGCCGTTTCATTAGCATCTGCGGGACGTATAATGCACATATGCGGCATAGCTCTTAGCGATGCGAGATGCTCAACCGGCTGATGAGTTGGTCCATCTTCGCCAAGACCAATTGAATCATGTGTCATTACATAAATAACCGGAAGCTCCATTAATGCTGCAAGCCTTATTGCAGGCCGCGCATAATCTGTAAAAATAAAAAATGTAGAAGCGAACGCACGGAGACCGCCATGCAAAGTAATTCCCGATGAAGCGGCACACATTCCATGCTCGCGGACTCCCCAGGCAATATTTCTATTAGAATATTTTCCTTTTTCCAGATAACCGGAAATTTTCATAATCGTGTCGGTGGAAGGAGAAAGATCACCGCTGCCTCCGATAAGCCATGGAATGTTCTCCACGAATGCATTTATAACTTTGCTCGATGACGTACGTGTTGCCATTGCTCCATCTGTTGGTTTGAATACAGGAATATTTTTATCCCAACCTTCCGGCAAATCGGCTTTTAATGCTGATTCAAATTGCAAAGCAAGATCAGGATATTTCGTTTTGTAATCATTATATTTTTTATGCCATTCCTCTTCCAAAGATTTACCGGCTTCAATTGCCTCATGCATATGCTCCAAAGCTTTTTCAGGAACTAAAAATTTTTCATCTTCTGGCCAGCCATAGAATTTTTTCGTAAGCTTAACTTCCTCTTCTCCCAGCGGTGAGCCATGCGATTCAGAAGTATCCTGCTTGTGCGGGCTTCCATATCCGATGTGAGTCCTAACTAAAATAAGAGAAGGCTTATCTTTAACATTCTTTGCTTTTGTAATTGCGTCAGATAGTAAATCCAGATTATTTGCGTTGTCTCCTACATTTTGCACATGCCAGTTATACCCTTCAAACCGCATCGCCACATTATCGGTATAAGCTAACTCAGTATTCCCTTCTATGCTGATGTGGTTATCGTCGTATATAAAAATTAATTTCCCTAGACCGAGATGACCTGCTAAAGATGCAGCTTCGTTTGACGCCCCTTCCATAAAATCGCCGTCACTGCAGAAGACATAAGTATAGTGATCGACAATATTAAATCCCTCGCGGTTAAATTTTTCTGCAAGATGAGCTTCAGCCATAGCCATTCCCACCGAAGTCATTATGCCTTGACCGAGTGGTCCGGTAGTTGTTTCTACACCGGGAGTAAGTCCGTGTTCAGGATGACCTGGAGTTATACTTCCCCATTGCCTGAAATTTTTTATGTCATCCAAAGTTAAGCCAAAGCCGCATAAATAAAGCATCGAATATAGAAGCATTGCTGCGTGACCGTTGGAGAGAATAAAACGATCGCGATTAAACCAATTTGGATTTTTAGGATTGAATTTTAAAAATTTTTTCCAAAGGACGTATGCGGAAGGCGCCAGTGCCATCGGTGCACCTGGGTGCCCTGAATTTGCCTTCTGAACAGCATCCATTGATAATGTTCTGATTGTATTTATAGTCAGTTCTTCAATTGTCATTTTTTCGAGCGAAGCCATTTCACCTACCTTTCAATTCGTAAGTCCTTTAAAATTACGACTGAATTAACCTAAACTATGTAACATATATCAAAAGGAGGTTAGTAGATAAGTTGCATTATCTTTTTAGATATGTTTTCGATAAATAATTCGATCTTGAATAATCTTAGAAAATTAATGACTGCTGAATGAAGTCATTTCCGCATTCAAATTGAAACTAAAATTAATTTAAACGGCTGAATACTCTTTCTGCTATGGTTTTACCGATGCTTAAGGATGCTGTTGCTGCAGGTGAAGGCGCATTCAAAACATGTATCATTTTTTCCGCTTCGATAATTCTAAAATCATCAACAAGCTTTCCGTCAGGCTCAAGTGCTTGGGCACGCACTCCCGCACCTTCAGGATGAACATCATCATATTGAATATCGGGAATTAATTTCTGCAATGCTTTAACAAAAGCTGCTTTGCTAAGCGACCTGTGAAATTCATGCATTCCCATTCGATAATGTTTAGAAGCCATCTTCCAAAAGCCGTTATAAGAAATCATTTGCAGAACATCTTTAACGGAAAAATCTTTGTGGGAATATCCTTCACGTTTAAAAGCTAATACAGCATTTGGTCCGGCTTCAACTCCGCCGTTAATCATTCTTGTAAAGTGAACTCCGAGAAATGGAAACTTGGGATCCGGAACAGGATACACCAGGTTTTTTACCAGGTACTGTTTTTCTTTTTTTATCATATAATATTCTCCGCGGAAAGGAACTATTTGAAGTCCCGGCTCTACTCCGCAAAGCTTCGCAATTCTATCAGACTGCAATCCGCCGCAGTTGACTAAAAATTTTGTTCTAACTTCGCCTTCAGTTGTTTGAAGGACAAACTCTGAATCATCTTTCGTAAGTGATAGAAATTTAGTGTTGGTTTTTATTTTACCGCCTTTGTCATTTATTTTTTTAGCAAAAGTTTCAGTCACTTTTTTATAATCGGTTATTCCGGTTTCAGGGACAAATAAACCTGCAATTCCATTTGCATAAGGCTCATAGTCTTTAATCTCTTCTTTCCTCAACCGTTTCATTCCGGTAAGACCGTTTGCTCTTCCGCGTCTTTCCAGTTCGTCTAAAGCAGGTATTTCTTCAACAGAAGCTGCTACTATTATCTTGCCGCAGTGTTCGTGCTTAATATTGTTCTCTTCGCAAAACCGATACATCATTTCTCTGCCTTCAATGCAGTTTTTAGCTTTGAGCGATCCGGGTTTGTAATAAAGCCCGGAGTGGATTACTCCGCTGTTGTTGCCTGTTTGGTGAGCAGCTAATTTTTCTTCAGCTTCTAAAATAACAAGCGAAATATTTTTTAACCTAAGAAGATTTAACGCTGTTGATGTTCCTACAATTCCGCCGCCGATAACCGCTAAGTCGAAGCATTTTGAAGAAGACATTAAAATATTTTCCCTAATAGTTGATATGAAAGAAATTACAAATCAAAATTATAATTAAATGAATTGATATAAAACAAATATTATTACTTGTTAAAACTATTATCTTGAATCGAATATTTTAATTTAATTATGTTCACTCCGAAAATTCCGGAAAAAAATTTTTATATGGTAATTAATAAAAAGCAAAAAGTCAGTTTAATAATAGGGCTGGCTGTAATTTTAGCGGCAGTTATTATTTGGCTTGCAGACGGAACTTACGTATTCACACAAACAAAAGTTCTAATCGAAAAAAAAGATCCTCTATTCGGTACGACCTACAAAGTTTGGCAAAATAAATTTATTTGGGGGTTAGACCTTACCTTGGTAGTTACTGCCGTCAGCATAATTCTTTCCGGTCTGTTCTTCTTCATTTTTAAAAATAAAAGAAAGAGTATAAATGAAATCCATAATTAGTGCTTTAATTTTAATACTATTTTATTCTGCAGCAATTTATTCTCAAGGATTTGATGTAAAGGCAAAAGGCGTTCAGAAATTTTCATTCAAAGATGATAAAGGCAGAAATCAGGCAACGTTTACAAGCAGAACTCCATTCGATGAAGTTGATGGACTAACAACACAGATAAGCGGTACCGTTTCCTTTAATGTAAGTGATGTAAAAAATACTCTTCAAGGAGAGATTTCATTCCCGACAGCATCTTTGCAGACAGGTATAACAATGCGAGACCGAGATATGAAAGCACCTAAATGGCTTGATGCCGAAAGGTACCCGACTATTTCCTTTAAAATTCTAAAAGTCACTAACATTCAAAAACTTGCGCCGAACAAATTAAAAGTTGATGTTTTAGGCAATTTTAATTTACACGGAGTTACAAAAGAAATACCTGTTGAAGCTACGATGACTTATCTTGATGAAAGCTCCGCAACTGAAGCGCGAGAGCCTGGTGATCTTCTCGGAGTAACAGCAAACTTCCATATTACTCTTTCGCAATACAATGTTCAAAATATGATACTTGGGACTAGAGTCTCCGACAACATCAGCATAGGAGTAAACATTGTAGGTACAAATAAGTTTTAGATAAAGAGTTTTTCAAATTTTTCGCGTATTTGCGGTAAGGAGAAAAAACTGCAAATACGCGAATTTCCTTTCTAAAAAAATCTTCTATTTTATTCGGTAAATTGCCGGAATCCTTATAATCCCTAAACTTACAGCTATTATCGTTCGATAATGAATTGGTAGTCAGATCAGGAGTTTTCAAATAATTATGGTAAAAAGTATGGTTCTAATTATTTTGTCAGGACTAATTGATAAAGTCTAACTTCATTCACAAAAAAAGGGTTAGGTACAATGTCATTCATAAAGAAAAATTTAAGAAATTATTTATTCCCCTTTGGATTAATAATTACATTAGTTTTCATCTCAATAGAAATAAATGGATATTTAAAACTGACAAGCGGATCGTCAGACGCAGACACCATTGCTAAAATAAAAAATATTTTAACTTATGGAATATTCGGTTCGATTGGGATGATCATACTTTTAGCAGTATACTTTCAAATTTCGTTTTACAAACCGATTAAATCTCTTTCAGAAAAATTGAAGTTGATATCTGAAAATGATTTTACATCAATTTCTACTGCACTAACCGAAATGGCTCAAGGAAATTTGACCACTAACATAAAGCTTGAGAGCGGTATAATTAAAACTTCGGTAAACGGTAAGGTTGGCGAGATGGCTAGCCGGCTAAATTCTATTATTGAAAGTCTGAATGACGCTAGTAAGGAATTCAACTCCGCCACAGATAAGCCCTGCCAAAGGCTGTTTTACGTTGGCGCTGATTCTTATATAGAAGGGCGGACATGCGGCGAAGCGATGGGAAAATTATTAAACGGCAAAGGCAAAGTTGCTGTTGTTCTGGAAAACTTCGGCATTATTGCGCATGAGCTTAGAAGAAAAGGTTTTCAAAATGCGTTAAGAGAAAAATTTCCCTCTGTTCAAATTATCGAATATGTTGAATCTTATTTGAATGAAACTAAAAGTTATAATGAAACAACAGGACTGCTGAAAAAGTATCCGGATCTTGACGGTATATATGTTACTCATGGTGGCAGTGTAGTTGGTAGGGCGGTTTATGATTCGGGAAAATCAGTTAAGGTAAAAGTTGTATGCCATGACCTTGCAGATGAAACAATGAATTTTGTAAGCAAAGGAGTCATCAATGCAACACTCTCGCAAGACGTGTTTGCACAGGGGCACGATCCGTTAATTCATCTATTCAATCATATTACAGCTAAATGGAATCCGGTTCAGCCGAGACTGCTAACAAATATTGAATTGGTTACGCCTGAAAATTATACAAAGTATTGGCAGGCTGGCAAAGGAATAATTGAATCATCGGAAACCGCAGCACGAAGACCTAAACCAATAAAAAAATCAACCCAGCAAATTAGAATTGCTGTACTTGGCAGAGAAGGAGATACTTTTTGGAAAGCGTTTAAATCCGGTGTAGATGCGGCGGCATCAGAATTACGTCCATTTAATGCAATTGTTGATTGGATAATCCCTGAGGGATCGCATTCAAAAAATTCAATCGATATTACTGCAAAATACTACGGACCGGCTATTGAAAAATGCATTGAGCAAAAATACGATGCTGTAAGCACCGGCGTCTTCGATAAGCAGCTTATTCAATTTATTAACAAAGCGGTAGATAAAGGAATTGCTGTTGCTACTTTTAACAGCGAACCGAGAAATCTTAGAGGTATATTTGCAACTATGATTAACCGGGCAAAGATGCTGCTTGGTTTAAGTCACAAGCTTGCAGAGCTTGCACAAATGTCGGTGGATGCTTCGAACTATAATTCCAGCGCAGTTGAGCAAATGGTAAAAAGCTTGAACGAGGAAGCTTCATCTGTAGAAACTGCAAGCACTAACATGACTCAGATAGCTTCATCAATTGAAAATATTGCCAGGGATTCTCAAGAGCAGAAGAAAGCCGCAGAAAGAGTTTCTTCCTCTGCAGAGGACATTTCCCGTGCAGTTAAATCTGCAAACCATAACGCCAGCAATGTTGTTAATGCATCATCAGATTCAATAAACATTGCTAAACTTGGAGCTCAAACAGTTAAGCAGAATCTTGAGCAGATGAAAAAGATTGATGAGACTGTCGGTCGTTTCGCTTCACAAATTGAAGAGATGTCAAAACAGTCTGAACAAATTGAAGAGATAATTGAAACGATTGAAGAGATAGCCGAGCAGACAAATCTTTTAGCACTGAATGCAGCCATTGAAGCAGCCAGAGCAGGCGAGCACGGGAAAGGCTTTGCTGTTGTTGCAGACGAAGTTCGAAGCCTGGCTGAGCGTTCAGCAAATGCGACAAAACAAACATCAACCTTGATAAATAAAGTTCAGAAAGATATTTCAGAAGCAGGCGGTTCAATAAAATTAATTGTTGAAAAGGTAAAAGCTGGAACTGAGACAGCTAATAAGTCCGGAGAAGTAATTGATAAATTGTTATCTTCATCGCAGAATGTAAGTCAGCAAATAAATGAAATGGCGCTTGCAAATAATGAGATTGCAAGCGTTATGTCCGGCTTACTTGAATCAATCGAAAAGATTTCTTCCGTAATTGAACAGAATATGAGCGCTACAGAGCAGTTGAGTTCAGGAGTTGTTCAAACGGTTGAGATGATTAATAACGTTGCGGTAATCAGCCGTCAGAATGCTGCAACCATAAACGATATTTCAGAAAAGACGGAAAAGGCAAATGATGATGCGAAAGAAGTTGATCTGGTTGCCGCTGGTCTTGCGGAAATGGCTGATGAGCTTCAGGCAGCTACAGCGCAGTTTAAGATTGAATCCGACGATTACAAACTCAATTGATAATCATCAAATTTTTCTTGACTTAGTTTAATATTCAAAATAAATTAGAAGTGGGAATAGAGGGCAGCTACTCCGTTAAATAATTTTTAAACAAAAGTTAAGAGGGATCGTATGAAAGCATTTTGTTTTTTTATTTTTCTTTTCAGTGCTGCGTTACTGTTCACTGCAAATTCTACCGCGCAGGAGAAATCCAAATCTCCAATCGATGATATCAATATCCAGTTTCAGAAGTTTGTTCTGGATAATGGTCTGACTGTTATAATTCACGAAGATCATAAAGCACCGGTAGCCGCTGTTAATATTTGGTATCATGTCGGTTCGAAAAATGAGAAACCCGGTAAAACGGGTTTTGCACATCTTTTTGAACATCTTATGTTCACTGGAAGTGAAAATTTTAAAGACAACTATTTCCAGGCAATGGAAAGAATCGGTGCTACCGATTTGAACGGCACTACCAACAGCGACCGAACAAATTATTTTGAAAATGTTCCCATCTCGGCACTTGATATTGCTCTTTGGATGGAATCAGATAGAATGGGGCATTTACTCGGCTCAGTCGACCAAGCCCGCCTCGACCAGCAGCGTGGCGTTGTTCAAAATGAAAAGAGACAGTATGAAGATCAGCCGTACGGCAAGACCGACGAGCTAATTACAAAAAGTACTTATCCCGCCGGACATCCTTACGCAACAACTGTTATCGGATCAATGGAAGATTTAAATGCCGCTTCACTTGATGATGTTAAAGAATGGTTCAAAACTTATTACGGACCTTCAAACGTAGTACTTGTGGTTGCCGGAGATGTCAATACTCAAGATGCGCTTGAGAAGGTGAAAAAATATTTCGGAGATATTCCGGCTGGTCCGCCGACTGCAAAACAAAAAACATGGATAGCACAAAGATCAGGCAGCCAGCTTCAAGTTATACAAGATCGCGTACCGCAGCCCAGGATATTCAAAGTTTGGAATGTACCTGAATGGGGCTCAAATGAAGCCACTCAGCTTGATTTGCTGACTTCCATTCTAACTTCCGGAAAAACTTCCCGCTTGTATAAAAGATTTGTTTATGATGAGCAGGTTGCAACCGGAATTTATTCTTATATAGATGATAAAGAGGTCGGCGGACAGTTTTATATTGATGCTTTGCTTAAACCTGGACAGGATGTAAATAAAATCAGCAAAGAGATTGACGAAGAAGTTGCAAAAATTTTGCAGACTGGTCTCACCAAGAAAGAACTTGAGAAAGCAAAGACCGAATATTCTGCAAACTTCATTCGCGGCATTGAACGCATCGGCGGTTTCGGAGGCAAGTCTGATATTCTCGCAAGAAGCATGACTTTCAAAGGAAGTCCGGACTATTACAAAGTTGTTCTTTCGCAAGTGAAAGATGCAACTATAGAAGATATTCAGAATACCGCAAAGAAGTGGTTGTCCGACGGTGTTTATGAGCTTGATGTTCTTCCATTTGCGACTTATTCGGTAACCGGAAAAGATGCAGACAGAACTCATATGCCCGAAGAAGGAACAGCGCCTGAAGTTAAGTTTCCCGCCATCCAGCAATTTCAGCTCTCAAACGGATTAAAGGTATTGTTAGCTGAACGTCATTCGATACCGGTTGTAAATTGCCGTCTTATTGTTGACGCCGGTTATGCGGCTGATCAGAATGCTATTCCAGGAACAGCAATGCTTGCAATGGGAATGATTGATGAAGGGACTAAAAACAGAACAGCTTTACAGATAAGCGATGATCTTAACAGCTTAGGTGCAAGGCTCGGTGCTTATTCTAGTCTTGATAATTCAATCTTCTCTTTGTCTGCTCTAAAATCAAATCTTGATGCTTCATTAAATATTTTCAGCGATGTAATATTAAATCCAATTTTCCCTGAAGAAGATCTTTCAAGATTGAAGAAAGAACAGATTGTCAACATCCAGCAGGAAAAGGCTAATCCTGTTTCGATGGCAATTAGGGTTTTGCCGGGATTGCTTTACGGCAACAAACATGCTTACGGGAATCCACTTACCGGTTCGGGTTTCGAAAGCACCGTTGAAAAAATTTCTCGTAATGATCTGGTTAAGTTCTATAACGATTGGTTCAAGCCGAATAATGCAACGTTGATAATAGTCGGCGACATTACCGAAAATGAAATCAAACCTAAACTAGAAAAATTATTTAAAGATTGGAAACCCGGCGAAGTTTCTAAAAAGGAAATAGGCGAGGTTCAGCAAAGTAATAAGCCGCGGGTTTATATTTTAGATAAGCCCGGCTCAACTCAATCAGTAGTTATTGCTGGAGATCTTGCAGTTCCTAAAAACAATCCCGACGAAGTTGCAATTCAAACTATGAATGACGCACTCGGCGGAACGTTTACTTCAAGAATTAATATGAACATTCGCGAAGCTAAGCATTGGTCTTACGGTGCACGTTCAGTAATTATTGATGCAAGAGGACAGAGGACATTAGTTGCCTACGCTCCCGTTCAGGCTGATAAAACAAAAGAAACTATGATTGAAATTAACAAAGAACTTACGGACGTTACTTCCACAAGACCAATCAGCAGCGAAGAGTTCTTAAAGAATAAAAAGAATACGATATTGAGTCTTCCCGGTCAATGGGAAACTATCAACTCGGTTATTGGTTCGATTTCTAACATAGTTGAATATGGATTGCCGATGGATTATTATCAAAAATATTCTTCAATGGTGCAGAACCTGACACTTGATCAAGTTGATAAATCAGCTTCAGAAGTTGTTTATCCGAATAGTTTGGTTTGGGTTATTGTCGGTGATCGCTCCAAGATTGAAAATGAAGTAAGATCGCTCAACTACGGCGAGTTAAAATTTCTTGATGGTGACGGAAACGTAGTGGAATAATCTTTTAAATTATATTCATAAAAAAGAAGGGCGGCTTAAACACCGCCCTTTTTATCTCGATTTAGTTTTCGCTTAGGTTCATGCGATTGTCGGTGTATCAAGTTTTTTTAAATCCGCATGCAGTTCTTCTTCTGTTAAGTGATGCTCAACGAGCTTACCGGCGAAGTATGCATCGTAAGCGCTCATGTCAAAGTAACCGTGCCCGCTTAAGTTGAACAAAATTGTTTTTGATTTGCCTTCTTCCTTTGCAATCAAAGCTTCTTTTACCGCACATGCAATTGCATGGTTGGATTCAGGCGCAGGAATAATTCCTTCGCTTCGTGCAAACTTTACACCAGCATCAAAGCATTCTAGTTGATGAAAAGCTTGAGCTTCGATCAATTTATCTTTTAGTAATTGGCTGACGATTGCGCCTGCGCCGTGATAACGCAGTCCGCCTGCATGAATAGGCGCCGGAACGAATGTATGACCGAGAGTGTACATCGGGATTAAAGGAGTTAAACCGACTGTATCACCGAAGTCGTAACGAAATTCTCCTTTTGTAAGTTTGGGGCAGGATGAAGGTTCTGCGGCAATGCATCTTACTTTTTTACCTTCGCGGAAATTCAATCCGAGAAAAGGGAAAGCAATACCGCCGAAGTTAGAGCCCCCGCCGAAACAGCCGATAACAATATCGGGAAAATCATTTGCCATTTCCATCTGCTTAATTGCTTCTTGTCCGATAACAGTCTGATGCATAAGAACATGATTAAGCACGCTTCCGAGTGAGTATTTAGTTCCGCCGTCAGATGCTGCTCTTTCAACGGCTTCAGAAATTGCTATACCAAGACTTCCGGGTGAATCGGGATTTTCTGATAAAACTTTTTTCCCTGATTCGGTTAAGTTAGTTGGCGATGAAAATACTTTTGCGCCCCATGTATTCATCATGGATTTTCTATATGGCTTCTGGTCAAAACTTACTCTTACCATGTAAACTTCGAGTTCAATTCCGAAAATGTTGCATGCAAAGCTTAACGCGCTTCCCCACTGACCGGCACCGGTTTCTGTTGTTAATTTTTTTGTTCCTTCCTGTTTATTGTAATATGCTTGCGCCACTGCGGTATTTGGTTTGTGCGAACCGGCAGGGCTTACACCTTCGTACTTATAATAAATTTTTGCAGGCGTGTCCAGCAGCTTCTCAAGATTCTTTGCTCTGAAGAGCGGGCTAGGTCGCCACATTTTATATACTTCTCTTACTTCTTCCGGAATTTCTATCCATCGTTCCTGAGAGACTTCCTGTTTAATAAGTTCCATTGGGAATAGCGGAGCTAATGCTTCAGGTCCAATCGGCTGCTTTGTCCCCGGATGAAGCGGCGGCAAAGTCGGGTTCGGCATATCAGCCTGGATGTTGTACCAATGTTCCGGGATTTCTTTTTCCGGCAATATAATTTTTTTTGTCTTTTCCATAAAATTATTTTCCTTTGAAGTAAGAATGTTAAAAATAAATTTAGAATTAAAATTTTTTAAATTGTCAAATAACCGAAGAATTTTCGGCAAAAATATTATTCGCAAAACCGGAATCAGATGTTTGCTGAAGCGGCAGGCTGTTTGTTGTTTAACGAGTTCCACTTTATTTTGTAAAGGCTGGAACGTAAATCATAAAAGCTGAGCCAAATATATTTTAAATAGGAAGAACATTCAAGAATATAAATAGTAATAACTGAAGTTACGCAAAATGGAAGAAATGGTTAATTTGTCATTCTAAACTAGCTTCGGAATCTTTATTTTTAAGCTGTTTTTAGATGCTGAAACAAGTTCAGCATGACAATTGCGTAACTTCAGTATTAAGTGAAAAGTTAATAGAAAAAGGTTAGACCCAAGATCGTATTACGTTTAGAAATCATTTAGAAAATATACTCCCGAATTTCTATTGATATTCTTAATCACGAAGAAAAAGTTTTGTAATGTAAGTCAATACATTTAATCCATGCAATGACAATTTTTACTTACTAATACATTTAATCTAATTTACTAATATAGAGGATGAATATGTGGCAGGGATGGATTGCTTTGTTGGATGGAATTTGGCTTACAATTTGCGCATTTATCTGGCAGGCGCAAACAAATTTGAATCTTTTAATTGCTGGTATAGTACTGACAATTTTAGGTTTTTGGGCAAATAAAAGTCTGGCAGGTATAATACTTGGCTTTCTCGGAATCTTCCTTATCGGTTCTGGATGCACACACTACCTTGTGCTCTCCGTAAATTTTTTGTTATGTGGATTAACGATATTGCCGATTGCGTTAATATGTGCAACTTACAACATTAGAGAAAAGCTTCTATCAAGCCCTCAGCAATAAAACATTTTTGATACTGAATTTGATATTCACTTTTTGATAAGATCGTTTTTTAAAAAATATTTGAAGGTTAGAATATGAAAACATCAGATAATATAAAGCGAAAGTTTTTTATTTCAAGCTTAGCTGTTATTGTTGTACTCGGTGTTTTCTATGGCTGTAGTAAAAGCAGCAATTCAAATCCTACAGCCCCTTCATCAAATTCGCCGGGAGCTAATCAGGTATTGATGCAAAACTCCAGCTTTGTACCATCGAGCATTACGGTTTCGCCGGGGACAAAAGTTACATGGATAAATAAAGACAGTTATGCCCACACTGTAACAAGCGGAACGCCCGGAAACCCTACAGGATTATTCGACAGCGGAAACATTAACTCCGGCGGTACTTTCAGCTATACATTTGACAGCACCGGTACTTTTCAATATTACTGCAAAATTCACCCGGACATAATGCAGGGGACTGTGACTGTTAAATGACTTTTATCAATCCGTTTTTTTGCTATTTTCTATTTAAGAAAAAAATTCCTTAGTATTACACTAAGCATTCATTAAAAAACTTCAGCCAAAAGGTTACAAAGAAATTTTTAATTGATTCTCTAATTTAGTGTCTCAGCGGCAATTCAAAATAAACATAAGTCTAAATGAGCAAGAAAGAATTTACTGCTTTACAAATTCATGATCTAAAAAACGGCGAGATGAAATCTGTTAGTCTTGACGGCAATGAAATTTTGCTTTGTAAAATAGACGATGGGTTTTATGCTTTAAGCGCGCACTGTACTCATTACGGGGCGCCGCTTGCAGACGGATTTTTAAATGGCGATAGAATTATATGTCCATGGCACCACGCATGTTTTAATGCCAGAACAGGTGCAAGACTTGAACCTCCGGCAAATGATTCTCTTCAAAAATATGATACTAAGATAGACGGGCAGAATGTTATTGTATTGCTGCCCGAAAAAATCGATGGCGGAGTGCCGCCGCAGATTCCGGAATATAAAAAAGCAGATAATAGAAAATTCGTTATTATCGGCGGAGGCGCTGCCGGATATTCTGCTGCACAAACTCTGCGTGAAGATGGATTTGCAGGCGAAATTATTCTAATCTCTAAAGAAGAACATGCACCTTATGACAGACCAAATGTAAGCAAAGATTATTTAGCAGGAGATGCAGAAGAATCATGGATGCCTCTGCGCGGAGAAAATTTTTATAAAGACTTCCGCATAAACTTGATGCTGAATAAAACTGTTACCGGTGTTGATCCCGAAGAAAAAAAAGTAAAATTTACCGGCGGTGAAAATATTTCTTTCGATAAACTTTTAATTGCTACAGGAGGCGAGCCGAGAAAGCTTGGAATTCCGGGTGAGAATTTAAAAAATGTTTTTACACTGCGCAGCTTTGAAGATTCTAATAGAATAATAAAAGCCTCTGCAGGTGCTAAGAAAGCTGTAATTATCGGCGCAAGCTTTATAGGAATGGAAACAGCTTACAGCCTGCGCAAACGTGGTCTTGATGTTCTTGTCATCTCCGCGGAAATGATTCCCTTCGAAAAAGTTTTCGGCAAGGAAATCGGCAGCCTGTTCAAAAGCCTGCATGAAGAGAACGGTGTTATATTCAGGCTTAGCTTTTCTTTATCCGAATTTGTGGGTAAGGAAAAAGTTGAGGCGGTGCTTCTTCAAAACGGCGAAAGGTTTGATGCAGATATTGTGGTGCTTGGTGTTGGAGTAAAGCCTGCAACAAGCTTTCTTAAAAACTTTGATCTTCTTCCCGATGGCAGCTTAAAAGTTGACGATTACTTTAGAGTAACCGGCGATATTTTTGCGGCAGGAGATATTGCAACATACACAGACTGGCGCACTGGCGATAACATGCGCATCGAACATTGGCGCACTGCAGAGCAGCAGGGAATTATTGCCGCTCATAATATGATGGAATTAAATATTCCGAATAGAACCGTTCCCTTCTTCTGGACATCGCAGGTTGGTTTGAGCTTTAATTACGTTGGTCATGTAAGCGAGTGGCAGGAAATTATTTTCAAAGGAGATATATCTTCAAAAGAATTTATCGCATTCTATGTAAAGAACGATAAAGTATATGCCGCCGCAGGAAACTTCCGCGACAAAGAAATGGCAGCAATTGAAGAGCTGATGAGATTGGATAAAATGCCTTCGCCGGAAGAATTGAAGTACAAATCAATTGATCTTGCCGGACTGCTTTCCAAATAAACAGAACATATATTCTTCGACAGTTGACCCCCTTGTTCTTCGACAGTTCAACTGTCGAAGAGAATTCTATCCGGGAGTTTAACTCCTAGACAACGTATTTAGGGGCTGCAGTAGACTACAAATGCCGGCGTGAAATCAATTACAGGTTAACTGAAAGAAATAATTTTTTTGCTGTAAAGGATAACTGCTGTGATGAAATCACATGCAAGCGCAATGTAAACCGTTATTGCCGCGATGTAAATAACTCTTGCCGGACTGCAAATCACACTTGCCGGACTGAAAAGCACTACTACCGGGTTGAAATCAATAACATGCATTCTGAAAAGAACAATTTTTCTATTGCATAAAATAACTGCCGTGATGAAATCGACTGCAGGCGTGATGCAAACTGTTATTGCCGGGCTGAAAACTACTACAAGCGAACGGAAAACTCTTGTATTTTGATTTAAGATGATAAAAAATGCGGGAAACTAACAAATTTCCTACTGCGAACAAAAATCTGTAGTAGACTATTGACTGCAATTAAAGTATTTATTATGTTTTGGTTAGAAAAGCAGGAAATTGGGGGCTTATAATTATTAAAGAGCAAAATTTTCCTACTTTATATTTTTGATCATGTGTTTTTTAGTGATGTAATAAATCTTGCCCAAAAAGCAAGTAAGTATTTCACAGTTTCTATAAACAAACGAGCACTGGCTTAAACAAACTTAGCATAGGCTCAAAGATCAAGGAGATAAGTTATGAAAGAAGAGACCTCAGGAATCCCGGTATCCCAGGAAAAATTATTAAACATAGCAGACGACTGGGAACAAAAGGCAAAGGCTCATCCGGAGCTTGATGAATACGGAATAAACCAGGAATTTATAACGCAGTTTGAAACAGATAAGGCTGCGGCAAGAGAATTTAAAACAGCAGATGAGGTTGATAAAGAGACGGCAGTATTTACCGCCAATAAAAGAAGGAAGAATAAAGAGTGCTACAAGTGGATAAAGACTGCTCATCTGCATTATGAAAAAGTTTATCCGGATAAGAATTCGCCGGAATACAAATTATTCCCTTCCGATTACGCAAGAGCAAACAGAGATGATGTGCATACCGCAAACATAATTCCCGATATAACAAAGCTGTTAACCGATAACCAGGGTGCGCTTGTAAAGAAAGGAATGAAGATAGAATTTATTGCACAAGGCACTACACTTCTTAGTGAACTGCAGGAAGTTCAGATGCAGCATAAAAAGAAACTTGAAGATGACGAGCTGTATACGATTAAGAGAAGGATTGCTCTTTCAAAAGTTTATAACGCTATAAACCAGATAAGCCAGGCGGGAAAGCTAAAGTACGAGAACGACCCCACAATAGGAGATTATTTTGATACTCCGTGGCCTAAAGATAATAAAAAAGCTTCGACTAATAATACTGTAAATACTCAGACAGTAACCGAACAGCCGAGATAAGTTTAGTAAGGACTTTGCCGTTAAGTTCTGTGCAAAACGTAAAAAGATATCAGAGATCAGAAGTCGAAGGTCAGTGCCTGACATCTGAGCTTTGATATCTGACTTCTGACCTATTCTTTTGTTCCGACTTGTCAGGTTTATGGATTAAAGATCAAACAGACACCCAATCTCGTGGAGACATTGGGTGTTTTTGTAATAAAGTTTCTAAGTAACTTTCCTCCAAAGGAGTCCATTTGGAGAGGTCACAAAAATAGAACTATATTTTAAACCAGTTGTGTGAATTAGATTGTAAGCCGTTGAAACGGCTATAATAATGCATGTTTTCATATTAACCCACGGATTAATCCGTGGTTTAATGAAACTCAAAATCAACAATCGAAACTGTTTTAACAGTTTTATTATATGAGTCTGGTCTAAAAAGCCTAAATAGCCGGAATGTCATTCCCACGAAAGTGGGAATCTATTCCAAATACTAAACTCTTTAGATTCCCGTTTTCACGGGAATGACCTTTTTAGACTGGACTCATTATATGTAACTTCTAATTCACACAACGGGTTTTAAAAAATTATTTTATACTTCCTTTTGCGACCTCGAGTGGTTACCGTGCTACTTCAGAAGCAAGATTTTCTTAGTTGCAGTAAAGCTTCCCGCTTTTAGCTGGTAAAAATAAATTCCGCTAACAAGATTGCCTGCATTGAAATTAACTAAGCAGCTTCTCAAAAATTTTATATCTATTTAAAAAATATTTATGTTGTCGTCATGTGTATGAAATGTTTATGGTGTTTTATAAACAAAGAGTCCAAATAGTCTGCGGATTGTATTTATTTTTTTTCATAACCTTTTCCTCAGTTTAAAATGTATTTTCTTATAAAATTATTCTTAAATGTTTCCCAATCAGTAGTCTCTCCAATACCAAAATAATTACCTGGCGTAGAAACTATTTCATTATTTATGGGATAAGTAGCAAAATTGTTATCGGGGAAGAAATGGAGCGTAAGTTTTTTATAGACTTTATTTGTTCCCCATGGTCGTAACGGCATAAAATAACTCTCCCCAATTTTAAAAGGTGTTTTCGAATCGCTCATCCAAAAGACTAAGTAGCTTATGGTTATCTCCTGCCCTATTTTGAAAAACTTTTCACCTTTAATAACATCTTCAACTTTACAGATTAGATTTCCTTGCCATGTTCTAAAACCCTTTGGATCAGTTGGAATAAATTTCGATAAAGAATCCCTGATAAGTTTCACTCTAAGGAAATATGGACATTGTAAGATTTCGAAAAAGTTTTTTCCATATTTTTTTTTAATAAAATTATAAATTGTTTTAAGTGAGTTTACTCTAGGGGCAATTAAATTAGAATTATAATGATTTTCTTTTAAAATATTATCTAGAGAATCTCTTTCATTATCTTTGGAAATCCTATAACCTATCGGATCATCACTGATAGCATGATAAAACAAATGTTTTATTGAATCAATTTCTACATCGGAAATCTTTTTTGTTATTCCGGTACCCTTAACGTAATAAGTAGATATTTTGTTAACCTTATCCCAGTATTTTCTTACCGATTCAGAACTGCTGTCTTGCTGAGCATAATTATTTGTTTGCAACAGCGATAGAAGAATCATCAAGGCGATTGTTATAGTTGTTTTTGTTTTCATGTACCTTCCTTTATTTTGTTGTAAAGACCAAATATAATTTTCCCAGGTTGTAATTTTATTATTTGATGAATCTTTTAGTAATAATGATATAATATGTGAATGAGTATATGAATCCGTATTAAGCGTAAAAACTTCATATTAAACTTCCTTTCCTCTATCAATATAGCTTTAAATATTCAATTTGTATATGGGAATTCATTCCCAATTTTATGGGAACAAAACCTGGGAAAGGGATTAGTATAATATTTAAGAGCAAACATATGAAATGTGTGTTCAATAGCTTGCGTCCAAGTAAAAACTATTTTATTGAACTTTCTTATGAGATGACTTAGCTAAGATTAAGTTTTTATGATACGAAGCAATTCATCGAAGCTGTTGACATTCAATTTCTTTTTCATATCCTCAATGTGCCGCAGTATTGTTTTGGGGCTTAAAGAAAGCCTTGCAGCTATTTCCTTATATGTTAACCCTTCTTGCAGGTAATATAAAACTTCTTTTTCTCTCGGGGATAAAAGACTTTCATACTGTGTTGAGGTAAGCAACACTTTAAAAATTTTCTCGCAGTAATATTGTTCTTTATTTACAACTCTAATCACCGCTTCCTTCAATTTATCCTGTTCGGAAAACTTGCTTACTATTCCATTTGCACCGGAGTTAATCAGACTTTTTATATTACTAATTTCATGGTAGTCTGTGTAAATTATTCTGTATGGTTTAACTCCGCTTTTATTTTTGAAGCCTGGTTGTACTACATCATTGAAAAGCTCTTTAATATTGGCATGACAGTCATCGTAAATAATTACATCATAATCCGCTATTTCAGTCTTCGTGGTTCCGTTTATATCAGTATATTTCTTAGCATCAAGATTAATAAAAGCATCATCAGCAAACAGCGAAATAATGCCGGCTATCATTGCAGGCATTGCAGACAAAAATAAAGTCCTTATCTTTTTCTTTTTTATAACAGGCTTATTAAAAATATATTTATTGATTAAGCTGCTCTCATTTAAGAGAAGAGATGAATTTGCTGTAGCGGTATTCGAATTAACTTTTAATTGCACTCCCATTTTTTCTCCCTGGGAATATTATTATTGATTCAAAAAGAACCATAAATTTTATGATTAAAAATATAATGGGGGAGGGAATGTCAAATATTCTTTATAAATCTTCATGCATAATTATCCTATTCTTTTATTAAATTTATTCCGGTAATAATTTTTCTTAATGCTTAAAAAGTGTAAGAGAAATTTTTCCGCCCGGATCGACTTCACTACCAGTCATCGGAATTTATAATAAAGCTTGAAGGGATTTTAAATGTATACCGCATTGTTATTCGGTCTTCTAGGAATTGCAGCGTTCTTTTTTATTACCGGCGCACAGAAAAGACAGACCGCAAAGATTTATATCGGTCTGGCAATTGCCGCACTAACGTTGTTCTTTTTCTGGTTTATGGGATTTTGGGGGGAAGCGCTCTGGTTTGAAAACCTGGGCTACGGAAACCGCTTCTGGACTATAGTTTACTCCAACGGCGGCTTTGCAATCGGCGGCGCAGTTATTGGCTTTATCTTAATTTATATTTTAACATTCTCAATCCCCAAGGAACATAAGATAATATTAGCCGGCTCCAAGTTTCTTGGAATACTTATCGGCGGCATCTGGGGAATTTCCAATTGGGATGTAATCTTAAAATTCTGGGATAGAGTTTATACAGGTCTAACCGACCCGATACTCGGCAAGGATGTCGGCTTCTACCTGTTCACGCTACCATTTCTAGACAATGTTTATATCCTGTTAATTCTTATTTCTCTTGTCGCATTAGTCGGTGCGGTCTTTTCATCTCTCTTTAGATTTACCGGAGAAAATTTGGTGCTTTATTATCCAACGCCCGGAGAAATAAGAACTGACAGATTTTATTTCCCGCTCTACTTAAACAGCGCGGTATTCATTTTTATACTTGCACTTCAAAGATTTTTGGACCGCTATAATTTGATGTACTCTACTACCGGAGTTACTTCCGGTCCAAGCTGGACTGATGTAAATATTCTTCTTCCTGCTTACACGGTAGTAATAATATTAATGATCCTAATCGGATTAGCATTAATTTTGCCTGCCCTCCGGAAGAAGTTCCAGAATTTCTTTTATATGAAGTTTCACGTTCTTCCTGAGCGCTCCCACATAATGGTTTTGGCAGGTGCCGGTGTAACAATTGTTGCAATTTGGCTGATTGCTTTTACTGTTATACCAGGAATTTTCGAATGGCTTGTTGTACAACCTAACCAAATTACTTTTGAAAGACCTTACATAGCAAATAACATAAAATTTACACAGTATGCCTTTGGTCTAAATAAGATAGATGTAAAGCAATACCCGATGAGCGGCAATTTTACGCCTGATGTTGTTAATAATTATCCCGGCATATTTAAAAATATACGACTATGGGATTGGAGAGCCTTGGATGCCGTATACAAGCAGTTTCAGGCATTCCGTCTTTATTATGAATTCTCGGATGTAGATGTAGACCGTTATATTGTAAACGGGCAATACAGGCAGGTAATGGTATCAGCCCGGGAAATGGAGATTGACAACCTTCCTGCTCAAAGCCAAACGTTTGTTAACAAGCGCTTCCAGTACACACACGGCTACGGTTTAACAATGGCAGAGGTAAATGAATTTACTCCGCAAGGTCTTCCTCATCTTTTAATTAAAGATATTCCTCCGGTCAGCGAGTCTCCGAATCTAACTGTTACACAGCCGCGTATTTATTACGGTGAACTGACAAACACACCGGTTGTAGTTAATACAAAACAAAAAGAATTTGATTACCCGAGCGGTGAGGATAATGTTTATACAAGGTACACCGGTAAAGGCGGCGTTCGTATTTCTAACTTTTGGAGAAAGTTTTTATACGGCTGGATGTTTGACGGAACAAGCTTTTTGTTTTCAGATTATCCAACGGACAGCAGCCGCATTATGTTCCATAGGCAAATTGAAGAACGGGTTAGGCATCTTGCACCGTTCCTTAAGTTTGATAAAGATCCTTATATCGTTCTGGCTAATGGAAAGCTGTACTGGATAATTGATGCTTATACAACTTCGAGTTATTTCCCTTACAGCCAGCCGCTGCCGGAAGAGAATGATATAAATTATATTCGCAACTCAGTAAAGGTTACTGTTAATGCATACAGCGGTGCAGTTAACTTTTACATAATTGATAAGAACGATCCGATTATACGAGTGTGGGATAAAATTTTTCCCGGACTGTTCAAGCCGATAGAAGAAATGCCCAAGGACTTGCTTGCACACATCAGGTATCCGAGCGATTTGCTTCTTATTCAAGGTACTGTTTATGAAAAGTACCACATGACTGATCCGATTGTCTTTTATAATCAAGAAGACCTTTGGGTTAGAGCAACCGAACAATATTATGGTCACACACAGCCCGTAGAACCGTATTATGTTATGTGGCAATTGCCTGGGACAACCAAGCCGCAGTTTGTTTTAATGCTTCCTTTTACTCCAAAGAACAGGCAGGTGATGATTGGCTGGATTGCAGCTATGTGCGATCCGGGAGATTACGGACATTTACTTGCTTATCAATTTCCAAAAGACAAAACAATATTAGGACCGCAGCAGGTTGAAACTAAGATAGATCAAGACAGTTATCTTTCCGGTCAATTCACTCTTTGGGATCAGCGCGGCTCCAGCGTTCTAAGAGGCAATGTGCTTGCTATACCTGTAAACAATACTATCTTTTATGTTGAACCGATTTACTTGAAAGCAGAGACTGCAGCCTATCCTGAAATGAAACTTGTTGTAGTAATGCATGACAATAATATGAGCTATGCAAAAACCTTTGATGAAGCACTTTCAAATCTATTTTCTAATATATCTTCAAGTCGGAATCTTGCACAGTCAGGAAACTCCTCACCGGGAACAACTACTCAGCAGGGAAATATAAATCCGGCTGCAAACATTTCCGGTCAATCTTTAATGCAGGAACAAATACAGAATGCGAATGATGCATTTAATAATTATTTGAAGTACCTGGGAGATAAAAAGTTTGATGATGCGGCAAAACAGCTTCAAAGGCTTCAACAGACGCTGCAGTCGCTGTCTAACCAAAGCACAAGGAGTAAGTAGGACAAGAATCAACTGAGATCGAATGTCGGAGATCAGGGTCGGAGATCAGAAGTCAGTTTCTGATCTCTGACTTCTGACTTTTATCAAGAACAATTGAATGACAATCGAATAGCAACCGTTTGACCGCATAAAGAACTCGCAATTTCCACTCCAAGAGAAGCCTTCCAAAACAGACAACTTCTATTTTTTTCATCATTTGTGATGCACTCGGCAAACATTTATAGATAAAATTTTAACTTAATAAGTCTAAATTGCTAATACTTCTTTCACTCATTTAATTCTTCAAATGTTACTTTGAGGTAAAATTTTTATGGCGAGAAACGGAAACATTACTACGTTATTTTTGGATATAGGAGGAGTTCTGCTGACAAACGGCTGGGACCGTCAGGCACGCATAAAAGCAATTCAGCAATTTAATCTAGACGGTGAAGAAGTAAACGAGCGTCATCATCTTACGTTTGATACTTATGAAGTTGGTAAGCTTAGTCTGGAGGATTATTTGAACCGTGTAATCTTCTATGATAAGCGAAGCTTCACAAAGAAAGATTTTAAGGAATTCATGCTTGCACAGTCGCAGCAGCTTCCGGATATGGTTGATTATATTAAGAAAATAAAACAAGAATACGGATTAAAAGTTACTGCTGTTAGCAACGAAGGTCGCGAGCTTACAGAACACCGGATAAAGAAGTTTAAGCTTTATGAGTTGTTTGATTCATTTGTAGCTTCAAGCTTCGTGCATTTTAGAAAACCCGACATAGATATTTTCAAAATTGCATTGGATGTCTCGCAGGCTTTACCAGGGAATGTGGTTTACATAGATGACCGCCACATGTTTGTTGAAGTCGCCGGGACAATCGGAATAAAAGGAATACATCATACAAGTTTTGAAAGTACAAAAGAAAAGCTTTCTGAATTCGGATTTAGTTTAAAATAAAATTATCGGAGTATGTTATGAAAAATGTTGAATGTGAAATCGGCATGATCGGTTTGGGAGTAATGGGAATAAACATGGTTTTGAATTTTACCGACCATGGTTTTTCCGCTGCCGGTTTTGACAAAGACAAAGCAAAGGTAGGCGCATTAAATAAAGCCGCTGAAGATAGGAAGGCATTTGGCGCCGGTTCGCTTGATGAATTTATTAAGCTGTTGAAAAAGCCAAGGAAGGTTATGATGCTGGTACCAGCAGGCGCACCGGTTGATGCAGTTATTGATGAATTACTTCCCTACCTCGATCCTGGAGATATGATAATTGATGGAGGCAATTCTCATTTTACTGATACTAACAAACGCTTCAAAGAATTAGGCGAAAAAGGAATTCATTTTTTAGGTGTTGGAATTTCAGGCGGAGAAAGCGGCGCACGATTTGGACCCAGTATGATGCCCGGAGGTCCTGAAGAGGCATATGAACTTGTTCGTCCTATATTTGAAGCTGCATCGGCAAAATATAAAAACGAGAACTGCGTAACTTATCTTGGTCCCGGTTCTGCCGGTCATTATGTTAAAATGGTTCACAACGGAATTGAGTACGGATTGATGCAGTTGATATCCGAGTCATACGATTTAATGAAGCGCGGATTCGGATTATCCAATGAACAGCTCCAAAAAGTTTTTTCTGAATGGAATAAGAAGGAGCTTCAATCTTTCTTAATTGAAATTACTGCGGACATCTTTGCAAAGAAAGATGACACAACAGGAGGAAGTTTGATTGACAAAATTCTTGATGAAGCAAAACAGAAAGGTACAGGCAAATGGACATCGGAAGACGCGATGGAAATCCAAGTCCCTCTGCCTACTATTGATGCAGCAGTTTCAATGCGGGATATGTCTGCTTATAAAACGGAAAGAGAGAAAGCATCGGAAATTCTGTATGGACCGGATACTAAGATCGAAGAAGATAATCAGCCATTTATTAAGCAATTGGAAAGTGCACTTTACTTTTCGATGGTTACAACCTATGCTCAGGGAATGGCAATGCTAAGAAGCGCTTCTAAAGAGTACAACTATAATATCAATTTAAAGGATGTAGCAAAAATCTGGCGGGGCGGCTGCATTATTCGTGCTGCTTTGCTTGAAGATATCCGTTCGGCATTTGAAAAGAATCCTGATCTTCCCAATCTGCTTGTTGATCCTTCATTATCAAAACAAATTTTGAACAGGCAGGAAGATGTACGGGCAATAATAAAAACAGCGGTTGAGTGCGGTATTCCGGTTCCGGCGTTTGCAGCATCAATCGGCTATTTTGATTCATACCGGAGCGCATGGCTTCCGGCAAATTTAGTTCAAGCACAGCGTGATTATTTCGGTGCTCATACCTACGAAAGGATTGATGAGAAAGGAACCTTCCATACACAATGGAATCATGTTTAAGGAGAAGATATGCAGTCTGCAAGAAAACCAGATAATACTATAATTATAATTTTCGGCGCTGGAGGAGATTTAACTTGGCGAAAAATATCTCCCGCTTTTTACAATCTTTTTCTTGATGGTTGGCTGCCGGATAACTTTGCGGCAATCGGATTGGATATTAAAGATTCGACTGATGATGAATTTAGATCACGCCTTCTTGACGGCATAAATCAGTTCTCACGCTCTGGTAAGGCAAAGCCAGAAGATTGGCAGAAGTTTTCTCAAATGCTCAGCTACCAGAAAGCCGATTTTACAAATCAGGAAACTTTTAACCAGCTTGCACAGAAGATTGAATCCATAGAGAAAAAGTGGAATGGTAAATCAAACAGAATTTTTTATATGGCAATCCCGCCTAAATTTATCGAGTCGATTGCCGAGCATCTTGGCAAGTCAAATATTGCCAGCGATAAAGAGCACGCACGGATCGTAGTAGAAAAACCTTTCGGTCATGATCTGGAAAGCGCAAGAAATCTAAATAGAATAATCTGCAGCATATTTGATGAGCACCAGGTTTACCGAATCGATCATTATCTCGGTAAAGAAACTGTTCAGAACATGCTTGCATTCAGATTTGCGAACGCATTGTTTGAGCCGATATGGAACCGGAATTACATTGATCATGTACAGATCACTGTAGCAGAGCAAGTCGGCGTAGAGCACCGCGGCGGTTATTATGATAATGCAGGCGCTCTTAGAGATATGATCCAGAATCATCTGCTTCAGCTTCTCTGCTTAACTACAATGGAGCCCCCTGTTTCTTTTAATGCTGATGAAGTAAGGAACAAAAAGGTTGATGTACTTCGAGCAATTAGAAAATACAAACCGGATGAAGTGCATTCATTTGCCGTCAGAGGTCAGTATGGCAAAGGCTGGATTAAAGGCGAAAGTGTTATCGGTTATCGTGAAGAGCCTGGCGTAAATCCTAAATCATCAACAGAAACTTTTGCCGCAATAAAATTCTTTATTGATAATTGGCGCTGGCAGGATGTTCCTTTCTATCTCCGAACAGGTAAAAGAATGACTGAAAGAATTTCAGTAATTACAATTCAGTTTAGACCTATTCCTCATCGTGCTTTTCCAGCGGAATCGGTAGAGAACTGGCAGCCGAACAGACTTATATTACACATTCAACCTGAAAAAGGAATCAGACTTCGCTTCCAGGCAAAGAAGCCGGGGCTAAAAATGATTTTGAATCCGGTTGAAATGTCTTTCGATTATGACGATGCTTACCAGGCTGATCCGCCGGAAGCTTATGAAACATTACTGCTGGATGTAATGCTGGGAGATGCAACACTGTTTATGCGCGGCGATCAGGTAGAAGCAGCGTGGGAAGTAATCATGCCGATTCTCGATTCATGGCAGTCTTCAGGTTCTCCTGATTTTCCAAATTATTCTTCCGGCACATGGGGACCAGAAGATGCCGAAGCATTAATCGCCCGCGATGGGAATAACTGGATTATGCTTTCACCTAATAAATAGTTCTAAACATATTTTGCTTAAAAGAAAATCAGTAACGATTCGCCAATAGCTATTTAGTGATTTCCTTTTTCAACTTCATCAAGAAGCTTTTCTGCTGCTTCGAGGCTTTCAGCTTCCATAGCTACATAGCCTACTGAACGCGAGCTCCTTTGCCATTGGGCTGCTGCTACGAAGTTTGAACTTTTTACAATGCGGACGACATGTCCCATTCCAATTTCTTTTGCCTTACGCTGCGTTTCAATTAAAATCTGCCTGCCTTCTTCCGTAGTCGGCTGGAAATTTAGAATCTCTGAAATTACACTAAAGCCGGGTTTTAGGCTTTTGAGTTTGGTAAGAAGATCATTTGACCAAGCTTGCATCTCATCCACATCAACTTTACCTTCCACTTTTAGATGCATGCGGTTCTTTACTAAATTAGATTGATTTTTATACATAACCTGTCACCTCCATATAAGATTAATTAACTGTACAACTAAGATTACGTTATAAAAATTTGGTAAGATCGGTTCTTAGCTTAACGCCCCCTAATACTTATCTAAATTTCTACAATATGATTATCGGAAATACTTTTTAGTAGTTTAGCCACTACTTCAATAAGAGTTATTGAAATTCAATTTGAACACCAATCAGAGCTTAAAGAATAATGAATTAACTGAAGTTAGGCAAAATTAATAAATTGGTTCATTTGTCATTACGAACTTGTTTCGGAATCATTATTTTTAGACTTTTTTTAGATGCTGAAACAAGTTCAGCGTGACAATTGAGTAACTTCTGGAATTAATAAATCCCCGCCAATCATCCTTTAAAACTGTCCGTGAAACCTCACACAAAGTCCGTCATATTAATTAAAACTAGTTGGCTAATAGGTTTAGTCTTTTTATATTATGCAAGATTAATTTAGTATTTACATGAAAAAGCATATTATTCCGCTTGGTAAAATAATGGGAATTCCAATAGGTCTTGATTATACCTGGTTCCTTATTTTCTTTCTTTTGACTTGGACTTTAGCAACAAATTACTTTCCAGGAGAATTCAAGGGCTGGAGTACTGCCGGATATTGGGTTGACGGGGCAGCTACTTCAATTATGCTTTTTGTAAGCGTACTCTTACATGAGCTTGGTCATTCGATAATTGCACTTCGTTACAAAATAAAAGTAAAACAGATTACTCTATTCTTATTCGGTGGTGTTGCCGAGATTGCAGGAGAGCCG
Source organism: Bacteroidota bacterium (assembly GCA_021815405.1). Lineage (GTDB taxonomy): Bacteria > Bacteroidota > Ignavibacteria > Ignavibacteriales > Ignavibacteriaceae > FEN-1297. Next base: position 204,235 of record JAKAGV010000010.1, read on the forward strand.
CCTAAAGCTTCTGCTGAATTCTGGATAGCGATTGCAGGTCCGATTGTCAGCTTTCTGCTGGCAGGAATTTTTTATATTCTTGAATCTGCTTCGAAAAATATTGTGCTTGTTTATGCCCTGTTTGAATATCTCGCATACATAAATCTTGTTCTTGCTATCTTCAACCTTATTCCGGGATTTCCGCTCGATGGTGGTCGCGTATTTAGAGCTGCTGTTTGGGGATATACTCACGATTTTAAACGCGCTACATATATTGCCGTAATTGTTGGAAGGTTTATCGGCTTCCTTTTTATTTTTACCGGGTCGCTGCAGATGTTCGGAGGAGACCTTAGTAACGGTTTATGGATAGCCTTTATCGGATGGTTTCTAGAAAGCGCTGCAATGTCCCAGCTTCAGCAGCAGTACCTGCAGGATAATCTTAGCGGACACATTGTTTATGAAGCAATGACAAGAGACTTTGCAATAGTTCCCCATGATACAACTATACAGGAAGTAATGGATAATCATATTTTAGGAATAGGCAGAAGAACTTTATTTGTTAAGAAGGATGAAAACATCATCGGCTTACTTACTTTGCATAGAATAAAAAATATTGAACAGGAAAAGTGGGCTTCAACTTTGGTAACCGAAGTGATGATACCCGAAACAGAAACTGAAGTTGTAAACACAGGATTTCCTTTGTGGGATGCTCTTAAGAAGATGGATAAATCCGGAGTAAATCAATTGCCGGTAATTGAAGATGGAAAAATTATAGGTGTACTGAACAGGGAAAGCATAATAACTTACATAAGAAATGCTAATGAGTTTATAAGCAAAGGAATTTTTGCTAAAAAAATAAAGTAGGAATGGTGTTCTGTATTCTAGGTACTGGATAAAAGATAGCGTTACTGGATTTTTAATTGAAACTTGTGTAAGGGGGATAAGAAAATTTGAATATGTAAGGCTTAAAAATAATTACAAATAGATGAGAGGAATTTTATGAAGAGCGTACGAGAAATTCTCCAGATAAAAGGAAGGACAATCTGGTCAGTTACACCTGAAACAACTGTTTACGATGCACTTCAATTGATGGCTGAAAAAGAAATCGGTGCGGTACTGGTTTTACAGAATGGAAAAATAGAAGGCATAATGTCGGAACGTGATTATGCGAGGAAAGTAATTCTTCAAGGTAAGAATTCTAAAGATACGTTAGTAAAAGAGATAATGTCGTCGAAGGTTCTTTATGTAAATACTTCTCTGAGCACAGAAGAGTGTATGGCATTAATGATAAACAAACGGGTACGTCACCTGCCGGTTTTTGAAAACAATCAGCTAGCGGGAATTATTTCAATCGGTGATGTTGTAAAAGCTGTAATTGACGAGAAAGAATTTGTAATCGATTTGCTCGTCCATTACATAACCGGAACTCCGATTTAATAAAAGCTACTTAACTCTTTGATACTTGCCCATTAGTTCTCCTTCTGCAAGGATATGCCCATCCATAGCTTTTAACAACTGCTGCCTTGTGGCGCCGGATTCCAGATGATGCAAAATGGTATCAAGTGCAAAGATATTAATGATGTAACGATGAGGCTTACCAGCAGGCGGGCAAGGACCGCCGTAACCAATCCTGCCGAAGTCATTTGTTCCAAACATTACCTCTTCATTAATATTCCTGGAAGGTGTAACATCTTCATGAAGCTCCTTCAAATTGCCGGGAATATTGTATATAACCCAATGGACAAAGTCTCCGCCCGGTGCATCCGGATCATGCATAATAATGGCATATGATTTTACATCCTTCGGAACATTGTTCCAATGAAGCTGGGGAGACACATTCGCGCCTTCACAAGTATATTTAGACGGAATAAAATTTCCATCCTTGAACGCAGAACTGTAAATTTTCATTTCCATAATTTTTCTTTCGGATTTAGTTTGTGAATAGTTTTGATTTATTAAAATCATACCGATGAGAAACGTAAAAAAGAAAATCAGCTCGGAATTAATATTATGAGGAGTTAATAATGATGATAAACCATGAAAAGCTTTTCTAAGCATATAAACCTCTTAGAATTTCTGCTGAAATTTAATTCATCTAAAGTTAGAAATCCAGAGGATACTGATATTAATAAATTATGATTGGTCGTTTCATCCTAAAATTGGAAATCGACTTATCTTATTCTCAAATCTTTATTCCTCAAAACAAGAATCAAAGATTTTGATATCCTTTCCCAATGAAATACCGGAAAGATGTGACTGATTTAATCAGAGCAAAAAAATCACTTCTGAAAACCTGTGCAAATTTATATATTTGTGCCGCGGTTATACTTAACATTTAATAAATCTGGAAAGATGATATGCATTTACCTGTAATTTTAATTTTGATTGGAGTCTTTACAATCGTGGCTGCAACACAGATCATTACGTTAAAGACTTACCTTAGACGCAGAAGAGAAGAATTTAAGAAATAACCTTCAATTATTGAATTATCTGTTAAGGATAATAATCTTTGCATCTAAAAATCATAAACTATAAGTTTGACCAGCCTAATAAATAATTTTAAGTTAAAAGGAAAAACATGAGGTTTAGGTTTTCAGCCTCTCTTTTATTTTTGTTAGTAATATTTTCAAGTAATTCTTTCCCTCAGAAAAGAACGAATATCCCAGAAAGCAAAGAATTACTCGGCAAGTGGGAAGCAGTAAATCTAACTCCTACTACCACCATAACGTATGAATATAAACCGGGAAATCAATTCCAGTATTTGCTTACATCAGGCTTAAATGGAAAGTATAAACTCATAGGGAACCGTTTAATTTCCATCTACGAAATTCCATCTTTGAAAAATGTTCAGACTGATACTTCAGTCATTTTAGTAAAGTTAGATACCCTTTACCAGGCAACAGTACAGGGAGAAAAACAAGTTGTAAATAAGCTGGTAAGATTAAACGGCAAGGCACGGCTCGGTACCGGCATAATAGGAGAATGGATTAATACTTCCAGCCCAAGAAGAAATCTAGTTATATTTAAACCAAATGGTAAATTAGAATTAAGAAATGTTCTTCGGAATATTACTGGTAAATATTCCATTACCGGCGACAACATCAGCGTAGTTTCCAGAGGTACTTCAGTAATGCAAAACCGATTTGCTTTTAGTAATGGTTACCTTCTTTTATATACACAAGGTGTAACAGCTCCAATTAAATTAAAGCGAGTTGGAAGGTAATTCTATAAATAAAATTTAGATTGTTTTAAACTTCGGATGCCGGATTATTTTCCAGCATCCTATAATTTAATTATTGAGATTTTTTGAATAGAATAAACTAATTGTTGTAGCTTAAGTCCATCTTTCTGTCTCGTATAACAGATGTTAATATTCTTTCAAGTCTGCCTTTAATATCCACTATTACAAGTTCATCATCGTTGAGGTTCACGACAAACATTTCACGAAGCTTATTATCGTCACCGCAATTAGTATAAACTGACGACACCTCACGCTTGTCATAACTTTTAACTAAATAATTCCATCCTTTACTCCGAAGCCTGTCATCAATCTTATTAATAATCTCAATTGCTGCTTGTCTGCTTATCGGTTCAGTATTTTTATATACGCCAATCTGGACTTTCGAAAGATTTTTGATTACCTCCCTGGCATCATTGTCGTCGCTAAAATCAACTATCGCAGACGCTAAAGACAATCCTACCGAACCGATACTGAATTCAATATCTTTATGAAACTTAACATTAACGTTTGAGAATATATCATTTTTAACTTCTGAAAAATTGCTGTCAACACCAAAACATCCTAAGAAAAATATACTCGAAAGTATTAACAGCAGCGGAATCAATATCAATTTTGTTTTCATGATTCCACCTTCGTTTATTTATGAATTTTTTCAAGCGAAGGTATATCGAATTTATTTCCTAATCTGCCAAGCGCATTCATGTCAATGTTGCCAACAATGTTTACAAAGGCAACTTCGCCATTCTTTTCAAGCGATGTAACAACAAGTCCGACAATATTCTTTTGGTCAGGCGTAGTCCTAATGTAGACATTAGTATTTTCACCTTTGCTTCTTACTTTCACTATCCTGTTCCAATCTTTATCAGAGAGTTTCTTATCGATCTGGTCAATCTTGCCTGAAATTTCATTAGCGTCATGACCGAATACTTTAAATGAATATACTTTGACGAGTTTTAATCCTTTAAGAAGATCGGAAAGCTCCTGATCATTTTTCTCAGTCATATTACTCACCATTTTCAGCAAGTAACCTTCGATGTTTACTTCGGTCATATTTTCGCTGTTCATGAACGGCGCAAGGTTGCCGAAATCAACATAACCAGGATACTTTGAATAATCTTCTTTATCCTGAGCATAAATTGTAAACGCTGCAAGCAAGAAGATAACCGGGATCAGAAATAATAAACGTTTCATTGTTAACCTCCATTTAGTAAGTTGTTAATCGTATCAAAACCTTTCTTGATAGGCGGAGTTACCTGCTTTTCAAGAATATCTTCAGTTAATCTGTTTTCTGTTTTTCTAAAAACTTTACCAACAATAGCAAGCGACTGCTTTACCTGCTCTTCTGCTTTTACTACTTCGGCTTTGGAATATCTTTTTTCTTCAGACTGTTTCTTTGTGATGAAGAAGCTTACTACAGCAATTATAATCAGTGTTGCTACAGCGGCAAATAATGGTCTAGCATAAAGAGCTCCGAAATAATAAGATTTTCTTCGCTTCAACTTTTCTACATCTCGAACTCTATTTTTTGCTGATCCAACTACATCGTTTGGACACTCTAAAGTTTTATAAGAATGAACTGCACCGGCAGTTTGCTTATATTCTCTAAGCAGTTCTTTCACTTTAGGATTTTTAAGTGAATAAAAATAAACCTTAAGCCTGTCGGCAAGATCAGCATCGCCATATGCAACGCAGATGATGCTGTCTATTAATTTTTCGTCAATTAAATTCGATCGTTTCATTTTTAAATTCCTTTAACTCTTCCTGCAATTTTCTTCTTGCTCTAAGAAGATAAACCTTAACACTGTTCAGCGGAATGTTTATAGTTTCGCTTATTTCCTTATACTTAAATCCCTGAATTTCATACATTATAAAAATATCTCTTAACAATTCAGGCAGCTTTTCAATAGCTGCATCTATTCGTTCTTTTAGCATTTCGCGTCTGATGCTTACTTCAGGATCGCTTAAATAGTACGGCGCTTTAAGTTGCACTTCCTCTCCATCATCAACTATAAATTCTCGTTGCAAATTCACTTTCCTTCTCCTCAAATAATCCAGGCACAAGTTGTGCGTTGTTTTCATTATCCAGGATTTAGCTGAACCATAATCAAAATTATCAAGATTGTTCCAGATTCTAATTAATACTTCCTGCGTTACATCGTCGGCATCGAGACGGTTTTTTAGCATAAAGCATGAATAACTATATATCCGGCTTTTATGCTCCTTAACTAGGATCTTATATCTGAGATTTTTCAGCATCTTTACTTTAAAGACGAAATGGACATTAAAAATGTTACAATAAAATTTTTATTTAATTATCACAGTACCGTCTGGATAGAATCATATTAAATATTACTGGATTTAAATTCTCTAGAAAGCTATTCTGCGGTACCATAATTACCATAAGAAAGGATTTATAAACAATAATGCCCGGCTTATCCAGGTTGTTTTTTACGACAATATTTTTAACTATTCCATCAAAACTATTTGCGAGGTTTACGCCGTTACTATAATTTCCGTTCATGAAGGATGGCATATTATAAGTATTCGTGTTGCCTGGTTCATCTGAATAGCCGCCTCTCTTTTGCGTAAAGGAAGTCGTCATTCCAAAAATAAATCCTAATGCTAATGACAGCATTACAAATTTCATTATTAGCCTTTTTTATGTTTAGAATTACCTCTTAAACTCAATGACGAAATGAGTTTTGAAAATGTTACAACGCTATTTTTAACTACCGGAGATTATCCATTCCGACGCCGAACTTCAATTAGATTTGGTTGAACGGAAATATTAATAATATCAGCGGTATGATAGGAAGTATTTGAATCTGTCATTAATAATTATAAATTTTAACCTAATTCGAAAAGGATTAATTCAGAAGATTTTACCTTGGATATAAAATTTTTACCGCTTGGCGGCGCAGGCGAAATAGGCGCCAATTGCTATTACTTAAATATTTCCGGTACGGGAATTATTCTCGATTGCGGAATGCATCCGCAGAAAACCGGAACCAAAGCTCTTCCCGCATTTAATCTTATTGCGAGCGAGCAATTAGATCACATTCTAATTTCACATGCTCATCAGGACCATCTTGGTGCGCTGCCGTTTCTAATAAAGCTTCATCCTTATCTGCGAATAACTGCCACGCCTCAAACACGGGCACTCGCCGAGGTTACATTGCATAATGCGATATCTATCCTTAAGGAACAGATAAATGAAGAGGATCAAATTCAACTTTACAGCCATGAGGAAATTGATTTTCTAATTCGTTCAATCGACTATAAATCTTATAAAGAAGAATTTGAAATTGATGGTTATTCCAACCGGAATAGTAAAATAAACGTGTCGTTTTACGATGCCGGACATATCCTTGGCGCAGCCGGAATATTTCTAGAGTGCGGCGGAAAGAAGATATTTTATTCCGGCGATATAAATATGGACAGCCAGCAGCTAACTCCCGGCGCGGAATTACCCGATACTAAAGTTGACACTTTAATTCTTGAAACTACCTACGGCGATACCGAATCTTCTACAATTTTAAAATGGAGCGATGAAGCTTTACGCTTTGCACGGGAAATAAATAAAGTTCTCAATAACGGCGGTTCTATTTTAATTCCGGTTTTCTCTTTAGGAAAGATGCAGGAAATTCTTACTACCATTTGGGATTTAATGTGCGGTGGAAAATTAACTCAAACTGAAATTTATACCGGCGGTGTCGCTAACAAGATAAGCCGGATTTATGATTACAACCGCTACTCAGTTAGAAGAAATGATCCTGATTTTGAAATATCCTCCATTCCCCAGAATGATCTTTATGAAGTTACACAGACTGAAAAATTATTTAAGAATCCATGCATCGTTCTAGCTTCAAGCGGAATGATGATTGAAGGCACCGCTTCTTACAATCTTGCCCGGTATTGGATTAAACAGAAAGATTCCGCCATCTTCACTGTCGGTTATATGGAAGATAGTACGCCAGGCTACAAATTTGCAAACGCAAAAAAAGGAGACCGGATTCAGCTTAACGAATTTACGTCTGAAGAAATTAAATGTTCTATCCAAACGTTTAGATTTCCATCGCATTCCAGGCGAGAAGGTTTATTAAAGATTGTTCATAAGCTCAAGCCTGAAAATGTTATTCTTGTTCATGGCGAGCCGGACGGAATTTCTTGGATGGGGGCAGAGATTAAAAAAAGTTATAGGAATACTAAAGTATTTGTTGCAGAACTTGGGAAGGAAATAATAATTTAGGAATATGGAGCGGACATTATGCAAAACACATGGAACTCTGAATTATATGAAAAGAAACATTCATACGTCTTTAAATACGGAGAAGATTTGTTGGGATTATTGAGACCTGAAAAGGGAGAAAAAATCCTTGACCTCGGAAGCGGAACCGGTCATTTAACAAAATTAATTGCAGACTCCGGTGCACAGGTAATCGGAATCGACAGTTCTCAGGAAATGATTGATCAGTCAAGTAAAAATTATCCTTCGCTAAATTTTAAGAGAATGGACGCCGCAAATTTTTCCTTCGCAGAAAAATTCGACGCGGTATTTTCGAACGCTGTTTTGCACTGGATATCCGAAAAAGAAAAAGTAGTTAAATGCATTTCTGATGCTTTAAAAGACGGCGGAAGATTTGTAGCTGAATTCGGCGGCAAGGATAACATAAAAAACATTGTAGAGTCGTTGAATAAAACTTTACTCTCGAACGGATATCAGGAAAATGCGGACAGAATAAACTGGTACTTCCCTTCCATCGGAGAATATTCATCATTACTTGAGAAGTATGGTTTTGAAGTAGAATACGCCGCACATTTCAAACGGAATACTTTTCTTGATGAAGGCGTTGATATTATTGACTGGCTGGAAATGTTCGGCAAAGGAATTCTTGCCGGACTCAATTCGAAGGAAAAACAGAATATCCTATCTTCAATAAAAGAAAATCTGTCTTCAAGAAATATAAAGAACGGAAGATGGTTTATTGATTATAAAAGATTAAGAATCTTAGCTATTAAAAATTCTAATCTTTAAAACCTTGAAAAATTATAAATAACTTTAATTTCTCTTAAACGATTTGATGAATTATGAAATTGATTGTAACTATTTCGCAAATTAATTGGAATTAGTTATTAACTTGGCTAATCAATTTTTATCAGGAATCGCTTTGTCCAAGAGGCTAAAGTCTCAAGTAAAAGTTTAATACGCTCCTTCACCAAATCATCTTTCAGGTTTCCATTCTGATCGAATTTTTCCACAGCATTTGGAACAAAAAGCTCCGGCTTATTAAAGGTAAACATATTAGTAAAAACCGCAAGCTGCCTAAAATGATATTGAGCTCTTGCCGTACCAAGTCCTCCGCCTGCACCCATCATTGCAAATGGTTTCCCGTTAAGCGGAGAATCTTTAACCGGTCGTGATGCCCAATCCATCGCATTCTTCAGTACTCCGGCAATGGAATAATTATATTCCGGCACTGCAATTAGCAGCGAATCAGCTTCAGCAATTTTTTTCTTGAACTCAACAACTGCAGCCGGAGGATTCGATTCAAGATCACCATTGTACAAAGGAATATTAACTAAGCTGTAAATTTCCATTTCCATATTTGCAGGCATTACCTCCTGTGCAGCACGAAGAAGTCCGGCATTGCAGGAAGTTTTTCGTAAGCTTCCTGCAAATCCAAGCAAATGAATTGTTTGATTAGCCATCTTTTCACTTTTAACTTAATTTTTTCTAATAATCAATCTAATATTTGGAGCATTAAAATATTGGAGTATACACTTTGTTGCGCTATTCCATTATCCATTATTTCAAAACCAGGGTTAACATTTCTAATCATCATTATCTAACTCTGATAAAAGATCAAGCACATCCAAATGGGTTGTGGTCATCTGGAGATGTCCGTCATCGTCAATAGGCCATTGGTCTAAAGGTCTGTCGCAGTAAAGCTCAACGCCGTTGCCGTCAGGGTCTGTAAGATAAATAGATTCCGACACACCATGGTCGGATGCGCCTTCAATAGGATAATTTATTTCATACAATCTCTTAACTACGCGAGCCAGTTCTTTTCTATCCGGGAAAAGAATTGCGAAGTGGTACATTCCTGTATGCCCTGGCGGCGGCGGTGTAGCGCCTTTGCCGTGCCAGGTATTTAATCCAATATGATGGTGATAGCCTCCGGCAGATAAGAATACAGCTGAGTTGCCGAACGTGGTTGTAATTTCAAATCCGAGCAAATCGCGATAAAACTTAAGCGATTTGTCGATGTCTGATACTGTCAGATGAATGTGTCCGATCTTTACGCCGGGATGTATAACATTTTTTATTGTTGCCATTATCTTTATTATTTTTTTTGTGTCGTGAAATTACAATAAAATAATTACCGTTGAAATATTCTTAGTCATTTAATTTTTTTCTTTAACCAAATTAGCAAGCAAGCCATCCGATTTGATTAAATCTTTAATTTCAGAATATGGAATAAACACGCTTGGCGCACCTAAAACATACGGTCCAATTTCATATTGCCCGAAACGGAACCGCAACCCTGTTTTAGTAATACTAAAATTATTGTTCAGATGAAATTCATTTTTCTTTATAAAATATCCTGCCTGCTCAAAGCTTTCACCTTGCTTGATGTTGTAAGTTTCTCGGAATCTTTTTTCACCAATTTTATCTAGTTCTGCTTTGTAACCAGGGATCAGCAAATCATCAAGCGATATTTCTTTCCCGTTTACAATATTATAATTTGAGTAGATAAAAAATGTAAGGGGATGAGCGCCTCCTTCAAAGCGAAATTCAATATCTTCTACCGTAAGAATATTATCCGAGTTGAAAATGACATCGGTAAAAAATGAATTTTCCCACATCGGTTTATAATCTTTCGGCAGAGATGTATCGCTTACAAATTCTTTATAGTGACTGATAAAGTCATTCATCATTTCATCATAGCTTTTCCAATTTATATCACGATCACCGAAATTATAATCTCTAAGAAATGTTTTTTCGAAACTTGAGTTAATAATTTTTTCCGTTGCTTTATCATGAAGATTAGTCACGATAGGATACATAAATTCTATGTCTGCTCTTTCATCGCCGTTGATAAAATGTTTTGAAAATCTTTTTATATCAAGAGCGGCGCTGCCGGCAGGATATTTTTCTTCAAGTGAAAAATCCAATTTAGCTTTTAAACCAGGTTTATCCCAGTAGCCTTTTATTTCATGTTCGTTGACAAACTTACCTTTGAACTCGCCCGAAACAATCGGCATGTATGCAGTATCGTATTTACCGGTCTCTTCGCCAAGATAAATGCTTCCATCGTTATAAATCCTGCTGTTAAAAGTAAAGAATATCGGGATGCCTTTCTTTTCATAATAATAGTTTCCATCTACCATCGTATCGCGGCGGGTAAGATTCATAACAATCCGATATTTTCCGCCGATCGTTCCTTCAAATCTTTTATAAAAATATTTCGGAAGATTAACCGCCGATACGTTTTTATAGCTTCTTTTTGAAGAGTCATTTTTAATCTCGGCATAATTTGAAGCTGCTAAGAATAAAATAACCGGCAGTAAACAAAGGATTACTTTTTTCATTTTGTTATTTGAATTTTTCTTTTGAGTTAAGGTCATTTATGAGTTCGCTCTAAAAAAACGAAATGTCATTCCCGCGAAAGTGGGAATCTATTCGATAATCAAAACTTTTTGGGTTCCCGTTTTCACGGGAATGACCTTTTTAGAGCGGACTCATTTATTATTTTGAATCTTGCTTGAAATTTCTTCCATGAGTTCAATCTGAATTTGCTGGATTTCCATCATCCTCTGCCCATGCTGCAAAAGAAGATGATCAACTTTATCATTCAGCAGCCTGATTTCCAACTCTGCTTTTAGGTTAACCTGGTAATCATGTAGTGCACGCTGCCTGTCTTTATCTTCTTGCCGGTTCTGACTCATCATTATTATCGGCGCCTGAATAGCTGCCAGGCAAGATAAAATTAAATTCAAGAGAATAAAAGGATATGGATCAAATGGATGAACCGTCATTACATAAATATTAATCGACATCCATATAAATAAAAATACGCCAAAGATCGAAATAAACGACCAGCTTCCGCCGAACTTTGCAATATTATCTGCAAGCCTTTGACCTGAGGAAAGATTCCGGTCGATCTCTTCACTTATATTTTTTGAAATAATATCCTTATCTGAAATGCTGTCCAGAACTTCCTTCTCAACCGATGAAATGTTTCCGCTTTCATCCTGCAGAATTTTTGAAATATAATTGTTCCTAAACTTGTTTAAGTCATCAAGACAAATATATCCCTGCGAATCCCAGTTGTTGCCGCTGCTTTTAATCAAATCCACTATTGACTGTCTTATAGAAACAGCTGGCATCAGCTCAGAAATAAATTTTTCTTTCTTGCAAATCTGACAGTCTTCTTTGAGTTTAGTTGAACGCTGCATCATTAACCTTCTTTTATTTATTATTTTTCATTTTATTTTCCCGATCATATATGCCTTTCTCTTCTTTTCTGGGAATTTCTCAATTGCATATCGAAGCATTGTCCTCGGCATAGATTTATAATTCTTCTTCAAAAATGATTCTTCAATTTCAATATTGCGTTTACCTATTTCCCTTAACATCCATCCAACTGCCTTGTGAATAAGATCGTGTTCATCATGCAAAAGCTTTCCGGCAATTAGAAGAGCAGTTTTAAATTGATTTGCCTTAATGAACTGAAACGCAGCCATCATTGCAATTCTTCTTTCCCAAAGAATTTTTGATGATGCAAGCTTTTCAAGAATTTTCTTATCCTTATCAATTAAATATCCGCCAACAATTTTCGATGCGGAAAGATCAACCAGATCCCAGTTGTTTATGTTATGCGTGTTCTTCAAATAAAGATTATAAATAATCTTCTTTTCTTCCCTGGAACATTTTGTAAACCGAATAACCAAAATCATTAGAGCAGCCAAACGCTCTTCATGAATCTTAGAGCAAAGCAATTCCTGAATATCCTCAATTGAAAGATCAAGATGCTTCTTTGCAATACTGCGAAGAACCGGAACTTTGATGCCGATAAATTTATCCCCTTCGCCGTATTCGCCGGGACCTGTCTTAAAAAACCACTGCAATATTTTTGCTTGTTCCATGCTGGAACTTTTCCGCAGTGAATCTCTTAGTTCTGCTAAGCTCATTTAGTACTCTTAATTCTACCCTTCAAAAATATTTAGAACATATTAAAAATCACACACCGGATGCCTGGTTACGATTATGTTTAATCTAAAATAATTTAAGGAGTTGCTATGAAAAGACTATTTGTATCTTTTATCGCAGTCGTAATTATACTCTTCCTTGCCGGGAATTCTAACCTTTTGGCAAAAGGAAAGAAAGTTAAAAATGTTTATCGGGCTGAGCTTGCTTCCAAAATGCTCTCCTGACTTCTGCCAATTAGTATGACAAAGCAATATCGATTTTATGAACAACATCCTGGGAGTTTTGATTTAACTCGGAACGTATAGAGAAGGTATTCTTTGTTGTTTTATCATATAACTTAGCATC
>JAKAGV010000021.1 GCA_021815405.1 Bacteroidota bacterium
TATTTTTAAGCTGTTTTTAGATGCTGAAACAAGTTCAGCATGACAATTGCGTAACTTCAGTTATTTATTAATCAATTTTGTGAAATCAGTGAAATCTGTGTCTCACTTCAGAAGCATCAGCTTCTTAACTTGACTAATGCTTCCGGCAGTTAATCTATAAAAATACACTCCGCTTGCAAGATGATATCTTTCTGCCGAAAGCTGAATGCTGTACTTGCCTGCCTGCTGTTCCCTATCTACAAGTGTTGCCAGCTCCTTTCCTAAAATATCATAAATTTTTAAAACAACTTTGCTTTGCTTCGGCAATTCATATTCAATTGTTGTAGAAGGATTAAAAGGATTCGGATAATTCTGCAGTAATTTATATTGAACAGGAACATATTTTATATTCAGAGTCTTTGAGTAAGCAAACTTGCCATTAATATCAATTTGCTTTAATCGATATTCATAGTCGCTTCCATTTATATTGCTATTTCCATTTGCATTCAATTGATCCACAAAAGAATAATGCTTAGGAGAATTACTGTTCCCGCTCCCTTTCACAAAACCAATCTTCTGCCATGTAGCAGTTTCCCCTCCTTGGAGGGGCAGGGGTGGGATTGCTCTTTCCACTTCAAACCCGTAATTATTCACTTCCGTTGCCGTTTGCCAATTCAACTCAACTTTATCGCCAAGATTATATGCGGTAAAAGTCGTAATCTCTACAGGCAATGGTTTAAGATTCTGTAAATAAGGATAACTGAAATTAGTTCCCTGAGTAATAGTCCAAGTAGTTGAGAAATCCCATCCGGAGAAAGTTGATTGTGTCATCATATTTGAATTTGTTTCGCCTGTTCCTCCGGCACTGCTTGACCGCCCGGAAGTATTTGAATCCCAATAGCTATTGTTTACCGATGCACCTGATTCCGCTCCTATAAACCCCCCTGCAGTACCACTTGAATTTACCCATCCGCTGCTGAAGCAGTTATCTACTGTACCACCTTCTTGATTTAATCCGATAAAACCGCCGCCAACATTATTTGCGTTGCCGCTTATGCTAACATTCCCAGTACTATAGCAGTTGGATATTGTAGCAGTGGATGTACCGGCAAGCCCGCCAACATAACTACTGTCTGTGCTGCTAACAATGATATTTCCGGTACTGTAGCAGTTCGATATTGAACCGCCCGATATACCGACAAGCCCACCGACATTTCCTACATTTGATGATGTAATATTTACGGAGCTGTATGAATTCTGTATAGTGCCGTAATTGTCACCAACCAAACCTCCTACATCTGTTGCAGCACTTGAGCCAATAATTCTTCCTGTAGTATAACAATTGATAATAGACCCGCCGCTAACTAACATGCCGGTAAGTGCTCCTATTTTACTAGTTATTTGCATTAGTATTACATCGGCATTTTTAATACCAAGGTTCTCAATTACACCTTTAGTTTCTCCAAATAAACCTGAAATCCCGGCATACCTATATACACGAAGATTGGAAATCGTATGCCCGTTCCCATCATAAGTGCCGTTAAATGGATTGCTATCACTAATACCGATGGGACTAATTCCTCCTCCGGAATTCAAGTTATAACTAGCTGATGCATCAATATCCGAAGTCTGTTTGAAATAATATGATGATGTAGAATCGGCAAAAGAGCCACCCCACACAGAATCGGTTACAGAGAGCCAGTAAAGGTTATTGAAGTTAGCTATAAGGTACGGATCAGCCTGTGTTCCGCTGCCGGATGGTGCAACTGCGGTTTGAGCCTGCAGCTTTGGCAACAAAATATTTACCGCTATAAAAATGATTAACAATACTTTGTATATGTGTTTCATTTCTTTTCCTTTCTTATAGAACTATAGTCTAAGTTTGAAAATTAAGCTCTTAGTATTGGTAACTTATTAGTAAAAGGCTGGAATAATCATTATCATTATAACATATTACTCATAATTTTTATCTTATGACTTTTGACCAGGGTTTAACCCTTACCGTGTGAAATAATTCGCCGTAGCTCAATTAGATTTTCCTTAGAGACAAACTCATCGACGCCAGCTTCGGCAGCTGCCTTGCGGTGCTTTTCATCCGAATAATCTGTTACCATAACTATCTGTGCTTCCGAGTAAGAACTTCTGATTATTCTTGCCGCCTCAATCCCTTCAATACCTGGCAGCTTTATGTCTAATAGTATCCAGTCCGGCTTTTCCGATTTGTAGGCAATAATTGCAGATTCTGCATCAGCATACTCAATGTATTCATCTGCAAGAATTATCTTTTTTATTACTTCACGGATTTTTTTGTTGTCGTCAACAATCATTATTTTCATTGGGACTAAATAACGAAGCGCGAAGACAAACATCAATCATGGCTGCTCTTCATTTTTATAGTGGCTGGCTGCTATAAGAGGTTAGTATTTATATTCATCGTACTATTTCTAAAACAATTTGTTTGGAGGAAAATATTTAGGATAATCGAACGCTATACTCGTTTAATAGGATTAATATGAGTTGAACCGTTGAGCATGTATTCTATTACTGGATTGCTTACAGCTTCTCCTTATTTTCAAGAGCAAATCTTATAAGCGCATTGTTACCGGAAATATTTAACTTGCGGCATATATGAGCACGGTGATTTTCCACTGTATTTATGCTTATGAAAAGCTCTTCTGCAATTTCCTTACTTGTTTTATTTCCAGATATAAGCTTTAGTATCCGCCATTCACTCTGTGTAAGCTTGTCCAGTCCGGTATTGGATACGAAATTCGTTCCGCTAAAACGTTTGACGAGGTATCCTGAAATTAAAGGGCTGATATAATATTTACCCTCCGATACTGCTTCTACACCGTTTCTAATATCTATAACTGCGCTTTCTTTTAAGATATAGCCACGCGCTCCTAAATCCAAAGCTTTATTAAACATCTTTTCTTCATTGTACATGGTTAATACTATTACGCTTACTTCGAGTCCCCTTATTTGTATCTCCTTCATAACATCAAAGCCTGACATTTTCGGCATGTCGATATCAAGAATGGCTACTTCAGGCTTAAATCTTTCTATCATTTCAACTGCTTCAACTCCGTTTTCAGCTTCTGCAGCTATTTTAAAATCGGACTTTAGTACATCTGCCAATCCTTTTCGAAATACCGGATGGTCGTCTGCAATTATAAGTGTTACTTCGTGCTTCATATTAAACTAAACCGGAATATTTATTTTTATTGTGGTACCTAATTTTAGTGCAGATTTAATTGAACATGTTCCTCCAACTAACCGGACTCTCTCATAAATAGAATTTAAGCCGAACCCATGATTGTCAAATTTATCCTTATTAAATGATTTCCATAAAGATTCCTTTATAGAGTCATTAAATCCATTCCCATTATCGCTAATTTCTATTTCTAAACCTGTAATTGATTTAATTATTTTTACCTCTGCTTTTGTCGCATCAGAATGTTTTAAAATATTATTTAGGGATTCTTGAACTATTCTGTAGATATTTATCTCCGCTTCCTTTGTAAGTGTACCGTCTATATCATCAATATTTATTGTAAAGGAGATGGTAGATGAGTCATTTACCTTTTCAACAACTGATTTAAGCGCTTCAGTAATGCCGAACCTGTCTAATTCATATGGACGCAAGTTATGCGAAATTTCTCTCATCTCTTGAAGTGTGCTTGATGCGGTACCGGATATTTCCATTAAATCATCGCGTAAATCATCAGTTAATTCCAGCTTTTCAAGTGCTAACAATGCTCGGTTTTTCATAACGAGCAGGTTTTGTCCCAGACTATCGTGAATTTCTGCTGCAATGCGTTTACGTTCATTCTCCTGGCTTTCAATTAATCTTCTCGAAAACATTTCCTGCTGTTGTTTTTCTTTACTCAACATAGAGACCCGCCGGAAATAAATAGCCGGACCAATCGCTATAAACAAAAGTACAACAACTATTCTGAACCACCATGTCATCCAGAAAGGAGGAAGTATATTTATCAGCAGCTTTGCTTCGTGAGTACTCCATTTTCCATTACCGTTTTTGCCTCTTACAATAAATAAATATTTACCGGGATCAAGATTTGTATAAGATACTGTATGCTGCGTGCCCGACAAAATAAAATTTTTATTGAACCCACTAAGTTTATATTCATATTTATTGTTTCGCGGATTTGTATAATCGAGATAAGAAAATGTAAATGCCAATTCGTTCTGTTTATAATTAAGAGTTATACTCTTTGTGAATTGCGGCGATTGCTTTAGTATGCCAGTGCTATCTCCAATAATAAGTGTTTTATTGAACAGTGCTATATTTGTAATTACAACTTTAGGATTGTTTTTTATATCTGCTTCTTCATCTGGTAAAAATGAATCAAAGCCGTTTATCCCGCCAAAAAATAATTCTCCTTGCGGACTTTTATAGTAAGCACCTGTATTGTATTCATTACCTTGCAATCCATCCACTGCCTTATAATTGGTTATTGATTTTGTAAGCGGATTAAATTCCGTCAACCCTTTATTTGAACTTAACCAAAGATTTCCTTTACTGTCTGTTAGTATTCCGTAAATAACATTATCAGGTAAACCGTCTGATTCCGTAAAAGAGGTAATTGCACCTGTATTTATATTTAGCCTGTCAAGCCCGCCGCCTTCGGTTCCGATCCATAAAATGCTGTCATAATTAAATGAATCTTTACACAATGAAATAGTAACATTACTGCTAAGTTTATTTTCTCCATAACCTGCTGTATAATTAACAAAAGATTTGCTAACGGTATTAAACCTCCACAATCCCGATCTTGAAGTAAACCAAATTGTTCCGTCGCTTGTTTGGATAATGGATGTCGGAGAAGGATCATTCTGTGGACCGGGATTTTTATTAAAATAGTAATGTCGCCATCTGAAGGTTTTAGTATTTAGTTTTTCTAAAGAGCCTGGTGTTACTGCCCATATTGTATTATTCTTATCCTGGAAAATTCCGGTAACAAATGATGAAGATAAACTTAAACTGTCGCCGGGAATATGGCTAAAATACTTTACGAAATTTTTATTAGTTAGATTCAGCTTATTATTTCGGTCCCACATGAATAAAATTTTATTTGGATTAATACATGCAATTCCAAGATCACTTGTAAGCCATATCTTGCCTTCCCTATCTTGCATAATACTTTTTACCGGATTACTCATTCTAACGTTTATCATCCGGTAAGAATCTTTTTCTCTGTTCATTACATAAAGACCACCGTAAGTTCCAATCCATAGTCGTCCCTTGCTGTCTTGAAAGATTGATCTAATACTTGGGTTGGACCATTTAATACCGCTTTTTTTTGTAAATGAATTAAAGTGAACAATGTTGGGGTTGTAAGTATAAATACCATAGCCATTAGTGCCTATCCAGATTGTGCCGCTTTTATCCTGCTTTATGCATATTGCTCCTCCATTGTTATTAAGCAGATCCAACATAGGGATAAAGGAATTGCTTTTTAAATCCAGTATAAAAACGTTTGAGAATGTCCCAAGCCATAATCTGCCTTTACTATCTTCTGTAATACTTCGAATTCCTGAAGACGGTTTAATACCCCTGCCCTTGTATGGTACGAATAATTTTTTTGCTTTATCCAGAACATACAATCCCTCGCTTGTGCCTGCCCAAATATTTCCATTAGAATCTTGATATAAATTTAATATGTCTGGAATATCAACCCTTTTAGATAAAGCAAAATGGTAAAGCTTTATTTCCCGCAAAATACTTTTACCTGTTTTAGGATTATATTCCGGTTTCAAAGAAAATAACTCTTTACCAATGCCTGCCCAGAGAGTTCCGCTTTCGTCATACAACAATGCCGATACTAAGTCACTTTTAAACGCCTTTGTATTTTTATCGTTCCAGTTTGTAATAGAATAATTGAAAGGAACTTCTGTCGATGCTAAAAGTTCATTATGAATTTTATCTTTAATAGATATTTCAACAATTCCCTTGTCAGAAGTACCTAACCAGATATTTCCTCTGTCGTCCTCTGTAATCGCAGACTGGCTGAGCGGACCTTTAGTTAATTTATCAAGTTGAATTTTACGAAAGACTTCAAGCTGCGGAATATATAAATCTAAATGACCGTACTGTGTTCCTACCCATATTCTGCCTTTTTTATCACAGAACAGAACAGTAACAAAATTATCTGACAGAGAAGTTGAATCTGATTGGTTATGGATAAAAACTTTGAAATTGTAACCGTCATATCTATTCAAGCCATCTTTAGTACCGAACCAAAGAAAACCGCAAGTGTCCTTCATAATAGCATAAACTGAACCCTGCGATAAACCGTCGTTGGCAGTCAGATGCCGGAAAAAAGGTCGGAATATCTGTGCTTGCAATGTGAAAGGCAACGCGAGAGAAGAAAATATAAAAAGCAATCCATATAGGATTTTGCGCATATATTTATATATTGTTTTTGTTTATTTGTGTAGTTTTATTTATCCGCTGCGGGTAATATAGTTACCTATTTTGAAATAACAAAAAGACATCTTCCTCTTTTTATTCTAAATCATTTAATACTGAGACCTAATGTCCTGAAGAAATTAGGTGTCTAAAAATATTTGTCAATCGTAGAGTAGGACAAGGGCGCAACGTTGTCCAGCCATAGTGAACCCAGACAGCTTCTCTCCTTTCGGAAGAGTGTCCTACTCAAGCGTGGCATCAACCTGTTTCCCTTGAACCCTCATCAAACTGTAATGCACCCAGAAAAGTAAGAGAAAATAAAGATAAAAATGGTAGAGAAAAATCAAGCAACATTTTTGTAATTATTTACTGAAGTTACGCAAAATGAATAAAATGATCCATTTGTCATTCCGAACTTGTTTCGGAATCTTTATTTTTAAGCTGTTTTTAGATGCTGAAACAAGTTCAGCATGACAATTGCGTAACTTCAGTTATTTAGTTTTTCAAATTCAATCGGACTTAAATATCCAAGAGCTGAATGTGGATATTCCTGGTTATAAAAATTGATGAAATTATCTACTAATATTTTTTGCGATTCTATATAAGTGATGAATTTCAATTCTATAGTAGTTCGATTAAAACAAAAAAAGACAGCCGTTAAGGCTGTCTTTTGATACACATTTCAATTCTATAGTAGTTCGATTAAAACAAAAGAAAACTTCTAAAAAAATTTCTCAACGAAGAATTTCAATTCTATAGTAGTTCGATTAAAACTATGACAACATTGATTCTTACCTTAGTTATTGTGGATTTCAATTCTATAGTAGTTCGATTAAAACGATGGCTTACGAAGGCAGCTTGAGAATGAGCAGCTAATTTCAATTCTATAGTAGTTCGATTAAAACGGGATGGAAGCCGCGCTCCTAAGCAGCGCTCAATTATTTCAATTCTATAGTAGTTCGATTAAAACTCGCGCTGTTATGGTTCCGGTTCTATTGAAATATATTTCAATTCTATAGTAGTTCGATTAAAACCCCGATAGAGAAGGAAGAAGCAAAGTGATATACGGAAATTTCAATTCTATAGTAGTTCGATTAAAACATGCAGATTTCTTGAGTCAAGTAGATAATTTGTATTAATTTCAATTCTATAGTAGTTCGATTAAAACCTGACGCAAATAAACATGCCAAACTTATGCGCCGTAATTTCAATTCTATAGTAGTTCGATTAAAACTTTAGTAGATATGAGTGTAAAGATTTTTGTTCAAGATTTCAATTCTATAGTAGTTCGATTAAAACGATGTTATTAGAAATAAGGCATTTCAGAACACGAAAATTTCAATTCTATAGTAGTTCGATTAAAACTTGAACCCTCTGCCAACATAAGACGTGCAGCGCAGATTTCAATTCTATAGTAGTTCGATTAAAACGAAGGGAGTTTAAACAGCTCCCTTCTTATATAACAATTTCAATTCTATAGTAGTTCGATTAAAACCACTTTTGCCAGTGCTCCATTTAGAGTATCCCCTAAATTTCAATTCTATAGTAGTTCGATTAAAACCTTAAAGGAAGAGAAGATATTAAGTAATACCATTAATTTCAATTCTATAGTAGTTCGATTAAAACAAAAATGTCAAGTGCAATGTCTGATTACTTAGCGAAATTTCAATTCTATAGTAGTTCGATTAAAACTATGATGCTGAAAATAAAAATATAGTTGCCACAAAATTTCAATTCTATAGTAGTTCGATTAAAACTAATAATATTGATATTAGATTTAATTCAGTAAATGTATTTCAATTCTATAGTAGTTCGATTAAAATGACTCCTCACCTTCATCATTACTATTATTTTTTTGCATTTCAATTCTATAGTAGTTCGATTAAAACCCTGCATGCCAGCTTTTTTTTTCGCCGACATTTTTTATTTCAATTCTATAGTAGTTCGATTAAAACTTAGCATGAATTTTCTTGAGCTATTGCCGGTTTTAAATTTCAATTCTATAGTAGTTCGATTAAAACTTAAAAATTTGTTTTTAATAATTTTAAAGAAAGAAATTTCAATTCTATAGTAGTTCGATTAAAACTTGAAAGAACTTACCAAATTGTTGTAGTTATTTAGCATTTCAATTCTATAGTAGTTCGATTAAAACCGAACCACTACCCGAACCACTACCCGAACTTAACGTATTTCAATTCTATAGTAGTTCGATTAAAACCGCCCTTGATTATTCTTTACAATCTCAAATAGTTAAATTTCAATTCTATAGTAGTTCGATTAAAACGCGAGACAAGATAGAAGTTGTCGTCAACTCTTTAGAATTTCAATTCTATAGTAGTTCGATTAAAACCATATGTGAATGACGCCGCTAAGTTAACAAAAATTAATTTCAATTCTATAGTAGTTCGATTAAAACTAGAAGATAGCGAGTAGTAGAAGTAAGCAGTTAGCGGATTTCAATTCTATAGTAGTTCGATTAAAACTTTAGGAGCTATTGTCGGTTTTCTTTTTCCGAGTGTATTTCAATTCTATAGTAGTTCGATTAAAACTTTAGTAGATATGAGTGTAAAGATTTTTGTTCAAGATTTCAATTCTATAGTAGTTCGATTAAAACCAGCTCAGAGCTCAGCTAATGCAGCGCAATAAGCAGCATTTCAATTCTATAGTAGTTCGATTAAAACTAGCATGTTTATCGTTCCGCGTGTGTCGTGCGTTCATTTCAATTCTATAGTAGTTCGATTAAAACCACGATAATGTTTCCCATCGATCACTATTTCGATAATTTCAATTCTATAGTAGTTCGATTAAAACTACGCAAAAGTTAAATGCAACAAAACAACAATCGATATTTCAATTCTATAGTAGTTCGATTAAAACAAGCCGCGCCATTAAAATAATCTGCCGCAAATTTTCATTTCAATTCTATAGTAGTTCGATTAAAACAAATTCTTCCGCAAGGATGAAGCAACTATTAATTTGATTTCAATTCTATAGTAGTTCGATTAAAACTCTTTTGTCGCTGTCCACCGAATACCTCTGCATAAATTTCAATTCTATAGTAGTTCGATTAAAACTTATTCTCTTTTGCTCTTCGGCATCAAGACTCGCTAATTTCAATTCTATAGTAGTTCGATTAAAACTAACAATTCACTAATTTATTTAGTTAACAAGCACGTATTTCAATTCTATAGTAGTTCGATTAAAACGGTGCATCGCCCGATGGATTAGTTAATGAGAAAAAATTTCAATTCTATAGTAGTTCGATTAAAACTAATCAGTATTTCCTTATCGCCTTTTTAAAATACACATTTCAATTCTATAGTAGTTCGATTAAAACCAAAATAACAATTAACTATTTTATTTAACAAGCACGTATTTCAATTCTATAGTAGTTCGATTAAAACATGTTCGTCTGAATTTATAAGGTTTCAGATCGAGGAATTTCAATTCTATAGTAGTTCGATTAAAACTTAACTACAATATCTTTTCCGCAACTTTCTAAAAGATTTCAATTCTATAGTAGTTCGATTAAAACTTTTTATAATGTTAGTTTAGTGATATTTGAAATACTATTTCAATTCTATAGTAGTTCGATTAAAACCCCAAAATTGCAGCTATCATAATTGCCCAATTTATATTTCAATTCTATAGTAGTTCGATTAAAACCATCATCATGCGTGAAGCCTTGAAATCCTAAATTTATTTCAATTCTATAGTAGTTCGATTAAAACTAAATTTTGGCTTGCTGTAACAAGTCCATCAATAAATATTTCAATTCTATAGTAGTTCGATTAAAACTTTGAAGGAAGGTTCTTGAGCCGCCGACAAATTAAAATTTCAATTCTATAGTAGTTCGATTAAAACTGATTCCTCTATCGCTTCGATAGAGAAGATTTTCCTATTTCAATTCTATAGTAGTTCGATTAAAACCCTGCAAATCTTCAAAAGTCATTTTTATTCATTATTATTTCAATTCTATAGTAGTTCGATTAAAACATGCAGAAGTTATTTTAAGAGCGATGATCTTTTGAATTTCAATTCTATAGTAGTTCGATTAAAACTGAAGCAAGATTCCATTATCAATTTTTGTTTCTATCTATTTCAATTCTATAGTAGTTCGATTAAAACTTGTATCAGCCTTAACTGTGTCAACATTAGTTTGAAATTTCAATTCTATAGTAGTTCGATTAAAACAAAGTCATCAATAAATTATCTGCCGCATATTTTAAGATTTCAATTCTATAGTAGTTCGATTAAAACTTTACAAATGCCGGGTATTGATCGTGCGGATAAGTATTTCAATTCTATAGTAGTTCGATTAAAACTCTAATGGCAATTCTAATGGCAATTTAAATTTAAGACATTTCAATTCTATAGTAGTTCGATTAAAACCCCCTATCGAGCTGTTTTCTCAAACTTTGAATAAAATTTCAATTCTATAGTAGTTCGATTAAAACGCACATTCCCTAATCTGTCTTAATCCTCGATTTTTATTTCAATTCTATAGTAGTTCGATTAAAACGGTTTTAGAAGTTGCGAATATTGATTCGCAGAAAATATTTCAATTCTATAGTAGTTCGATTAAAACATTTAATAATTGGATAGATGTTCTAAGATACGTCGAATTTCAATTCTATAGTAGTTCGATTAAAACTCGAACGGAAATGATTTTATAAAAGGTAATATGAAATTTCAATTCTATAGTAGTTCGATTAAAACCCGTAGAATTGGCTTGTTTTTTAATGTACCAATCAAATTTCAATTCTATAGTAGTTCGATTAAAACGGGCTATCACATAATGTTCGAGGATTTCTTCCATTTATTTCAATTCTATAGTAGTTCGATTAAAACTCCAAATATTCATCCTGGCATGCCCTGCCGAATCATTATTTCAATTCTATAGTAGTTCGATTAAAACCAAGACCCGGACTCGCGAATAAGGCGCGCGATTGAACATTTCAATTCTATAGTAGTTCGATTAAAACGTTCTTAAAAATATTGCGTAGTCCACTGCATCTAAATTTCAATTCTATAGTAGTTCGATTAAAACAAAGCCACGAGTAAGATTATAATTCCTATAATTAAATTTCAATTCTATAGTAGTTCGATTAAAACAGCGAATAGCCGGCGTAGACAAAATCTCTTTCCTTCATTTCAATTCTATAGTAGTTCGATTAAAACGCGAGCAATATTCTAAGCTTCTCAACAAACAACCTTATTTCAATTCTATAGTAGTTCGATTAAAACCCGGCAGCGTTGCAATACAACCTTGCTTATCAAGATTTCAATTCTATAGTAGTTCGATTAAAACTTTGAAAACAAAACCTCCGGCGCTGAAACGGTAATATTTCAATTCTATAGTAGTTCGATTAAAACAATAGGCGATTTTATCCCCTTCTTCATCGGCTGGCAATTTCAATTCTATAGTAGTTCGATTAAAACGGTTCGGGCGGGAGTTCGACAACTTATACTTTAAAATTTCAATTCTATAGTAGTTCGATTAAAACTTTTTTCATTTCTTACTCTCCAGTTCTTTTATTCTTTATTTCAATTCTATAGTAGTTCGATTAAAACGCATTGACGTGTTGGATGTTAAAACAATCAAAGATATTTCAATTCTATAGTAGTTCGATTAAAACCGCCGAAATTTAGCCCTTTTTAACCCATATTTCAAGCTTTTTCTTCATTCGCCATTGTCGACCTATAATATTGCATTTTCATAGGGGGTTCGACGATATCCGGCATTTCCATCCTAACTCTTGCCGCTTCGCTCATTATTCTTTCCCGCTTTCCTATTTCCCTTCAACTTAATAATTTTGGAATGATTTTTCTGGCTTCTTTCCAGTAGTTTATTTATTAATGTTTCATCTCTTAATATCTCTCTGCTGTAATAGATTAAATCATCTTCATAATCATCAAAAATTATGTCTAATAAGTACAACTTATCTTCTCCCGTAATTAGTTCTGGAGATATGATGCTTTTTAGTTTAAGAAATACCACGTATTCTGTCCTATTCATAGTCTCTTCATTGAGGTAAATCGCCTCAATTTTTCTTGCGCTATTCATTAAAGGAATACTTTTCTTGTAATCTTTTATTGTCATTGTCTTAACTATTATACTGCCAATATTATAAGCCCAATTTATTATGCTCTGTTCTTCTTTATCCGGCTGCTTACCATTAAGTATCTCATAAAAACGTACGTATCTCAAGCCTCTTCGCAGTCCAAATGGAAAACCTATGATTAGACTTAATGCATCAACTACATTATTAATGTCGTATTCAGGTTTCATTTCTGCCTCCTTCTGCTAAATTGTTGTTATGTGTGAAAAGCTAATATGATAATTGAAATAAACTCCCTTATTTACAATCTTTCAATAATTATCTGAAGTCACGCAAGAGCTTATAAATGCCATGCTGAACTTGTTTCAGCATCTAAACACTGCGCCCCAAAAGAGATTCCGAATCAAGTTCGGAATGACAAATTCATTTCTTTGCGTAACTTGAGTAATTAAATAAAACTATCAACCTCATTTTTCGCTATCCCTATTACTTCCCTTCCAGAATAGCTCATCGATTCAAATGTGTAAACTATTACACTGTCCTTTTCCTTGTTTATTATCTCCTTTATCCCGGCTTTTATTTTCTCAAATCCACTTTCGGTAACTTCGCCTTCAAATACAGAGTTCTGCACCCAAGTCAAATTCTGACGAAGATATTTAAGCAGCTTCGTTCCGCGCTTCTGGGATATTATATCATAAACTAAAATTACATACATCAGACACAGATTCCACTGATTTCACAGAGAGACAAGCCTCTATTAAAAATAATAAATTAAAAACATTAAATATATTTTATCACAAATAGCTAATATTTCAATTTCAGAAAAAAAGAATTATTTGGTTAAAATTACCCTTTTATAGACAAGCGAGTCTTCACCAAAATTTATTAGTAATCCTAATCTTAATTTTGATGTCGCCAGGTAATTTAATGTTTGTTTTATATGTCCACTCGAGATTGATTCCATTGCTTTCGCCTCTAAGATTATTTTTTCAAATACTAAAAAATCTGCGTTATAATAATGCGGAAGTACGAATTCCTTATAAGAAATTTTATACCCGACTTCTCTTCTGTAAGGAATGTTGCTTTTTTGTAGTTCTATTTCCAATGCATCTTTATAAACTACTTCATTAAATCCTTTGCCTAATATTTTGTGCACTTCCATACAACATCCAATTATTTTGTAGGTTTCTTCCTGATAAAGGTAATTCATATATACTCCTTTGGCTTATTTCATTATCAGACACTGATTTCACAAATTTCACAGACTTAATTATAAAACAATTTTTGTGTAATTTGAATCCGCGTAATCAGTGTAATCTGTGTCTTTTAATTTTTCGTGTAATTTGAATCAGCGTAATCAGTGTAATCTGTGTCTGTTAAATTATCGTGTAATCTGAATCAGTGTAATCTGTGTAATCTGTGTCTCTACCACCAGATCTTAAACGGCTTATATTCCTTCTCCCCCAAAATATGTTTAATTATTTTATAGCACTCCAGTCTAATCAGATGCCTATAGCTTACCGACTTCTTCAGACTCCTATGCTTAATTGTTGTCTTCAGCTTCTCATCATACTCTTTCAAGTAAATTTTTCTCCCCTCATCATTAAGATGGCACAAATTCATTCCCTTTGTAAAATGCTTTTCTTGTATTTGTTTTTTATTCAGCAAAGAAAAAATTATCCTATCGCTAAGCAGCGGCTTAAATATTTCCGCAACATCAAGACTTAGCGAAAACCTCCTCTCTCCAGGCTCATGCAGAAAGCTTATCAACGGATTTAACTGTGTTTTATATATCTCACTTAACACTGTTGTATAGACAAGCGAATTTCCAAAAGAGATCAAAGCATTCACCGGATTAGTCGGCGGATGCTTTTCCCTCTTCTCAAATGCTATCTCATCATTTATAATCAGGTTCCAAGCTTTGTAATATGTTGAGCGGATATTTCCTTCTATCCCCATAAGTTCATGAACTTCAGTTGTACTGTTTATTTTGTCATAAAGCTCTTTTATTATTTCAAGAAACACTGACATATCCTTCTCGCGTGCATTGTGGTATTGAAGGTTTTTTATAATATTATCCGCCGCTCCCTCAACAAACTTACGTGCAATCGCTATCCTCTTCTCATTGTCATTATACGCATTAACCTGTTCAACAAGCAGCTTACCTGAGACAAACGGTTCACGAGGATAAAATGATCCGCTGTAATACCCATAATAATTAAATAGATGAAGTGTAATCTGTTTCTGTGCAATAAAGTTCAGAAATTTTGTATTGAACCTTAATTCACTGAAGCAATATATCGATTCAATATCCTCAACCGGAATAGGTCTTCTCGGTATTTGCTTTGGTTCCTCCGTCTCTTCTGAATTTTCTATGTCTTCATCTTCAACCTGAATTTCATCCTCTTGAATTTCCTCATCGGATTCCTCCGGCTCCTTACTTTCACCCGGTTCAAAATAAAGCGTGTTTTGCCTGCGGATTAACTTGCCGCTGCTGAATATGTAATAATTCCTTTTCATAGACACTGATTACACAAATTTTCGCAAATTTTTAATTATATCTTTTGAATTCATTTTTCTTAGCTTTACTAAATACAATTTTATTAAAACCTTTTATCAATTTTTTAGGTACATCTTACGTCAACAAATAATTATATTGGCTAAATCTTCATATAACATTTACCCTCCATATTTTATTTGTATTTCAGTGAAATCTGTGAAATCTGCGTCTCTAGACATAACACAGGTCATAATATGAACATTTTTTACAAAGCGGTATGTTTATTGTTTCTGGTGGATTAGGTAAATTAATTATTCTTTCAACATCAGTTTTTATTTCGTCAAGTCTAATTTTATCAGCATCAGTAAATGTCACCTTTACCTTTTCTCTAAGCTTCGGATAATCAATCTCGCCTGTTACTCCCGAAACTCCCTTTTCCTCCAACACACTAATATAATATTTCACCTGCCATAAATGCAGTTCCCCCATTTTATCGGACTTTTTAACTTCATGTATTATTTTCGTCTTCTCATCATAAAAGTCCAGTACAATATCATCAATCTGTATTTCATGTTCTTCTCTTTTATAAGTAGATTCCGAAATGAACTTACCCATAGCAACAGTGTCGCTGTTCTGTTCCATATTAATTGAATGTGCAAAAAGCCAAAGATGTCGATGGCAGTGGAAATAATAGTTGATATGTGTGCCAGTCATAGATTTATAAAATATTTACATCAGTCTCTAAATCAGTTATCAAACCGGTTTCGTATGAATATATATCTTTGTAAAAGTGTTTAGACAATTTTACAAATCCATATTTTTTTTCACCTTCGTCACTGCGTTGAAAGAGTAAGTTTATAGTATTCTGATTATTCCATACGTTAAACGTGAATTTAGATATTATTGTTGAGATTATTTTAATGTCTATTTTAGAACTGAATCCTCTTTCTTTATTCGATATAATTGATTCATAAACATCCCATACCGCCTCGCCATCAATCGTTTCGCTATTGCACATTTCTGGTTTATACTGTATAAGGAACTTAATTTCAGCTGAATTAAAATATTTTTTGTCAACTTCAGACGGGACGAAAACAGAAACAGTGTTATCTTTTATTAACTGAAACTTTTTCTTTACTTCTCCGTAACGAAGCGAATTAATTTGACTAATGAAATCCGATAAATTATCAGAGAGATAAGGATCATTATTTGCTTTATTTATTCTTTCAAACACCTTCTCATAAAGTAAATCGAAATCCCTTGATCCTATTATTTCATTATATAATGATTCATCTATTGGTTTATATCTTAAATCTTTAACATAAACTTTCTGCCTGTCTCCCGTATTAAAAATAAATAGTTCAGAATTTATTTTTGTTGCATTTCTATTTATTCTACCCGCAAACTGTTCTTCTGAATCAAGAATTGCTTTGTCTTTAAACCCTAAATCCATATCTATATCAAGACCGGCTTCAATTACTTGCGTGCAAATTACAAGTATCTTCTTCTTCTTCGATTCATTGGATTTTAGATAATTAATTATTTCCTTACGCCGTGGCTCTAATATTGTCCCTGTAATCAAATACAATTCATAATCACAAAATAATTGTGCCTCTAGAATATTTTTGTAAAACTTATGAGCTTTAGTTTTTGTTATAAATTCAATCATAGATTTTACTTCGTGGTGTGATAGATAATATTCTTCTGAGTGCTTATGCAATAATTCACACAAACGGTTTAAGTCTTCGCCCTCTTTTAAGTAATCAAGTTTGATTTTTACTCTGTCTTTAAAATTAGGATTAGAGAAATACTCTTTTTTATTTTGAACAAGATATACAAACTCATCCTTAGAAATATTGGTTTTATCAAGAAACAGTTTACTAATTTTGGGCAATGTTGCCGACATAACTATGAAAGTGATATTCATTGCTTCAGAATATTTCTGAAGAAGATAATTTATTTTATCCCATTCAGAAGGATTGTAAGATTGCAGTTCATCAATTATTACAACCGAATTAGCAATACGATGTAAAAGATAATTTGCCTCCTTTTCATTTGATATAAGGATATCGAAAAACTTAATATGAGATAATAAAACGAAGGGATAATTAACAAATAAATTATCAATATAATTTTTCCAATTTACATCATACTCACCATCTTGTTCATCAGTGGTTGCCGCATTTCCTTTAAAAGAGGCTTTTGAGTGCACCTCTGTAATTTCCGAAAAGGTTAAACCAAGATTTTCGGTGAGCGACTTATAAGTTTGAGTTATTATTGTCGTAAAAGGGAACACATAAAATATTTTTGTAATATCATTCCGCTGTCTAAGGATTTCTGTTAATGCAAGAAGTGAGAGATTTGTTTTACCGGAACCCGTCGGGGCTTCTATATAGAATAACTTTTTCGAAATGTTATCTCTTATATTAATAATTACTTCAGCCGACAATTTTTGACGCAATAAATTAAGATTACTTTCTGAAAATTTGTCCAATTCATCAAATTGCAATCCCTTGAAATAATCAAATTGTTCATTCAACTTCTTGTTATATGAAATCTTGTATGTGTTTGAAATAATTTTTTCCCTAAGCTCTTCTTTCATCATACCAAAATCATTAATTGCCATACCATTCATATATTCGTTTGTTGCATAGTAATCGGCTGCAGTGAGCAAAGAATAATTGAGTTTCAGTAAAAAGAATAGGTTAAAATCAATTTTAAGACTGCTTTGGATCTTATCGTAATAGTCTGTCGTTCTCAAAAAAAAATTCACTTTATCATCGTTAGAGTGAATATTAGAAAAAATCATTCTATAGTCCTTTAAGTAGCCAACCACCTCATCATTAAATTCAGTCTCATTTACGTCATTAAAAAATGAATGATGTTTCAAAATTGGATACGCAAAGATTAATACAATCCCTAGTAATCGGTTTTTATCGTTGTTTGCTATAGCGCTATTTATAACTTCATAGAAATGTGAACCAATAAATAGATACGCACTTAGTATGGAATGCTGAGAGCCGATTCCATTATTAGCATTTTGGAATTGTGGATTACCCATTTTTTTAATCTGAAAATTCTCGTTTACTTTACCATAATCATGGAAGTATACAGAATTTATAAAAAGTAATTTTATAAAATCTGCAATCTCTTCACGATTATTATAGCCGCCGTTAGTAACATAATTTGTGATAGCTGCATCTATAATTTTTTCAAGGTTGTTGTTTTTACAAAGCTCGATAAAGTATTTTAATACTAATTCAGTATGTGCGGAAAGAGTTTCTTTATTTTCGTAACTATCTAAAGTATGCGCAAAATACTTTTCTGCATTTTTTAACTTTTTATTAAGTTGAAAGTAGTCTGCTTCAAAAAATTTGTTAAATGCTTTCATGATTTTATTATTAAAGGTGCATAAGTATAATTATGCACCTAATGTTCAGTTTAACTGTATGTATTTATTATCATCTAATAGATAAAGATTTTTCGGGATAAAAGATGGTAACAATTTTTTATTAGAATAAACAAAGTTTGAAAAACTATAATTGGTTGTAACCTTATCGAAACCTACCGGCAGATTTTCGAAGAAGATATAAAAGTTGAGATTATTTGGCTCGTTCCAATCAAAGATCATATCAGCGATTTGCTCGGAATTTTTCCTAATAGTTTTTCCCTCTGGTTTTATAAATAAGTTCTGAATGATATAGCTCTCAGTCGGAACATCTTCAATTGGTTCCCCATGGTCAATTACACTATTTATATCCCACCACAATTGAAAATCATTTTTACCGAGATAAGGAATATACTCAGCTTCTCCATTTATTAGATAGGTAAATAACTTTTTTTCATATTCACTATCCAAATCCAGAAGTAAATAAATTCGGTAGTAAGGTTCTATTATTGTTTGTTCTGCTACTATTAACGTACCTCCATCAAGGTTAGCATAACCCACACTATTATTGTATGTGATTACTGTTTTTGTAAAGTTGCCATTAAAAGAACTTAGTGGTTGTATTCCGACTTTTACATTGCCAAGCATTTCGTAATACAACGGTTCTTTTTTCTTTTTAACATAACTTTGGTAATATCCACCAAGTCCAATAATTGAGCCAAGTATTCCAAGTAAAGCCGGTTTATGAAGGCAGTTATATGTTAAGTAAATACCTTCGTTAATATCCGGCTTTTTTAGAAATCCAAAACTTGCTTTTATATCAAAAGAGATTATTCTCTTATCCATAACTATATCTCATTATTATTAAGAATATTGAAATGCCTAATATTACCGCCTTTTGCCAAACCTTTAATAATTGTTGTTGATGGATTATAGTAAATTTCTATTTGTTCAACATCTGAAAAAATATGGGCAATAACTTCCTCAACTTTAGTTAAATCAATTTCTCTGTTTTCTTTCACTTCAATTAGCTCTGTTAAACTTGGCAGCATTTTTTTTGAGCCTTCTTTTAACTGTATCCAAATTGTAGCTTCATTCTCGGTACCTATTTTTCTTGATGAATCTAAAGCGGTCACAGAATTATTGAATGCTTCCTTAAGCTTATCTATATCTTCTATGCTAAGACAAAGTTTTTCTTCATCTTTTTTTTCTTTGTTAATCACTGAATAGAATTCATCTGTGTTTTTAGGATTAATTGAAAAATGAAATACATAATGACCTTCTTTTAAATTTGTTTGATTCCCTATCGTTGACATTTGTGCATCTTTTTTATCTGCAAAAGGTGATAAAATATCTTCGGTATACGGTTCATTAATTATATGTCCTTTCCCATCCTTAAAACGGTTTACTCCGTGATTAACTTGAACTGGTCCATGTATAGAAATATTCACTTTATCAACACCATCAGCAAAAGTTGCACCGAATAACCTAATATCTCTACATGTTAAAAGGTTTCTAAGAGTTTCAAATTTGTTTACACCGCCAGTTAATAGGTTTTCCAATGCATCACAAATTTGTTTAATTTCTTCATCATCACCGTTTATTTTCTTAAGCATATCTTTTTGCTTATAATAAAAGCATTCCATTTCTTCTTGTGGTTTTTCAACTTTTGATTCTTCTATTACAATGACATCTTTACCCGCAAGTATCTCAAATTCTTTTTGATAATTAATTAATGGCGAATCCTTTTCTAAATCCTTGAAATAATCTGTGATTTGTTTTTTCTTTGAAATTTTGGGAAGTATTCCCTGTACATTTTCACCATCAAAGTAGAATAAACAATACTTATCAATGCTGGCTTTTGGATAACTGCCAAATATATGTTTGTAAGTATCATTCAATGAAATTGGATTCATTTTCTCATTGTACCGTTTTACATAGAATAGTTTTTCTTGGCCATCCATTTTCTTGAAATAATCCTTAATCGTGTATTTTAACGCTTTATCTGTAGAATAAACAACTCCATCTGGTAATGTTCTTGGATGATGTGTAAAATCAGCATTAAAATTCGAGTTTATAGATTTCAGAACAACTGCCCCAAATACTCTGTTTTTAAATTCTTGTAACATTTTAAGTACTCCTTTTATTAATTATTTAATTTTTCTAAAATCATTGACTGAGAAAAATAACCAGCAAGTATTATCGGAAGTAGTCCTTTAACATCTTGTTCGCATTCATAGCCCAGTATTTCGCTGGTAAGTTTTTCAAAACGACCTTTTCCAGATTCCCCGTACCAATCAAACGCATGCTTATATTGATTTATTCCTCTAAGAATCGCTTCATGAAATAATTTGGGATCGTTCTTGTTAATGAAAGGCTCCAACAGGGCGTGTGATTTATTATTCGATTTACTTTTTCTTATGATACAATAAATCAATTGCCCCGCTGCAAATGCGAAGTCTTGATCTGTCAAAATATGATAATCATTATCATTTAGTAACTTTCTCATATTCCCCAGGTATTCTGGAATTTTTGTGGCCATAGTTTTATCTCCTAAATATTTGAAATTGTTATTTTGCTTATCAAAATGATGGTTGAGCGAAAAGAGGATATTAAGTTTTTCCTTAATGGCAAAGTCTTTGGAATGCTTATTGTCTTTATATTCATCATGCCTAATATCATCAATTATTATTGGCATTAGTAAATCATAGAAAATATTTCCGTCAATTGCATTTTCTTTCGATTTATAAACATAATCATAGAAGTTTTTACGATACTTCAGAATGTTTTGATAATTTGTCTGCGTTGTGTATTGCGGATCAATGTCATCGAAATACTTAAAAAGGAAAGTTTCTTTTTTTGTTTTTACAATTAATGAATTGTTAAATATTTTTTGAACAACATTTAATTCAAAATCAAATACGTTTTTGATTGGCTCTTTATCTTGTATATTCGGTAAACCAAACAAATTATTAACAGCAAACTTTTCAAGATAAAATTTGAATTTTGACACGTAATCAATATCATTGATAACAATACCCATTCTATTAGCCCAATTTATCAAGTAGTAATTTGAAATATCCTCTGCTCGTTGTTCAAATAATTGACGAATGATATCCCTAAAAGACTGATTCCTATCGCGATTATAAATTCTTACGAATTCCTTGTTCAGTTCTTCTTTATCAATAAATATAGGTACAGTATTGGGTAGCTTTTTGTTTTTTAACAATCTTTCAAATTGGTAAAGTTTTACTGGGACTTTATCTTTTTTAGAAATTCGGTTATTTATGCCGTCCTTAATTAAGGATGTTTTATGCATCATGAAAGCTTTTTTTGAATTAGCTCCGTTTAAGAAACCACTTAATCCCCAAATATCATTTCCTTTTTCATCATCAATGTTAAAATCATCTTTGTTGAAAAGATTAGCAGAGAGATAATTCTCTTGGCTCAGTTTCATCTTTTCAATAGTGGTGTTGAAATAAACATAAATATCATTCTTTGTATCAACCTTTTCAAGTTTAGGCTCTTTCAATAACCTTTTAACAAGATTACTAGTGCAATATTTTTCTATAAAATCAATCTTGTCAAATTCTTCTTCGTTCACGTATTGGCGGCAGCTTGTGAAATAATCATTAAGAATTGCACTCAATTGATTTATGCTGCTACTTTTAAATGATAAAGAATACGGAGTTGATGTGTGAATTTTTTTATTTTTAATATCAACGGCTTTGTTGGTTGAAATTATTTGAGAGTAGTAACACCGGAGTTCAAGTTGATCGTTATTAACAACTTCAATTAATTTACTTTCTTCTGTTAAGTCAAAACATTTTCCCTTTTTATCAAAAATAAAACTCCTCCAACCATTCTCTTTTAAATTACCATTTTCATCCAACTCAATAAGAATATGCAAACCCGGTGAAGGACTTAGCCCTTCCGTATGATATTCTTTAGGTATGGTATCAATAAAATTTGCTATTTCTTGTATCATTCTTCCTCCTTAAAAATATTATTTAATCATTACTACCTTATAGTTATAAGCAGCACAGCTTCGCGCCGTTGCTCTATTACTCACAGACACTAATTACACGAATTATCACAAATTCAATTTTTTATAATCAGTGTTAATTTGTGAAATCTGTGTCTATACTTATGAAAGGCACCAATAAGAAAATGCTGGTAATCAAAAGGAATGGTTTGTGAATTTGCTGTTAAACAAAAATGTAATCTCACATTACACCTCTTAATAAATTTAGTTATTTCGTAATCTTTTAATAATGTAAATTTGTATAATTATAAGTGCAACTTCGCTCCGTCACTCCCAGACACTGATTACACAAATTTTCACAAATTCAATTTTTAGAATTAGTGTAATAGGTATCCACAGCTTACACAGCTTTCCACAGCTTCATTTTTTAATCAGCAATAATCTGTGTCTACTCTTTTTAATTCGTGTTAATCTGTGAAATCTGTGTCTATTCTTTTAATCCGTGTTAATCTGTGAAATCTGTGTCTTGTATCCATCAATCGCCATCTTCTCCAACTTAGCTTTCAAATCCTTTGGCACAATGACGTTCTCATAATACTTACCGTCTTTCCCCTTTTCATCTGGTGCGGAAATAAACAGACCATTTGCACCGTTCACAATGCGGAATCCTTTAATTATGATCTCTTCATTTGTCTGTATATCGAAATAAGCAGCAATCTTTCCGCTGCCGTTATTTTGCAGTGCATTCATTCTTACTATTTTCATTTTTAATCCTTTCCTTTGATTGTTGGTTTATTTTACATGTCTGAATAAACTCTGATTTCACAAATTTCCACAGAATAATTTTTCTATCAGTGTAAATCAGTGTAATCTGTGTCTGGACCCAGTAATTATTTATCTCTTTACTTTCCTGAACTTAATCAAAGTATAAATTTTATCAGTAACATTTCATGATACTTTTTAATCATAATTATTTAAAACCCCCTTTGCCGTTTTAATTACTAACTCCCTCAATTCTGAAGGTTCAATTACTATTACTCCTTCTCCGCGACTTACAATCCAGCTCGCTATTTCTTTCAACGAATTCACTACCGTTTCCAATATTTCAGATCCGTCTTTATCTTCTATTATTTTCTGCGACTCCATCAGCTTCCCCGGCTTCATCCTTTCTGTCCACGGCGGTAGCAGCCTAAGCCTTACTTTATACCTCTCATTACCTAACCAGCTCTTAAATGATGATGAAAATATCTCGTCAATCTGCTCTTGTTTTATTCTTTCGAATGTTTTATCAAGCTCCACTATCGATTTAATTTTAGTCAATATGAATTGTTTTATTGTCCCATTATGCCTTGCCAGCAAGCGCCAGTTCTTATCGCTTTGGAAAATACAATAAGGCTCTACATCCCGCTCTTCTATTATTATTTTTTCTTTGCCTGGATTTTCATCCACTTTTTCATATTTGATTCTAACAGCTCTCCCGTTATCAATGCAGCTTTGTAATGTCGTTAAAATTGGAACAGTTTGTATGTGATGCTTGCCAATTAAAAAGTTTGTAGCTTTGTTATAAGAGCTTTGATTTACAGCCATACCTATATATTGTAAAACCATATCCTTAATTGTTTCATCCGAAACCTTAGCCAGCACGCTTAATCCTTTTCCTTTTCTCGAATGGATATCGATGCCCATAGCCCTCAGCTCACTTAAATCCCTTTTAATCGTTAAGCTGTTTACTCCAAACAGTACTTCAAAATCAGTAATATAGAATGTATTGGGTTCCATTAACACTTTCCCCAATATCTCAAACTGCCTCTTAAATTTTGTTTTAAAGTCTTTCATTGTTTTAGATTGAAAATTTAATATAACATAACTTCGTCAGATCACTCCCATAAACCAGACACTGATTTCACTGATTTTCACAAATTC
The DNA here is from genome assembly GCA_021815405.1 of Bacteroidota bacterium. Lineage (GTDB taxonomy): Bacteria > Bacteroidota > Ignavibacteria > Ignavibacteriales > Ignavibacteriaceae > FEN-1297. The sequence goes on from JAKAGV010000021.1 coordinate 24,271, forward strand.
AATTTTTTAATCAGCGTAATCTGTGTCTGTTTATACATCAGCGTAATCTGTGTAATCTGTGTCTGCTTATATATCAGCGTAATCTGTGTAATCTGTGTCTGCCAGACCAAATCCCATCGAGTTCTTTTCTCCGAACCCGCATTCATAACCTATCTTAATCAAATCCGGATTTCCTTTTAGCGTAAATGGAGCCTGTATTCCCACAACATCAATCGGATATTTTCCGTTTTCATTTATGGTAATCTTCTTAGTTACCCTGTTGTGCTTTTTCAGATACTCATCATCCCATTTCAACTTAACATCATCGCAGTCAATATCTTGCTTAAATATTGATTTATATTTGTTCTTCAAATTGTTAGTCAGGATTACATTTATTTCGTCAGAATCATTTGGTCTCAAGTAATATTGTTTAAATTCGTTATTTATTTCTTTTCTTGTAGAAAGTACTAAAGGTGAGAGCAGCTTAAATTTCATATACTCTTTAAACTGCGGTATAGAAAGGCTTTCAACTTGAACAATGGAAAAAGAAACATTACTGCTGCTTCCTGTAAGCTCAAGCTTTTGTGCTTCAAATGTCCCCATTATAAAATTTTGAATGAAGGTATCAACTAAAGGAGAGGATAAATAAAGATTCGCTAACGGACTTTTTAGAGTGAGAGAATTTCCATCAACGGTATAATGTTCAAATCTTAATGCAAAAGTAAAAAGCTTATATGTTTTATTATTTCCCTCATAACCTATGTCATGTAGAAAGGTCGAAAATTCAGGTGAGCTGAATTTAAGCAGACTGTAAATTGCCGATGATAATGAGTAGTTGTAATTCATCATCAACCGGTTATTACCGTTACATTTTAGTTTTAATAAGAGTCTCACCTCACAGAATCCCTCACAATACGTCCCTCAGTTCATAAGTCTTTGTTTAAACTTAACTTATTTACTGTTTGTATGTCAAGTAACAAGGTAAAAAAATTAATTATATACTGAAGTTACGCAAAATGAATAAAATGATCCATTTGTCATTCCGAACTTGTTTCGGAATCTTTATTTTTAAGCTGTTTTTAGATGCTGAAACAAGTTCAGCATGACAATTGCGTAACTTCAGTTATATATTAATATATAGAGGGAAAAACGCCTCTTTCGGAAAATTTGAAAAATATTTTTCTAAGTTTTTGTTTTCATTATTCACAACTAAAATGATTTAATGCAAAATTGTGGTATTCTATCAAAGACAAATAATTGCATGAATTTTTTTAAATCTTGCTTATTTTTCTTACCTTTTAATCATGAAATTACCTTTCCTTCAACCGTCATCAGTACTACCTCCTACAAGCAATTTGAATGCACTCTGAATGCACTCTGAATATACTCTGAATGCACACTCAATGCACACATCTTAGGTATATCTAAGCATGTAACCGGTATATTCCCATATTATATCCCCGATAAGTCTCCGGTATTTAAGGTCAGAAACAATGGCATCGATTCAAGCTTGATCGACATTTATATAGAACAACGTTCTAAATTAATCCTTTCAATCATTTATACAAATATCAAAATATTCGATGAGATCTTACATGAAAAAAATTATCAGTAAAGAGACAATGTTTAATGCTTCACGGAAAGGATAGCAGATTTAATTATCGATTATGTTATAGGGATGCCTCTAAAAAGAATTGGAATAAAAAACTTACAGTAATTCAAAATAAATATAAAATCAGTCCCATCTCAAGAAAGGTCGAATAAGAAATTCGATTTATTCTAACTTAGATTTAATTTTGATAATTGTTGCGTAGTTTCTTTTATACAGCAAAAGCCCCAATCATCATCCTGGTAAGATAATGATATGAGGCTTCTCTCATCTAAAGGAGATAATGAAAGCTTATTAACTTACGTTACGCACAATTAAGGATCTAATTTACTTTGTCATTCCGAACTTGATTCGGAATCTCATTTTTCAGCATTTTCGGGATGCTGAATCAAGTTCAGCATGACATGTGCGTAACGTGAGTTATTAATTCAAGCTGCTAATCCAGCAGTGTAAACTCGGTACTTAAATTACCAATAAATATTTTGAATTTCCCCGGCTCTACAATTCTTTTATTTTGCCTGCCGATAAATGATAGATCATAATCATTTAACTTAAATGTTACCGTTCTTGATTCACCCGGATTAAGTTCAATCTTAGTAAATCTTTTCAATTGCCTAACCGGACGAGAAACAGAACCATACTCATCATTAAGGTAAAGCAAAACTGCTTCTTTGCCTTTTCTATTGCCTGTATTCTTAACTTCAACCGTTACAGATATTTCTTCTCCCTTATTAAAAGCTGGCTTGTTCAGTTTTAGATTTGAATAAGAAAAGTTTGTATAACTTAACCCGTACCCGAATGACCACTGTGGATTAAAGGTATTCCCCTCCGCAGCTTCAAGCGGTTTATAATCGTAATGCATTAAGTCATCCGGGTATCTCGGATAAGTAACCGAAAGCTTTCCGCTTGGATTTGCATAGCCAAATAAAATATCTGAAATTGCTTCTCCGCCGTCCATACCTGGAAGAAAGGCTAACAACACAGCCTTTGCACCATCAACAATACTTCTTATTATCCGTGGTCTGCCTTCAATCATAAGAACTATTACAGGCTTACCTGTCTTAATCATTGCATTGGCAAAATTTAATTGAGCAGTATCCAGCGTCAAATCATTTATGTTGCCGGGAGTCTCGCAATAAGCATTTTCGCCAAGACAGAGTACAATATCGTCGACATCTTTTGCGGCATTCACAGCTTCATCAATATTAATTTCCTTGTTGAAGTTAGTACCCTGAACATATTTCACATTTCCGGATTTTATTTTGTCTTGTATTGCCTTAAGAACAGTCGGCTTATCTTTTGGATAAAGCGACTCTTCATTTCCCTGCCAGGTAATCGTCCATCCGCCGTTAAGAACGGAAAGCATATTGGCTGTCGGTCCGGTAACTAACACCTTTGAATCTTTTGAAAGCGGGAGAACATTCCCATCGTTCTTTGCAAGAACAATTGATTCTTGTGCAGCCTCCAGGTTTGCAGCATCAGATTCTTTTGTAGCAAACTTAGCTTTTAGATTTTCATCTGGGTAAGGATTATCAAACAATCCAAGCATATATTTTACACGAAGTATCCTTGAAACAGCCTCATCAATTCTTTTAACCGGAACTTTGTCTTCCTTAACAAGCTTTAAGAGGTAGTTGTAAAAGCTATAATCGGTTGGAACCATGCTCATATCAACGCCTGCCATTACTGCCATTCTCACGGCATCCTCCGGTGAGTCTGCTACTTTATCTCTGGTGTAAAGCCTTTCAATATCCTGCCAATCCGAAACCACAATTCCCTTAAACTTCATTTCTCCTCGAAGTACTTCGGTCAACAGATGATAGTTTGAATGCCCCGGTATTCCATCTACCTCGGAAGAATTTACCATTACAGTCTGTGCACCTGCTTCAATGGCTTTTTGAAAAGGTGGTAGAAAATATTCCTGCATCATTCTCTCTGGGATCCAAGCAGGAGTTCTATCCTTCCCGTCAAGCGGAAAACTATAACCTACATAATGCTTCAAGCAAACCGCAACTTTATCTTTCTCACTTATATCATCTCCTTGAGCACCTTCTATATAGCTTTCTCCCATTTTTGAATCGAGATAAACATCTTCTCCATAAGTTTCCCATAATCGCGGCCATAACTGCTGCCTGCCTAAATCCAGTACCGGATAAAAATTCCAAGGTATGCCCGAAGCTCTTATTTCAAGCGCGGTGATCTCTCCTTCTTTCTTTACCAGATCAGAATTAAATGTTGCCGCCATATTGATTGCCTGGGGAAATATAGTCGCACCTTTCGTGTAGTTTGCGCCATGTATTCCGTCTATTCCATAAAGGATTGGAATCTTTAAGCGAGTATCTTTTGTTGCAATATCTTGAATAGCTGTCTGCATCTTATGCCAGTAATCGATATCAAGCGCAACGTCATAAACGTTTAAGAGAGAACCGACATGATACTTAGTGATAGCCTCTTTCAGCTTTATCGGATCATATTCAAATTGCTGTGTTGCTGTTCCATGCTGCTTAGAAACTGTTTCAATCGTTATCTGAGTCATTTGCCCGACTTTTTCTTCGAGCGTCATTTTTGAAACTAAAGCTTTTACCTTTTTATCAATTGCATTTTCTTTCTTATCAGCTTTCTGCTTTGCGCTTAAAAGAATTGTAGAACATACAATCGCTGCTATAATTATATAAGCTAATTTTCTCATTTGTATTCCTATTTACGATAATACTATTTGATACCTTCCTGTTATTCTGGAGTTAAACTCCGGAACAAAACCAGTGCGGCAGTTTACCTCCCGCACAACAGACTATTTACTATTAAGACTCCGATTAAATCGGGGCTGGCTATTTGTTACCTTGTATTTTATTCGTGTTAACTCGTGAAATTCGTGTCTTACTTAAGTAAAATCATCTTCTTAACCGAAACATAATTTCCGCCTTTACCATTCAAACCAGTTACTTTTAATTTATAAAAGTAAATTCCACTCCCTATCCCCGACGCATTAAAGTTAATTGAATGAAGTCCTTCACTTTCATCCGCATTCACCAAAGTTTTTATTTCCCTGCCGAGTGCATCGTATACTTTTAATTCAACCAAGCTTCTTGATGATAGCTGATAGTTTATCGTTGTCGATGGATTAAACGGATTGGGATAATTCTGGTAAAGTTTGAAATTATTAGCAACTACATTTTGATTTTGCTCTTTTACTGCAGTAATGATTTCTGAAATCTCTCTGCTCCATATCTCTCCGTTTAATGAGCCAGCAAACAGTTTTGTGCCGCTGACTGCAAGACAGTATATATATCCATCCGTTAATCCTGTATCTACAGGAGACCAGTTGCTGCCTGTATTCATCGAGACAAAAACTCCTTCACCTGAAGTTCCGACTATCAAATTTGGATGAATAATAGTTAAAGCACGGATGTATGTGTTAGTCAACCCTTGGTTCATCAATGTCCAACTGTAACCATTATCAGTACTGGAATATACTCCTTCATCATTTCCTATATAAACGTTCGGACCATCTCCCGTAACAGTATAAATATAAAGTTTAGTAATTCCGGTATTACTTTGCATCCAGCTCTCACCTTTATCGTCAGAAACAAAAATTCCATCTCCCCAGGTGCCTGCAAAGAGACGGTTCTCTTTTACTCCTAGAACACGTACATTCAAATTAGTAAGACCATTGTTGACTTGTTTCCATGCAGTGTCATTTACTGAACAGGTAAAAATTCCTCCTCCCCAGGTACCTGTAAAAACGCTGGAATCAATTACCTGAATTGAATAGATAAATTTGTTCGAGAGAGAAGGACTCGAACCAACCCAGGTTTTCCCGTTATCAGTCGATGTAAATATTCCGCTGCCGTAAGTCCCGATATATAATTTATTGTTTATAACTTTTATTGAATTAATATCTGAGGTAGTTAATCCAGTATCGATATACGTCCAGCTATTGCCATTATCTTGAGATAAATAAAGGTTACCTCCAAGAGTTCCGGCATAAATATTTGAGCCGGATGTTTCCAGAGAAATTATTCTACCGGGCAAGGCGCCATGTCCACCCGGAGGATTAGGAAGAATAGTTTTAGTCCATTGCGCAAATAACCCATCTGAAGCTAAAGTAAAAATTCCTGCAATAATAAATAGTAAAAGATTTTTTTTCATTTTAATTACCTAAGTTTTAATTGATCTTAGAACGCAATGCCAAGTGAAAATTTCTGAATATTATTAAGCCTGCCGAAATTCTGGTAAGCATAGTCTACATGTATAGCAATGTTGCCTAGAAAAATTTGCTTTAATCCGAAACCAAGTGCAAACGATTCTTCTGAATCCTGAAGGAATAAAGATTTATATCCTCCGCGGATTGCAATCAAATCATCAAATACATATTCAGCGCCTACATTTATACTTTCATAATTATCACTTGGATGAAGTGCATCGACATCTATCGTAAGCTTATGCTTTTCTGTCGAGATCGGACTATATGCCAGACCAACACGGAAATTCAACGGCAGTGACCAATAATCCGTACTTAAGTTTGCAGCAATTTTTCCATTGTTCCCCAGAGTCGAAGGATCGGGATCGTAGGTAACTAATGTACTGTTTCCTTGTAGATGCATTTTCGTTCCGAAATTTGAAATCGACATCCCAAGCATGATGCCATCAAATGGAGTCCTATATAAAACTCCGAGATCCATTGCAAAGCCAACGGCACTTGTTTCCCAGATTGACTGATAAATTATTTTGGGATTAAATCCTATAGCAAAATTATCAGTCAGGTTCAATGCATAACCTAAGCTGAAAGCAATATCTGATACCGTGAATACCTGTCCAGTTCCTTCAGGCGCATCGACTGTTGTTACTTTCATATCTCCATAGTCCGAAGCAGTAAAGCTGAAACCGACCGTGCCCATACCGCCCAGATTGTATGACGCTGCAAGAAAATTGTAAGCAATACCTGCAAGCCAGTTGGTATGATCAATCATAATACCGACACCTTCCAGTTTTGCCAGACCGGCAGGATTCCAAAAGAATGCGCTCTGATCATCAGCTATCCCTACAAAAGCGCTTCCCATTGCAGTAGCCCTTGCGCCTTCGCTGATCGAAAGAAAAGGCGCTGCGGTAGTTCCTTTCTTAGAAACATTCGAAACAAAATCAGTTTGGCAAAATGTCATCGTAGAGATTAAGACTAATGCCGATAATATTTTTAATGCGATATTTTTCATCTTCTTCTCCGTCATTTGATTACCGCAAATTTGCCAATGTATTCACCGATGCCTGGTGCATCCACATGAAAGATATAAACACCATAAGCTATGTCCATTCCATCCTCGGAAACAAGGTTCCATGAGGCTGATCCGCCGTTGTACAAGTTAGAATCATCTTTATAAAGAGTTTTTACCAAAGCTCCGGTAACCGTATAAATTCTAATCGTACATTTTGCAGGAAGATTTATGAAGTCAATCTTCCTTGTCCCGCGACCTGTCGGATAAAGCGATCTTGGCTCCCATGATGCGGTAGCTATATAAGGATTAGGAACTACGGAAATATTAGAAAGCCTCTTATCTGCAAGCGCATCATTTACAGAAGATGCCTTAGTAGTATAGCTGAAATAGTCTCCGTTATAAAACGGCTTGTTTGTATAGATACGGAACTTATCTCCCGGCTGCGGATATGTAGGCGTTAATGCCGGATTAAACGGCGGCTGGTAATGTATTCTCCATGAATATTTTGTTTGGCTTCCCACAGGCTGAATCATAATAATATCATCGCCGGTAGTAAGAGTTTTAGATTTATCGTTATCGATAATTTCAGATTTTACCGTATCACCGGTATTTAAATCCGTAATTACATAATTCACAGGAATTTTATTATACGGGGTTGTTGCTACGGTATGATCGAAGAATTCCATTTGATAATCAGTCGGCCATTTAACATCAAGTGAAGGCGAAGTATTATCCGGAATAACGCTTAGGTTAAGATTGCTGCTGCCGACATACCATCCGGTCAGGGTATCATTTATCGAAACTGTTGTATCATTATTAAAAGCAAATACCATCCCATCAAACGGAATACTATATACGTTGCTGCCGAAAGTCGTTGCGTCCACATCGCTTTCCAAAGTATCAGTCTTTCCGTTATAGGATTTTACAATTGAGTAAGTAGAGGTTCTATAATTTGGAATAGAGCCGTTTGCATTAAACAATATTTTATACTGCGCGCCGTTCGATATTGTTTGAGGATTAAGAACTTGAACATTTATTGAGCCGGTTCCTAATCCGCTTGATACCTTGCTTAAATTACCTACAATCTGCGGCGGAACATAACCGGCAACAGATGCATTCGGAGTTACTTCAGCGCAGTTTTGATCTATAAAAGTAATGTTGCCTGCTTCATCCTGACGAATAATTTTTGAACACTCCGTCGGCTGCAAGCCGGAAGGACCAAAAGAATTATCATAAGCAGTATCACCCATCGAATAAGAACATACAGCATAGTAATAGGTCTTGCCGTTTTCTACAGTTGTATCAACATATGAGTGTTGTAGTCCTGTGTTACTTCCTCTCCAGAATCTTGCACCGTTAATTCCAACCGGATCAGGTCCAGCTATTGAATCAACTAAATCATACTGTGCAATCGGCTTCCAGTATGTTGGTTCGCCTTGAGAATCGGTTATTAGTTTTACATCTTCAAACTGAGGTTCTTCACTTCTATAGATTGTGTAACCTTCAAATATTTTTTTGTAACCCTGACGCGGATCGTTATGCTCGTAACCCAGAAATGAATCTCTCGATTGTTCGGCAATATTATCCCAGTATAAAAAGACTCTCTTATTTCCGGCTACAGCGTGAACCGTAGGCTTGTAAGGCGGTTTAGAGAAATTATAATTAGCATTGTAAATCTGCTGAACTGTTTCTTTGTGGAAGAGAAGCTGATTCAAATCATTTCCCATTAACAATGCCATTGAGAATCTTTCTCTCAATCCTTTTCCAAGTATGAAAGGACCCGATGCAAAAACCAAATAAATATTTGCATTCTGAACAAGTGTATCTCTGAATGCATTATTCATTGCATTCCACATAATGTCATCGTTCTTTCCCCAAAGTCCGTTTGGTCCATGCGAGTTATCAAGTACTTTAACCGTCATGGATGTTAATCCTATCTGATCGGATTCATCCTTATCTGTCGCATCAAAATGAGGCTCGCCTGGGGTCGGTTTCCCGTCTCCTTCACCCTCATCCGGTCCGGTATAACCCGGATCTGTCGGACCAATTCCATCCTTTCCAACATCGTCATTCAAAGGTTCACCCGGATCCCATTTGCCGTTTCCATTTAAATCAGAAAAAGAAATCCAATTATGGTTGTTATCTATATTATCGTCTCTTCTTTCATCGATCATTCCATCATGGTCATTATCAATTCCGTCAAAAGGATTGCCTGGACTTTCCAAATAAGCGTAACCGAGATAACCTGTTTTCCAGTTGCCCGGAGTCCCAAGCCCGCTTGGAGCCCAGGTATAAGCTATATTCAAAGTAGTATTGTAGTAAGCGCTGTTCGCCGGTTCGGTAGCATTAGCTCCGCCGATTCCTGGATCAGTATAAAATCCAAAAGCAGTACTATCGTAAGTATAGTCTGAAATATTTACGATATCATAATGCCAGAAGATACAGTCTTCAGCTAAAACATGAGACCACTGAAAACCACGAACTTCAACTCTTAGTCCTAAGCCTCCGCGATTCGAATCGCTCGCAACCGGGAAGTAGTAATAAGGATAGCGGGTAAACTTTTTGTCCTGCGAATCATCCATTACAAAGAAAGTTTCAAAATCTGCATTAGATACGCCCTTTCCGAAGTAACCGTACCATTTTCCATCCCAAGTCGGATCCAAATCAAGAGCTTTTGGCCATGTAGTTGGAATTGAATTTAGATCAATATTTACAGCAGGAGATGTGCTCTGAGGATTTTGATATCCTGGTACTGGTTCTAATCCCCAGTGAGCTCCGGTAATTGGATCCTGACTATCGTATTCTCTATAGCGTGTAATTAACGGATTAACTCTGTAACCCGTTTTTGTTGTTACACGTGCTGCAATTAAAACTGCAGTACCATCAAGATTGTTATGCCCCGATCCTGAAGGCCATTCCATAGAAGGTGCAAATTGCCAGTAACCAACTTCACCATAATTATAATACAGCGTGCTGATCCTATTGCCAACCATTGTTCCTTCTCTTTCGTACTGAGAATTTCCGTATGGATCCTGACGGTATAACGGTATTCGAGGATCTTCCTGTCCAACATCAATTTGTGCAAATGAAACTCTGCAGAGTATGCTGGTTAAAAATAAAATACTTAAAAACTTAAATTTCATTATAAACTCCAAATCGATTATTAAAATCCTAAACTCAATCCAAGTCGAATTTGTCTTGGCGCCGAATAACTTGACGGATCATTTATATACTGCTCAAGCGTATTTAAGCCAATGATCTTTCCGGCAGAAGTTATGTCCTGATTTAAAAGATCATTTGCACGCCCTGTTGCCGAGTTTACGTTCACTTCATTCTTTAAATCCAGAAGATTGTATATAAGTGCGAACAGATTTACATCAAGTCCCGCGACTTTAAATGTTTTCTGAGCTCTTAAATCAACATTATATGTTGGCGGCTTTATACCGTTGTTCTCAAATAATAAACCCTGAGATATTCTTACATCTTCTGTGTACGGGAAACCTGATCCGTAATTAAATATTAAACCAACGCTCCAATCATTCGGCTGACTAATGTTTGCTGAGATATTAAGCGTGGACCTTTGATCCCAATTTAGCGGAACAAACATTTTGTTGGTCTGAACCGGCGGATTAGTTTGATTGTTATAAAAGACCGACATTGGATCAGATGCGTCACCTTCAGCTATTTGATATGTATAATCCAGCTTAACACTGAAGTAATCCGAAAATCTTTTATCGAGTGTAACAATAAAGCCTCTTACGTTTGCATAATCTCTGTTGATATATCTTCCATATTTTGCACCGTGGTATGTGTTATAAATTTCCATACCGAGAAGGTTGCGGATATCCTGGTAATAAACTGTGAAGTCTAATGCTAGATCTGAAGTAAGAGCCTGCTGAAGACCAAGTTCATATTTAACTGTTCTTTCCGGCTCAAGATCTGGATTGCCCATTACAGTCGATAACGAACCGTTCGGCATAATGATTTCATCCGAGTTAACATAAAGATTTGAAAAGCTTGGTATCTGGAAAAAGTGTCCATAAGAAAAATGAATAATACCTTGATCGGTAATCGGGAAGGAAATTCCCAAGCGCGGACTTAACTGAGATTTTGCATGCGCCTCAACCATCCTGCCGGCATTTGGAAAATTCGGATCTCTTTCCGGGTTGTTCAAATCATACAAATATTGTGAATTAGATTTGAAGTAGTCAAACCTCAGTCCGAAATTAATAATCATAATATCATATTCTGCTTTATCCTGAACATAAGCAGAAAATGAAGTTGGATATTTGGTATATGCCTGATTTCCCGGAGTTCCCAACTGACGGTAAATCGGAGTGTAAATTGTATCTGCTGCTGATCCTGAGTTTGGACTTTGCAAGCTGTAATCATGATTATAAAGTTTATACCAGTCAGCTTCTACACCAAGCCCGATTTTGTGCTGTCTCGATACCTGAGCATTAAGCTGCCATTGAAGAATGCTTTCAAGTGTTTCTCTTTCGTATCTATCGTTCTGCTGACCGCCGTATTGAAAGGTATAACTAGAACTCGGTACTCCCTGACTCGGATCAACATAACGCTGATCGAATGGATCCTGGTAAACATAACCTCGGTAACTATAGCGATCAACTGAGAATTTAAGTGTTTGATAAACACTTTGTGAAAGAATATGAGAGAGTTGAAAATTATGTATCCAATCAGTTGAATAATGATTGGTTAATCCATCCGGATTCCATGCCCATTGCTGGCTGAAATATTTATTCCAGCTTTTATTCCAGAACAAACTATAAGAAAATTTTATACTAGGAAGTTGGTAAGTAAGTTTACCATTGAAAGTGTATCGTTCAGTCGGATTCATCGGAACATAAGAACTGTCGCCGCTATGAAAAATAATTGGATCGCCGTTGGCATCTTTTGGTCCGTTCAGAGGATTGTCTGAGACACTAAAAATTCTTTGTCCATAGAAATATCCCGGATCATTGTAATATCTGCCGGTAGTAAAAAAAGTTAGATTTTTAGAAATGCCCGTAGGTCCACTTAAACTGAATTCATAATCTCTCGTTCTAAATGTAAAAAGCTTGCCGACATTCGGGAAAAGACTTGTATGCGTAGTAACATAGTCTCCGGTATATGCCGAAATCATTCCATGAAATTCCTGAGAACCATCTTGAGTAACGATGTTGACAATACCGGACATTGCTCGCCCATATTCCGCATTGAATGTTCCGCTTATAACTTCCATTTCTCTTATAGAAGAGTTTTCAATCTGCACAGGAAGTGAACCATTAAAAGCATCAGTTACAGGCATTCCGTCAATTAGGTAAGAAACTTCATCAGACCTGCCGCCTCTAAAATGTCCGCCGACTACACCAGCTTGTAAATTTATAATCTGCCCGACGCTCTCAACAGGCATCATTTTTATTTCATTTGATGAAACAGTAACGGCTGTTGATGTTAAATCTTTTTGTACTAGAGGTCTCCGAGCAGTAACCACAACTTCCTTTGCATTGACAGATTGCGGATTCATCTTAACATTAAGTGTGTAAGTCAGATCAATCTTTATAGGAACTTTTTTAACAAAAACTTTTTCATACCCGATAGAACTGATTACAACGTTATAATCTCCTGGAGGAATGTTGTTTATATAATAATATCCGTCAAGATCGGTTGCTGCGCCTAAATATGTTCCCTGGATTAGCACATTAACACCCACAAGAGGTTCACCGGTTTGAGCATCTGTAATTCTTCCCGCCAACTTTCCAGTTGTGCCTGCGAAAGTGTTGTTCCACCAAAAATTCGGTAAGCTTGAAAGAAGTAGAATTATAAAAGTAAAAAAGAATATTCCTCCTGCCTTGCTATACAAAAATTTAAAGTGTTTCACTTTCAAAGTATTGCGACTAAACATGTTTTTTCCCGAATAATAATATAAATTTTGAGTCGACCTCATTACGTAAACAAAAGTGCAGCTCCGGGTAATCAGAGCTGCACCTTTGAATTTTACTTAAGCAGCATCATCTTCTTAACGCTTCTAAATGAACCGGCTTCTATTCGATAGAAATAAACGCCGCTTGCAAGTCTGGAAGCATCAAAGTTAATTGAATGAGTACCTGCTGTTTGATATTGATTAATTAATGTGGACACCTTTCTTCCTAGAACATCATAAACAGTTAATGTAACTAATCCTGCTTTCATAACTGAATATTGAATATTCGTTGTTGGGTTAAATGGATTCGGATAGTTCTGGAATAACTCATATGATTTAATTGCCTGGTTGTTATTCGAAACTGCCGTAGTCCATTTATCGCCGATCCAGGTATTTGTCCAAAGAGCTACATTAGAATAAGAATTTCCATTGGCAATTGATGAGTAATCCAGTTGACCATCTCTTTGTGTTGCGCCAATAGTTACTGAACTCAATTCAATGTCAAACGGAATTCTCATACCTTCCTGAGGTACGAATACTGAATCTGTTCCTGTATTCCCGCCGTTACGTTTATGAGCAATATCCTGCCAGGAAATTTTTGCTTCAAAATTATAACCTGCAAGAGGATCAGGAAATCTTGAATCCCAATAGTAATTACTGCCGGGCGTTTCTAATGAGTCTGTACCTTTATTATCAATTATGATTCTGTCTTTTGCAAATCTAAAATGATAATCAGGCTGACCACCACCTTGCAGAGTAGTGTGTGGCGCACCATGCCAGTTGTATAATCCAATGAATAAATCAGTGCTTGTATTAAACCATGAACTTTGTGAAGGATCGAATACTATATTATTTGTGTTTATATGACCTGCTACATATAAATAATTTTGATCTACGGCTACATAAACATCGCCGGAGCTTACAGTATCGTTAGGAACTTTAGTGTTGGCTACTACTGTTCCGCTATGATCACTCACATATAAACGGAAAGGCTTAATTCCTGCATTTGTCCATTCGCTAAGATCGCCGTCAGCAGCAAAGTTTGCAGGCGCTTGTGGAGAAATAGTAGTTACGCCTTGAGCTGTATTTGTAATGCTTCCCGAAGCCGGACCTACATTTCCAAGCAGCCCATCACCGCTTTTACAAACCACGGCATAATAATAAGTAACTTTCTGATCAGTTCCAGGTGCAATTAATTTATGAACATAAAGTTGAGTTCCGTGAGGAATAGCTGTTGTAGCAACTTCAACACCAGGCGCCGTTATATCCGTAATTGGAGATTCAGAATAGTAAATATTATATGTTTCTGAAGACTGTCCCGGAACATCACTCCAGATTATCGAATTTGTGTAATCGCTGTTAGTTACTACGGATACACCTTGAGGAGCTACAGGAGGAACGGGTGCGTTAGGATTGCCTGTCCATACATCGGACAACCAAATGTTATTTCCATTCTTACCATATGCATTACCTGTTCCGAATATACCGGCAGGCATAATTTGCCAAACTGTAACATTAGCAGGATTAAAGTCTCCTGGATTCTGATCGTCTCTTGTTGTAATATCCTTTAATGCAATAGAATACTGATGCCAATTTGTATCCTGGATTACTTTGAAATTTTTGTAGACTTTAGCGTTTCCGTCTTCAAACTGAACTCGCATAGAGTCAACACCAGGATCTTCTTTCATATAGAATTTAAGGCTGTCAACTGGCCATCCGCCTGAAAGATTGAATGCCGGAGAAACATTATAGCCGAAGCCATTCCAGCCGTTTCCCCATTGATCTCCCATTACATAATGTATTGAATTAGTGTTGGGAAATGGTCCGTTACCAGTTTCAACAGATGCGGTAGCATTTCCCCATGTAAATGGTGAAAGATTATTAGGAACGGCAATGCCGTTAAATACAATAAATGGAATCGGTTTGTTTCCGCTTCTTACAAAGCCGTCCAATTTAAGTTCAACAGAATCTGCAGGAATGTTGTCAGGTGCAATATAACCGGAAGTAATAAATCCGATATTCCAACCGACCAGTTTATCAAGATTCAATTTATGATCGTTATATGTAAAGCCGCCCCAAGAATAAGGCGCCATTACAAATCCGCTGTCTGCCGGGATCACGGTTCCATTCTGAGAGTCTATTTCATGTAACGGAACTTTTAACAAGTACCAGTCATGAACGGAGTCAATAACGAAGCCGTTTTCATAAATATATTGTTCTTGAGGATCACCAGGAGCATCCTGATCTACAAGGTGAATTCTGAAAACCATGTATTCAGGGTGAGTTGGAGCCATAACAACTTTAATCCAGAGTTTTAAAGTATCGCTAGAGCTCCAGTCCATTGTTTGACCTTCAGGAAGTCTGTATTGTAATTGAGAATAACTTCCCCAAGGATGGAACGCGCCAATTGAAGTGCGTACATCCAAAGAAGCAGCGCCTTCCATTTTATCAGTCGAATCTTCCTTAACATTAAGGTAACTGGGAGCGCCTTCTGTACTGCCCGACCAAACAAAATTGGTATCGGCAGAAATGTTATCGAAGCTTTGAATTATAGTCTCCTGTGCGTTTGCACTGTACGACCATGCAATCAAAGCTAATAGTACAGGTAAAATAACTTTCTTCATATGTTATCTTCCTTTTGTTTATTGTTAGATAGATAGTTAATTATGAGTATATATAGATAGAACATTTTCAAAACCATAAACTCCATAGCCCGATTATTAACAAAAGAATAAATGCAGACATTATTATATTCGCGCTTAGGAAAATTTTTGTCCCTCCGTTTGAAAAGTTTAAAACTAGTTCTGAGAAACTGTTCGGTACCAAATATGGAACTGAAGATTCCCTTAGTTTCTTTTCTCTTTGAGGTAAATAACTGATAAAAATTATAATTATCGTGCTTAGTACAAAAAGCAAAATTGAAAAATTCAGAAAGTTAATATTGACAATCGAGGATAGAATGCCGATACTTTGAAGGTTTGATCCGTATACGGTTTCCAAAATTAAACGAAGGAAACCGATTGACTCGCCAACAATTAATGTTGCTATCGCAGCTCTCGCATTTACTTTTTTCAGAATAAAACCCCAAAGAAAAACTGCCGTAATAGGCGGGCTGATGTAGCCCTGCAGACTTTGAAGATATAGATAAACCTGAGAACTAATTAGTTTAACAAGAGGGACACATATAATCGCCAGGATAACAATCGCCGTTGTAGATAGTCTTCCAACCAAAACCAATTCTCTGTCGGATGCATTAGGATTATTTACTTTGTAAAAATCATTTGTAAACAATGCAGCAGTAGTATTAAACACACTTGAAAGCGAAGACATAATTGCAGCGAGCAATCCTGCCAAAACCAGTCCTTTTACTCCCACCGGAAGAATATTGCTGGATAATAAGAGCGGATATGCTTCATCTCCCTTTACATTCTGGAACATCGCTGCCGCTATTAAGCCGGGTATAACCAGAATAAATATCGGTAAAACTTTTAAAAGCCCTGCAAACAACGAGCCTCTGCGTGCATCGTTAATTGATTTTGCAGATAATATTTTTTGGACAAAATACTGATCTGTTATCCAGTACCAAAATGCTAATATAGGCGCACCGAATATTACCCCTGTCCATGGATAGTCAGGATCACTTGATGGCTTAAACATATTGAAAAAATCATGCGGAAGCTTTTCTTGTAAGCCGGAGTAACCGCCTACTGCTTTCAAGCCAAAAATTGTTAAGAGAAGTGCGCCGACTATTAGAATAACAGCTTGAAAAGCATGGGTTTTCATTACAGCAGTTGCACCGCCGAGAACCGAGTATAGTCCGGTAAACAAAACAATCATTATCGCAGAAGTGTAAATATTAAGTCCAAACATTTTGTTGAACAAAATGCCGCCTGCAAATAATGAGACTGAAATTTTTGTGAAGATATAAATTATAATTGAGATAGCAGCAAAAGGTTTTCTTAAGGAAGGATCAAATCTTTTCTCAAGAAATTCCGGAGTTGTTGTAACACCTGATTTTATATAGATTGGTGTAATTAACCAGCCGAGTATAATTAAAATAAAAACAGCCATCAGTTCAAACTGACCTACAGCTAGTCCTCTCGCAGAGCCTGCACCGGCAAGACCAATAAAATGTTCGCTTGATATATTGGTTGCAAATATTGAAAGTCCCACAGTTATCCAGCCCATTTTTTTCCCTGCAAGAAAGTATTCCTCATATGAGTGTTCTTTCTTACTCGAAAAATAAAATCCAAGACTTAAGACAACAACTAAGTAAATAAGAAGAATAAGAGTGTCTAAAATTGTAAAATCAACTTGCAAATAAGCTTCCGTTTTTTGTTGTTCTATCTCACAAAATATGCCAGTAAAAAATCGAAGCCGAGTGATATATTATTAATAATTTGGATTGATTTTCTCCTGATTAAAAAATCCTCTCTTATTAAATTGATAAAAGAGGCTTTATTATTCTAATAAAAAATTCCCTTGCCCTAATAATTTCTTGCCGCCTAAATTTTATTAATATAAAACTTCGCCAGCATTGATGCGGCTGGCGAAATGCTAAAGACTCAATTGATATTTAATTATTTACTATAACAACATTCGTCACCTAATATTTTACTTCAATATGAATCTCATTTATCATTTGTGTTAATTAGTGAAATTCGTGTCCTATTTACTCTTACGACATTTGTCGTCTAACATTCATCAGCGCAATCTGTGAAATCAGTGTCTATTTAACCAAAATCATTTTTTTCAAATCGGAAAATCTCCCGGCGGTTATTCTATAGAAATAAACTCCTGACGATAAACGTAAACCATCGAAGTCAATTGAATATTCACCTGCATTCTTTGTTTCATTTACTAGAGAAGCAATCTCTTTCCCTAAAATGTTAAACACTTTTACGGTTACGAAGCTTCTTGAAGGAATTGAATATTTTATTACAGTCACCGGATTAAACGGATTTGGATAATTTTGATTTAAATGAAAAGTAAATTCTTTTTTGTCATCAGCAGCGGCATCAGTTGTGCTTGAGAATAAAAGATAATTTAAATTAAAACCACCTGAAAGAAACTGAACCATCATCGAATGTTTACCTGATTGCATTTGAATATTAGACAGAGTGAGTGTCTGCCAGTTTTGCCAGCCTCCGGAAACAGGAATATCAATCGATGGAGTAATAATATTTCCATCGAGCTTTATTATAAATTTTCCACCTGTTTGATTTGATGCATAGCGAACATCAACATTGTAGTTTCCGGTTTGCGCAACATTGACCGTAAACTTCAACCATTCACCTGTATTTATCCAGCCTACATCGTAACCGTTTGTCGGCAGATCGCTGCACGGCTCAATATCCACACCGTCGTTACGATAGCTTCCGCCGGAATTCCATGAGGTTTGAGATCCGCCATTGTTTTCATAGTCGAAGTCGCTGTAAGCATAAGAATATTTTCCCAGATCATAATTATCCAAATAAACTATACCGGGAATATTATTGTCGGCAAACGGTAATAGAGAATTATCATAAGGTTGACGCATCATAGCATCGATCATATCATTCTGAAATATGCAATTTTCAAATTTTAAATTATCCGCCATTCTAAGCAGAGCATTAGTAGCAAATTGTACTGAAGGTTTAGAGCCGCTGCCTTCCCAATAATTAAGTAGCTGTTGATAGTCACTTGTAATTGGCACATTTAAAGGTGCATTTGTAGTCCCGAATTTTTTCAAAGTCCACCATGACCAGCCAATGTCATATTGATCCATTAAATTAATACATTCGGTAAACCATGTATTTGAATTTTCTCCAGTCTCTCCTAGCCACAACGGAACATTTGTATTTGCTCTTAGATTCAAATAACTCTGAATAGAATTATAATCATTTGAGTTCCAATATTTATGAAAACTGTAAGCCATCTTTTTATCCCAAGGAGGAGTTAAGCCGCTAAAATCAGTAGCGTACTGATTCCCTTCTATAAAAAGAATGTGTGAAGTGTCAATTGAACGGATTGCATTTGTTATTCTTATAAATAAATTTCTTAGAGGCGCATTGTTAGATCCCGAACCGAAGTCCCATCTAGTTTCATTTAATAAATCATAACCCGCTACGGTCGGATTATCTTTATAACGTTCGGCAATCGTTCTCCAAATCTCAACAGTTCTTGTTTGTTTTGATGTATCCTGCCAAAGTGATGGAACTGTTGGATCATAATCTGAAATTGTCTGATCGCTTTCGCCGCCGGGTGCACAGTGCATATCGAGTATAACATAAATATTATACTTAGTACACCAAGAAATTAAGCTGTCAAAAATTGCCCAACCGCTTTGAAGATAAACGCCGGGAGAATCCGGTGGAGTTAAAATATTATAATGAAACGGCAGCCTTACCAAATTAAATCCCCAGTTGGAAAGTGCTTTTATATCGCTTTCAGTAACAAAATTTTTTCTAAATGTATTGTAAAAAGTATTTGTATTATCTACTCCAATTAAGTCTTGAATTTTCTTTTTAATTTGCGACGGTGAATTCGCAAAGCTCGACATGTGAAACATATAACCTTCGGGTTCAAGCCAGCCGCCTAATCCCATTCCTTTGAAGTGAATTTCCTGTCCGTTTTGATCAACTATCTTTGTCCCGCTTACGGTTAAAAAGTTTTGAGAGAAGTTTAATTGAAATGCCGAAGCTAAAAATATTGTTAAAGCTAAAATGAAATAAGTAAAATTGTGCTTCATAAAATTCCCTATATAATCAGACACAATTTTTTAACAACAATCAAGCCAGAATTATTTAAGTCCAAGTTCTTTAGCCATGCGATGGTAATTTGATGGAGCTAATCCGAGCTTTTTAGCAGCTTCCGTATCGGAATCGGAATTCTTACGCATAAAAACAAAATATTTTTCCCTTAGCATCTTTTCCATTTGAGAAAGAGGCAGTTCATTATTTTTGAAGAATGATTCGAACTCATCGGAAAATTCGTTTTCATAAGAAAATACTCCAAGAGCTCTTAAAACATTTTGTTCGTCAATAACAGAATTATCTACAAACAACATTCTCTGAACAACATTTTTTAGTTCTCTGACATTTCCATTCCAGCTGTAGTTTATCAAAATGTCGAGAGCTTTGGAATTTATTGTAGGTTTATCCTTTCCCATATTTTGACTGTAAAAAGTTAGAAAGTGATCGATTAATATTGGAATATCTGTCTTCCTTTCCTTTAAGTCGGGCACTTTTATGTAAATAACGTTTAAGCGGTAATATAAATCTTCCCGGAATCTTTTTGCTTTAACTTCTTCTTCAATGTTTCTATTTGTCGCGGCAATTATTCTAACGTTAACTTTTACTTTATCCGTTCTTCCTATTTTTTCAAGTTCGCCTTCCTGAATTACTCGTAGCAGCTTAACTTGTGCAGAAAGAGGAAGTTCGGTTATTTCATCAAGGAATACTGTTCCGTTGTGTGCAATTTCAAATAATCCCGGCTTACGTTTGTCTGCGCCTGTAAAAGAGCCCTTTTCATAACCAAACAACTCACTCTCAATCAGTTCTTGTGGAAGACTGCCGCAGTTGATTGTTATAAAGTTTTCAAATTTCCTGCTGCTATTGTAATGGATATTGTATGCAACAAGTTCTTTACCAGTACCTGAAGCGCCGCTTATTAAAATATTAACATCGCTTTGCGAGTATTTCGAAATTTCCTGTTTTAAATACTGAATAGATTGTGAATCTCCGATAATTTTTTTCTGGATTAAAATATCCTCTATATTTTTAATCAATTTTTGGTTTGATTTGTTCCAAGCTTTTTCAATCCTTGATTTTTCATTAGCATTTAAAATACTCAGTACAAAATCCGTCGGCTGGTATATATAATCTTCAATGTCTCCGGGATATTTTGTGCAATACCAGAATGCGCCTGCCTTCAATAAGCGATGAGCGAAATTGTAATCAGTTATATTGATAGTCATCTTAGTAATAACGATAATTTGAACAGATGGTTCAATTTCTTTAATTGCCTGAATTAATTTCTCACCCATCAATCCGCCGGAAAGATTGAAATCCATAATTACAACATCGAAGAATGATTGCTTTTGTTTTATCATCTCCAACGCATCATTACCATCTGAGACAACATCAACAATTTTAATTCTATCTGCAAAAGGTTCTAGAGTTTTTCTTACTCTGATCACGTCAAATTCTTCATCTTCAACTAACAAGATATTGATATCGTTTCCCGTAGACATTTACTTCCTTTTTTTCAATTTATATTTCCTATTCTAAATTCAAGCCGGAAAAATATTTTTATTTTACTATTAAATCCAAATTCCAGAATATTTTTTTACGTTTTAATTGAAATTGTAAATTCGCAGCCTCCACCTTCAAGATTTACTGCGTTAATTTCCCAGCCGCATTTTTTCGTCATTTCATAGGCAATATAACAACCATATCCAACATTTTGAATCTGTGAATCTTTAGTCGAAACATTCTCGCCGAAAATTAATTTTACACCTCTTTCATCAGGCTCAAGCAATTGCGGTGAAATCCCTTTACCGTTATCAGCAATAGATATTTCAATCTTCTTTTCCTTTATATCATATTCTGTTTTTATTTTGATCTTAAGATCATTCATGCTGCCATGATCTATACTGTTCTGAATCAACGGCTCTATTATTTCCCAAATGACAAACTCATTTACATTCAATACCGGCAAGCCCTTTCCTTCTTCAAAAGATATTGAGAACGTGCCGCTCTTTTTTGAGCTGCGCAGAAAAATATGATTTATAAGGAATGTAATAACTTCATTCAGATCAGTCCGGAAAATTTGATTTCGTATTGTCTGCACAGGCGGTTCGAACCATTTCATGTCATAAATTATTCTCGAGATAAAATTTGCGTACTTTGAGACGCGGTATTTTATCTCATTTATATTGAAAGGTGAAAGCACAGCCAAGTCACCTTTTATAAATCCCATAATTTTCTCTGCTTTATGGTGAGTATGATAAATGCGCTTTGTAAAAATCATTTCCTTTTCGTAATTGAACTGCTTCTTCAAATTATCCTCATGCTCAATCAAGAATAAGCGCTGCGTTTCGTCCCTTTCCTTTACCGTGTAAGAAGAGATGAAGTACATTGACAGTAGACCAAGCGATATTAGAGATAAATATAAAATTGAGGTCTCATCATAGTTAGAAATTATTTTACTTGAAATGAATGAAAAGTCAGGTGTATTTTTCATGTAAACTGCACCAATATATTCACCTCGTAGCACAAGAGGAACGAAAGTATTAAAAGTATTCGAGCCGGTAATGATACTTTTAATTTGTTCTTTAGAAACTAAAAACTCATGGACACTTTTATATAGCGAAACCGCCTGGCTGTGAGTAGAATTCAAACTGAGGTTTGCTGTGGAATCAAGATAAAGCGCCTGGTATAAATCTTTCCCGTCGTCAATTGCATATACTTTATCTCCCTGTTTAATTAGGATGCACATCTCTTCAATATTATGCTGCAGAACTTCCTGGCTGAAGAGAATATCAAAAGCCTTAATTATCTTATTAGCTTCATCTTCATTAATATCTTTCTTTCGATTAATTGTTTCCAGCAGAAGCTCAAACGTTGTTGTTGAAAGATTTGCCAGTCTCTCGGCTGAGTCCTTCTGGTACCAGCTTTGGGTGCTGTCGAAAAAAGATCGCATTGAAGATTTATTAATGAAAGAAAC
Organism: Bacteroidota bacterium; assembly: GCA_021815405.1. GTDB lineage: Bacteria > Bacteroidota > Ignavibacteria > Ignavibacteriales > Ignavibacteriaceae > FEN-1297. The sequence continues at coordinate 46,700 of JAKAGV010000021.1, forward strand.
TATAACCTGGAAAGAGAAAAGGACAATAAATATTACTGTCAAGTGCTTAAACTGGAAATGATATTCCTTAAGCTTTTCAAAAATTTTTTTCTCGCTCATGGCTTAAACTTTATTTTAATAAAATATTTTTTGAATTCAATTTATCATATGCCCTGTAAAGTGCATCGCGAGGAGTAATATCGCTCTTCAACGATAAGTTAATATAGTAAGACAAAATATCCGAGACTTTGGTATAATGTTCTGAAAAAGGTCGATAGATTCCGTTCTTCAGCAGTTTCGAATAAAACTTCAAATTGGGATGTTTTTGTACATATGCAGAATCGTCGAATAATTCATTGTTGGTAGGAATAAAGCCACCACCTTCGAACAGAATTTTTTGTGCCTCTTTACTAGTCAAGAATTTTACAAACTTAACCGCTGCTGGTATTTTAGTTGAAAATCTTGAAATCATCAGGTCCCACCCGCCAAATACCGATGCCGGTTTAGAACCCTCTAGATGCGGCGTTGGGACTGCTTCAACATCATCTTTCAGATTAAAATATTTCTTACCTACAGCATTATTTTTAAACAGTCCTGTCCATCCACGGACGAAGACAGAATTATCTTGAAAGAAGTATTTGTAAGAATCATCTTCTTTAAACCTTAAAACTTCCTGCGGCGATATTTTATCTTTTTTAAATAGGTCATCCAAGTATTGCAACGCCTCAATTGCTTTCGGAGATTTGAAAAGCAATGAATCATCTTCCATAAATTTACCGCCCATATTCGCTAGTATCTCAATATATGAACAGATTAGTCCTTCGTAGTCATCTGCCTGGAAAACATAGAGAGGATTATTTTTTATTTTCTTATTAAGATTAATAAGTTGCTGCCAGGTTATGGAGTTACTCAGTTCATTCTCTATTGCCTTAGCATCGCTAAGTTTATCAATAATGTCCTTCCGGTAATACATTAAGGCAACATCTATGTAGAGCGGAACTGCAACTAATGTATCGTTATAATAGCAAGTCTTTAATGCATAGCTCAACAGCGAATCTTTCTCAGGCTTAGAAAAATATTCTTCCAATGGGATTGCCCATCTAGCAAACCTCGGAACCCAAATTTGATCAACTGAAAAGACATCAATCCTGTCGCTTTTACTTCTAAAATATCGTGCAAGCAGTTCTTTCCTGTCGTTAGTACTGAATTTGCTGAATGGAAGATCGATTGGAACTACTTCGATTTGCCCCTTATACTTCTCATTAAAAAGACCAATCAATTTTCTGTGTGCCGATGAAATATTATCAGCAAAATATATTTTAATCGGCTTTCCTATACTTCTATCGGAAATATTATAGGAAGGAAATATGTAAATGATAAGCATAAATATTGTAACCAGAATAATGCTGATCACTACATAAAACATCTTAGAAAATTTCATACGCTGCCCGTTTAATATTTATCAATTTAATAAACACCATTTATTAAAATAATAAAATATTTTGAATTCCAATTAAAAAATTTGGTAAATATTCTAATTTAAGCATGTATTAGGCACTCATTTTTAGCCGCTAAAAATAATATCTAGTAGAATATCATTATTATTCGAGCAATCCTTTTAAGGGCACAATAATTGTCCTTCTAAAGAAATCTTTAGCTTAATCTTATAGACGATTTTTTTACAAAAACTGACATAACATTTCTAATGAAAACAAGAATTCTACTATTCATAATTATCACTGCACTTCTTACTTTAAATTGCAGCAAACAGAATACCCAAACTTCAGCCAGCAATAATCCTTCAATCGATCAAAAGGTAGAAACAATATTAAGTCAAATGACACTGCAAGAAAAAGCAGGTCAAATGACTCAAGTTGACAGATCTGCAATTCAAAATATTGAGGATATAAAGAATTATTATCTGGGCTCATTATTAAGCGGCGGAGGATCAGCGCCGAATGATAATTCACCAGCCGGTTGGGCTGATATGTACGATAATTTCCAAAGCGAAGCTTTAAAGACTAGATTGAAAATTCCTTTGATATACGGGATAGATGCCATTCATGGCAATAACAATGTTAAAGGAGCTGTAATCTTTCCACATAATATAGGAATGGGCTGCACATGGGATCCGGCTCTTGTTAAAAAAGCAGCTCAAGTTACTGCAGAAGAGGTTGCCGGAACGGGAATAAATTGGACTTTTTCTCCTTGTATTGCTGTAGCAAGAGATATAAGATGGGGAAGGACTTATGAAAGTTTCGGTGAGACTCCTGAAATACAACAGATGATGGCACAGGCTGAAGTTGAAGGTTATCAGGGAACTGATCTTGCTGCTTCAGGATCCATACTTGCATGTGCAAAACATTTCCTGGGAGATGGAGGAACAACCGGCGGCATAGATCAAGGAAATACGCAATGCGATGAAGCAACTCTAAGAGCAATTCATCTTCCCGGTTATATTTCAGCTATTAAATCTGGAGTTGGCTCTATTATGGTCTCCTACAGCAGTTGGAACGGATTAAAAATGAGTACCAATAAATATCTCCTAACAGATGTACTTAAAAATGAATTAGGTTTTAAAGGCTTTCTTGTTTCTGATTGGGGAGCACTTTATCAATTGCCGGGAGATTTTAAAACTCAGATTGCATCCGCTGTGAATGCAGGTATAGATATGGTAATGGTCCCAACAGACTATAAGGGATTCATTTCAGCTCTAATCAGCGATGTTAATAGTGGAGCTATTTCAATGGATAGAATAAATAATGCTGTAAAAAGAATTCTAACAATTAAAATGGAAATGGGATTGTTTGAACATCCTTTTTCGAACAGGTCTTTTACAGCTCAAGTCGGTTCTTCTTCACATCGTGAAATTGCAAGAGAATGCGTAAGGGAATCTTTAGTCCTGCTGAGAAATGACAATAATATTCTGCCTCTTAAAAAAAATTTATCAAAGATTTTTGTTGCGGGAAAAAATGCAGATGATATTGGCAACCAATGCGGTGGATGGACAATTTCATGGCAGGGCAGCAGCGGTAACACAACTACCGGGACCACAATACTTCAAGCAATAAAAAATGCTGTCTCCTCTTCAACTCAAGTTACATATTCTGAAGATGGCAATGGTGCATCTGGATCAGATGCAGCAGTTGTGGTAATAGGCGAAATACCTTATGCAGAAGGCAAAGGTGATAGGACTGATCTTTCAATTTCAAATGAAGATTATCAGACTCTGTTAAACGTTAAAAAAGCAAATATCCCAACAGTAGTAATTTTAATATCCGGGAGACCTATGATACTTGATAAGATATTAAATTTATCTGACGCAATAATAGCTGCATGGCTTCCGGGTACTGAAGGTGAAGGAATATCAGATGTCATTTTTGGAGATTATAAGCCAACAGGCAAATTAACTCACTCTTGGCCAAGAAGCATGAGCCAAGTCCCGATAAATTATGGTGATCAGAATTATGATCCTTTATTCCCATTTAAATTTGGATTAACATATTAAAAGGATTGTAATGAAAAAGAATATTTTAGTACTGAGTATTATTTTCTTCACTATGGTTATTATCGGCTGTAAGAAAAATGACAATATTACAAATCCTGATTCATCCAATACAAAAGATAATATCATCCCTCCTCCCGGATATAAATTAGTCTGGCATGATGAATTTAATTCCTCGGTTCTTGATACATCAAAATGGAATTATGAAGTTAACGGCGGCGGCGGCGGAAACAATGAGCTTCAATATTATACAAATTCATCAAAGAATTGCTTTATTCAAGATAGCTGTCTTGTTATTCAAGCTTTAAAAGAAAGCTATATGGGCAAAGATTATACTTCTGCAAGATTGAATTCGAATGAAAAAGGAGATTGGACATACGGAAGGTTTGAAGTACGTGCAAAGCTGCCTTATGGACAAGGACTATGGCCTGCGATATGGATGCTTCCTACTGATTGGGTTTACGGAGGATGGCCTGCCAGCGGGGAAATAGATATTATGGAAGAGCTGGGGCAGCAAGCTAACAAAGTTTATGGCACTATTCATTACGGAGATCCGCATCAGCAGCAAGGCGGCAATTATATTTTACCCAGCGGTTATTTTCTTAGCAACTTTCATGTCTTTGCATGCGAATGGGATTCGACAAGCATTAGCTTCTTCGTTGATTCGGCTAAATACTTTACTGTAAAAATTTCAAAGCCTTTCGATCAAAGATTTCATTTTATACTTAATGTTGCCGTCGGCGGCAATTGGCCCGGCAGCCCCGATTACAGAACTTCGTTCCCACAACAAATGGTAATTGATTATGTACGTGTTTTTCAAAAAATATCTAACTAATTACGAATACACTTCGGTGCAGAAGATAAAAATAGTCTTCGAACTCATTGCAATAAGCTTTCTTTCATTATCTCTCATTATTGTACTGCTGCTGGAACTTATTTAATTTTCTCTTAATGTATTTTTTTATGGAAAGTATATGATTACTTTAAGACAATTTTTTTTATTGGCTGCCATCGCATCGACAATTTTATATTCATCAATTTATCCTCAGCAAAATGAATTCGTTTCTACAAAAGGCAAAATGATAATTGGACCTGAGGGGAATGAACTAAAGCTTAAAGGAATAAATCTCGGCAACTGGCTTGAGCCTGAAGGCTATATGTTCAAATTCAAAAAAGCAGACTCACCGAGAAAAATATACGAGGTCTTCAATGAATTAATCGGACCAGATGCAGCTAATGAATTCTGGGATAAATTTCGCAATGATTTTATAACCGAAGCAGATATAAAATTCATTAAAGAGTGTGGATTTAATTCAGTAAGAGTACCTTTTAATTACAAGCTTTTTGTCAATGAAGATTTTTCTTCAGGATGCAATAAACCAGGATTCAAATTACTCGATAATGTTATTGATTGGTGCAGTAAATACGGTATTTATGTAATACTTGATATGCACTGTGCCCCCGGAGGTCAAACTGGAGCTAATATCGACGACAGTTGGGGCTATCCTTTTTTATTTGAGAGCAAACAAAGTCAGGAGCTTATAATTAAAATCTGGAAAGAGATTGCAGAAAGATATAAAGATAAAAAGTATATATTAGGTTATGATCTATTAAACGAGCCTATTGCCCCATATTTTGACATCGAGAGATTGAACCCTCTTCTTGAGCCGCTTTATAAAAAAATTACTGAGGCTATTAGGGAAGTAGACAAAAATCATTTGATAATCCTCGGCGGCGCACAATGGGATTCAAATTTTAAAATCTTTGGAAAACCGTTCGATCCTAAGCTTGTATATACTTTCCATATTTATTGGAGCGATACAACTCAATCTGTAATTCAAAAATATATTGACTTTAGAGACAGCAATAACGTTCCTGTTTGGCTGGGAGAATCAGGAGAAAATACTATGATATGGATTTCTTCTTTCAGAAAGCTTTTAGAAAGAAATGATATCGGATGGTGCTTCTGGACTTTCAAACGTCTGGATACAGATAGAAGCATAGTTTCAATTAACCAGCCTGATAATTATGATAAGATTATTAAATATGCAGATAGTAATCGTCAGACTTTTGAAGAAATTAGAAAATCAATGCCTGATAGGAGTGTGGTAAAAGAGGTTTTATTTCAATATCTGAATAATATAAAATTTGATAACTGCAAAATAAACGTCGGATATTTGCAGGCACTTGGATTAAAAAATTAAAGCTTTATTCAAGTATTTTAATATAAAGAGTTAAAGTAAATTTGTTTACTAAAAAAATAAGTTCGTGGGACAAAACAGGATTCTATAATGGTAAGATTTATAACCGGATTATTCGTAATCATTTTTATTTTGAATATAAAGGTTTTTTCACAAAACGTAAATAATATTGTAGCAAAAGTCGGAAACGAAAATATCAGCGATAGAGAGTTTAGAATGAGATATGAACTTGTACCTCATTTCTCTCGTGATCAGTTTAATGAGGATTCATCTAAGCAGGATTTGCTTTATTCAATAATTGCTGAGAAGCTTCTTGCTATCGAGGCAAACCAACTTGGTTATGATACTACCGATTATTTCAAATATTCTCTTCTGCAGATTGAAAACCTCTATGTTAGAGATGCTCTGTTTAAAAAATATATTGCTAGCAAAGTAAAGATCAGTCAGGCTGAAATACAAAAAGCTTTGGATAGGAGTGCATTAACATTAGAAGTTAAAATAATTTCCAGCGGAGATTCTTCAACAATATTTGATTATTATAATAATCTGAAATCCGGGGCTTCTTTCGATTCACTCGAAAAGATTTCTGATCCGGTGGAGTATAACTCAAACAAATCAGCGCTTAAAATAACATACGGACAAATGAGTGATGACTATGTTGAAGACACCTTATATAATCTAAGTATCGGAAGTTTCTCCTCTCCAGTTAAGACTGAAGGCGGCTGGTTTATTTTTAAGCTTGTGGGTAAAAAGACTGTCGTTCCTTCCAACGGTAATGATCCTAACTTCGATAAAAAAGTTCTGGATGTTTTACGGTTAAGGAAGTCCAGAGTAATAGGACTAAAATACCTGGAGAGCTTTTATAAAAATAAAAAAGCCGAAATTGACAGTACGGAATTTTTAAGCCTGGTAGAAAAAATCTCAGAAGCATTAACCGATAAGAAAGAGAAACTGGGATTAAACCCAGATGGTTTGCTTTTCCTGGATGAAGGCAGTATAATGAATATTCTGAGAGAGTTCGGGAATGAAAGCAATTCCATTCTAGTTCAAATTAAAAATAATCCAATTTCTATAAAGGAATATTTATTTAGCTTATTAGTTTATCCGATGTATATTAAAGATCCAGCATTCAATTCAACGGCACGTAATTTAATGTTTAATCTGAACAAATATATCCAATATAAATTCTTATCTGCTGAAGGTTACCATGAAGGACTTCAAAATATTCCAGACGTCAAAGAAGATATTAACATTTGGAAAGATGACTATCTTGCTAAGATGCTTAAAAATACCTTCAGAGATTCAATACATGTTACCGATGAGGAGGTTAAAAATTATTATAATACAAGCAAGGGAATTGAGCTTATAAACATTGATGGAATAATAAATGACAACCTTGATATAATAGAAAAGGTTTTCAATGAGCTTCGCGCAAAAAAAGATTTTCATAAGCTTGCTGAAAAATATTCTCAGAGATACTTTTCTGCCGGTGAGAAAAGTGAATCCGGCTACTTTCCTCTTTCACATTTTGGCGAGATTGGTTTATATGCTTCAAAGATGAAATTAAATCAAATATATGGACCAATAAAAACCGATAGTGGTTATACCATAATTAAACTGATCGGCAGAAGATACGACTCAACAAAAACAGCAGCGAATTTTGATTCTATAAAAACTCAATTAAAAGATGATCTTCTTGAAAAACGATACAATCAGAAATTCTTTAAGTATATAGCAAGCCTTGCCGATAAATACAAAGTATCTATTATTGAAAATAATTTGAAGAGCATAAAGGTACTCGACATACCTATGTTCACTTATAAATTTATCGGATTCGGCGGAAGGATTGCAGCAATGCCCTTCCTTGGTGCATGGTATGATTGGGTAAAATATCTTCCTAATAAATCTGTTTTGGCGCCCTGAAAAAATTTAATATACAGTTAATCGGAGATCTCAAATGAAATTTATTAATAAAGCTTTTTTACTTTCGATAATTTTTCTTGCTCAGGCATTCCCACAAAACTATAAACTTGTCTGGTCCGATGAATTTAATGATACTACATTGGATCTATCAAAATGGAGCTATGAAATTGGCAATAACAATGGCTGGGGTAACAGTGAATCGGAATACTATACTAATAGACCGCAGAATTGTTTCATACAGAACGGCATTTTAAACATAGTTGCAAATAAGGAGAACTATAACGGATATAATTATACTTCTGCAAGAATAAAAACACAGGGAAATTTCTCATTCGCTTATGGCAAGATTGAAGCAAGAATAAAGCTTCCCTACGGTAATGGAATTTGGCCTGCTTTCTGGCTGCTCGGCGATAATATTACTTCCGTCGGATGGCCAGCCTGCGGCGAAAGCGATATTATGGAAATGATCGGTGGCAGTGGTACAGGTAATACTGGATCTAATCTTAGCGATTCAAAAGTATATGGAACTTTGCATTGGAAAAACTCTAACGGTACACATGCCTCTTATGGTACAAGCTACGTTTTAAACAGTGGAAAGTTTGCAGATAATTTCCATAATTTCGGAATGATTTGGACGCCGCAGAAAATTCAGATCTATGTTGATGGGACTATTTATTACTCAATTGATATTACTCCTTCAGGATTGAGTGCGTTTCAAAAGAAATTTTTTATTATTCTGAATCTGGCTGTGGGAGGTAACTGGCCAGGTTATCCTAACAGCAGCACAGTTTTTCCGCAAACTATGCAAGTTGATTATGTCAGAGTATATCAAGATACAACCGGGACAACAAATACTGAAGATGGAGACCGCAATGCACCTCAGGGTTTTCTACTTCAGCAGAACTATCCGAATCCTTTTAATCCTAGTACGACGATAAATTATTCATTACCTAAAAAAAGCCTCGTCTCAATAAATGTATTTGATGTTCTTGGAAACAAAATAAAAACTTTGATACATAGTGAAAAACCGGCGGGTAAATACAGTGTTTCGTTTAATGCCGATAATATTCCAAGCGGGATTTATTTTTATTCATTCCATGCAGGAGATTTCGAGCAGATCAGAAAAATGGTGCTGTTAAGATAGCGATCAAAACTAAATTTTTATTTAAGATATTAACAGGGACAACTCCATGCAGACAACCATAAATCATAAAATAAGAAAATATTTAATTTCTATTTTTTCATTTTATATCATTTCTTTAAGTATTACTAATGCACAAACTGTAGAAGATAGAATTACAAAAATTATGTCTCAAATGTCTCTGCAGGAGAAAGTAGATCAATTGCATAGAAATGGTGATTTCACCACTCCTATAAATACAAGGCTTAATATACCCGGATTTATTATGTCCGATGGACCTCATGGAGTAAGAGATGGAATGGCTACATCGTTTCCTGTTGGAATAGCAATGGCTGCTACATGGGATCCCGATCTGACAAAATTAATCGGTAAGGCAATGGGAGAAGAATTCTGGGCTAAAGGTAAAAATCAGGCACTTGGACCTTGCATGGATATTAATCGCGATCCGAGGAACGGCAGAAGCCCTGAAAGCGGCGGTGAGGATCCTTATCTAGATGCGCAAATAACTACTGCTGTTGTTGAAGGCATTCAGATGAATCCTGTTATCGCAACTGTTAAACATTTCAACTGCGTGAACAGGCAGACGAACAGAACGAGTAATAATGTTACCATATCGCAGGAATTACTTATGGATGAATATGGTTTGAATTTTAGAAATGCAGTTCAGATCGGCGGTGCAATGAGTGTAATGAACGCATATAATTTGATAAATGGAGAGAAGTGTGCAGAAAATTATAATCTTCTTACAACGACTTTAAGAAATCATTATGGCTTCCCCTATTATGTCGTATCAGACTGGGGTTCAATCTGGGATGCAGGCAGAGCTATTAATGCGGGTTGTAATCTTGAAATGGGCTCTGATCTTTATCAGAATAATTTACTGAACCTTGTAAACAACGGTACCGTTTCTCAGGCTGTAATTGATGACGCAGCTAGAAAAGTACTGCGCACAAAAATAATTGCCGGTATGCTTGATAATTTTCCGCAAGGCGACCCATCCCTCGTTAATGATGAAGATCATCAAAGGCTTTGCCTGCAGGCGGGAAAAGAATGCTTGGTATTATTAAAAAATCAGGATAACATACTTCCGTTAAATGAAGATTCAGTCAGAACAGTTGCGTTAATAGGACCAAGCGCCGCCGTTGCACAGATTGACGGGACAGGCAGTAGTTATGTAACACCATTTTATTCAGTAAGCCCAAAAGAAGGAATAGAAAATCTTATCGGTACTAATAAAGTTTTATATGAAAAAGGCTGCGATATAAATAGTGCCGATACATCAGGATTTGCTTCAGCATTGGATGCAGCTAAAAATTCAGATGTAGTTATATTTTTTGGTGGATTGGATCCCTCTCAGGAAGGAGAAGGTCTTGATAGAGTTGGTAATTCAATTGAGCTCCCCGGTAGACAAAAATTATTAATAAATGAATTAGCTGCCGTTAATAAAAATATAGTCGTAGTTTTATACAGTGGAGGTATCTGCGGTGTTCACGATTTCCTTGATAAAATAAAAGGATTAATTTATGGATTCTACCCTGGACAGGAAGGCGGAAATGCAATTGCACAGGTTCTTTTCGGATTATATAATCCCGGTGGCAAATTACCGGTAACAATGCCACAATCAACATCACAGCTTCCTGCGAGAGATGATGATTTTACTAACGACTATGGATGCGGTTATAGGTGGTTCGATAGGATGAATCTTAAGCCTGAATTTGCATTCGGTTTCGGTTTGAGTTATACAAATTTTTCTTACAGTAATTTACAGATTACACCTTCTTCATTGCCTGCAGGACAGATCGTCAAAGTAAGCTTTGATATTACAAATACAGGTACAAGAGTCGGCGATGAAGTTACTCAACTTTACTTAAGTTTTACCGTTCAGGGCGTCGAGATACCGAAGAAACAGCTAAAAGGTTTTAAAAGGATTACTCTTAATCCGGGAGAGACGAAAACAGTTAGCTTTCAATTAAGCCCGGATGAATTATATTATTTTAAAGAATCTACTGACTCATACTCTGTTGCTTCAGGCACATATACAGTAAGAGTTGGCGGGTCTTCTGATAACCTTCCGTTAACAGGAACATTTCAAATAAATCCTGCTGATCCAAAACCTGATTTAAAAATTGCTAACATTTTAACTGTTCCAAGATATCCTCTTGAAGGTGATTCGGTAATATTTTTAGCTGCGATTATTAATAGAGGAACTGGCGCAAGTCCTGAAGGCATTGTTCATAATGTAACCTTTCGCGTAAATGGAACTGAGATTAGTAAGTCAGTTGAACTTACTCATTCAATTCCGGTAGGTGGTATGGCGCTCGTTTGCGGCAATCTTGGAATAAGCAATACGAATGCTTGGGTTGCAGGCAAGCCGGGAAGTTATTCTATTACAGCTTCCGTTAATGAAGATAAATCCATATCCGAAACAATAGATACAAACAATACTGCCTCGGCAACATTAAAAGTTTATTCCGTTCCGCCTAAAAATTTAGCACTTAATAAACCGGTGATTGTCTCATCAGTTGAGAATTCCGGGCTTGGCGGACAGAATGCCGTAGACGGCAATTTATCTACACGATGGTCATCTCAGTTTAGCGATCCGCAATATATTGCAATAGATTTGCAGTCAGTACAGACATTTAATGAAATAATCTTAACCTGGGAATCTGCCTATGCAAAAGAATATGAAGTGCAGATTTCAAATGATAATAATAATTGGAATACATTGGCTCATATAACTAACGGTATGGGCGGAACTGAAAAAGTATCAGTTCAAGCATCGGCTAGATACGTGCGTATTTACGGAATTCAACGTGCTACTCAGTGGGGTTATTCTTTATATGAAATTGGAATTTATAATACGGAAGATAGTTCATCAGATGCTTCGCAAAATATAAATAAAACGCCTTCAGGTTTTTCATTAAGCAATAATTTTCCAAATCCATTTAATCCTTCGACGACAATTGGATACGATATTCCAAAAGCCGGATATGTTAAATTAGAAATTTATAATTCTCTCGGTGAATTAATTAATATATTAATAAATGATTATAAAGGCGCAGGTAAGTACACAATCAAATGGAATGGGAAAACCTCAAACAACCTGGATGTCCCCAGTGGAGTTTATTTTTACAGGATGAGTTCCAACGGATTAACCATAGTAAAAAAGATGATGCTGTTAAGATAATTCTTTTGGATTGATATCTTGAACTTGGATGTCATAACTTGTCTAGACATTATCGAATAATTATTTCATAAAAAAATTTTACTAGAGATTAAATCTCTGCTTATCGACTTCTAAAAATGATAAGTACTTAATTCTTGAAGAGTCCTATTAGGATTGCAAGCACAACAGCAAATATCAGCAGTGGACTCATTTATGTTTCCGAAATATTAAATTCGAGTCTTTAGGATTTAAAACGAAATATATGAAATAATCCTACCCGTTATCTCCTACATAACGCGCAATTTGAAATAGATAGAAGTTGAGAAGTTCCTGCTTGTTTTTACTGAGTGCCTGTTCTTCAATTTGCAAAATTCGTTCAACATCTTTTAGTGCACGAACTATGTCTACCGGAACTTCAACTTGCTCGGCAGGAAGATGCGTTAAATATTGTACCGCCGCAGAAAGGAATTGACGCATCGTATCATCTACATGCCCTCTTAATAAATCTGCCAGCGATGTTTCATATTTATATTTGTTTAATGCAGGCTTCGCCATCGATAAATCTTTAATATCGATATCACGAGACAGTCTGTTCAAAGCTACAGCTAATTCCACAAAAGATTTTACCTGGTTCCTTACCGGCTCATCTAATAGCTGCCAAATTTTTTCCCGCCAGAAATGAATCCTGTCCGGCATTCTTAAAAGCTGCGAAAAATCATGGAGCCATTTTTTATCTATCTCGTGTTTGATTTCTTTAACTACTTTTTCCGCATCAGTATTGAATAAATCCGGCTGAAGAAGTACGGCAAGATCAGGACGCAGAGTTGGAAGCAGTTCATAAATAAACAAGCCGTTCTTAAAAAATTCGGAAACATCTATGCCGTGCCTGCGCAGCAGTTCCTTTTGAAGCATCGGAATAAAAATATCAAGAGAATCCATATCTTCACGCAGTAAAGTAAACGCGGTAATACCCGGAGGAAATGTATCGGAAAACTTCTGAATAATTTTTAACCGCCTGTCCTGAAAAATTCTTACAGTATGAAGTATTTCATAAACCGGCAAACGCGGCAATATCCTGTCGTTCAAAAACAGGTAACCGTTTCCGCCGACAAAATCCTGCTGCGAAAATTGATTAAGCGCCCTAAACAATCCTGTAGTCAATTGGTTAACTCCAAGCATAAATGTCTGCGCTTTATTATGACTAATAGCCCGCAGCAAGCTTCCGTGTTTTGAAAGAGGAATTGTAGATGCAATCCTTTCAAGAATCTTTTGCCCTTTATCTTCTCCATTCCCGCGAACCGGTCGCTCAACAGGTCTGTCTCTTAGCATCATTGTAGTTCTGGAAAGGAAGTAAGAAATTATATGAATACCGACAACGTCATCGTCGTTGCCATAAACAATCTGCTGAAAATTATTTTTGGCTAACTCGGCAAATGCATCGAAAATTTCGTCGCTTTTACCGAATGTCAGCCGTTCAAGCTCTTTAATACTTTTGGATTCGTAAACTAGCCGCGTGTCTATGAACGGTTCGGAAGCCCTAATTAATTCAGTATGATAAAATCCCTGAGTATTGTTTAAATGATACATTAACTGCGCACGGTCGGCAATTTTCAGATGTCTTATTTTCTCGGAAATTGCACTCTGAAGAGTTCTTAAATCGCCGCCGGCAAAAACACCGTGCAGTGGACTAACGGCAAACTCTGTTGCTTTAACCGTGGATTCTTCAAGATACTCTCTGAACCGTTTGTTGTTTACTTCATTCATAATGAATGCCGGCTTGCTGGAAAAATCGGCATAATAACCGCCCTGTCTCTGCATCGGCTCACCGGACCCCAGCTTAATCCTTACGTCTTCTACCAAACCTTTCTTTGCCAGCCATTCAATTGTTTTATGTTTAGCAAAATTAAACAATACCGTTGATGATGTTTGCCCTACTTGCTGACTTAAATCTGAACCGGCAACAAATACTTCGCATATTATTTCCGCAAATCTTTCTTTTGGTTCTTGGTCTATACTTCTGCTTTGAACTGCATATTCCCAAACCTTATCAAGATAGCTTTCTATGCCTTCAACCGATGAGAGATCCTCAAACAAAGGTATCGACCATACTTTTGCTAAATTTTCCTGTTCGGTTGTGTTTAGAACTTTTTCTCTTTCGGAAACGAATTTTTTATCTAAAGAAATTAATGCATCCGGAGAAGTTGACATACTGACTTGCAGACCGAGAACCATTCCCGGATTCCCGTATTTACCGGATATTTCATTTATCTCAACAATATTATGGACGGTTGTGTTAATTGCAAATTGATCTTTCGCAGTTATCAGTCTTTGATGTATCCTTGGCGTAAGAATGAACCGCTTGAGTATGTCGCGGTAAAGTCCCGCCTGAAGTATTAACCGATGGTTTGCAGAATGTTTTATTATAACCGGAATCAAATCGTGAAGAGTCTTGCGCAACTCTTTATTTAGTTTGAAGTAATACTCAAGTTTGTTTTTTCTTTCGAGACGCATCTCAAGCATTTTCTGTTCAAGGCGGTCGTTGTGTTCCCACAGCTTAATAATCGGGTCTTGCGCAATGCGCAACTTCATACCAATTTTTCTAATGCGGTTGGATTCGATGCTAAAAGGCAGTACGCTGCGGTATCTTTTCTCCAATTGATTTGTTAAAGAAGTAATATTGTTGAGCAATTCCCAAAAAGTTCTGTTTGTATTTGTAAGCTGATCTATTTCTGCAGTTAAAGCCGGATTGATTTTAACAGTTTTATCGATTGACAAAATTGTTTTTATTATTCCGGAAAGCTGGTTAACATTTTCAAGCAGCGCTGCAGCAACAAGGCGGTGCCCCTGTCCGGAAGGTCTATTGCTGCCGTCCCAGTCTCCCCAAAATGAAAGAAGCATTTGGTTCGGTTCATCTGAATAGAGAGCTGAAAAATTTTCCGCTGCTATATTCGAACGCAAATCGCAAACAAGCTCTTCGCCTTCCTTAACCGAATTGATAGCGACATTCCTGCCCAGATATTCCTCAATTAAATTCCTGCCTATATTTCCGGCTAATACTTTGTCTGGAATTTCACCTCTCAAAATTTTATCGAATGCTTTATTAAAAAGAATATCGGTGTCGATCGAATAAAGCTGCGTTGGGTGAACAGTGCGGTCGTAGGATCTTTTCTTAAAACGTTCCCGCCTGTGTTCAATATTATCTTTATAGAATTCAAAATCCAACTGCGACTCAAGAGATTTGCCGCCTTCTGAACCAATGTATGAAAGAAAATCCAGCGAAATCTTCAAATAATCTTTGAATATATTTTCGAAGATATTTAATCTTTCCGGCAAATACTTTTCGAAGAATCTTCCCGATAGAATTTTTTCATCCGTTTCTCCCTGAAAAGCTTTAACCATACTAAGCGAAGTTCTTTTGCACTGTTCTTTAATATCAAAAATAAATTGTTCCCAAAATGCAGCTGCATTCTCAATGTAAAAACCACTCTTGCGATTTATCGTTTTAACTCCAAAAGTTTTTTTGTTGTAGCTGGCTTTCTCCTTTGCAATCAAGCGGTTTAAGTCGATAAGAACTCTTCGTGTTTTTCTTAAAAGTATTTCGGGCGTATCGGTTCCGCCGAGAGTAAGTCTAAAAGATTTTCTTCCAAGCTCGTATCCTTTTGAAGTCCTTGCAAAAGAAGAAAACGGGATCAATCCAATTCCCTGCGCTGCCAATCCATATGAAAGCCAATCAAGCGAAAGCCCGTTTGGTAGATTATCGATTACCATGCGCGGGTACATGCTTCCCTGTGGGCGCCTTATGTATATGTTGAAAGGATTGCGAGCCTCGGGAAATTCAGAAGACGCCTCTTCTAAAGCTTTCATCTTTGCTTTAAATATTTTGTTACGCAGTAGCCAGAAATTTTTTATACGCGTGGAATCGTTTCTGTAAAAAAGATATGCAATAATTATTGCCGCAATGTTCGGTTTAATCAGTCGGTTTATTGAGTTAAATTTTTCGGATAAATTTTGGTCTGCAATTTCGATTACAGCAAGCCGCGCCCCGGCAAATGAATCCGTTTTCGACAATGAATGAACTGAAATAATTTTTCGAAGTTGATCTTTATAAAGCCGCCCTTCGTTTACAAGTTCCAATGCAAGTTGCTTAATTGTTTTTGGTCCGTAAAGCGAATCATCCGGTAAAACATTCTGATAAGCAAGGTCATCAATTACAAAAACATTTCGATCCAATATTTTTGTAATAAGATTTTTCAAATCCCTTTCCGAAAAAATCTTACCGCTGGCATTGTGGGGGTTGTTAATAACAACCGCAATTTTATCTGGTGAATTACTTTCTTCAGTCAGACTTTTATCTACAGCTTTGCAGATACCGTCAACGTCGAGTTCAAATTCATTTGTAAGAGGAATGAAAGTTGATTTTGGAAAACAATGTTCGTAAGTCCAGCTAAAATCGCA
The DNA here is from genome assembly GCA_021815405.1 of Bacteroidota bacterium. GTDB lineage: Bacteria > Bacteroidota > Ignavibacteria > Ignavibacteriales > Ignavibacteriaceae > FEN-1297. Next base: position 63,070 of record JAKAGV010000021.1, read on the forward strand.
AGCAAAAACTTCTTCTATGCCACAGTGAAATCCAAGCAGACCGAGTGCAGTGCGGGAAGAACCATTAACAACTGACAATTTCTGAAACGAATATTCAGGGTGTTCCTTTGCAAATACAGACATAAAACTGTTTGCGGTTTCCGCATACCATTCCTCGTTATCAATATTACTTAAGAATTCGGTTAAGATTTCTCCGGTATCTTTGTTAATAAGATGATCGGAAGCCGGAATATTTTTAAACCCGGTCTTAAAGGTATTCTTTTCAAATCTTTCGGCAATAGATATTAATTTTTCTGATTTATCCTCATAGATCCGGTTTACTCTTTCAAATAAATCACTTTTATTTAGAATAGAAATTTGCGGCAGCGGATAAGGTAAAGAGGATTCAAATTTGTCAGTGTCATAATCGCCTCCTTCATTAATCCAGGATGTTTTAATTTCTTCTTTTATTTCTTCCGGGTGAACAGCTAAATATTGAAGCAGCTCTATTTCTGTGGAACTCGGAGTTCCTTTTAATTGGAAATGTACTGCTTCATAAACCTTTAACAGCTCAGGGTATCCGGCAAGAAAAACAACAGATAAATTTTTCAGCCTGTTCGAAAAAAACGACGGCGTTAAAATTCTAAGGACACGGTTTTTTAATTTCGCCTCGCGTGCAAGAGATGAATGATTCGGTACGTCGTTAATCTCGATGAAAAACAGCGGATAATCGTAAGACAAATTCCTTAGCTTACGCCTTCCTTCTTCAGAAAGGACACTGCCAATAAAAAGAAAGACCGGCTTATCGTTTTTCTCAATTATATATTTCGACAGGATTTCATAAGCCTCAATTTCGCTGTCAGGCAGTAAATCGAAATCAAGCGAATCGAAACTGCTGAAGCACAAAGGGATATTGCAGTTTGTAAAAAATATTTTTGCGGGAAGATGAACCAAAAAATTGTTGAGCGAATGAAATAAAATCCTTAAGGATTCTTCCACGCCGCCGCTGGAAATTATCAATTCGCGTTTGCCGGATTTCTCTCCCGTATCGTATAATAAAGGTTCATCTTGATCTTTAACAAGCCACTGGTGAACTTTTTTAACAAGCGGGATTTGATTTTTTATATTATATCCGCCGCGGGGTGAATACGGAGCGCCGTTTTTTACAAGGTCATATAATAGCCGGATTCTTTTGTCGTTATCTTCAATCCAGCCTAATTCATTTCTTAAGTAAGGGATATCCAAACAGTCCAGCCCTGCACCGTTTATTTGTAAGCCAAGAACAGACCGCAAATAATAAAGCGTAAGCTTTTCATCCTGCACCGGATTGCCAATATGAAAATTAACCCGCTCTTCGGGAAGTACTGACGATGATGCAGTAGCTTCACTTATCTCGGAAATCTTTCCCGGTCTTATCGGACGGAGTTCAAATAATTTTTCTATGTCGGACTTGTTAATCAATTGTTGATTTTACTTTTCTATTTATTTTTGGGAACATGTGTTTTTTCTTAAACATCTTAGTCTAGAATTTGTCTGCCCATCATGCAGTTTGTTATTTCTCATTCTTTTTTGATGAAGTAGATTGAAGAAGACCGCCTAAGAAATTTTTAATCATATCAACCATCTGCGAGCTGTTCTCAAAATCGCCGAGAGAAACAATCGTTCTGGCATTTTTCAAATTCTGGCTGGCTTCTGCTAAACGTGCAACCTGTGGAGTTAATAAAAGGAGTTCCGGATTATTCTTAAATATTCCCATTTCCTCTTGCTCTATCTGCAATTTAATTTTGTCTCTCTTCACCTGTTCGTTTAACTTCTTCATTGCCAGTCCGGCTTCTTTATCTTCTTCGGTTTCCTTCAACTGAAATTTTTTCATTTCAAGCTGATGCTCGTAATTTAATATCTCTTCGTCCGCATTCAATTTCATCTTGGCAGTATTTATTCTTACCTGTTGAGCCGTCTTCTCAGTCTCCTCAAGAATTCTGGATGCTTCTTTCTGTCTTATAGCCTCAGTAATTTTTTTATCCGCAGGTTCAACCGATTGAATAGTAAGCGAGAGGATATCCAAACCAAGCTGTGTACCGGAATCCTTCAATTTTTCTCTGAGGTAATCGGTAATGCCTTCTGATTTAATTTCCTCAATCTCAAAATTCTCTGTAAACTCTTTTATCTTGCCTTGGATAATAATATCAAGCTCTTTAGCTGCATCGTTAAGCGCTTCCTTGCCCCATCCGCCTACCCGGATTAATTTCGATATATTCTCTAGAGATGGAGTAACGGTAGCCGCATATTTAACAATGAGTGCAATTTTCCCTTTTACTTCGGGTTCAACCGTTGCGTTTAATGTGTATGTCGTATTCTGTAAAGGAAGTGAAAAATGTCTTGGGAAAAATTTCGTTTTGCGGTATTTAACCAATCCGTTCGATTCGTAAAGAACAATTTGACCCGGTTTTTTAATACGATATTCAGCAAATATTAAAACTATTATAATTAATATGATTATGTAGATTACAACATCCATAGGTTGCTGCTCCTTTTATTTTGTGTTTAGCATAAATTTTATAAATTGTATTCCAATTAAGATAAACAATAAAGTAAAAATCAATATAATTAATACTTTATTTGAGACAATTTAGAATTTTCCTCAAAGATTTAATAAAATAATCCTTCTAAGTAAAACTTTTTAAAGATAATTTACAAATCCCGCAACAGAGATCTTATATTTAATGTTACCTTCGTGTCGTTTTACACATTGAAGCTTTGCATTTGCTTGCTTTCTATTATTTAAAATGAAAAACCTCGAAAACATTTATTTCCCGAGGTTTTAGAGCTGGCAATCGGATTTGAACCAACGATCGGCTGATTATGAAAGAGTTATTCTTACTCGTAATTGTTCGTTAAACAATAAGTCATAATTTCTTGCCATAGTTTTCGCAATAGTAAGTCTGTATAAATAAAAGACTCACTTGACTTTTAATATTTCCAGTTGAACCTTCTTATCGTTGTCTATCTTAGGTAGATAAGTTATACTACGCGCTTCTATAAAGTTTCGTGAGTACAATTTCTTTATGTCTTAACTTTGTATAAAATATTTTTGAGGAAGATATTTTTTTCCAAATATTAAAAGTGCATAAATCGGAAGTAATCGGACAGTATTAACATTTAAATTACTTAAACACTTCTGTCAACTTTTTTAATTCAAGTGATTTTGTATAAAATTCCTGAAGAGATAATTCTTTGAGATAGACCATACCGTGAGCGGCTCTAACACGAGGTATTTCATGTTTTATGAAGAAATCTCTGCCCAGGCATAAACGGATAGTTCTATACTGCTCTG
>JAKAGV010000022.1 GCA_021815405.1 Bacteroidota bacterium
GGATAATCGCCGGCGGTGTCTTCGGGTTTTTAGGTGTAGCTATCGGAGCTTTCGGCGCTCACGGCTTAAGTGATGTTCTTACAGCGGCGATGCTGGGGATATACAAAACCGGAGTTCTGTACCAGTTAATCCATGCAGTGGTAATTCTGGCAATCGGTTTATCTGGTGAGCAGCGGTTCTTTACCGCGGCGATGTTTTTTGCTGCAGGAATTATACTTTTCTCATTCTCCCTTTACATTTATTCTATTACCGGAATTACTGCCGCTGCAATGGTTACGCCTTTAGGTGGATTATGCTTTTTAGCAGGCTGGCTGATGGTAATAATTAAAGGCGTAAGAAAGACATAAAAGATGTTTTATTAGTGAATAAGAAGGGAAGAAGAAGCCTAGCAGAACGTTTTCAAGACGTTTTCAGAACGATTTCAGAGTGCTTTTAGATTAGGAGAAGAAGAGTAATGCCTGTGAGTTAGTAAACAAACTGCATACATACCTAGAACAATAAACAAAAATAAATAATATTGTGTATCCTTACAACCATAGATTGAGCTGATAAAAGACACTCAACGTTACCTAAACGTTGAGTGCCTGTGTTTTAAAATCTAGCAAAGCGCGGACCATAATAGCCAAGCAAAAGTATAAATTATTGTGTTTGCCGAAGCTTGGATGTTTCGCCAAACTAAACTGAGTTAAAGCTAGGTCTAATGATTAAAAATATAAGTATAATTATAACCCAAAAGCCAACCTAAAATGCCTCCAGCTGCTATACCTATTCCTGAACCAATAACTACGCTTCCGGCAAGGTCATAAGACTGTGTTTGCCCAGTGGTACCCATATTAGGTTGGCTTGTATAGGTAGGGTATAAACCCAAGAGACCGGTAATTAAACCTGATGTGAAACCAATTGGAATTCCAGGTATTAAACCCATCCAATGATTTTTATAACTCACTTCTTTTACCTTATCAAGAGAAATAAAACCTTTATATACATTTTTCATAACCGGATATTCAATTGAGGAATCCGCAAGTATCTTTATATTCTTTTCTGTAAGTTCCTTTCCGTTTATCAGAATTACTCTAAGGAGAGGGTGAGAAAAATCTGTATTATAATAATCACTTATTTTTTTAATTTTGTCGCGCCCTATCCTAATATTTTATTTTATGACTTTATCTATGAGCCTAAGGCTATCATTTGAAATTATCGCCCCGTTTGGAGAAGAAAAGGTACTATCGTTTACCAATCTTACGTTTACATTTCTATTCTTAGCGAAACTATTAAAATCTTTATAAAATTTTTCCTTAGAAGAGAAATCGGTAATTCGATATGTCGAGGAACAACCGAAAAAGAAAAACACACAAGATAATATAAATAATATCTTATAGGTGTTATTGTACATTAAATATTTACTAATAAGGAGCATACTGTTGAACTTCCGTATAATAACTATCAAAAACATACCAGCTCCCTTTACCTTGTAGATAATTGCAATTAGTACATGGATCATGGGAGCTACATTTCCAAACAATTACTAATTGTTTTTCTGATCTAAGTAACCAACCTTCATACCACGCAGCATAACAGAATTGCTGAATAGTGGTTAAGTCTTCCTTGAAAAAATACTTTTTATTAAGAAGGCGGCAGCCATTCCGCCCTCTTTTTTAAGTTTTATTTACAATGAAATATGTCCAGGGTGAAGCCAAAGTTTATAGCTACTAAAGAATTGAGTTTCCACGGCTGCTTTAAAATTATCTTATTTATATAGTCATAAGAATCACTTTCACCTAATGATGGATTAGAAATTGGGACATATTTTAAAACATCGACGAAGACGTGATTTCCCAAACTTAACCCTATTCCAAACATAAACATGTATACATTTTTAACGTAAGCTACCCACGAGTTACCATTATACCCTATGTTGGAATGCATGTTTATTCCTATACTAATATAAAATGGATTTTTTATTATATGTGACTTGAGTGCTAATGTTAAATCGCTTCCTGCCATATAGTCAGGAGAAAACGTTCTTCCAAATCTTATTTCTTCAGTAAGATCATTTAAAAGAGATATATTTTCCTCATGTAATCCGACTGTGATAAAAATATGAGACAAAGGCACAGACTCAGTATAAAACGCCGTTGTTTGATACCAGGTAGATTCCGATCTTAGGCCTAATTGAAAAGTTTGAGAATGTAAAATACCTGTGATAAAGCAAAACAAGATTAATATCTTTGTTATATTATTCATTTAATAATTTACCCATTGTTGGGCATCATAGTAAGCTGTATAAACGGTCTATGTTCCACCATCAGGCCAACTGCAGCCTAAGCCGGAACATTGGTACACAATTACAAGATGTTTTTCTAATCTAGATAGCCATGCGTTTGCCCATGCGGCATAGCTAAATTGTTGTAAATGATCCAAATTAGCACCCTCGTCTGCATACAACCATACATCAGTTATTCCAAGATTATTTATTGCACCAAACATTGTGCTGAAATCAGGATAACCGCTGTTAGAATAATTAGTATATAAGCTCATCCAATCAGAAATATTCCTTGAGCCAAAACTTTCTTTCCAATAAGTTAAATCACTGGTTACATTCGTTTGATATTGATCGCACATTACGTAGGTATTACTTGAACTATTTAAAGTTTGAGACATATTCCAAAAAGAAGACTCCTTGAAGCTTGACATAAATAAATTTGCAGAATGATTCTGTAAAAAGGCAACATATGAAAGTACATTATCTACGCTCCATTGAGGATTGTCGCCATTTTTGTTTTCACTGTCATAAGGTTCATCAATATAACATCTAGTAATTGGTGTACTTGAAGTATTGACATCATCATATCTACTTTCATTATATTCTACATCATTTTTAACATTCATGAACATCATATTTTGATAAGCAAATCCAGCATTATATGCTGCATCCCTGTCATTTGCATCATAAATATCAATTTCTCTAAAACCTAAATTATATAATGTAGTATCCGCTATCCAGTTGTTTTGCCAGATACCCAAAGTTCTCCCGTTTGCTGGTTCATATTGATTCTCCAATTCCCAATAGGACTCGGTGTGTTGATAATATCCTGCGTAAGGAACTATCGTTGCAGGTTTATTTGAAATATTATGTTTTGAAAGATAATCGTCCAGCAAAGCAATTTTATCGGCAGGGTAACCTTTTTTAACAGCTATTGTTTTTTTACTTAAAGGTAAAGTAATAACAGTATCAATTGTACTAATTGGAGTCGTACTTACAGTTGTAGTCTTTCTCATAGTATTTAAATTATTTTTTGACAATGATGGAGTAGTAACAAGATCCTCATTACTACAACTCTGCAAAATTAGAGAGATAATTATTTCCGGTCAACTATTGGGGATACGTAATTTTTTTACGTACACTATTTGGTGGATGGAGGTTATCTGTAGGTCGTTGGGAATAAAATGCTGCTGTAATTATAGAAAATCTACAGAGAAATTTTCTTGTAAGCCCAGCTGCAATTGGAATTTGTTATTTGGAATTTACTCTCCAGAGTTTCTTATTAATCATTTGCCTATGTTTCTCTACGGTCCTTTGACTAATGAATAGCTGCTCGGCAATTTCATTACTGCTGTATCCCTTAACGACGTAAGAAAGCACCTCGTTTTCAATCTTACTTAATGCAGCATATTCAGTTGAAGCTTTACATAAGACTTTTTCTACTTCCTTGCAGCGATATATTTCTCCAGCAGAAACTTTTTTAATTGCTTCCTTAACAACTGACGGGTTTGCGCGCTGGCTTACTATTCCATCAATTCCAGCATAAATAAATTGGTTAAGGTAATCTTTATCTACGATTGAAGTATAAAGTATTCTGCGGGGCATATTATTGTCATGTACATTATTCATCAATACCAACTCCTCATTTTTAGACAACGCATTATCATCATAAACAATAACGTTATATTTTTGAGTTTGTTTATTTAAATTCTCATAAGAATCAACGTCGGCAAGTATAAACGGGTCGGCATTTAAGATGCTGATAATTGCAGCCAAAAGAGATGGCTGAACAGAACGAAATAGCACCCTGATATTTTTCACCTAATTACCCCAAAAATAAATGGCTCAACATAGAAAAACATGTAGGTAATGTCAAGCTCAAAAAATTAAAAATGAAATTGCAGAGATAGGATAAACTTATAGACGAGACTGACTAAAAAGTAATATTTTTAAAAAAAATGGAACGCGGATTGCGCTGATCAAGCTGATTTTCGCTGATTATTAAATAGAAAATTACCTTTCGAACAGTCTCCAATTCTATTGAATCTACTTAAGGTGAGTAAGGTAAGAAGCTCGAATCATTTGATTTGCTTAACAACCCTCAGCTTAAAGTAAACCTCTTCCGGTGAGAAAATACCGGCACAGAACCTTTCGTACATTACCGGTTCTAAGTTCAAAAAGAAGTCCATCCATTTAAGCGGGGCAAAGTGAGAGGTAATAAACCTCTTTTCCAGAACTTCGAATTGGGCTTTGCCTTCATAATTAGTCCGGTGATTCAACTTCCACTTCTCGTAAAACTTCAGCTTTCGGTTACCAATATACTCGTAGTTGTCAAAGCTGCGGATAGAGAATGGAATCTTATGGTCCGGTTCACCAAAATATTTGGTATTTAAGAAGAACGGAACGTAAACGATGAGAAGACCGTCAGGCTTAATTATCCGGTAAAGCTCCGTTACGGTTTTATGAAAACTGTCAAGGTGCTCAAGTACGTGGGAAGCGAATACTTCATCAAAGGTATTATCTTCAAAAGGATAAGGAAAGGAATTTATATCGTGAATCATATTTCCGCCGTAATCGACGATATCGAGGTTAACGTAGCTTTCTTTTAAGTCCTTGCCGCAGCCGAGGTTAAGTTTCTTCATAAGATGTAATAAAATTAGTTTTGCAAATCTATTCTTAATCTTACTCTTTCAGCCAATGGCTGATCCGCCTCAGGCGGAAATCCTAATCGGATTTTGTTCGAGCAAGAGTAAGATTCCGATTAAGATTAAGAATACCGAGCATCAATAGAAATAAAATCCAAAGCTAATTTAAGAATTTATATTGAAATTTCTTTAGGTGAAGTCATAATAATAAAAAAATCCCGTCCCAAAATGATCGGGACGGGATAAACATGGAGAGAATTTAGATTAATCTATTTAATTCAAAGTAATTACCGGGAAATTTACTCCCTTCAGGCTGAGCTGCTGTACCTTTACCCTGACAACACCTCTTCTTTGCATATTGAGAGCCTGAGCAGCGGCTTTTGACAGATCCAACTGTCGTCCGCTAATGTATGGACCCCTATCATTGATCCTTACTATAACCGACTTATCGTTTCTTAGGTTTGTTACCTTCAAGAGAGTACCGAACCTAAGACTCTTGCTGGCTGCTGTAAAAGCCATCTGATTGAAAATCTCACCGTTTGCCGTAGTTTTACCATGGAAATGAGGACCATACCAGGAAGCTACCATATCTCCTTTGTCTATATAATTAACAATTGACGTTTGCGTATTGATAGAATTGACGTCATTATTAACAGAAGTAACTAGAGTTTTGCTTGCTGGTAATGTTTCTGTATTTGCCTCGTTTGTCGCAATGGTAAATCCAACCAGTAAGATCATTACTGATATTACCAGAACTTTTGTTAATGACTTCAAATGCACCTCTTTGGTTAATTAAACATAACATCGTTAATCCAAAATTAAGGCTCAGGCTAAGTGAGATCAATTAGCCGGAGCTCATTTGGGAGAAATCCGGGAAAATCCAACTATCCGACCTTAAAGGTAAAATGGTCGATTTTTATGTGGGAAATTACTTTAGGTCCTAGTACTGCCCTTCTGATAACTTACGTTACGCACAATTAAGGATCTAATTTACTTTGTCATTCCGAACTTGATTCGGAATCTCAATTTTCAGCATTTTGGGGATGCTGAATCAAGTTCAGCATGACATGTGCGTAACGTGAGCTGATAATTTATCTATAACTAAAAAAGGGTATGAGGTTGATAGCAGGAGGTACTTCACAATGGAATGAGGAAGTTTGGGATTTTAAAATAACTAAATTAAGGCAGAGATTGGGGATATCCGATTTATGAAGTTCTGAAGGGGGAGAAATTACTTTGGTAATCTTCAAAGTTCTCAAATAGTCAATCCTTATTTATAAATTGAAAGGTAAGCTTTGAAGTAAATGATATAAGGATTGGGGTTCATAGTTAAAATTCAACCTAGAATCTTGTCAAAAATATGATGTCGTATGAAATGGTAGTGTGAGAGTTTAACTCTCGCGCAGGCTCATGTTCCGGAGTTAAACTCTAGAACAACCTATTCAGCACTACAGATTTGACATGACAAAAGATTAAAGCTGAATGGATACCTTTCTTTAGGAATAACCTAAATTCGGGATGTTAGATGTAAGATTTGAATGTAGTTCACTTTCCGATAATTACAGAGAATTCAATTGAAAATTATACTAATTTACGGATGCAGATTTGCAAACTCAATCTTCAAAAATGATTACGGGAAAATTTATGCGGGCAAAACATAAAATCATTAGCTTTAGCTTACTTTTATTACTTCCTTTCATTCTAGGCAGTTCAAGTCTAAAAGACAACCAGGTTGAAGAGAGATTTAATCTTTATAATTATACCGTCTTTGAGCCCGGCAGTTACGTTTCGGTTAATCTTTTTTCCGCATCGAATGAAGCAAAGGAATTTCACTTTAAGTTATTTCGGATTGAAGATCCGCTTAAATATATTTCGCTTGCAAACAGGAACAACCTTCGCTACAATTTTGATATTTGGGGAAAAGACGGTGAAGCCCTTCTCCGCTACACGAAACTTATAAAACAGTGGGATACGGTTTTTAATAGGACAAACACAAACTATTCCAACCGAAGCGTAAGTATCGGTAAGATTGACGATCCCGGCACTTATATTCTGCAGGCAGCAACCGGCGGCATGGTTGCTTACTGCGGAATTTCCGTTTCGAAGCTTGCGATGATCTACAAAGACGGAGGCAGTCAGATTTTAGCTTTGGTTGTCGATGCAAAATCAGGAGCTGCGAGTAGTCAGGCAAAGTTTAGTTTGTTTGATGATGGAAAACTTGTCGGCAGCAAATCTTCCGGCAAAGACGGATTGGTTTTATTTAATATTGATGATTCGTCTTCTATAAAAGATAAGAACATTCTGCTGATGGCGGAATCCGGCGGAGAAACCATTTTCAGTAATCCTTACTTTTTCATAAACCGGGAAATGGAAAGCAGAATAGCTTACGTTTATACAAACCAGCCTGTTTACCGTCCTGGTCAGCAGGTTTATTTTAAAGCAATTTTTAGAGATAGAACTGGCGGCAGACTTTCAAATATTCCGGGAGAAAAGTTCGAAACAAAAATAAAATCACCAAGGAACCAAGAAATTTATTCCGGCACTCTTATCACGGACGAGTTCGGTTCACTTTCCGGAAGCTTTCAACTTGATAAGGAAGCAGAGCTTGGGATGTATTCAATCCAGCTTCGCAGCGTAAGCGGATTTTATTCCGGTTCATTCGAAGTTCAGGAATACAAAAAGCCCGAATACCTGGTAAAAGTTGAAACCGGTAAAAAGCATTATGCCGGAGGTGATACTGTCAATGCAGTTGTTTCGGCAGAATATTATTTTGGTGCGCCGGTTACTACCGGGAAAGTCGAAGTAAAAATCTTCAAGCAGAATATCTGGCGACCCTGGTGGTACTGGCAGGAATATTCATGGTTCTACAAACCTTTTGCACAGAATTATTATGTTCCGTTTATGAACCGCCAGCTAATAAGCCAGCAATCCGGCGAGCTAAATAAGGATGGTAAATACAACTTCACCTATAAAATTGATGAAGACAAATCCGCTGATTACATTTACACCTTTGAGGCAGAAGTAACGGATAATTCAAGAAACACCGTTTCGGGCTCGGCTCAAATTAATGTTACACGAGGAAGCTTTACACTTTCAACTTCGCCGGACAAACGATTCTCAAACGGCGGTGCTTTTGATCTACGTGTCAATGCATCTGATTTTCAAAACAAGCCGGTGCAGACTAAATTCTCGGTTGCTGTAAATTATCCGGTTCAATATGAAGAAGGGAAATCTTATCTGCCGATGAGCGATACTTTGTACGGACAGACCGATAAGTTCGGACGTGCCGTTGTTACTTTTCTTCCCCGAAGATTTTATCCCGGCAATTACAATTATATCGTTACTGCTTTCGATGAAAAAGGCAGAAAGATAACAGCACAAAATTCTTTCTTTATCGGTGAAGGTAGTCAATATAATCAAGGCGGGAAGCAGTTAGAGATTGTGACAGACAAAGATACATACGAAGCCGGCGACAGTCTTACTGCGTACATTTTTATTCCTCAGGATAACGCGGATGTCCTTCTTACATACGAAGCCAATTCTTTTTTAGGATACGAAGTAAAGCATGTTGAAGGAGGCAAAGCGACAATTAAGCTGAAGCTTACCGGGAAATATTCGCCAAGCTTCAACATCTCAGCAGCATATATAAAAGACAGGCAGTTGTTTACAACAACAAAGATGGTAGGAGTTTTAGATAAGAATAAGTTTCTTAACATTGCCATGAGACCTTCAAAAGAAAACTACAAGCCGGGAGAAGAAGCGAGCTACAAAATTTTTGTTACCGATAACGAAGGAAAGCCGGTAAAGAATACGGAGCTGTCCGTCGGTGTTGTTGATGAAAGCATTTACGCAATTAAGCCGGACGAAACACCTGACATCAAATCATTTTTCTATGCACCGGTATATTCAAATATTCAGACTTACAGCTCGCTCAATAATATTTATTACAGCGGCTCAAGCAGGATTAAAACTTTAGCAGACGAGAAACTAAGCTTAAAAGATGTAAGCCCGGAAGGAAAAGGTTCTCTTTCCGGCAAGCTGGAAACCATAAAAGGGAAAGTAAAGTTTGATAACATTTATGTTTTGCTTAGCAGCGATTCTTTCTTTTATAAATCTCCGGTAGATACCGGCGGCAATTTCTCATTCAATAATATTAAAGAAGGTCAATACGAATTACTTGCACTCCTTGATAACGGAGATATAATTTCTGCCGGTAAAATTTCTGTCGAAAGTAATTCTAGACAGAATATAAATCTCGGTAATTATGAAAACATTATTACCGAACCGCCAAGATTCGATATTCAGCCGGGAATTCTTCGAAGAGCAGGAGTCGTTGATTTTTCTGCTGCTGCGGTTCAAGGCGTGCAGTTGAAAACTTCAAATGAATCACTGCTGCAGTTCGTTCAGCCGCAGGTAAGAAAGGATTTTGCCGATGCAGCTTTCTGGAAAGCTGACGTTGTTACGGATGAGAATGGTGAAGCCGAAATCAGCTTTAAGATGCCGGATAATCTTACCACCTGGAGAACGACTGTAAGAGGAATTACGAAGAATTCCGAAGTCGGGCAGAATACGGGAACGGTAATTACAAAGAAAAATTTGTTAGTAAGACTTGAAGCGCCGCGCTTCTTTAGAGAAGATGATGAGATAACAGTCTCAACTATCGTTCATAATTATTTAAGCGAAGAGAAGCTGGTGAAGGTAACCTTTTCGCCGGGAAATCTAAAGGTAACAGGCTCAAGAATTTCTTCCGGTGAAAATAATTCTGACTTAAACTTGAATAACGGCAGTAAGCGCTCATACGAAATCAAAGTCGCAAAGGATTCAGAAGTAAGAATTGATTGGAAAGTTAAAGTTGACGAGCCGATCGGTGAAGCAAAATTAAAAGCCGAAGCCTTGACGAATGAGGAGTCAGACGCAGTCGAGATAAAAGTTCCAATCCTTCCAAATGGAATTAAGAAGATTGAGTCTGTCGTTTCGGATTATTCCGAAGACGGGACAAAGACATTAACATTCAATATTCCTTCCGATGTTGATTTAAGGACTGCGAAGCTTTCTTTTTCTGCCGCGCCTTCACTTGCCGGCACAATATTAAAATCGCTTGATGATTTGGCAGGCTATCCATACGGCTGTGTTGAGCAAACGATGAGCAGGTTCTTACCGACGATTATAGTTGCGAAAACCTTCAAAGAAATCGGTGCTCCTCTGAATTCAAAAACAATAGAGGAACTGCCGAAGATGGCTGCGGCGGGTTTAAACAAGCTTTACAACTTCCAGCACGGCGACGGCGGCTGGGGATGGTGGACCAATGATGAGACTAATCCTTACATGACTGCTTACGTTATTTACGGGATGAGTCTTGCCAGGGAAGCCGGTTATAAAGTCGATACCCCTTCTTTCAAAAGAGGCATAGATAATCTGATTTATCAGATAGAGAATTTCGGAAACCTAAACTTCACGACACGCGCGTACATGCTTTACTCGCTATCAACAGCAATGGAATTAGAGAAAGAGAATTCCGGTAAGTTTAAACAGATTGCTAATGAACTTCTTAAAGAAGAATTAAATCCTTACGCATTATCCCTGCTTGCACTAACTTTCAATAACTTTGACGAGCCGGCTTTGGTTAGCAGAGTGTTGAACCGAATTAAAGAATCTGTTGTCGATGAAAACGGATTAACTTACTGGGGCGGGAAGACCTGGCATTACTCATGGCAGAATGATAAAGTGCAGACAACTGCTTTTGCAGTAAAAGCATTGATGCTGGATAAAGATAATCTTCCGCTTGCTGCAAAGGCAGTGCGATGGCTGCTGCTGCAGAAGCAGGGTTTCTCATGGAGGTCGACGCAGGAAACTGCAAGCGTAATCTTCGGAATTACGGATTACCTGAAGTCAACGCAGGAACTGAATCCTGATTTCAATGTTGAAGTCTTTGTAAATAATAAAAAAGAATTTGAGAAGAAGTTCACGAAGGCTGATGTTTTTGAAAACAGTCCGACAATTACCGTCAGCGGTATAGATACAAAGCTGTTTACTAACGGCGATAACAAAATCAAAATTATTAAAACCGGTGAAGGCAAGGTTTATTTTTCCGGTACAAATGAATATTACTCACCCGATGTGCAGCCTAAACCGGATAAGGATAAATTTTTAGTAACCCGAAATTATTTTATCCTTAAGCCGGTGAACAGAGGCGATAGAATTGTTTATGTAAAACATAAATTAGACGGTAAAGTTGAATCAGGGCAAAACATTTTAGTGCAGACTCATGTTGAATGCAGCGAAAACGATCTTAAATATTTTATACTTGAAGACATGCTTCCGTCCGGCTTTGAAGCGGTAAAGGATGAAAACAATTTCGAGATTGAAAATCAAAATGAAGATCCTCAGAGCAGAGCAAATATTATCATACCTTTTCCGAGATACTATGCAGACAGAGAATACCATGACAACAAAGTATCTTTCTTTGTAACGAACGTTAGAAAGGAAATGAATTTTTCGTATATCATCCAAGCGCAGATGCCGGGCAGCTTTAATATAACTCCGGCGCAGGCTTATTTAATGTATTACCCGGAGGTGAATGGGAACAGCAAGCCGGAGAAGATTGAGGTGAAGGGAGTAAAATAACAGTTTAACATCAACTGAAGTAATGAAGTATTGGAACAATGGGAAAAATGGAGTATTTTTATTTTAGTTTTATAAGGGAATGCTCATGGGAGAAATTTCGCAGATTGCTTTGTACACAATATCGGGGAATAATTTATTTCGTCAGGGGATAAAAAATATTCTGACAGAAGAAATTGGAACTTCTGTCAAGGGATGTTTCAAAGATTGTGATTCCGCGTTAAATTATTTTTGCCATGATTCCTCTTTCCAAAAAAATAATAATGTTGTATTCATAGAAGATCTTTCTTTCTGCAAAAAACAAACCCTTAAGCTCAAAAATAATTTGCATTCCTGTTTTAGACTTAGCAACATTAAAACGATAGTTTACACTAACAGCCATGATGGGGAATATTTGGCTAAACTTAAACAATTAGAAGTTAATGCCATACTTCATGATGAAGAAACGCCGTTGAGGGAAGCTTTGCAAGCTGGTGGCAGGTCGTCGGTTGTTGTAGATGGGAAGCGGGAGGGTGGAAAGCAGAAGTCTCCGCCGAAGGCGGATGCGCCTCTGGCGCAAGTAGTCAGTAGTCAGAAGTCAGTGCTCGGATCACCGATAAGCCGGGGCAGACAAGACTTCGACAAGCTCAACCTCACAGCTCAGCAACAAGGCAAGAGATCAGAAATCAGTGAGCTATCATCTTTAAATTCTGAAAACTTTTTAAATTTCAGTCTGCCGGAACGTAAATGGAATACTGAGGAAGAAAAAGCGGGCAACTCCGCACTATGTGTATATAAAAAGCTTTTAGATATTTTAAGCTTAGTAATCATCGAGAAAACATATTGTGCCGAAAAGGTAAACGCATTAATAAGCGGACACATTTGGGCAAGAAGTGAAAATGAAAGACTAATCATTCCTCTCGAGAATGAACTAAAAATAAATAATGCTGGAATTGATCGACATGCATTAGGTACAGTTAAGCAGAAGATTCGTGGACTAATTGTATCTGCAATGCCTTTGATAGCATCTGCAATAATGATGCTTTTCCCGGATGATGCTATTAGCTTTGATAAAAAAGAATTTTTAGATATAAACGCAGAGAATCCATATGGGTTGCTTTGCGAAAACTCCGGTATTGATAATTATGATTTGATAATCCTGGATGATAACGATGATAAAGTTATTGGAGAGTCTTTGTTGAACATAGCGACGAGGAATCTGAATTTGCCAACAAAAAATGAGAGCAAAAAGGTAGTTAATAAGAATTTCGGGAGTAAGGTCATACTTTACACAAGAAGCAAAGATATTCTTTACCTTAGACGCTTAAGAGACAAGTCAGTATTGGGATTGCTGCATGAAGAATCTTTAGCTGGAGCCGTTAAGCCATTGTTTGAGGGAAATAATTATGTCGATCCATCAATAGAAAATAAAATTAGGGAATATAATAAATACCTCATTGCTCATCCTTTAAGTAGGCTTACCTATTGTCAGTTGAAAGTTTTAAAAGAAATTGCGGAGGGATGGAAGAATCGCAGTATTACAGAGAAACTTTATATGACGATAGATGCCGTTGAGAAAGCTAAAGGCAGGATTGAACATGCACTTAATATCTATTCTGATGAACTTACTCATTTCGCAATTGAGAACAGGGATGAAATAAAATATCTCCTAGAGTTTCCGCTAAAAGAAGACACGTCGCTGGAAAAGAGGAATAGAAAGATATAGAAACTAATATCTTTTATGAACCACCATAAAAATAACAAGCAGCAAATACTTATCTGAATAATGATTTTACTAAATGGTAATTCAATTGTCCGGAAAACCGGACTTTTTTAATTTTCTTTATTTGTCCGGTTTTCCGTATTGCTGAAAAAGACCTGAATGGATAAGTTCACGATCAGATTCTAAAAAACAAAGAGATATTATATGAAAACAAAAAATTCTAAAACGCTTATTTCACCTTTAAATTTTTCTGATGAGGAAGAATTTATTAAAGTTGTTGGACATTTATTACCACCATCATGCTCTGAAGGCACCTTTACGACAACAGGTGGAAACGGAGGAGGAAGTGGGTCGACTTGTTCGCCAAGCGTTTTGTTTCAATACCCAGGCGGACCTTGCTTAGCCGTTTGTTCTGCTAATGGAGATTGTTCAAATTATCAAAATGCAGGTTATTACTGCACTGATTGTACAGTGGGAATTGGAGCGGGCTGTAATATGGGAGGATGTGTTACTCAAACAAATGTTTGTTCATCTTGTAGTATTGATTCAGCAGAATCTGGATGTCTTTACAATATGCAAATATTGGATCCAGGATTATAAATATATTTCTATTTTAGCAATTTTAACGTACAAAGGAATTAGCTAGCAGATCTATATTAGGACTAACCCACCCAAGAAGGAAGAATGTACTATTATAACGAAAATGAAATTCATGTTTTTGAAATAAATAAACAGTATTTTCTAATTAATTCTAGAAACTTGAATTGCTGTGAAGTTTCTAATGTTATATTTAGGATTTTAAACTATGCTAACACTATAAATCCGAATAAAATTAAAATTGAACTAAAAAATGAATTTTCATCTGAAGATATTGATGAATCAATTAAAGTTTTGATACAATGGAAAATACTCAAAGAAACATCCTCTGAGGTTATTAGAATTTATGATGAATATCAGAATCCTTATGACGGAAACAATATATGGTTAAGCGGACTAAATTTGGTAATATAACAAGAATGTAATCTTAGATGTAAGTATTGTTCTGCCGAATATGGACATTTTGGAAATAAAAATAATTCTTATATGATGACAAGAGAAACAGCAAAAAAAGCTGTCGAGTTTTTAAAAAATAAACTTCCTCAAACAATAAGAGACCCAATGATTTTATTTGTAGGAGGCGAGCCATTATTAAACTTCAAAATAATAAAATATGTGGTTGAATATATAAAGAATGAAACTGATTTAAAACCTAAGTATTCTTTAAATACAAACGGAACATTAATGAGTGAGGAGATTGCAGAATGGTTTGTAAAAAATAATATCCATGTCCGATTTAGTATTGATGGAAGTAGGAAAATACACAATCAAAAATAGAGTATTTAAAAATGGGTATGGCTCTTACGAACGTGTAATAAACGGATTACAAAAGTACAAAAAATACTCAAGTTGGATATCTATTCAAGCGTCTATACCATACGGAAAACAATTAAAAAGAGAAGTAAGAGAATTATGGAAAATAGGAGCGGAAGAAGTTTTGGCAAACCATACCGGAGAGAGTGCTTTTTTGAATACAAAGAAATTTAAGATGACAAAAGAAAATCATGAAAATTATATGAAAGAGTGGAAAGAAATAAGTAATGAAATGATAGATAATATTATTAAATATGGGCATACGCCGACAATATATACTACAATAAGTTTATTAGAAAGGATACATAATAGAAATCTACGTTCAAAGGGGTGCGGAGCGGGGAGAGCTATAAGTGTTTTATCTAATGAAGAAATTTCTCTTTGCCAGGGTTTTGTTGGCTTGGATGGATATGTAATTGGAAATCTTGATGAAGGTATAGATAAAATTAAATTGGAAAAGTTTGGTGAATTATTTGTAAAGCATTTAAAAAAGTGTGAAAATTGCTGGGCAAAAAATATTTGTACTACTGGCTGTATTGCCCAGTCGGCAATGTACAATGAATTAGACGATGAATTTGAACCATCCCGAACTTGTAATAAAGCGAAAGAGATGGTTGAATTTGTAATTTATCTTTATAATAAACTTAGAAAAGCTAAAACTGTCAATTTAGATAAGTTGTTTCCGCAAAAAACTTTATATCAGCAGCCTATTACTCTTTAGCAAAATTGAATAATATTAAAGTAAAGCTCAATATTATTAAGACAAGCATAAATTATAATCATATTAACAAAATTGTTAGGAAAAAATTATGAAAAATTCCAATCCTGTTTTAGTTCCATTAAATTTTAAAACAATTAATGATTTTCAAATTCAAAATGAATTTGTAGGTGGGCCAACTTGTGATTGCTTTATTATGAACGCTACGACTTCAAATAATTCAGAAGCAGTTGATACTTTTTTAATTGGAAAGCTTTTAAACCCTGACCTAAAGCCTGAGTGTGCTAATGGTACCATCTTTCCAATTTACTAATAAACTCATAAGTAAAAGAGATTCATGATAAACAAAAGATATCCAAAGAATGAAAAGCTAAATTGTGAACTTAGCATATGTTGAGTTTAATTAATAAATTATACTTTCCCCAAAATAAAAGGTCTAACTATAACTAAAAGCTAATAATAAGTTGCAGCTAAAAGATTTATTTAGAATTTAAAATAAATTATTACTTATTGATTAGTAATCTTTCATTTTAATAGTTAAATCAGACTTTGATTTTTTTACGAATTTAATTTCCATGAAAGTAATTGCGATGAAGTCAAAAAATAATCCACATTCAATTTTAGAAAATTCACCTTTTTTAGAGCGTATAACAATTCTTCCAAAGAAGAATAAAGGAATAAAAGTTCTTTTGATAATAATTATTTCTCTTCTTTTCACAAATTGTTATCATAGCAAGCAAAAGTTTTATACAAAACCTAACTCTTATATTATTGATCAACTTGCAAATAAAAGAATAGCTATGCTTGGCGATTTTATGCATAGTTCTCCTGCTTCATATGAAAGCTTGATGTCATTACTTGATGAGTGGCTTGTAAAAATTAAGAATGGCGAATCGAAGAATTACAATGTTGTCTTAATCTTAGAAGCAGATACACAGGAGGTATCTGTTCTTAAAAGATTTATATCCAGTGGAGACTGGGAGCCATTTCTTAAATATTGGCTGCCTTATAATTCCTTAGAGTGGCTTGAATTCTGTTCGAATTTAAGGTCGTTTGAGAATGAAATAAAGCAATTTAATGAAGATAAAGATAACGCTAAAATTAACTTCGACATATTTGGCGGAGAAGACGGTAATATTTTTGATCAGCCTAAAATGTTGAGTTATTCTGAGTTAGAAGGTTCAAAACTTTTTGTCGATAAAAGGGATAGTATTTCAGCTAAAAACATCATTAATTTTTTAATTCAACATAAGAGTGCTAAAGCTATAATATTTTATGGAAACCTTCATCTTATCAAAAACTACGTCAATAAAAATTTGTATGATATATTACCTAATAATGAAGCATATGGATATTATTTGGCTCATTATCTTAAACAAGAATTTGGTGATGGGCAAGTTTTGTCAATAAATCAATATGAAGTTGCACAACAGACGATATTTAATGCACCGTTTTTTGCAACAAATGCCTGTGACATTTTTGTTTATAGCCGGTATATTCCCTGGAAGAACCTTCAACCTGAGAATTATGATGCATTTATTTTAAGACACGATAGTAGTGAAATACGAGGTCATAGCCTTGGAAATTTTTTTAGCATTAATGTAATTAATGCCGACATTAAAAAGATGCAGTTTCTAAAAAAATATTTTCCAGGGTATTTAGCTGAAGGCTATTATAACATAGCACAGCAATCATTAAGACTTATCACAGGCAAAAATTTTAATACTGTAAGTCAGTGGCAAAATTGGATAAATAATAATGTATATAATGGAGCAGTAAGGCTAGATTCTAAAAAGTTTGAAGATGATATGTATGATCTTTATTATCAGAATTTTGACAACAATCAAATAAAGTCAGAATTATATTTAATGGGAATCGGATCAAAGATAGCAAACCGACAAGTACTTAGTAAATCTCAATGGGATATTCTTTGGAAAGAGTCATTACCTAAAATAAAATTTCTTAATGAAGTCGGAATTTATTGGATTGGTACAAAAGAAGAAAAGCGAATTGCACAAAAATATCTTGAAGAAAATATAGATCGAATAAAATATGGGGAATTAAAAGAACCAGAAGATTATCTTAATTTATATAGGAAGATATACGAAAATGTAAAATGAATTCGAAATATTCACTAGATTTTGCTAAATATAATGGTAAAGGAATAAAGGTAGCTATAATTGATAGTGGATTAGATAAATGTCACTATCTTCCAAATATTGTTTCCAGCAAGGATTTTACTATTACTTCCATAACATATAAGGCTGATGAAATTTGTAAAGATAAAATAGGACATGGCACTGCATGTGCTGGTATTATTAGCGAGAAGGCTCCGGAATCCGAATTATTGATTATCAAAATTTTTGATCTTGAATTAATTGCCAGCTATAAATTGTTATTGAATTCATTGAATTATGCTATTGAAGAAGGTGTTCATATAATAAATTTAAGTTTAGGAGTTTATGAGGATTTTAATAAAGTTAAAAAGCTATATGACATTTGCCAGTATGCTTATGACAAAAATATTATTATAGTTTCAGCTGCAACAAATTTAGAAGGGAAATATTCTTATCCTGCAAATTTTGACAATGTCTTAGGGGTGACATCAGGTAAAATCGATTGTAAGTATGGATATAATTTCAGGCAAAACAATTCTGTAGAGTTAATTGCAAAAGGTGATTGGCAAAGAGTTAATTGGTTAATGGGAAAATCGGTCTTTAGATCCGGAAGCAGTTTAGCAGCTTCGCATATTACCGGTATTATATCATTAGTTTTACAAGCATTCCCAAATTCTGATCCTGAAAAAGTCAAAAAAATATTATTGTCAAATTTTAATTCAATTTGAAATGTATAATGAAATACCAAAACTTAAGGAGTCGTTTCAGCAGTTTAAAAGACTATTTCTTTTAGTAAGGTCCTATTGGGGGAAATTAATTAAGGGTATGTTACTTGGGGTAATAATCGGAATCATCGGGATGATTATGCAGTATTTTAGCAAATTACTGATTGACAAAGTATATCCAACACAAGATGCCACATTAATGCAAGTTATAGTTGCAGGTATACTTGCCACTAGTATTGCTTCAACAATAATTGGAACTATACAGGGATATTTTAATCTTTATATAAACTCAAGGTTGAGCAATTCTGTTAGCCTTTTATTCTTTAACTACCTTCAACATCTCAAAGTTAGATTCTTTGATGAGCACCGTGTGGGAGAAATAATGAGCCGCTTTAGCGATGTTAGTAAATCGCTTGGCTCTGTAAATAAGGTAATGCAGACAATTTTTGTAAACGGTATTTATCTGATTTTGGTCCCTCCCTTTTTATTTGTATTACAGTGGAAGTTAGCGATAGCGGCTCTAATAAGTCTACCAATTACCTTAACTATAATTGCCTTAACCGGAAAATTTTTGAGAAAATACTGGAAAAAATCTGCAGAGGCTTACGCCGAACTAAACGCATTCCAATTTGAAATGTTGACACACATACGTGCGCTTAAAGCGATGGTTCTTGAGCATCATGTATATTCCGAATCAAAAAGGCAAATGGAAAATGCCTTGCAGATTCAGCTAAAGGCAGGCGGAATGGGCCAGGTACTGGGTCTATCAAACGGAATATTAAGTGCTCTTAATACTGCTTTGTTTACCTGGCTCGGTTGGACGTTTATACTCTCACACCAAATGACATTAGGCGATTATATAGCATTTACAGCATATATAGGTTATTTATATAACCCTTTATCTCAGTTCATAGGGTTGTTTTCAGACTTTCAGCAATCAGCAATTAGTTTAAACCGCATGTTCGAGTATTTAGATTCTCCTGTTGAAATTACACCGAACAATTCAATTAAGGAGAATAGAGAAGTAGAATTTTTATTAACAGGAAATATTGAAGTAAGGGAATTAACTTTTGGATACAATAAAGATATAAAAATACTACGAAACTTAAACTTAAGCATTGAACACAAGTCAATAGTATCAATTGTCGGGGCAAGCGGATCCGGGAAGACATCACTAATACGCTTGCTGATTGGAATGGAAACTCCGGATAATGGAGTAATTTTATATGATGGAAAACCGATTTCGCAAATTCCGCTTTCCGATTTACGGAAACAGGTTACTGTTATCTGGCAGGAGTTCAGCATGTTTAGAGGTTCTATACTAGATAACCTTAATATCGGTCTCGAATATGTTGACAATGCTAAGATTATGAGGGCAATTGAAATATCAAGAGTAGATGGACTTATTAATGATTTGCCGCAAGGGCTTAACACACCAATAGCTGAATGGGGTGCCAGTCTTTCAGGCGGTCAGCGGCAAAGGCTTGCAATTGCAAGGGCAATAATAAGAGATACACCAATAATTATTCTTGACGAAGCAACATCGAATATCGATCTGAAAACCGAAGCAGAAATTTTAAGAGATTTGTTCCATGAGGAAAGAAATAAAACGATAATCTTTGTTACCCATAGACTAACATCTGCTGCGCTTGCGGATAAAATTTGTCTGCTTGAAAATGGAACTGTACTGGATTACGGCTCACATAATGAATTGGTAGAGCGATGTGAATATTACAGGAAAATATATTTCGACAGTAGTAATAGAAATGAATCTTTGCTAAATATTAGTGAATATGAATAGCAATAAAATTAATGAAGAAAATATTTTTTCACTTCCTGAAATAGAAATAAAGCGAACGCTTCCTATCCGCCTCGTAAATAAATCTGTCAGCATTACATTTCTAATAATAATTTCTTTTGTAATAGCAGCCACGATTATTTTATTCACTATTAAAACCAATCTATCTATAAGCGCCGACGGTATTTTATCTCCTTCAAAAATAATTCATTTACGTTCGCCGGAAAGCGGATTGATAAATAAAATCTTAGTTAAAAGCGGAGACACAGTAAAGGTTAATGAGGTATTAGTTATACTTGATTCATTAGAATTAAAGAAAAGCCTTTTTGACATTCAGTCCCAAATATCTTCCGATGAAAATGCCTTCAACCAGAAGATTAAAAATGCAGCATTTAGTAAAACACAGAATGAGCTCGAATTGAAAAGCGCTGAAGAGGGGCTGATTAAATCTAAAGCTTCTTTCAGAGACAGGATTTCGAGCTTCTTTCCAAAGGCAAATACAGACTCTTTAATAAATAATTATAACCCGGGTGAAAATATTACTCTGGACTATGCGATGGCAGATGTGCATTCCGCAGAGACGGCTATACAACTTAGTAAGTTAAACATAAAAAAAGAATCATTAGTTAATTACGATCTTACTCAACTTCAAATTGAATTGAAGGGATTATTACAGCAGGAAAGAATAATTAAAGAAAAATTAAAACATTTAATAATTAAGTCACCCGCTGCCGGTATTATATTAACAGAGGGTATAGAAGGTCTTTCAAACAGCTACTTTCAGCAAGGGGCAAAGCTAATGGATATAGCAGAGACAAAGAATTGGGACGCTGTTTTATTCGTTAAAGAAGACGACATAAACAAAGTTAAAATTAATGATAAGGTAAAAATAAAACTTACCGCTTTACAATCTGAAGACGATTATAGACTTT
Source organism: Bacteroidota bacterium (assembly GCA_021815405.1). Taxonomy (GTDB): domain Bacteria; phylum Bacteroidota; class Ignavibacteria; order Ignavibacteriales; family Ignavibacteriaceae; genus FEN-1297. The sequence goes on from JAKAGV010000022.1 coordinate 20,932, forward strand.
TTAATGCCTCAATAATTTCAATTGGCGCTGAGAAGATCAATAATAACGGGAACTTCCAAAGCTACGCTGGTTTGTACAGAGTAACTGTCAAGGTTAATTTTAATAATGACAAATCTGATTTATCAAAACTAAAAAATGAATATAAAGTAAACGGGGAAATCATAACAGATTCGGGAAAAATTGTTGATTTGCTGATTCGTTATTTTAGAAAGATAATTTAATCTGATTATAATATATGATTAACAAACCATTGTATTTTGAAGGAAGTTTTTGCGAAATTCGAACTAAAAATATGCTTGAAAGAATCAGAACAGCAACAGGAATAGGCGTTAAGATTGGTGTTATAGACAGCGGATGGGATCGAAGTCTAATTGACAATCGAGTTCGTAAAGGTATTGGATTTGTAAATCCTCAAGATGAATTATTGCTTAAAGTTTCTTCAGATGACAATGATTTAAATGGTCATGGAACGGCTTGCACGGATACTATCTTGCGTATTGCACCTGACTCTTTTATCTATCCAATCAAAGTCTTTGGAAAGAATATTGAGACCTCACCAAATATTTTATTAGAAGGAATAAATTGGGCAATTAAGAAAGAATTGAAAATAATAAATATCAGCTTAGGCACATTACGTAAGGAAGCCTTAACTCCATTATACAAAATATGTGAAATTGCTAGAAGAAGAAGGATGATACTTGTGGCTGCTAAATCTAATGTTGACACTTCAAGCTTCCCTGCTATATTTGAAAATGTTATTGGAGTAGAGTCTGGAAACTTTGAAAGTATATTTAACTATGAATTCTAAAAAGATGAAGGCATTGAATGTAAAGCAAAAGGGGAATTTAATGACGTTTGCACTTTATCCGGCAAAAGAGTTAAATTATCAGGTAATAGCTTTGCCTGCGCTGTTATTACTAGTATTATTGCATTGCATTTACAAATTTCACCCAATGCAAATTTAAATGAAGTTAGAAAATTATTACAACAAGAATTGTAAGCATTAGGTTTAGCACAGACTAGTAAAACCATACGAAATAGGGTAGGTTTCAGCCCGATTTATGCGCTACAAGGTGTTAAAATTTGCTTAGGCGATATGGAAGAGCAGGGGGCAAAGGGGGCATAGAGCGTAGGGCAGAGAGCAGAGAGTGTAGAACAAAGAGCAAAGGTTAGAAATCAGAAGTCGGTATAGTTAAGTTATGCGAAAAATGGGTAAGAGATTTTGGAGTAAGTCGCAAAGAGCAAAGCGTTATTATGCTTTATGCAGAAGTTGTAATTTTCGGTTCGGGCTGATTACAATAGAGAAAATAAAGTAAAAAGAATTGGTTGATTGAGACTTAGGTTTTGAAGTTTTATCTGCTTTAGAAAAGAAATAAGTAAATAAGTCTAACATATGCCAAGAAAGCAATACTATTTATTGTTGCAAAAACTAAAGACCCGGCATATTTTTCCAAGCGAAATGATAGATGATTTTGACAATATTGAGGAACTGTTATCGGATCCATTTTTCTTAGAACTCAAAGACTATGGATTGATAGATGAACTTGCATTACGAAACTTAATGATAAAGAGAGAGTATAGGATTCTTCGGAATAATTTATGTGTAGGAGATTCAGTATATCAGTTATCGTTAAAATTCTTTCTTTCAGAATCTGCGATTAACTCAATTTTATTCCGCAAGAGAAATAAAAAGGCGATCAACTTTCCTAATCCCAACCATTCTCTTGATTTATTTCCTTATTAGACATTTTCACAGGGATTAATTCCGATGCTAATAATAAATGAATGATAACATAAAAAGGATAGTTATTTTATTATAAATGAGATCGGGATATTATAACTCAACGTTATAATGCTGCATTATAAATTTTAGGATCTCGGTCTGGAAAAATTCGGCATTGTCTATTTGTTCCTTTGCCTCTTCTTTTCCGGCGACGTAAAAGTCTTCGTAATCGCTGTCCAGTCTCATTTCAAAAGCACCAGATAATATTTCGTTCATCGTCTCCGGAAGAAGCTTTGTTTTAATAAAATGAAGATTGAACAAATGTGATACACCCTTATGTGTTTTGCTGTCGATGCCTTCTAGCGCAAAAAGCATTCTTACGGAATGAAATATTGAATAATAGGAGCTACCCAGAGAAACACTAAGAAGCTTGTTATCATAGGATTGTCTTGCACTTTTGAGTTCTTCCCTAGCTTTTTCAAGTCTGTATTTAGCAAGACTAATCTTTTGTTCATCCATACAAACTTATTCCTTCATGCAGGACGTTCTGATAGAAAGGTACAAAATCTTTATACTTATTAAATACAGTTGTGTTAATTATTCTAATAGAGAGTAATATCTCGTGTGATATCAAAAATTCACTGATAATTTTAACACGCAACTTCCTGTATTTTCTTAAATCATCGTCATTAATCAAAACAAATATGTCAACATCGGATTCATTATGGTAATCTCCCCGTGCATAAGAGCCGAAGAGCATAATCTTTAATACGTTATCACCAAATAATTCTCTTATTCTTTTTTCTATTTCAGGTAAGAGCGAATTTAATTTTTTATTATTTGTTAATTTTGCATACATAGATTAATCTTAATTAATATATACCTTTTTTGTTAGTATTCAACTATAATGAATCGTTTACACGTTAAATATAATAAATTTATTTTGAAATTGGACTAAGTGTTTGTTAAAAAGACAGGTTTGAAATTTAGAGACAAAGGCAAAGCGCAGAGCGCAAAGAGTGGAGGCAAAGATCAGAAGTCATAGATTGGGAGTCGAAGGTCAGTCTGCTTATTTTAAATAAGTTAAAGCGCGAGCATCCGGCTTCACCTTTGTCTACACCTGACATGAAGTGGTTAGTTTGAAAGCGATTTAATTTTGTTTTTGCAAAGAATAGGCTTTTTGTATTGAACCTCTTCGAGGTTCTGCTTCATTCCGGCTTTTAAATAATGCCATATTTAATACGAGGCTATTGGTGATGCACCACATCGTGGTATGTTTAATCGAAAGGCAAGTTTTCATTTCATGCATTATTTTTATTGCAACACCTTGTGGTAAAATGGAATCAATATCAGCTTTACCAACTGCTCATCTTATGCAGACGATTTGGAATAACGGAGTGTTGGAATAATGGGAAAATCAAGTTTTGTCAAAAAGATTTTTTCAGGAAGAATAAATTAATTACTGAAGCAACGCAAAGGAATGGTGTTGGTTGATAGTTATGCTGTCAGACGCAAATTTGCATGCTGTTATTCAGCAATTTCAATTGTAAATATGGCGTTTGCAGAGTACAACTCTTAACAGATTTATGTTTGACAGTACAACTGTCGAACAACTGCCTTAGAGCTGTAAAACAATTGTCGTAGAACCGTCGAACAACTTCTTAATTTCAGCTAGTTAATTCTTTATCCATTATTTCGTTTAGCTTGCCGAGGCGGAGTAAACCATAACTCTTTTCAAAGCAATCTACATTAAAAAGGTAGATGATAAGAAGAATTCCGTTAAATTTAGATTGGAGAGTGCGATGGCTTAAAATGTTTATAAATTTAACAATTTTTAAGCTTTCCAACTATCAATCAATTCTCTGAAATAGAAGAAAATCTTTAGATGCCTTCTTAAATCTGACAAGCTAAGTCAGCTAATCTCTTGTTTAAGTGAATTTTTAGTGCATGGCATATAACTTGCCTTAAGTTAAGGCATTGAATAATTAAATAAATAATCGAATAAAAATTATGATTAGAGGGACTGTTGTCATTGAACGCGACATTTGCAAAGGATGCGAGCTTTGCATAGCCGCATGCCCGCAGGAAAGCCTCGGTTTATCGAGCAGCATAAATATTAACGGTTATAGATTTGCAGAACTCATTCAAGATAACTGCACGGGCTGTGTAAACTGCGCGCTGGTTTGCCCTGATGTTGCAATTACGGTTTACAGGCAGCCAAAGTCAGCAATCAAGAAAGCAGTATAACTGAATCATAAATCGGATTTTAATAATGGAACAAACAAAAGAGAAAACCGGAACAAGCAAAAGCAATAACCAGGCGCTGTTGATGAAAGGCAATGAAGCATTAGCTGAAGCTGCAATCCGCGCCGGCATTGATGCTTACTTCGGTTACCCGATTACTCCGCAGTCAGAGATATTAGAGTATTTTACAGCAGAAATGCCAAAGCGCCATGGAATTGTTCTTCAAGCAGAAAGTGAATTAGCTGCGATTAACATGATATACGGCGCGGCGGGTGCCGGCGGAAGAGTGATGACCTCATCTTCGAGTCCTGGTATTAGTTTAATGCAGGAAGGAATTTCATATATAGCCTCCGCACAATTACCCTGTTTAATAGTAAACGTAAACAGAGGCGGTCCAGGGCTTGGAACTATTCAACCTTCGCAGGGAGATTATTTCCAGGCAACCAAGGGCGGCGGTCACGGGGATTATCATCTTATCGTACTTGCGCCTGCATCTGTTCAGGAAATGGCGGATTTCGTATTCGATGCTTTCCGCCTGGCTGAAAAATACAGATGCCCGGCAATGATATTAGCCGACGGTGCACTCGGTCAGATGATGGAAAAGGTAGTTCTTCCGGAAGAGGGTTCGCTCCCAAAGACGGAAAAACCATGGGCGACCGTAGGAAAACCGGCAACTCGTGAGAGAAACATTATTACATCTCTCTTTATAGATCCGGAAAAAATGGAGGGGATTAATAAGCAACTTCAGGGTAAATATAAACTAATAGAGGATGAAGTTAGATTTGAGGAGATTGCCTTAGACGATGCTGAAATTGCCCTTGTAGCATTTGGTCTTTCTGCTCGCGTCTGTCAAAAGGCAGTCGATATTTCTAGAGAAAAGGGATTTCGGGTCGGATTGCTGCGTCCAATAACGCTTTACCCATTCCCGAAACAGGCAATCTCCAATCTAGCTGATAAAGTAAATTTCTTTTTAGTTGTTGAAATGAATGCCGGACAAATGGTAGAAGATGTTGAGCTTGCAGTTAAAGGAAAGCGCCCTGTCTACTTTACCGGAAGAATGGGCGGAATGATTCCGACACCTGAAGATGTTGCTGCTGAAATTGAAAAATTGGTTCACTCTTTAAGTCTAAGTGAAGTGAAATAAGGATAAGTCATGCAGGAAGAAGTTCTAACTAACGGATATGAACTGGTATATAAAAAGCCTTCTACCTTAACTTCGAAGCCGTTTCATTATTGCCCCGGATGCGGACACAGTGTTGTTCACCGACTGCTAATGGAAGTTGTTGAAGAGAAGGGAATACAAGAATCTACAATCGGAGTCGCCCCGGTTGGCTGCTCTGTCTTTGCGTACGATTATATGGATATCGATATGCAGGAAGCTGCCCACGGGAGAGCAAGCGCTGTTGCTACCGGTGTAAAAAGAATTCATCCCGATAAATATGTATTCTCTTATCAAGGCGACGGCGACTTAGCCGCTATCGGAACAGCGGAAACAATTCACACTGTTAACCGCGGAGAAAATATTCTGGTTGTCTTCATCAACAATGCAATTTACGGAATGACCGGCGGACAGATGGCACCGACTACATTACTCAAGCAGGTTACTTCAACAACTCCGTACGGAAGAACGCATGAGCAGATGGGATATCCATTAAGGATTACCGAACTTTTAGCACAGCTTCCGGGAGCTTATTATGTTTCCCGTCATGCAGTGCACACGGTAAATGCGGTTAGAAAATTGAAAAAGGCAATTGAAAAATCATTCGATTATCAGAAGCTGAACCGCGGCACTTGCTTTATTGAAGTCGTATCCAACTGTCCTTCGGGATGGAAGATGACTCCGCTGGAAAGCAACAAGTGGCTTGAAGAAAATATGTTCCCTTCTTATCCGCTTGGAGATATCAAAGTCCCTAAAGATAAATAAGAATGAAGCCAAAGGAATTTTAAAATGCAGAAACCACATGAAATAATTTTTGCCGGGTTCGGAGGGCAGGGAGTCCTTTCGATGGGACAGATTATCGCTTACTCGGCAATGATTGAAGAAAAGGAAATTAGCTGGATGCCTTCGTACGGACCGGAGATGCGCGGCGGTACTGCAAACTGTATCGTAATCGTTTCGCCGGATAGAATCAGTTCTCCAATTATATCAAGATTTGATTCGGTAATTGCTCTTAACCAACCGTCGCTTGACAAGTTTGAACATTCTGTTAAGCCAGGCGGACTTTTAATGTTTGAGCAGTCAACAATTATTAATATGCCGACAAGAACAGATATAGAAGTTATCGGCGTACCTGCAAATGAAGAAGCACAGAGACTCGGTAAGAAGCAGGTAGCAAATATGATTTTAGTCGGAGCTTTTCTTGAGATGCGTCCGATAGTAAAAATAGAAAATATTATTAAAGCTTTAAAGAAAGTATTACCCGAAAGACATCATCATTTAATTCCGCTAAATGAACAAGCACTTTCTTTAGGAAGTAAGTTTGTAAAAGAATCAAGCAAATACAGAAAGCAGGTTGAGCAGACAATATAAATAATTTGTTCGCAATGTAGACGAGGTTTAATATGAAAGATAATGAAGTAAAATGTGTACACGCATGCAAAAATACATGCGCAATGTTAAATGAAGCCTTAAGGAAGGAAGCGGCAATTGTTCGCTTTTATGAAGGCATGCTTGATGACTGCAACCTGCCTGAAGTTAGAAGCTTTATTACGGAGACAGTAGAAGAAAAGAGAAAAGGAATACTTCGGATCATTCAAAAGCTGAATGAAATTCATGCTCGTTCTCAGGTAATTGACGGAATGATTTCAAGTTTTAATAATATTGACGGATAAAGCTCACAAATAGAACTGAAATACCCCATCAAAAATTTTATCTTCCTTGAATTACGCTTAAAAATTTGACTCCCGAACGCTTAATAACTATATTTGCATCTCAAATTTTAAACACCGCGGGGTGGAGCAATTGGTAGCTCGTCGGGCTCATAACCCGAAGGTTGTAGGTTCAAGTCCTGCCCCCGCTACTAAGAAAAGCCTGGTTATTATCTAATCGGGTTTTTTGTTTTAAATAGCACAGTTGAAAGTTAAATCCTTTGAGGCAGACTACTTTCACTACAAAAAAAAGATCCGGCATCAGCCGGATTCTTCTTTTTAAAATTAAATAACTGAAGTTACGCAAAATGAATAAAATGATCCATTTGTCATTCCGAACTTGATTCGGAATCTTTATTTTTAAGCTGTTTTTAGATGCTAAAACAAGTTCAGCATGACAATTGCGTAACTTCAGTTAAATAAATAATCCTGATGAATGTCGGAATTTTGGATTAATATTAATTCTGACCTCCAGTTTCAACAGCAAGTTTTAATTTTTCAGCTTCGACTCTGCTCAGTTCAAGACCATGTCCTTGGGCACCGGTTTCCGATTTCCGTAATAAATAGGAAAAGATCAATCCTAATATTCCGAGAATAGAAAATATCCACATACCGAGGTCATATCCACCAGGATTTACTGCACTTGCGCTTTCATAATCGTTTGCCACGCCAATAACTACCGGGAGTATCATCATCCCGATTTGCTGAATCAATGTCATAAGTGCATAAGCAGAACCAAGACGCTTTTCTTCAACTATATAAGCAACCGAGGGCCACATCACTGCCGGGATTAAAGAGAATGCAACACCCATCATGATATCCGGAACATAAAGTGAAATGTGGCTGTATGCCATCAGCAAATAAACAGGCAGCAGCAAAATGGATCCTATTGTCATCAACAATGCCCGCCTGCCGATATAATCTACAAGTAATCCGATAAGGGGAGTAGCAAACATTGCAGCCAGAGGTATGTTCGATATCATCCAGCCTGCAGTTTCCCGCGGTAAATGATGAGTTTCCATAAAGAACTTAACTGCAAATGCCCTGAAAGGAAATATTGCCGAATAAAACGTGACGCATAATAACGTTATGTACCAGAACGATTTGTTGAATTTAAAAATTGTTTTCAGATTTAATTTATCGGTCTCACCGCCTCCTCCAAGGACGAATTTCTTTTCGCCGGAAGATTCAATTATATAATAAATCAAAATACCGACAAGAGATAATACACCAATTAAAGCAGCTACATATAATGGATTTGCGAAACCTTTGCTGTATAAACCCGGGAAAATTGCAGCCGAATTATCAACAGCAACAGTGCCGCTTCTAGCAAAGAATAAATTTAATCCCATTGCAAAGCTTAGCACTTTTGCTTTATACCACTTTGCAATTGCAACGGTAATGGCTACAATTAAAGGTTCGGATCCAATCCCCAACAGAAATCTTCCAGCAAGCATTATATATAAGTTTGATGAAAACGCGACCATAAAACCCGAGATAGTACATATTGAGGCAAATATAACTGCCGATTTTTTTGTTCCCCATTTATCAACTAAGATGCCTCCAAATATCAGAACGATTATAGCGGCAAGACTGTATGCTGAGTAAAGCTGACCGATATCAAGGTCGGTAAAATGAAGTCCGGCTTTTAGCTGATCTGCGACCAGAGAAATAGAATCGTACACATAGTAATTGCCGAACATTGCTATGCTTAAGAAAAGAAGAACCGACCATCTGTAAAACGAAGTAGGTTCTGTCTTAACAATTTTGCTTGAAGAATTTGTTAATGCCATTATGAATCCATTAAAATTTTAAAATTGAATTTATCAATTTTATTCGAAATATCTTGCAAAGTTTGTCATATAGATCATATCCTTTTTTACAATTGGATGGAAATCTTGTTCAATTCGACTTCCGGCTTTCTCATCTATTTAAGGATATGGACGCTATTGTCAAGAGCTCGCCGACTGGCGAGGTAAATCATTCATACTTTGATATCTCGTTAATTTATCATATGTTTGACAGTCAATTATGGAAAGTTTGCTTCAGAAAATTCTTGCAGATTGCCCATCTAAAATATATTCAATAAACCGACCGTTGTTTTAAAAACCTAAGAAACTTTTACCATCCGGTCTAAAGCAGGACTTATTTAATGTCGTTCGAAAATTTAAATCTTATTAAGCCTATTCAGAGAGCTATTGCCGAGAAGGGATATGAACAGCCAACCGATATTCAAACCCGGGCGATTCCGGTTATACTAGAAAGAAAAGATATTCTCGGCTGTGCACAAACCGGAACTGGCAAGACCGCAGCTTTTGCGTTGCCAATTCTTCAAATACTTCATTCGGAAAGGCATGATAACAGATCTAAAAAGATTCTCAATTCTTTAATTCTTACTCCGACTAGAGAACTTGCGCTGCAGATAAAAGAGAACTTTACTTTATACGGAAAGTATACTGGGCTTAAAAGCGCTGTTGTTTTCGGCGGCGTTTCGCAGAGAAAGCAGACAGATATTTTAAAGAAGGGCGTGGATATCCTTATTGCAACTCCAGGCAGGCTGCTTGATCTTATGAACCAGAATTTTATTTCGTTGAAGGATATCGAAGTATTTGTTCTTGATGAAGCCGACAGAATGCTTGACATGGGATTTATTGTTGACATCAAAAAAATAATTTCAAAGCTGCCGACTGAAAGACAGACATTATTTTTCTCCGCAACTCTACCGCCGGAAATTAAAAAGCTTTCAAACTCTATTTTAACAAACCCGGTTAAAATTGAAGTAACACCGGACCAGCCCGCAGTGGAAGCAATTAAGCAGGGGGTCTATTTTGTTGCAAAGCCAAATAAGAAAGCGCTTCTTGTTCACTTATTGAAAGACGAGTCGATAGACTCCGCATTAGTTTTTACGCGCACAAAACACGGCGCCGACCAGGTAACAAAAGTTTTGAACAATGCAAAGATTATTGCCGAGGCTATCCACGGAAATAAATCGCAGAACGCAAGACAAAAAGCCCTGGATAATTTTAAGTCTAAAAAAACAAGAGTGCTCGTAGCTACGGATATTGCCTCACGCGGCATTGATGTATCTAAGCTTTCTCACGTAATTAATTTTGAAATGCCTGAAGAATCCGGTACTTACATTCATCGTATTGGCAGAACCGGAAGAGCAGGTCTTAGCGGTGTTGCACTTTCATTCTGCGACAATGAAGAGAAGCATTTATTAAAAAGCATAAATAAGCTTATTAATATTCCTATACCTGTAATTAAGGAACATCCGTTTAATCAGCCGGATAATAAGGGTGAAATCAGTAATCATACATCAGATAATCCCCGCATCTTTAGAATTAATTCAGGCAAGGGTTCTTCACCTGAGGATGTTTCGAAGAATAAGAAAAGAAAGCGTAGAGACTTCAGCCGCAAAAAGAAAAGCAGGAACACCTGGAGAAAGAATCGGGTAAGTAACTAAAAAAGAATTTTAATCTTTTTATTTTTAGATGCTGAAACAAGTTCAGCATGACGATTGAGCAACTTCAGTAATTAATATTTATTTTTCACAAGGGGCTTATTAAATATCTCTCTCGCAAGCTTTTCACCTTTTTCGGAAAGTACAACGGACTTGGCTTTGCTTTTAGGATCGCTTATGAAACCTTTTTCATGCAGTCTGTTTAGTGCATCTCAATCATGTCCTTTCCAGGCGCGGGTAAATAAATGGTCATCAAAGCTTGTCAGATGAAGAAGCGCGAGTACTGCATCGAATCTTTTCATTATCTATTTCCATATTACACACCTTTAATTTGCTTTGTTATCCTAATTCTTTTTCCAGTTCTGGATTTCAATAAAATTACCTTCCGGATCTTTTGCGTAAACGACAGTCAGCAATCCGACACCTTTCATATCTTTTTTAACAATCTCTCCAAGCTGTTCTCCGCCATGCACAATTAGTTTAGCTAAAATAGTTTCAACAGAGTCAACATGAAACGCAATATGCCCAAAGCCTTGTCTGTTAATTTTATTCTCTTCAATTCTAAGATTTTCAGGCTCATATTCAAATATCTCAAGAGTCGGTCCGTCTTCATATCCGGGCAGAGCAAGATGAATGCCTCGGATTTTAACATTATTTATGCTGGTTAATTTATCAATCCATTCGCCTGATAAATTTCTTCCTGGATAAACAGGCTTGCAGTCAAAAACATTTATATAGAACTTCGAAAGTTTTTTCCAGTCTTTTGCGATAAGATTTGTGTGGGAATATTTTATGTTGTGGTTCATATTTTCATTCAGAGGAAATATTTAAAAATAGAATAATAAATGTTGAATAAGGTTGTTAATATTATAATTGATGTAACAAATATCGAGATTGGATGTGCGAAGTTGTATGTTAATCCCAGTCTGTTTTTCTTAGGCAGCACAATTCTTTTATCGTACGGGTTGTAGTAAAATATTCCTCTGATCCATAAATCCGCATCATTTATTTTACGGCTGCGCCATTCTTTTGTCTTAATGATGTTTAAGATTTCCAGGATGATATTTAGAGCGGCTAATAAAATTATCCACCAGGTTAAATAATAAATAGTTTTCATTTTTGATTTATTTCTTACATAGTCTATTTTTTTTGTAACTCTAATAAATCATGTAAAGGAAAATTTTAAAACCTGGTTTGAGTTTTATCAAATACAATAATTTTATTATTTTCTTCTTCATCAGATATAAGCTCGATATTAAACCAGCCGCTCACGTTTGTACTTATATTTAATCTGTAGTTATATATAATATTTTGTTGCATATCAGCTATGTTTTGGTTTATCAAAATAAATTGAGATTCTTCATTCGGATTTATTAACCTTACTTTCAATGGTAATTGATTACGCTGTCCTTTATCTCTTATAATAAATGATATATTAAATTCATATTCAAGAAATTTATATATCGTAACAACCGGCAATGATATGAATGTTCCTGGAATAATTTGTGAATTAGACTGTGAAACTACAGTATCAATAAAAAATGCATTTGCAGATATAATTGATATTTTAGGATATCTTGTACTATCTAAAACTTGAGCATAGTTATATCTTGAAGTAGTGCTTACAAAAATTAAGAAAAGAAATATTTCCAATTTAGATTTCATTTTTATTGCCCTTAGCAGTATATCCGCTTTTTAAATCCCTAATCCTATCGTTGTCTTCTCCTTACATATACGTATCATAAGAATCTCTTACACAACTTAAGTATTTCCAAAATTAAAAGCATAAAAAATATTTAAACTATCAGAGCGACCTTCGAGGTAGCTAAAAAGACTTTATAGTAATTCTAAATTCAGATTTTATTTTTGCGACTTTGAAGGTCACCTGCATTTACTTAAATAAAAAAAGGCATACCGCTTATAGTGTGCCTTCTTTAGGAAAGCAGAACAAGGCGGGTGTTGTATTTTATTTTAGAAAAAATTTTTATAACGCTTTGAAAATCATCTTCGTTAATTAATGAGTCCTCTATTAAAACGATGTTGCGGTCTTCGCTAAGAGAAGATTGGAAGCCGTCAATCTTTGTGCATTTCAAAGCTGTAAAGCAAATGCTTTCTTCATTGCAGAAAATATTCTGCATTGCAAGTATGGACAAAGGCTCAGGACATAAAAAAAACATTCATTTTTTCCATTCAGAACCCCACATATTATTTTACCCTACTAAAACATAAATAAGATGAATATTAATTACAAGCAATTCGTCATGATTTTAAAAACATTGGGCGTCTGTAAAATTTAAATTATAAATTTATATTTTAGAATCATTAACAGAATTTTATTATGACGGATCCAAAAATAAACGGAAGCTTTCAAGACCGGAGAGATTATCTTTCAAGATTAATTGAAAAATTAAATTCCAGGAACATTTACTTGCAAAGAATCAGCAGGAAATATTCTAACTCCCGGCTGGCAATTTTTGTATTTGAAATTATAATCTTTTTCGTTCTCTTCTATGCGGTTTGGGACAAGGCAGCGATAATTTCGATTGCAGTTTTCATAATTATCTTTTCAGTTACTGCACATAACCATAATAAACTTGAAAGAGGAATTAAAAAATTAGAGCTGTGGATAAAAATTAAATCAGCTCATATTGCCCGCTTAAACCTTGACTGGAAAGGCATTCCATCTTTAAATAATTTCCCTCAAAAAACTGAAACGAATGAAATTGATTTAGACATTACCGGAAATGAATCGCTGCTGCAATTAATTAATACGGGGACATCGCTGCAGTCTAAATCAATGCTTAGGGAATGGCTTAATTCAAAACCTCATAATGCAAATGAAATTATTGAAAGGCAGGAATTGATTAAAGAATTAATTCCGATGACTTTATTCAGAGACAAGCTTGCATTGAATTCAATCCTTTCATCCAAGCTTGAGTTTGATGGAGAGATGCTGAATATGCTGTTAAGTAAAAAAGATGTTTTTTCGAAAAAGCTAAAAATTAATTTTGCAACTTTAACGGTTTTAGCTCCTCTTAATGTATTACTGTTGGTTTTATTCCTTTTGAATTTATTGCCGGCTTACTGGGGCATAACAACTTTGGTTTACATTTCTATTTTCCGTTATTCAAATAAAGAGAAAGATAAAATTCTTGATGAAGCTGAAGCTATTTCAGACGAGCTAAGGAAAATTGAAGGTGTTTTTAGATTCCTTGAGAGATACAAGTATAAAGTAGGTTCTAAGTTATCCGTTTTGTGCAATCCATTTAAGATGAGCAGACAGCAGCCTTCATTCTTAATAAACAAATTAAAGAGTTCGGTAGAAATATTGAGAATGAGAAAAGGAAATCCTTTTGTTTGGAATATGATAAGAGCAATTTTCCCGGTAGATATTTTTTACAAGCTAAGATTAAACAAGTATATTCATCTTATCGAAGATGAATTCAATAGCTGGATTGGTGCCTGGTATAGACTTGAAGCGCTTTGTTCGCTGGCAAACCTTGCTTTTCTAAATCCGGATTACACTTTTCCAAGGATAATTGAAAATGAAGATGAAAAAATTATTTTCAAGGTAAGGCAGATTGGTCATCCATTAATCAAAAATGAAAATAAAGTCTGCAATGATTTTTCTTTTAAATCGGATGGCGGAATAGCTTTAATTACTGGATCCAATATGTCGGGTAAAAGTACTTTTATTAGAACGCTGGGGATAAATCTTGCGCTTGCATACGCCGGCAGTATTGTAAATGCAGATGAGATGGAAATTTCTCTTTTCAATTTATTTACGTGCATTAGAGTTAATGATTCATTAACCGACGGAATTTCTTTTTTCTATGCCGAAGTCAAAAGATTAAAAGCATTACTTGATGAAATTGAGAAATCGGAATGTCCGGTTTTCTTTTTGATCGATGAGATATTCAGAGGAACAAACAATATTGAGCGGCTGAAAGGAAGTTCTACCTTAATTAAGAAACTAGCCGAAACAAATGCGGTAGGTATAGTTGCAACTCATGATCTTGAACTTGTAAAATTATCGGAGAAGAATTCGAGGTTAAAGAATTATCATTTTAAAGAAGATATAAAAGATGGTAAAATGATTTTTAATTATAAGTTGAATGAAGGTCCTTGTCCGACAACCAACGCATTAAAGATAATGAAGCTTGAAGGCTTGCCGGTTGAAGAATGATGAATCGCAAAAATTAAACACCCGATGTTTTGGAAACATCGGGTGTCAAAAAACTTATACCTAAATAAAATTTCTCTTATTATTATAATCCAAGTTTCTCTCTAATGTCTTTCGGTATAGCATCCTTATGAACAAGAATTGCAATTGTTCTCAATCTTACAAAAGGCTCTGACATATACCAATAGCCGCCGTATCTTTTATCCTTAGTTCCCCATGAATTTTTTGTGTAATAGAATATGGTTCCGGCTTGGTCTTTTGCCATGCCTGTAATGTGCATTAAATGGTCGTCTGTTGTTGCATAATCATCGTAAGCTTTCTGCCGCATTTCCTGGGTAACAACTTTTTCTTTTTCAGGACCGGTGGTGGAAGTATCCCCATCAACCGGGACAACTGCATAATCTCTTTTCCTATAGAAATTTTGTTTGCCGACTGCACCGTCCCATGCAATTGAATATCCGGTAGAAAGAGCGTTGTGCATTATCTTAATTAAATCATCTAAAGGAACGTTATAATATTCTCCGTTATCCCAGTTGTCCGGTACCTGGAGAATAAATTTTTTGTAAAAAGGATGATCCGTGAAAGAAGTAATTTCAACATAATCCTTTGTATTTATTCCAAGACTGGCGGCAAAAGTTTTCGGAGTATATTCCTTGCCATTGTATTCAAACTTCTGCGGAACCTTTCCGAGATAAATATCGCAGATTGCATTTACAACGTCTTTATAATGGTTGGATATCCTATTTCTTTTAACGATAGTTTCTAAAACAGATTTTAAAACTGCATCTAATTCTGTGTTATCGTAGAGGCTGTCGCCCGGTTCCAAGCCTGAATAAACAGAATTGGGGACTGCGCCGTAAGTATCGAAAACTTTTAACACGTCATGGGCTTGTCCTCCCGGTCCGAATTGATAAAGTCCGTGGTGCCTAACATAAGCTTCGGCTTTAAGAGGATAAGTATATCGCACGTTAAACATTTCAGAAAGGTCATAATGACCTTTCCCCATTCTAAGCAGCTCACTTTCTAAAAAGGATTGAGTAGCAAAGTCCCAGCAAGTACCGGTTTTTGCCTGGTTCTTTACCGATGTTGCATCGACATCATAAATCATTGTAAAAGTGTGGCGGTCTTTCTTTTCCTCTTTCTTATCTTTATCCTGTGGCTTGATTGAAGCGGCAAAGAATAAAAGTAAAAACAGCGAAAAAATTGCAGTACTGAATTTCATTTTAACTCCGACTAAAAACTTAAAAATTAAAACGGCGCTAATTTATGAATATTCGAATTAAGAAATGAAAGAATTTTGATAAAAGGTTTTTGGCTGAGAATTCCATCATGATAAAGTCGGAGAAGAATCGGTGAGAGCGATATTACCCGTTATGATTATTAAATTACTTGATCAAATTGCGAAACGGCTTAAGGTAAAATTCAAAATCAAGTATTTAGAATCAAGTTTCCTGTCATCTTTTATGGGGAATGAAATATAAAAGTACTTTTGAAAGAATGAATGACTTCATCTCCTCACCACTCTCATTTTTTCCGTATATTTGGTCTTCAAAATATGAAATTATTGAGAAACCGATGACCGAAAAAAACATAACAGAAATTCCTAAAGCATACGATCCGTCTGCCGTCGAAGATAAATGGTATAAGTACTGGCTTGATCAAAATATATTTCATTCCGAAGTAGATAAAAGCAAGAAGCCTTACACAATTGTAATTCCGCCGCCTAATGTTACCGGTATGCTGACGATGGGACATATTTTGAATAACACAATTCAGGATATTCTTATCAGAATGAAAAGGATGCAGGGCTTTAATTCCTGCTGGGTACCGGGAACTGACCACGCCTCAATTGCTACCGAAGCAAAAGTTGTGAACTATCTAAAAGAAAAAGGAATCGATAAGTTTGAAATCGGTCGGGAAGAATTTTTAAAACACTGCTGGGAATGGAAAGAGAAATACGGCGGAATTATTATCCAGCAGTTGAAGAAGCTTGGTGTAAGCTGCGACTGGCAGCGCGAACGCTTTACAATGGATGATGATTATTATAAAAAAGTAATCGAGACGTTTGTTAAACTTTATAACGAAGGCAAGATTTACCGCGGTTACAGAATGGTAAACTGGTGTCCAGCTTCTAAATCTGCAATCTCCGATGAAGAAGTAATTTATAAAACAGTTAATGGGAAGCTTTGGTATTTAAAATATCCGGTAATAGGAAGCGAGAAGCATATTATAGTTGCAACTACTCGTCCGGAAACAATGCTCGGCGATACCGGTGTCGCGGTAAATCCGAATGACGAAAGATATAAAGACTTAATCGGAAAGAAGATTTTGCTTCCGATTGCGCAGAGGGAAATTCCAATCTTTGCAGATGAATACGTTGATATGGCATTTGGTACCGGCGCAGTAAAAGTAACTCCCGCCCATGATGTAAACGATTATGAAATGGGAAAGAGGCACAACCTTGAGTTCATAAATATTTTTAATGATGATGCTTCGCTAAACCATAACGTGCCGGAAGAATTTAAAGGCTTGGATAGATATGAAGCCCGCAAAAAAGTTGTAGAAAGATTTGAAGATCTTGAGCTGCTGGAAAAAGTTGAAGACTATCAGAATAAAGTCGGCTACTCAGAGAGAGGCGGAGTTCCGATTGAGCCTTATCTTTCCGAACAATGGTTTATGAAGATGGATGAGCTTGCCGCTCCGGCAATCGACGTAGTGAAAGACGAAAAGATAAAATTCTATCCGGGGCACTGGATAAAAACTTATGACAACTGGATGAGCAACATTAAAGACTGGTGCATATCACGTCAGCTTTGGTGGGGGCATAGAATCCCAGTCTGGTATTGCGTAGGCGACGACCATTGCAAAATCGAATGCAAGCAGCCGATAGTTTCTGTTACTAAGCCGGAAAAATGCCCTCACTGCGGATCAGCAAACTTGAAGCAGGATGAGGATGTTTTAGATACCTGGGCATCAAGCTGGCTCTGGGCTTATGATGTTTTCAAAACAGATGAAGAGCAAAATTATTATTATCCGACTGATGCACTTGTAACCGCGCCGGATATAATCTTCTTCTGGGTTGCAAGAATGATTATGGCGGGACTTCATTTTAAGAAAGACATTCCTTTCCGCCATGTTTATTTTACAAGTGTTATCCGGGATGTTCAGGGAAGAAAGATGAGCAAGTCTCTCGGCAACTCTCCCGATCCGCTTGATGTAATTAAAGAATACGGCGCCGATGCTTTGCGGTTTACAATTATTTATCTGGCTCCGCTCGGTCAGGATGTTTTATTCAGTACTGACAAATGCGAAATAGGAAGAAACTTTGCCAACAAAATCTGGAATGCCGGAAGATTTCTTTTAATGAATGCACAAAATATTCCCGTGGTCGAGGAATTGAAAGACAGTTACATTGATTTTTCGGATAAATGGATTTACTCGCGGCTGCATAAAACCTTATCCGATTTAAATAACGCGATGGAAAAATTCGAGATAAACAATGCATCAAAAATAATTTACTCGTTTGTGTGGAATGATTTCTGCGACTGGTTTATCGAGATGGCAAAGAACAGACTATATTCCGATAACGAAGAAGTCAAGTCGGCAGTCCTTTCAAGAGCATTGGGAATATTTGAAAATCTTTTGAAGATAGTACATCCATTCATGCCGTTTATTTCTGAAGAACTATGGCATGCCTTGAAAGAAAGAAAAGATGGTGAAAGCATTTCGACTTCCGAATATCCTAAAGCAGATGAAGCTTTAATAAACCCGGAAGCAGAAAGAGAGATGGAATTTATTCAGGAAATTATAACTGCGATTAGGAACATCCGCGGCGAGATGAACATTCCGCCGTCTAAGTATATTACTGCGATGATTAAATCATCTCAGGTGAAAGAACATCAGATTGAATATATAAAGAAACTCGCCAGAGTTGAAGAAATAAAAGTTGATGAACATATCGAGAAGCCGAAGGCAGGCGCTTCGGCAGTTCTTAAAGGATGCGAGATATTTGTTCCGCTAAAAGGATTGATTGATCTTGATGTCGAGAGGAACAGGCTTCAAAAAGAAATTACAAGACTTGAAGGCTCTCTTGCCGGAATAAATAAAAAACTTTCGAATGAAAAGTTTATTCAGAATGCTAATCCTGATGTCGTTGAGAAAGAAAGAATAAAACAAAAAGACTGGGAAAACAATCTTAGCAAGTTAAAAGATTTACTTGAAGGATTAAATAACTGAGTTAAATGGCATTTTTGATATTCATCTTGATTGTACATTTACCCGGATTTTAAATCCGATTACGATCAAGAGTAAGATTAAGATAGATGCATAATTTAATAATCTTATAACTGGAGGAAACATGTACTACAAAATAGAAGACTTCAAAAACGATTGGGCTTACGAATCGGATTCTACGCTGAAACTTTTTAATAACCTTACCGACGAATCATTAAATCAAAAATTTAATGATAACGTAAGAACACTCGGCAGGCTTGCATGGCATATTACGGGTTCTATTCCGGAAATGATGAATCGTGCTGACTTAAAGATTGAAGGATTCGATGAGAATTCTTCTGTACCTAAAAGTTCTCAGATGATTTCATCAACGTATGAGAAAATTTCTGTTTCACTCCTCAACGAAGTTTCTAAAAAATGGAAAGATGAAAATCTTTCGGAAAAAGTAAACATGTACGGCGAAGAATGGGAGAAGGGGAAAATTTTGTCGGTTCTTCTTGTGCATCAAATTCATCATCGTGCTCAGATGACAGTCCTTATGCGTCTGGCAGGACTAAAGGTGAATGGTATTTACGGTCCATCTCGCGAAGAATGGGCGGACATGAAAATGCCTGCACAGGAATAAGGGATACAAATATTTGGGGGTATGCTGGTTCTTTTTTACACAAGCAATAAGAATAATTATAGAAATATTTTTCCCACTATATTCATTGTGATAAGAATAATACAAGAAAAATTTTTTTATAAGCATATTGCTTGTGGTCTTGAGGGATGTAAAGTAAACGATGATTTAGTAATAAATTAGGAGAAAAATGATGAGAAAGTTATTTGTTTTTGCTGCTGCAATATTTCTTTTGGTAAACACTTCAAACATTTTTGCACAGTCACCTCAAGGCAAAAAGTTTGGATTTGGAATAATGTTAGGTGATCCGACAGGTGCCACTTTAAAAATTTGGACTCAAAATGAAAATGCATTTGTATTTGACATCGGTTCATCTTATTTCGGAAGTCCGCGAATAGATGGTGATTATCTTTGGCATTTTAATGCATTCCATTCCGACATTGCCCAACTTTATGCAGGCCCCGGTGTTGCTATTGGCTTTGGTAATGGGCATGGATTCTGGTACAATGATAATGGTTTTTATGTTAGAAACAACGGTGCTGGTCTAGGTGTAAGAGGAGTATTCGGCGTTAACGTTATTCCTCAAAATGAACCACTTGAATTTTTCTTTGAAGTAGGTGTTCTCGTCGGATTAGCTCCCGACTTTGGCTCTGCAGTCGATGCTGCTTTAGGATTAAGATTTTATCCTTAATAAATATATTTTCACTTAAAAAAGGAGTGCAGCCAGCTCTGTACTCCTTTTTTATACTCACAATTCTTGTTTGGTCATTTCAAAATCTTTAGGATTGTAGCCTTGTTTTTTTAAGATAGAAAATACTTCCTGCATTTCTTCACCGGAGAGTTTTGGCGTACGACTTAATATCCATCCGTATTTTCTCGAAGGCGTACCGACGACGGCGTATTTATAATCTTTGTCCAAGCCAATTATCCAGTAGTCTCCCCAGAAAAGATTAATTCCAAGTATTCTTACAAAGCTAACTTCAAGCTTTGCGTTAGATGTTGTATCAACAACCTTTGCAATTCCTTTAGCTTCATTAACTTTGCCGTCTGTTTCAATACATCGATTGATAACATCTATTTTGCCATCGCTGCGGAGTTTATAAGTTGCAGTAGTATTCCGGGCGCATTTCTTCTGAAAGCTATTTGGAATTTTAGCAATTTCATACCAAACACCAACGTACTTTTTTAGAACAACAGAATTAACGACAGTCGGTTCTGTTTTCTCTTTATCTTGAGCTTTTAATTGAACAGACATTACAAACGATAATGCAATTATGATTGAATAGATACTGATATTCATTTTTCTTTTCCTTTTTTATAAGAAAGATAAAAATAATATCCAATATATATTTTGAAATTGCGAAAAGAAAGTTCTTTAAGATACGTTTCCTCCGTCCTAGTTTCCCCTGAAATAAAATTAATTGATCAATTTTATTTCTTCAATAATTTCATAGCAAGCTCATCCATTTTATTTTGAACTTCCTGTTTTTGGCTGTCTGTCAGTTTAAGAGATTGGATTTGCTTATACTCATCGTAAGCGTCTTCGTTAAGACCTAAACCCGAAAGAATATTTGCAAAATAAATTCTGAATGAAGCAATGTTTTTTGTCGCCGGATATTTTCTGTATGTGTCTTTAGCATCAACAACAGCAGATTCCTTTAATCCGCTTTCTGCCAACTGGACTGCACCGTTTAATCTTTTTACTCCAAAATCGTTAGTCTCAACAATTGGAGATTTTATCCCGTTGATTTGAGCCCCATAAACAGCGGTGTTTTTGGAGTTGGCTTCCTGTTTTTTCTTTGGCGCATTTAGCATATCTTCCATTGCAAGAGCAAGAATCAAATCATTAAGAGACATTTCTTTTAAATCGGTTAGAGGAAGTACCGACGAACCTTTCAATATGAAATTAATATTCCCGTTATCAATCTGGACTGAAGAATTTTTGCCGGTTTCAATTATTGAATTGACCGGAAGCGATTCGTTCACCGATATGGCAGTCCAATTTTCATTTGTACCGATTTGTGCAGAAACTTTACCGGCTGTCTTTTTCACGGTAAAATTTTGAGCAGATACAAAGCCTGCCGTTAACATGGTAAATAAAATTATTGTTTTCATTTTTAACCTTTGTGAATTTTAATATACATCAACAATCTGAACATTTCCTTTAGCCAATCCTAGATTATCTAAAGCATCGTCATCAAACTTTTGTGCGCCTAAATCCCAAGCTTTGCCAAAGTTTGTCAGGGAAGTAGTTTCAACAGGTATCCAGATTTCGTCAATTCCTTCTTCGTTTTTACGAATAAAATATTTACTATCGTTCTTTGTAATCAGCCTTGCCTGTTCCGGAGAAAGCTGTGTATTTACAAGAACATTAACATGACCTATTCCATTTACAGGTTTGTAATCAACAAGTGCAGTCTGGATACCCACACTTTCCAGAAGTGAACTGTAACAAACGCTCAAGTCGTCGCAATTGCCGCCTTTAAGTTTCATTGTCTCATGTGGGAACTGCACGTAGTCAGCTTCAGCGCTTGGATTGGCGGCATAAACAAGATTCGATACAAAATTATTGAACAATATTTTCGCTTTGTAAAAAATCGAAAGCGCATAAGACATTGTATCCAGTTCGCTTTTATATCTGCTTAACACATTCTTTGCATAGTCCATCGAGTATTCATAATCCTTCTTAATAAAATAACGAAGGTTAACAACTTTACCGTCCCAGGCGTTTATTCCATTAATTAGAATTGGTTTTTGCGATTGGTCGTCAGGACTCTGATTTGTAGTCGACAGGTAAAAATCGACATAAGAAATTCCAGCTTTCTTCTTTTCGTATGATGACGGGATAATAGTAAAAAATGGAACTTCAGCCGTATCATGCGGCAGAATAGTCACAACAGGCGATTCAATTTTTCCGTTGTCTAAACCCTCAATTTTGCTTGATGGCTTTGCATTTACTACGTGGCTGGTTAAATTGATCACTTTTGCAATTGCGAAAGGTTTATCAAGATAATGATCGCTTAATATAGGAAATATTTCATTTAAAATATTTACATCTAAAAATTCTACCGAGCGTTCCGGTATTGTATTGAGTGTAAAAGTCAAAGTAAGTACAGCTTTGTCGAAGCTGTAGCGGTTGTTGATTATGTTATCTATGCCCGTATTTTGAAATCCGGAAAAAGTATGGACAATGTTTCTATTCGAAAAATATTTTACACCGGATAAAGAGATTCCGAAAAGTTTTGTGGAATAAGTTATAGCAGGAATAATTCCAGCGATGTAAGGTGACTGATATTTATCGTGAAAAGCCGTAACTCCGATTCCGAAATTTCCGTTAAAAGCCTCAAAGAAATTGTTAAATCCAATCTGCCAGTCGCGGTTCGTTTCATAAAGAAGATTGAGACCTAAATATTTGCTTGGGCTTATAGAAACCCCGGCTAAAACTCCTTTATCACTTTTCAATTCATATTGTGAAATTTGAGGATCAACTGCATTGGCATTTGCTGTTAAAAGGTTTTGTGTTGAAAGAGAAAGAGAGATAAAATCTGATGGTGAATAATTTAATCCAATATCTCCGCGCCAGAAGTCCGCTTTCTCATCATTGCTTTCGCGTACCAAATAAAGAGTATCGGAAAAAATAGGGTAGACGGATTCTTGATTGAAATCCTGTGTAAAATATCTAACTGTAAAACCTGCGCTGAATTTATCCGAGAACTTATGGGAAAATCCTAATCCAAAAAGTTCTTTGTAGCTGAATTTAGAATCGAGAGATTGAGTTGTTGAATCATGCAGTATAATTGATTGACCGTTATTAAAAACAAAATCCTTTTGATATCCGGGAGTATATCTTGCAGTAATAAAATTGTTGCCGAGTCTTTTCGAAAGAGAAATTAGATATAAGTTTGAAGTAACACTACTGGAAAAATCACTTCCGTACAACATAGTAAGTCCCCAGTCCTTCAGCATAGAAAAGCTTGAAGGGTTGCTCTCGAAGCTGTTCAGCAGAGTGGTGCTGGAATTTCCGGGAAGCCAATAGCCCGAAAGTTCGAATGAACTTTGAGCCTTAATATTAGCTGCGGATAACATGATTAATACCGTAATAATTTTTACAATATTTTTCGTCAAGGAATATCTATAATTATACTATGAATACTTTGTGAAAAAACAAACAACGCTTGACCATGCGGATTGTTGCGAATAATCCGGATTCTTCTTACAAAGGTGAATACAAACTTATTAAATTGTGCTGCGGGAATATCATTTAAAAGTTTCGGCGGAATAATCAGCTTTCCTTTATCGAGAGTTCTAATTTTAAATAACGGAAAAGTTGATCCTTGTTTGGTTGCAACACCTAAGATCAAATCAACACTGTCTGCAGGATTCCAATTATTCCATTCAACCTCACCTGTCAGCGATTTATTAGCCAGGTGCCCTGTTATTCTTACACTGCCATTAATTTCTTTTGGAGTAGGTACATAAAAATCAATTGGAGAACCGATTGGATTACCATGCATTCCGCGTTCACTGTAATATTGGATATGGACTTGTGAACCATAATTAAAGTTAAATTGATTATTTAGAATAAACATATTTCCTAAAAGGCTGTCCAGAACATTCCCGTTATAACTAAATTTTATTCTGTATGGAGTAGAATCTGCGGTTATACCGTTAAACCTTAATACGCCAGGAGCAGAGGTTCCGTAACCGACAATCCTTCCGCCCATTCCCATTATCGGATGAGATTTGTCTGTAAAAATTGCCTGTGCAAAAGAAAATTTTCTGGTAGAATTGTTCTCACTAACTTTGGTTCCACTTATGTTGATGAAATAAACATTAGGTGGAATAACGGTTGTAACGCCGGTAGTATCAAATCCGTTGCTGTAAGCTGCGTCTGTCGGATCTTTCGTAATTACTTCATATTGAACTTGATTCTGTGTTGAAGAATTATCCTGAACAAGCTCGGTAGGAGCAGGATTATTGCAGCTGCTCAAGATAAATCCAGCCGCAAACAAAATTAAGGCATTTAAATAGAAAATTAACTTTTTCATTTGAACCAACATAATATTGAATCGAATTATTTTCAATCTATTTTTTGCGGCTATACCGCCCGCTGATTTCCAAAATACATTGTATTTAAAAACATTTCTCCTCACCCGCCAATCCGGGTGAGGAGTATGTGCCCTCCGAAATATATTTTATTGGACCTGCGCTGTTCAATTACCGCTCAATAAAATATGGAACTCCCCAGGTATCCACTTCAACCGGAGTTGAATCATCATAAATTACCTGTTTGGGGAATGCGTTGATAACTGCCGTTGAAAATCCCGGGAAAGATCGGGTAACAAATGTCTTCTCGTAGACTTTCACGTAACCGCTTCCCTCAGGAGTTGAAGACACAAGATTCAATTTTAATTTTTCTCTGTGCATTCCATCCAAATCAGCACCATGCGTCAAAGTTACAAAATCTGTATCGGCATATGCGCTCGAAATAGTGACCTGGATAGTTACATTCTGACCGTGCATAAAATCCGGCATTCCTCCCCAACCGTTGTGAGCATGCATTCTGCCGCCCATTTGTCCGCGCATTAAATAATAATCATTAGGATCGTTAATTATCACTACGCTCCCGTCAGGCATATACAATGTCAGTTTTGTTATTTGAATATTTGAGTTTAACGTTCCTCCGGAAGGAAGAGAAATGGCTAGCACTCGCCAGTCGAAATTAGTTGAATCATAGTTGCTATTGTTTAATTTTAGTAACACAACTTTTCTTGTAATTATAGTTGTGAAAGGTTTCTGGATAACAGTATCTTGAGTATTAGTTGAAGAATCATAGGAAGCCGCAACATAAAGTACGCCTTCAAAAGTAGCAGTATATGTTCCAAATGCAGTATCGCCAACCATTGTATAATTAAAGTCTTTAGATACCAGCCTCATCTTCTGTCCAACCCGAAACGGGTAAATAGCCACTGAAGTTTTGCCGATAATGTTCATTGCGCTTTCTTCATCATAATTTGGTGTAAAAGAAGCTACTGCTGAATCTGATTCAATAACTTTTAACATAGCCTGCTCATTCGCGGTGGATTGAGCTTGCTGAGGTCCTGTCGGTGAATTGTTGCATCCGGTTAAAATCATTATTGTTAAGGCAACAAAAAATGCAAAGAGACTTTTTGTATTTAACATCTTGCGCTTCATAGTTCAATCCTTTCTACAGTTTATTGAAATCTTATTTATTATTAAAATCATTTCCAATTTTCCAGTCTTTGAAAACGAAAAAGTGTGCCATGTAGATTATTAAAAGCTAAATGATTATTTTACACCGAGTTATTATTTCTTTTTAACATTTTGAAGTACCTGGATTTTCATAAGAAATGCCTGGAAGAATTCAGTCAGGCATATTAAAATCGAATGGACCAATGGTAAATAAGTTTGAAAAATTTGATAAGTTAAAATATTTCGGTTGTACTAGTTTAATTAACAATCTTTCAAAATAACGGAGGTGCTTTATGTTAAAAGAATTCAAAGAATTCGCATTAAAAGGGAATGTTCTTGACATGGCTGTCGGTATAATTATAGGTGCTGCATTTGGGACAATAGTCAGCTCGTTGGTAAAAGATGTTATAATGCCCCCAATCGGTTTGCTTCTCGGTAACGTTGATTTCTCCGAACTATTTATTCTACTTAAGTCAGGTTCTAAAATCCCCGGACCTTATGCAACATTGAAAGATGCGGCAGCAGCAGGCGCTGTTACCCTTAACTATGGATTATTCATAAATAGCGTTGTCAGCTTTGTAATAGTTTCTTTTAGTATTTTCATGGTAATTAAAGGATTTCAACAGTTTAAGAAAAAAGAAGCTCCGGCAGCAGTAACAACAAAAGAGTGCCCTTATTGTGCTTCGAAGATATCAATAAAGGCAACCAGATGCCCAAATTGTACTTCGCAGTTGTAAATTCTAAACACCAACTCTTAGACTTGGAGTAATAATGAAATCAACCAGTTTCGCAAAAATATTTTTACTACTTTTCTTATTTTCTGCAGTAATTTTTCCTCAAGTAAAAAATGATCATACCTTATTTCAATCGTCTCCTATTGCGGCTTTATTGAATGGAGTAATGAATGACAATTTTACTGTCGGGGAAATTACTAAACATGGTGATTTCGGTCTAGGCACATTTAACGGCGTTGATGGAGAAATGATTGTTCTTAACGGTAAGGTTTATAGGGTAGACAATACCGGAAAAGTTTCACAACCGCCTAAATCTGAAAAAACTCCATTTATCTCGGTAATATATTTTCATGCTGATACAGTAATTCAATTAAATAAAAATTTGGATTTCAATGAATTTGATAAATATCTTGACGGCAAACTTCAATCAAAGAATTTGATTTATGCCGTCAAGATTACCGGGGAGTTCAAATCTGTAAAAACAAGGAGCGAGGCAAAACAAACTGTTCCTTATTCAAATTTAGCCGAAGTATTAAAAAATCAATCTGTTTTTAATTTTAAGGAGATCAAAGGGACCATGGTTGGATTTAGATTTCCAGCATACATGAATGGAGTTAACATTCCTGGTTACCATTTTCATTTTCTATCTGATAATAAAAAATCAGGCGGTCATACTCTGGATTTTGTAACGGATAATGTTAAAGTCGAAATTGAAACAGTTAATAAGATTGAAATGAATTTACCTGAAAGCAAGGATTTTCTTGAAACGAATTTTGAAAAACAACCTGTACCGGGATTGTAAACCATGCCAGTTTTATAATATGTAGATGAAAAAATAAATTATTAAAACTATTTTTTTAATTTTTCTACTTCGGAAATGTTTAGTTCTCTAACATCTCCCGGCTTAAGATTTTTCAATGTTACTTCCTTTATTCTTACTCTAACCAAACGCAATGTGGGAAAGCCGATGGCTGCTGTCATGCGTCTTACTTGCCGGTTTTTACCTTCTACCAGCGATAAACTAATCCATGATGTCGGAATATTTTTCCTTTCTCTTATCGGAGGAATTCTCGGTGGAAAATCAGGTTCATCAATCATTTTTACTTTTGCAGGAAGAGTTTTCTCTCTGCTGATAATTAAACCTCCGCGCAGTTTTTCCAGGTCATTTTCAGAGGGAATACCTTCAACCTGAACATAATATTCTCTTTCATGTTTATTCAGCGGATTAAGAAGAAAGTCTGTTAAAGGTTTATCATTTGTTAAAAGCAGCAGACCTTCGCTATCGGCATCAAGCCTGCCAACCGGATAAACATCTTTTGGAAAATTAAAAAAGTCTCTTAAAGTATTTCTTCCTTCGTTATCCGTAAATTTAGAAAGTACTCCGTAAGGTTTATTGATGATGAAATAGTTAAATCTTTTATTTCGCATAGGTGTTAGTAATACTGTCCGGTGCATCGCGATGATATTTATAAGTTTTAAATTCAACTTTTTTTACGTTGAATTTTTTTTCTGCCCTTTCAAGAAATTCTGAATCTTCGCTGTATTCCAGATTCTTAAAGCCGTCAAGTTTCAGAAATACTTCCCGCTTTCCAAAAAACGTTGCGCCGATTGCACATTCTGAAAGGTGAATGAAATGTTCAGGATCGTTTTTATCTCTAACAAATTCATTACCGATAATTTCTACTCCGCCATGAAGTAAATCTATTTCCGGATATTTTTCAAGAAATTCTATCCTCTGCTGAAGATGATTTTTTTCATACTCGTCGTCGCTGTCTAAAAATGTTATATATTTACAGGAAGCAGCCTTGATGCCTCTGTTGCGGCTTAATGGCAGTTTCATGTTTTTCTGCTTAAAGATTTTTATATGTTCATTTTGTAACGAGTATTCCTGAAGAATCTCATATGACTTATCTTCGCTTCCATCATCAATTGCAATAAGTTCCCAATTTGTAAACGATTGATGAATAAGCGAATCGATACTCCGTCTTAGGTAATTTTCCCTGTTATAAACTGTTAGGATTACAGAAACAAGCGGCATATTATCTTTATTATTCAACTAAACCTACCTAAATATTTTTCATCTTGAATTTTGCTATTAAAAATTATAGTAAATTAGAGAGAATTGAAATTCATTTTCTGAAAAGACTTATCCGGCGCACACGCAACGGTGTACACTTTTATCGAAAGTTTTTTTATCTTTGAGAAGTTAAATATCGTAGATAGATTTTAGATCTTAAGCGACATGAACGGCAGATAATTAAAATTTTATACGTATAAATTAACTGACGGAGTTTAATATGTCTTACAGAGATCAGCAAAAATATTTGGAAGAGCTTCGAAAGTACGAAAAGAAATTCGATCACAGAGAGCTTGATGATTACAAGATGTACGTTAAAATGCATAAAGATGAAGAAGAATTCGATTCCGTGACCCTGCAGCGGCTGGTTGAACTTTATGAAAAATATTACGAGCCAGTGGACAGGCATAAGTACGATTCATTTTTCAAGAGAAAAGATAATCTGTAAATTCTCCACAATGAGATTGTTACGATAAATATTTAGTCTGGAATTTTGTTTTTTCTTGCTGCTTAAAATTTTCGAATGGGACAGTAATGGCATAAATTCAAGTTTAATTGAAAATTAATTTAGAGACTCCAAGTTTTTTAAGCTACATTTTGTTGTTTAAGTTTTAATTCAGATTTAATTGCCTGCCTTAACAAGTTAAGTTTTTCGTAATTATTTATTCGTCTCATCTTCTTTTCAATTTCAAGCAGTGCCGTAGCAACCCATCTAGCTTTCATTTCCGGGTCTACCCAACGTTTTATCCTGCCTAAATATTTCCCTAACTGTGAGTTCAAGTTCTCAATTGTATTTGTTGTAGTCAGCGATCTTCCCAACTGCTCTACTAATAAGCTCTCTCACTATTTTGGGTAGCAATATAATGGCTTCTATTTTTTTATAATGGTCAAAGTAAGATAAGTCTCTGAGTTCGGCAATAAATCTGGCAACAGTAATATCGGAGATACCTTTCAAGGAAGTAATTATGCCGAAGTAAGGAGTTTGTTCGG
>JAKAGV010000031.1 GCA_021815405.1 Bacteroidota bacterium
ATTATCAAAAGCACAAAAGACAGACTGATCAAGCGGGGTTAATTTCAGCGAAGCTTGACCGGTGTTTTCGTCGAGAGTCGCAAATATTTTCTTTTTCACTCTGAAAGATATTTTATCGAAGTGAGGTGCCTCGGTTGCATCCGGGAACGACAATGCTAACTGACGTAAAACATCTATGTTAATCATACTTAACTTTCATTTACCTTTTTACTGTTCCGAGTTTATATGAAATTATAACACTGGAAGAACCAATCAATGGTTCATTTCATCAGCGCTTGGTCCATAAACCCCGGGG
This sequence comes from Bacteroidota bacterium, assembly GCA_021815405.1. Taxonomy (GTDB): domain Bacteria; phylum Bacteroidota; class Ignavibacteria; order Ignavibacteriales; family Ignavibacteriaceae; genus FEN-1297. The sequence goes on from JAKAGV010000031.1 coordinate 296, forward strand.
ATCGGGATATCGAGCAACCGTAGATAAACGCCTAACTGGGCTCTGTGGTGAATCAACTGACTCAAAGAATGCCGGATAACTTCTGCCTTTGAAAGATTCAAAAGTACAGCATCACCATTTCTCATAACCCATCTTCCGTTTAATTTATCTTCATTTTCCTCAATTAACTGAGCTTTACTTTTAGCAACAGATTCTTCAAATAATTCCAATAAGTCTTTTGTGTTATTAATAACTTTTGGATTATAGGGAGTTGCGGCAAAATCTAATCCATCATTAGTAATGCCATGTTCTATCCAGCCCGGGATTTCAGCAATATGAGTTGTCAACGCCCTTATCGTCATGCTTTTCGGATGGGGTCTCCAATCATACTTATCATCCGGCACTATTTTAAGCATTTTCCGGGTTGATACTGATTCCTGTTCTAATTCCTTCGAGAAAATTTTTATTAATGACATAATAGCTCCTTTTTGATTTAGGAAAAAAACTTCTTAACAAAGATAATATCAGACTTTGACAACTGTATGTCAGCATCATTTTTATGAAATTTAAAAATTTTACTTTTTAAAAATTGCTTCGGTTTATTTCAAGTAATTTTTCACGTAACATTATTTTTAATGGTTCGGGCGAAACTATTTCAGCTTTATCAGCAAACATTAAATACCAGCGTACAAAATAATTGGGAGATGATGTTAAAAAAGTCATTTGAACAAAATCTCCGATTTCCTGTTCATCAACAAATCCATTATAATATTTTTGCTCTTTTAAATATTGAACAATATTTTTATCAACCCGAATAACAACAGTTTCCAGGTTTTGCTCCTTAGATATTTTATAAAGATAGTCTTTAATTGAAGGATGTACTTTTTTAAATATTCTATCGGTCTTACTTATACTTAATATTCTATCCAATCTAAAATCGCGGTAATCCTGTCTTAACTCACAAAAAGCGATTGTATGCCAGTAATTACCGGAAAAAAAGATACCGATAGGTTCAATAGTTCTATCTTTAATTTCGTTCGAATAAAAAGTGTGGTAGCGAATATTAACAGATCTCCTTTCTGATATACTCTCAATCAGGATTTGAATTCCATTTGTATTGCCGGAATTATCTAAAAATGGTTTGTTTCTGATAACTTCAATATTCTCTTCAATACTTTCAAGCAGTTCTTTTTCTGAATTTCTTAAAATGGCTCGTATTTTCATCATGCCTGACTTGAAATTTGAATCCATCGAGTTATCGGTAAACTTTTCAATTAGCTTTTCAGCTGTTAAGAAGGCGGTGACTTCTTCTTTTGAAAACATTACAGGAGGGAGACGGTAACCATCTATAAGATAATAACCAATGCCTGCTTCAGAACCGACCGGCACTCCGGCTTCTACCAAAGTTTGTATATCCCGGTAGACTGTTCTTATGCTGATATTGAAACGATCTGCAATATCCTTTGCTCTTACAACTTTCTTAGATTGGAGTTGTATCAATATTGCAGTAACCCTATTAAATCGATTCATATTTTCAAATCATCCAGATTCTTTTCCATTGAATGAACAAAATAAATATATCTTTCTTATCCCCAAGGCTTGATACACTTTTTCTAGTGTTACTATAAAGTATATGGAAGTAATTCTTGCATTCGATTTAGTGAAATAAATGATGAATCACCACCGATCATTCTAATTGCCGTTGTAAGCTTTCTCCAAATCTGCAACAACAAGTTTTTTCATTTTCAGCATAACTCCCGTTACTCTGTTCGTTACTTCCGGATACGGACTGCTTAACAACTTGCCCAAAGCAGTTGGTACAATCTGCCATGACAAACCAAATTTATCTTTCAGCCAGCCGCATTGCACTTCCTCTCCGCCATCTGTCAGTTTTTGCCAAAAGTAATCAACCTCTCCCTGGGATTCGCAGTTTACGATGAACGATATTGCTTCGTTGAAACTGAATTTATGATCGTGCGCGCTATCCATTGCGGCAAATATCTGTCCTTCAAGTATAAAATCAGCGAATGCAAGAGTTCCTTCTTTATCCGGTTCTTGACCTGCAGAATATCTGAAAGTAGTCAGAAGTTTCGAATTGCTGAAAACGGAAGTATAAAATTTGATGGCTTCTTCCGCTCTACCGCAAACGTTTTGAACAAACAGCATTGAAGGAATAATAGTTTGTTTTACTTCGCCCATGGATAGAATAAGCTGCCATGACACACCGTACTTATCCTGAATCCATCCATACTTTTCGCTGAAGTGGTATTTGTCTAACGGCATTAACGCTGTGCCGTCAACTGATAATTTATCCCAAAGGGTTTGTACTTCGTCGGCTGTCTTGCAGTTCACAAAAAATGAAACAGAAGGATTAAATTTAAAAACCGGTCCACCGTTTAGCGCAATGAAATCTTGCCCGTAAATCTGGAACGGGACAGTCATAACCGATCCTTTCGGTCTTCCGGAAACCTTGGCTCCCTCTTCACCGTAGTGGGAAGCGCTGCCTTCCTTCG
>JAKAGV010000011.1 GCA_021815405.1 Bacteroidota bacterium
TCACTTCATAGTTTATGGAAAGAGTTCAACATAAAGGCAGAGGTGCACAAGCTAATCTGCCTAATCGTTTTGAGAAACTTCATATTGAATATCTTCCTCCTGAAGGTAGCCAAGATAATGAAAATGAATTTTATGATTCTCAAATAACAACCGTTTTCTTCAAAGATTATTCAAAATCAGTTGTAACCAAAAACGACAGCCCAGATCTTTATTTCGACTATTCCTTTAATCCTTACCGCGGATGCGAGCATGGCTGTATTTACTGTTATGCTAGACCTTCTCACGAATATCTTGGCTTTTCTTCGGGGATAGATTTTGAAACCAAAATTATGGTAAAGGAAAATTCTCCGGCATTACTTGAAGAATTCTTTAACAAGAAAAATTATAAGCCCGAAATAATAATGTTTAGCGGTAATACCGACTGTTATCAGCCAATAGAAAGAAAGCTGCAATTAACTAGAAAGTGCCTGGAAGTCTGCTTAAAGTTTGGAAATCCTGTTTCGATAATTACAAAAAATTTTCTTGTTGTAAGAGATATTGACATTATTACAGAATTGGCAAAGAAAAATTTAGTCTCTGTTATGTTGACTATAACAAGTCTTGATAAAGATTTAACAAGTAAAATGGAGCCGCGTACTTCTACTCCTGAGCGAAGACTTAAAGCGATAGAAGAGATAGCGAAGAATAAAATTCCAGTTGGCGTGATGATAGCTCCTGTTATCCCTGGTCTTAATGATGAAGAAATTCCTGAAATCGTTCGTGAAGGAGCGATATGCGGAGCAGTATTTGCCGGCTACACAATTTTGCGGCTGCCATATTCTGTTAAGGATTTGTTTATTGATTGGCTAAACCGTGAATTTCCTGATCGTGTAAATAAAATTCTAAATAGGATTAAAGACATCCGCGGCGGCAAACTAAATGAAAATGAATTTAGGAAACGGTTTAAAGGAGAAGGTGAATTTGCAGAAGCAATCAGGAATCTTTTTATAATAAGCTGCCGTAAAAATAATATCAATCTTAAAAAGATTGAATTAACGACGGAACATTTCAAAAAACCATCCGTCCATCAATTGGATCTGTTCAATCTTTAGAAGATAAGATGAATAGAATAGAAATTGGTAACTGCGGAAGCACCTTTTTATATTTATACCTTGTTTTATCAGAAATAGTTATAAAGATTTTTATTATTTTAGAAACGTATTTAATTATTTGTCATCATATAACGAGAAGAATTATAATTTATGGCGCAAAAAAAGTCTAAGCCAAGAGAAAGACAGATCGGTAAAAAACAGGTTGAAAAAAAGCCGCTGATAAATCCGAAATATAAAAATACATTTTGGACAGTGGTAATAATTCTCATTCTGCTGATATTTTTTATTATTAACAATACTCGTTCTGTACCGAGTCATGGACCTTATCCGCCTAACTATAATTCTGCTACACAACCAAAGCCGGATACAGCAATCGATCCTCGGTTGCAAATGAATACCGGCAACAGTAAATAATTAAATAAGGAACAAACATGAAAAAGCGTTTGATAACTTTGATGGTTTTTGCCGCAGCATTTACTCTGCTTGGCTGCAATAAAAATGTTTCTACTACCAATGATAATAATAGCGATGTGAGTGTTTCTAATACCTCGTCTGCTTCCTTAAGCCCGGCAACAGAAAGCAATGAATCATCTAATCAGAAGGCGCCGGCTTTTACTTTGCAGGATGTGAACGGGAAAAAGGTTAGTCTTTCCGATTTCAAAGGCAAAGTAGTTATTGTTGATTTTTGGGCAACATGGTGCCCTCCATGCCGCAGAAGTATTCCTGATTTGATCGATCTTCAAAAGAAGTATAAAAACAAAATAGCCGTAATCGGAATTTCGGTTGATATGGATACAAGATCTGATGTAGCACCTTTTGTAAAACAGAATAAAATTAATTATAAAGTTTTATATGCCACTCCTGAGGTGGTGCAGGCTTACGGCAACATCGATGCAATTCCTACTTCTTTTATTATTGATCAGCATGGAAACATTGTAACACAGCATGTTGGTCTAACTCCAAAGGAAACTTATATAAGTGAGATTAACAAACTGCTTGGTAAATCTTAAAACCTTACAATAAAAATCTGCAGATGTTGAAATAGTCTTTGAATATTTAATTGTTAAATTGTCTAATCGTCTTCATGCAATTAGACAATTTAACAATCATATTTTTATATCCACTTCAATTTTATCCCCTTCATTTTAGCTTCTATAACTCATTTCCTGAGTAGATACAAGATTAAACTAATTAATAGACTTAGTATAATTGAAGTGGCTAGAGGGAAGTAAAAAGTGAAGTTCTTTTTCTTAATATAAAAATCGCCGGGTAATTTACCGATTAACGGAATTTTATCTCCAAAGAGAAAGAAGACTCCTAATAGTGCAATCAAAACACCAGCAAATATTAAAATCCTACCGAATTGTTGAAACTCTTGAAACATAAGTATGTTAATAAATTTATACTTCTAAGATAATAATCATGCCAACTAATTTCTATAACCGGCTTTTTAGTGAAAAATATAGATCTCCGGCAGGTTTACCTCTCGTAACTTATTCTAAAAAAAATAATTATGGTAATTTATGAAATTATTTAGCTTAATAATCTGCGAACAGTAGCAACCAACTGTCTACTTTTTTATATACGTACTTGTACTGATTTTTTTTAGTTAAATATTATTTATCTTTTTAACCGTCATTTAAATTCGCTTAGGGCAGGGATTAGGGGAATTTAGGGAATCATTGGCAGAAGAGAACCAACCAATGATTCCCGTTCTTTTTTAATCGAGGAATTTATAGTATGGAAAAAGAAAAAATTCTTATAATTGAAGATGATGAGGATACTAAGCTCTATTTGAAATATTTTATAGGGAAAAAATTTTATGTTTACTTATATAACTCCTCTGATTTCTATTATAAATTTAATGAATCTGTTAATTACGATTTAATTATCTTGGACTTATCAATCAAAAATAAAATAGAAGGTGAGCAGGTAATAAAAAAAATAAAAAGTTCGGAGAATCTTAGAAAAATATCACTCATTTGCATCTCTGCACAAACATCTTTAGAAGAAAAAGAAAATGTTATAGCCCTAGGGGCAGATGAATTTATGTTAAAGCCGGTAGCTAATGAAAAACTAATGGAAGCTATTTTAACTCACTTATATAAAGCTGCAAAAGCAAATCACAAATAAACTGCGTTTTACATTCCCACGGATAGCAATCAAATTGCATTAACAGTACAATAGAAAATTAAGAATTTCCTCTTTATACCAGAATATAATGTTATATGGTATTTAGGTTTCCAAAAGTCATTCAGAATATTTCTTTTGTTAAAAATACTACTTTTAGATATTTTGAATATAAACTTATTGTAATGTTTTTATTTACAAATATCGTGTTAAAATTTATCTCATTTTTAGACCTTCTAATCGGCATATTCTTTTTAATTTTTAAGTCGGATAATCCCAAATTACAAATCCAAATTAATTAATCCGGAATAACATCAATAAGCATACACTAAATGAGCATCCAGAATATTATTACTTATGTTTCAATTCTCGTTTGGTCCACAATTCCCTTTAGGCATACCGGCAATAAGTATTTCTATTTCTTTTATTTTACTGCCCTAATGGATCCGCTTACGCTTTATCTCCGGCTAGTTTTTCATTCAAGTTCTAATTTTTTCTATATGCCGCTGCAATATCTTACATTAATTGCCTTGTTCAATAAGCAGATAATTATAAAAAATAAAGTTCCAATAATAATATTACTTGTCATAATAGGTTTAATAAATATAAAAATTGATTTATTACGCGATTTACTTTTAAATAGTCTCATTATTTTTTCTATTCTTCTTAAATTATTTGTCGAATTATTTACTTCAACGTTTAAACAAAAATTGCTAAATCTATTTTTAATAACTCTAATTTTGAATATGGTATTGATGATTTTTCAATTCTTAGGAGTATATACTGGTTACCTTAATGGCTATTTTTATTTTTACATTGCTATTATTTTAGAAATTTTTATAGGATTATTCTTCTGGATATTTAAAGAGGATAATCCCAAATTGTTAATCAAACTTAATAATAGATAGATCTAATATGCCTTTCAAGCCGGAATTTCTTATACTTTATTTTGACACTATTGTTTGGGCTGTTATACCATTTAGACAATACCGTAAAAAATATTTTTATTATTTCTACTTCAACAACATTGGGGATTACCTAACATTATATATGAGGCTTCTTTTCCATTCCAGTTCCAATTTTTTTTATATACCTGGAAGTATTTTGATGCTTATATTTATTCAGGATGAAAAGTCTCTTAAGAAATATCAAATATTTTATCTAATTAGCTTCATCGTTTTTAGCATACTTTATTTTAAATTAAATCTGGAAGGATATGTTATAACATACGGTTTAATTCATATACTGATATTGATAACCTTGTGCAGGGATTTCATAAAAGCTTTTTTCAGAGCGGGGACAATTATGACTTTCGTTGCAGCAATTATCTTAAATGAAGCTGTGGATACTTTTAAAATATTCGGGATTATATCCGGCACTTCTAACGGTTACTTTTATTTCTATGCCTCGGTTGCTTTCGAAATTCTAATCGGCTTCTTCTTCTGGATTAAAGCAGATAATCCGAAACTTTTAATTAAATTAAGTCGAAATTAAATCCAAAATAATATAACCATGTTTTCTAACCCATTATTCATTTTAATTTACTTTGACATAATTATCTGGACTGTGATCCCTTTTAGGCAATTGGGTAAAAAATACTTCTATTATTTTTATTTTAACACTTTGGGCGATTATCTAACATTATACATGAGGTTTCTTTTCCATTCTAGTACAAATTTTTTCTATATCCCATGTAATACTCTTATGTTGTTGGCTATTCTGGATGCATCTTATATTAAAAAATATAAATTAATTTACATAGCAGTCCTTTTTACTATGAGTGCAACTTTCTTTTTAATAAATGTCGATAATAACTTTATTTTAAATGCTTTAATTCATTTTTTAATCTTGATTACTTTATCAAAAGACTTTATAAAGATTTACTTTAAGGAGAGAAAAATCTCTTTATTTGTTGCAGTAATTATTTTAGATGAATCCATAAATATTTTAAGATATCTCGGTGTTATATCCGGCGCATCTAATGGCTATTTTTATTTCTATGTCTCTACAGCTTTCGAAATTTTAGTGGGCTTTTTCTTCTGGATTAAGGAAGATAATCCGAAGCTTTTAATTCAATTAAAATAGAATTTTTTAAAGGAAAGGTCATTAGAAAAATTCCAATGACCTTAATTTGAAATGAAAAAGAATTTAATAAGGTGCCGTTGTTGTAACAGGATTACTCCATGCGCCTTTATCTTCACCTCGTAATGCACGGACTCTAATCCAGTACTTCTTTCCCGGTATCAAGTTATTAAATGTATGTTTTGAAGTTTTGCCTGCTGCACCTGCATTTGTCCAGTTTTCCGGATTGTCTATTGATAACTGGAATTCATAACCGGTTGCAGATTTAACCCTATCAAAGTTAATATCAATCTCGCCCGGTTCGTCTCCTGTTGCAGAGGAAAGATTGACAACCTGCTCTATAGGAGCGGCTGCGCTTCTCTCTTCGATTAACGGATAGCCGGTGGTTAATAGGATGCTTGCATCCTGAGATTGACTGTTAATAGAATTTACGATTGCCGCATCTATGCTTTCTAGTTCACTCTTTGCAGCATCGCGCTCTTCAACAGATAACTTAAGATTGTCCTTTGCTTTACTTACACCGCTTTCTTTTACTTCCAGTAAGTTTACTGCATTACTCTGCTTCGTAAGCAGATTGCCGTCAACTTTCACTTTTGAATTCGCGTCGTTCAGCTTGCTGTTCCGGTCTTTGCTTATTCGAATTATCTCCGACACCGGTTTATCATTTAGAGCACTTTTAACCTTTGCCATTTATTCCTCCTTATTTTGTTTGGGATTATGTTAATTAAGGAATTTATCCCGATTACTTCGGGATGCTTATTTTATTTAGCAAAACCTTCGCTTTCCTTCCTCATTGCAACAAATTATTCGTTTTTATTCGATTTTCGCACTTTTCTGCTCTGGAAACCAAAATTCCTTGCAAGGAAATTTGATTTCCTGTCTTGGATTTTTCATTTCCTGTTCTGGAAATTTGGTTTCCTGTCTTGGAAATCTCATTTCGTGTACTGGATTTCAAATTTCTTGTCTTGGAAATCTCATTTCGTGTACTGGATTTCAAATTTCTTGTCTTGGAAATCATTTTTCCTGTCTTGGAAATTTAATTTCTTGACAAGATTTTTCATTTTCTGTCTTGGAATTCTGATTTCCTGTTCTGTATTTTAAATTCCTTGTTATGGAAATGGAAATTCCTATCGTGGATTTTCCCTTTTCATTTAAGGTATTTAAATTTTAGGATTTACTATTCATCATATCCCTTATAAGTTTGATGATTTTTATCCTGTTTTTTTGAACTTACCTTAAAGAAAGATTTCTTTAAGGGATTACAAAACATTTACAAAGTAGTTTTTAGATTTTTTATCGAAGATTTTAATAAAAGGGAAAGAGAAAAATTTTTATTAGAAAGCTCCCCGCCGGTATTTATTTCATTAAGCTGTATAAATAGAAAATAGTCGACTAAACAAAATATCAAATCGTAATCATCAACCGGTGTAACTTCAGAATTATGAAATTTAGAACTTGATTTCACCTTTTCCTCAATTTTTACATGACAAATGTTATAAAAGATTTTAAGATATGCAAGTTACTCTAAAATAATTTATCAAATGTTCTTTAAAGAAAAATTGGAGCTTCTCACCTATCAAATAACCAAACCTTTCAAATAATTATTTTTGCAATTTTCTAATTACATCCCTATAATTGTCAAGCTAATTAAAACGGTTTAATTCATTTTATGAAAGAGAAAAGATGAAAAAAAATTTACTACCAATTGTTGCAGCATTAATATTTCTTTCGGGTTTGTCCTTTGCCCAGACACAAACGACAACCGGTGTAATTGGTAAATTATATACTAAAACCCAGGCAGATCAAATTTATGGTCCTGTTCTGCAATCGGTTTCGATAAGCACATCCACTTTACAGTCTCTTCTTGCAAAATCACCAAAATATATTATGTTTAATATAATAAATGGGCAATTGGTAATATCTACTCCTCAAAGAAGTGTTTTATCTGGACAAATGACTGCATTGAGTACAAGCCAACCAATGAGATTATATAGCACAAGTATTATCAATCAGTTAATTCAGCAAGGAGGGGCTAGTACCACGACAATAGAGATTAGAGCTAATAATATAGTTACCCTGACAAATGGAACAGATACTCTTGAATCAGGAACTCCATGCCCGCCAAATTGTCCTACAAATTAATTGTTATGAATATTTTTCAATTTATCCTTTTTTTATCAATTATAATTTGGCTTATTATACCCTTTAGACAAATTGGGAAAAAGTATTTTTATTATTTTTTAAGTTTTGCTTTACTTGATCCCTTAACAGAATTTTTAAGAATAGCCTTTAAGTCTTCATCAAATTACTTTTTTGTACCCATTACTTGTTTAGCTCTTATTTCTATACTTAATATAAGCATTATCAAAAAGTATAGATATCAAATCATTGTTTTATTTGTTTTAGTTTGCATATTTAATTTTACTAAAATAATGTCTGAAAATACTTTTATTATCCTGTGTATTATTCATTTGTTGATTTTCCTTAAGCTATTAAAGGTTTTTTCAATTAATTTTGTAAGAAATAAATTATTCGATATTTTTCTAACGATATTAATATTTTATGAAATTACAGTCATTTTAAAATTTTTAAATCTTTTGACTGGATTTACAAATGCTGATATTTATTTCTATATTACCACAACTTTCGAAATCCTTTTCGGACTCTTTTTCTGCATATTTAGGTCAGATGACAGTAGACTCGTTCTTCAGCTTAAGTAATCCGATTATCTTCTCGATACTTCTTCTTGTAGTAGTACTTGCCTTAATATTTATATTTTATAAATATATAGTTCAGCCAATGCGTACGCACTTTGACGCTGAAAAGCTGGATATAAAATTGCAATATGCTCAGTTAATGGCTGCCTTTGCAGAAGCCGATCCGGATCCAGTCTTCCGCTTTGATGAAACCGGTAAAATAACAATGACAAACGAAGCCGGAACAAATCTGCTTCATAGTTCTCAGCGAAATGGTAAAAACCTTAATATACTTATTCCTGAAGTTGCAGGAATGGATCTTAACTCATACATAAAAGAAGGTAAAACGATTGATGTTGTTTCTAAGATAAAGGATAAGTATTATAAATTTACTTTAACTGGTCTTCCGGAAATGAAGATCGGACAAATATACGGCAGCGATATTACAGAATTAAAATTAGCAGAAGAAAAATTAAAGTATGCCCTAACAAAGGCGGAAGAATCGGAGAAGATTAAATCTTATTTCCTTGCGCAGATGTCCCATGAGATTAGATCGCCGCTTACTGCAGTGCTCGGATTTAATTCGATAATAAAAGATGAAATTGCTGAGAATGTAACTCCAAACCTTGAATTTGCTTTTAATGCAATTGAAAAGAGCGGCAGAAGATTAACAAGAACCATCGATCAGTTGCTAAATATGGCAAACCTTCAAACCGGCGGCTATGAGCCAAAGCTTGAAGGTGTTGATATCCAGCGATTAATTGAGCATATTATGGAAGAATATAGTCCGGATATCTTTTCTAAAAATCTGAAATTTTTGTTTGAACATAAAACACAAGATAAATTTGTGCGAATAGATAAATACGGATTGACTCAGATTTTGGAAAGCATAATAGATAACGCAATAAAATATACAAACCGGGGTGAGATTAAGATTATATTAGACAAAAACAAAGAAGGTAAAAAATTTGTTTCGATTACCGATACGGGTATTGGTATGTCTAAGGAATATGTTAATGATCTCTTTAAGCCTTTTACCCAGGAAATAATGGGATACAATCGACCGTTTGAAGGAAATGGGTTGGGGCTTGCTGTTAGTAAAAGATATGCAGAATTAAACAATATTGACATTTTAGTTGACAGTGAAAAGAATGTTGGATCTGTCTTTACAATTTTATTTGATGAATAACTGGAGAATTTACAATGTCGGAAGTTAACGCAGAAAACAAACCTAAATTATTAATTACCGAAGACGATTTTGAAAATCAGAAATTCTTGGAGATGTTCCTGAAAAGGAATTTTGATGTTGAGATTTGCGATTCTGAACAATCTTTTTATGAAAGCTTAAAGAAGAAAAAGTTTGATGTTATCCTAATGGATATTTCATTGCGCGGCAACAAAAACGGACTAGAACTGACTAATGAATTAAAAAAGATGCCCGGCTATGAGAAGATTCCGGTTGTCTGTTTATCTGCTCATGCGTTCAAAAAAGATAGGGACAATGCCATAAATGCCGGTGTGGATGTATTTCTTACAAAGCCGGTTGAGAATAAGATTTTAATGAATACTCTGTTGGAAGTTGTATCTAAAAGTAAGGATTGAATTTACCTTTTAAACTTTGGCTCTTCTAGTGTAAGGATAAGAGAAATCCGGTGTGTGTCCGGCAATCTTTCAATATCAGATTGACTGAATCGCGCGAAAGAATAATCGATATTTAACTTAGGAAGTTTTATCCCGGCTCCTATCGTAAATTGTTTCACATCGTTATAGCCAGCCCGTATCATAAAAATATTTTTGAAGTTGTATTCAAATCCCGCATGCGCATCAAAGCTTACCGGACCGACGTGAAATTCAGAAGCATATTCTCTATTTTCAAATCTTATATCAAAATCTGCTGCAGGCATTAAAGTTCCAAAAAGAAAATTAAAATGATAGGCTGCACCAACCTTTGCAGTAGGAGTTACAAGTTCGTTTCTACCGGTACTCCATGCAACAATCGTAGTTGTTATGTCTTGAAGATTTGCGCCTAGAGAAAAATCTTTAAATGGTGAATACAAAGCTGCTACATCGAAACCAATTCCGTAAGCATTGTATTCAGCGATGCTTCTATAAATTAATTTTACGTTTGCGCCCAAATCCAGTTTGTCCGAATATTTTTTAGCAAAAGAGAAATAAAAAGCCCAATCCTGGTCGCTGAACTCAGTAATTTTGCTGTAGTCTAAACCAGCAGCCGGATCATTTATAAAATTTGGATCGGATACAACCTGTCCTGTATTCTTATCTATCAAAGCATTTCTGGTATCCGGAATTCCATCAACACCAAGTCTCATTATACTTAAACCGAAACTCATATCTTTGCCGTAAGGAAGGGCAACGCCGGCGTAATCATAATTTACAAGACTGCCGAATCGTTCTTCATGCATCAATGAAATCTCAGGATAATTAATCTGAATTAACCCGGCTGGATTATAGTATCCCGCAGTTACATCATTAGCAATTGCGACGAAAGCTCCGCCCATTCCAAGAGGTCTTCCACCGACTCCTATTGCCATAAATTCCCCGGCATATTTACCAACGACAGTTTGAGAAAATAAATTTGGGATGCATAATAAAGATGCAAAAATAAGTAGCAATATTTTTTTAGGCATTAATGGAGATTCCCATCATTATACTTTGTAAAAACTTGACACAAAATTGATAAATTGAAATTGAAAGTCAAGGCAAAACATTCTTTTAATATATCTTTTTTATTTATCAGGCACCCAAAGACTTGAAAACCTTGGGTGCCTTTTTATTTATTTCACACTTTTATTTGCCTGCTTTGCCTTGATTAGCAACAGCCTGAGCCTTCTTTGCAATCTCTTCTGCATTTCCGAGGTAGTAGTGTTTTAAAGGCTGCAGTTTTTCATCAAGTTCATAAACAAGCGGAATTCCAGTTGGAATATTCAATCCAACAATTTCATTGTCAGGAATATTGTCAAGATATTTTACCAATGCCCTAAGGCTATTACCATGAGCAACGATAATAACTCTTTGTCCTTCTTTAACTATCGGAGCGATTCTCTGTTCCCAATAAGGGATGAAACGTGCGACTGTATCTTTAAGACATTCCGTGAGCGGCAATTCTGATTCTTTAAGGTTTTTATAACGAGGATCTATTCCAGGATATCGCGGGTCATTTTTTTCCAACTTTGGCGGTTGGATATCATAACTTCTTCTCCAGACGTGAACTTGTTCTTCGCCAAATTTTGCAGCGGTTTCAGCCTTGTTCAATCCTTGCAGCGCGCCGTAGTGCCGTTCATTTAATCTCCAAGAACGCTCTACCGGAATCCACATTAAATCCAACTCATCAAGAGTAATCCATAAAGTCCTGATTGCTCTCTTCAACACCGAAGTGAAAGCCATATCAAAAACATAACCTTCACTCTTTAAAAGCTTGCCTGCATTATTTGCTTCTTTAATCCCTTGTTCCGAAAGGTCAACGTCAGTCCAGCCTGTAAACCGGTTCTCTTTATTCCAGGTACTTTCACCATGTCTTAATAATACTATTTTGTAAATCATTACATTCTCCTAAAATTATAAATGAAAAAACTTCCCTCATTACAATTACAAAAATAGCCAAAGGGCTTCCCCGAATCAAAATAATTTTGAGTAAAGATTCGGCTGGATTATCTTTGAAGGAATTCTTAAATAAAATTTTCTTAACTTTATAGAAAAGTGAGGGAAGCTTATGAAAATTATTATTTTGGTTATAATATGCCTGCTGCCGGTTTCATTTTCTATTTCACAGATAAAAACTGAAACCGATATCGACACTGCTTACCAGAACGCTAAGAAGGGAATCTACTGGGCACTTTCAAATATTCCGGAAAAGAAATCGAAACTTGAGAACGATTTGATAGCTAACGATAAGCTTTGCGCTTCTGTTAAACTTGATAAGGAGATAAACGGAATCAGAATTGTCTCTGTAGGCTTTAATAATTCGAATGAGGTAACGATTAAAATATTCAAGTCGTTCGATAATCTGGCGAAGGAAGGCTATCTGAAGGGTTATAAAATAGAAGAGCTTGATTTTTCAAAGAAAAAGTAAAAAAGATATTTTAAGAAAAGCTATTATTAAATTTCTTTTCTACTTTAAGGGCAAAGCTGCTTGCTAATGAATTGACTTCCATCTCGGTGCCGATGAGGTCTTTCAATGTAATTTTACCTAAAACATTATCGAGCATCGACTGGACAGTTCGCCACAAGGAACGGATAGAGCAGTCTATTGAGTGTGTGCAAATAAGTTCAGCACCGGAATGGTCAGCACAGAAATCTGCTTCGAATAATTTTCCACCAAGAGCAGCAAGAACTTCACTGATGATTATCTGGTCAGCAGGTCTGGCTAATTTATACCCGCCGGTTTGACCACGCGAGCTTTCAATAAATCCACCGAGGCGCAGGGCTCTTAAAAGCTTTCCGGCATTAGCTTCGGATAAGCCCTCCAAAAGACTAATCTCCGGGATTGTTAGTCCATTTGGAGATTTTGATTTACTTATCCTAAGCAAACATCTTAAACCATATTCTTCTTGCGTACTGAATTTCATTTCAAATTCTAAAACATTATTTAAATAATACTTTTTTATTTAACATTAATTTATCAATCATCATGAAGACGGAAGCATGATGATTTGTGGTTCAACATGCTTCCATGCAATCATACATTCTTAGTTAACCTTTGAATAATGGAATCTTTGAACCGCACATTTTTGCGTGCATTACCTGTGCAAATTCATCAGGGGTGATTGACGGTCCTTTTGCCGTACAAAGCTCATCAAATGCCTGGATTAAAGTCTCAGCAATTTCTTCTGCTCTTCTTCCTTCAATCTCATACCGCTGCAAGAAGTAGATGAGCGAACTATTTTTAAATATCGCTATGCTCGGTGATGAAGGAGGAAAATTCCCAATATATTGGCGTACCTTATCCACAGCATCTCTTTCTTGTCCGGCAAACGCTGTGTATAGTTTATCAGGTATTACTTTGTTCTGAAGAGCCAGCGAAACTCCTGGGCGTGCACTTCCGGCTGCACATCCGCAAACAGAATTTATCATTACCAAAGTTACTTTATCGTCTTTTATATTAATTGCTTTATCAACATCAGCGGGAGTTAGCAATTCTTCGAAACCGACCGCGATTAATTCGTCTCTCATCGGTTGTACTGCATCCTGATCATAAATTGGAGGACGCGAAATTATATTGAACATGTTTTCTCCTTATCTCTGTTATTGTTTTTATTATTCATTCCATCTCAAACTCAATCTTTCAGTTCAACTTAAGAGTAATCATTAAGTTCAGGTTTTCAATACATTCCCAATTCAATTTTAGCAACATCCGACATCATGTCTCTATCCCATGGAGGATTCCAGACTAATTCTATGTTTACATTCTTTACTTGTGGGATGGATTTAATTTTCATCTCAACTTCTCCGGGCAAGGAACCTGCGACCGGACACGCAGGAGATGTAAGAGTCATCTTGATGTTGACGTTTGCTTCATCGTCAATTTTAATTTCGTAGATTAATCCAAGCTCAAAAATATCAACAGGAATTTCAGGATCGTAGCAGGTCTTTAAGCCCTGGATAATTTTTTCTTCAAGTTCCTGTTTGCTTATATTTGAAGTCTGTGGAACTTCCGTAGAAGCTTCATTTTGCTTCACTTCAACTTCATTATGATTCATCTCTTGAACTTCGTCTTTATTTTTTTCTTTCTTAAAAAACATTTCCTACTCCTCCGTAGACACTACACTCTTTCCATCCTTTAAAGCTGAGATTAAAGTATGCCATGCAAGGCTAGCACACTTTACTCTTGCAGGAAAATCCCGCACTCCTGCAAACACTGCAAGTTTTCCAAGTTCTTCAATTTCCTTTTCATCAGTCAGCTTACCGGTTACGAGGTCATGAAATTTTTCAAATAATTTTTCTACTTCTTCTTTTTTCATTCCTTTTATAATTGAACTCATCAAAGAAGCAGATGCTTTTGAAATAGCACATCCAGAGCCTTGAAAGCTGACATCCTTTACTACATCATCTTCCATAATAAGATAAAGATTGATCTTATCGCCGCATAACGGATTATAGCCTTCCGCTGAATGATTGGCATTGTCAAGCTTCTTAAAATTTCTCGGACTCTTATTATGGTCCAGTATTACCTGTTGATATAGTTCTCTTAATTCCGCATCCATGATTTTTATTGTACCCTGTTAGTTAAAAACTTCAATAATTTTCTTAAGACTGTTTACAAGCGTGTCAACTTCTTCTTTTGTGTTGTACATTGCGAATGAAGCCCGTGAAGTTGCGGGTATATTATATCTATCCATTACCGGCTGAGTGCAATGATGTCCCGTTCTAATTGCGACTCCTTCGAAGTCCAAAAATGTACCGACATCGTGAGGATGGATATTTTGTATTACAAAAGAAAGTACGCTGCTCTTCTTCTTCGCTTGTCCGATTATTTTTATTTCAGGTAATTCAGAAATTCTATCGGTTGCATAGTCTAGAAGCTCTCCTTCATGCCTAGCTATTGCATCAATGCCGATGATTGAAACATAGTCGATAGCCGTTCCTAACCCGATTGCATCAGCTATATTTGATGTACCTGCTTCAAATTTATAAGGAAGCGAATTAAAAGTTGTTTCTTCAAAAGTAACCTTGGCAATCATATCGCCGCCTCCCTGGTACGGAGGAAGCTCGTTTAACAGTTTCTCTTTTCCGTAAAGAATACCGATACCTGTTGGTCCGTAAATCTTATGACCGGAGAATGCAAGCATATCGCAATCAAGCTTTTGAACATCAATATTAAGATGCTGGATTGCCTGCGCTGCATCTAGTATTACCGGGATGTCGAACTTGTGTGATGTCTCAATTATCTTTTCAACCGGATTGACCGTACCGAGAGAATTCGAGACATAAACAACCGATACCAGTTTAGTCTTTTCATTTATCATCTTTTCAAATTCTTCAAAGATGATTTCACCTTTGTCAGTAATTGGAATGACTCTCAATTTAATATTTTTCTCTTTCGCAATTAACTGCCATGGAACGATATTGGAGTGATGTTCCATTCCAGTAATTATAATTTCGTCGCCGGATTTTAATTTGCCTCTTCCGAAAGCTATTGCCGCAAGATTAAGAGAATCAGTTGTACCTTTGGTAAAGATAATTTCTTTTTCACTCTTAGCATTTATGAAGTTCTTTATCTTTGCTCGTGCATCCTCAAATTCTTTAGTTGAAATCTCACTCAAGAAGTGAACTCCGCGGTGAATGTTCGCATTCATCGTTGTGTAAAATTCAACAAGCTTGTCAATAACAACTTGTGGTTTCTGCGTTGTTGCAGCATTGTCTAGATAGCAAAGCGGCTTTCCATGAACTATGGTTTTAAGTATCGGGAAATCCGTTCTTATCTTTTCGATGTCAAATATTTTTGATTCGGTATGTATTGCAGACTTATTCACGTTAGTAAAATTATTTATTAAATCTTTTTTCTAAAACTTCTTCAAGATATTTTTTTACTTCTTCTATTTTGATTGTCCTAACTACATCGCTTGCAAATGCATGGATCAGAATTGCCTTTGCCTTCTCTTCACCAATGCCGCGAGACTTTAAATAGAACATTGCATCTTCATCAAGCTGACCAATTGTTGCACCGTGACTGCATTTTACATCATCGGCAAATATTTCAAGCTGCGGCTTTGTATTAATCAGTGCGCCGTTTGAAAGTATAATGTTTTTATTTTCCTGGAAAGCATTAGTCTTTTGCGCATCGCGTCTAACAATTACCTTACCGTTAAAAACTCCGTGTGAAGTATCGTCAAGTATTCCTTTGTACTTCTCATGACTGCTGCAATTTGGTTTTGCATGATCAATAAGTGAATGTGTATCAAAAAGCTGATTGCCCGTTAGCAAGAATAATCCGTTTAAATTACATTCACTGCCTTCGTCGTTAAAACGTGCGTTGATATCGTGCCTTGCTATCTCTCCGCCAAGTGAAATAGAATAGGAAGTAAAATTGCTTCCCTTTTCCTGGTCAACTTCAGTTCGTGATATATGGAAAGCTTTAAGATTTTCTTCCTGCAGTTTTATATGATTAATTATTGAGTTTTCTCCGGCATAAATTTCGGTTACCACGTTAGTAAAATAAACACCATCATCTAACGATAAATAGCGTTCAATAATCGACACTTGTGAGTTCGTTCCTGTAACATAAAGATTACGCGGCTGGGACAAAATATTTTTATTACTTGTTGTGGTGATAAAAAGTATTTGTACCGGTTCTTCCAGAATTTTATTATCCGGCACATAAATGAAAGCGCCGTCCCTAGTAAATGCAGTGCTTAACGCAGTAAATATTTGTTCTCTATGATTAGCGTATTTCCCGAGATGCTGACTGATGACCGGGGAACCGTTTTTCAATTGATTAGCAAGACTGCAAACAATTATTCCGTCATTTGATTTTTTTACGTGAGAAAGTTTCGGGATGAAAAATCCATTTACAAAGATTAAAGTATTACCTTTTAGATTTTCAAAGAGAAAGTTCTTTGTTTGTTGTGTTTTTAACTCAGCCATTGCAGCCGGTTCAAAATTGTATTTTAAAAGTGGCGCAATGTTGGTAAACCGCCAGTCTTCATCATGGGTAGTAGGGAAGTTAAGTTGAGAAAATTTCTCCATAGCTTCCTTTCTAATCTGATGGAATGGCTTCGAACTCTCACCATTTAAACTGCTTTCGAATGATTCGAAGCTTTTAATGTACCAGTTCTTTATATCTAAAATATTGCTCATATTATGCGAATTCTTTCTGCTCTTTCAACCAATCATACCCTTTTGCTTCAAGTTCAAGTGCTAATTCCTTTGTACCGGATTTAACTATCTTTCCATTATAAAGGACATGCACATAATCTGGAACGATGTAATTCAGCAATCTCTGATAATGTGTAACTACAATCGTTGATCTGTCCGGCGATTTCAATTTATTTACGCCGTTGGCTACAATTCTCAAAGCATCAATATCAAGCCCGGAATCCGTCTCATCTAATATTGATAATTTCGGCTCAAGCACTGCCATCTGGAGAATTTCATTTCTTTTTTTCTCGCCGCCAGAGAAGCCATCATTTACCGATCGACTTAAAAGCGATTGGTCCATTTCAACAAGTTTCATTTTCTTTTTAAGAAGAGTCATAAACTCCATAGCGTCCAATTCTTCTTCGCTATTGTATTTTCTTATTTCATTTATAGCTGTCTTAAGTAAATTAACGTTACTTACACCTGGAATTTCCACAGGATACTGAAACGCAAGAAATATTCCTTCACGAGCTCTATCTTCCGGTGATAATTCCAGAAGGTTTTTGCCGTTAAAAATTACTTCGCCTTTTGTAACTTCATATTCTTTTCTTCCTGCAAGAACTTGAGCTAGTGTACTCTTGCCGCTTCCGTTAGGTCCCATTATTGCATGAACCTCGCCGGTATTTACTGTTAAATCAATACCTTTTAATATTTCTTTTCCTCCAACATTTGCGTGAAGGTTTTTTATTTCTAACATTATAGTGTCCCGATTACTAAATTTTTTTGAATTTTGAATTTGTAATTTTTAATTGATTTATCCAACGCTTCCTTCAAGACTTACGCTTAAAAGTTTCTGAGCCTCTACAGCAAACTCCATTGGAAGCTCTTTGAACACTTCTTTACAATATCCATTGACAATTAGATTAACAGCATCTTCTCTCGAAATTCCTCTCTGGTTAAGATAAAAGATTTGATCATCTCCAATCTTTGAAGTCGTTGCTTCATGTTCCATCTGAGCTGTCGGATTATTTATTTCTAGATAGGGGAAAGTATGCGCACCGCATTTATCGCCGATTAAAAGTGAATCGCACTGTGAGAAGTTGCGTGCGTTATCTGCCTTCCTTATTATCTTAACTTGACCGCGGTAGCTATTATTGCTCTTGCCGGCAGAAATACCTTTTGAAACGATTGTACTTCTCGTATTCTTTCCCATATGAATCATCTTAGTACCGGTATCTGCCTGCTGGTAGTTGTTTGTTACAGCTACAGAATAAAATTCACCAATTGAATTATCTCCAATTAAAAGGCAACTTGGATATTTCCATGTAATTGCAGAGCCGGTTTCAACCTGCGTCCAAGATATTTTTGAATTAACACCCTTGCACATTCCGCGCTTGGTTACAAAATTGTAAATGCCGCCTTTGCCGTTTTTATCACCGGGGTACCAGTTCTGAACAGTTGAATATTTTACCGTTGCATTATCAAGCGCAACTAATTCAACAACCGCGGCATGAAGCTGGTTCTCATCTCTCATCGGAGCTGTGCAGCCTTCAAGATAGCTTACGTATGCGCCTTCGTCTGCAATAATTAAAGTTCGCTCAAACTGTCCGGTGTTTGCTGCATTAATTCTAAAATAAGTTGAGAGCTCCATCGGGCAGCGAACACCCTTTGGGATGTAAGCGAACGAGCCGTCGCTGAACACTGCAGAGTTAAGGGATGCATAATAGTTATCTGTATAAGGAACAACACTGCCTAAATACTGTTTAACAAGATCGGGATGATTCTTTATTGCCTCGGACATTGAACAAAAGATTATTCCGAGTTCGCTCAATTTTTCTTTAAATGTAGTAGCAACAGAAACACTGTCGAATACAGCGTCTACGGCAACGCCGGTGAATATTTTTTGTTCTTCAAGAGATATGCCCAGCTTCTGATAAGTCTTAATTAATTCCGGGTCGGCTTCATCAAGGCTATTTAGCTTCGGTTTCTTTTTAGGTGCCGAGTAATAAGAAATATCTTGGTAATCAATAGGGTCAAAATGAACGTTCGCCCAATTCGGTTCTTTAAGGGTAAGCCAATGGCGATAAGCTTTCAGCCTCCATTCAAGCATAAATTCCGGTTCTTCCTTAACTGCAGAAAGCCGTCGGATGATATCTTCATTTAGTCCTTTAGGAAATGTTTCAGCTTCAACATTGCTGACAAATCCATACTTATATTCTTTATTTGCTAATTCTTCTATTTGACTAACTTCGGTACTCATTATATTCTCAAAAAAATTACATTCAAACCTACTGTATCTGTACAAAAATGTCAAGATAAAAGATACAATTTTTCAATAAAATATTATAAATGTGATTATAATTTATCACTATCAACCGATTAAATTTCAATTTATGTAAAAAAGTTTAGAAAAGGGAAAATATTCAAGCAAGATTTCGCATTATCAAAAGCAGACCTCCTCAAGTTATATTGCCAATAGGCTTGGTGTTAGTTTATCTGATTTCTTTTTCTAATTTATTCTTTCAAGGCTTCACCCCACGATCATGTTTGTAGAATTTTGAAAGCACATGCCGGAAGTGATCGATTAACTAGCATTATTCCTTTTGAACACTCACCCTCATCCCATATGAGTCGCTTCAAGGTCGCTTTAATTGAAGATTTGAAGCGATTAAGTAGCGACTCATATATGGTTTGTATAGTTCCCTTGTGTGTTTTTTGCTAATACATAGTTATGACATCCGGAAGCTGACTCTTAGTGGCTACCGATTTATTATTTTCCGGTGAGTAGTGATAAATAATATTCAAATCTCTGAAAGATAGAAATCCTTTTCTTAAACTAGCGGTTAATTTAATTTCTTGCCAATATGAATTTTCTGGTGATTAGTAATTGTGTTTGTATCTGAATATTTCAATGCGGTTAATTTGAAAAGGTTTTTAAACTCTTCAGTGCTGTACATTTTAACATGCTCACGTTCAAGCAGCTTTACAATTTTATCTATTAGTTTCAAAAATACGCTGTCGGCAGTCGGATCAAGAATATAAAGCTTGCCGCCGGGTTTAAGTAGTCTGTGAAATTCTTTTAATGCTTTGTCCGGGTGGAGATAATGATGAAAAGAATTTGTGCTGATTATGATATCGAAGCAATTATCCTCTAAGGGAATTGATTCCGCATTAGCTTTTATAAAATGAATATTCACATAGCCTTTGAAATTTTCCTTTGCTTTCTCAATCATCTTTTCGGAAAGATCGGCGCCGTAAAAAGTGCCTTTGCCGTTGAATAATTTGAATGCTTGTCCTACCGCCCAGCCGGTACCGCAGCCGACATCGAGAAAACGCACATCATCTTTAGGATTCAGTAAGTTTATGACTTCTTGCTGCGCCTGCCTAAGGAATTTGGATTTCCACCCATCGCTGTCAAGAGAGGCTGACCATCTATCCCACTTCTTTTCATTCAACTCTAAATGTTTCTTTTCTCTATTCATCCTTATAAATAATTTGTTGAGTGTTAGATAATTTGAAAAAATTGTTTAACTGTTACATTGCCAAATTGTTAAAGACAATTAAACAATTAAGCAATTTAACAATTTATCATCAAATTGTTTTTATCCGATTATTGAGTTAATTTTCAACTCAAATTATTAGGAAATGGATAAATTATTGGAAGAGAATACGAATACTAATACCGGTAATGCCGGGGGACCGATTGAGAGACAGGAAAAAAGTTCTGATGACAATCATGCGAAGAATTATTATCGAAAGCCGTATTACCAAAGGAGAAGGAAATTTTACAAGCAAAACCAGCAGCAAGAAAAAACACAATTTAAGAAACTTTCTATTGTAATCCCGCTCTTTAATGAAGAAGAGTCGTTGAATCCTTTAACTAATGAAATCAGAAAAGCATTAAAACAGTTAGAGATGGGCTTTGAGGTAATTTTTGTCGACGATGGAAGTACGGACGGTTCTCTAAAAATAGTAAAAGATATTTGCAGGCAAGACAAACGTTTTAAATATGTCAGCTTTCGTAAAAATTATGGTAAATCCGCTGCACTTCAAACGGGATTTAAACATGTTACCGGGGATGTAGTAGTTACAATGGATGCCGATCTTCAGGATGATCCGAACGAAATTCCTAACCTTCTTAAAAAAATGAATGAAGGATTTGACCTCGTTTCAGGCTGGAAGAAAAAGCGTCACGATCCATTCATTAAAAAACAATCCTCCAAGTTTTTCAATTTTGTAACAAGAATAATGAGCGGTATAAAACTTCATGATTTTAACTGCGGTTTGAAAGCATACCGGAGAGAAGTAACCGATAACATTAAAGTTTACGGCGAACTCCATCGCTACATGCCTGTGCTTGCAGATTGGGAAGGATTTTCCGTTGCTGAAATCGTTGTAACTCACCATCCAAGACGTTATGGAAAAACCAAATTCGGAATCTCGAGGTTCTTTAAAGGATTTGTTGATCTAATCACGGTAATTTTTTCTACAAGATATATAAAACGTCCGATGCATTTTTTCGGCTTCTTCGGCGCATTATCATTCATAATAGGATTACTTGTAAACGGATACTTGACCATAGATTGGATTAACGGCAAGCCGTTAAGCAACCGACCTATGCTGTTCCTCGGTATGCTGTTAATTATAGTCGGTGTTCAGTTGTTTAGCGTTGGTCTGCTTGGCGAAATGCTGGTAAAAAGCTCACTTCATGATGAAGAATATATAATTAAAGACAAAGGCTGAAAAATTAGAGGAGAAGTTTCCCTCGAAGCTTGCACAATAAAGGAAAGCAAATTTTAATTTTCATAGTTAAATCTGTTGAATGAAAATAATCATACTTTCAACTGCATATCCATTGCGCGGAGGAATTGCACATTTTGTTGGATTGCTTTATAAAGAATTATTACAAGAAAATGAAGTTAAAGTGATTACTTTCAAGAGGCAGTATCCTGCAATTTTATTCCCCGGAAAATCTCAATTAGAAACCGGCGATACAACTGAGAAAATTGATTCCGAAGTATTAGTCGATTCGATAAATCCGTTGAATTGGATTAAAGTCGGCTTGAAGATAAAAAAGGAAAAGCCTGACCTCTTAATTTTCAAATATTGGATGCCGTTCTTTGCGCCATGCTTCGGAACCATATCCAGAATAGCAAAAAAGAATTCCGTAACCAAAGTGTTAACGATTTGCGACAATGTAATTCCGCATGAAAGAAAACCCGGGGATATTGCTTTAACAAAATATTTTTTAAAAGCGGTGGATTATTTTGTCTTACTCTCTGAGAAAGTCTGGAAAGATCTTTTGAGTATTAATCCAGCGTCAAAGAACAAAATTTTACCGCATCCGATTTATTCCAATTTTGGTTTACCAATTGATAAACATGAAGCCCGAAATCATCTGAAACTTAAAGAAGGCAAATTGATTTTATTTTTCGGTTTCATCCGGGATTATAAAGGACTTGATATACTTTTCAATTCTCTTAATATTTTGAAGAATGAGATTGACTTGAAATTAATTGTTGCTGGTGAATTTTATTCTAACCGGGAAAAATATTTGAAGCTTGCCGATGAACTAGGATTGAAAGAAAATCTATTATTATTTACGGATTTTATTCCTACTTCGGATGTAAAGTATTATTTTTCGGCTGCGGATTGTGTTATTTTACCTTATCGGGATGCAACTCAAAGCGGTATTGTTCAGATTGCCATGAACTTTAGAAAACCGGTTATTGCAACAAATGTCGGCGGGCTTGGTGAGGTAATTGGAGATGGCAAAACAGGCTTTATAGTTGAGAAAGATAATCCGGGCGCTTTGGCAAGCTCAATAAAGAAATTCTATTTAGAAAATAAGGAAGAAGAATTTATAAAAAATATTTCTGCGGAAGTTGAAAAATACTCGTGGAAAAATTTTGTAAATGGAATTTATCAACTGGTAAAATAAAAATAGGTAACGATAAAACTAAACGTTTGTTTAATTGCTGAAAACAATATGGCAATTTCATTTTGAATTTATAATTTTTAATTGTAACAGTGTATTACGACCCGATAAAAGACATATTTGCAAGTTTAATCCGAAAATTTCCCACGCTTAGAATTTTATTCTACAAATTGCTGGATGTAATGTTCTTGCGCTCATGGTATGTCCGAAGAGAGCTTAGAAACCTGAGAGAAATTTTAGGAGAAAAAGAAATTTCAATTTACGATGCCGGCACCGGCTACGGACAATATTCATACTTTATGGCGAGGAAACTTCAGCCGAATAATATTTATGCTATCGACGTAAAAGAGAAATGGATAAACGACTGTAAAGAATTTTTCCGTAAAAGAAATCATAATAAAGTAGAATTTGGAATTGAAGATCTTACAGAAATAAATCATAAGGAAAGATTTGATCTGATAGTTTCAGTCGATGTAATGGAACATATTGTTGATGATGTAAAAGTCTTTCAGAATTTTTATAAGGCGCTTAAGCCAGGCGGTTATTTGCTAATAAATACTCCGTCTATTTACGGCGGCAGCGACGTTCATGATGACAGCGAAGAAAGCTTTATTGGCGAGCATGCAAGGGAAGGATATTCATTTCAAGATTTGGAATCAAAGCTGACTCCGCTTGGTTTTAAAATCTACCGTTCCCGTTATACATACGGTTTTTGGGGCGATAAGGCTTGGCGTCTCGGCATTAAATATCCTATGCAGATGCTGAACAAATCAAAAATATTTTTTATAGTTTTACCATTGTATTATCTGGTAACTCTGCCGTTTACATTTTTAATGATGTATATGGATTATTCCGGTGAAAATAAAGTTGGTGCCGGAGTCAATTTTATTGTAAGAAAATAATTTTATAAACTTTAACCTCATACAAATGGTGGCTGGATGGCAAAGACAATAAAGAACATTAAGCAGAAGAAAGCAGAAGAGACACCGCTCTCAAAATTTAAATTGGAAGATATTCTTCCGCAAAAATATCATTTGCTGGCAGTAATACTCGTAATCGTAATTCTCTTCATGGCATTTCTAAATCCGCTATACTTCGGCGGAAAGACTTTTGAATCCGGAGATATAATTTCCAGCAAAGCCATGACGCCTTATATACTTAACCATAAAGATGGATTTACGCTCTGGAATCCACTTATCTTTTGCGGTATGCCTGCATACGCTATCGGAATAGGTACTGTTTGGTTTAATGTTATTGCCGATATTTATAATCAGGTACGCACCTTGTATGCAAGTCTGTTTTCTGTCGAATACGTAACATGGACATTTTTCTTAATACTTCTCGGAATAAATTCATTCCTGCTTATGAAGTACTTAACTAAAAACACTCTTGTAAGTTTGTTTACTGCACTTGCTACATCGTTCAGTACCGGAATAATTGTTTTCCTTTATATCGGGCATGTTACAAAGCTGACTTCGCTGTGTATGTTTCCGCTTGTATTCCTTTTGCTCTTCAGGATGAGAGAAAAAATAAAGTTGATAGACTTTTTGCTTTTGATAATAATAATTCAATTAATGCTACAGGGTTTTCATGCTCAAATTATTTTTTATACATTCTTCTCTGTTGCGATTTATTTTATATACTTCTTTTTAAGAGGACTTATTAAGAAAGAAAAAAACAATCAATTAAATCTTTTAAAGACCGCAGGCTTATTTGCTGTAGCAGCGATTATTGCCTTATTAATTCAAGCAGATAACAT
This sequence comes from Bacteroidota bacterium, assembly GCA_021815405.1. GTDB lineage: Bacteria > Bacteroidota > Ignavibacteria > Ignavibacteriales > Ignavibacteriaceae > FEN-1297. Next base: position 24,511 of record JAKAGV010000011.1, read on the forward strand.
AACACAGATTTATCAATATACTCCGTACTCAACTAGAGGCGGACAGAGTATTGTTGAAAAAAGTTCAAGTGTTGAAAATCCGTCTTCATCAGAATATTATGATTATCATACAATGTGGTCATTTTCTCCGGGTGAAGTTTTAACTTTTATTGTTCCTTCTTATTATGGATTCGGAGGATCAACCTATCAAGGCTCTCTTTCAAATGATCAGCCCATAGATGTAAATACTTACTTCGGGCAGATGCCTTTTGTAGATGTTGCAATGTATATGGGTGTAATAGTTTTCTTCCTTGGATTGTTTGCGCTATTAACGCGGTGGCGTGAACCGCTGGTTCAATTCTTCGGAATATTGGCATTCGTTTCATTGTTAATTTCGTTCGGCAAAACTTTTCCCGTTTTATTTAATTTGCTTTTCTATCATCTTCCATACTTTAATAAATTCCGCGTACCCTCTATGATTTTAGTTCTTGTGCAGCTAAGTTTTCCGATACTTGCAGGTTTTGGTCTGATGAAAATAATCTCATTAAAGCAATTCAGAGATTTAAGAACAATTAAAATTATAAAAAATACTGCTTTCGTATTCGGTGGCTTATTTATTATTTCTATGCTTCTTAAAGGATCGGTTTCAGATTGGTTTGTTGGAAGAGTAAGTGATTATACTGCCGGTATTCAACAATCGCAGCCTCAAATGGCGCAGCAGTTCACGGCATTATCTTCGTATATGGCTGATATGTTTACCGGAGATTTGCTGATTGCTCTTGCACTTCTAGCATTAACATTTTGGCTCGCATATTCTTATATCAATTCTAAAATTAGCCGGGATATTTTTGTTACGGCAGTTATTGCACTTACAATTTTTGATCTTTTTAGAATTGATTCACGTGATGAAAAATATGTTGATAATCCGGACATTAAAAATATGTTCAATCCTCCGGATTATGTTACCGCAATTAAAAATCAACATGATAAAGAACCCTTTAGGATGCTGAACATAAAGCAAGATCGTTCACTCGGCTCACTAAACAACAATTCAAACTTTAATGCTTACTTTATGCTGGAAGATTTTTACGGATATTCTGCTATTAAGCCGAGGGGCTATCAGGATTTAATGGATGTTATCGGTCCCGTAAATGAAACGCTCTGGCGTATGTTAAATGTAAAATATATAGTTTCTGATCAGCAGATTCCTTATCCGGGATTTCAATCAATTTATCAGCAGGGTAAAGAGTATGTTTACAAAAATAACGATGCACTTCAAAGAGCATATTTTGTTGATAGTGTTAAATCAGAGCCGGGCTTAGAAGTTCTTAATGAAATTAAAACTAATTCCTTTGATCCTAAAAATGTTGCCTTTGTTGATATTAAAATTCCAAAGGTAAATAAACCTGATTCTGCCGATTATGCAAACATTACAGAATATAAAGATGAAACTGTTGCATTAAATGTTAAAGCCACAGGAAATAATTTTCTATTCTTCGGAGATACTTATCTTCCAACAGGTTGGAAGGCTTATATCGATGGGAACAAAACGGAAATTTATAAAACTAACCATGACTTTATGGGAATCGTTGTTCCGAACGGAACTCACAAAGTAGAATTTGTGTATGCACCGACATCATTTTACATAAGCAAATACATGGCTTTAATTTTAAGTTCACTTGTGGTTCTTGGTGTAATTATTATTAGTCTTTTTGAAATTAAAAAATCAAAGAAGTTGAAAGCAGCATTAGAAAGTCAGGAAAAATAGTTATGAAAAATTTTGGTATTACAGGAGTTGCCGGTTACATAGCACCGAGGCATCTCCAAGCTATTAAAGAGACTGGGAATAGATTAATTGCGGCTATGGATCCTCATGATTCAGTTGGAATATTGGACAGATATTTTCCCCACGCAGCCTTCTTTACTGAGTTTGAAAGATTTGACAGACATCTTGAAAGATTAAGAAGAACATCATCTGAAGAAAAGATTGATTACCTTACTATCTGCTCTCCGAATCATCTTCATGATGCCCATATAAGATTAGCTTTAAGACTTAATGCCAATGCAATTTGCGAAAAGCCGCTTGTATTAAATCCTTGGAATCTTGATGCACTCCATGAACTTGAGAAAGATTCAGAAGGCAAGGTTTATACTATTCTTCAACTTAGAGTTCATCCGTCTCTGATTGAGCTTAAGAACAAGTTAGATCTTGAAAAGCAAAAGAAGCATGACGTAGTGTTAACTTATATAACGTCGCGCGGTCCGTGGTATAAATTTTCATGGAAAGGTGATCATCATAAGAGCGGAGGAATTGCAACCAACATAGGAATCCATTTCTTTGATTTATTGATGTGGTACTTTGGAACAACTCAAAGAGTTGAGGTACATTATTCTTCCGATGATAAAATGTCGGGCTTTATTGAATTGGAAAAAGCTAATGTAAGATGGTTTCTTTCTATTGATAGAAATGATTTGCCGGATGATGTTGTGAAAAACGGCAAGACAACTTTTCGTTCAATCCGGGTTGATGATAAAGAAGTCGAGTTTACCGAAGGCTTCACTGATCTTCATACAAAAGTGTACAGCGAAACATTGGAAGGAAGAGGATTTGGAATAGAAACTGCGCGTCCTTCGGTTGAGCTTGTTCAAAAAATTAGAAATGAAAAGATTACTCTTAAACCGACTGTAATTCATCCGTTTGCTGAAAAGATTTTAGGAATCAAATAACAGAAAAAATTAATAACGATTGACTGTTGTGGATTATAAAGTGCAATCGTTATTCGAAAATTTTAAGGGAACAAAGAATGTCTGAAGAAAAAAATTACTTTGTGCACGAATCATCTTACATAGATGAGCCGTGTGAAGTTGGAGAAGGAACAAAGATCTGGCATTTCTGCCATATTCAAAAGAATGCAAAGATTGGGAAGAACTGCGTATTTGGACAAAACATTAATGTTGCAAACAACGTTACTATTGGAAACTTCTGTAAGATACAAAATAATGTTTCGATATATGAAGGTGTAACTCTGGAAGATTATGTTTTCTGCGGACCTTCAATGGTATTTACAAACATTCTTGATCCAAAATGTAAGTATCCGCAGGTGGGTGCGCAATACTATAAAAATACTTTAGTAAAAGAAGGTGCCTCGATTGGTGCCAATGCAACTATAGTTTGCGGACATACAATCGGCAGGCATGCAATGATTGGTGCCGGTGCAGTAGTTACCAAAGATGTTCCGGATTATGCTTTAGTTGTCGGCAATCCCGGAAGAGTCGTCGGCTGGGTAAGTGAAGCAGGGAAAAAGCTAAAGTTTGATGAAAACGGAATGGCATACTGCGAAAAGTCGAAGAAGAAATATTTATTTAAGGATGGAACAGTTAGGGAAATTAATTAATTACCCATTAGTAAATTAAAAACTGAAGTTGTGGAAGGGAATGGTGTTGTCTCCTTGAAGATTTTTTATTTGTTTTTGCTTTACAAATTTAATCTCTTTGAGTGGCACCTTCTTTTTTCTTTTTACACAAATTTATGAACTTAACTCACATTCAGTCTGTAAAAATTCTACTTTTCAATAACCTTTGCTGATAATTCGCCACTTCAGACAATCCTCATAAAAGTACGGGGAAGAAATACCCAAATTTTATTTAGAAAAAAGTTTAGAAACTTTAAGATTGGATTATTGCTTTTGATAGTTTCAAAATCATGACCGTCTCTATTCAAATAGAAAAGTCCGTAAAATAATTTCAAGAATGGTTTCTTCCTATAATTTTTTTTGAAGTAGATGGTAGTTCCTCTTCTAGTAACTGTCCTTTTGTGCGCGATTGAAGGAAGAAAAAATTCAGTCAGCGGACCCGGCGTTTCAATGTAGCCGCTCTTAGCAACTCTTTTTAATTCGGAACAAAATATTACCGGGTCGTCTATATGTTCGCCAATGTGGGATGCAATTACAAAATCAAACTGATTGTCTTTGAAAGGCATTGATAGCATTGTCCGTTAGTGTTGCATACATGAAGAATTAAATTGCTTAATGCTTATTTGACAATATATTAATAAATATGTAATTTTTATAAAACATATTGATAATATAATATGTGAGGATAGATGAATAGTATAACGATTTACGATTCAGTTTCTTATTCTGAAGCTCAATCTTTAGTCAGCGGGAATAATTTGACACCTAATGCTCTTTATTATATAACAAATAAAAATGTCCTCCTAACTGCTGTTAATTTTAATCAATTTTCTTCAAAAGGAATTTATTTATATTCTTCAGGAAAAAAAGCATGGGGTGGTTTTTTATTAGGTGGAACCAGCGGAAATGTCTCTGCTATAACAATAGGCAGTGATAGCTTATTAACATCTACGCAGACATACGCTTCTACAAGTGAAAGCGCAAGGGTGAACCCTGGATGGACAACAGCACCTTCAGTAAACACTTCACTTCAAAACCTAGCAACGAATAATGTTAATAATATCAATGCTAATTCTGCAATTAATTCGAAATATAAAGCTTATGCGATTGGAAAATATGTAATAATAAGAGCGCAAACTTCTGGTACTACATTAAATGGTAGTACTATTAATGTAACATCATCCATGACTATAACATCTGTTACTTCGATGCAAGGAGGTACTTCAGATTTAGCAACACCGATTTTATATGAATGTTCATATGATTTTACAAATGATAAGCTATTAGAATTATTTGAGCCAACTTATAACAATAGAGTAACATTTGATAATCAAGCTATAAATCTTGCTGATATGTTTGAGTTTAATTGGAATAATTCTTCAGTTAGGGATACTATCTTAGTAAATTGTACGATTCAACATCAGTTTATTCTGTCTGGGACAATGATTGGGAATGAATTTTATTCTAGTGATTTTCTATCAAACTTAATTACTAATGGAGGAAATATTTCTCATAATGTTGGGAGGTCTGCTCAATTTGCTGGTAATGCAGTTATTAGTGGCGCTTCTGGTATTTCAGGGAATATTCTTGTAGGTATGATCGATGCCTATTATAAGGGAACAGCGCAATCAGATATTTCCTATAATATTTGCTCTGGTAGTAGCGGTGGTGGTATAGAACAAAACAGATTATTTGCTGGAGGTTCAATAAGATATTGTAATGAAACATCTGGAGCTTATGGAATACGGGATAATGAAGTTGGCTTTATGACATGCCTTTGGAATGTATCGGGATGGAAAGCATGTAAGTCAAACCAATTAAGGGCTCGATTTCAATTAATAAATTTAGTAGATACAGGTTTTTCTATCTTTGCTCAAAATGAATGCATGGATGATAGAGTTTTAAATTACATAAATTTTAGTGGCAATTGTTATTTTATTGACAATAAATGTCATAATCTTGGTACAATGCCATACTCTCCGTCAACACCCGTTGTGCAAACATGGGTAAATGTTTCGGTAATGTTTTGTGCTTTTTTAAGTGATTACCTTGATCAAAATACATTGACAAACGTTAATATATTTAGATTTTATGGGGGATCAATTAGTCAGTTAACTCTCTCTGGAAATTCTAGTTCTCCAATATGGATAACAGAAAGCGGCACCAATCTGGGAAGATTTTCTATTGATGTTACAATTATCTTTGACGGAACAAATATTGGCGTAAATGGACAAAGTTATACTATCGCTACAATTTTCCAACCCAACAGTATTATTGATATTGGATTCATATATGGAAATGGTTTAACTGGTGCGGGTGCAAATATTTCTTTGGGAATTTCCACAGACTCACCGACAGGTATATTGGCAGCTACGTCAATTACTAGCATAAATAATACAAAAGTAAATATTTCTCCTTCCCCTCTTCCTATTTCAACGGTTTTGTTTAGAAGCATAATTATCAATATTACAGGTGCAACTATTACTGCTGGTACATTAACAGTACATGTTGAGGGTTTTAGAAGAAATTAAAACATTATTCAAATCTAATTAAATTATACAAGCTAAAGTGAATAAACTATTAATTAAATGACGAATAGTAAAATAAGATTCACAATATTATGTTTAAAAATATATGTTATTAAACGAAAACTATACTAATCAAGAAAATCATATTATAGGCCTTTCGATAAAAGAAAGAAGCCACAGGTTAGCACACATTAAGGACAAAAACAGTGATATCTATAAAATTACAGTTGAGCCGTTAAAATTTTTGGATGTTTTTCTTAAAAAAGAAGAAAACAATTGGTTAACCATTGGTGATTATAACGGAGTTGAAGCGAACTATCTGCTTCAGCGTAATCAAAAGGCGACAGCTTCAGATATTTCGGATGCTCTTCTTAAAGAAGCTTACAAGGATAATTTAATTACCGACTACAGCAAGCAAAATGCAGAGCATTTGTCTTTCGATGACGATACGTTTGATTATGTAATGTGCAAGGAAACATATCATCATTTCCCAAGACCCTATATGGCGATGTATGAAATGATACGTGTCTGTAAAAAAGCCATAATTGTTATTGGGGAACCGATCGATATTTTATCTAAAATGGCTTTACTTGTTTTTATTAAGAATATTTTAGATAAAATTGATCCTGTATTAATCAATTCTTTGTGGAAGAATAGATTTTCTTTCGAAGAAGTTGGAAATTATGTTTATAAGGTTTCCGAAAGAGAAATAGAAAAACTTGCCGTTGGAATGGGATTACCGCTTGTAGGATTCAAAAGTCATAATATAAATACGGGGCAGTTGTATAATTTATTATCCAAACTAAGAATGATACCTAAAAGTGCGCTTACTTTTGTAATTTTTAAAAGAAAACCTTCTCCTCAATTGGTACGTGAAATGCGACGAGACAATTTTAAAATATTAGACTTACCAGGGAAATAAAGAATGTTAAATATTTTGATTAGCAAAGACCTTTTTCTAGATTACTTGTGGCGATATATTCTCATCCTATTGTTCGATAGTCTCAGCAATTAATTCATCTTTCCAAACAATTCTAATGTAAGTCCGGGGGAGGAGCACCCAAATTTTAATTAGAATGAAATTTATAAATTTTAAAATCGGGTTATTACTTTTTATAGTTTTGAAATTATAGCCGTCGCGGTTCAAATAAAAAATTGAATAAAATAATTTTGAGAACGGCTCCTTTCGATTATTCTTCTTGAAGAGAATTGTACTGCCCTTTCTTGTTACCGTCCACTTGTGAGCTAACGATGGAAGAAAGAATTCTGTCAGCGGACCAGGCGTTTCAATGTAGCCGCTCTTTGCAACTCTTCTTAACTCTGAACAAAATACTACCGGATCATCTATGTGCTCGCCAATGTGGGATGCAATTACAAAATCAAATTGCTTATCCTCGAAGGGCATTGATAATGCATCGCCTATAATTAATTGCTTGTCCTCCGGAGTTTCAACTTTGTCAACTGTTCGATGAATAGTTTCTCCCATATATTTTTCTAAAATCACATTGGCTCTACGGTTTGGCTGATGTCCACTGCCGACATCCAGAACAATCCATTCCGGATCAATATTTACGATGTAATTTGTATTGCCCGCTCTCTATATTCTTAAAGCATTTTTGTAAACTTTATAAGTATCTTGACAAATCACTTCCGGACTGAAATTCTTTTTGCCGTATTCTTGAAGGACAGCAGGATCATAGTTTTGTGAATTATCCATCATGTAGAGAATTGCATCTATAAGTTGCTGAAGATTCCTTCTCTCAATTAAAATTCCAACTTCCTTTGGTACAAAATCTTCCGGTCCGCCGCATTTAGTAGCGATTACCGGAATTCCATATAAAATAGATTCAGCAGTTACTACGGAGAATCCTTCTTCATCACTGTTTAAAATGTGAAAATCTGAATTGGTAAGAATTTCCAATTTCTGTTTCTCATCAACAAATCCATGGAAGAAAATGTTTTTATTCAACAGACCGAATTCTCCGGCTAAAGATTCCAGTTGAGCTTTTTGTTCACCCTCACCAATTAGATGGAACTCAACATTTTTTCTGCTCAACTTATTGCATATATTATCAAATGCACGGATAATGTCTGTAACATTTTTCCTTTCATTTAAAATTGAAATATGAACCGCTCTTTTAATATTATCCTTTTTTATTCTGTCTTTCTTAACTAAGAACTCCGGCTTAATTTCCACAACATTTTTTATAACGCCGAATTTCCCTTTGAAGCCTACCTTTTTATAATATTCTAAAGATGTAAAAGAATCGACATTCATGAATTCGCTGTTTTTAATAACAAGACTTTTTAGAAATCTTAAAGGAATTTTCGTCTTATTAGTTATTCCTCTTAGATAATTTATATCCGGCGTGGAATGTTCGGTGATTACGTATCTGATCTTTTTAAAATACTTAAACAGCAAAGCAATGTATCCAGATCTATCAATAACATTAACATGAATTAAGTCAGGTTTTCCCCAAACCTGTTTAATCTTTTTCCAGCCGAGATAATGAGCAATTATAAAGCTGAAGTTGTAGAAAATCTTTTTGATAATACCGCTGCCGATATATTTAAAATACACTCTGGTAATAAGCAGTCCGTCTTCATTTCGGTAGTCTACTTCAAATTTCTTATCCTTCATGGAAGCATCGGCGGTTACGTAAAGTACTGCAACATTACATTTGGCTGAAACAGCTAAGGCTTTTCTCTTTACAAAAATGCCGAGTACTTTGCTCGTTCTGTTTGGAAACCAGCTTGCAAAAAATAGAATTTTAAATCGCAGAGGTTTAATAGTATCAATCATTAAATTTTAGATTATGTTTAACGAAATTAGATGTTATCATCCATTCAAAAATCGATAAAGATAAGACTAAATGAATAGAAATTTGATGGTGACTAATTCTTCAAAATAGCTTTTCAATTATAGAAATTTTCATTTTAATATAAAAATAAGAAACCGAATTATTAACAGTAATATCTTTTCTGGTAAAATAATGGCCGGAAAGAACTTAATTGAATTTAAAAAATATTACATTTACAAATAAATTTTTCAAGGTTTATATTAAAACCAGTAATATTTATTTTAGCGGTAAGTTATGAAAAGAGCATTAATAATTGGAATATCCGGTCAGGATGGTACTTACTTAACGAAGTTTCTCCTATCTAAAGGTTATGAAGTACACGGAACTTCGAGGGACGCCGACCTGTCTAATTTTTCCGGGCTCAAAAAGTTGAATATTTATGACAAAGTTTCGCTCCATTCCATGTCGCTGATAGATTTCAGAAGTGTTATGCAGACAATTCTGCAGGTCGAACCGACAGAGATCTATAATTTGTCTGGTCAAACTTCTGTCGGTTTATCCTTTCTTCAGCCGGTTGAAACCTTGGAAAGTATAAGTATCGGTACTCTAAATATTCTTGAAGTTATTCGCTTTCATAAATTACAGACAAAGTTTTACAATGCATGTTCAAGTGAATGCTTTGGTGATACCGATGGAAAACCCGCTAATGAAGAGACTCCTTTCAGACCTAGAAGCCCGTATGCCGTTGCAAAGGCTGCTGCATTTTGGCAGTTGTCGAATTATAGAGAAGCCTATAATTTGTTTGCGTGCTCGGGTATTCTTTTTAATCACGAATCTCCTTTAAGACCTAAAAGATTTGTTACAAAAAAAATTATTGAAACCGCCTGCAGAATTTCAAAAGGTTCAAATGAAAAGCTTAAGCTAGGTAATATATCGATTAAAAGGGACTGGGGGTGGGCTCCGGAATATGTTGAAGCCATGTTCAAGATCCTTCAAAATTCAAAGCCGGATGATTTTGTAATTGCTACCGGGAAAAGCATTACTCTGGAAGAATTCATCCAAAAAACTTTTGAATATTTTAATTTGAATTATAAAGATTATCTTGAGTACGATAATAGTTTAATAAGACCGACTGACTTATCTAACAGCCTTGGGGACCCTTCCAAAGCAAAAAAGATTTTGAATTGGCATCCGAAATATTTTGTGGATGATGTTGTTAGGATGATGATTGAAGATGAATTATCTAAAAATAATTGATAATGAATTTTAGATTTATAATAAATAATGCCGGGCTCTTTTAGTTTATGGGAATAGTCATCCGACAAAGCGCTAAATCGGTAGTCCTTACTTATATCGGGATTGCTATCGGCGTTATTAATACTCTATGGCTGTTTCCTTATGTTCTAACACAGGCTCAAATTGGGCTTGTGAGAACGTTGATAAATGTTGCTACCTTGCTTGCAACATTTGCATGCCTGTCAGCAGGAAATATTCCGAACAGATATTTTCCGTATTTCAAAGATTATCAAAAAAGGCACCACGGATTTTTATTTTTCCTTTTAGTTATTGGTGTTATCGGTTCTGCAATATTCATCGTACTCTTTCTGAATTTCAGGTTTTTGTTTGTTGATGCCTTTGTAAAGAACTCTCCTATGCTGATAAATTATTTTTATCAGCTTCTGCCGTTTACTATAATAATGGTTTTCATAACCATCTTTGAATCCTACAATGTAATCCAGCAGAACCCGGTTGCGCCGATTTTTACAAGAGAAGTATTAACCAGGTTTTTCCTTTCAGCCAGTTTGATAATGTTTTTATTCTTTAAATATGATTACAAATGGTTTATAAATATTCTCATTAGTTTCTACGGTATGGTATTACTGATTCTAATTATTTATACTTATTATAAGAAATATTTGTACGTCAAGCCTAACTTTGAAACCTTCAGGAGTCCTTTGCTTAAAAGCATGCTTGTTTATGCCGGATTTGTCCTTATGGGAAATGCGAGCGGCGTAGTAATTAACAATATTGACAGTTTAATGCTAAGCGCATATGCTGGCTTAACAAGTACAGGAATTTATACCATTGCTTTTTTTATTGCGACATTTATCGAAATTCCGAAGAGGTCAATGTCCCAGGTTTTAATTCCTCTTGTGGCAGACGCGAATAAAGAAAATGATATTAAACAGCTTGATGTTTTATATAAGAAGTCTGCCATAACGCAGTTAATAATCGGCGGAATAATTTTTCTCGTAATCTGGATAAACATTGGAAATATTTTCTTCCTTATTCCGCACGGCAATTTATACGTTGAAGGAAAGTGGGTAGTATTCTTTATTGGTTTAGGAAAAATTTTTGATATGGCTACAGGAGTTAACCAGGAAATAATCGGATCATCTAAATATTATAAATTTGATTTATCACTTTTTCCGTTTTATGGATTAATTGCAATAGCTGCTAATATGCTCTTTATCCCAAAGCTTGGCATGACCGGAGCAGCTATAGCTACTGCGTCCTCACTCTTTTTAATAAACACGATTAGATCAACAATATTAATGCTTACTCTAAAAATTCAGCCGTTCTCAATCAATACTTTAAAGGTTTTAGCATTTGCCGGATTAGCATTTTTAATCAATTACTTTCTTCCGCATATTCAAAAACATTTTGTAATTGATATTGCAGTAAGGTCAATTATTATCGGCGGAATTTTTATTCTGCTGATATTGATTTTTAAAGTATCCGAGGATGTTAATTCTGTTACAAACAAATTGTTTCTAAGATTTTTTCCGAATACAAGGTTGAAATTTTAATTGATTTCTGATAAAAGTATAAGTTGGATTAATTAAAAAATATGGGCTATCGCTTTGTAAAAATAACCTCATATTATAGAGACTTTCTAAAACAATATTACAGCATGAATAGTACTATTGTAAATAAGAGTTATGCCGAGCAATTAAATCACTTAATGAATCAGGCATATGCGTGGTCCAATTTTTATTCTATCCATCTTAATAAACTTGGTTATGATGCTCATGAGATAGTGTGTAATGCCGAACCACTTCAGAACACATGGGCTATAGAAAACGGCTCATCTTCTAAGGATTTAAAAATTGTTTTTGACCAGTTGAAAAGCTTGAAACCGGAGGTAGTATTTTTCCAGGACAGTTTCAAATTCAATGGTGCATGGATTACCGAACTAAAAGAGAAAATTTCTTCAATTAAATTGACGATCGGTTTTTGCTGTACAAGTTTTAACGAAATGTATCTTGAGCAATTCAAAGCATTCGATTTTGTCATCGTATGCTCTCCTAGGTTCGAAAAATCATTTAAAGAATTTGGTCTTAATGTCTATACTATTATGCATGCATTCGATGCTTCTATCATAGATAGAATAAATGTAAATAATAATTATCCCGAAACAGATTTTATTTTTCTCGGTTCATTTATACCAGGACCTGATATTCATGATTTACGGCAGCAAGTTGTTGAACATCTCCTTAAATCAAATATTAATATGGAGCTATATTCACACATTTTGACAATTAAACCGGTTGATTTATTTTTCAGGCAAAGTGCTTATATTGCAGCAAATGCTTTAAAGAAAATGAGGCTTTCTTTTATTGCTGAAAATCTACCGGGCATTAAGAAGGCTTTCTTATTAGACCGGATGCCGCAGAATCCGAAAAACATTTCGCTCATAAAAAAGAATTCCAAGCCTTCTATTTATGGTATGGAAATGTTCAAAGCATTATCGCGCTCAAAGATAGGCTTTAATTATCATGGAAATGTTGCCGGTGATTATGCCGCAAACATTCGTCTATTTGAAGTTACCGGAGTAGGTTCATGTTTAATTACGGATTGGAAGAAAAACCTGAATGATATTTTTGAAATCGATAAAGAAGTTACAGCTTTCAATTCAGCAGATGAATGTATTGAGAAAGTTAAATGGCTGTTGAACCATGAACAGGAAAGGAAAGCCATTGCAGAAGCCGGACAAAAGCGTGTGTTAAAAGATCATACCTTTGAGATAAGAGCAAAGCAGCTTGACGAAATTATCCGAAAAGAATTAAATAAAAAATAAAAAATTTACAAAAAGATGTACGAGGATTATTATAATAATTTTTATAAAGAGCTTGCAAGGATAGACGATAAGAACAATTCCTTTGATAAGATAAAAAATCTTTTACCGGAACTTAAAGGGAAAGAAAGAATTATTGATATCGGCTGCGGGCATGGTTCCGTAAGCCATGAGTTGATTAAAAAAGGCTTTGAAGTTTACGGGCTTGAGATTAACGATGAAGCGCTTGAGAATCTAAAGTCAAAGGGATTTAAGATTATCAAGAAAGATATAACCCGGCCGCTGGAAATTAATGACCGGTTCAATGTTGTTCTTCTGCTTGATGTCCTTGAACATGTCTTTGATCCTTATGGTTTACTTGCCGAAGCAAAGAAGATTACTTCGAAGGACGGTTACATTATTATTTCAGTGCCTCTATATTTTGATTTGCTTGACAGACTGAAAATTCTTTTTACCGGCAACATTATTAGCCTGGATAATCTTTGTTACGGCGTGGAGAATTATAAAAAGTTTAGAACCTTTAATTATGACCACATTAGATTCTTTCGCCCTAAAGAAATCCTTGAAATGGGTAATAAATTAAATCTGAAATTCGATAAGGTAGAATATCTTCCAACTTTTTATTTAGGCAGGAATAAACTGTTGAAGCTGGTAATGAAAATTATAAGCAATAAGATTACTGCTCCTATTTATCCTAATCTGCTCGCGCATTCGATGAAAGTAAGATGGAAGGTAAGTTGAAGAAAATCGGGATTCTCGCTTTTGTAAATAAAGATGCAGGCGGAGTCTATCAATACACTCAGTCACTGATAGATGCGCTCGCAAAAGATAATACTAACCAATATGTAATATTCATCGATTCCAATTCAGGCAATATTAATTCTTACAACCTTGAAGTTAGAAAAGTAAATACTTCAAGACCGAATACAGTTATAAGGATTTTAAAAGCTGTTCAATTATTGCTGCTCGTTAAATCTTCTTTCTTAGAGAAAGTTAAAAAATCCGACTATAATGACATTGATTTATTTTTGTGTCCTCGTGTAATAATGTACACTCAATTCTTCGCAGTAAAACCATTTATACTAACCTTGCATGATTTGCAGGAATATTATTTTCCTGAATTCTTTTCATTTCAAGAAAGGATAGTAAGGTTTGTTACAACCCGTTTCCTGTCCCGAAAGGCTCAGAAGATTATCTGCGAATCGAATTACGTTAAAAACGACATTAAAAAGTTTTTAAAAATTGAAGATAAAAAGATTGTCGTCTTGCCTGCACCTCCTCCGGCAAATGTTATGAATATTCAAATTACCGAAGTACAGAAATTGACTGTAAAACAGAAATACAATTTGCCTGATAAATATATTTTTTATCCGGCAGCATTCTGGCAGCATAAAAATCATATTAAGCTTGTCGAAGCCTTCAAAATACTAACAGAAAAACATCATGACTTACATTTAGTTCTCAGCGGTTCAAAACAAAAAAATTATTCGGCAGTTATTAATAAAATTGATGAGTTGAATTTAAAAGATAAAGTTTTATTTCCGGGCTATGTGGATTATGAAGATCTGCCTTACTTATATGTTTTATCCCAAATGCTGGTTATGCCGAGCTTATTCGAGAGCATAAGCATTCCTATCTTCGAAGCCTTTGCGTTAAAAGTTCCGGTTTGTGTTTCTAACATATTGGCGATTCCCGAACAAGTTGGCGATGCCGCTCTTATGTTTAATCCTGAAGATGAAAAAGATATGGCGAGACGGATAGATATTTTACTCTGTGATGACAAATTTCGACACGATATTGGATTAAAGGGATACAACAGATTAAAACAATTTTCGCATGAAGATTATAAGAAAAAGATTGAAGAAGTTATAAATTACTCCAAAACATAATTCTGAAGGAATATTTAACTCCAATATTCAACCCTCATTTACAAAACAGCCGCAGCTAACTTCTAAAATTATTTGCAGCTATTCAAAACGTATTTTTGTAACAGCCAATCACGTCTTGAGCTAAACAAATTATATCTTATAAACTGCAAAGCTCATTTTTGTGAGTGCGAATCATATCTGGGGTTGTGCGAAATTATCCTGGGTCACTGCGCAACTTAACTGGGGCTCTGCGGAACTTAACTGGCATTCTGCTAAACTTAACTGCATGCGTGCTTAACTTATCGGGGACTGTGCTTGAACCATCAAACACTATTCTAAGTTTTTTTGAACAGTTGTAAAACCAATCCGGCTAAATCCGAATAACATTCAATATTATGTAAAGTCCATTTAGCAATCTGCAAAATGAAATTATACTGCTGCGCTTTACAAATGTTCATCCATAATTTTACTTAGCTCTCCTGCAATCCTTTCTCTATCAAAAACTTTCACTTTGGATAAGTCTGTTTTATATTGACTGCTGCATTCAAATATTTTCCCGCCGTCTTCATCGTATCTAAACATCATTCCCGCATTTGTATCTTCTAAGATCTGCTTAACTTCGTTATTATCATTTCCAAACGCGATTATCGGTTTACCGGTTCTAAGATATTCAAATAATTTGCCTGGTACATGCCTTGGCTCTGTAGAACAAACAAGTAAGTAAGATGCGTTTATTAATTCTTTAAGCATCTTTCTATAAGGAAGTAGACCAACATACTCAGCGTAATTAGTTAGCCCTGCATCATCTATTGATTGCTTAATTCCCGGACTTACGGTTCCGATAAATTTTAATTTAAGCTTTCTGTTGTTATCAATTTCTTTTTTTACTCTTGCCCAGAAAGCCGGAATGTCCTGGAAGTCAAAAATATTCCCGGCATGGACGATTATTTCTTCATCCCTGTTTGGTCGGATTTCAAGGTTTTCAAAATCATCTTCATTATATCCCCAATATAAAACAAAAGATTTATCCTTTGCGAATGGATATTTCCTAATGTAATTATTCTTCATTGTATCTGTAACAAAAACAGAAGCCGAGGATTTATTGATAACCTTTTTTTCAAGATGATTATCAATTACTAATGTAATTTGGCTTCGCTTAAAGTTTTTGTAATAGACAATATCAACCCACGGATCTATAAAAACGGGATAAAAAGGTTTTCTAAATTTTTTTGATAAGGATAATCCGATGAGATGAACCGAATGTGGTGGACCGATTGATACTATCGCATCGATCTTTTCTTCACGTAAAATTTTCTTCCCGGATTTTACTCCTGAAAAGTACCAGCCGATACGAGCATCCGGTATAAATAAATTCATTCGTATCCAGATTGAAATTTTGTGAGTTATACTTTTGTTTGTTGTCGAAATAGTTTCTGAAGCAACTAACTGATCGTCTTTTTTCTTACCTATAAATTTTTTATAAAAGTTGAAAGGCTCGAACGTTTTACTTTTATAAACTTTTAAATCCGGTCTAACTTCTTTTAATAAACTTTCGTCCTTTGCAGAAAAGGTATCTTCGTCTACAGTCAGCACAACTGGCTGCCAGTCGTATTCCGGCAAGTATTTGATTATTTTCAATGGCCAGTGCAGTGATGCTTTACCAGAAGGCGGCCAAAAGTATGTTATGAATAGTACTTTCTTCATTATATATGTCTTACATACGATCTTGCTAATGTACGGTAAAAGATAAAATCTGAATAATTAAATTTAAATATATTTATCTCATTCAAAAAATTTTGATTTATTAAAGGACTGATTTATATCCACGTACTTATTGCATCAATATTTTTAAGTCAACCACATTAAACAAATTATTTGAGTACACAATGATGCCTTCTTCGTGATGAGTAATTTTTTTATATTTGTCTTAGAGTTTTAATTTAATTGCAGTGGGCAGTATATAAAAATACACAGATGTTTATGGAAATCAGTTTGAAAAATATACAGAAGTTTATTGTCGTTGGTGATCGTGTTTTAATAAGACCTGAAGAAGATACTTCGAGGACGGCAAGCGGGCTTTATCTTCCGCCTGGAGTTTCTGAAAAAGAAAAAATCCAAAGCGGTTATGTTATTAAATCAGGCCCTGGTTATCCTTTAGCTGCACCTTCTGAAGAAGAGCCTTGGAAAGAATCTAAGGAACCAGTAAAATACATTCCATTACAAGCAAAAGAAGGCGATCTGGCTATCTTCTTACGCAAAGAAGCTTATGAAATTGAATTCGAAAAGGAGAAATTCCTAATCGTTCCCCATTCTGCCATTCTTCTATTAATTAGAAATGAATCTTTCGAGCTTTAATATTCTACCTAACTAGCTTTTCAAGTACCGAAAATACCGACACCAGCACAGTTATGGACAAGATTATGAAAAATACCTTAGTAAAGGATGATTTTCCATAATCTCTAATTTTTATTGATGAGAAGTTCACATTCCAATCTTCGTTATTGGAAACAAATGAATTGTAACTCCTGTCGTCAAAAACGAGTTTCTTTCCTTCTGTCATCGTATCTCCTAACATATTAACATAAATACTATTCCCACCAACTTAAGATTTTAAACCTTGAAGACTTCAAATTTACTTTTGCATTGTTGATGGCTTGACTGCTGTAATAAAATGTTGCATTGCCGGTAGCTTGAAAATCTATACTCTCACCCACAAAAATTGATGCACCGTAAATACCGGCGTTTCCTGTCGTCTTAGTTTCAACTTCTGATTTGCCGTAAACAATCAAGATTCCATAAAATGTAAAATTACCGCTCATAGATAAATCTCCATTTACTATCATAACACCATAGCCAGATGCTTGCCCAGTAAGCTGGACATCTCCGTTTACATAAGTTATTTTCGGATTAGATAAGGTTCCGAAAGTTCCAGAAGAATACGTACCGGAAGCTACGGTTGTATCTGCAGCAAAAATAAAATTCTGTGTAATTGCATCCCAGTTTGTAGTATCAGGAGTTGTATAAACACTTGGCGTGCCACCTGCACCTTGGATTGCATTTGATATTTTCGGTTTAAGATCATTTACAACATAAGCGCTGTCTGAAGAGCTTGAAACACCTATCCCCGGCAATGGTGGATTTGGACCTGCAGTACCATCCATATTATGATCGTTGCCATCAATATACATATTACCAGCTAAATTTAATCCTAGATCATTTGTTGAAACATAAATTGATGAGGTAATTGCTGGCAGTGTAACCGGATCTCGTCTCGCTTTTATTAAACTTGTGTGGGATACATCATTAAAATTGCCAACGGATTTAATTTCAAGTGCCGTATCAGGTCCCCAAATAGTCACGTCGTAATCGCCGTTCATTAAAGAGTTATCTAAGAATGTACCGGTAAGAGTTTTATCTCTTCTTAATTTTTCCAGGTAGATTTCAATTCCGGAATTTGAGATTAACCTTGCCTGCATTGCATCAAAATAAGCTACGGTGGTTTTTGTCCCTTGGTTATTATTTGAATTTAAACTTAGAATTAGTAATGTGATTATTATAGATACCCCTGCAATTATTATTAAGATTCCTTTTCCCATATCATAGATTCCTTGGATTAACAGTTATTTCCCAATAGGTCTTTGCATAGCTTGTATCAATTTTTGATGTGGATTCTAACCAGACTTCGGCTTCTATGTATTGGATGCTGTCCGGCACTGTTGTAACATATCCTAATGCATCTTTATAAGTAAATTTTAGCCTAGTCAATCCAAGAGAAGCTGCTTTCAGTGTGTCTCCATCAACTATTCTGTAATAAATTCTATCTTTTGGATTTTGAGTCTCTGGTAGAAGTGTTGTATCGCTTTCCGTTAAGGTTAAACTATCTACTGTTCCATTTGAATCTATATCAGCATAAAAAGAAAATTTTGATGAATCAGCATCGATTATTGGACTTCCGCTGTAATTATAACCGACTTTTCTTAAATCACTTTCAATCATACTTGCTAGTGTCTTAGCATTTTGCTGTAAGGTCAATTCTGTATCAGATGTAAACTTATCCTTTGACGAATAGGTATTTAAATTTGTAATCAAAAGGAAAATCAATCCTCCGATAATTGTAGCGCCAAGTATATCCAACATTGTGTTCATTTTAGTGTAAAGATTGAAGAGACTGAAACATCGTGGCTTAAATATGGGCTAGAAACTGTAACAGTTACTTTCTTGTAGAAGGTTTGAGTGCTGCTAACCGCATCAGGATCATTACTATTAACATAATAAACTGAGCAGCTGACATAATAAGTCTCGAAATAGGGTGCTGTAAGTGTGTCTTGAAATCCATTATAATCATCAACATCATTAAAATTAGGGTAAATTTCACCGGAATCCGGACCTAATAATGACGGAGGTGTTAAGCTTGCCGGATTTGTAGTTGGAAATTCAATAGTAGTCTGATCAAAGCTTTTTCCTTTAATTTCCTCAATAAGATTATCAGCTATAGAAAAAGCAGTCAAATATATTTTATTTTGTGTCTGTGAGTCAGATGTATTCAAGACTGTTGAGTTGAACCTGAGCGATATTAAAGCCAGAATTAACATACCAGCTATTGTCAGCATTGTTTGGACATTACTCATAACATTTGTTAATTAATTAACCCTACTAATTTCTTTTACTTAATCAATTATTGTACCCTGATACAATAATTGGAAAAGGCTTATTTAATTTAGAATTGTGAGTTTTAAAAGATCTTTCGCTGGTAAAAATTACCGATGTGACTAGGTTGACGTCAAATTTGCCGTCTTGTAAACTACCCTTTTTCCCTGATTTTCTGAATTCTGCGCTGCAGCGTTCTTTCGCTAACCCCCAATATTGCAGCCGCTTTCTGCACACTGCCGCCGACATAAGTTAAAACGGATTTAATATGTTCTTCAATCGCATCTTCAATCGATAATAATTTTAAGTTATCGTTCTTAAGTTTTAAGTATTTAGATTGAAGATTTATTTCCGATACGGTGTTGCTATCCTTTGTTTTTGCTACAGCGTTAAAAATTATATTTTCAAGTTCCCTTACATTGCCCGGAAATTTATAGCTGCTTAAAATTTTTAATACTTCATTTGAAAATCCAGAAACATTTTTATTATAAGTAATGTTGCTCATTTTCAAGAAATGATCTGCAAGAAGAATAACATCATCGCCTCTCTCACGTAGTGGTGGAAGCTGGATGAGTCCTCTATTCAATCTATAATAAAGATCTGCTCTGAACTCTTTGATGTTGACGGCATCTATCAGGTTGCGGTTTGTGGCGGCTATAATTCTAATATCTAATTTTGTTGGCTTTGCGCTTCCTATTCTATGAATCTCATTATATTGAATAGTTCTCAGGAGCTTTCCCTGTAATTCCTTAGGAAGTTCTCCGATTTCATCAAGAAAAATTGTTCCTCCATTTGCCTCCTCAAAAAAACCTCTCTTCTCAGATATAGCACCGGTGAATGATCCTCTCTCATGTCCAAAAAGTTCGCTTTCAAAAAGTGAGCTTGATATAGAAGCCAGATTAACAGCGACAAAGGGATTTAGTCTCCTTGGTGAAAGCTCATGAATTTTTCTTGCAACCAGATCTTTACCTGTTCCTGTCTCTCCGGTAATCAAAATCATTTCATTTGTTGGTGCAAAAATTTCGATTAGTTCAAACACCTTGTACATTAGCGGAGATGAAGTAATTATGTCGGAAAAATATGTTCTGGAAGGTGGAGTTTTTGCGGCAACGGATCTATGGGAATCAAGTTCCAGTTCCAGTATACGCTGATCCAATGCTCTTTTAATAGTAAGGAACAGTCTATCAATATCCGGCGGCTTGGTAATATATTCATAAGCACCAAGCTTCACCGCCTTCAAAGCTATTTCAACTTCATCTACTGCTGTAACCATTATTACCGGAATATGCGGATTGCTCTGGTTTATTTTTTCCAGCAGTTCTAATCCATTAATCACTGGCATGTAAACATCAAGCAGTATTAAATCAATTTGCCTTGATTCTACTATCTGCATAACATTTTCAGGATATTGCTCAGTGATTATTTCCTGATACCCCTCTTGTTCCAGCAAGCCTTTAAGTAAATACAAATACGATGTCTCGTCATCAACAATCAAAATAGTTATGTTTCTCATCTAAGCCGTTTAAATTTCTCTTTTAGTGATAGGAATATAAAATAAAATCCTTTGATTTGTCAATCAGAAAAATTTTTGCCGTACAATCTATCAAGCAATTTTAACATCTTTTTCTTATTTTCGTAACAAAAATATGGTTTTTAAAGATTAATCAAAGGGCTCTTATTATGACAGCAAATATCGACATGATAAAAAAAGTTTATTCGAATTATAAAACTAAACTTGATGAAGCGAGAAAAGTCGTTAATCGTCCGCTTACTTATGCTGAAAAAATTCTTTATTCGCATCTGTGGGAGACTCCGAAAGAAGTTTTAAAACGAGGGAAAGATTATTCAGAGTTATCACCAGATAGAGTTGCAATGCAGGATGCAACAGCGCAGATGGCTTTGCTTCAATTTATGTCTGCAGGAAGAAAAACAACTGCAGTCCCTTCTACGGTTCACTGCGATCATTTGATTCAGGCGCAGGTTGGAGCTAAAGATGACTTGTTAAGAGCTACGACTGAAAACAAAGAAGTTTATGATTTTCTGGAAAGCATTTCAAAAAAGTACGGCATCGGATTTTGGAAACCAGGCGCTGGAATAATTCATCAAGTAGTTTTGGAAAATTATGCATTCCCCGGCGGGATGATGATTGGAACAGACTCTCACACCCCTAATGCTGGTGGTTTGGGAATGATCGCAATCGGTGTTGGCGGTGCGGATGCTGTTGATGTCATGGCTGGTATGCCATGGGAATTAAAATGGCCTAAGCTAATCGGTGTAAAGCTTACAGGTAAATTAAGTGGATGGGCTTCTCCAAAAGATATTATCTTAAAGCTTGCCGGAATCCTAACTGTTAAAGGCGGTACGGGTGCAATTGTAGAATATTTCGGTGAAGGTACAGCTACCATTTCTTGCACAGGTAAAGGAACGATTTGTAACATGGGCGCTGAAATTGGTGCAACAACTTCACTCTTTCCATTTGATGAAAAGATGGCAGCTTATCTTAGAATAACAAACCGCGCCGATGTCGCGGCTCTTGCTGAAGGTCTTGCTGATGAACTTATTGCAGATAAAGAAGTGTATCAAACTCCAAATCAATTCTATGATCAGATTGTAGAAATTAATTTAAGCGAGCTTGAGCCACATCTTAATGGACCATTTACACCTGATAGAGCAATCCCTGTTTCTAAAATGAAAGAGGAAGCTAAGAAAAATAATTTTCCGGATGAATTAAAAGTTGCTCTCATCGGAAGCTGTACTAACTCCAGCTACGAAGATATTGACCGGGCTGCTAGTATTGCACGGCAGGCTCTTTCAAAAGGATTAAAGGCAAAATCTCAGTTTACGATAACTCCGGGTTCAGAACAAGTTAGAGCTACAATCGAACGCGACGGACAGCTTCAAACTTTGACTGAATTCGGCGGAACCATCCTTGCCAATGCTTGCGGTCCTTGTATTGGTATGTGGAAAAGAATGGATATAAAGACTGGCGATAAAAATACAATCGTTACTTCGTTCAATAGAAATTTTGCAAAAAGAAATGACGGTAATCCTGAAACACTCGCTTTTGTTGCAAGCCCTGAGTTAACGACTGCACTTGCGATTGCCGGTAGTCTTTCATTTAATCCAGTTACGGATGAACTTGTAAATGAGAAAGGTGAAAAAGTAAAATTAGATCCTCCTGTTGGAGAAGAACTTCCTTTAAACGGATTTAAGAAAGGTGAAGAAGGATTTGTAGCTCCGGCAGCAGATGGTTCAAGTGTTCAGGTAATAGTTGATCCGAAGAGTGATAGACTTCAATTGCTAAAACCATTCGAACCTTGGAACGGAAAAGATTATACGGATCTTGCTGTACTTATAAAAGCAAAAGGCAAATGCACAACAGATCATATCTCGATGGCAGGTCCCTGGTTGAAGTACAGAGGTCATCTTGATAATATTTCGAATAACATGTTCCTCGGTGCCATTAATGCTTTTACTGGTGATGCCGGTAAGACTAAAAATATATTTACAAGCGAATATAAAACAGTGCCTGAAGTTGCACGAGAGTATAAAGCAAAAGGAACCGGCTGGGTTGTAGTCGGCGATGAAAATTACGGTGAAGGTTCAAGTCGAGAGCATGCAGCAATGGAACCGCGTTTCTTAGGCGGCAAAGCTATCATCGTTAAGAGCTTTGCAAGAATTCATGAAACTAATTTGAAGAAGCAGGGAATGCTTCCCTTAACCTTTGCTAATCCTTCTGATTACGACAAAATTCAAGAAGACGACAGATTAAGCATAACCGGATTAACAGAACTTGCGCCTGAAAAGCAGCTTACACTTTTAATCAAGCATAAAGACGGCAAGCAGGAAAAGGCTGCATTGAACCACACAATGAATGAAGCTCAGATAAAGTGGTTTAAAGCCGGAAGCGCGTTAAACTTAATTGCCCAAGCAAATAAATGAAATAACTTTCCCTTTTTTATGAAAGCGATGCTGGTTATTTTTAACCGGTATCGCTTTCATTTTAATAGGCAAGCCAACAAAAGATGAGACATATTTTTAAATGATTTTTCTAAACCCAGCAGTATTATTCGGTTTATTAGCCGCTTCCATTCCGGTGCTGATTCATCTTTTGAACTTACGAAAGTTGAAACGCATTGAGTTTAGTACGCTTTCTTTTCTGAAGGAACTTCAGAAAAATAAAATCCGAAAGATAAAGCTGAAACAGTGGCTGCTGCTCGTTTTGCGAATGCTGATTATTCTTTTTCTTGTTACTGCTTTTGCGCGACCTACATTAAAAGGAGTAGCAATCGGAGGTACAACCTCTGCAGCAAAAACTACGGCGGTATTTATTCTCGATAATACTCCAAGCATGTCGGTTGTTGACGCAAAAGGCTCTTATTTTAATCAAGCTAAAGCTGCTGCTAAACAACTTCTCGCTCAGCTTCAGGAAGGTGATGATGCTGCTTTAATTTTAATTTCGGATCATTCTGGGAATGAAATTAAGACGACAACCAATCTTGCCGATTTTCAAAAACAAATTGATGCGGTTAAGATTTCTGATGAAAGCGGCTACATTAATGATGCACTTGTAAAAGCAGCAGAGGTACTCTCAAAATCACAAAACTTCAACAAGGAAATTTATATCCTCTCGGATTTTCAACAGGGAAGATTAGCCGCACCCGGTTCTATTTCCGATCTCAGTCAGCTTCTAAATGATAAAGTAAGATTGTATGCATTCAACTTTTCAGGCAAAGAAGTTTATAACCTCGGGATCGATCAACTTAAACTTAACACTCAGATTTTTGAAAAGGATAAGCCGGTTGACTTTGCTGCAACAGTTACAAACTATTCCACTCAACCGGTAAGCAATCTTGTAGTTTCGCTTTTTATTAATGGTGAAAGAAGCGCACAGCAAAGTATATCGCTAAATCCAGGTGAATCTAAAATTGCAGACATGAATGCTGTGGTAAAATCATCCGGATTTGTTAACGCATTTGCTGAGATAGAGGACGATGAAATAATGCAAGATAATAAGCGCTACATAAATTTCTTTATTCCGAAAGAAATTCCTGTAGCAATTTTTTCTGATGATCCTTCGGATTCTAAATTTGTTAATCTTGCGTTGACAGCCTCTAATCTTAACAGTAATCAATTCGGAAATGATAATCAGACTTCTAGTTCCTTGAAAATTACCGAGAAAAATCTTAATCAAATTTCTGCACTGGACTTATCACAATATGATGTTCTGATTATAATTGGTCCAGGTAGCAATTTAAGCGCTCTGGATAGGCTTAAAGCCTATGTAGACAACGGTGGAAGTATCCTTTTAATGCCTGGAAGTAATACTTCTCCACAGGGGTTTCAGCAGGTTACAAGCGCATTAAATATTCCTTCACCAACCGGCGCATCGGGAAATATAAATTCATCCGGAAATGGTGTTCGATTCGACAAAGTGGATCTTAATCATCCCGTTTTTAAAGATATTTTTTCCAATGCGGATAAAAAGAATATTGAATCGCCTGATATCTATTATCATTTTAAAATTAATCCTGAAGGGAAAGGCGAGAGTATTATTACGCTAGCCGACGGTTCTTCATTCTTAACTGAATATAAAATCGGGAAAGGGAAAATTTTCTGTTTCAATACCGCACCGGTTTTAAGCTGGAGTAATTTTCCATTGAAAGGAATCTTTGCCCCGTTGATGAACAAATCGGTTTTTTATCTGGCATCAAAAAATGAATCTATCAGCCATACAATTGCCGGCACTCCAGCCATAATCAATTTAAGGAATAACGCCTCGCCTCAAATAAAAATTGTACGACCTGATAAGTCGGAAGACTTTATCAACCTGCAGAATGAACATTCATCAAATTATTATGAATATAAAAAAACAGATATTGCCGGAAATTATTTGGTTTATGCTGGATCGAAATTAATTGATGAGTTTTCGGTAAATCTTGATCCTCAAGAATCGGTTACAAAATATCTATCCACTGCCGATTTTGAAAACTACCTGAAGAAGATAGATTTCAAAGGGAAATTTATAAATGTCGGAAAGAATGAAAATCCGGCAAAAGTTGTAATGCAATCGCGATTTGGCTCGGAGTTGTGGCGATTATTTTTAGCGATCGCAATTATTTTAGCGCTAATCGAAATGGCAGTTGCAAGGAATGCTAAGAAAGAATTGGTGCAGGTATCCACAGCACAGGCTTAGGCTTGTGTTTCAAGTTTAATCGATTGGATATTTTAATAAATTTTGTTTAATTATATCAAGGTAAAGTAAAAATTTTTTAAAGAATGATAGAAATACCAAGAAAGCAAAACGAACAAGCAATTTTAGTTGCAATAGATACGAAAGAACAAAGTAGGGATTTAGTCGAAGAGCATTTAGCAGAGCTCGAAGAACTTGCCAACACAGCCGGCGCAGAAACAATTCTGAAAGTAATTCAAGATAAAGCCACACCTGATCCGGCATTCTACATCGGCAAAGGAAAAGCAGAAGAGCTTGCTTCCCTTGCCGAAGTTAACGAGGTCAATTTAATTATTTTTGATGATGACCTTTCACCAGTTCAAGTAAGGAATCTTGAAAATCTTTTAGAGAAAAAAATTGTAGATAGGAGCGGACTTATTCTTGATATCTTTGCTACCCGTGCGAAGTCAAAAGAAGCGAAAACTCAAGTTGAGCTTGCACAGCTACAATACATGCTGCCGCGGCTTACTCGCGCATGGACTCACTTATCAAAGCAATATGGCGGCATTGGAACAAAAGGTCCTGGTGAAACCCAGATTGAAACCGACCGTAGAATGATCAGAACGAGAATAAGTTTATTAAAAGAAAAACTTGTTAAGATTGAATCTCAGCGAAACACTCAAAGCCGTGGTAGAAAAGATTTCACAAGAATTTCATTAGTCGGATACACTAACGTCGGCAAGTCAACTCTGTTCAATTTGCTTACAAACTCAAATGTCTTTGCCGAAGATAAATTGTTCGCCACGCTGGATTCAACTACAAGAATGGTTCGGCTTGGAAAAAACGATAAAATACTTTTAAGCGATACAGTTGGATTTATCCGTAAGCTTCCTCATAACCTTGTAGCGTCGTTTAAGAGCACGCTTGATGAAGTTCGGGAGGCGGATATTATTCTGCATGTTATCGATCTTTCACATCCGTTCTTTGAAGATCAAATTAAAGTTGTTGAACAAACTTTGAATGAATTGGGATGCCGAGATAAAAAAGTCGTTAAAGTGTTTAACAAAGTTGATGCTGTGCTTGACAGAAGTAGAATTCAGTTTGTAAAGAAACATTATGAAAACAACGTAATCATTTCCGCTCAACGCGGAATAAATATTTCCGGTCTGAATGAACTGCTGACAAATATAATTGAAGAATCTTTTGTTGAAGAAAAGGTTGATATAGGTTTGGCAGAATCAAAGAAAGCGGCGACAATCCATTCTTTGGCTGAAGTGCTTTCAACAAAGTACGACCATAAATCAATGCATATTACATACCGGGCAAGAAAAGAAACATCGGAAAAAATTAAGAAAATAGTTTATGGCAGATAAATTAGTTATTGACGGCACAAATCTAACCCTAGAACAAATCGAAAACTTCCTTCATGAAAATCCCGATATTAAAATTTCTCAAGAATCGATTGCAAGGATAAATAAATCCAGAGCGTTGGTTGAGAAGTGGGTGAACAGCGGAGAATCAATTTACGGCGTTACTACCGGCTTCGGAGAATTTTCCAATGTAAGTATATCAAAGGAAAATTTGAAGTTGCTTCAAGAAAATTTAATCTTAAGCCATGCTGTCGGCTGCGGAGAAAATCTTCCGCCTTTCATAGTAAAGATAATGATGCTTTTGCGTTTGAATGCTTTGGCACGAGGTTACTCCGGAGTAAGAATTGAAACGCTTGAGCTTCTTATTAAAATGATGAAGCTAAATATAATTCCGGTTGTTCCGTCTCAAGGTTCGGTCGGCTCAAGCGGAGATTTGGTGCAGCTTGCTCATCTTGTACTGGCTATGATTGGTAAAGGCAGAGTTCAAATTATAAAAAATGTTTTAGATGAAGACACGGCGGGTACGCAAATTATTCCCTCGACAGAAGGATTAAAAAAATTCGGATTAAAGCCGATTGTTCTTGAAGCGAAAGAAGGGCTGGCATTAATCAACGGAACACAGATGATGACGTCGTTTGCATCTTATATTGCTATCCGCGCAAAAAAGTTGAATAAGATTGCAGACTTGAGTGCATCGCTCACTCACGAAGCTCTTCGCTCCACGGATAAGGCTTTCGATCCTAAGATTCACGAACTACGTCCATTCCCAGGTCAGATTACCACTGCTAAAAATATTTTATCTTTAATCAAGAACAGCGAGATAAGAAAATCTCATTTGAGAAATGACAGCAGAGTTCAGGATGCTTATTCAATCCGATGCGTACCTCAGATTCACGGCGCTTCGAGAGATGCTATCGATTATGTTTGTTCTCGGGTGAATATTGAAATTAATTCTGTAAATGATAATCCAATCATCTTTCCTGATACGGAAGAACACATCGAAGGTGGAAATTTTCACGGGCAGTCAATGGCGCTTGCAATGGATTTTATGAGCATCGCACTTTCTGAACTTGCAAATGTTTCCGAAAGAAGAACTGAAAGAATGGTTAATGGCGCACTTAGCGGCTTGCCGAGATTTCTTACTAACAACGGCGGATTAAATTCTGGTTTGATGATTGCACAATATACTGCTGCTAGTCTTGTTTCTGAAAATAAAGTTCTTTCGCATCCGGCAAGTGTGGATTCGATTCCGACATCTGCAAACCAGGAAGATCATAACTCGATGGGCTCAATTGCTGCGCAGAAATGTTTCCGCATAATGAAGAATCTTGAAAATGTTTTGGCAATTGAATTGTTAACGGCAGCTCAAGCTTTAGAGTTCTTAAAGCCTCATAAACCCGGAGCCGGTACATTAATTGCTTATGAAGAAATAAGGAAGGTTGTGCAGCCTTTAGATGGAGACAGATTGATTTACGATGATGTAAAAAAAGTTGCTGGATTGATAAAGGATGACAGTCTACTAAACACCGTAGAGAAATTTGTGAAATTTAATTAAAGGACCTTTGAGAAGCTTTATTAAATAAAATTAGACGCAAAGGTACGGAGAAAAAGGTAAATGGAAATATTTTTTTTACTGATAGGAATAGTCATAGGAGCAGTCGTTGCCTGGTTATTCCTAAAATCTAAAATTGAAAGCTCTAAGGGAATTTCAACAGAAGAAGCAGAAGGATTAAAAAGCCAGATAAGCAATCTTTCAATTGATAAAAGCAAGATCGAAGAACGTAATGCATTAAATGAAAATAGTTTGAAACAGGCAACTGCTGAATTGAACTTGGAAAGAGCCAAGGTCATCGAACTGAATTCATCTTTGTCATCACTAAAGTCCGATTACAATAATCTTCAGGATAAATTAGGCGAACAAAAAACAGAAATTGAAAAACTTCAGGAAAAATTTACGAAGGAGTTTGAAAATCTTGCAAACAAAATCCTGGATGAGAAGAGTACCAAGTTTACCCAACAGAATAAAGATAATCTTGACCAGATTTTAAAACCGCTTAATGAAAAGATAAAGGACTTTGAGAAGAAGGTCGAAGATATTCATTTGAAAGATTCAAATGAGAGAGCCGGACTGAGAGAGCAAATAAAAAGTCTGCATGAGCTGAACCAACAGATGACGAAAGAAGCTGCAAATCTTACGAGTGCACTTAAGGGGCAGACGAAAACTCAAGGCAACTGGGGCGAGTTTATTCTGGAAAGCATTCTTGAAAAATCCGGATTGGTTAAAGGAAGAGAATATCTTGTTCAAGAAAGCTTGACTACAGAAAGTGGAAAGAGGTTTCAGCCTGATGTTCTTGTAATGCTTCCGGAAAGCAAAACTATAGTAGTTGACTCAAAAGTTACGCTGGTTGCGTATGAAAGATTCTGTTCGGCAGAAAATGATGAAGATAAATCATACGCGCTGCGGGAACATATTTTAGCTATAAGAAATCATATTAAGAATTTAAGTTCAAAGAATTATCAGCAGCTTTATCAAATACAAAGTCTTGACTTTGTTTTAATGTTCCTTCCGGTTGAGCCTGCATTCAGTCTTGCTGTTCAATACGACAGTGAAATTTTTAACGACGCATTTGAAAAGAACATTGTCATTGTAAGCCCTTCAACACTTTTAGCAACTTTAAGAACAATTGCTAGTATTTGGCGGCAGGAAAATCAAAATAAAAATGCTTTGGAAATTGCACGACAAAGCGGTGCGCTGTATGATAAGTTTGTTGGCTTTGTTGATGATCTAATTACAGTCGGCAAAAAAATCGACGATGCAAAAGGAAGCTATTCAGATGCGATGAAGAAACTTCACGAAGGCAGAGGAAATTTAGTAACCAGCGCAGAAAAAATAAAAGCCCTTGGTGCGAAAGCGACAAAGTCATTGCCAAAACCTCTGCTTGATAGAACGGATAATGAAGAAGAAGATTTATTAAACTGATTTTCTAATTGGAAAAATTACAATCCGCCCATTTTCAAAACTTCATCAAATTCTTCTTTTGTTACCGGCATAACAGAAAGCCGGTTCCCTTTTTGAATAAGCTTCATCTTCTGGAGTTTCTTATTGTTTTTGATTTCTTGAAGAGAAACCGGTCTTTTGAATTCTTTAACCAGTTTTATGTCAACCATATACCAAACCGGATTCTCCGGTGTTGCGGTAGGAAAGAAGTGGTGACTATCGGGGTCAAATTGTGTGTGGTCCGGGTAACCTTCATTTACAACTTGGCAAACGCCGACAACTGCAGTAGGTTCTGTACTGCTATGATAAAATAAAACTCCATCGCCAACTTTCATCTCGTCGCGTAAAAAATTTCTTGCCTGGTAATTGCGGACTCCATCCCAATATGTAGTTTGGTTTTTACTTTTCTTTAAATCTTCAATTGAAAATGCTTCAGGTTCTGATTTAAGGAGCCAGTACTTTTTTGACATCACTTTCACTTAAGGTTGCTTAAAATCTTATTTTAAATTTAAATCAGGATTTGGAGAAGTCAATTGCTTAAAATCATCAAAGACTTGTATGATCCGAAAATTCAACCTTAATATGACAGCTAAGTAAATTGATATTCTATCCGGCGGTAGATATATTAAAATTCAAAATTTTAAGAATTATGAAAAGAATAATATTATTCATTCCTATTTTAATTTTAGTTTTAGTGCAAATTAATTTTGCGCAGAATGAAGGTGCCTTCCAGATTGCCCGCCTCAAATACGGAGGAGGCGGTGACTGGTATAATGGTCAGTCTGAAGAGCCTAACTTGCTTAACTTTGTTGCACAGAATACAAACATAAAAGTAAAAGCAGATTACACTTGGGTGGATATTAATTCCGATGCGATCTTTTCATATCCTTTTTTATTTATGACCGGACATGGAAATATTCTCTTCACAAAAGATGAGTGTGATAGATTAAGAAAATATTTGGAGGCGGGTGGTTTCCTTTATGCTGATGATGATTACGGAATGAATCAATCTTTCAGAAGGGAGATGAAAAAAGTTTTTCCGGATAAAGATTTGGTGCAGCTTCCATTTGATTACGGAATGTATCATGACCTGTTTGATTTACCCAAAGGTGTTCCTAAAACTATGGAGCATAACGGCAAGCCGCCTCAGGCATTTGGGATTTTTATAAATGGTCGTCTTGCAGTTTTATATACTTATGAGTCCAATCCAAGCGACGGTTGGGATGATCAAGAAGTTCATGGAGTCCCTGAAAATAAAAGAGAAGAAGCGTTGAAGTTCGGGGCAGATATGGTTGTATGGGCTCTTTCAAATTAGAAATATGAAATTCAAAATTAAAAATGGGTTCTAATTCAAAATATTATAAAGAGATAATTGACAAGCTTGAAAAACTCGTAAAGAGAGAGTATGCTTTTGCTGCATCAATCGGCATACAAAAATCTCTAGCTTTTGCGGTATTGCTCTTTTCTTTTTTTGTACTTGCTGAAATGTTAGGTCACTTTTCTTCCGGTGTAAGGACCATCTTATACTTTTTATTTCTGCTGCTTACCGTTTTTTCTCTTTTTGTTCTTTTTATAAATCCTATCCTAAAATATTTTAAGATACTTAGAAAGACAAACTATTTTGAAACTGCAAAAAAGGTTGGTGAAAGGTTCCCGGAGATAAAGGACGATCTGGTAAATTCAATGCAGCTTGTATCATCGGAGGAACCGGAAGCGCAATATTCAAGAGGATTGATTGAAGCTGCGTTCATTAACATTTATAATAAAATAAAAGATGCTGACTTCACTACAGTTATAAGCTTTAAGAAATCAAAAGAGTTATTATTATACTTTGTTGGTGTTGTTGCCTTCTGCAGTGTGCTTCTGGCATTTGTACCGGGTCTTAAAGCGGCAACGTATAGATTTGTTCATTACAATCGTGAATTTATTCCTCCGCCCAAATTTATTTTCGAAGTTGAACCAGGAAATTCTAAGGTGACTAAAGGAGACAACATCAAAATTAGCATTGGAATAACCGGTCAGGTTCCAAAGGAAGTTCATCTTGCTATAAAGAACGCAGAGCAAACTAACTTTGAAATGCAGAAGCTTTATCCAGATTCGCTTGGCAAATTTTATTATATCATACCGGCTGTAAGGTCTTCATTTAAGTATTACGCTGCTTCCGAAAATATCAAAAGCGAAACTTACCAAATTGAAGTAATCGATAGACCGATAATTAAGACGATGGACTTAACAATCACTTCTCCGTCTTATTCAAAGATTCCTCCGGTTCAGCAGAAAGACAACGGCAATGTAACTGCACTTTTGGGCAGCGTAGTCGATCTGAAAATCTCTTCAACAAAGAATCTAAAGGCAGCAAGGTTTGAATTCGACGACACCACGAAGAAAGATATGGAGGTGAATGGCAACGAAGCGCAAGGAAAATTTATTATCAGGAAAGATATCAATTACCATATACTCCTGACAGATTTAGATAGAAATAATAATCTTGAGCCGATTGAGTATTCTGTTAAAGCTTTAATCGATGCTTATCCGACAATTGAAATGATCGCGCCGAACAAAGATGTCAATCTCCCGAATGATAACCGCGTTGGATTAGCTGCAAAGATTTCAGATGATTTTGGATTTACAAAGCTCCTTCTTCATTACAAGCTTTCATCATCAAGGTACGAAAAAGTACAAAATGATTATAAGTCTCTTGAGATTCTAATAAATAAAAATCAAACAGAAGAAGATGCTAATTATATCTGGAATCTTTCCGATTTGAATCTTTCCTCCGAAGACGTAGTAACTTACTATCTGGAAGTTTTTGATAATGATTATATAAGCGGACCGAAATCGGCTAAGACTTCAACATTTAATATCCGCGTGCCTTCGTTAAATGAAATCTTAAACCAGGCAACCGATGTTCAGAATCAATCTGAAAATGATCTGCAAAATACTCTTAAGGAGGCTCAGGATTTAAAGCAAAAGCTGAATGACATCAAAAATGAATTACGGCAAGATAAGAAAGATATCTCATGGCAGGAGAAGCAAAAAATAGAGCAGGCCGCAGAGCAATTTAAAAAGCTTCAGGATAAAGTAAGTGATGTAGGAAAGAACCTTGCCAAAATGCAGCAGAACCTTCAGGAGAATAATCTTCTTTCTAAGGAAACACTTCAGAAATATATGGAACTTCAAAAGCTTTTTAATGAATTGTCTACAGACGAGATGAAGAAGGCAATGGAACAGCTTCAAAATGCATTGCAAAATTTGAGCAGGCAGATGACTCAGGAAGCTATGGAAAAGATGACATTTAACGAAGAACAGTTCAAGCAAACAATTGAACGGACGTTGAATTTATTGAAGCGAATCCAGGTTGAACAGAAGGTAGACGAATTGTTGAAACGAACAGAACAAATTTCAAAGCAACAAAACGATGTACAGAACAAAACTAAAAACTTAAATTCTCAAAGTGCAAACGAGAAAAATCAGTTAGGAGAAAGACAAAAAGAAATTTCGAAAGAGCTGAATGACTTTTCGAAACAGCTTGATGAGCTATCCAAGAAGGCTTCCGAACTTAAGGATTTGCCAAAAGACCAATTACAACAAATACAAAAAGAATTTGAGCAACAGCAGAATGAACAACTTTCGCAGCAAGCCTCTAATGAAATACAGCAGAATCAAAATCAGCAGGCTCAGAAGAATCAATCTCAAATTTCTCAGAATATGGGTAATATGAAGAAGCAGCTTCAGAAATTCCAGCAGTCGATGAACCAGCAAGGTCAAATGCAAGCTTTCAAAGACATGATGAAGATAACCGATAATCTTATTACACTTTCCAAACAGCAGGAAGCTCTAAAGAATCAATCACAGCAAATGGATCCTGGTTCTATGCAGTTTGATAAGGATGCCAGGCAGCAGCATGAGATGCGGAATAACCTAGATAGAATAATGCAGCAGATGACTCAGCTTTCGCAGAAAACATTTGCAATTACTCCGGAAATGGGTAAGGCGCTTGGAGATGCTCAGAGACAGATGGATGAATCGATTCAAAGTTTGCAGAATCGTAATGGCACTTCCGCTTCGTCAAATCAAAATCAGGCGATGAAATCATTGAATGAAGCTGCTGAAATGATGAAGAATTCGATGGAACAGATGATGCAGAACGGCGGACAAGGTGGTGGAATGATGTCGTTCATGCAACAGTTGCAAAAGATGTCTGGTATGCAAATGAACTTGAACAACCTGACTCAAATGCTTCAACAAGCGATGCAAGGAAACTTGAGTATGCAGCAGCAAGCTGAAATACAGCGGCTTGCTCAGCAGCAGGATTTAATCAAAAAATCATTACAGCAATTAAACAAGGAAGCGATGCGGTCCGGCGAAGCTAGAAAAATTCCGGCAGATCTAAATGAAATTGCAAAGCAGATGGAAGAAGTAGTTAAGAACATGAGCTCGGATCAACTAAATGAAAAGACGGTTCAACAGCAGGAACATATTTTGTCCAGGCTTCTCGATGCACAGCGCTCAATAAATGAACGTGATTATGAGAATAGGAGAGAAGGACCAATCGGAAAAGATATGAACTTACAATCTCCGGCAGAATTAAATTTATCATCACAAAAGGAGAAGAGTAAAATTAAAGATGAATTGAACAGGGCGGTGCAGGAAGGTTATTCAAAAGATTATGAGAATTTAATTCGTAAATATTATGAAGCACTTGAAAAAGAGAATGTTAATAAAAAGCAATGAGTTAATGATTCAAGTAAAGATTTAAGTATGAGTTGTGAGTTCGAAAATGCTGAATGAAAGTAGTTTGATTAAAAAGATAGGATACAAAATCATAGTAATTGAGAAAAGTAAACGTTCAAAGATTAAGAATTCAATCTGCTTATAAAAAAATATAAATTTTTGACATATCTGTTATAATTGGTTATATTCTCAATAGTTAACGAGTGCTGTTGAGTCCCTGAAAAAAAATGGTGAAACGGAGTGAGTGTTTTTTATTCAAAAGCCTTTTTCTCTTTTTATAACCATCTATTTGGCAGCGGAAAATAATGCATTGCAAAACCCCCTACCGACCACGATAATTTAAGCCAAACATTAAAAATAATTTATTCATTAGTTAATTCTATTCCGAAAAATTATAAGGAATTTTTATGGATTGTAACAAAAGACCATTTCAATTGTTTTTATGACTATGACTTTAAATCATTTAAGAATGTTCATTCTGATACTTCAAAAATTTTAATTGATTCTTAAAACATTTACAATGAAAAGAAATTCATTTTTACCAAGAAAGGAAACATCAAATTATAAATACCTACTAATTGTTGGAACAAATTTTCAACTTAAAAGAAAGGATCAGTAAAATGAAAAGTGTAAGTTACTTATCGATTAAGTACATGGTTGATCGTCCGTTGGCTTTTTTTCTTTTCATACTTGCAGTCCCGTTTATGTTGATTTTTGCCGTTCTTGTCGCACTCGAACTTAAAACCTTTCCCTTTATAGTTCAAAGTAGAGGGCTGGCATTAAAAAGTAGTCGTATTAAAATTTATAAATTCCGAACTATTAAGAAACACTCAATCAATATTACTGTGGATGTGAAAAGTATTTTCGATAAGCATTTTCTTGAAAGTTATGTGCCTCCTTTCTGCAGATGGTTGAGGCGAACAGGATTAGATGAGCTTCCTCAGCTGCTTAATGTAATAAGCAGCGAGATGAGCCTAGTTGGACCTCGCCCTTTAACTTTGACAGATCTGATCTTTATTAAAGATAAAGATAGTTGTTCGTATGAAGATGTGGATAAGTTAACGGTAAAACCGGGTATGACCGGATTCTGGCAGGTAAAGGGCAGCCGCTGGCAAGGTGTTGCAAATATTGTTTGGCTTCAAAAATTTTACAATTTGAATATCACCTTTTTACTTGATGTAAAAATATTTCTTTCAACACTTCCATTAATATTTTTCAGAGAACATACCGATACAATAGTAGTTAGAGAATTTGGTGGAAGAAACGGAAAACTTGTCAGAAGTTTTAGCCCGCGTCAGTAATTTTCTTCTTAAAGGAAGTTAATGTAGATATTTTTATACCGGATACTCATTCTTAAATGTTATTAAGAGATTTAGTATACAGTATAGAATATTTACAATTCATTTTTGAAAATTATTTGAGTGATGATAATTTTCAAAAGTTTTAGTTATTATTCTTTTACAGGTTTTGCTCGCATAGAATCCCAGATTACATATGAGCAGAGAATTGCGAATGCAATCAAGGAAACAAGTTCTGCCGAGTGAGATTCCTGCCAGTCATTGTTGACCCAATCAAATCCAAAGTAACGAAGCAGAGCGCTTACAACACCCATTAAAGCTCCGCCTGCAATAAAACCTGAGGCTATTAAAGTTCCGCGCTCTCTTCTTGCAGTATTTAGCTTTTGATCTTTACTTCTTGTAGAAACATAATGGGCAATAAGCCCGCCAACTAGTAAAGGTGTATTCAATTCAAGAGGAATATACATACCAAGTGCAAATGCCAGAGCAGGAACATTCAACATTGTAAGAACAAGAGCCATTAAAGCGCCTGCAATATATAGCAGCCATGGTGCCGGTTCATGAGCCATCAATGGCTGAATAACTGCTGCCATAGCATTTGCCTGTGGTGCTACTAATGCATTTGGTCCGGTGAATCCATATGTTTTATTCAATAATAAAATTACCCAGCCAACTGTAGCGGCAGAAACAAGTACACCCAGAAACTTCCAGCTTTCTTGTTTGTAAGGCGAAGAGCCAAGCCAATATCCAATTTTTAAATCTGTTATGAATCCGCCAGCCATTGATAAAGCAGTACAAACAACTCCACCAATTAAAAGTGCGGCAACCATTCCAGAATTTCCACTGAGTCCAGCAGAAACAAGTATAACAGAAGAAAGGATGAGAGTCATCAAAGTCATTCCGGAGACAGGATTTGTTCCTACAATTGCTGTTGCTGTAGCGGCGACGGTTGTGAAAAGAAAAGAGATAATCAGAACAATGAGTAGTCCAAGGACAGCCCAACCTACATTATATACAACTCCAAAGTAGTAATAGATAAAAATTAATATTGCAGTGGTAACAAGGGCAAGTACAATAAACTTCATACTAACATCTTTATGAGTGCGAAGCTGATTTTCAATCAATTTTTTCTTTCCTAATAGCTCTTTCGCGGCAAGAGAAAAAGCCTTGGCAATAATTTTTGATGACTTGATAATTCCAATTATACCCGCCATTGCAATTCCTCCAATGCCTATATGTCTTACATAATTATTAAAAATTTGCTCAGCAGACATATCTTTAATAAGCAATGTTACGTTTGCGCCTAAAGGATGAACAAGTCCTTGACCGATATAAGCAACAATCGGAATAAGTACATACCACGCAACGAAAGAGCCGGCACAGATCATCGCGGAATACTTTAATCCTATTATATAACCTAATCCGGTAACTGCCGCACCTGTATTCATTCTAAAAACTAATTTAGTTTTATCAGCAAGCTTTTCACCAATTGGCAGTACTCTTGAAGTGAAGACATCACTCCACCAGCCAAAGGATGCAACAATAAAATCATACAAGCCTCCAATAATTCCGCTTACAACGAGTACAAGTGCTTGTTTTCCACCCTTCTCACCGGCAACTAATACTTCGGTTGAAGCGGTAGCTTCCGGGAAAGGATATTTGCCGTGCATGTCGCTTACAAAAAATTTTCTAAAAGGAATTAGGAATAAAATGCCGAGAACTCCGCCGAATAATGAGGCTAAGAAAATTTTGTAAAACTCAGCGTTTAAGTTTAATATGTATAATGCCGGTATCGTAAAGATTGCTCCAGCGACTATCAAACCTGAGTTTTGCCCGATTGACTGAATAATAACATTTTCTCCCAAGGCATTTTTTCTTTTTGATCCGGCAGATAATCCGACCGCGATAATTGCAATTGGAATAGCAGCTTCAAAAACTTGTCCGATTTTTAGTCCTAAATAAGCAGCAGCCGCAGAAAAAACTATAGCCATAATAACTCCCCAAATAACCGAATATGGAGTCACTTCAGGTACAGCTTTGAATGGTGGCATTACAGGAACATATTCTTCGCCCGGCTTAAGCTCGGTGTATGCATTTGAAGGGATACTCTTTAAATTTTCTCCGTTGATATGTGTTTCATTCATAAAAAATTCCCGAATAAAAAATAATGCTTGAAAATTAAGAAGAATTCTATCGATAAAGCAATAAAAATTTTATTTTTTTGTAATGATATTGTTGTTTAATTAACTTTAGCTTCATGAAAGGAAAGCTTTATCTTGTTGCTACTCCGATTGGCAATTACGAAGACATCACGCTGCGTGCCTTGAATATTCTCAAATCGGTTGATTTTATTATTTGTGAAGAGTTCAAGGAAGCTCGTCGTCTACTTTCTCATTTTCAAATTAATAAAGAATTATTTTCTTTGAATGAGCATAATGAAAAAGACAATGCTGATGAAATTCTGTTTAAAATAATTGAAGGCAAATCAGCTGCGATAATTTCGGATTGCGGGACCCCGTTGTTTTCCGATCCTGGGCATCTACTTGTAGGACTTTGTATTTCTCAAAACATTGATGTTGTCCCTGTTCCAGGTGCTAATTCACTTTTACCGGCATTAACAGCATCAGGATTCGATATCGAAAAGTTTTATTATTATGGCTGGCTTTCACCCAAAAAAGACGTACGAAAACAACAGCTAATCAAATTGAAAAGTATAAATGAGGTAATCATTTTGATGGATACACCTTATCGGTTGAAAAGTCTATTGGAAGATGTAGTAAAAATTTTCGGAAAAAATATTCCTATTGTATTAGGCTATCAATTAACTATGCATAATGAAAAATTTTTCCGCGGGTATGCTTTCGAAATTTTGAAGATAGCTGAAGAGAAAAAACTGAAAGGTGAGTTTGTTCTGCTTTTAAATAATAGGAAAAATTTCTAGGAAGCTTCCAAGAGTGCTACATTTTCAATATGATAGGTATGCGGAAACATATCTACAGGTCTAATCTTAATTAACTTATATCCGGAATTCCCAAATATTTTAATATCCCTTACTTGTGTTGCCGGATTGCAGCTTACATAAACAATTTTCTTTGGCTTTAATTTAATTACATCATCAATCGTATTAGCATGCATCCCGCTTCTCGGCGGATCAAGAATAATAACATCCGGTAAAGGGAGGTTATTCGTATCAACTATAGGTAAGAATGATTTGTATAAATCAGCCGAAAAGAAATGAACATTAACAGCATTATTTATCTTTTTATTCTCTTCAGCATCATTAACGGCTGATTCAACTGTTTCGAAAGCATATACCTCTTGTGACTTCCCTGAAACAAATATTGAAATTGTTCCGGCACCGGAATAAAGATCGTAAATAATTTCTTTCCCATTCAATTCCGCAAAGTCGAGAGCTGTCTGGTATAGCTTTTCAGCCTGCAATGTATTAGTTTGAAAAAAAGAGTTGGCGCTTATTCTAAACTTATAATTTCCGATTAAATCAAAAATAAATCCGCTTCCGAAAATAATTTTCTCATAATCTCCTGTAGCTATGGAAGATTTTTTTTGATTGATGTTGTTTATAATTGTAGTAATCTCAGGTATTTGTCTTAATAATTCTCCCGAATAGCTTTTCATCAGATTCTCGTCATCATTGAGAGTTACAAGATTAACCATTAAATCATTAGTGTGGTGGGATGTTTTAATGACGAGGTTGCGAAGAAAACCCGAATGAGTTTTTGTCGAATAAGGTGTAATCTTTTTTCTCTTAAAGAACTCCTTTGTGAAATTCAATATTCTGTTGCATAATTCTGATTGAAGAAAGCATTCATCAATATCAAGTACTTTATCATAGACTTCAGGTACATGAAGTCCGAGTGCAAAATCTTTTTGAATATCAACCCCCGAACGGATTTCCTTTTGGGTTAACCAGCGTTTATCCGAAAAGGAAAATTCCATTTTGTTTCTGTAAAAAAATACTTTTTCGGAGGGAATAATTTCTTCAATAACAAAATCTGTGAAGCCGCCCAACTTTGTAAAAATATCTTCAACCTGCTGCTGCTTAAACTTAACTTGCTGAGCATAGTCAAGGTCTTGCTGCTTGCATCCGCCGCACTCTCCGAAGTACTTGCATCGGACTTTTATTCTGAAATTTGAGGGAGAAATAATTTTAACTGCTTTAGCTTCTGCAAATGATTTTTTAATTTTTTTTAGCTCAGCTTTTACTTTATCACCGGGATATGAGCCGTCAACAAACACGACGTAGTTCTGATTTGGATCTTCTTCCTTTCCAAGATCGGAACGAATAATTCCAACCGGAACTTTTGCAATTCCCCTTCCTTCGAAAGCATATTTCTCAATTTCTAACTCGATGATATCGCCTTTTTTCAATCTTGCTCTTTCCTCATAATCGCCATTTTATAACCAATAAACTTGTCTCCGCCAAGCTTCAGATAAGCGTTTGATTCGTGGCTTATCTGTTTTAATAATTTTTTATAATAACTTTTTTCTTCATCAGTTAACTCACCGGATTTTTCTTTCAACAATCGGCTGCCCATCAAATAAAACTCTTTCAAGGTACCGGAAAGATCTTCTTCAAGCACTATCTCAAATCCTTTTTCAGTAAAGAATCTGCCGAAGTCGTTAGAAGTAATCGGAGTGATGTTGGATGCTCTCCAGATATCCTCAACAAACGCCGGGACAGGATTTTTTAAACTGACTATTTCACCGTTGCAAAAGTACCCGCCCGATTTAAGAATCCGTTTTATTTCTTTAATGATCTTGTTTCTATTCTTATTGGACATGGATGCTTGTGCATAAACCAAATCAAAAAAGGAATCTTTAAAATCGGTATTTGAATAATCCATCATTTTTACAGAGGTATTCTTTTGCCCGGCAAGTTTCATTCTTGAAGTGAGGAGCGAATCGTTATTGTCAACTATGATAGTAACACCAGCGGAATATTTCGCTGCCATCGAATTTGAAATTTCTTCACAACCGGGACCGATTATTAAAATTGAAGAAAATTCCTGCGAAAGTGATTTGAATAAGATTTCTGATTGTTTAATTGTTCCGGGGAGAAAAATCATATTAGATCAAATATTGTGTAACTTTGTTTTTAATTTCATCAATGAGGTAATTTTTATAGATAAAATTATAGTATTTATAAACTTCCTCAAAAGCAAATCTTTCATTATAAAACTTGCTTTTATAATATACTGTTCTTTCGATCTTAAGAGAAAGATACGGTGAAAAATAATTTATAAGCATTTTATGCATTAGAAAAAAACATTGTTATTTATTATGTAAAGAAACTTATTCAAACATTAAAAACAAAATTCCCGAATTCCAAGCTTTGCCTTTCAAAACAAGTTAGACTATTTTTAGCATCAAATTTTAAAAATCAATTAGAGGACAAGATGAAAACTCTTCTCACAATTTTGTTAATGCTGCCTAGTCTTCTTGCTGCACAGGAAAAACATCCCTTGACTGTCGATGATCTTTGGGCAATGAAAAGAATAGAAACATTTGATCTTTCACCGAATGGCAAGACGATAGCCTTTGCAGTAACTACTTATAATATGGAAGAAAATAAAGGCAATAGTGATATTTATTTAATTAATACTGATGGCTCAGACATGCGCCCGTTAAAAAATTCCGATAAGAATGAAACATCTCCGAAATTTTCAGCTGACGGAAAAAAGATAGCTTACCTTGTTGATGATCAAATCCATACATGCAATCTTGATGGTTCTGATGATCAACAAGTAACTGACCTTTATACCGGTGTTGATGATTTCAGATGGTCTCATGACGGCAAGAAATTTCTAATAATCTCTTCCGTTTATCCTGATTGTCCAAATCAAGAGTGTGACAAAAAGAAGGACGATGAGAAAAAAGAATCCAAACTAAATGTAAGAGTAATAACTCATCTTATGTTTCGGGACTGGAATAGATGGCTGAACGGTAAAAGAAGCCATATATTTTTATATAATGTTGGTACCAAAGAGTATTCTGATTTAACCTACCTGATGCACAACGATGTTCCTCCGCTTGATCTTGGCAGCAACAATGATTTCAATTTTTCTCCGAACGATAAGCAAGTCGCTTTTACTATGAATCCGAATTCGGTTGTTGCTAATAGTACAAACAACGAAGTTTATGTTGTTAATCTTGCCGATATCAAACCGAATGAGAAAGCACCTATGAAAAAAATTTCCGAGAGTAAAGGCGACGATTGCCAGCCGGTCTATTCTCCCAATGGAAAATATATTGCATTCTCGTCGATGCTGGTACCCGGGCATGAATCAGATCAATCTTACCTTGTTTTGTATGATAGAGCAACCGGCAAGCTGAAAAATCTTACCAAAGAATTTGATAGATCAATAGAAGAAATTGTTTGGTCTCCTGATTCTAAAGAAATTTATTTTACCGCTAACAATGAAATATATAACTCTGTTTATAAGATTGATATAAGTACCGGCAAGATTAAATTAATTTTGAAAGAACACAGCAATACAAATGTAATAGTGTCACCGGATGGAAATACAGTTTACTTCAAACAGCAATATGCAACACTGCCGTATGAAATATTCTCAATGAACTCAAACGGCGGAGACGTTAAGCAGATTACTTTTTTGAATAAAGATCGGTTAGCAAATATTGAAATGACTCCACTAGAAACTTTCTGGTGCGAAGGTGCTGCCGGTAAAAAAATTCAATCCATATTAGTTAAGCCGCCGCATTTTAATCCCGCAAAGAAATATCCAATGATATTTTTAATTCATGGCGGACCTCAAGATCATTGGGAAGATGACTTTCATTATCGTTGGAACACTGAACTTTTCGCATCTAAGGGATATGTAGTAATTGCGCCAAATCCTACCGGAAGCACTGGCTATGGTCAAGCTTTTACTAATGCTGTTTCAAGAAATTGGGGCGGCAGACCGTATGATGATTTAATGGATGTATATGATTATGCTGTTAAGAATTTCAAATATATCGATAAGAAAAATACCTTTGCAGCTGGCGCTTCATTCGGAGGCTACATGATCGATTGGATTGAAGGGCAC
Organism: Bacteroidota bacterium; assembly: GCA_021815405.1. Lineage (GTDB taxonomy): Bacteria > Bacteroidota > Ignavibacteria > Ignavibacteriales > Ignavibacteriaceae > FEN-1297. Next base: position 67,467 of record JAKAGV010000011.1, read on the forward strand.
ACAAACCGTTTTAATGCTCTTGTATCCCACGACGGAGTCTTTAATACTATAAGTATGTGGGGAACAACCGAAGAACTTTGGTTCCCTGAATGGGAATTTAACGGTACGCCATGGACAAACAGAACATTGTACGATAAATGGAATCCGGAAAGATTCATTCAGAATGCCAAGACACCGATGCTTATTGTTGAAGGAGGTCATGATTACCGCGTGCCTGAAGAACAGGCATTTCAGTTGTTTACTTCGCTTCAACGGCTGGGTGTGGAAAGCAAACTATTGTATTTTCCAGATGAATTTCATTTTGTAGTTCATCCTCAAGATGCACGCTTCTGGTGGCATTCGGTTTTTGATTGGTTTGCTAAACACAAAAAATAAGGAGGACATATGACGGAGTTAGATTTTGATCTTGATGAGAAAAATGATCTCTCTGCTCTGGACTTCGGTGGAAAGACCGAGGATGAAGTAAATGAAAATATTAAGTATGTTGAAGGAAATTTGTGGACAAAGCTTGAGCGAGTAGGGAAGAAAATTACATTCGCTAAAGATGTTTTTGCATTGTATAGGTACATCCGTGATCCTCTCGTTTCATGGCACCGGAAAGCAATCGTAGTTGCCGGGCTTATTTATTTTATTTGTCCGATTGATGCAATCCCGGATATTACTCCGTTCGTCGGTTATTTAGATGATCTTGGTGTAATAACAGCTTTGCTAAAATTTCTTGGACACGAGCTCGTACCTTATTATGACTTGTCTTATCGTTCGTAGAAATCACATAGTTTAAAAAGCGAGTTATCTAAATTATCTTGATTAAACAAGAATAGTTTATTTATAACTCGTTTTTATTTTCAAGTATAAACCAATTAACAGTTAAAATGAATTTTAAAGTAAAAAAAAGCGAAGTTCTTTTCAAAGGAAAAGTCTTTGATCTTCAGGTAGATCAAATTGAATATAACAGCGGGAACAAAGGAGTTAGAGAAACCGCTATTCATCCTGGCGGCGCTGTTTCTGTGGCTGTTAAAGATAATGGTAAAATTATTTTTGTAAAACAATTCCGATATCCTTTGCAGAAAAACCTGATTGAACTTCCGGCAGGTAAGTTAAATAAAGGCGAAGATCCATTAGTCTGCGCAACTCGTGAACTTGAGGAGGAAACGGGTTACAAAGCTGGAAAGATTGAAAAGCTCGGATCGATCTGCACAACTCCCGGATTCTGCACTGAAATATTGCACATCTATTTAATGAAAGATTTAGTGCAGGGCAATCACAATCGGGAAGAAGGAGAGCTCGGGATGGAAATACTTGAATTTTCTTTGGCTGAAGCTGAAGAGAAAATCCGCAGCGGTGAAATTTTTGATGCTAAAACAATTTGCGGAATCCATTATGCAAGCCAATTGAAAATGATTTAAAAAGTTTCTTGTTTTGAATTTCCAAACCAAATAAACTAAATTAGCCGCATCAAATTTCATTCAAAGTATGCTGAAATCATTACAGGTTAAAGACTACGCACTCATTGAACAGATCAATGTTGAGTTTGGTACCGGTCTTAATATTATCACAGGCGAGACCGGTGCCGGCAAATCAATACTTATTGACGCAATGGGCTTGCTTCTTGGGGATAGAGCTTCAACGGATGTTGTTCGTAAAGGAGCTTTTAAATCAATAATAGAGGGAATCTTTGATGTTGAAATAAATAAGAAAGTAAAAAGAATTCTGGATGAAAATGAAATAGAGTTTTTCCCTGAACTTATCATGCGGAGAGAGATTTCGGTTAAAGGCTCTAACAGGTGCTTCATTAACGATACACCTGTCCCTCTTACACTTGTTAAAGAAGTCGGAAATCTTTTGGTCGACTTGCATGGTCAGCATGAGCACCAATCATTGTTAAGGACCGATACTCACATTGATTTTCTTGATGAATTCGGGACACCGGAAGAGCTTCTTAAAAATTATGAAGACTACTATCATAATTTATCTTCGCATACGAAGGAATTAAATTCTCTAAAAGAAAGAGAAAGTATTTTAAAGGAGAAAAAAGATCTCTATTTATTTCAGATGAATGAGATTGACAGTATTTCTCCAATTGAAGGCGAAGAAGAGAAACTGAATGAAGATCTAAACATACTGGAAAACTCCGAAAAGTTGATGGAGCTAACCACATCAGTTTACGAATCACTTTACGAATCTGAAAATTCGGTTAATGATTATCTTGGAAAAATTCAGAATGACTTATCGGAACTTAGTAAAATAGATAAATCTTTCCTTGAAGTATTGGGAGAAATAGAATCTGCAAAAACCCTTGTAAATGATATTTCTAAATTTGTTAGAGATTACCGTTCTAAGATTGATCTTGATTCTCAGAATCTTGAACAGATTAGAGAACGTTTAGGTGCTTTGACTTTGCTGAAGAAAAAATACGGGGGTTCGATTAAATCAATTTTAGAACACCGAGAAAAAATAGGCAGCGAGTTTAACCTTGCGGAAAATTTCTCGGAGAATATTCAAGTTCTTGAAAATCAAATTAAAGAACTGCGTGTTAAGTGCGGAGTTGCTGCAGAAGCTCTATCAAAAAAAAGGAAAGATTCCGCAAAGAAAATTCAGAAAGAGGTGAAAGAGGCACTTAGTTATCTTGGAATTCCCGACTCAACTTTTGAAGTTAAAATAAATCAGGTTGCCGCAGAAAGTTTCGACGATAATTTTATTTTTGTTAACGGAAAGAAGTTCAAATATTTTAGCAATGGCTATGACGAAGTTGAGTTTTTCATTTCCACAAATCCGGGAGAAGATACTAAACCACTTGCTAAGGTTGCATCGGGCGGGGAAGTCTCAAGAATAATGCTTGCGCTGAAAACCATTTTAGCTAAAAATGATAAACTTCCGTTGTTAATCTTCGATGAGATTGATACTGGCGTAAGCGGTCGAATTGCACAGAAGGTGGGGCAAGCTTTGAAGGCGCTCGCAGCGTATCATCAAATAATATCCATAACACACCTTCCGCAAATAGCTGGCTTGGCAGATCATCATTATGCGGTAGAGAAGATGTTAAATGAAGAGCGTGCGGTAAGCTCTATCAGAAAGCTGAAAGAAAATGAGCGCATTAAAGAAGTAGCAAAGCTAATGAGCGGCGAAAAGATAACCGAAGCAAGCTTAACCGGGGCGAGAGAATTGATGGGCTTAAACAAGCAGACCGCAAGATAAGGTATCTTTGCTTTAAAGTAACTTCAAAAAAAAAATTCATTTCGATCTTGACTTATAGCTTAGGAATTAGGAGATTAGTTAAGCAGTTTTCAAGTTTACCATACAACACAAAGAAAGGATTTCCATGAAGAAAGTAATTATAGTCTTCAGCCTAATCTTGCTTTTTATTACTCCACTGTTTTCGCAGCAAGATCAGTTGAGTTTTTTAAATGAAACGCAGGTTGGAAATTTTATGCAGCCCTTTGCAACTAGTTTAAGTGAGGGACTAAATTCAGGCAGTTTTTATACGGCATCTATTTCTAGCTTCCCAAGTTTTTCAATAAGTTTTAGGGGAATGATAATGTTTGTTCCCAGCAGTCAGATGACATTTACTCCAACTTTGCCAAGCGGTTATAAAGCGACAAATTCTACTGCCACAATTTGGGGAGACCAGGGAACTATTTACACCGGACCAAACGGATATATTCCGTATCCTAACGGTTTAAACCAATCAAATATTCCTTTTGCAATGCCTCAAATTACCGGAAGTTTTATGGGCACCGAAGTTTTAATAAGATATCTTCCGACAGTTCATGTGAAAAACGACGACATTAATTATTTTGGCATTGGAGTAAGGCACAGTATCAGTCAATATATTCCATTAATTCCGGTAGACGTTGCTGTTGGAGTATTATACAATAAGTTGAATTATGGTAGCTATATTTCTGGAAGCACTTTCGCTGTTAATGGTGAAGTCAGCAAAACTTTCGGCTTGTTTACTGCCTATGGAGGGCTTCAATATGAAAGCTCTAGTTTTGATTTAAGCTATACAATTAAAGGCGATCCAAATAACGGAGATCCTACTCTCAGACAAGATAGAAATATAAGTGCAAGTGTAAGTGGTGCTGATAATATTAGATTTATTCTTGGTGGTTCATTAAAGATTGGTTTCTTAGTAATAAATGCGGATTATAATCTGGCTTCTCAGTCGTTGTTTTCCGGCGGTTTATCATTTGAATTTTAATCGGAGTCAATATGAAAAAATATTTATTAATAGGTTTTATTGCGGTTGCTTTTGTAGGCATGCTTTCTTTCAACGGTTGTATTTTGGATGCATTAAATTCTCTGACCCAAAATATTCCAATTACTCAGGAGTTTAACATCAGCAGCGCATTGACTTCTTATAGTCAGAGTGAAACCATAGATCTTTCAAATTCGTCAACCTATCAGCGTTATTCTGATAAAATCCAGAACATTTCCTTCCTTACTGCTGAATTCAGAACAAAGAGCGTCAGCCCTTCTGATTTAAGTGGAAACGTAAATATTACCTTGAAGGATAACAATGGTAATTTACTTTTTACTTATCCATTAGGTCAAATTAAACCTTCGGATTATGTAAATACTCCTTATCAGTTGCAGCTTAATTCTACGCAGATAGGCTTAATAAACGATTATCTTTCCACGCTGTCTAACAAAGTTTTCGTAGCCACTATTTCGATAACCAACATTTCATCAAGCCAATTGACTTATAATCTTGATGCAACTATAGATATAGTTTTTTCTATGAAAACAAATCTTTGATTTTTCATAAGCATGTATTATTAAAAAATCCTTGCAATACTTTTTGCAAGGATTTTTTATTTCCCAATCATTATGTTTGATTAAATCTAAATGTTATAAATAGAAAAACAGACTTGAAGTTTGGACCTTTGAAAGACTCTGCGATTTATATTCACATTCCATTCTGCGACCACAAGTGCATCTACTGTGATTTTTATTCAATCATTACTACAGACAACATCTCTAATTTTCTCTCAACATTAAAAAAAGAAATCAGTTTCTATTCGAGTAGATATTCATCAGATAGAATTTTCAGTTCGATATATTTCGGCGGTGGAACTCCATCCCTTATGAAGCCGGAATATCTAAACGAGATCATAACTTTCGTAAAAGAAAATTTTACAATAACTGATGATGCTGAAATTACTATGGAAACGAATCCCGGTACGGTAGACAAAATCAAATTGAAGAAGTTTTTACAGAGCGGGATAAATCGAATAAGCATCGGCATTCAGTCTTTTGATAATTATGATCTCAAATTCCTTACAAGAATTCATAATAAGGAAACAGCTATTCAAACAGTGCTGGATGCTAATGAAATAGGATTTGATAATATCAGCATTGACTTAATCTTTAATCTTCCGAAGCAAACGAGAGAAAAGTGGATGAGTAATTTGCAGGTTGCAATTGATCTTCCTATAAAACATATCTCCACATACAGCTTAATTCTTGAAAGAGGTACAATATTAAACAAGTTGGTTCTGGATGGAAGGGTAACTATTCAAGATGATGATTATGACGCAGAGCTTTATGAAATTACAATTAATTTTTTAGGTGATCAGGGATTTCATCAATACGAAGTCTCAAATTTTACTAAGCCAGGATATGAATGCCGCCATAACAATGCATACTGGAGATACAGAGATTATCTCAGTTTTGGTCCGTCAGCTCATTCATTTGTAGATAAGAAAAGATGGTGGAATTTTTCCAGCTTGAAACGATACATTTCAGAAATTGAAAAAAAAGGAATTGCGGTTGCTGGTTCGGAATTTATAAATAATGAAATGGCTTTGAATGAATATGTAATGCTCGCTCTTCGAAGTAATGGGCTTGATCTCAATGAATTCAAATCAATGTTTGGTGAGAGCTGGCTAATTCAAAAAAATGATTTCTTAATTGAAATAGAAAACCGCCACCTCGCGGTAAGAAGCCGTGGAATGCTAAAACTTACTAAATCCGGCTACGCAATTTGCGATGAAATATTGAGCAAATTAATTTGATTATTACTGCTTTGGTACCATTAAATTTTGTAAATAAACATGGAGAGTTAGAAGGCAAAAAAGGACGATAAAAGTCCCCTAATTTTATTTTTCATGATACGATACCGATTTGAATTTTGCCCAATTAATTTTAGTTGAATAAAATATTTTTCAATTCTTTTATTTCATTCACAATGAAATCCGGGTTCTCTTTTTTAATTACAGCTAATGGACGATAACCGTAAGCAGCAGCACAAGTTTTTGTTGCGGCATTTTTGCCGCATTGTATGTCGAGCTCCGTATCACCGACCATCAATGTTTCCTTTGTCAGCACATCAATTTTTTTACAAATAAAAATCAGCGGTTCCGCTGAAGGTTTGTTTGCTATGTTTTCTCTTCTGCCCATAACAAAAGAAAAATATTTCCGCAGATTGAAGTAGTCGATTATCTTGTCTGCCTGGTCCTGAACTTTTGTTGTAAGCAGCGAAATTTTAATTCCTTTTTCATTTATATAATTTAAAACTTCTTCTGCGCCTTCGAACGGTTTGGAATAATCTATAAAGTCAAAATAATGATTTTTATAGATTTTAATGAATTCATCAAAATTCTTTACCGGAATTTCAAGGTCTCTAAAAATATCAATGAAGTGAAGTCCGATTCGGCTGTAAAATTCCTTTTCCGGTACCGGCACATTTATTTTAATTTCGCGCAGAGCCTTAACTGTGGTTTTGTAAATTGTGTTGTAAGAATCGATGATAGTGCCGTCTAAATCGAATGTAACGTGGCGGAATGAGTTTTGATTATTCATTATTTTCTTCTTTTTGAATCACTGAGGTTTACTCGAACTGGTTATCGCATTGTTCACCGCGGCAGCACTCATCAATGTTGGTACCGCATTTAGAGCATTGTCCATGACCATGTACCCAGATTATTTCTGCCTGCTGTCCGCACCATTGACAAATTATTGTTTGCGCTTTTGCAGATTGTTTATTTATGAATGTCATGCAATTCATCTTATTAAAGATCGAGAGCAAAAATAGTAATTATAATTCTTGAGCACAATTGTAAGAATAAAATAGTTTTGTTTTTCACTTCCGACTAACTCTGTTTACATCACTCATATTATTCAAATCAAAAATCAATTTAAATTATTTAATTAAGTTTGCATTTATTGATGTAGTACGGAAAAATTATGAACGATAATTCATTTGATATAATTATAATCGGTGCCGGACCAATCGGTTTAAGCTGCGGCGTGGAAGCTGTTAAACGAAAGCTTAGTCACCTTATACTTGAAAAAGGCTGTCTTGTTAATTCTATTTTCCATTATCCCACAAACATGACTTTCTTTTCTACTTCAGAAAGACTTGAGATTGGTGAGGTGCCTTTTGTTTCTCATGGTGATAAACCGACACGCAGAGAAGCACTCGAATATTACAGGCGAGTAAAGAATGATTGGAAGCTGAATGTAAAAACTTACGAGGAAGTTTTAAGCATCCAAAAAACTTTAAGTGGATTTAATGTAATTTCAAACAAAGGGAAATATTTTTCTAAGAATGTAATTATTGCTGTAGGATTTTATGACAAGCCGAATTACATGAACATTCCTGGAGAGAACTTGCCGAAGGTTAAACATTACTTCGATGAAGCACATCCATATGCTTACTTAAAGCTGGTAGTTGTCGGCGCAGCTAATTCAGCAGTTGATGTTGCCCTTGAGACTTACCGCCGCGGATCAGAGGTTACTATGGTTATCAGAGAAGACAGAATTAAGGATAACGTAAAATATTGGGTTAAGCCCGATATCGATAATCGTATAAAGGAAGGATCAATTAAGGCATTTTTTAATTCAAACATGACCGGGATAAGAGAAAGGGAAGTTGATATTCAAACTCCGGAAGGAAAAATTACGATTGAGAATGATTTTGTCTTCGCGATGACAGGTTATCATTCTGATTATGATTTCTTGAAAAAAGCAGGCGTTCATATTTCTGATGATGAGAATAAAGTGCCTTGCTTTGATCCTAATACTTATGAGACGAACATTACCGGTCTTTACTTGGCGGGTGTTGTCTGCAGTGGAATGGATACCGGCAAATGGTTTATTGAAAATTCGCGCTTCCATGCGATTAATATTTTTGATCATATAGGAAAATGAAATCATTCATAAATGCTGAATCTTTAATCCTGGATACTCGATAAACAATCGAGCATAAGCATCAAGTTTCAAATATCCGGTTTCAATATCCTGCATCTCTCGAATTACAGATTATAACTTCATCATCGCTAATACGCATAATTAATTCTATAATTTTAAATTGAATCCCACCCGAATTAGCCTTATTTTTGTAATGGATTTTTAGCCTTAAGCTTACATTTTAAGCCGGAGGAATTAAATTTTGTAAAATGATTCATCAATAAACCAAACTGGAGATACAATGTCACAGAAAATTAAAGAACTTCTTGGGAACGAAGCCGATTCGTTGTTAAACTATAAAGCCAAATTTCCTAAAGAAAAACTTCACCTTCCCGGACCTGATTTCGTAGATAGAATTTTTGCTCAATCCGATAGAAACATCAATGTATTGAAAAATCTTCAATGGATTTTTTACAGCGGTAGATTAACCGGTACAGGCTATCTTTCAATCCTTCCTGTAGATCAAGGCATTGAGCATTCCGCAGGCGCTTCTTTTGCACCGAATCCGGAATATTTTGATCCCGAAAATATTGTTAAGCTTGCTATCGAAGGCGGCTGCAATGCTGTTGCTTCAACTCTCGGTGTGCTTGGAATGACCTCCAGAAAATACGCTCACAAAATTCCATTCATCGTAAAGATAAATCACAACGAGCTCCTTACATTACCTAACAAGTTCGATCAAATCATGTTTGCTGGCGTTGAGCAGGCTTATGATATGGGCGCCGCTGCTGTTGGTGCTACAATCTATTTTGGCTCCGATGAAAGCGGAAGACAGATTGTTGAAGTAAGTGAAGCATTTAAATATGCGCATGAACTCGGACTTGCAACTGTTCTATGGTGCTACCTTAGAAACCCGGGCTTCAAAACAAAAGAAAAAGATTATCATGTAGCTGCAGATTTAACCGGACAGGCAAATCATCTCGGCGTAACAATCGAGGCTGATATTATTAAACAAAAGCTTCCGGAATGCAACGGCGGTTTTGAAGCTTTGAAGTTCGGAAAGACCAGCAAGAAAGTGTATTCGGATCTTTCTTCGGATCATCCAATCGATCTTACTCGCTACCAGGTAATCAACAATTACATGGGCAGAGCAGGATTGATCAACAGCGGCGGTGCTTCCGGCGAAAACGACTTTGCAGAAGCTGCTAAGACCGCAGTTATTAACAAAAGAGCCGGTGGTATGGGATTAATCTCAGGCAGAAAAGCTTTCCAGCGTCCTATGGCTGAAGGCGTTAAGCTTCTTAATACCATTCAAGATGTTTATCTTGATAAAGAAATTACTGTTGCTTAATCCTAATTTTTACAGATATCATTCCGATTATTTCGGGATGATATCTGTATGATATTTTCATAAAATTTTGTTAATAGTCCCGGTTATATGCCGGGAAATTTATAATTATCATAAAATCTATTTTTTATGATAGGAATCAATAATTAAATTATTCTCTCCGCTTAATTTTCAAATTGTCATATAAACTTTTCAAAGGAAATTTTTTAATGCCGAATTACATTCAAGTCCTAATTCTCGCATTAGTTCAAGGTGCATGTGAATTACTGCCCGTATCAAGTTCTGCTCACGTAATAATTGCTGAAAAAATTATGGGGCTGCATCCTTCTGCTCCGGAGATGACAATGATTCTTGTTATGCTGCATACCGGAACTATGTTTGCTGTTATTGCTTATTTCTGGAAAGGCTGGAAGCGCGATTATTTTAACTCAAGTGTTAATCTGAAAAGCTTCATTATTCAAATTATAATAGCGACTTTTTTTACAGGGATTATAGGGCTTGGGTTAAAGGAAATCATCGAAAAGATTTTTATGCGCAATGTTCCAAATGCTCAAATTGAAGATTTGTTTTCCAATTTACCTTTAATAGCAATTGCTCTAGCAGCTGTCGGTGTAATGATTATTTATGCAGGCACTCGTAAAGCAAAAGAGAAACCGGCTGATGAGATAGTAACCAAGCATTCTATATGGATCGGGATTATTCAAGGTGTTTGCCTGCCGTTCCGCGGATTTTCACGTTCGGGCTCTACTATTTCTACAGGACTCATGTTTAATTTGTCGAAACAGAAACTTGAAGAATTCAGCTTTGCACTCGCAGTTGTGTTAACTCCTGCGGTGGTTGTAAAAGAAGCATACCGCTTGCTTAAAGATAAAACTTTAACAGCGCATGTTTCAACAACTCATCTTTTTATGCCGAGTATCGTTGGAATGATTTTCAGCTTTATTGCAGGACTTCTGGCGCTGAAATTACTTTCACGTCTGCTTGAAGGAGGCAAGTGGCAGTGGTTTGGTTATTATTGTCTTGTTGCATCTGTAGGTGTTCTTATTTTTCACTTTACTATGCAATAAAAATTTTTTTTGAATACTTTTTTCATTTGCTAAATATTAATAATTTTTGTCATACTTAAATAAAGGTGTAAAATGGACTTCTATTTTGCAGTACTGTTTTTCCATATATCCGGCGCCATTATTTTGTTTATGGGTATGGGGATAGAATGGATAGGAATTTCAAGACTCAATAAAACTTCCGTTTTTAAGCAGGCAGAAGAATGGTTTAAGGTTCTCTCTTCCCTTAAATCAATTTATATCAGCGGCGGTGTTCTCTTGTTGGTTACTGGCGTTTATCTTGCCTCTGCTAAATGGGGATATACTCCATGGATAATCGTTTCATTTTTATTGTGGTTGTTTATTGTTTTGCAAGGATCAGTAGTTAGCGGTAAGAAATTTAAAAGTCTTGCTGGTAAATTGAATTCAGAATCTGAGTTGAACAATAGTGAGCTAAGCGGATTTATTGATAAATTAAAATTGATGAATCTGCTTCAATCAAGACTTGCGATTGCATTCGGTGCTGTTTTTATTATGACTTATAAACCTGATTTGCCAGGTTCTGTAATAGTTGTAATAGTCGCAATTATTTTGGGTATTGTTCCCCTTTTATCTAAACAGAAAACTAATGCACCAAACGTTTAAGCCTCTAATTCGATTTAGTGTGTAGTACGAAATAAAGGTTAACTTTTGGGGATTCGCATTTACCAATTCATGGCAGAAGTGTATCTCGAATTATAACGTCTCGTATTATTGTTTCGACTATATATAATTGGCAACCTATTAAAGTTGTATGAAAAAATATTTATTCAATACTTGATGATCGGATTACTTCATTTCCTACTGCAAATTCTTGCAGGCATTTATAAAGAATTTCATTAAGTTTACCCTTAACATATTAAAGGGTATTGCGATGAAAATTTTTTATTTAATCATTCTGTTATTTGCTGTAACTATGTTGAAAGCACAATCTATCAAATTCAACGATTATTTTATTAATAAAACAATGCGTATCGACTATTATCATATAGGAGATGCTTCAAGTGAAGTTGTTACTCTCGATCATATTTACAAATACGGAATATGGGCGGGCAGTTTGAAAAATTTAATCGACGGCTTCAACAACGGTCAATATTATTATAAAGCTTACGATGCTGCTTCCGGGAAATTGATCTTCTCAAAAGGATTCGATTCCTATTTCAAAGAATATCAAACGAGTGATGAAGCTATAAAAGGTACAAAACGGACTTATCAGGAGAGTGCGATCATTCCTTATCCAAAAAATAAAATTAGGTTTGCTCTCGAAAAGAGAGACAAGCAAAATAACTTATCCGAAATATATTCAACCGTAATAGATCCTTCCGCTCTTTATATTATAAAAGATGCGGTAAAGGATAAAAGCGTGAAGGTTTATAAAAGTCATTTTAGCGGAGATTCTCATACAAAGGTTGATATTGTTATTCTTGGTGATGGCTACACTTTAAATGAACAAAAAAAATTTGAAAAGGATTTGAAGCATTTCACTGAATTATTTTTGAGAACGGAACCATACGTCTTAATGAAAGATAAATTTAACATTTACGGAGTATTTAAGCCGTCAGAGGATAGCGGTATTGACGAGCCCGGCGCCAATATTTATAAAAATACAGTTTTAAACACTTCCTTTTATTCTCTCGGTTCTGAAAGATATGTTTTAACCGAAAACAATAAAGAAGTTCACGATCTTGCCGCTCATGTTCCCTACGATGCAATTTATATTATGTGCAACAGCGCCCGTTATGGCGGCGGTGGCATTTATAATTTTTATTGTACCTTTGTTTCGGACAACCAGTTCAGCGATTATATCTTCCTGCATGAATTCGGACATTCCTTTTCCGGGCTGGCTGATGAATATTACACCTCCGATGTTGCATATAATGATTTTTATCCTGAAGGTGTTGAACCTGTTGAGCCGAACATTACACGCCTGCTTGATAAGAATAATCTGAAATGGAAAAATTTGATTTCACCGGGAATCGAAATTCCAACTCTCTGGGAAAAAGAAGCTTATGATAAAATGGATAACGTATGGCAAAAAGAGCGCAGGGAAATAAATAACCGCATAGCTGAGCTAAAGCGTAACCAAGCCCCACAAAAAGAGATTCAAGCAGCGCAGGATGAGTATAATTGGAAAGATAAAATTCACAGTGATGAAGTAGATAAGTATTTGCGTAGCTCAAAATACTGGGGCAAAGTCGGTGCATTTGAAGGTGCAGGCTACTGCTCAAAAGGAATGTACCGCCCGATGCTTGACTGTATTATGTTTTCCAAAGGAGTAAAACCGTTCTGCAAAATCTGCGAGAATCATATTAGAAAGGTGATTGAGTTTTATGCGGATTAAAAAACGGTTGCTAAAGAAAGGTTCCAATAAAAAAAATCTTAAATCTAACTAACTGAAGTTACGCAATTGTCATGCTGAACTTGTTTCAGAATCTAAAAACAGCTTAAAAATTAAGATTCCGAAACTAGTTCGGAATGCCAAATTAACCATTTCTTCCATTTTGCGTAACTTCAGTAACTAAGACTAAAGATTAAATTGTATCTTGATTTCAATAATTTAAAAGATACTATTTAGGGAAATGAGACTAAGAATTTTTTTGACCTAAAGTTTATTTAGTGAATTTTAGAATTGTTATATAAGTAACAACAAAATGGAAAAAAGATAATTTAATAACTCTTGTTTTCCTCAATTAAGATTATATTATTTACTCAAGCTTATCAGATAATCCGCAACCTTGCCAAGCACTTTAACATCTATGTTGCTGAAGGAGGGCATCATCGTATTCGGGTATTTTGATTTTAATTCCTCGAACCTTGAAGAGCTCATGTATGAAGATGGATTGCGGAGATAGTTTATTAGTCCGTCTCTCGACCAATTATCTTTTACAGCATGCAAGCTTGGCGCCATAGCTGTACCGGAAAGGTCTCCGCCGTGGCAGCCTGTACAGCCTAGGTTTACAACTAATTTTTCAGGCGGCTGATCCGCAGAAACCTGTGGATTTTGCTGCTGCATTGCTGTCGTGGGGTTTGGTTTTACCTGTTCGTCGGTTCTTTTCGTACTCATCTCTAAAATGTATAATGCAAAAAATAAAACTAAGGTTGCTGCTACCCATATTTGCGGTTTTGTCATTGTATTCCGATCTATAATTATTCAATAATTCTTAGATAAAGTTTACTTCAAAAATACGTAATAACTTCAACATAAATAAAGAGAAAAATTACATTTGAATTGCATTACTGAAGAGACGTTTGCTTAAGCAACATGCATATATTTTAATTGTCTCTTTACATACTAAAATAAAAGCTAATCACTATTCAATTTCGAAAGAAGCATTTACCACTGCGGTAATCTCCTTGTCGATAGAACTGATATCGTTAATACCGTAATCAGAAACCTGGTTTGAATATTTCGGAGTAATTTGTAAAACTCCCATCCTTGCATTGCGCATCGGACCAAGCTTTCTTCCGGTTGCCTTTGCAATTTTTTCTGCTCTAATCATAGCATCCTTGGCTGCGGCTGCCTGCATATCAATTTTCAACTGTGCTAATTTTGTGTAATGATATTCCGGCGGATTTACGTTAAAGTTTACTCCTTGTTCAATTACAGAGGCGACTTGGATTGAAAGCTGCTTTATTTTATTTACATCATTCGATTGAACTTCCACCTGCTGATTATAAGTATAACCTTTTATATTTTGAGTTTGGTAACCATTAGCCGCAGTTTCATAAATAGGGTAATGCGTTATTGCCGAGAGTTCAACCTTATTTTGAGGGAATCCTTTTGAAGCCAAGAATTTTAAAAGAACTGGTCTTTCGCTTTCAAGCTGCCGGTAGGCTGCGTCAGCAGTTGCCGATTGAGTTGTAAGTGTTCCTTTTAAGATTGCAAGATCCGACACAATATCTTTTGTTGCCGATCCTGTAACAGTAATTGTCTGATTGGAATTGTAATTTGATTTCCATGTGGATGTAATTATTATGATGCCTATTAAAAAAAATATTCCCCCGGTTAAAGCTGGAAGCAATAAGTTGTTTTTATTATTCATGGGATATTATTATTAATTGTATGAAATTATTTTACTATAACTTATCTAAAATGAAATTTAATCTCAACTTCGTGTTACCGCAGTTCACTTCAGTTTTGTTTTTTAGTCTTTATATTGAAATAAAAAAATATGCGAAATGCTAATAAATTAATCAATGAAAAGAGTCCATACCTTCTGCAGCATGCATATAATCCTGTAGATTGGTATCCCTGGTGCGAAGAAGCTTTTGAAAAGGCAAGGAAAGAAGATAAACCTATCTTCCTTTCTATCGGATATTCAACTTGCCATTGGTGTCATATTATGGAGAAAGAATCATTCGAAGATGAAGAAGTTGCAAAGTTAATGAATGAAACATTTGTTTCGATTAAGGTTGATAGGGAAGAGCGCCCGGATATTGATGGTATTTATATGACCATCTGCCAAATGATGACCGGCAGCGGCGGGTGGCCTTTGACAATTATAATGACTCCGGATAAAAAGCCTTTTTTTGCAGGAACATATTTCCCAAAACAAAGCCGTTTCGGAAGAATTGGGATGCTTGAACTAATTCAGCGCATAATAGAATTTTGGATTTCAAGACGCGAAGAAATCTTCAGTTCAGCAGATGAGATTTTATCAACTCTTAAACGATCAACTAATAATAATGTTGGTGACAAAGTAGATGATAATATTCTTGATAAGGCATTCGGCGCTTTTCTTAACCGATTCGATGAAGTATTCGGAGGTTTCGGCATTGCACCCAAATTTCCAACTCCCCACAATCTTCTTTTCCTTTTACGATACTGGAAAAGGAAAAAAGATAACCGTGCTTTATGGATGGTGGAAAAGACGTTAGAGCAAATGCGTATCGGCGGAATCTATGATCAAGTCGGATATGGTTTTCACCGGTATTCAACTGATCGAGAATGGCTCGTACCTCATTTCGAAAAGATGCTTTATGATCAAGCTTTACTAATTACTGCTTATATTGAAACTTATCAGGCAACTAAAAAAAATCTTTATAAAGATACTGCTGAAGAAATAATTGAATATGTCCTGCGCGATATGACTTCGCCGGAAGGCGGCTTTTATTCTGCAGAGGATGCTGACAGCGAAGGCGAGGAAGGGAAGTTTTATCTTTGGCGTAAAGATGAAATCAAATCTATTCTTGGGGATGAGGCTGAATTGTTTGTTAAAATTTTTAACATAACAGATGATGGAAATTATGATGACCATGCATTAAGCGAAAAAACCGGCGCTAATATTCTTCATATGAACAAAAGCATAAGTGAAGTTGCAAAAGAGCTAAGTCTGAAATCTGATGAATTGACTTCACTAATGAATTCAGCAAGGGAGAAATTATTTAATTTAAGAGATAAGCGGATTCATCCGTTTAAAGATGATAAGACTTTAACCGATTGGAATGGACTTATGATTTCTGCTCTTGCGAAGGCTTCTCAAGTATTCGTTCGAACTGATTACCTTGCTGCCGCAGAAAAATCAATGAATTTTATACTTTCAGAAATGATTGATGAGGGCGGATTGCTGCTGCATCGTTATAGACAAGGTGAAGCTTCTATTCCCGGCAATATCGACGACTATGCTTTTATTATTGCCGCCTTAATTGATCTTTACGAAGCTTCTTTTAAAACAAAATATTTAAAGGAAGCTGTCAGTCTTAATTTAGAATTGATTAAACATTTTTGGGATGAAAGGGACGGCGGATTCTTTTTTACCGGTGACGAAAGCGAGCAGTTGATAGTTCGTCGTAAAGAAATTTTTGACGGTGCAATACCATCGGGAAATTCAGTTGCTTTACTAAATTTAATTCGTCTGGGAAGAATTGCATCAAATTCTGAATATGAGAATAAAGCCGAGATGATTGGAAAACTAATCTCTAATACAATTCAAGATTCACCTTTAGCGTTTGGTTATTCGCTTTGCGCGCTTAATTTTACCTTCGGTCCGTCAAATGAAATTGTTATATCTTGCGGTAACCGGGAAGAAGCAAATGTGTATATTAAGAAATTAAATGAGTTTTATTTTCCCAATAAAATTCTCATCCTAAATTCTGAAAAAGATGAAGTAATAAAAACTATTGCTCCTTTTACTGCAAATCAAAAACAAGTTGGAAATAAAGTTACGGCTTATGTATGCAGAAATTATGTCTGCAATTTACCTTTAAATTCGCTTGAAGATTTTGAGAGACTTCTTGAAAATATTTGTAGATAATATGCAAAGTAAAATGTAAATTAGCCGAGCATTAATTTAACTTTAATGAGTGGTTTTGTATACGGATAATTAGAAAGGGACATTCTTATTCAGGACAATAAATTAATACGGTCTTTAATTCAAAATGTTAAAGCAGGGAACAATTCTTCATTCGAACAGCTTTATCAAATTTATGCCGGAAGGATATATGCGCTTTGCCTGAGATTACTCGCTGATAAAGACCTTGCCGATGACGTAACAAAATCAGCTTTCTTGTCCGCACTTAAAAATATAGTACATCTTAGAATGGACATTACATTTGGTTCATGGCTATGCGGTATCACGGTATATTTGTGCCTTGATACTCTGCGTCAGAATGGAACTTCCTCTGATAAAATTGATGGGAAAAAATTAAAAAGCCTTAATCTAAGCGCGTTTGAGTTTGAGATTGTATCGCTTCCGCTAAAGGAGCGCTTATCGTTTGTTCTTCATGACCTCGAAAAATATACCGATGATGAAACCTCAGAATTGTTAATGATGAAGTCTAAGGAAATGAATGATTATTTGCAGCACGCGTATACCCTGTTAAAAACTGCCAACAATTCTCTAAGCCAGGTAACACCTTTGCAAGAAAGAATAAATTCTTTGCCTAATCAAATTATTCCCGGAAACGAAATTTGGAAAAAAATTTCTTCCGAAATACAAAAAGAAAAGGCAAACACTACCATACATGAAAACGATGATGATGCTAATTTAGAAGACGGAACTAAAAAAGATAAACAGGAACGAGAAAGAAAATTCAACATATTCGGCTGGAAGAAAAAATAACCTCATCCTATCCCCATACAAATTTAACTTAATTGAAAATTAATTAAACAAGATAATTTGCTAGACTGCATGTTCAAATGAAAGCATGTTTAACTCAATATAGTTATTCAAAAATGCAATTAGGCTTGGCTATCGTTTGGGCTTATACATGTGAGTACTCTGACCGAAAAATACTTCAGCAGCTTCCATAACAGTTTCCGAAAGTGTTGGATGAGGATGAATGCTCAGCTTCAGATCAGTTACGTTAGCACCCATTTCAATCGCAAGAACTCCTTCGGCAATAAGCTCACCGGCGCCGGGACCGCAAATTCCTACTCCAAGAATTCGCTGAGTATCAGGATCAATAATTAATTTAGTAACACCGTCGCTGCGGTCAAGGGTGGTTGCTCTGCCAGAAGCACCCCAAGGAAACTTTGCTACTTCGAATTTTATATTTTGTTCTTTGGCTTTTGTTTCTGTTAAGCCTGCCCAGGCAATTTCAGGATCTGTAAAAACAACTGCTGGAATAGCAAGCGGCTCGAAAGCAACTTTATGCCCTGCAATTGCTTCCACTGCTACTCTTCCTTCATGCGATGCTTTATGTGCAAGCATTGGCTCACCAGCAATATCTCCGATCGCATAAATGTTCGAATCATTGGTCTGTAATTGCTTATTAACTTCAATCCAGCCTCTTGCATTTGTTTTTACCTTTGTGTTCTCCAATCCTAATCCACTTGCGTTTGGCTTTCTTCCAATTGACATTAAAACGTATTCATATACTTGTTCCGTAGCTTTGCCGTCGCTGTCCTGTATATTTACGCTGATCCCATCCTTCACTTCTTTTATTGAAAGAACCTTAGAGTTAATCATTATCTTATCAAATTTTTTTTCAACTCTTTTGGCAAGGTATGATACTAAATCTCTGTCCGCACCAGGAAGCAGTCCAGGCATCATTTCAACAACCGAAACTTTAGTGCCGAGTGCATTGTATACCGAACCTAATTCAAGTCCGATGTAGCCACCTCCGATTACAAGCAGACTTTTGGGAATTTCAGGCAGGTCAAGTGCAGTTGTTGAATTTAGGATTCTTTTGCTATCAATATTTAGTGAAGGAATAGTTGAGATGACAGAACCTGTAGCGATTATAGCCTTCTCAAACTTATGCTCTTCAATTCCACCTTCAAATTTTTCTATCTTTAAAGTTGAAGAATTTACGAAAGTTGCTTTTCCACGAATGTAATTTATCTTGCGTTGCTTAGAAAGAATACCGAGACCTCCTGTTAGCTTGTTTACAACGCCGTTCTTCCAATCTCTTAATTTATTTAAATCGATTTTAGGCTTGGAGAATTCAATTCCCCAATTCTTTGCATCTTCTGCTTCATTAATAAGTTTTGCAACATGAAGCAGGGCTTTGGAAGGAATGCATCCACGGTAAAGGCAAACACCGCCGGGATTTTTTTCCTTATCAATTAATGTAACTTCCATTCCAAGGTCAGCGGCAAGAAATGCAGCGGCATATCCGCCTGGTCCTCCACCGATAACTGTAAGTTTCTGATTGCTCATATTTCTCCAAAGATTTAAATTAAGCATAGCGCATAGTGTATAGAGCAAAGTGAAATAATTATAAGAAAAAACTTATAGCGCTATGCGCATTGCTCTAAGCGAAATTAGCCTTCAATTAGGATTTTTATCGGCTGTTCAAGAGCTTCGCAAACCCATCTTAAAAATCTTGCCGCGTCGGCACCATCAATAATTCTATGGTCATAAGAAAGAGACAGCGGCAGAATTAATCGCGGCTCAAACTTGCCATCATTATAGACAGGTTGAAACGAACTTCTTGAAACGCCGAGTATTGCAACTTCAGGTGAGTTTATTATCGGTGTGAACGCAGTCCCGCCGATTCCACCAAGATTTGTAATCGTAAAGCATCCGCCTTGAAGCTCTTCGAGTGAAGTTTTTCTAATGCGTGCTTTCTCCGCTATTGTGTTTAATTCAACTGAGAGTTCCACAAGATTTTTCTGATCAACATTTTTAATTACGGGTACTATTAATCCGTGCTCAGTATCCACTGCAACACCAACGTTGTAGTATTTCTTGTAAATAATCTCTTTCTTATCCATGTCGATGCTTGAATTGAACTGCGGAAAAACTTTCAATGCGGAGGTAACAACCTTTAAAAGTATTGCCGTTACCGTAAGTTTGCCGCCTGCTTTTTCAATCTTAGGATTGAACGACTTTCTGATTCTTTCAAGTTCTGTGATATCTGCATTATCATGCTGAGTAACATGAGGAATAGTCGACCATGCATAACTTAGGTGCTCTGCAGTTTTAGCACGAATATTACTCATCGGCTTCTTTTCGATTGAACCGAATTTTGAAAAATCAGGAAGAGGTTCCTGCTTCACTCCAACTGAAGGTGTGCTGATTTTCCCTTCACTAAATTTCTTAACAAAATATTTAACATCTTCGTCCGAGATTCTTCCATTGGGACCTGTTCCTTTTACCTGGTTTATATCAACTCCAAGCTCTCTTGCTAATCTTCTTACGGAAGGAGCTGCCGGTGCAGCACCTTTTAACACAGGCGGCTGCAAATCTCTTTCACTTGGAATTTTCGTTTCACTAACGGCTGCCGGTGTTTCAACTTTTTTTTCAACGTGATGAACCGGGGCTGTTTCTGTAAAAGTTTCTTCTTTAACTGTTGCTTTTTCAATTACAGCTTCAACTGATTCACCGGTCTCAACTTTAATTAAGGTTTGTCCTACCTTTGCTTTCTCGCCTGATTTAATTATAACCTCTACAACTTTTCCGGAAACTGTTGCCGGCACTTCAATAGTCGCTTTGTCGGTTTCGATTTCCAATATGCCCTGGTCTTTTTCAATTTTATCACCTGTTTTCACCAGAACATTCAAGACATCTGCTGATTCAATATTTTCGCCAAGTTCGGGTAAAGTCATCTCGATAATCTTACTTCCACCAGCTTTTGCTGCAGGTGCAGTGTTTACCGCAGTTTTGTTTTCTGTTCTAACTTCTTCTTTCTCGGTTTCTATTTTTTCTTCTGCAGGCTTCATTGCTTCAGCGGCTTTACCGTTTGAGCCGCCATCATCAACTTTAAGGATTGTTTGCCCGACTTTTATTTTGTCGCCTGATTTTATCAAAACTTCCTTCACAGTACCGGCAGCAGTTGCAGGTACTTCGATTGTTGCCTTATCGGTTTCGATTTCTATAACACCCTGATCCTTTTCAATCTTGTCGCCTGTTTTTACAAGGACATTAAGTACATCGGCAGAATCGATGTTTTCGCCGAGCTCAGGTAATTTTATATCAATAGCCATTTTCTAACCTTGTAATTTCTTAATTATAAATAAATAGGATTCGGTTTGTTCTGGTCAATGCCGTAATCCTTAATTGCCTTTTCGACTACCGTATTCTTAATCTTGTTTTCAAGAGAAAGAGCATGAAGAGTTGCAACCACAATATGCTTTGCATCCACTTCAAAAAAGTCTCGTAGAGCTGTTCTGCCTTCACTTCTTCCAAAGCCGTCCGTGCCAAGGGATACCAGTTTTTTCGGGAACCACCTCGATACTGAATCCGGAAGTGCTTTTACATAATCAGAAGCTGCAACAAATACTCCCTCTTCATCTTTAAGCATTTGAGTAATGTAGGGAAGTTTTGGAGTTTCCGTTGGATGATACATATTCCATCTTTCAATGTCGAGCCCGTCTCTTCTTAACTCTTTGTAACTTGTAACGCTCCATATATCAGCAGCAACTTTGAATTCATCTTCAAGAATTTGTGCTGCTTTAATTACTTCATTAAGAATTGTGCCGCTTCCGAAAAGCTGTACTTTCAACTTCAAATTCTTTTTGTCTGAAGCTTTGAACTTGTACATGCCTTTAAGAATACCTTCTTTAGCACCGGCAGGCATAGGCGGCATGTCATAATTTTCATTCATTACCGTGATGTAGTAAAAAATTTTTTCCTGTTCTTCGTACATTCTTTTAATGCCGTCCCGGATAATTACTGCAATCTCATAAGCGAATGCCGGGTCATAAGCAACAAGGTTAGGAACCGGGTAAGCCATTAAGTGGCTGTTACCATCCTGATGCTGCAAACCTTCTCCGGCAAGTGTTGTTCTTCCGGATGTACCGCCTAGGAGAAATCCTTTGCAGCTCATATCTCCCGCAGCCCAGATTAGATCTGCAGCGCGATTGAATCCGAACATAGAGTAATAAACGAAAAATGGAATCATGTTTATTCCATGAGTTGCATAAGCAGTTCCGGCAGCAATGAATGACGACATTGCACCTGCTTCTGTAATTCCTTCTTCAAGAATTTGTCCATTGGTTGCTTCTTTGTAATAAAGGAGAGTTTCTTTATCAACAGGTTCGTACAACTGACCGGCATGAGAATATATTCCTACCTGGCGGAATAGAGCTTCCATTCCAAATGTTCTAGCTTCATCAGGAATTATTGGAACAATAAGCTTGCCGATTTCTTTATCTCGTAAAAGCTTTGCTAAAATTCTAACCGCAACCATGGTAGTGGATGCATCTTTGCCTTCGGTTCCTTTGTAAAATTCTTCAAAGATTTCTTCCGGTGGAGTCTTAAGCGGGCGAATTGAAGTCTTTCTTTCTGGTAAGTATCCGCCAAGTAATTTTCGTCTTTCTTTGATGTATTTAATTTCAGCAGTTTCTTCTGCAGGTCTGTAGAAAGGTGCTTTTGCAACTTCTTCATCGGAGATCGGTATACCAAACCGTGTTCTGAATTCTGCAAGCTCATCTTCATTTAATTTCTTTTGCTGATGAGTAATGTTCTTGCCTTCGCCGGCTTCGCCTAATCCGTAGCCCTTAATTGTTTTTGCAAGAATAACAGTTGGTGAACCTTTATGTTCTATCGCCATTTTATATGCAGCATAGACTTTCTCCGGATCATGACCGCCGCGTTTCATTTTTCTTAGCTGCTCATCTGAAAGACCCTCAAGCATTTTTATTAAATCAGGGTCTCCGTTACAAAGATGCTCACGGATGTATTTACCTGATTCGACAGAATATTTTTGGTATTGTCCGTCAACAATTTCACCAAGGCGTTTAACAAGTTTACCATCTACATCTTTTGCGAACAGCGGATCCCAATCGCCGCCCCAGACAACTTTAATAACATTCCAGCCTGCACCTCGGAAAGCAGCTTCAAGCTCTTGAATAATTTTTCCATTGCCTCTAACTGGACCATCAAGTCTTTGAAGGTTACAGTTAATTACAAAAATTAAGTTGTCAAGCTTTTCTCTTGCGGCTAAAGTGATTGCACCAAGAGCTTCAGGCTCATCGGTTTCACCATCACCTAAGAAAGCCCAGACTTTGCTTCCATTGTTTTGCTTTATTCCACGGTCTTCAAGGTAGCGGTTGAATCTTGCCTGGTAAATAGACATGATTGGACCAAGCCCCATGGATACAGTTGGAAATTCCCAGAAGTTAGGCATTAGCCATGGATGCGGGTAAGAAGACAATCCGCCTCCTGGTTTTGTTTCATGCCTAAAATTCTCCATCTGTTCTTTTGTAATTCTTCCTTCAAGGAATGCTCTAGCATAAAATCCCGGTGAAGCATGACCCTGGAAGTAAACCTGGTCTCCATCGTAATCATTGCCTTTACCCCGGAAGAAATGGTTGAATGCAATTTCATAAAGTGTAGCGGCAGAGGCGTAAGTGGAAATATGTCCGCCAATACCATGTTCCTGCTTGTTTGCTTTTACAACCATCGCCATAGCATTCCAGCGGATTAAGCTTTTTATTCTTCTTTCAATTTCTCTATCTCCCGGGAAAGGCGGTTGAACTTCTCTTGGAATTGTATTTATGTAAGGAGTATTAGCTGAGAATGGAATCTGAACACCTTCTTTATGTGCTCTGATTTGTAATTCTTGAAGTAATTCTTTTACTCTCTCTGGTCCTCCGTGTTCTAAAACGTAATCAAGTGAATAAAGCCATTCTCTAGTTTCAATGTCAATAAGTTCTTTCGAATTATCAGTACTCATATCAAATGCCCTCAATTCTTTAAATCGTGGAAAAAGTTTTGCTCATTTCAAATTGTGGTTAGCCAATTTATTTCAAATTCAATTTGAATCCGGCATAAATTGAATTAACCTAGATAATACTATTTTGTAAATAGTCTATCATTAAAATATTTATCTAAAATTTGCTTGCAATTGCGCAAACAGGTAAGCGATCCGTAAAATTTAGTATTCCAAAATAGCTGATTTGGATTATAAATACAAGAAAAACATCGTTTAAGACAGACTTAAAGTGATATAGAAAAAGTCTGATAATTAATTTGAAGGAAACAAGAAAATGAAAGTTATTTGTAAAGAACAACTGAATGACAGGCGAAGCCCTAATGATAGCGAAATGAATAACAAAGATTCATTATTGCGAATCAATTATCTATTCGATTCAGCTTTGAGGTATTTATCAAACCACAACTTCCTTAGTCGGTCTACTTCTTTGCGATGGTTCTTCAAAAAATGATCGCCGCCTTCAAGAATAACAAGACGGTAGGTAAATCCTAACTTGTGCATCTTCTTTGCCATATCAATAGTTTGAACAGGCGAAACTATATTATCATTCGCTCCATGCAAAAGCAGATAAGGAATTTCCGGCAGTTTTTCTACCTGGTTGATGATTGTTCTCTTGTCAATCTCCTCTTCAAAATTATTTCCATCGATTATATTTTTATAGAATGAAATCTTTTCTTGATTTCCTTCAGCATATTTTTTCAAGTTTGAAATTGCACCGCTGAGTACCGCACATCTGAATTTAGAATTGCGTAAAAGAGCAAGGTAAGTCATCATTCCACCACGACTCCAACCTTCCATTGCCCACAAATTTTTATCAGCATTTGGAATTTCTTCAGCAAGAGGAATAAGATTTAAAATATCATTTACGTCTTTACCGCCAAGCTGTTCTTTCCCCTGGCTGCCGGCATTACCCCGGTACTGCGAAGCAAAAACCACGTAGCCCCAGCTTGCCATTTGTCCAAAAATTCCTCTTGCAGTAAATGAATCCGTTGCACCGTTGTTAAGGCTTCCACCTCGATTCCAAATAATGCAGGGACAGCTTTCATTTGCATCCTTCGGATAAGCTAAGTAACCTTTAATATGCAAACCGTCAGAAATATAAGTCATTCGTTCAACAATCGAATTCTCAAAAGCTTCTTTACCCCAGCCGCTTACAACCATCTTCTCTTGCTGCGGAGATAATTTTATTATTTCTCTATTTATTATTCTGGAATTCATAAAAAATCTTATTAAACATTATTTGCTAAATGTAAAAATAGGCAGTTTTAATGAAAAACATTGACTTTTAGAGAAAAAATAGAGTAGATATGATGTAAATCCTGATTTTTTAATATTAGAAGATGTTGATTCGTTTATTAATAACATATTTCTATATACCGCAGAGGATAACTTGGCTGTAAGTAATAATTTGCTATTTGATGCAGAGGGTATATTAGCTGTAAGTGATACCTTTCAACATTTTGCAGAAGGCAATTTGGTTGTAAATTATGGTTTGCGACATGCTGCAAAGGGCAAATTATTTGTAAGTAATAGTCTTCTGCATTTAGTAAATGTTAGCTTTGATATTATTCATAGGTAAATAATAGAAGGCAATAGCTTTCAACCAAACTATTGCCTTCCACAACTGAAAAATGAACTGTTTATTCATCAAATTTATCTTCTAAATGAAAAATTTGATTTTCAGTATAATTTAATCTTTATTTTTTAAAAGCTAAAACAGCAGTTCCATAATCCATAGTTGAACCACTTGAATCAGATGCAACCAGTGGGAAAATTAAGAACATGCCTTTATCATTAACTGCATAATGTACAGTATCGGCGTTATCAAAAACAATTGTACCTTGGGAAACTACAGACCAGGTACCACTTGTTTTTGAGAAAGTGCCGGGAATTGTTAGCGGAATTGTATATGTGCTATTTCCCTGAAAGACAACAACTTTTCCTTGAACATTTACAGATAGACTATTGGAGGTATAAGTTCCGCCGGATGCAGAAGAACCGGTTAATGTAATTGTTCCTCCCCCTGAGTTAGATTGATATTGAGTTGTAATTGTGGCGTTGGGAACTTGATTAGGAAATAACTGGAATAGAGGATCGTTAGGAGCATAAGAGCTTCTAGGATCGCCCCCGCTTGCGGTTTGCAAGAATGCTGAGGAAGCTATATTGGCGCTTGCCTGTGGATCAGGACCAGACGGACCGGTTGAGTTGTCGTTTTTCTTACATCCGGTTAGTAAAAATAATAAAGACAAAATTGCAGTAAAGATATAGTACTTCATAGATATGCTTTCATATATTTTGTGGATTCTTGGCTTGTCACTCTCGACTTTGAAATTTTTATCAGTATTACCATTATAATCACAAGAAAAATAATTACAACCGTTAGCTATCACACACATAGAAGTTTCTAACTTGAAAAAAAATAATCAGAAGGCTTTGAAAACGGAGTAACTTTTGTAAATTTCCAGCTATGTTTTCTGATGTATATAAAAAGGTTATGTTGGCATAAAATTATTCTAATTGCCAGATACGTATCCTCAGAAAAAGTAGAAAGAATATTTTTCATTTAATAATTGAAATTATATGGCGAAGAAAATTCAAACCGAAAAAAAACAGCAGCCTCAACCAAAGAACAAGAAAAGCATTTGGTACAAAATTATTCCCGCAGTAGTGATATTAGCTGTGATAATTTATTTATTTTTCCCAAACATTTTTAAGAAAACTGAAAAGGACTCTGAATACGTGTTCAGGAAAGACGGCGAATTAACCTTTGTCGATTCAACAGGTACAAATGTAAAAACGAAAATAGATATTCAAATTGCAGATGATGACTTTGACCGAGAACTCGGTTTGATGTTCAGAAAACATATGCAGGAAAACCACGGGATGTTGTTCGTTTTTCCTCAAGAAACAATTCAGAATTTCTGGATGAGGAATACTTTCATTCCCCTCGACATGATTTTTGTTAACTCGAAGGATGAAATTGTAACGATTCAGCATGCAACGCAAACATTATCAGACCAGACATATTCGTCAACTGCGCCGGCACTGTACGTTATTGAAGTAAATCTTGATTTCACAAATAAGTATAACATTAAGGTGGGCGACAAGATAAACTGGGTTCGTACACAGCCCAAACTTTAATTTCCTGACAATTTTATTTCTTTAGGTTGAACTTACATTGACATAATATTAATATGTAAGTTCAACGCTGACTAAGAATTGCCGTACAGTTCTAATTCAGTTAGTTCACAGATAATATGCGCAGCGGTAATATGTCCTTCCTGGATTCTTTGAACATTTGATGAAGGAATAATAACAGGAACATCGACTAATGGTTTTAACTTACCGCCGCTGCCGCCAAGAAAACCGATGGTTTTCATTTTCTTTTGCTTTGCCATTTCAACAGCTTTAATTACGTTGCCAGAATTTCCGCTTGTTGAAATCGCTATCAGAACATCACCCTCATTGCCAAGCCCCTGTACATTTCTTGCAAAGACATTTTCATAACCAATGTCATTGCCGCCTGCTGTTAAGTTGGAAGAATCGGTTGTAATAGCAATTGCAGCAAGTGCCGGTCGAGTTATTTGATGATTAAGTCTAATCATCAACTCAGTGGCAATATGCTGGCAGTCGGCAGCGCTTCCACCGTTTCCGCATAATAATACTTTGCAGCTGTTTTTATAAGCATTAACAAGCAAATCTATGGCAGCTAGGATATCCGCAGAACATTCTTTCTGCATCTTTAATTTTGTTTCAGAACTTTCTAAGAGCGAATCGGTTACAAATTTCTTTTTATCAATCATTACTTTAATGTCGTCTATAAACTAAACAATAATAGGTTGTTTAAAATGAACGGCTGAAGCGAATTCTTTAATCAAGTTCCAGTTAGCTTCATCTTCAAAAAAATTTCCGGTTACAATTATCTTTGCACCGTTCTCAACTTTTTCTCTAGCGGATTGCGGAGATTTAATTCCTCCTCCAACAATTACCGGCACATCGCAGTAATCCGTAACAGCTTTAACCATTTCGTTCGGCACTGAATTCAAAGCTCCTGAGCCTGCTTCAAGATAAATTAATTTCATTCCAAGGTACTGTGCAGCCAATGCTGTCGCAGCCGCTATTTCAGGCTTATTCCTCGGTATAGGTTTACTTCCGCTAATATACTCTGCTGTAGTTACTGAGCCGGATTCAATAATCATATAACCAGTAGAAATCGGCTCAACTTTTTTCTTTTTGATTATCGGAGCGGCTAATACATGCTTACCTATCAGATGTTCTGGATTTCTTCCGCTTACAACCGAAAGATAAAGTAGAGCATCAGCATACTCGCATATTTGATTTACCTCGCCTGGGAAAATGATTACCGGCAAAGTTGTTATCTCTTTAACCTTCTCAACAAAGTTATCGAACTCTCCATCGAGGATTAAGCTGCCGCCGACAAGGAATCCGTCGACGTCGCTTTTTTCACAATGTCTAATAAACTGAAACAATTTATTTTCAGTTAATTTATCCGGATCCAGCAAAACCAAATAAGCAGCTCCCTTGGAGGAGATTGTATTTAGCAGATAATCATAAATCATAGAAATTTATATATGTTACAATGGAATATATAAATTTTGGAAAATAATAAAAAGGGAATGAAGTCCAATTATTAAATTCTTTCTAAAAAGATTTTTTAGAAAGAAGAAATGTTCAGCTTTTCATGCTTAAAGAAATTCTACTGCGTTGAATATCAATTCCGATTATTGTTACATCTATTATATCACCAACATTAATAATATCAAGTGGATTTTTCACAAACTTGTTCGCAATTTGTGAAATGTGAAGTAATCCATCTTGCTTCACACCGATATCGACAAATGCACCGAAGTCAACAACATTTCTAACCGTTCCTTTCAGTTTCATTCCTTCTTTTAGATCTTCCATCTTAAGAACGTCGCTGCGAAGGATTGGAGCCGGTATATCTTCTCGCGGATCTCTGCCTGGCTTTTTCAGATTTTCTATAATGTCAATTAAAGTAGGCTCACCTATTCCGATTTCTTCGGCTAATTTTTTTGTTCCTTTTTGATTAACAATTAGAGAAATGAACGAGCCGGAATCTTTTATTTTTGCAACTGGCATGCTAAACTTTTCAAGCAGCTTTTCTGTTGCCTGATAAGATTCAGGATGGATGAAAGTGTTATCAAGGAGATTTTCGCCATTACGAATTTTTAAGAATCCTGCACATTGCTCGAATGCTTTTTCGCCAAGTCCGGTAACATCTAACAATTCATTTCGTGTCTTAAACTTACCAATCTTTTCTCGATGCTTCACGATGTTTTCAGCAATCCTTTTATTAAGCCCGGAAACGTAGGTTAGGAGAGAAGCAGAAGCGGTGTTCAAATCAACTCCTACATAATTGACGCAGCTTTCCACAACGTCATCGAGCTTTTCTGAGAGCAGCTTTTGGTCAACATCATGCTGGTATAATCCAACTCCGATTGATTTAGGATCAATCTTTACAAGCTCTGCAAGCGGGTCTAACACTCTTCTTCCTATTGAAATATTTCCTCGCTGGCTTGCTTCAAGATCCGGAAATTCTTTTTTAGCGACAGCCGAAGCTGAATAAACCGAAGCACCTGCCTCATTGGCAATTATATACTTACAATTAAGATTATGATTCTTTATAATGTCTGCGATAAACTGTTCTGTCTCTCTGCTTGCAGTACCGTTGCCGATCGCTATTACTTCAACTTTGTACTTTTCGATAAGCACAACAACAACTTTTTCAGCTTCTTCTTTTTTATTTTTCGGCGGATGAGGATAGATTGTTGATCCTTCTATATATTTTCCCGTCTCATCAATAATGGCAACCTTGCTGCCGGAGACAAATCCAGGATCTATTCCCATAATTATTTTATTTAGTAGCGGCGGCTGAAGTAGCAACTGACGAAGGTTTGAGGCAAATATTTCAATTGCATGAAGATCAGCAGCTTCAGTTAAATAGTTTCGTACTTCTTTTTCGATTGAAGGATAGATCAACCTTGAAAAAGAATCTTCGATTGTTGAATCTAATATTTCCATAAACACGGATTCTTTATATGATAAGAATTTATTCTTTATCCTCTTTAATATATCCAGTTCATCAAAACTTAGATTTATTTTAAGTGCTTTTTCTTTCTCGCCTCGATTCAATGCAAGCGTTTGATAAGGCTTTAATTTGGTTATATCAATCTGGAATTCATAATAAATCTGGTAAATTTCCTTCTTCTCTTTTTCCCTCTGCTTCTCGCTTGTATTTTCGTCCGGTGTTTTATCTTTTGTTTTTTCTGATTTAACAACCGATTGCTCAAGCAGAAATTCTCTTACTGTTTTTCTAACTTCGGCGTCATCGCTTATCATTTCAGCAATAATATCCTTAGCACCTTGTAAAGCTTCCTCAGCTGTTGCTACTCCAAGTTCTTCATTTATAAATTCTGCAAGCTTCTCTTTCAAGTTTCCTTCAAAGCTGGGATTTTCAAGAATGAATAGTGCAAGCGGTTCCAATCCTTTTGCCTTTGCAATTGTCCCGCGCGATTTTCTTTTCGGCTTGTATGGTAGGTAAAGATCTTCAAGTTCTTGCAGCTTTGTACAATCCATGATCTTGGCTTTTAACTCATCAGTAAGTTTACCCTGTTCTTCAATGCTTTTCAAAATGGTTTCTCTCCGCTCTTCCAGAAGAGTAAGATAATTCAATCTTTCTTCAATCTGACGAAGTACGTCTTCATCCAGCCCGCCGGTTCGTTCCTTGCGATACCTTGCTATAAATGGAATCGTAGCGTCCTCTTTAAAGAGTTTTATTACCGAGTCAACTTGTTCGTCTCTTATACTTAATTCTTTTGCTATTATTGATGGTATATTCATATCAATTAAAAATTCGAAATTAAAAATTCAAAAAATTTGAAATCATATTTATTGTTAAATTGTTCTATTGTTTAATTGCCTTTAATATTAAAAAATGAAACAATTTAATAAAGCATCCAAAGTAAAAGTAAAGAAAATTGTTTTGCAACTTGATAATATCAAATAAATTTTTAAGAAACGTCTTTGAGACTTACGCAACAAAAATTCTCGAAAGATTTGATTAATTAACACGTCAAAATTTAAGATAGGAGTAATTATGAAGTTTCTAAGTAAATCATTCTTCTTTACCGCTTTGATGATACCTGTACTGACTTTTGCCGCTTCATCCGATTTTACAACGAGCGGCAAAGAATATAAGATTAAAACTACAACAGTAAAATATTTAAGCGGTAAAGATACTGTAAGCGCTTACCTGGCTGTTCCCGAAGTGAAAGGAAAATTTCCGGCATTAATTGTAATTCATGAATGGTGGGGATTAACTCCGTGGATGAAACAAAATGCAGAAAATTTTGCTAAAAGAGGGTACGTTGCACTTGCAATTGACCTGTTCCGGGGCAAAGTAACAAATGATCCAAAAGAAGCAATGGAGCTTGTAAAAGCTCTACCGAAAGAAAGAGCAATAACAGATTTAAAATCAGCTTACGCTTATTTGCTAAAGATGAATGAAGTTGATACAAAAAGAATTGGTTCGATAGGTTGGTGCTTTGGCGGAGGATATTCATTTCAAGCGGCATTGAATCTGCCAAATTTAAAAACCTGCGTTGTCAATTACGGCAGCCTTTCATCAGATGAAAATTTAATTAGGAATATTCATTGTCCAGTTCAGTGCAATTTCGGAGATGAAGACAAAGCGATACCGCCTTCTGAGGTAAGGGCTTTCGACGCTGCTGCTAAAAAGGTTGGATTGAATGTGACGGTTAATTTTTTCCCAGGTGTAGGTCATGCGTTTATGAATCCCGGTAACAAAACCGGTTACAAGAAAAATATTGCCGATGAGGCATGGAAAGATATTTATGCTTTCCTTGATAAAACTTTAAAAAAATAATTTTTGGTGAAACTCATTTTCAAAGTGAGTTTCACATAAATTTTATTTATTTTTTCTTCGTGAAGTTTTATAGTTATAATTAATTGGTTTAGTACGGCTTCACATTTTTTTTTAACTTGTTTTGCTTATACCAAAAGAATAAGCAATGAATTTAACCAGCTCAAAAAGCAGGGAGAATAAAAATGAAAAACAATCAAATGACGGACTTTGAAACTAAGTGTGTCCATTCAGGAATGGGCGAGTTTGAATATGGGGCAGTAGTCCCGCCGATTTATCAAACATCAACTTTTAAATTTGAATCCGCAAAGCATGGTGCGGCTCTTTTTGCGGGCGAAGAAAAAGGATATATTTACACGCGAATGCTTAATCCCACTGTAGAGGCTTTGGAAAATTCCATTGCGGAACTTGAAAGCGGGTACAAGGGATTAGGATGCGCAAGCGGAATGGCGGCTGTTCATACCGTGTTTGCAAGCCTTTTGCAGGCTGGCGATCATGTCGTTTGTTCGACTGCGGTTTATGGACCTACAAATACGCTGCTTGGAACAATAATGAAAAAGTTTGGAGTAGAGACTTCTTTTGTTGATACTTCAAATCTTGAAGAAGTTCGAAATGCAGTAAGACCTAACACTAAAATTTATTATATCGAGACTCCTGGTAATCCAACTCTTTCGATTTCAGATATATCGGCAATAGCTGAAATTGCACATGCAAACAATTCTTTGCTTATTGTTGACAACACTTTCATGAGCCCGGCTCTTCAGAAGCCTATTGAACTTGGGGCGGACATTGTCCTTCACAGTCTGACTAAATTCTTAAATGGTCATGCTGATGTTATTGGAGGAATTGTTGTCGTCAAAGATGAGGCGATGTATAAAGTATTTAGAAAAACATTAAATCAAACCGGCGGTGTAATTGATCCGTTTAATTCGTTTCTTGTACATCGCGGAATTAAGACTTTATCCCTGCGCATGCAAAGGCATTGCGAAAATGCTATCAAAGTTGCCGAGTTTCTAGAAAAACATCCGGCAGTCAATAAAGTATTTTATCCAGGTTTAAAGAGCCATCCTCAATACGAGCTAGCTAAAAAGCAGCAGCTTGGATCAGGCGGAATGATCACGTTTGAGCTTGAAGGAGGCGAATCTACTCTGCCTAATGGATCACCCTCAACGGTAGGCGGATTTGAAGCTGGTCAACTGCTGATGAACTCTGTTAAGCTTTGCCAGTTAGCAGTAAGCCTCGGTGGAGTTGAAACACTGATACAGCATCCGGCAAGCATGACTCACTATACTATGGGAAGGCAAGCAAGAGAGGCTGCAGGAATTTCCGAAGGACTCATCAGGCTTTCGGTAGGCATTGAAAATGTAAAAGACATTATCGGCGATTTAGAACAGGCGCTGGAAAAAGTAAACCAGGCTGCAAATGTTTTTTAATTTCACATTCCGTATTTTTCCCATCAAAAAAAATTTGAGGCAGTAATGGGATTTGAAAGGTCCGCAGGAATTTTACTTCATCCGACTTCTTTGCCAGGTAAATTTGGAATCGGCGATTTAGGAATTGAAGCATATAACTTTGTAAATTTTTTGGAAGCAGCGGGACAAAAACTGTGGCAGGTATTTCCGCTCGGACCAACAGGCTACGGCGATTCTCCTTATCAATGCTTTTCTGCCTTTGCCGGTAATCCATTATTGATAAGTCCCGAAAAACTTTTTGAAAGAGGTTTTCTATCAAGTGAGGACATTAAATACGTCCCGCATTTTAATCCTCACCAGATAGATTTCGGCGAAATAATAAATTATAAAAAGAGTTTGCTTCATAAATCGTTTGAATATTTCAAGAAAGATAACAACGGTACTCAAGGCTCATTCGATGAATTCTGTAATGCGAATAAAGATTGGCTGGAAGATTTTTCCTTCTTCATGGCGGCAAAAGATTTTCACGGCGGAAGGCTTTGGACATCTTGGGATAAAGGACTTGTTCATCGTGATGAAGCTGCATTGAAAACATGGAAAGAAAAGTTAGAAGATGATATCAACTATCATAAATTTGTTCAGTTCCAATTTTTTTCTCAATGGAAAGAACTAAAAACTTTTGCGAATAATAAAGGCATAAAAATTATTGGTGACATGCCTATATTTATTGCATACGACAGCGCCGATTTATGGGCTCATAAAGAACTCTTTTCTGTCGACAAGGAAGGTGAACTTGAAACAGTTGCTGGTGTTCCGCCGGATTATTTTAGCGAGACTGGACAGCTTTGGGGAAACCCACTTTACCGCTGGAAAGTAATGGAACAGGATGACTTTCTCTGGTGGCGTCAAAGATTTTCACAGCTTCTTGAAATGATTGATATTATCCGAATCGATCATTTCAGGGGCTTTGATGCTTATTGGGAAATTCCCGGAGGAGCGACAAATGCTATTAAAGGACGATGGGTGAAAGCTCCCGGAGAAAAATTATTTAATACTGTAAAGAAATATTTAGGCGATGTTCCCATTCTTGCTGAAGATCTTGGCGTGATAACAAAAGATGTTGTTGCTCTTCGTGATAAATATAATTTCCCTGGTATGAAAATACTTCAGTTTGCTTTTGGTACCGGCATGGAACGAAAATTTCTTCCTCACAATTATATTCGGAACTGCATGGTCTATACCGGTTCTCATGATAACGATACAACGCGTGCTTATTTTGAAAAAGTTAAAACTGAAAACCACGATATCTATTCACATGTTCAAAGATATTTGAATTATTACGGTGACGATATTACCGGAGAGCTTATCAGAGCTGCTTATGCATCGGTTGCTGATCTTGTAGTTATTCCGATGCAGGATATACTCAAGCTAGGCGGCGAAGCGAGAATGAACTTTCCTGGAAAACTCGGCGGCAACTGGACATGGCGCTTTACTTGGGACCATGTCTATCATGATCTTGCAAAGTATTATAAAGAGCTTGCTAAGCTTTATGAACGACCGCCTGCACCCGAAGAGGTTGTTGAAATTGAAACCGAAGAATAACCTTCTGCTTTTTTAATTTTTTAAATGTTCGAGCGAAGACATTACATAAACTTAATCTCGTTGCTTCTGACTGCATTTGTCAGCAGTGTTTATTTTTTCAAATATTCTTCTGTCTATCTTCGGCATCCATTTTTATTAACTGCAATTTATATTCTAATTTTCGTTTTCGTTGCTTTAGCTATTGGAAAAATCAAAGATGAAAACTTATTGATTTCCAACCGTAAGTTTTTGATAACATTTTCTATTCTAATTTTAGCAG
Source organism: Bacteroidota bacterium (assembly GCA_021815405.1). Lineage (GTDB taxonomy): Bacteria > Bacteroidota > Ignavibacteria > Ignavibacteriales > Ignavibacteriaceae > FEN-1297. The sequence goes on from JAKAGV010000011.1 coordinate 102,328, forward strand.
CCACATTTCTGTGGATTACTTTTCTGCCGCGGTTCGGACAGATTGGGAGGTTGCCTGCAATTAAAGATTGGCTTGATAGGTTTTTCTCAGGCAGATTTCCTTATAATTCACCCTTTACACCATCGGGGTATCCTTTTCTATTCTTCTCTTCAATACCATTTTACTTTATTGGGAACATCGGTTATTTGGAAATTGCGGGATTAGTTCTTTTTATTTATTTGCTCTTTCTTTCTGCGAAAAGTCGTAAGGAAATTTTTGTTGTGTTGATTATTTTACTTATGACGCCCATTCTTTATTACGGTATTGTTGTTCGCGATGAATTGTTCTTTAACATGATGATTCCACTGGCAACAATTTTTATCGCGGAGAAATATTTAAACGTCGATAAGTCGGATTTAAAATTTATCCTGATAGGAATATTGTTTGGACTTGCACTTTCAACTCGTTCGGTTGTAGCAATTATATATGCGATTTATTTGCTTTATGTTTTTAGAACTGCTATACCGAAAGGATTATTTTTCTTGATAATTGTGTCGTCTGTTTTTATCCTTCTATTAATACCGTTTTTAATTTGGGATGAAAAGTCTTTCATGCACAACGGTCCGATTGCGATTCAATCATATCTTTCTCACATTCCATTTTGGAGTGCAGTATTATTTATCTTAATATCTGCTGCGGCAGGTTGGATAGCGGCAGACTTGCAGGAAGTTTTTTTTGCATGCGGGATTTTCCTTTTTATCCCGGTATTCGTTTCAATGCTGATTCAAATTTCGCAAGTTGGATTTAATGAGGCAATCGTCAATGACATTTTCGATCCATCATACTATATATTCTGCATTCCATTCCTACTTCTATCAATTAAAGATTATAAAGTCGATAAAACTTTAGGGAAGATTTTAACTGATTAATTTTTATAATCTAATTTTAACAAAAATAATTCTTAGTTCAAGAAAAGGTATCTTAAAGAGCGATTAAGTTTGATTTGCTCTCATAACTAATTTGTAGGCAGGATATGTTATTGCTGCAAATATTAGAGCAAAGATAGCATTTAGAGGATCACCGAAAACATCGCCAATTAAAAATAGAAATGAGCCTGCAAGAAAGATTAAAGTAGTTGCGGGATATCCCCACGTTTTAAATGGTCTTTTCAAATCCGGTTCCTTTTTTCTAAGCTTGATCAAAGAGGAAAATCCCAGGAAATAATTTGCTACATAGAAGAACGCCGAAATGGCAATCAAAGTATCAACCGACCCGGAAATTATTAAGACTATAACAAAAGCCGTGGTGAAAAATAGCGCTCTGCGAGGAGTTCCAGTTTCACTGACTGATGAAATTCTTTTTATAAATAAGCCATCGCGTCCAAGTCCGAATATTATTCTTGTTGCAATTAGCAGGACAGCATTTAATACACTAATAAGAGCAACAATTGAAAGTATGGTAATTATTTTACTTCCAGCGGCTCCGAAAATAACTTGAGCAGCATCTGTAGCCGGTGCAATAGAAGATGCGAGTTTAGAAACGGGAAGAACGTAGAGGAGCCCAGCATTTACTGACAAATAAATAATTGCCGTTATAAGTAACCCGCCTATTGCCGAACGCGGCAAATTCTTACCGGGATTTTTATCTTCCTCTGAAAAATAAATTATGTTATACCAACCATCATAAGAAAATATAATTGATTGAAGAGCGATGATAAATCCGAAGAAAAATGCCGAGACTGTTGACGGCATTTTAATCGTCTCCGTTTCACCGGAAAGTTTTCCGCCGCCCCATAAAAAGCAAGCTATGATAAAAGCAAAGTAGATAAGAGCTTTAATGAAGCTTGTTAATTCCTGCGTTCTGCTGCCGGAGCGGAGTCCGATCCATTGGATAATTGTGAAGGCAAGAATAATTAATATTGCAATTTCTTTTATACTTGTCTGCAAGCCCGTGAAAATTATTACTGCGAACTCGCTGATAGCTAAGGCAATCGAAGCCAGAGTAGCGCAATTTGCAATCCAATCACTCCAGCCAATTACAAATCCGCCATAGCTGCCGAATGCTCTTCTGACATAAACGTACCATCCGCCTGCTTTTGGAATTGCTGTCGCCAGTTCAATTGAAGATAAAGTTCCGAGAAAGGAATAAATTCCGCCGAGAGTCCAGGCAAGCATAATTATCAAAGGGCTGCCCAGGTTTGCTGCAACCATTCCTGGTGTACGAAGGATTCCAACACCGATTGTTCCTCCGATTGTAATGGCGATTCCAAAACTTACGCCTAAAATTTTTTTAAGACCTTGTTTTTCTACGACCTGCACTTGAGCCTGAATAGTAGAATTTTTCATTTTTTATTCCCAATATATGAGCGTTGAACTTAAAGAAATCACTAATATGAAACAATTGGAGGGAAGGTAGTCCTTCATTCATTACATGATAATTTTGTGACCTGAATCTAACCGCTTTTATTTAGAAAAAATTCTTGTTGAGTTATTAAAGTTATTTAGTATCTTTCAACAGGAAATGATATTCTCTCATTCAGCTAAAGCTTGGCTGCGGATTGAGCTTTTGAGAAATTTAATACTGAACTATTTTCAATTTATTCTATAGATATAATATTGAACAGGTTTCAATTATATATCAAATTCATAACACGAATTTTTAGAAATATTGTTTTGTTACTTATTCTTCCAATCAAATATTAAAATCAAAATTGACTAAATAAAATGCAAACGGAGAATTAAATGAGAATAAAATTTTACTTTTTAGCTCTCTTCAGCCTATATTTAATAGGTTGTACCTCAAGCAAGCAATCGGTACAAGAAACAAATTATTCCATCAAGAACATTCCCCCGGGGCAATGCAGAATAGTTGCATCGATAGTTAAAATTGATTCAACATTATCCACGGGGAATGAAAATGATCCGTGCTCTAAAGCTCCGTGTACAGCATGGATAAGAGTAAAAAACATAGTTGGTTATGGTGCAGGTTCTGCAGCCCTGAGCCCAAGTGATACACTCAAAGCTAAATTTGCTTTCACATTGAATCCAACTACGAAAAAAACTTTTCCGACTTTAAAAGAAAATTTTCCGGGTTTGGAAGAAGGCTCATCATTCTTGGCTGATATTCAATTGATGCCATCCAATCCAGCGAATCATAAAAAAGAAAAAGTTTATTTGATTTACGGTTATACAAAATTAAAGTAGTATTTCTATCTGCACCTAAAATGAAAGGATGTTTATGCTTAAAAGACCATTTTACTATTTGACAATTGCTGCAATTATTTTTTCAAGCCAGTTTTTTTACGGACAGGTAATATCATTAAAAAAACAGAACTCGATGCCTTATTTTGTGAATGGTCCTCTCGTTACTAAAGAGAATCTTTCTTCCCGAAGAAACTGGGAGTTTATGAGACTTAGAGATCCATATACTAATAAAATTCCTGCCAACATTTCCATTCTAGAAAGGAAATTTGCTGAAACACTTCCTACCGATAAGACTACAATGCTTCGTAAAAGCAGCCAGGTTTTTTCATCTAACTGGGCATTCCGCGGTCCATATAATCAGGGAGGCAGATCTAGAGCGGTTGCAGTAGATGTAACAAATCCAAATATTATTCTAGCTGGAGGCGCTACCGGGGGTATGTGGCGTTCAACTGATAACGGACAAAGTTGGAGCAGAGTAACACCGGTTCAAGATACTATTCAGACTGTTACTTGTATTGTTCAAGATACAAGAGCCGGCAAAACAAATAATTGGTATTATGGAACAGGTGAATATGCTTCAAACCTTGTTATACCTGATAACGGTGCTGGATTTGCTACAGATCTAGGTGCCGGAATTTATAAATCAACTGATGACGGAGTTACTTGGTCAAGGCTTTATTCGACAATGCCTAACTATTCGCCTACATTTGTAAATCCTTTTCAGATTGTCTGGAACCTTGCGGTTGATACTACAAATAAAAGCGAAGACATTGTTTATGCGGCGGTATATGGCGGCATTTTCCGTTCAACTGACGGCGGCTCTATCTGGACACAGGTTTTGGGAAATAATAATAATTCGATTTATACAAATGTAGCTGTTACAAATAAAGGCGATGTGTATGCAGCTTTAAGCAACGGCAATGTTCAGGGAATTTGGCATTCGAATGACGGAATTAATTGGACTGATATTACTCCGGCAAACTTTCCAACAGTTTATGCAAGAATAGTAATTGCTAACCCTCCGACAAACTCAAACGAGCTTTATCTTCTTGCCAACACTCCCGGGAGCGGCATGGCTGGCGACCCTCAAAATGGTTCCGATGATTATCAAAGCCTTTGGAAATATGACGCTTCATCAAATCAATGGACAGACTTAACGAATATGCTGCCCGACTGGTCCGGTCCAGTCGGTGGTTATTCTACCCAGAGAAGTTACGATATGTTGATAAAAGTCAGCCCGGCTGATTCAAACTTTGTTATTATTGGCGGGACAAATTTATATAGAACAACCGACGGTTTTGCCACCAAACTGGATTCTACTGATTGGATTGGCGGATACTCAACTGCAAATGATGTTTCATCTTATCCAAATCAACATCCTGATGAGCACGACCTTTACTTTTTACCTTCCGATCCAAAAATTGTTTACTCAGCGAATGACGGAGGTATAAGCTATACAACTGATGTAACAGCTCAACAAGTTAATTGGGTTAGTCTTGATAACGGTTTTTTAACGACACAATTCTATTCTGCAGCTCTCGACCATGCTACTGCAAATTCTCCACTTATTGTGGGAGGAATGCAGGATAATGGAAACATGATGGATACTACTTGGACACAAAATTCAAGTTGGGTTGTTCTTCCCTTTGGCGGTGATGGCTGTATAGATGCCGTTGCTGATGGTGGAAACTATATCTACTTCTCAACTCAGAACGGTAACATAATTGAAGGAAGAATTTCTGACCAAAAAGGTGCCATCATAATGCCATCAGGTGCTACAGGATTTTTGTTTGTAACTCCATATGTGCTTGATCCTAACAATACAAGTATGATGTATGAAGCTGCCGGAACTCAGATTTGGCGTAACTCGAATCTTTTAGATATTCCAATAGGAGGTGACAGCGCAACTACAATTGGCTGGACTCAAATGACTGGCATCGATACCTCAAACACCATAACTGCTTTGGCAGTGTCGAGTAATCCGGCAAACATTCTTTATTATGGTACAGACAATGGAACGGTCTTTAAAGTGATTTCTGCAAATGTCGGTCTTCCTGTTTCAATTAATGTTACTTCGAACAATTTTCCTCCTGGATACGTTAATTGTATTGCAGTAGATCCTTCAAATGCTGACAATGTTATGGTTGATTTTTCAAACTATTCTGTTCAAAGTATTTTTTATTCAACCGATGGAGGTAATTCTTGGACGGCTGTTTCCGGAAACCTTGAGCAATTTCCCGATGGATCAGGCAACGGTCCTTCTGTTCGTTCTGTTCGCATATTGGATTTAAATGGAAGCAAAATATATTATGCCGGTACAAGCACAGGTCTTTATGCTACCACAGATTTAAATGGAATGTCTACAGTCTGGACTCAGCAAGGCGCTGCCAATATAGGTATGGTTGATGTAGAAGCAATTGATGCAAGAGATAATGACGGTACAGTTGCAGTTGGTACTTTCGGTGCCGGTGTGTTTAGTACTAAGGTACTTGCAACCGGAGTTCAGTCTCAAAATAATGTCCCTTTAGCATTTTCTCTTTCACAAAATTATCCAAATCCATTTAATCCATCGACTATAATTAAATACAGTATTGCTAAACCAGAATTGGTTAAGCTTTCAGTTTATAATATACTTGGTCAGCAAGTTGTTTCTTTAATTAATAAAGAACAGCAAGCCGGTAATTATGAGGTAGACTTTGATGCATCTAAATTTTCAAGCGGAGTTTATTTATACAGGTTAGATGCTGGCAATTTTACAAGTGTAAAGAAAATGATTTTGATTAAATAACGACAGAAATCCTCACATCCAGGCAAGAGTACTAGATATAAAAAAAGCCCTAATGTTATTATTTAGGGCTTTTTTATTTAAGTGAGTAGAATTAGTTAGTGAAATTTATTTTAGGAAGATCATCTTTTTAGCCGTTACAAAATCTCCGGCAACTATTCTGTATATATAAGCACCACTTGATACCTGTTCACCAGAGTTATTCCTGCCGTTCCATTGTATGTTGTAGCTTCCGGCGGGCTTCTGTTCATCAACTAAAGTCTTTACTTCTTGCCCAAGCATGTTATAAATTTTAATTGAAACATTAGCTGCCTTCGGAAGTTGATAGTTTATCTCCGTTGTTGGATTAAACGGATTTGGATAATTCTGCGATAATGAAAATTCCTTCGGCAGAGAACCAGGAGTATTATCGATACCTGTTACAATTAAACCATTCTTACCGAATGTTAAAGTAGGACCTTGTTGCTGCGGATTTCCATTTATGCTGAATGATGATTTTATTACTGATCCAACCGGAATAGAATTGTTCAAAAAGCTTAATATGAAATTGCCTGGATTGAAATTGCCGCTTAAAGCTTTTGGCGAATTGAAGAAAAATTTCGCTTCACCAGGCTTTGATTCAAGCGCTTGTACTAATGAACCATTGATATTAATTGATTTTGTAAATGCGTTAAATGAAATCAATGCCGGATCATAATAAAGTGTAAGCAATAAACTGTTAACGTTTTGCGCATTCGAAATTGCAATAGGCAGTGTTGCTGAAGATGTTTGGTTGTAAGTAACATTACCAATTGAAACAGAACCGGAAGATTGAGTTACATTCGGAGAGATTCCGTTTATAAAATCATAAAGTGCTGTTAAGTCTGCTTCATTTATTACCCCATCTTTATTGAAATCTGCATTTGCCAAAGCTTGCGGATTAGTTATAGGGCTAGTGCCGCTTAGGTAGAAAAGCAATGCAAAGAAGTCATTCATATTTACAACACCGTCAAGAGTAACATCTCCTGCTTGCTGAATTGAACCGATAATATTGTGGTAAATAAATGTTCCGTTCGTAAATGAAAAGTTATAATTAGAATTATTTGCGTTGAACTTAGAAGAATCGCAAACAATAGTGGTTGTTGAGTCCGCCGCAGAAGGTTTAATCTGAAGCTCAAGGCTGAACAATTTTCCAATAGAATCAATTGGAGTAATTCCAAATCCCGTAAAGCCGATTTGCCCGGCGACTGAAGTATCTATTACAAGATGCCATTGGGCATTGTTAATCAATCCGTTTGAAAGTGTTGCAAGGTAAGTCACTTTTGATGTGTCATATAAAAATCTTCCACTAAGATAATTGAAAGTCATTGTCTTAGGTAGATATAGATTTACATCCACAAAATAAGTTGCACCTTTGTAAGCATTCAGAGTGCTTGAAACAGATATTGAAGGATTCGCACCTACATTAAAACCTGAATAATCAACATATCCAGGTTGCGGCATCGCATTGGGGAAATGCGTTGAATCAATTATTAGAGCTGGGATAATGGTTGGATCTGTTAAAGACAAAAAATCATTATTCCTGAAATCAACATCTTGAGTTGCTACATCAGTTCCCGAATGGTAAAGATCGATGAAAGGTGCTGTGTAGCCGAAAGCAGAATTATTTATCTTTATGCCGCTTGGCTGTGCTGAACTCACGGCAGGATAAGCAGAAACATTAATAAACGGATTAGTAGAAAAGTTAGTCCTTTCAAAATTAAGTCCATTAAATATAGGATTGAACACACATCCTTGAATTTCCAGATCACTTACCATGCTGTTACCAAGCAAAATATTTCCGTTGAACACTGGCGCTACGATTGAATTACTTGCGGAGTTAAATCCCTTTAAAATCAAATTATTTATTAAGTTCGTCGTATCAATTACTGTTCCGGAAAGAGTAAAATTGCTAATCGATTGCATAGGTGGATTTAATGGTGTACCAGCACTCATGGGTAATATAACCAGCGATGGCAATGAAGGATCAACGTCTAAGTTTATACCAATAAAATTTTCAGTAAAGCTGCCGCCTATAAAGTTTAAATTATCATTTACCAAGACATGCAATCCATTATTGCCATTGAATGAAGCAGTAGTATTATTAAAAGTTCCTTTGGAAGAGTTCGAAATGGTAATTCCGTCGCCTTGACCCGGTGATGGCGGTATGGATTTATTATCATTTGAAGTAAGATTATTAACGGTAAAGTTGCGGCAATAATTAAATATCGTTCCTGAAATTATATTAGAATTTGTAGTAATATTGGTAAGAGTTATATTCTTACAATTATACAAATTTAATCCATCGATGCAGCCGGAAATATTCAGGTTAGTCAGTACAATGTTACTATCAGCTTGGAATTCAATGCCTGTGTTTGTTAAACCAACTACAGTGATATTATCGAGAGTAACATAACTGCATCCTGGTGCGATATTTACCGATCCGCTGACATTAAAGGGATGGACAGAATAGATATTCAAATTACTAGCACTTACATTAGAACTTCCTGAAGCAATGAACATTAATGGAAAGATTGTGTTTCCTGAACCCCTTACATTTATTCCCGTCGTTAAAAAGACAGGCTCATTGAACACACCGTTATCGACTATAATTGAATCGCCTGGCTGAGCATAATTCATCGCATGAGCATATGTTCTAAATGGAAGAGAAATGCTGCCATCATTTGGAGGGTAATCCTGACCGGAATTTGATACATACCAATTTCTTATTTGATGGAAATAAACTCTGATTGAATCATTAGAGGTTACATTCGAATAGATATAAGTCGGAATAGGTCCAAAGCTTGTTGCTCCGACTGTGACATTCTGAATTGAATAACCTGGATTTGCAGTTATTGTAAACGTCTGGCTTCCACCGTATTGAATCGGAATTAATCCGGAAGGTGAAATTGATCCTCCTGCACTTGCTGATGCAGAAATATAATAGGTATTTATTGCAAAGGTAACTGAGATTGTATGAATTGATTTTACATTGATAAAAGTATAAGATGAAGTTGAGTCCACGTACTTTCCATCAACAAAAACACTGTCAACATGATATCCTGGGTTAGATGTAAATGTATAAGTAACATTACTTCCTGGTGAAACTGAATTGGTTCCCAAAGGAGAAATATTTCCGTTTAAGCCTGTAGAGGAAGTTATCGTACAAATATTTGAGAAGGATGCACTAATCGTATGATTTGAAGTGACATTGCTGAAAGTGTATTCGGAATCAGGTCCTACCGCCGTATTATCAATATAAATGTTTGAAACGAAGTAACCCGAATCCGGCACTACTTTAAATGTTTGATTCTGTCCATATGCAACCAAAGTTACTGTTGATGGTGTAATTGTTCCGTGAGAACTTTGAGTAGGTGTTAAGGAAAATAAAGTAGCATTACCTGCACCAGTAAAACTCCAAGTAGGAGTCCAAAGCGAATAAATATTATTAGAATTTTTAGACCTTACATGCCAGTAATATGTAACTCCATTTACCGGAGAAAAACTGTAATTGGTTGATGTAAGAGAATCAACATCAATTAAGATATTTGTGAAATTAGAATCACTTGCAATCTGTAAATTGAAAGTTAAACCAACAGTGCTGCTTGTCAGATACCAATTCAAATTTGTTGGTACTTCCCAAACGATTGAACCGTTTGTTGGGTAATCAGGAATAGGAACATTATATGGTGACTGCGCAAAGGTTATACTTCCTAACAAGTATACAGCGACTAATGTCAACATAACTAATCGTAGAAGATTTTTAAGCATAAAGAACCCTCCGAATATAATTTTTGACATTGCCTAATAAAACATTGACCAATAAGACAAATGCCTATTAAGCTGATAGTAAGAAATTAAAATTATTTAGAAAATAGTTTTATTAGCTGAAATGTAACGGCATTACTGCCTTACAGCTAAATCCGCATAACTTAAAGTGGAAACAATCGAAAAATCACACTAATATTATATCAATAAAAGCCAGACCGGTAATATAATTCTACCAAATACCTTTATGAACGACGAACGGTAAAATTATCTGTATATGTTTCGGATTACTGATTTTAAAGCTTAGCGCCGACTAACATAATTATAAATGTCAAAACAGTCAAATTGAAATTGAGTTTCCTTTTTTAATTAAATAATTCGTAGATTAAATTATTATATATTACTTTTTTAGAGAGGAGTACATGATCGATAAACCGGCTACTGCTACTTCAGAAAATCAGGAGAATTATGCGGACAAGCCTTCCACCAAAGGTAAGATTTCTAAAACCTCATTCAAAAAAGAATTAAAACTTATCGACTCCACGATGATTGTAATTGGTTCCATGATAGGATCCGGGATATTTATTGTTAGTGCTGGCATTGGAAGAACTGTCGGTTCGCCCGGTTATCTATTGCTTGTTTGGCTGATTACCGGAGCTGTTACAATTACAGCAGCATTAAGTTATGGCGAACTTGCCGGTATGCTGCCACATGCAGGAGGTCAGTATGTATATTTACGCGAAGAATATAATCCATTAGTCGGTTTCCTTTATGGCTGGACTTTGTTCCTTGTTATACAAACCGGAACAATTGCCGCTGTTGCTGTAGCCTTTGCCAAATTTACTGCTGTCATTATTCCTTTCTTCAGCGAAAATAATATTTTAATACATGCTTTCGGGTTTAACATTTCAGCAGCACAGCTTTTAGGAATTGCTAGCGTCCTTTTCCTAACTTATCTGAATATGCTCGGTTTAAAAACTGGTAAGACTATTCAAAACATATTTACATCAACAAAAACACTCGCATTATTTCTTCTAATCGTACTTGCATTTCTTATTGGAAGCAATGCGGTTGCTGGACATGCTAACTTTTCAGACTTTTGGAATCCAACCTGGACACATCTTTCTAATGGGAAAATTTCTTCCGTGCAGCCACTCTCCGGATTAATGCTGATAGCTGCAATAGGGGTTGCAATGGTCGGCTCGCTCTTCTCAAGTGATGCTTGGAATAACATTACATTTACAGCCGGTGAAGTGGTTAATCCCAAAAGAACAATTCCATTAAGTTTATTTCTTGGAACATTGATCGTTACGCTTTTATATATTTCTGCGAATGTCGGTTATATCATGGTTCTTCCGTTAAAAGGAAATCCTGATAGTATAAATGCAATGCAAAGAGGAATCCAATTTGCTATGAGTGATCGAGTAGCCACTGCCACGGCTTCAATTATTTTTGGAAGTCCTGCAGTTATAATAATGGCTGTGCTTATCATGATTTCAACTTTCGGATGCAACAACGGGCTTATCCTTTCGGGTGCTAGAGTTTATTATGCTATGGCGAAGGATAAATTATTTTTCAAAAACACTGGCAAACTAAACAAGTATTCAGTCCCGGGTTTTGCGCTCGTAATTCAGGCTGTCTGGGCAAGTCTTTTGTGTTTATCCGGGACTTACAACGATTTACTTGACTATGTAATCTTCGCCGTACTGATTTTTTATATCTTAACTATTTTTGGAATTTTCAGGCTTCGTAAATTGCGTCCCAATACTGAACGACCATACAAAGCTTGGGGTTATCCTGTTGTGCCTGCAATATATATTTTATGTGCCGTAGGTATCTGTATTGATTTGCTTATTTTTAAACCAATGTATACCTGGCCAGGTGTCATTATTGTTTTGATAGGAATTCCGGTGTATTTTTTATGGAGAAAATTTTCTGAAAAATAATTAATTGTTAAATTGTCCACGATTGATAGATTTATATTTTACATATTCCATCAACTATCTTACACTTACAGAGAAATTCTAGCTAATGTTAAAATATTAATTACAGAATAATTGGGAGACCTCATGACACAGTCCGCTGCTGCTCAGCCAGTTAAATTTAAATACAAATGGTTCGTCGCCGGAGACATTAATGGATTCTTCGGTTTGATGTTCGATAACCTTACAGTACTTTCCTTCTTAGCAGGAATTATGATATTCGTTTTCAAGTATCCGGCGGATATCGTTTACGGTAAAATGTTCCCAGGTACCGCGTTTGGTGTTCTTTTCGGAGATTTGGTTTATACCTGGATGGCGTTTCGTCTTGCTAAGAAAAAAAATAATTCGAATGTAACTGCAATGCCTCTTGGACTCGATACGCCATCGACAATTGGAATTGCGCTTACAGTTCTTGGTCCCGCTTTTATTTATTTGAAAGCGCAGGGAATGGCTGTTAATGACGCTGCGATGATGACATGGTACATTGGAATGGCGACAATGGTAATCATTGGAGTCTTTAAGTTAGTCTTTTCATTTATTGGGGGATGGGTTCAGAAAATAGTTCCACAAGCAGGATTGCTTGGAAGCCTTGCTGGAATTGGTCTTGCTCTAATCGGATTTGTCCCGATGCTCGATGTATTCGGTCTTCCTGTCATCGGAATGATTTCTCTTGGATTGATTTTATATACTCTCGTTGCGAAGATAAACCTTCCTAAAAAATTTCCCGGTGTGTTTGCTGCAATATTTATCGGAACTGTTTTATACTACATTTTATCTCCGATGGGATTATTTGGAGTAACTTACACCGCACCATCAATGCAACTTCACTTCGGTGTTCCGATTCCTACTTTAGGATTTGTTAACGGATTTTGGGAAGCATTAAAATATCTTCCGATTGCGCTGCCCTTTGCAATTCTAACTGTAGTTGGCGGAATAAATGTTACTGAAAGTGCAAGAGTTGCTGGTGATGATTACAAAACGAGAGATATTCTCCTTACAGAAGCATGCGCAACTTTAATTGCCGGCATTTGCGGCGGTGTTGCACAAACAACTCCTTACATTGGTCAGCCTGCATATAAAGCAATGGGAAGCCGTGCCGGTTACACTGTACTTACCGGTCTATTTATAGGATTCGGAGGATTTCTCGGATATGTCTCTTTCTTCGTCGAGTTTATTCCTCGTGCAGTACTAGCACCAATATTAATTTTTGTTGCGCTTGATATTATGGTTCAGGCATTCAGGGCAGTTCCTGTTGCTCATACAACCGCTGTAGCATTTTCTCTTTTTCCAAATGTTGCCAGACTTCTCCAAATTCAAATGAGCAATACCGATATAGTCCCTCTAGCAAAATTTAATGAGCTGCTTACAGTACCTGGCAAAACTCTGCCGCAAATGCTTGTCATCGTCGCACTTGGGAACGGATTCATATTAACTGCAATGTTGTGGGGCGCATTTGCTGCAAAACTGGTTGATAGGAAACTGAAGCAGGCAAGTATTTATCTTCTAGTAACTGCATTGTTTACATTTTTCGGAGTTATTCATTCAGCTAATCCCAACGGAAATATGTATTTCCCATGGCAATTAACAGGAATATTTCAACAGATACCATATCAATTTACAATTGCTTATTTAATCCTAGCCGCTATGCTTTTCTTTTTATCTTACACTAAACAGAGCAAAGAACAAATCAGTTTGGTGGAATGATTAAGTAAAAAGTATGGTTGAGTAAATAATTAGCTTAAGGCGTTTCAGATAACTTTGTAAATCTCTTTTAGAATTTTCTCTGTTGCGCCTAAATTTTCCTGAACATAATCATATGAGATTTTTCCTTTTTCCTTGCGATATTCTTCATTGCTGAAAAGTGTTCTTAGCTGCCGGTAAGCTTCCGATTTATTTGTAACTCGGATTCCACCGCCCTGGCTTAAAAGCTTCTGTGTCTCCTGCGAGTTTTCAATCTTCGGACCAAACATTACCGGAATGCCGTAAACAGCGGCTTCAAGTACGTTGTGAATTCCTTGTTTAAAACTACCGCCTACATAAGCTGCATGAGCGTAAGTGTAAAGCGTAAGTAGAATGCCGATCGAATCTATAATAATCACTCGTTCATCTTTATAATTATTTAAGAATGAAAAGCGGATGGTCTTTAACTTGCCTGAGAATTCATTCTCAATCTTTTCGAGGTTCAGCAATGTCGGTTCATGAGGAGCAATAATCAGAATGACGTCTTTATCGTATTTCGAAAGCGTCATGAAAGCGGGAAGAATTACTTCCTCATCGCTTTCCCATGTACTTCCGGCAACAAAAACTTTTTTCCCATTTAAGATTTCCTCCTTTATTAAATTTCTTTCTCGCGCTGTAATGCTTCTTTGATAAACTCTATCAAATCTTGTATCACCAACGGCATGTACTTGAGAATCCGTGCAGCCGAACATTTTAAATCCTTTGGAATCGACTTCAGAGACGGTTAAGATTTTAGTAAAGCTACTGTATAAAATCTCATGAAAATTTTTTATTAGCGGATACTTCCTTGATGAATCTGGTTTCATGGTTGCATCTACAATAAAACTGGGGACTTTAAGATTACTCATTGCCCAAACAATGTTAGGCCAGTAATCATACCGCATAATAATAGCAAGGCTGGGATGTACTATCTGAATAAACCTTTTTGCATTAGAATAAGTGTCGAAAGGAATGTAAGAAATTAAATCAGCGTACGGGTACTTGCGTGAGTTTTCATATCCGGACGGCGAAAAGAATGTGACAAGAATATTAATGCCTATGTCTTTTCTCAACTCTTCGATAATCGGTTTAGCTTGTTCAAATTCTCCAAGTGACGACGAATGGAACCAGATAAGTTTCTTCGTTTTGTCCAGTGCTGCGGCGTTAAGAATAAGCTCTTCAAAAATTCTTTTTCTTCCTTCTATTCCGCGCTTTACCTTGCTATTAAAAATTCCTGCTGTACGGATCAGGATATACAGCGCAGGTATAACGATAACATTATAAATAATAAACCAAATTTTCTTCATTTAGTATTCAATAATAATTTTAATTTGTCAAAAGCTGATTCAGGCGTTAACTCTTTCATACATTTGAAATGCTTTTCCGGGCATTTGTCTTTCCCAATATGCGAACATGGACGGCAATACAAGCCTTCGTTCTCCACAACTACACTTTTGTTTTTATATGGCGTAAAGCCAAATTCTTTTACAGTTGATCCGAAGAATGTAAGCACAGGTATTTTTAAGGCGCATGCAACATGCATTAAACCGGAATCGTTGCATACAACTGCTTTACATCTCTTCATATCGGCGGCAATATTAATTACTCTATTATCATTAGATAGATTTATTGAACCGGTAATCTTTGAGGAAAGATAATAACATATCTGAAGATCATCTTTCCCGCCAAACAGAACTACTTTATATCCTTCCTTAACCAGCATATTTCCAAGTTCGATGTAATATTCTTTCAGCCACATTTTAGTATAATGCCTCGAACCAGGTGCAAAACCAATATATAGTTCCTCATCGATTAGTTGGGTTGAAGTATTCTTAGGAATAAATAAATCGAGTCCATTATCATCAAGAGAAAAATCTGTAAGAGACTGCGAGTATCTTACCGGTATTTGCGGTGCATCCTTAAGTTTGTTGATTTTGAATTTAACTAAAAGAATTTTATCCAGTGTTCTCTTATTAAATTTAACAAACTTCACATTTAATTTTCTATTTATCTTTCCGGATCTAAAATTATTTTGAAGATCAATGACAAGATCATAATTATTTTTGCGAAGCAAACCGATGAGATTCTTCTTATCAATCTTTCCGGTTTTGTATTCAATTACATTTGAAAGATAATGATTAAATAGAAGAATTTCTTTATACTGTTCTTTGAGTAGAAAATCGATTGAGATATCAGGATATTTTATTTTAATCGAACGGATTAAAGGAGTGGATAAAAGAATATCACCCAGTGAGCTGAGCCTGATGATTAAAAGCTTTTTTATTCCGGTAAAGTCCAAAAATATTCGCCTAAATTTCTTTAAAAAGCGTTGTTAATTTAGCCATAACTGCACTTTAGTTCCAATATTAGTTCAATTATCAAAATATTATTAAATAGATGAAGTTAGGCAAGAACATAAAAAATGTCATGCTGAACTTTTTTCATCATATAAAAACCTTGCGATAAGGAGATTTCGAAACAAGTTAGAGATGAGGGAGACATTGTTTTGCGTAACTTCAGTTAAAAAAAATTTCAAGCCGGTTTACACTTTCCAACTTTCTTTTTTTGGTTACAATTTTTCTTGATTAGGCACATAAAATGTGTTGCAGATTTCTACTTGCTAAGGTATTTTTGCAAAGAAAATATTTAGGAAACAAATATGTCTTTATCGTCAACTCCCGGAGATATAAATACGCCGGCGGAATCAATTGAAAAAAAAGTTTATAGCGTTGTAAATGATTTAACTCAATATTTACCAATTACAAACGATAGGAACCGACTTGGTTTCGATCTTTATAAATATGTTATCGGGGAAGGCGACGAACCGCTTGTAACAATTCGAAATGCTAAAGTAAAATTGCAGGGCATTTCTGTAGAAGAACTTGCAAAACTAATTACTTATAGATTAAAAAGTCTAAACGGAAATAAGTAGTCTTTCATATCTTTTCAATAGCCACGCAAAGGAATCCGCAAATAGAAGAAAGTCATCCGACTTCTGATTATTGAAATTCTTTTTAATTTTTTAGAAGATTAAGGAAAGCATTCCTTCTTTAGTAATTTTAAACAGGAATGTTTATTAGTAATCGTAATATTAATTCATTTTATTAAAGCGAACTACTTAGCTTGTTCAAGAAAATAATCCATCATTCCGGGAAATCGTTCCGTCAGTTTCAGAAATGTAAGCATTGGAATAGGAAATCTTTCCGTCAACTTTAGAAATCATTCCATTAGCCTAAAATAAATGATAGTTGAACAAATACATATAAATTCCTGCCAAAATGATCAATTTACAGAGTATTTGAGGATTTAAATAATCCGAAAGAACTTCGCTATCCTAGAGACTTTAAATTTGGAAATCAAAGGATTAAAAAATTTTTCTGTATTTCAATAAAAAATTGATTAAGTTGTGTAAGAGTTCTATCAACACACTGTGTTTAGGATTAGAGTATTGTGAATGAGGTAGAGCTCCGATATAAAATAATAATTTTTGACAATGGCAGATGAACCTTTGGCGGGAGTAATTCAAAAACCATGAAGTCATGCTACAATACTATGAAAAAATATTTTACCCAATAATTTTTTCTAAAATGTTTTAACGATGAAAATTAATTATCAATTATTTTTTTTGAATTATAAAGGAACTTTTAAAATTATCATTTAATAAAAAATCAGGGAGATAATATGCCGCGGCAAAGAAAAGATCTAATGATGAATAGTGCAGTCATAACTTCGATTATACTGCTGACCGGAGTAATTATTATGATGTACGGTTTTACTTACCATAATAAAATCATTATTTATTTCGGTATTTTTATTACGGGTATAGCAAGTATTACGTTAATTATTCTCCAGATAATTATTCCGCAAAAAATGAAAAGAGGCTTGCATTCTTATACAGAATTCGGAACAATTCCCAGGCGAAGAAAAATAAAATAGAATATTTAAGAATACGGGAAACTATTAACACAAAATTAATAGCACCTTGTGGCATGAACTGCGCTGTTTGCTGTACGTATCTTGCATTCAAAAATAATTCACCTTTAAACAAAGGTACAGGTTGTCGTCCTCGGAATAAGCAGAGTGCGTTTCTAAAAAAGAAATGTAAAGATGATTTGAAACTACTCAAAGGAGGAATATCATTCTGTAACGAATGTAATTTTTATCAGTGTGAAAATTTAAGCTGCCTGGATTTCCGGTATAGGTATAATTACGGCATGAGTATGATTGATATTTTGAACTTCATAAGAGACAATGGAATGACGCGGTTTACAAAGAGAGAAGTTCAAAAATATAAATGTCAAAAAGGGGTGAGTTAAAATCAACGCATAATAACAAATATTTTGCATGTGTGAAAATCACTTCACTAACGTAATTATTTATTTGAGAATTCAATTATAATTTTATTAGAAATATCTATGAAAGAAATATATTTTCGTAAATTGTCGGAATGGAAACATTGGCTTTCGTTTCATCATGACAAGTCTGAGGGCATCTGGATGGTTTACTACAATAAGCAGTCGGAGAAACCTTCAATAAATTATAAAGAAGCACTTGACGAAGCCTTGTGTTGGGGCTGGATTGACAGCATAATAAAGAAAATTGACGATGAAAAGTACGTTCGCAAGTTTACACCAAGGAATGAAAACAGCAAATGGTCCGAAGTGAATAAGAAAAGGGCAGAGGAATTAATAAAAGAAAACCGTATGAATGAATTTGGACTATCAAAAATAAATGCCGCAAAGAAAAACGGGACGTGGTTTAAAAATGACAAACCCCAGCTAAAGTTTGAAATGACAAAAGAATTTGAACAAGAACTTTCTAAGAATAAAAAAGCCGAGAAATATTTTAAAAGTCTATCCAAAACAAATCAGAAACAATTCCTCGGCTGGATTGAAACAGCAAAGCTTCCTGAGACAAGGAAGAACAGAATAAAAGAATCTATTCTGCTTTTATCAAAAGAAAAAAAGCTCGGATTGAAATAATTCAAATCAGCGTCTGCCTTCATTTTTATAAATAAATAATGAAATCTCGAATATTTGCTTCTATGAGTTTATGATTTGCTGCTCAAATAAATTTCACTATTCACTTCTTCTTTTGCCATGAACTCTCCGACCATTTTCACATCTTCTTCGCTGCCGATAAAGATCGGCGTTTTTTCGTGAAGGCTCTTTGGCTGTATTTCAAGTATTCTTTGCTTTCCGTTGGTAGCCATTCCTCCAGCGGCTTCGATAATGAATGACATTGGATTACATTCATACATAAGTCTCAGCTTGCCCTGCGGATGCCGGTAATCAGATGGATACATAAATATACCGCCGTATAAAAGACTGCGGTGAATATCCGCTACCATTGAGCCTACATATCTAGAAGAATACGGTCTGTCTGTCTTTGCATCTTCTTCTTGAAGATACTTGATATATTTTTTTAGTCCTGGATGCCAATAGAGGTAGTTGCCTTCGTTGATAGAATATATTTTCGACTTCTTAGGAATCTTAATATATTCATGTGAAAGCAGGAATTCGCCGAAAGATGGATCTAGTGTAAAGCCGTGTACGCCTTCGCCTGCAGAATAAACAAAAATTGTGCTTGAGCCGTAGACAATATATCCCGCGGCAACCTGATTGATACCTTGCTGAAGGCAGTCCTCAAGTGTACCTGGTTTATCTTCCGGTGTAATTCTTCTATAAATCGAAAAGATAGTCCCGATAGAAATATTGGCATCAATGTTTGAGGAGCCGTCAAGAGGGTCGAAGAGGAGAACATATTTACCGAGTTTGTGCTGCGAAGGTATATGAATAATATCTTCCTCTTCCTCTGATGCCATTACGCATAAATGTCCGCCGTGGTCCATCGCTCTGAAGATTAAATCATGGGCAAACATGTCGAGCTTTTTTACTTGTTCGCCGTGAACATTGCTATTGCCGGTAAATCCGAGAATATCGGCAAGCCCGGCTTTGTTAACTTCAAGTGAAATAGCCTTAGCAGCTAATGAAAGATCTGAAAGAAGCTTTGATAATTCGCCCGTCGCTTCGGGATGTTTTTTTTCACCTTCGATAATATGACGGGCAAGAGTCATGAACCTTACTTTTGGCATGGCTGAACTCCTGTAATTTTTGTTTATAATTTAAGAATTGAAATTCAATTAGGCAATATTCTCGATGCTAGATTCTGGATACTAGATACTTTATTCTAAATATGTATCAAGTATCCAGTAACGCAAATCAGCCAGCTTTAACAATCTCTTGGTCTTTGTATTGAAGCTGATAGAGCTTATAATAGATTCCGCGTTTTGCAAGCAGCTCTTGATGATTACCCATCTCTCTCACTTCACCTTTGTGCATGACAATTATATTATCAGCATTTTGGATTGTGGAAAGTCGATGAGCAATTACAATTGCAGTTCTTCCTACTAGAAGCTTTTCAATTGCTTTTTGAATAAGAATTTCAGTCTCCGTATCTACACTTGAAGTTGCTTCATCAAGAATTAAAATTTTTGGATCGAATGCAAGAGCGCGTGCAAATGATATAAGCTGCTTTTGACCAACACTTAAAGTAGCACCTCGTTCTTTAACAACTTCATCATATTTGTTTTGAAGCTGCTCGATAAATCTTTCTGCGCCCACAATTCTTGATGCTTCAATTATTTTCTCCATAGGAATTTCGTCGTTGTTCATACTTATGTTAGATCGGATAGTACCGGAGAACAAAAAGACATCCTGAAGGACAATAGAAATATATTTTCTTAATTCTTTCTTATCCATCGTCTTAATGTCAATTCCATCAAGAAGAATTGAGCCTTTGTTAATATCGTAGAAGCGCGAAAGAATGCTGATTAAGCTTGTCTTTCCCGCACCGGTATGACCAACGATTGCAACCGTTTCACCGGGATTTATCTTGAATGAAACATCTTTCAGCACGTACTCTTCTTCGTTGTATGCAAACCATACGTTTTTAAATTCAATTGTTCCTTTGACAATTTCAACTTTAACTGGAAGTTCGGGATTCTTGATGATTGTTTTATTGTCTAAGAGCTTAAATATTCTTTCCGAAGAAGCCATTGCAGTCTGCATAATGTTATATTTTTCCGAGAGATCTCGGATAGGTCTAAAGAACATTTCGGTATATTGAAGGAAAGCAAACAAGATTCCGATGGTAAGATTGCTGCGGACAATTTCTCCGCCTCCGTACCAGATAATTAATCCTACAGCAACAGAACTCAGCAGCTCAACGCTCGGATAAAACATAGCATAATAAAAAATTGAATGTATGTTTGCTTCACGGTAATCATTATTAATGCTTGCGAACTTTTTAAGCTCTTCTTTTTCTTTATGAAAAATCTGAACCACGTTCATACCGGTAACATGTTCCTGCATGTAGGCATTTAATCTAGCTAAATGAAGTCTAACATCGCGGTAACTTTCCCTAACTTTTCTTCTGAACAAAAAAGTTCCGTAAATAAGAATTGGCAAAACGGATAACGTTACGAGTGAAAGTTTTACATCCATTGCGAACATAAAAACAAGTATCCAGAAGATGATGAAGACATCGCTGAATACCATTACAATTCCGGATGAGAATAAGTCATTTAATGATTCGACATCGTTAGTTACGCGTGTTACAATTCTTCCAATAGGTGTTTTATCGAAGAATCTAAGTGCAAGTTTTTGCGTGTGCGAGAAGATTTGTACGCGCAAATCATAAATAGTCTTTTGTCCGATATATTGCGTATAATAAGTAAGAAAATATTGAATTACAGCCTGAAGCAAAAGAGTGCCGAATAATATCAATACAATGACGAGTAATCCTTTATAATCAGAATGTGCTATATATTTATCGATGGCTACTTTAGTCAGATATGGACGGAGCGGACCGAGCCCAGCAACAACCACATTCAATATGATTGCGAAAATAACGTACTTCCTATATGGCTTTATATACTTAAGAAGCCTTTTCATCAACTTGGAATCGTACGCTTTGCCTAATACTTCATCTTCGCTTTTATAATCGTTAGCCATAAATTCCTAGATTACTTTATGATAACTTTCCCCGCCTAAAAATGCTTTTATGTTTTCAACTGTCGTATCCATAATTCTTTCTACTGCTTCAATTGAATCGAAAGCCATATGCGGCGTAATTATTACCTTTTCGTTTCTTAAAAGAATATTTCTTTTTAAAATTGCTTCAAGATGTTCGACCGAAACATTCTTTGTAAGCATCTGATTTTCTTCTTTTAATAATTCCTCGCCTTCGAATACATCAAGTCCTGCACCACCGAAAATTCCATTCTCAATAGCATGGTAAAGTGCCTTGGGCTCGACAATTCCATTTCGTGCGGTATTTATGAACAACGTACCTTTCTTCACCTTTGAAATATTTTCCATATTGATTAGGTGATGAGTATGCTGATTGTAAGGACAATGCAAAGTAATTATGTCTGAGTTTTCAAGCAGTTCGTCCAAAGATGCGTATTTGAAATCAAGCAGCTCAGTCAGCATATGGTTCGGCTTAACATCGTAAACCAGAACCTTCATGCCGAAGCCTTTTGCAATCTTAATTACATGAACACCAATATTACCTGCACCGATTACTCCTAAAGTTTTTCCTTTAAGATCAAAGCCCTGCAAACCTTCGAGAGCGAAGTTGTTGCTGATTGTTCTAACATAAGCGCGATGAAGGTTCCTTGACAAAGCAAGTATTAACGCAAAAGTATGCTCAGCAACTGTATTCTCGCCGTAAAAAGGAACATTAGCTACGGAAATATTTTTTGCCTTCGCAGTCTGAATATCAATATGATTAAAGCCTGTACTGCGTGTCGCAATCAGCTTAAGATGTTTTGCTTTCGACAATACATCCTGAGTAAGATTTGAATAAATAAACGGAGAAACTACGTCAACATCTTTTATTAGTTCGGAATTTCCGAAATCAAGTATCTCCGGATAAAACCTCAGCTCAAAGTATTTATCGAATTTACTCTTCAAGTATTTCTTTTCTTTAGGCGTGGTTTCGAAAAAGGCAATTATCGAATTATCCATATCCCTCTCACTTTAATTCTTCCAATTCTTTTTCAAGCAGCTGCTTATAATGAAGGTCGGCGTATATACCGCCATATGAAACAAGTTCATCATGGGTGCCTTCTTCTGCGATTCTGCCGCCGGATAGAACTATAATTTTATCAGCATCTTTAACAGTTGAAATACGATGACTGATAATTATGCTCGTCCTGTTTTGCATAAACTTTTTTAAATTCTTGAGAATCTCTTCTTCTGTGTTTGTATCAACTGCAGAAAATGAATCATCCAGTATTAGAATTTTCGGATCGATTGCAAGTGCACGGGCGAGGCATGCGCGCTGCTTTTGACCACCAGACATTGTAATTCCTCGTTCTCCTATAATAGTCTCAAATCCATTTGGAAATGATTCTACATCTTTTTCAAATGCAGCGGTTCTGGAAACTTCAACAACCCTATCTTTATTAATTTCTCTGAGTCCGTAGGAAATGTTATTGTAAATATTATCCGAGAACAGAAATGATTCCTGCTGCACTAATCCGATATTCGTACGGAGAGTTTTAAGAGGAATAGTTTTTACATTATTACCATCAATAAGAACTTCACCCTCGGTGCAGTCGTATAAACGCGGTATTAAATTTATCAGAGTAGTTTTACCTTCACCGGTATATCCCATAATTGCAATAGTAGAACCCTCAGGGATTGTAAGATTAATATTTTTCAAAACATAAGGATGGTTCTCGCTGTATCTAAAAGAAAGATTTTTAAATTCAATTCTGCCTTTGATATCTGTAATTGAATTATTGGTAGATTGAGAATCATCTATTTCATAAGGCTCAGAAAAAATTTTATTTAGTCTCTTCATGCTTGCTTCTGCCTGCTGTACCATGTTTGTAACCCAGCCAAATGCAATCATGGGCCAAATAAGAATTCCAAGATAAATTATGAAAGCGGCAACATCACCAAGATTGGTGCTTCCATTTATTACTTTGATACCGCCAACCCAAATTACAATTATGATTGATAATCCGGTTAATAAAAACAGAGTTGGTTGAAGCATAGCCTGATATCTTACCATGCTCATGTTTCTTTTAAGATAATCTGTACTGAGTTTAGTGAACTCATTAACCTCGTTATCTTCGCGAACGTAAGATTTAATAACTCTTATGCCGGAATAATTTTCCTGAGCTTTAGTTGTTATTTCTGAAAATTTTTCCTGGATAGTCGTGAATTTTTCGTGGATCTTCTTTCCGACTTTATAAACAAGAATCGATAAGAATGGAAGAGGGAGCAGGCAATAAATTGTCAAGCTGACATTTAACGAAAACATTATTGACAGTACCATAATCAGCGTAACGGAAGTATCAACCGAATACATAACTGATGGACCGAGGAACGACCTGACTGCATTAATATCATTAGTAGCATGAGCCATTATGTTCCCGGTTGAATTGTTCTGGAAATATTTTAAGGGAAGTCTTTGAATATGGTTCCAGAAATCGTAACGAAGATCGTATTCAATTTCGCGCGAGACAACTATTATTGTTTGCCTGATAAGATATGTAAAGATACCGGCAAAAAGCGACGAAGCGATTATCAACAGCGCATCAATAACCAGCACGTATATATTTGTACCGCGCATTAAGTGGTTTATTGCGTTCTTTACAAGAATAGGGACGTAAACTGTGCCGGCATTTGAAAGTATAATGAAAATTATGCCTAAAATTAATTTCTTCTTGTACCGCGCGAAATATTTTTTAAGCGTGAAAAGATTTTCCATTTAAAATTATAATGGTTTACTAAACTTAATCCGCAATAACGCAATGTATAAATAAAATCACTTTAAGTGCAAATGCACATTCTAACCAATCACATCAAATCCAGTATACTTTTGAAGCGCTTTGGGAACGATTACCTTTCCTTCCGGCGTTTGGTAATTTTCAAGAATCGATACCATAAGCCGGCTTGTAGCTAAACCTGAACCATTGAGAGTGTGAACAAATTCCGGTTTCTTAGTTGCTTCATTTCTAAAACGAATGTTTGCTCTTCTTGCCTGGAAGTTTTCGAAGTTACTGCATGAAGATGCTTCGAGCCATTTATTTTCTGCCGGCGACCATGTTTCTATGTCGTAGCATTTTGCCGCAGAGAAACTTAAATCTCCTGTGCAAAGTAGAAGAACGCGGTAAGGAATCTGCAGAGCTTGAAGAATATCCTCGGCATCTTTAACAAGCTTTTCAAGTTCGTCGTATGAAGTTTCAGGTTTTACAAATTTTACCATCTCAACTTTATTGAATTGATGGACCCGCAAAAATCCTTTTGATTCTTTTCCGTATGAGCCTGCCTCTCTTCTAAAGCAAGCGGAGTAACCAACATACTTTACCGGCAATTCACTTTCTGGTAAAATTTCATTCCGGTAGATATTTGTAATTGGTACTTCTGCTGTTGGAACCGGAAACAAATCATCTTTTTCAATAAAGTACATGTCATCTTCCATTTTAGGAAGCTGTCCGGTTCCTTTCATGGAATCCCGGTTAACAAGGAACGGAGGAAAAATTTCTTTGTAGCCGTGTCTTTGCAGATGAAAGTCAAGCATGAAGTTTATCAATGCGCGTTCCAGAGTTGCACCTTTATCAGTATAAAGCGGAAATCCCGAACCGGAAATTTTTGTTCCTCTTTCAAAGTCAAGTATCTTTAATTTCTTCCCAAGCTCTACGTGGTCTAATACTTTAAAATCATTTTTAAAAGAAAATCCTTCTGGCAGCCATTTCCTTGCTTCAACATTTTCTTCAGAAGATCTTCCAACCGGAACCGATGAATGAGCTACATTAGGAGTTGCAAAAAGAATTGTATCAATTTTATTCTCAACGTCTCTTAACTGTCCGTCTAGTTCAGCAATCTGGTCTGAAACTAATTTCATTTCTGCAAGCACCGGATTTGTATCCTGTCCGGCTTTCTTCATCTGAGGAATTTGAGCAGAAGCCTGGTTGCGCTTTGCTTTTAATTCATCAGTCTTTATGATTAAGGAGCGGCGTTCTTCATCAAGCGAAAGAACTTCGCTTACAATGTCTCTTGAGTTTTTGTTTAACAATCCTTGTCTGACTAATCCTGGATTTTCACGTATGAATTTTAAATCGAGCATAAATTTCTTTCTATAATTAACTGTTTCTACTTAACGACGATGTTATAAATCTTATTCTTAACGAAAATTTCTTTCACTACGGTCTTGCCTTCAAGATGTTTCGCAACTTTTTCGTCGCTGAAAACTTTTTCTTTTACTGTTGATTGATCTGAATTCATTTCAGCTTCTATTGTTGCCCTCAACTTTCCGTTTACCTGAACAGCAATCATCACTTTGTCTTCAATTAATGCCTTTGCATCCGGTTCAAACCAAACAGTGTTTTTGAAAATGGAAACTTTTCTCCCGGCTGCATGCAGACATTCTTCTGCAAGATGAGGTGCTACAGGCGCAAGCATTGTCCCGAATCTTTCAAGTGTATAAGATTGAATTTCCCCGGAACATTTTTCCAATGATTTGGAAAGCTCATTCAGCAGTTCCATCAGAGCAGCAATTGCCGTGTTGAACCTGAAGTTATTTATTTCGTCATCATACTTTTTGATCGTTTGATTTACTTTTCTGTAAACTGCTTTTTCATCTTCACTCAGCTTTTCGATGTCATAAATGTCTTTTGCCGGAGATTTAGTTAAGCAGTCATTAAAGCGGCTGAAAAGTTCGTAAGTCCGCTGGACAAATCTGTCTGTGCCTGCAATTCCTTTATCACTCCAGTCACCGCCCATTTCATACGGTCCCATGAACATCAAGTAAAGCCTGAAAACATCTGCGCCGAACTTAGAAGTAAACTCATCCGGATTAACTACATTGCCTTTAGACTTTGACATCTTAGCACCCTGATTGGTAATAGTGCCTTGATGGATCAAATTAAGGAAAGGCTCATCAGAATTTGTTAATCCAAGATCTCTTAAAAATTTATGTATGAAGCGCGCATATAAAAGATGCATTGTAGCATGCTCGGCGCCTCCGACATACATATCAACCGGTACCCAGTTGTCAGTTAAATTTGAATCGAAAATTTTATCTTCAAACTTCGGATTCAAATATCTAAAGTAATACCAGGATGAATCAACGAACGTATCCATCGTATCTGGATCGCGGTGTGCATTGCTTCCGCACTTCGGACATTTTACATCATAAAATTCTTTGCTGGTAGTTAGCGGTGATTCACCGCCGGGTTTAAATTCAACATCATAAGGAAGTTTGACCGGCAAATCTTTTTCTTCAACCGGAACTTCGCCGCATTTAGGACAATGAATAATTGGAATCGGTGTACCCCAATATCTCTGACGCGAGATGAGCCAATCACGCAGACGGTAATTTACTTTTCTCTTGCCTAAATTATTTTTCTCTACAAACTCGCTTATCTTATCAATGCCGTTATCGGAATTTAGTCCGTTAAATGAACCGGAATTGATCAGCTTACCAACTTCAGTAAAAGCTTCTTTAAATTCATCTTCAGGTTTTGAACCCGGAGCTAAAATTACTTTTCTGATTGGAAGCTTGAACTTTGTTGCAAACTCAAAATCTCTTTCATCGTGAGCCGGGACTGCCATTACACAGCCGGTTCCGTATGTTAACAGAGCATAGTCTGCAATCCAAATCGGAATTTTTTCTCCGTTAACGGGATTGATTGCATAAGCACCAATTGGAACACCGGTTTTCTCTTTTATCGTTGATGTTCTGTCAATCTCGGTTAATGATTTGATTGAGTCAATATAATCATCAACTCCTTTTTTATATTCCGGCTTTGTTAATTTTTTTACCAGCGGATGTTCCGGAGCGATGACAACATAAGTTACTCCGAAAAGAGTATCGGGTCTGGTTGTAAAGACGGTAATAACTTCATCGCTGCCGTCAACTTTAAATTTAACTTCGGTACCGATGCTTTTGCCAATCCAGTTTCTCTGCATCAGCTTTGTCTTTTCAGGCCAATTAATTTTTTCAAGATCCTGCAGCAGTTCTTCTGCGTAATCGGTTATTTTAAAAAACCACTGCGTAAGATTTTTTTGGATAACAAGCGTGCCGCATCTTTCGCAAGTTCCGTCGGATTGAACCTGTTCATTCGCCAGCACTGTCTGATCTTTCGGACACCAGTTTACCGGCGCATTTTTGCGGTATGCTAATCCTTTTTTATAAAGCTGAAGGAATAGCCACTGGTTCCATTTATAATATTCGGGAACGCAGGTCATCAGCTCGGCATCCCAGTCATACATGCATCCCATGCGTTTTAATTGCTGGCGTATGTCGTTTATGTTTGTCATCGTGCTGTCGTAGGGATGTATGCCGGTTTTAATCGCATAATTTTCTGCCGGTAATCCGAATGCATCATATCCCATCGGCTCGAAGACGTTGAAGCCTTTAAGCTTTTTATACCTTGCCCAAGTATCGGTTGGACCGTAATTATACCAGTGTCCGCAGTGAAGCTTTGCACCGGAAGGATAAATGAACATGACAAGGCAATATAATTTTTTGTCTAGTTCGGAAAAATTCGTCTTATAAATTTTGTTTTCTTCCCAAAATTTCTGCCATTTGGGTTCTATTTCTGCAAAGGGATACCGCATTTTTCAACTTAATTTTTATAAAAAATATCGACAAATTTATCGAAAATAGGCGGCAATTCAAATTAAACTAGATTATGATGTGCTGAGAAAAATAAGGTTCTATTAATTTTAAAATGATTCCAATCAAAATAAATACATCATATAATTATTGATTTTATAACTTCTTACTTAATATATTTTATTGTTAAAAACATCTGATTATTCCTTAGGGACATAATACTCATTAAAAAAAGTAATTGAATTATGAAACAGAATCTAAGTAACTTTATAAAGTCAAGCGGTTTGCTAGTAGTTATAAGAGGCTGGCGGATTAGCAACTCACATATCCAAATTTACTTCAGATGTTTTTGCTACAAATTTTAAGAAGAACAGAAAAATGAAATTAACTTTTAAACCTTATACACTTGAACTGGAACATCTCTTTACAATTGCGAAAAGTTCTCGTACTACTACACCAGTTATTTTAACGGAAATAGAGTTTGAAGGAATTGTCGGGCATGGAGAAGCTTCCATGCCTCCGTACCTTGGAGAAAATCAGGAAACAGCAGTTGCATTTCTTTCCAAAGTAAATCTTGAACAGTTTAAAGATCCTTTTGATATGGAAAATATTCTCAACTATGTAGATTCGATTGCGGAAAAGAATTCTGCAGCAAAAGCCTCAGTTGATATAGCACTTCATGATCTTGTTGGTAAGCTTCTTAAAAAGCCATGGTATGCAATCTGGGGCTTTGATCGAGATAAAGCGCCCTATACGGATTTTACCATTGGGATAGATACTCCTGAAGTTGTAAAACAAAAAGTAAAAGAGGCAGAAATCTATAAAATATTAAAAGTAAAACTTGGAAGTGAGGATGATAAGAAATTAATTGAGGTGATTCGCTCGATTACTGATAAGCCGATTAGAGTTGATGCAAACCAGGGCTGGAAAGATAAGCATTATGCTCTTGATCTGATTAATTGGTTGAAAGAGAGAAATGTTGAAATAGTTGAGCAGCCTATGCCAAAAGAAATGCTGGATGATATGGCCTGGATAACCGAAAGAAGTCCTTTGCCAATTATTGGTGATGAATCCGTTCAAAGGCTTCCGGATGTAATTAAGGTACATGGAGTCTTTGATGGAATAAATATAAAGCTGATGAAGTCCACCGGATTGAGGGAAGCTCATAAAATGCTTTTACTTGCACGCTCGCTAGGAATGAAGGTTATGCTTGGCTGCATGACAGAGACTTCTTGCGGAATTTCTGCTGCATCGCAATTATCCCCTATGGTTGACTGGGCTGATCTTGACGGTAATTTATTAATTAAAAATGATCCTTACAGAGGAACGAAGGTTCTTAATGGTAAGTTGGTTTTAACTGATACACCGGGAATAGGATTAGTTTAGAGAATTATTTTTACCGCACTTATAAGTTCTTTTCAGCAGTTTTTTCAGATATGTATATTTTATAGTGGACTAAAAACAAAAAATCCCAGCTTTATTTTCTGGGATTTTTGGCTCCGCGAGCAGGGCTCGAACCTGCAACCCTTCGGTTAACAGCCGAATGCTCCACCATTGAGCTATCGCGGAATAAATTCTATTTCAAAAATGGAAATCAAAAATAAAGACAAAAACATAGCTTGTCAAGATTCTACAGGTTATAAAGTGGAATTTATTTTATACCGCTCTTTGAATCTTTATTAAATAGACAGTTTAAGGTTTCAATTCGGATTTTACCTTGCATGGAGTATTCTTCAATAGCCATCATTTTTCATGTCACAATTACCAATATTTTCAATTTATTAAAGAATCATACCGGCTTGATAATCATCTCATAATGTAAATTGTTAAAATTTGATCTCGGTTTTTAAAATCTAAATCGCTTATTTTTAATTTATATCTTATTATGGAGTCTAAAATGCATGAAAAAAGATTTTCCGGTGGAGTTGAGAGATTACGCTCATCGGAGAGAATTTCTAATTTGGAGATTGACAAGGTCGTAAGCCTTTCGATGGATGGTATTGCTATAAAAAGTTTATTGGATATTGGAACAGGTTCGGGATTATTTGCAGAAGCTTTTGCCAAGCAAAATATTTCCGTATCGGGAATAGATGTTTCGGAAGAAATGATTGAAGCAGCAAAGAAATATGTTCCTTCTGGAAACTTTAAAAAGGCTGTTGCAGAAGAACTGCCGTTCCAAGATAAATCTTTTGATGTTTCATTCTTTGGTGTTGTGCTTCATGAAGCCGACGACATGCTTAAGGCGTTGAAAGAAGCCCGCCGCGTTTCTACAAAAAGAATTTTAATACTGGAATGGCAATTTAAAGCCGGAGAATTCGGTCCTCCATTAGAACACCGTATTAAGCCAGAAGTTATAACTAAACTTTTTAAAGATGCCGGCTTTAGCAATTATGATAAAATAGATTTAAAGGAATTGGTACTTTATAAATTAAATATATAAAAAATATTCGATAGCGATCTTTATTTATCTGCCAGTATACAAGTCATTATTCTTAATCGTAATCTTGCTGGATCAAAGAAATTTTTGTAGGATCTGGTTGAAGATTACGATTAAATCCATCATCAAATCCTTTAATTATTGAGTTTATATTTTTTATTTTCTAAGTTACACTCAAACGTAAGAAAATAAATGTATTCAAGTCTTAATTCATCTTTCCTCATTCACTCAAAATAATAAGGAGATTTCTTTATGCGTAATTCTGATAAACCGGCAACAAACAAAAGCCGCAGACAGTTTTTGAAGACAAGCGTCCTTGGTGGAATTGCTGCAGTGTCATTACCTTCGTTATCGTTTGCAGAAAAAGCCGCAGGGCAGTTTAGTAAAGCGCAAATTAATAACTCGGATTTAGATGAAATAACAGTAGATGAATTATCGGCGGGATTAAAGTCCGGCAAATATACCGTTCGTTCAATCGCAGAGCATTATATCCGGCGCATAAAAGAAATCGATAAAGACGGTCCGGCAATTAACAGCATTATTGAATTAAATCCCGATGTACTTTCAATTGCGGATTCGCTGGATAAAGAATTAAAGGAAAAAGGTGCACGAGGTTCGCTTCATGGAATACCGGTACTTATAAAAGATAACATTGATACAGCAGATAAAATGGAAACTACCGCGGGTTCTCTTGCTCTGCTTGGATCAAAACCTGTGAAGGATTCTTTTGTCGTTAAACAGCTTCGGGCTGCTGGTGTACTTATTCTCGGCAAAACAAATTTGAGCGAGTGGGCTAATATTCGCTCAACTCATTCCACCAGCGGCTGGAGCGGTCGCGGAGGTCTTACGAAAAATCCTTATGCACTTGATAGAAATTGTTCGGGCTCAAGCTCTGGCTCTGGTGCCGCTGCAGCTTCAAATCTTTGTGCG
Organism: Bacteroidota bacterium; assembly: GCA_021815405.1. GTDB lineage: Bacteria > Bacteroidota > Ignavibacteria > Ignavibacteriales > Ignavibacteriaceae > FEN-1297. Next base: position 133,789 of record JAKAGV010000011.1, read on the forward strand.
ATTGCTATTGGAACCGAGACTGACGGTTCAATTGTTAGTCCTTCTTCTTTGAACGGACTTGTTGGAATTAAACCTACAGTCGGCTTAGTAAGCAGAGCTGGAATAATTCCGATATCCCATTCTCAAGATACGGCTGGACCAATGGCACGTACAGTTCGCGATGCAGCAATTTTATTAAGTGCTATGCAAGGTGTTGACCATGAAGATAGCGCTACTGAGGATAAAAAAAGAAAAGCATATTCGGATTATACTAAGTTTCTTGATTCGGACGGTTTGCAAGGAGCGAGGATCGGTGTAGTGCGGAAGTATTTTGGATTTCTTCCTCAAGTTGATGATGTAATTGAAAAATCACTTGACGTTTTGAAAAGGAAAGGTGCGGTTCTTATTGATCCGGTTGAGATAGATGCAATTGGTAAAGTTGATGATTCAGAGATGACGGTGATGATGTATGAGCTTAAAGCCGATATGAAAAAATATCTCGAACATCGCGGTCCCGAAACTAAGATGCACTCTCTTAAAGACCTAATCGAGTTTAATGATAAACATGCAAAAGAGGAGATGCCTTACTTTGGACAGGAATTATTCTTGCGGTCAGAAAAAACCGGTTCATTAAAGGATAAAAAATATCTTGATGCCTTGGCAAAGGATCATCGTTTGACCCGCAAAGAAGGCATTGATGCAGTGATGGATAAGTTTCATCTGGATGCTCTCGTTTCTCCGACTGATGGTCCGGCTTGGATGACTGATCTTGTCGACGGTGATCATTTTCTCGGAGGAAGCTCTCAATTAGCGGCGGTTGCCGGCTACCCGCATATTACGGTTCCGGCGGGATTTGTATTCGGACTGCCGATTGGAATTTCTTTTTACGGAAGAGCTTGGAGTGAAAATGTTCTCTTAAAAATTGCTTACGGATTTGAACAGGCAACCAAGGTCCGCAAACCGCCTAAATTTCTTCAGACTGCGGATCTGAGTGTTTAACATTGCTGAATAATCGAAATGAATTAATAAAGATTTTGAATACTGATTGGTTATTGGCATAATTGTATTCATGCAATAAAAATTATTGTGAAGTTATAAAGTTAGACAAGATAAAAATTTTTAACGATAGTTATGCGATCTGAAGATGCTTTCGATTTGATTAAGCATGATTCGCTTGTAAAATAAAGCAAGCAAGTTTGGGTTGATTTAGGCTGCGGTTCTGGAACTTTTACAATAGCTCTTGCCGGTATACTTTCGCCGGGCAGTATTATTTATGCTGTAGATAAAAACAAATCTTCACTTAATAAAATTCCCGGTGAATCCAATTCAATTAAGATTAAAAAGATTTACAACGATTTTATGAATGAAGACCTTCCAGCAAATTTAGACGGAATACTGATGGCGAACTCGCTTCATTACATTAAAGAGAAAAATTCATTTATCAAAAAAAACAAGGATAAATTGAAACCGGGAGGTTCATTTTTAATTGTTGAGTACGATACTGAAAAATCGAATCCGTGGGTGCCGTTTCCTGTAAGCTTTTTATTACTGAAAGAGCTTTTTTCAAAAGAGGGTTATAATATGATTACCAAATTGAAAGAACGACCTTCAATTTATAGAAGAGAAAATCTTTATTCCGCTTTGATACGAAAGGGTAACTTGAACAATTAAGAATGCTAATTTTATTCTTACCATTTATATGTTCAGTCTAAAAAGTCATTCCGGTGAAAACCGGAAGCCAAAGAGTTTAGTATTTGGAATTCATTCTTACTTTAATGAGGATGATATTCCGGCTTTTTATGCAGGACTCAATTATTAATTAATTTCGGTATTACAATTAGAAAAGCAGTTGCTTATATTTGGGTCGGGAAATTATTCTATTACGATTATTAAATGAATGCAAGCAATTCTTCCGGTAAGCAAATCATCGGCGCATGCCTCGGCGCTTCTTCAATTTCATTCGTAAGAATTAAGGAAGTTGAAAGACAAATCAGAATAGAAAATGTCTTAACAATTCCACATAACGGAGACCCGAGAAAAACTTTTCAAGAAAATCTTTCCTCATTTAATCTTGATATGTCTCCGGTTGTTGTTACCGGAAGAAAATTCAGGAAGCTTGTAAAGTTTACCGGCATTTCAGAACCTGAAGCAACGGAATATGCATTTACGTTTCTAAACAAAAATCATGAAGATTATTCGGCGATAGCATCTTTAGGCGGTGAGACTTTTATAGTTTATACATTAGATGATGAAGGAAAGATTTCAAATGTAATTACAAAGAATCAGTGTGCTTCCGGAACGGGCGAATTTTTTCTCCAGCAGATAAAAAGAATGGATCTCGAAATCGATGAAGTTGTAGAAATGACAAAAGATGCCGAACCATTCAAAGTGTCGGGCAGATGTTCGGTGTTCTGCAAATCTGATTGCACCCATGCATTGAATAAGGGAATTCAAAAAGCTGAAGTTGCTGCGGGATTATCTTTAATGATGGCTGAGAAGGTTGAAGAGCTTCTAAAAAAAATTAAACCCGGCAAAGTAATGATTATCGGCGGCGTAACTAAGAATTCGGCGGTAATAAATTTTTTAAAGAATTCCATAAATCACGGAACTGAAATTTACATTCCACCGGAAGCCGGTTACTTTGAAGCCCTTGGAGCCGCCATTTACGGGCTTAAAAGAGAAGTGAATGAAATTGAAAATCATAAAGATATTTTTCATTCCGGAAACAGCTCGTTTGTCTTTCATCAGCCGTTAAGAAATTTTTCTGGTAATGTTCAGTTTAAATCGATGGAAAGAGGCAAAGCCGAAGACGGCGACGTTTGCATTCTCGGACTTGATGTCGGCTCCACAACAACTAAAGCAGTAGTATTAAGAAAATCTGATAATAAAATTCTGGGTTCGGTTTATCTTTATACTCACGGTAATCCGGTTGAAGCTTCCAAAAAATGTTATTCGGAATTACTGAGGCAAATTCCGGAGAAAATAAAAATTATTGGAGTAGGCACTACCGGTTCCGGCAGGCAGATTGCAGGTCTGCATGCTTTAACTGAAGGCGTAATAAATGAAATTGTAGCTCACGCTGCGGCTGCTGTTTTTTTTGATTCCGAAGTTGATACTATTTTTGAAATCGGCGGACAGGATGCAAAGTACACTTACATTGTAAACAAGGTTCCGGCTGATTATGCGATGAATGAAGCTTGCTCTGCAGGCACCGGTTCCTTTATTGAAGAGTCTGCATACGAATCTCTCGGTATAAAAGTAACCGACATTGAACCGATTGCAATGATGGGTGAGATGCCTCCAAACTTTAGCGATCAGTGTTCTGCCTTTATAAGCTCCGACATTAAAACTGCGCAGCAGGAAAATATTGCAAAGGATGATATTGTTGCCGGTCTTGTTTATTCAATCTGTATGAACTATGTAAACCGTGTAAAGGGAAACAGACCGGTAGGTAGAAAGATTTTTATGCAAGGCGGAGTTTGCTATAACAAAGCCATACCGATTGCTATGGCAGCGTTAACCGGAAAGGAAATTATAGTTCCGCCGGAACCTGGCTTGATGGGCGCTTTTGGAGTTGCCCTTGAAATAAAAGAGAAAATTGATCTCGGCTTGATGAAACCCGGTGAATATTCTCTGAAGCAGTTGTCGGAGAGGGAAGTAAGTTATAGAAACCCTTTCATCTGCTACGGCGGAAAAGAAAAATGCGACCTTGCTTGTTCAATAAATCTTATAAAAGTTGAAGGGAAGACTTATCCTTTCGGAGGCGCTTGCAATAAATATTATAACGTAATCAATAGAACAAAAGTTGAAGCAGAAAAATTTGATTTTGTTCAACGGCGGCAGAACCTGATGTTTGGGAAGTATGCACTGAAAGCGGAACTGCCTGCCGACGCAAAAACTATCGGTATAAATCAATCATTCCATACGCACACAATTTTCCCTTTATATTATAATTTCTTTACAAGTCTTGGATTCAAAGTAATTCTATCGGATGCAGTTGATGAAAACGGTTTGGAGCGCGAGACAACTTCATTCTGTTATCCCGCGCAGTTATCACTGGGATTGTTCTCGGATTTAATTCAAAAAAATCCGGATTATTATTTCATGCCTGAAATATATGAAATGTATGTTGAGAATCCCGGTAAAGATGGTCATCATAGAATAGACACAAACAGCACTTGCGTTTTTGTAAGCGGTGAAACATTTTATTTAAAACAAACTTTCAAAGATTTGTTATCAGGTAAAAGAGTCATTACTCCGGATTTCAATTTTGCAAATGGATTTGATAAAGAGGAGAACAAATTCATCGAAGCTGCAATGCAAATGGGGATTGCAGATGAAGGAAAAATTAAATCGGCATTTCATCATGCCTTAAAAATGCAGGAAGAATTTCAGAAAGAACTTTTTGAAATGGGCGAAGAGTTCTTAAAATTCTTAAAGCAAAATCCTGAAGAGATGGCGATTGTATTGGTTGGCAGACCTTATAATGCTTTTACGGAAATTGCCAATAAAGGTATTCCAAAAAAGTTTGCTTCACGCGGAGTTTACGTCATTCCATTCGATATGTTTGATTACCGCGGTCAAGTTGTAGATGATAATCAATACTGGGAAGGCGGAAAGAAGATATTAAAAGTCGCTCGCATTATTAAAGAGAATCCACAGTTGTTTGCTACCTATATTTCAAACTTTTCATGCGGTCCGGATTCTATGCTTCTAACTACTTTCCGTTCGATAATGGGAACCAAGCCGTCTTTAACACTTGAGCTTGATGGGCACACTGCCGATGCCGGCATCAATACAAGAATAGATGCTGCTCTCGATATCATTAAAAATTATAAAAGAGTTCAAGATAAAATTAAAGATCCTGATTTTAGCGATTTTATTCCGGCAAAAATTATTTTCGATTCGGCTCAAGGATATTTTATAACATCCGGCGGAGAGAAGCTGCCTCTGTCCGATCCTCAGATTGATATCTTAATCCCTTCGATGGGAGATTTGGCGGCGCCGATGTTTGCTGCCGGATTGAGAAGCCAGGGATTTAATGCTATACCGATGCCGGAAGGTAATTCGGATATTTTGAAGCTTGGCAGATCTGTTGCAACCGGAAAAGAATGCTTACCGCTGCTCCTTTGTGCAGGCTCTTTGCTTGATTATATTGAAAATAAATGGGATGGTAAACAGTACATTGCTTTCTTCATTGTTCAGGGAGGAGGCAACTGCAGACTTGGACAATATCCCGTTTTCCTGCGTCAAATTATCAAGAGAAAAAGACTAAAGAATGTCGCTACTTTAATTTTGATGAACGATGATGGCTTTGCCGGCTTAGGTCCAAACTTTGCATTGAGAGCTATTCAAACCATTTTCATAAGTGATGTTCTTGATGATATCCGTTCAGGAATTATGGCGCATGCCGAGAATCTGGATGAAGGATTGAAAATATTTTATGAGGAATACAGCAAGCTCAACCTGCTGATTGAAAAAGAACCTGCAAAAATTTATAAGTCATTAAAAACATTTTCAAAAATTATAAAGGAAAAAGTACCGGAATCTGTTCCAATCGAGCATGCAAAATACATTGCGCTTTGCGGCGAGATTTATGTAAGACGCGACCACTTCTCCCACAAATGGCTCAACAAACATTTCGCAAAGAAAGGATTTATTCTTAAAGATTCTTATATAAGCGAATGGATTTATTACATTGATTATCTTGTAAAGAAAAAGCTTCTTGAGCCGGATGCGTCTTTCAAGAAAAAGCTCGAAAGGATTATCAGAGTCTTTTATATGAGGATTGCCGAATTCAAGATTAAAAAAATCTTAGCGAAGACAGGCTATTATAAATTTTCATTTACAAAAGTTGATACCTTGTTGAAAAGAAGCTCTCATATTATACCGCTTGAATATAAAGGAGAACCAGGAATAACGCTTGGAGTTGCGCTTCACGAAACGATAGATAAATATTGCGGCGTTATAAATCTCGGTCCGTTTGGATGCATGCCTACACGGCTTACAGAATCACTTGCGGCGCCGGAAATGAAAATAGAAAATAAAATTTATGCCGAAAGATTAGCTGACAAAAATTATAAACTGCCTGAAATTTATAACGGTAAGATGAACATTCCTTTTCTTACAATCGAAACAGACGGTAATGTTTATCCGCAGGTAATAGAAGCACGGCTTGAAACCTTTGCAATGCAGGCTGAACGTATTGCACAATTAATGGAAACTAATCTTAAAGATTAACAGAGAGATCAGCTTTCGTATTGAATTTATGTGTATTGTAATTAAGTCATTTTTTTTTGGCATTGCGTTTCAAAAATGAACCTGATTGAAGTTCCTCAAATGCCTTTCTCAATTCCTCTTGAGTGTTCATTACAATTGGACCGTACCATGCGACCGGCTCTTTAAATGGTCTGCCGGATATTAAAAGAAACCTGATACCTTCTTCACCGGCTTGCACGGTTACTTCATCGCCGCTGTCAAAAAGAATAAGAGAGCGGTTGTCAGCTTCAACCGGAGGAGTTGTATCCATCCAGCCGACGCTTTCTGTCGGTACCGAAAGCGGACCAGAAGCATTACAGAATTTTCCGGAGCCTTCAAACACATAAGCGAATGCATTATTCCTTGTATCAACAGATAAAGATTTTTTCTTGCCTGCAGGAACCATTACATCTATGTAAATTGGATTGGCAGCAATACCTTCAACTGGACCTTTCTTTCCCCAAAAATTTCCGCAGACAATTCTAACTTTTGTTCCGTCATCGTCTATAATTTCTGGGATGTCAGGTGATTTAATTTCCTGGTAGCGCGGAGAAGTCATCTTTAATGCTGCGGGAAGATTTGCCCACAACTGGAAGCCGTGCATTCTTCCAACAGTATCTCCCTTCGGCATTTCTTGATGAATTATTCCGCTGCCTGCAGTCATCCATTGAATATCGCCGGATGAGATAACGCCTTTGTTGCCCATGCTGTCGCCGTGCTCAACTCTTCCTGCAAGCACGTAAGTTATAGTTTCAATTCCTCGGTGAGGATGCCACGGAAAGCCCGCAAGATAATCTTCTGGATTTTCATTTCTAAAATCGTCCAAAAGAAGAAACGGATCAGTTTCCGAAGGATCACCAAATCCAACAGCGCGGCGAAGGCTTACTCCGGCACCTTCAATTGTTGGCTTTGCCTTTATTATCTTTTTAACCGGACGAAGCGACATAATAACCTCCTTTGATAATAAGTTTAAATTTCTTTCATTTAATTTCTGAATAGAAGTTACTCAGCATTACGAAATCAATTTGTGTTTTTCAATATAATTGAATTTTTAATCTTTATAATAAACACGGATTAGGTTGAGATTTATAACCGAATTCAATTTTAAATATTGCTGTTGAATGTTGTTATGGCAGGCAATTTGTTTGGAAAACAATCTTTCGGATAAGTTAAGAACTTATCAATGAATTTCTAAGCTAATTTGTAATTTATTGATAAGCTTAAAATAAATTGGATGTCGAACAAGCAATAATTATTTATTTTCCTAAAGATGTCATTCCTTAAAGGAATGATATCTTTACATTCTACGTTTATTTTAGAATTTATCTTACGCTGTAATTCCTAAGTTATTGGAATGCATCCATGCGCTTTCTTTACCGGTATAATAACGTACTTCACCGATTAAAATTTAGAAGGTGTAACGCTTTTGGTTATTTTTGTCAATCGAAAAGTATGTTTAATAATACGAAGAATATGACAAAACGAAAATTTATTGGTAATAAGGATAAGCCTAATCTGTTTGCCTTACTGAAGCCTTATTCGGGAATGACAATAATGCTTATATTGTTTGCCCTGCTCGGCAACGGTGCAAACCTTATAATTCCCAAAATAATTTCCTATGGTATTGATTCCTTCACTGCCGGTAATTTTGCATTCAAGACGGTAGCAGTAGAATTTCTTGCCGCATCAATCGGAATATTTATTTTTACTTATCTGCAGAGCATTATACAAACATTTACATCAGAACGCGTTGCTCTAGATCTTCGAGAAAAACTTTCCGATAAAATTTCCAAGCAAAGCTATGATTTTGTTCAGGAAGCTAATCCTTCCAAGCTTCTTACAAATTTAACCTCGGATATTGATTCCGTTAAAATGTTTGTGTCGCAGGCAGTAGCTTCAATTGTATCTTCCTTATTTGTAATTTTAGGAACCACCGTACTGTTATTAACAATTGATTGGAAGCTTGCATTAGTTGTAATTGCGATAATACCTATCATAGGAGGTACTTTTTTTATCGTCTTAAAAAAAGTTAGAAAGCTTTTTAAGAAAGCCCGCGAAGTAATCGACAGACTAAACAAAGTAATTAACGAAAGCATACTCGGTGCGGCAATAATTCGCATAATTAATTCCCAGCAGATAGAGTACATCAAATTTCTCGAATCAAGTACGGAAGCAAAAAGACTCGGCATTTCGATTGTTAAAATGTTTGCAGTCTTAATACCGGTAATTATGTTTACTTCAAACCTTGCTTTAATAGCTGTGCTTGCTTTAGGCGGTCATTTTGTAATTATGGGAAGCATGACACTCGGAAATTTTGCGGCGTTCAACAGCTATATTTCAATTCTTGTATTTCCGATTATCATTATCGGATTTATGAGCAACATTATTGCACAGGCTTCCGTTTCATACCAGAGGATTGAGCGTATTCTAAATTCTCAGGATAAAATGGAAACAAGTATAATCGAAGAAACATTAAACGGCAATATCAAATTAGAAAATGTTAGCGTTCTTTATAATGATAAGCCCGTACTGAAAGATATTTCAATTGAAATTGAAGGCGGTACTCGGACTGCAATTATAGGTCCGACTGCTGCGGGCAAAACCCAACTGCTGTATCTTTTAACCGGACTCATAAAACCAAACTCTGGTGTGGTAAAGTTCGACGGAAGGAATATTAATGAATACGTTAAGCAGTCTTTTCATAAACAGATCGGCATTGTATTCCAGGACAGCATATTTTTCAATATAAGCTTGAAAGAAAACATTGCATTTAATAATTCTGTTTCGAACGAAGCGATTGAAAGAGCAGTTGAGACTGCTGAGCTGGAAGATTTCATCAACACGCTGCCGGATAAACTTGATACAATAGTTTCCGAAAGAGGTACAAGCCTTTCAGGCGGGCAGAAACAGCGCATTATGCTGGCACGTGCCTTAACTCTTGAACCAAAGATTTTACTACTCGATGATTTTACTGCACGCGTTGATTATCAGACAGAACAGAAAATAATATCAAATGTTATGAACAATTATAAAGGGATTACTTTAATTTCAATTACCCAGAAGATTGCGCCGGTAGAAAATTTCGACCAGATTATACTTCTTATGGAAGGTGAAGTTATCGATTCAGGCAAACACGAAAAGCTGCTGGAAGAATGTCCGGAATATATTCAGATTTATAATTCTCAAAGAAGTACGAGTCACTATGAATTACAATCTTAATTCATTAATTGAAACCAGAGAAAAGAAGAAGTCCGCTGCAAAGGCTTTGAAAAACCTGCTCAAATATGCGACGGACGATAAAAAGATTCTTATTCTTTCTTCAGTCTTCATGATTGTTTCGGCTGTATTAATGCTTCTCACTCCATATTTAATAGGATTTACAATTGATAATTATGTACGGACAAAGCTTTTTCATGGAGTTCTTGTATTCAGCGGAATACTGCTGGCATTGCAGCTTCTGTCTTTTGTTACTTCGTATTATCAAACTAAGTTTATGGGGACATTCGGGCAGCACATGCTTTTTAATTTGCGAAACTTATTATTCGGCAAGCTGCAGGAACTGCCGGTAGACTTTTTCAATCAGAATAAAGCGGGGGATTTAATCTCAAGAATAAATAACGATACTGATACTATTAACCAGTTCTTCTCCCAGTCGTTAATGCAGTTTTTACGATCAATACTTACAATGATCGGCTCTGCAATATTTCTGCTTGCAATAAATCTGCAGTTAGGAGCCGCAGCACTTTCGCCTGCCCTGTTTATTTTAGCATTTACATATTTTATTTCACCATGGGTAAAAAAGAAAAATGCCCTGAGCCTGAAAAGTGTAGGTTTGTTAAGCTCAACGGTTCAAGAGAGCCTTAATAATTTTAAAGTGATTGTCGCTTTTAACAGAAGAGATTACTTCAGAGAAAAGTTTAATAAATCCAATAAAGAAAACTATAACAATGCAGTGTCTGCCGGGCTTGCAAATAATCTTTTAATGCCGGTTTACGGTTTCTTTTCTAACCTCGGTCAGATGATAGTTCTTATCTTCGGGATTTATCTAATCTCCATCCATGAATTTACGATTGGATTGCTTATTAGTTTTTTTGCTTACATTTATACCTTTTATAGTCCGCTTAGGCAGCTTGCAACACTTTGGGCAAACTTCCAGATAGCTCTTGCCGGATGGGATAGGATTTTTTTGATAATGAATCTCGAAAATGAAATGCTTGTAGTTGATGATGCAAGCCTTAACGGCGCAGATTCAACTTCAATTGTTTCTTTTAAGAATGTTTCTTTTTCTTATCCCAACGGCGCTGAGGTTCTGCATAATATAAATTTCAATCTTCAAAGAGGGAAGACTTACGCATTTGTTGGACCAACCGGCGGAGGAAAAACTACAACGGCTTCTTTAATTGCAAGGCTGTATGATCCGACAAAAGGAATTATTTTTCTCGACGGGAAAGATATTCGGAGTTACTCGCCTGAAGAACGAACTTCTAAAATAGGATTCATTCTGCAGGAGCCGTTCTTGTTTACCGGTAGCGTTAGAGATAATATTTTGTACGGCAATAATAATTATAAAGATTTTATGAATGCCAAGTTGCATGAAGAGCTTGTCAATTCTGGTTTGCAAAGTTTAATTGAACGCTTCGAATCCGGATTAGATACAAAAGTGCAGACTACCGGCGATGGAATAAGTCTCGGACAGAAACAATTGATTGCTTTTGTAAGAACTATACTTCGTAAGCCGGATTTACTTATTCTTGACGAAGCAACAGCAAATATCGATACGGTGACTGAAAAGCTGCTCGAAGATATTTTGCGGAAGCTTCCATCAACGAGTACAAAGGTTATTATTGCACATCGCTTAAACACAATTGAGAATGCAGATGAAATTTATTTCGTCAATTCAGGTGAGATAACGCCTGCAGGTTCTTTGGAAGACGCCGTTAACATGCTGATGCACGGAAAAAGAGTTAGTTAATTCTTTGGCAATGATTTTTTATCGCTTACAAATGGGACAGCAAATATAAATTTACTTCCTTTGCCGATTTCACTTTCCACACGAAGCTTACCATCTTGAGCCTGCATAAACTCCTTGGATATTGCCAAACCCAATCCCCAACCCTGTTTCGCTTTGTTCCCAACCTGCATAAATCTTTGAAACAACTTTTCCTGATCTTCCTTCGAAATTCCCGGACCATTATCAATAATCGAATACTCGACTTCACCCCCTGCTCTTTTGACATCTATTGTAATTACATCTCCGCTTTTAGAATATCTTATTGCGTTGTTTAAAATGTTGATAAAGACGAATACAAGCTTTTCAACGTCAGCTCTTATTTCAGGAAGTCCATCATCGATATTTGTTTGGAGGTCAATATGCTTTTCTGATAATTGCATCATTAAAGATGTAGTTCCGATGTCAACAATAACGTCTGGCTTCACGGATGAAAACTTTAATTTAATATTACCTGTTTCTATCTGTGAAAAATCGAGGAGCTCATTTATTACTCTAGAAAGCCTGGTGCTTTGCTGTCTTAATGAATTGATTACTTCTCTTTGCTCGCTGTTTAATTGACCGAGTCTTTTATCATCAAGTAATTTCAAGCTCAAATTGATGGAGGATAGCGGCGTTTTTAGTTCATGAGAAACAGTTGCAATCAGGTTTGTCTTAGCAGTATCTCTTTCCTGGAAACGGGTAATATTCTTCAGCATGCATATGTATCCGAAAAGATTATTTTTCTTATTCGAAGATTTTATATCAACAACAATATTCTCTATTGAAAAATATTCTTCTTTCCCGTCAACGGCTATTTTAATCGGCTGAATATCTTGCTGTGCGCTGCCATCAGAAGACATCACGTTTGATATCATTGTACGTATTAAATCGTTTCGTGCTGCAACATCCGGTGCATACTTGTTTAAGACATCCTCTTCTTTCAAGCCGGTCAACTTCAAGGTAGAATTGTTAATGATGATTATTTTTTTATTCTCATCAAGAATTAAAACAGCATCCTGCAGGTTTTGAACAATTGCATCTATCCTTTTCTTTTCGAACAAGATTTTATCAAGATTAGTTTCCTCATACTCTTTCAGCCTCTGTACCATTACGTTAAATGCTCGTGCTAGTTCTCCCATTTCGTCATTTGATGATATATTTAATTTCTGCTCATAGTCTCTGTCTGAAATTGCTTTTATCTTATTGGTCAGCTCTGTAATGGGGCTGACGATTTTACCTGGAAAACTAAATACGAAAAATAAAGTCAGCAGGATGCTTATCGAGGCAACTACCGCCATGTAAATAGTTATATGTTCGGCGGTACTCTCAGCCTCACTGTTGCGTCTCAAGATTGCATTTATGTTTAGCTTATATATATCAAAGATATTTTCTTTTGATTGATCGTAATAAGTTTTCAACTCACTAAGGTTCGAAGAGCTCGGAACATAATTTTCTTTCTGTATTCTTATTACACTTGATAAGAAGGCTTTGAAGTTCTGGTTAAGTTCAGCAGCTAGTTCTGCTTCACCAATTTCGGTTATGTTGTGCTGTTCCAGGCTTAAATTCTTTTCAAAATCGGAAATGAAAATATTTATTCTAACATCTCCGCCCTGGGTAGTGTCTGATTTGGAAATATTGTTAGGCTTCTGAATCAGATGCTCGTAGATTCCATCGATATCCTTTTGCATCTGCATTGTATAATCAACCGAACGATAATTATCTTTTATACTTCCTCTTGAACTTTGAGCAAGCTGGTTTATGAATACAATACCAAGAATGCTTAAAATCAAGATAACAATAAATAATGAAGCTACGCCGGTAAATATTTTTGATTTAATTTTTTTCATGATTTGAAATTACCAATATGTCAATTCCCGATTTCTCTATTTGCTTTGTTAAATCTTTAAGTAAATTCCCATATCTCATTTGTTGAATAAAAGTAGTTGAAGGCTCGCCGATTATAATTAATCCGCCTTCTTTAGAAACGGCAAAATCCATAATTGCCTTTGCTTTGTCTTTATTATTCAACTCTATAACCTCAGCGCCAAGCTCGGTTGCTAATTTAAAATTATTTATCAATAATCTTTGGTCCTTTGGATTTATGTTTGCTAAAGATTCTTTCGGTGTTTGTACGTAAACTACAAACCATTTTGAATTAAAAAAAGAGGCAAACCTGGATGATCGGCGGATTAATTTTGCTGCGGACTTACCATTTGAACTTATGCATGTAATCAATGAACCAATCTTTCCTCTTTGTGGAGATGGAATTTCTCTTACAATCTTTCTTTCTAGCTGGTGGGAGACTTCCTTTAACGCAAGATCCCGTAGCTGCAGGAGCTTATCCTTCTGGAAGAAATTCTGAAGCGCTGTAGTGACTTTCGCCTTATCGTAAATTTTTCCTTCGTTCAATCTGTCAATCAGTTCTTCAATTGTCAAATCAACATTTACAACTTCATCTGCTATCTGAATTATTTTATCCGGTACCCGTTCTTTAATCTCTACTCCGGTTATTTTTTCAACTTCGGATTTTATACTTTCGATATGCTGAATATTAACTGTGGTAATTACGTTTATATTGTTATCAAGAATCTCAACAACATCCTGCCATCTTTTTTCATTTCTAGAGCCGGGAACATTTGTATGTGCTAATTCATCAACAAGAACCACCTGCGGCTTCTGGAGAAGGATCGCGTCGATGTCCATCTCATCGAGCTCCTTGCCTTTATAAAAGATTTTTTTTCTTTTTATTGCGGGCAAACCTTCGAGAAGCTTAGTGGTCTCTTTTCTTCCGTGTGTCTCAACAAAGCCGATGAAAACATTAATATTATCCTTAACCAGCTCATGACCTTCAAGCAGCATGCGGTAAGTTTTACCAACACCGGCAGCAAGCCCTAAATAAATCTTAAGCTTTCCGTGGTTGGAAGCTTTAATCATCTCCAGAAATCTTCCTGCTGACGACGATATGGAAATTTCAGAATCCATTATCCAGCCGGTTAATAATTAAAAGTTTTTGTGTTCAAATATTAATCCTTTTTTGTCAGTTTATCCAAAGCTAAATTCAATTTTAAAACATTTACCCGCTTAGGTCCGAACAAACCAAGCAATGGTTTCCCTATGTGTTTTTCAACTAGCTTTTTCAATTTGTTCTGACTTATTCCACGCGCCTTTGCAACTCTTGGTATTTGAACAAGCGCACCTTGAACTGAGATATCAGGATCAATGCCGCTGCCCGATGCTGTAACTAAATCTGAAGGTATCTGGCTTCTCTTTATGTCCGGGTTCCTTTTCAAAAAATCTGTTATCCTTTGTTTTACACTATCTAAGTAAGCGGGATTAGTAGGACCAAAATTAGATCCTCCTGTTGCAGCCGCATTATAATTGACAGCTGACGGTCTTCCCCAAAAATATTTATCCTGGGTAAACTGCTGTCCGATGTTAGCAAAGCCAACCAGCTTTCCATTTTTATAAATAGGGAGTCCGTTTGCCTGTTCGGGGAACAACTTTCCAATTCCCCAAATTAAAAGCGGGAACAACAGACCAAACATTATTAAAGTTGTAAAGTGAAGACCTAATACATTTCTAAGTGATTTCATAATTAAATTCCTAATGAAAAAATAATGACACTACCATATCTATCAATTTAATTCCAATAAACGGAACAATAATACCTCCGAAGCCGTATATTAAAATGTTGCGTCTCAGCAATGCACTTGCACCAATCGGCTTGTACTTTACGCCTCTTAATGCCAGCGGAATTAAAGCAAGAATTATAAACGCATTAAAAATTACCGCTGATAAAATTGCTGATTGCGGCGAACCAAGCTTCATTATGTTTAATACATTCAATGCCGGGATTGAAACAGAAAATACTGCCGGAATAATTGCAAAATATTTAGCAACATCATTAGCAATAGAAAATGTTGTAACGTTACCTCGTGTAATCAGTAATTGCTTTCCAATCTCAATTACTTCAAGAAGCTTTGTTGGGTCGCTGTCTAAATCAACCATGTTTGCTGCTTCCTTTGCTGCTTGTGTCCCGGAGTTCATCGCAACAGCAACATCAGCCTGAGCAAGTGCAGGTGCGTCATTCGTTCCATCACCCATCATTGCAATCAGCTTACCTTCTCTCTGTTCTTTCAAAATGTAATTCATTTTATCTTCGGGTTTTGCTTCAGCAATGAAATCATCGACACCGGCTTTAGCAGCAATGTATTTTGCTGTTAACGGATTATCTCCGGTAACCATAACGGTTTTGACTCCCATTTTCCGGAGCCTCTCAAATCTTTCTTGAATACCAGGCTTAATAATATCTTCAAGTTGAACAACTCCGAATAATTTTTTATTTACAGTTACTGCAAGCGGTGTACCTCCGTTTTCTGCAATTTCTTTTACAATTGTTTCTGCTTGGTTTATTGTTCCGTCGACATTAACAGCGTAATTTTTAATAGCATCCCAAGCACCTTTGCGCACTTGCGTTCCATCCGGCATGTCTACTCCGCTCATCCTTGTTTCTGCACTAAACTTTATAAATTTTGTATCGTAAGTCTCTACGTCTTTTAAAATGACATTATTATTCTCTACAAGTTCAATTATTGATTTACCTTCCGGAGTTGAATCCGCCATTGAGCTTAGGTAACAGAACTTCATCAGTTCTATTTTATCAATTCCAGTCAAAGGAAAAATATTTGTTGCTTTTCTATTGCCTATTGTTATCGTTCCGGTTTTATCAAGAAGAACAGTATCAATGTCTCCGGCATTCTCAACTGCTTTACCGGATTTGGCAATAACATCCGCGCCTAGCGCTCTATCCATTCCTGCAATGCCAATTGCAGAAAGAAGTCCGCCTATAGTAGTTGGTATCAAACAGACAAATAATGAAACTAAAGCTGAAACGGTTATTATAGTATTAAGATAAAATGCAAATGGGAAAAGTGTTACGGTTACAAAAAGAAAAATTAAGGTGAAACTTGCAAGCAGAACCGTCAATGCAATTTCATTCGGCGTCTTCTGTCTTTTTGCACCTTCAACAAGTTCAATCATTTTATCTAGAAAAGATTCTCCGGCATTTGTTGTTACCTGAACTTTTATTCTGTCGGAAAGAACTCTTGTCCCGCCGACAACGCCTGAATGATCAGTATCGGCTTCTCTTATTACAGGCGCAGATTCGCCTGTAATTGCAGACTCGTCAATCGCAGCTAAACCCTCTACTATTTCTCCGTCTGCCGGAAGCGTATCTCCGGCTTCTGCCAAATAAATATCTCCTTTTTTCAAATCGGATGAACTGATAAATTTAATAGAGCCGTCGCTTTCAACCAACTTTGTCTGTGTATCTTCTCTTGCTTTTCTTAACGAAGCTGCCTGTGCTCTGCCTCTTTCTTCTGCAACTGCTTCCGCAAAGTTTGCAAACAGCAAAGTAAGAAAAAGAAGGAATGTTAAAAGAAAATTATAAACGAAATTACCCTGTCCTGAATTTGGATTAACGGCTGTTATTATAGAAACAACAAGCATTATTGCCGTACCAATTTCAACGGTGAACATTACCGGGTTTTTCAACAAGTAAACCGGACTAAGCTTTTCAAATGATGACCAGACAGCCTGCTTTACGATAGCCGGCTCAAATAATTTTAATGATTTTTTGTGTTTCATTTTCTAATTCTTATTAATGTTTTACAAAGCAAGATGCTCAGCGATTGGACCTAAAGCCAGCGCCGGGAAAAAGTTCAACGCAGAAACTATGATGATTATTCCAAGTACCATAAATGCGAATGTGTAGCTTTCAGCTTTTAATGTTCCGACTGATTCCGGTATATATTTTTTCTCAGCCATCATTCCTGCTATTGCAACCGGACCAATGATAGGAATGAATCGTGCTAAAAAGATGACTATCCCGTCCACTATATTCCAGAAATAAGTATTGATTCCTAAACCTGCAAAGTTTGATCCGTTATTTGCATTACACGATGCGAATTGATACAGCATTTCTGAAAAGCCGTGGAATGAAGGATTGTTTAACCATGGCATGTTTGGATTTTTAGTAACAGTATAAGATGCAATTGCAGTCGGGACTAAAACTAAGAAAGGAGTTACAAGCAATACTAACGCTGCAATTTTAACTTCACGTGCTTCTATTTTTTTACCGAGAAATTCCGGTGTTCTTCCAACCATTAAACCGGAAATGAAAATTGCAATAATTATGTAGATGAAGAAATTAATAAATCCTACACCAACACCGCCGTAAAGGGCATTGATCATCATGTCAAGCATGTAGACTCCACCTGAAAGCGGCATCTGGCTATCGTGCATAGAATTAACTGAGCCATTTGATGTTGAGGTTGTAGAGACTCCCCAGTACGCAGATGCAGCGGCGCCAAATCTTACTTCCTTTCCTTCCATGTTTCCAAGTGATTGATTTATCCCCATTTTAGAAATTAATGGATTACCTGCAGTTTCATAATGTATGTTTATTGCGACGAATGTAATAAAGAGTATCGTCATTATTCCGAAGAATATCCAAGCAAGTTTTTTTCTGTTAAGGTAATATCCGAATGTAAAAACTAAGCCCATCGGTATAAAAAGAATTGAGAAATTTTCAACCATGTTTGTAAGATAATTTGGGTTCTCAAATGGATGTGCCGAGTTTGTACCGAAGAATCCGCCGCCGTTTGTACCAAGCTGCTTAATTGAAATCATTGAAGCAACCGGTCCTGTGGCAACATTTACAGTATCGCCCTGTAATGTTATTGTCTGCTGTGGAGCTTTGAATGTTTGGGGCATTCCATTTAATAAGAGAATAACCGAAACTACAAATGACAACGGAAGTAATATCCTTGTACAGCTTTTCAAAAATAAATTATAAAAATTTCCAAGATTTGATGCCTGACGCTGAGTCAGTCCTTTAAATATTAAGGCAAGGGCAGCTATTCCGGTTCCCGCACTAACAAATTGAAGGAAGGTAAAAACCAGCATCTGTGAAAAATAAGTAGCTGCAGTTTCACCTGAGTATGCCTGCATATTTGTATTGGTTACAAAGCTTACCGCCGTGTTAAACGCAAGCGACGGTTCCATGTTTGCAATCTTAGCAGGATTTAATAAAGGTATTGCGCCTTGAATTAAAAGCACCACGAACGACCAAATAAAAAATAATAGGTTCAATAAAAGCATTGCCTTCATGCTTTTTTTCCAGTCCATTTCTTCATTCGGATCTATGCCTGAAATTTTGAATATGAAATTTTCAAGCGGCGCAAAAAAGTCCGTCCAGACTTTCTCTCCCTTGAAGACTTTGCTCATATACTTTCCAAGCGGTACAGCAAGTATTACCGTTACTAGAAAGCCGAATATTATACCAAACAAATCAGTGTTCATTGCTCTAAAATTTCTCCGGTTTGATTAAGACATAAAAAAGATATATGCCGATAAGAATACTTATAATCAGCAGAATAACCATTACTTCCTCCTTCAAAGGCTATCAAAAAAATCAATTGATTTATACGTTATCCAGAAAAGCAGCGCGCTTAGCAATATCATTAAGAAAGTTATCATCCTTGTTTTCTCCAAAATAATTTAACGGCGCATTAATGATTTCTTCTTTTAATCTATTCCAGTGCCAGAATTGGAGTACTATAAAACAAAAGGATTTAGAGTCGCATTATTCTAAAAGCTTATCTTTCTCCCTTTCAAAATGGTATGATCATTTTCAAATCGGTAGGGTTGTAACAAAATAGAATTCCATACAGAGACTAAAAACTTCACAAATAATAAATTTTTAGTATTCCCATCTGTATTATTATTGGCATTTCGATTGTTCTTATTCACATTGATATAAATGCAAATTTCAAGAGATGAGCTGGTACGAAAAAATATTAAAAGGCAAGCCGGGAGATGATGCTGCATCTTTCACGCTTGAAGAGAATGCTAATCTGAAATGGATTGCAAATCATACTATAAATAATAGCTATCAGTTACTTGAAGAACGCCGGACAATCGGTTCATTAGCCTTTCCTAAGTATTCAAAACGGATTGCTGCCGGCAAGGTTCATAATTTTGAATTCGTAATTAAGAACCATTGGCTTTTCAGAAATAAAATAATAATTGAGCGAGCCGGAAGCCTAAGAATTTTTACTATGCTAATTACCGACTTCCATAAGAGCGGCATTATTGAGCTTGGAAATGACGGAAAGGTATTCTGGAAATGTTATAAAACTTTAGAGCATGAATGGGCGTTTTCAGATTCAAGCAACAGAAGACTGATAGACTTTAAACCGGTTACTTCAATTTATAAATCAGCATACTTTGTAAAGATTAAATGCAAAGAATTAGATGAGTGTTCTGTTGCAATTTTGCTTCTGCTCGGAATTTACAACCTGCTTAAAGTAAGCGAAGAAACCGGAATTGCATCAACTTTTATTTGATAGAATTCGCAGCACAGGCTTCATTCTGTGATTAAACTTTTTATAAAAAATATTCTCTAAAATATATAACTGGAATTGAGGATAAGAAATGAGACGATACACGGCATACATGAGCGGCGAAAGATTTATGGCAGACAGCCGCACTAGGATTGTCCATGACCTTGAAAAAGAAAAAGGCAAATGTCTGATAGACGAAATCGTCCGTACAGGAAAAGAACTGCCTTTCAAAAACTTAAACGATGCAGTTGCCGAAGGATATTCAAAATGCAGTTATTGCTTTAATAAACAAGAAAATAATTTTAAAAAGATTCTTAATGTTTTTTAATAATATTAAATGTCATTCTAATCCGTAAGATTGGAGCTTTCTGTAAAGTGTAGTTAAGCCGATCCCCAATACTTCCGCGGCTTTTGTTTTATTCCCGTTTACACTTTCCAATATTTTAAGAATATGATTTTTCTCAACCTCATCAAGCAAAGTGGCAGAATCACGCTTATCAGTAACTCCAGGGAAAATTTCTTTTGGCAAAGTTTTTTCTGTAAGCATCTCGCCGTCAGATAAAATTACCGCACGCTCAATTACGTTGCGAAGCTCTCGGATGTTGCCAGGGAATTCATATCTCTTAATACTTTCAAGGAATCCTTTTGAAATGGCTTTTATGTCCTTTTTCAGTTTATTACTGAACAATCCAACAAAGTATTCTGTTAACGCCTCTAAATCATCTTTCCTTTTACTTAAAGAGGGGAGCTCGATTTTTATTACACTAATTCTGTAGTATAAATCGGAGCGAAAGTTCCCGTTCGATATTTCTTCCTCAAGATTTTTATTTGTTGCCGCAATTATTCTAACATCCACTTTGGTCGATTTAGTATCTCCTGGCTTTATAAACTCATTTGATTCTAGTACTCGCAGAAACTTTGCCTGAAGTGAAAGGTCAAGCTCTCCGATTTCATCAAGAAACAGAGTTCCGGTACTCGCTTCTTCAAATAATCCTTTCTTATTTTTTACCGCCCCTGTAAATGCGCCTGCTTTATAACCAAACATTTCGGATTCCAAAAGTTCTTTTGCAATTGCGCTGCAATTTATCGCTACAAAAGCTTTGCCCTTTCTCGCACTTGAATAATGAATTGCCTGCGCAAACAGCTCTTTACCGGTTCCGGTTTCTCCTAAGAGTAAAACAGGAGTATCGGTCGCAGCAACTTTCGATGCAAGCTCTTTCGCATTCTTTATAAGAATTGAATTGCCGGTTATAGCATCAAAACTAAATTTCTCGCTTGCGCTCTTTTCAAGCTGTTCAATTCTTCTTTTCAACTGGACTTTTTCAATAGCGCGCTCGACAAGAGGAATTATTTTATTATCCTCATCTCCTTTAGTTATATAATCGAAAGCACCTTCCTTTATAGCTCGGACGCCGTCCTGTATGGTTCCGAATGCAGTAAGCATTATTACTTCGCACATCGGATTTATTTCTTTTATCTTCAAGATAAGATCGATTCCATATACATCCGGTAGCTTTACATCGGATATTACGACAGAGATATCCTCCGTCTTTAAAATATTCAACCCGGCTTCACCTGTTTCGGCTTCAAATGTAACATAATCTTCCAGCTTCAGTAGCTTAGTAAGAAGAAGCCTTAAGTCATTCTCATCGTCAATTATTAGGATCGAGTCTCTCATTTCAATTTATTCATTTTGACAGGTTAAAAATAAATAGAAAGTTTTAATTATGCATGATGTGCAAGGAAGGGATACAGTTGAAGTTTTGTTTTTAAAACAAAGAAGACATCTCAATAAAATCGGGATGTCTTCTTAAATGATTCTTGTAAGATAATCTTAGCTGCAGCCCGAGGTAGCGCCGCAAGTCATACACTTAAGGCACGTGCCGTTTCTTACCATTGTTAAGCTCTGGCATTCGGTGCATACATCGCCAGTGTAACCTTTCTCAATTGCCTGTCTTACCTTAACATGATGAGCGTTTTCCTGTGAAGCGGGGGACTTGGTATATTTTGTTTCACTTGATGACAGCGAATAATTGTATGAACTGCCGCCTTTGTCTTTATCTTTATCAAGATCTACAAGACGTTCGCTTACGATTTCTTCACTTACATATTCCGGCTCAACAAACTTCTTTACAATGCCTGGAGATACTTTTGACTTTGACTCATCCGGATCAACATGCGCAAGGTCGTTTCTGCCTAAGTAGGTTACCGCAAGCTCTCTAAAGATGTAGTCGATAACAGATGTTGACATCTTTATCTTATCATTGCCGGTAACAATACCGCTCGGCTCAAAACGTGTAAATACGAATGCGTCTACAAACTCTTCAAGCGGAACGCCGTGCTGCAATCCGAGCGAGATTGAGATTGCAAAGCAGTTAAGCAAACTTCTGAAGGCTGCGCCTTCTCGGTGCATATCAATAAAAATTTCACCAAGCTGTCCGTTCTCATATTCACCAGTCCGGATGTAAACAGACTGTCCGTTAATCTTTGCCTTCTGAGTATATCCTGTTCGTCTATCAGGTAGGCGTCTTCTCTTTGCGATGTAACGGTGAATAATTTTTTCTGCAATCTTAATTATATCATTATGCTCTTTGTCTTCGACAATTGCTTCAAGCTCTTCTTCGCTTATTGAATTAAGCGGCTGAGAAAGCTTTGAACCATCGCGGTACAATGCATTTGCTTTTACTCCAAGCTTCCATGAATCCATGTAAGCATCTTTAATATCTTCAACTGATGCCTGGTTAGGAAGATTGATTGTCTTTGAGATTGCGCCGGAAATGAACGGCTGAGCAGCTGCCATCATTTTTATATGTGCAGAAGGACGAATGAATCGTGTTCCTTTCTTTCCGCATTTGTTCGCACAATCAAATACTGGATAATGTTCATGCTTTAAGAATGGCGCTCCTTCAATTGTCATTGTACCACAAACATAATCGTTCGCCGATGCAATTTCTGTTTTAGAAAATCCTAAATTAGTAAGAAGATTAAAATCAAAAGAATTTATTTCTTCTTTACTCAATCCTAACTTGCTTGTCAGGAATTCTTCACCAATCGTAAACTTGTTGAATGCAAAGCTGAGATCAAATACGGTTGGAAGCGTTTTTTCAATCTTTGCTATAACAGTATCGGTAAATCCTTTTGCTTTTAACGATTGAGGATTAATGTATGGGCAGCCATCAAGTGTTCCTGAGCCCTTAGCATATTTTACAACCTCAGTAATTTGATCTTTATTATAGCCAAGTCTCTCAAGTGCAGGCGGAATTGATTGATTTATAATTTTGAAATAACCGCCGCCCGCAAGCTTTTTGAATTTAACAAGCGCATAATCCGGTTCAACACCAGTTGTATCGCAGTCCATAACAAGACCGATAGTTCCTGTCGGTGCGATAACTGTTACCTGTGCATTTCTAAATCCATACTTTGTTCCCAGTTCAAGCGCATTGTCGGCATCTTCTCTTGCGGCTTTTAAAAGATCAGAAGGGCAGAATTTTGGATCGATACCTACCGGAAATATCGAAAGTTTTTCATACTCTTCATTAGGTACATTATATGCAGCGCGCCTGTGGTTTCTGATTACGCGAAGCATGTGTTCTTTATTTTTTCCGTACTTTATAAAAGTGCCAAGCTCTTTAGCCATCTCCGCTGATGTTGCATATGCAGTCATATGCATTATTGCAGTAATAGCTCCGCAAATTGCAAACGCTTCGTTGCTATCATATGAAATTCCCTGCTGCATTAAAAGTGAACCGAGGTTTGCGTAACCTAAGCCGAGAGTTCTAAAATCATAACTGAGTTGTGCAATTTCTTTGCTCGGAAATTGCGCCATAAGTACGCTAATCTCGAGTACAATTGTCCATAATCTAGTTGTGTGCCTGTAAGCTTCAATATTAAATTTTTGAGTTTGAGTATCGTAATACTTAATCAGGTTGATTGAAGCAAGATTGCATGCGGTGTCGTCAAGGAACATATATTCGCTGCAAGGATTGGAAGCTTTAATCTCACCGTCTTCAGGGCAAGTGTGCCATTCATTAATAGTAGTATGATATTGAATACCCGGATCTGCACTTGACCATGCGGCATAAGATATCTGATCCCAAAGATCCCTTGCTCTTAAAGTTTTGGATGGCTTTGGGCTTCTCTTTTCGGCTTTCGCTTTTTTCTTCTCCGTTCTCCAGTATAGATTCCAGTCGCCGTCATCCAATACTGCATTCATGAATTCGTTTGTAACTCGAATAGAATTGTTTGAGTTTTGTCCTGCAACTGTAGCATAAGCATCTGAATTCCAGTCGACATCATAAACTGGAAACTCGATTGATCTGAAACCGAGTTTTGCAAGCTGGATAACTCTTTCAATATAATTGTTAGGTATCTGAGCTTTCCTTGCATCGATAACAGCTTGTCTTAATTTCTTATTAAGATTCTTGTTAAACCTATCGTTCTCTGGATGTTCATCGTAGCAAGCTTTCATAATGTCATTAAGATGAAGATTGCAAAGTTTAGAACCTGCAACAATTGAAGCGACTTTCTGCTCTTCAACAACTTTCCAGTTGATATACTCTTCGATGTCAGGATGATCGAGATCGAGGGTAACCATCTTAGCAGCACGACGAGTGGTTCCGCCGGACTTAATCGCGCCTGCAGAACGGTCGCCGATTTTTAAGAATGACATTAATCCAGAAGACTTACCTCCTCCACTTAAAGGCTCGTCGGCGCCGCGCAATTCTGAAAAGTTTGAGCCAGTACCTGAGCCGTATTTAAATAATCTGGCTTCACGAACCCAGAGATCCATTATTCCACCCTCATTAACGAGGTCATCTTTTACTGATTGAATAAAGCATGCATGCGGCTGAGGATGAGAATATGCATCACCTGAAGCCGTAAGCTTTCCGGTTTCATAATCAACATAATAATGACCTTGAGAAGGACCGGTTATTCCGTAAGCCCAATGCAAACCGGTGTTGAACCATTGAGGGCTATTAGGCGCAGTCATCTGGTTTGCAAGCATGAACATGAGTTCATCATAAAACGCGCGAGCGTCATTCTCACTGTTGAAATAATTTGCTCTCCATCCCCAGTAAGTCCAGCAGCCCGCTAAACGATGAAATACCTGTCTCGCATCAGTTTCTGATGAATATCTTTCTTTTTCGGGAAGTTGTTTTAATCTTTCCAAATCGGCTTCGGAAGGTTGCAGCCATTCAGGTACATCTTTCTCATCAACTTTCTTCACAAGTTTCGGCACGCCTGCCTTACGAAAATATTTTTGAGCAATAATATCAGTGGCTACCTGAGACCATGATTCAGGAACGGAAACATCATCCATTTTAAAAACGATTGAGCCGTCAGGATTTCGTATCTCCGATATCCGTTTAGTGAACTCAAATGATGATAATGGATCTTTCCCTTCCGAGGTAAAAAATCTTTTTATTTGCATTTATATACTCCCTTCCCATGAAGTAATAATTTGTTGTATAAATTAAAAGGAATTTCAATGTCATATTTTGGGTGAGTTGCAAGCGGTAAAAAATCTTTTTTCATTATAAGTTTTAGCGATCGATTTTTTTCTTTAACTGAATTCAAACTAAATAATTTTTTATTAAAAGGAAATAGGACGAAAAAATTTTTTTTGAAAATTTTTTCTGTTTGGTTGAGTTGGTGCAAACTTGAGAATATTTCTTTTAAAAACCAAATTAAATTTTTCATAAAAGAAAATTATTTTTAGATAGAAAAAGCAATTTTTAATTGCTGCTCTTACAAATTAAGAGTGTCAAATTATAAATGAATATTTTCTATATTTGTAAAAGTTAATTCGGATATATAATAAGGCTTGTAAAATGAATTTCAACATAAAAATCTACCGCTTGTGTAAAATTCAATAGTAAAAAAGAATTATCCACTTTATTAGAACTACAAAATTAAATTTCTTATTGAAAAATTAAATACCTGCTTGATAATTATCACCGGGAAGAATTCGGAAATTATTTTGGAAAAGGAAAAAATAATAGAAATAGAAAACTTATCTAAACAATTCAAGGATGTAAAAGCTGTAAATGGTTTAAACTTGAATGTATATAACGGCGATGTTTTCGGATTCTTAGGACCGAACGGGGCAGGGAAGAGCACAACAATCAGAATGCTGACTTCGCTTATTACACCGGACAGCGGAACGATAAAAATTTTCGGTAAAACTCTAAAAGAAAATAGAATTCCAATTCTTCGCAGAATAGGAGCTATTGTTGAAAAGCCTGATTTCTACGGAAATCTTTCTGCATATAAAAATCTTGATATACTCGGAAGAATTTCCAGCAAAGAAATTTCAAAAAAAAGAATTATGGAAGTGCTCGAGCTTGTAGGTCTGGAAAAAAGATTCAAAAGCAAAGTGAAAACTTTTTCGCACGGGATGAAGCAAAGGCTAGGCATTGCACAAGCTTTGCTGCATGATCCTGATTTAATTATATTAGATGAGCCGACAACCGGTCTCGATCCTCAGGGGATGAAAGAAATCCGAGATTTGATAATTTATCTTAGCAAAGAAAAGAAGAAGACTATTTTCCTCTCATCGCACATTTTATATGAAGTGGAACTCGTTGCCAATAGAATGATTATTCTAAATAAAGGTGCTGCTCAGGTTGAAGGCAGTGTGGAGGAACTTTTAAATGTAAACAAGCTGCGCGTAACCGTGGAAGTTTCAGAAGCAGAAAAAGCCAAAACAATTCTGACAAATACGGACTGGGTAAAAAAACTTGAATCTTCTATTAACGGTAAAATGATCTTCAATTTGTCACCGGAAGAAGTACCGGAGTTAAACAAGTATCTTGTGCATAACAATGTAACAGTTAATGCTTTGATTCCAACGCGTTCGCTTGAAGAATTTTTTCTTAACATTACTCAAAAGGCATCCGGATGATCACACTAATCAATATAGAGCTATATAAAATTTTTAAGAAGTGGCGTACTTACATTGGCTTTATTGCGATTGCCGTTCTCATCCCGCTTATTGAAATAGCGATGCATATTGAGGGAACGAGATCACTTAATTTTGCGACAAGACAGATAAGTGAGACTTTTATTTTCGTCGGCAATCTCCTAAATACTTATTTTGTTTCTTATTTAATTTTGAACAGCCTTGCCGTTCACATTCCATTCTTGATTACTTTAGTTGCCGGCGATTTGCTGGCAGGCGAAGCAACTGCCGGCACTTATAGAATTCTTGTTACAAGACCGGTTTCAAGATTCAATATTGTCACGTCGAAATTTGTTGCCGGAATAATTTATACATCCCTTTTGATTTTATGGCTTGCGGTAATTAGTCTCGGGCTCGGCTATTTTATTTTCGGAACGGGTGAATTGTTAGTCTTAAAATCCGGAGTAATAATTATACTTGCTAAGAACGATGTACTATGGAGGTTTGCGTTGGCGTATTGTTTTGCAGTACTAAGTATGGGAGTTGTTGCTTCTCTAGCATTCCTTTTCTCAGCGCTGGTTGAGAATGCTATTGGACCAATAATTACAACGATGGCAATTATAATTATTTTTCTTATTCTATCCGCAATCAACGTGGATATATTTCGGTCAATAACGCCGTTTTTATTTACAACTTATATGAACACCTGGAGTTCGTTTTTTGATAACCCGATGGATACTGCCGAAATAATAAAATCTGTTTCCATACTCTCGGTGCATATCATTGTATTCTATGGGCTGGCATTATACATTTTCCAAAAGAAAGATATTCTAACTTAATTATGAAGAAAATTTATTTTTTGCTTTTTATCCCGGTAATAATTTTTGCGCAGAGCAAAAATCCCGATGTTATCATAAACAATGTTAAACAAGCTTTCAACAAGGTGAAAGACTATACCGTAAATGTTGACATCAAAGTTGATGTCAGTTTTCTTAAAGTGCCGGAAATGAAAGCGAAGCTTTACTTTAAGCAGCCCGATAAAATGCACATCGAGTCCAGTAGTTTTGCATTACTTCCCAAAGATGGTCTTTATACTTCTCCAATGTCTTTTTTGAAAAATGATTACACAGCAATTTTTGCAAGAGATGAAGTCTTCAACGGAATAAATACATCGGTAATAAAAATTATTCCGCTTAATGACAAAGGTGATTTGATTCTTACAACTCTTTGGATTGACCAATCAAAAAGTGAAATTGTGAAGGTAGAATCAACAACTAAAGTTAATGGTACGTTCACTTTGATTTTACATTACGGAAGCAATAAATATCCGCTGCCGGATTCTATGGAATTTGCTTTCAATACAGAAAAGATTAAAATGCCCCAATTACCATCCGACCAAGCTAATAATGGAAAAAAGAATAATTCGCGAATGGTCTCCGGCAAAGTATTTATTTCTTATTCGAATTATGAAGTGAATAAAGGAATACCGGACAGCGTGTTTACTAGTAAAAGTAAATAAGTTATAAGCTGTTCAAGAATCTTATAAATTTTTTTGAATCGTAATCTGCCATGCCTACACGTTTAGCAATTATTTTTCCTTCTTTAGAAATTACAAAAGTGGATGGTATTGTTCCCGTATCATAAACCTGAGGCAGACTGCTGTTAAGAAAAAAAACTGGAAATGTGAAGCCTTCATTTTTTATAAATTCTTTCCCTTTGGATAAATTATTATCAAGTGAGACTAATACGAAGACAACATCGCTTTTATTTTGAAGTTGATTGTATAGACTCTGGATTGTTGGCATTTCTGCCCGGCATGGAGGACACCACGATGCCCAAAAGTTTAAGAAAATTGTCTTACCTTGTAATTCACTGAGATTGACAAGTCTATCATCAAATCCGATAAGACTTAGATTATAATCTGCATTCTGTTGTTTACTAACCGGTATATTTATTTCAGGCTGAAAGAAACCTGTAAGTAGAAAAGCCTGCTGCACTTTTCCGATAACCGCTGAATACAATCCAGTGAAATATAAGATGGCAACTACTCCAATCATTACACCCCATTCAGCTAGGTTTCGTTTAAACGTTTTTTTTGTTTTGATTTTATTTTCCATAAAATTATTTAATGCTTTGAGGATATGATGATGTACCGGTAGAATGGATTTAAATAATTTCTGAACATAAATCTGAGATCGAATTATTTACATCAAGATCTATCTTTGCTTATCTGTAATTGAGTTTAGGAGTTCCTCAATGTTCAGACTTTTCATTGCATCGACGGCACATTCCCACGCTCCTTCGTGGCATAAGCCAATTTGAGATGCTGTTTCATATGCTTCTACCGCTGCTTTTATGCATCCCTTTCTTATTAGTTCCGCTGTTTGTTTGAATTCAATAAGATTAATGTTTTCCATTTTCGGTCTATAAGTTAATGTTATAATATTTATTAATTCTCCTTAAACTCGGATTTCATAAGCAGCCAGGTACCAGGATCGAGCATTATCTTATCTGGTTTAAGTTTTAACTGAAAGTTAAAAATATTTTCTTTCTTATTAATATCAAGTGTTTTAATATGGGGATCTGTTTTGTCTTTGGAATAAATTCCTATATCAAGTGGAAATACAAAAGAATTATTGAAAGATTGTACTTGAATAATTGTTAGTGTAAGAACTTTATCCCGGTTTTTATATTTCCAGCCTCCCCTTAATATTGGATATCCTTGTTTGTACAACCATTCATTAAAAAACTGACGAAGGTTTTTACAAGAAGCTTCTTCCATAATATTTTCGAAATCATTGGTCAATGCATTTTTATTTCTGAAAGTTTTATAGTAAAGGCGAATGCCCTTCCAAAAATCTCTTTCTCCGATTTCGTGTTCCAGCATTCTTAAAATCCAGCTTCCTTTTTGATATGAATTTACATTAAGAAGTTTTATTAAATCGGTTATAGTCGTATCAATAACCGGCGAATTAGGATTGTCCTCGTCATATTCAATTACCTGTTCGCGCTCCAGTTTCATCGAATTTATCAGACTGTCCTTACCGAATTCATGCTCAATAAAAACATTCTGAAAGAAAGTTGCAAAACCTTCGCTAAGCCAGATGTGATGCCATTTATCTCCAGTTACAGCATCGCCAAACCATTGATGTGCAGTTTCATGAGCGACCGTAACTAAGCTGCGACGTGTACCTGTAATTTCTTGCTCTGAATAAAAAATATTACTTGCGTTCTCCATGCCGCCATAAATTGTTTTTGATTCAACATTCGCAAGCTTCTCATATGGAAATGGTCCGATCAGTCTTGTGAAGAGTCTAATAATTTTTTCTGCCGGGCTAAAATCATAAAAACCTTTTTCTTTGTCCTGAGGATAAACCCAGGTCTCAACAGGGATACTTTCAATTTCTTTTTCTTGCTGAATAAACGGCGGCAAGTATTGCACGGCAAATCTTGCCGCTCCTATTACCATCAAGTAGACGGGAATAGGTTCGCCTTCTTCCCAGTGGGTGAGCGTAAAATGTCTGTTCAAATTTACTTTGTCTGCCAGTCTGCCGTTAGCAATAACCTGGTAATAGGAAGGTGCGGTTACATAGAAATCGCACGTAGCTTTATCACTTGGATAATCAATTGTAGGAAGCCAAAAGTGAGCTCTGTTGGGCCAGTTGTCTCCGAAGAAAGTTCTATCTCCGAATTTATTCTTCGAAATAATTAATCCGTCTTTTGGAATACCTGAATATTTAATTGAAAAATTTCTGACTTCATTTTGGTTGGACTTAGAATGTAAAATTATTCTCAGTGTTTCCTTGGTTTGAATAAATTTAACCGGCATCCCGGCTTCTTCAACCATAGTAACCACCATTCCAGTGTTTGAAGTTGAATTATAACTATCGAGATCAAGATTAAATTCTTTTAAATTGCCTAAAAGAAATTTTACTTCCACAATAGCTTTACCTGTTATCGAGTTGGTGGAATCACTCAAAAGTATATTGAAGGTATAATGGAGAATATCAATATTTGGATTATGAGAATAATTACCGGGCTTAGCAGAAGAGACAAATACGAAAGTCAAAAGCAGCAGTATAAAAAATTTTTTCATTAGGTAGATAAATAATTAATCTAAAGTAAGAAAATCAGTTCCAATCCCGAGAGTAACCATTGCGGCAATATTATAAACGTCAGCGGATCCATCAGCAACCGGTACAAAAGAATAAGAAAAACCAAGCTTTGCTTCAACACTTAGGAAAATCTTTTCGAGTAAATACAATCGCCTACCAGCAGAAAAAAGAAGCACTGGTCCGCTGACATAATAACCTTGATCAAAAATGCCTCGTTGTTCATCCAGCTTTTTGCCTCTAACTATGCTTTCCGGATGAGTTAAAGTAATTCCCGCACCAGCCTTAAAGATAAATTTATCTTTCATGAAGCAGCGATTTATCACGACAAGATTTAATCCGTGGGAAATATCAAACTGTTCAACTTCCGATGGCTTGTTTTGCAAGAATAATTTATGATGAACAGCTTCAAGTTCCCATCCATCTGATCCGTTCCAGTAACCTATTCGCCAGTCCCAGAAAATTGGTATTTCAAATGGTTGTGAATCATATTGCGCAGTAAGATGAATTGTACTTTCACCTTTTTGCCTTATCGTTAAAGGAAGCGGTAAATTGTACGGTAGTCCGGTACCGATTTCTAAAACCAATTTGCTTTGTGCAAATAATTCAACAACGGATAAAACGAAAAACAGAAAAAAATATCCCAATAAAAAATTCATGTTTAGAAAATAGTTTAGTTTATAGTAAAAGTAAAATTTGAAAAAGTAAAACTCAGGTTTGTGCAAATTACTTAAAAGGGCAGGTTTCAAAGAAAAACTATTATAACCATTTATCTTACAAATAAACCGTTTCTCAAAAATTCATAACCATTTACCTTTTCTTAGAGTCCTTATTAATGAAACTAAGAATGAAAGGAAACTAAAATGAAAAAGACAAGATTATATTTTGTAATTGCTGCATTGCTGGGGTTGTTTTTTTTAACCTCGGTTACATCATTTGGAATGGGTGACGGTGATGAGAATAGGCAGCCCACTGAAAAAGAAGCTCAGGTAATTGTAATGGGAATTTTATCTCCAAATGCCGGTGTGAGTCAATCATGTATATATTACTCAGGGAAATATAAAATTAATCAATCCATGGATATTCTAATTGGGATATTAAATGACTCTGGACGAGATAACTATACACGAACATTAGCCGCGCTTTCGTTGGGCAGAATAGGCGGGATGAAAAGTTTTACGGCTATCAAGAAAATTGCAGATGGTGATAAAGATGGAAAGCTTAAAATGGTATGTGAAATTATCTATAAAGAATATTACAGCTTCAACGAATCCCAGCTTTCAGCAGGCAACTAAAAATAAACTGATACTATGTTAAAATATTAAATTGACTTTATAATTATGCTTTTACCTGATGATGAACCTGAAAAACCATTTCTCGCGAGAACATTTTTGCACGGAGAAATGGTTTTTCATTTAATTTCATTTTGTCCAACTTGGATAGCCTCCACCGTTTTGTGTAACCTGAGCTAAATTACTTCCGTCTGCATTTACTATAAAAAGATTATCCGGAGTTCCGTAGCGTTCAAAAAGTATTTCGGTGCCGTCTGGAGACCAAACCGGATTGAAATCATAGTTTCCGCTTGTAATTCTTCTTAGGTTACTTCCATCCGCATTCATTATCCAGATCTCACTCTGGTTGCCTAACGAGTAACCCCATTTTGCAAACACTATCTGTGTGCCGTCGGGAGAGAACTGCGGCTCATCATAAATTACCAAACTGCCATTTGTAGAATCAATCCCTGTTCCTTCAAGCAGAGGTGTATATGTTTTGTTTGATAAGTATACTTTGTAAAGTGCACCTTGAGTAGTACTATCACGCATCGAGACAACAAGATATTTACCGTCAGGAGACCAAGCCGCGCGGCTTAAATTGCAAACTTTGTCGTTAAAGAAAGCTGTTCCATCAATTGATATTCCTTCCGGGAAACTATATGAATTAGACCAGTATGCAAGACGACCGTTTCGTGACCATGATGGATAACTGTGCGATGCAGTATCCGGATAAATATTTGTAATGTTTGTTCCGTTAGAATCGATATTAAACAATTGAAGATAGGTTCCGCTGTTGTCATAGTCGACGAAAGTAATTTTCGAAGCATCTGAAGACCACGTTAAATATTTAAACTGATATAATGTATTTCTGTTTAACACCTTTAGTTGCTTTGTACCGGAATCAATCTCAAAAAGGAAATTTATTATCTGATCGGTAATAACCTGTTGGGAATAAGCAATCTTCCCGGATGTTATTCTTGACCAAGGTATATTGTTCTGATCGCCTACTGGATTGTACGAAGACGGATTGCTTTTACATCCGATGATAGATAATACAGCGAACAATGGAATTATAATTAAATACAGTTTCAAATTCTTCATTTATGTATCTCAAAAATTTAATTCATTTACTTATTTCTAAATAATTGTGACAGATTTTAGTAACATCCGGTTTAACTTAAGAATAAATCAAACACATTATTGTACTGAACCTCTCGTCATTATTGCAACTTCCTGGGCAACTTTCTGATTGTATTCGAAAGTTAGTTTTTTATAGTTAACAACTCTACGATTGTGCCAATATAACATAGACCTGCTGTTAGAAGATATAATATTCCCATCCCAATGTTCCCAAGTATAAAACGTTGTACGCCGGCAATTCCTAGCAAGCCAATACAAGTGGTTAACAGGATTGTTGTACTATCTTTTCTTCTCGCGCTGTAAACATTTGCGAACATCGATGCCTGATTATCATTCATATCTTTTACAAGACCCTGAACAAAAATCATCTCTTCACCTTCAAGAAAAGGCATAATTTGAAGAACGTTTGCCATAATTTATCCTTTCATTAATATTTGATTAGATTTTCTTTAATGATTCCTTTAGGAGCGAAAAAATTCTATGGCTTATTATGATGACTGCTGGTATCCCTAAAATATGAGTATCAAAAGATTGCCTGATATCTCCATGAAATAAGTATGAAATCGAATGTCCAAGTCCGCACCCAGGGCAATACTTGAATCCCAGGATTTTAAGCGGGCAAATAGTATAATGTGTTTGTCCATCCGGATTCAGCGATGCTAGAATAATCAAACCAGCTACCCAAATAAAAAATTCAAGATTAAGATTTTTTACAAGTGAAATGAGAAAGGTTTTCTTTTCCCTTAATGAAAAAGTAATTCTCGGTCTTATTTGGTTTGCAACATCGATTTTAGAAACCTCGTTTAATAACTCAATCAAACCTAATGATAATTTTTCCACAAATCAATAAAGCTGCGATTAGTGGAAAACGGTTTTCTCATCAAAAAATCTTGATATTTAAAATCTTATTTGCTGTCAAGGTTAAAGTATTTTATTTTTGACCTAAACAAACGAAAGAATGATTGGTGGAACCAAAGTGGCTTCAGTGGGCAAAAAGCTTACAAGCAATTGCACAAAACGGTTTGACTTTTGCCGAAAATCAATTTGATATTGAAAGATATGAAAAGATTAGAGAGATAGCCTCTGAAATAATGGCTGAGAACTCGAACGGCAAATTTGAATATATTAAGAATTTGTTCGGAAACGAAGAAGGATACTCAACTCCAAAAGTTGATGTTCGCGGCGTAGTCTTTAAAGATAATAAAGTTTTATTGGTAAAAGAAAAAGCTGATGGCGGATGGACTTTTCCCGGAGGCTGGGCAGATCCTAATGAAACACCGAGCGAATCGGTAGAAAGGGAAGTGTTTGAAGAATCCGGCTTTGTGGTAAAAGTAAAAAAAGTTTTAGCGGTATATGATCGAGCTAATCAAGGTCATACGCCGCCTTTTCCATATCATGTTTACAAAATATTTTTCCACTGTGAATTGGTTGGCGGTGAAAAATCTAACAGCATAGAAACTGATGGTGTAGATTTTTTTAGTATGGGTAATATTCCTAATCTATCTGCATCCAGAACATCGTTGGGGCAAATCAGGAAATTTTTTGAGCACTACAACAATCCGGAAATGCCGACAGAGTTCGATTAAATCTGATTGTTACAAACTCACATTAAGATTTAGCTTAATTATCTCAATCTATCCCAGATCGGGCTGCCTTTTTCATCGCGAAGCTGAAGAATTATTCCTGGCGCAACAAGTCTTGAAGCCATAAATACTTCTTTCCCATTGCAAAGTGCTTTACAACCTTCGATTTCGACCTCGTCATTTACTTTTAAATTGATTTGAAGGTTTTCTGCCATCCAATTAGGACATATTTGAACAGTTACAGTATCCTTTTTACGAAGAATAATCAGTTCAATACCCATAGCCATACCGGGCATTGGAGCTTTTTTTTCTACCTTAAGGATTTTTCCCGCAATCGTATCTACCTTAGCAGTATTGAAATGTTTGTTGTATTTGCTGCCTTCTTCCCAGCCGTCTGTTTTATTCTGTGAATATAACTCCACAGAAAAAAACAAAATTGCAGAAAAAAACAAAACGAACTTAACAATATTCATATTCCACCCCTCGATGATTGAATGTTAAAAATTACCCGAACCAGTTTTCGGCAAAAGAGCTTTCATTAATCGAATTATATTTTTGTAAAATTGAACTAGTAGTTTTTATGCAAATAATCGGAACTTCAGAATAACGCATCACCTTATTTGCAACATTACCAGTAATCAGATGAGACAAACCTGTCCATCCGTGTGAAGCTATAACAATAAGGTCGATATGATTTTTTGTCGAGTAGTTTAGGATTTGTTCATAAGGTTTGCCATGCTCAAGTGCTTCCACAATCTTTATACCTTGCGGAGAAATTTTATTGATGAATCTTCTTAACTCCTCTTCTGCTTCAAGCAGCTTAGAGTGTTCAAACTTTTCTTTATTGAAGAGGTTTTTAATCGCTCCATCAGTTATTGCCGGCTCAACTATGTGTAAAACGTGTAGAATAGCTTTGGAAGGCATGGCTATATAATGTGCAAATTCGAAAGCATGTACTGAATTATCTGAAAAATCTGTCGGCACTAGAATATTGGTAAACTTTACCATACTTGCCTCATATCTTTCTCTCCCCTTTTTTATTTATTACACTAACAAAGCAGCTAACTCTTTGGTTACCTCATTAAGATCAAAAGGTTTGTAAAAAATTGAACTCGCGTATTTT
Organism: Bacteroidota bacterium; assembly: GCA_021815405.1. Classification (GTDB taxonomy): domain Bacteria; phylum Bacteroidota; class Ignavibacteria; order Ignavibacteriales; family Ignavibacteriaceae; genus FEN-1297. The sequence continues at coordinate 169,554 of JAKAGV010000011.1, forward strand.
CTAATATTGGTGTCGAATGCTTTATAATTATTTCCGTATACATAGGTAAATATAATCGGTACGCAAGGATTTTTTTCTCGTATTTCCTGGCATGCCGTCTCTATGGTTTTTGAAGGATCAGTGTCCATGATTATCATATCAAATTTAATATTATGAGTCATGATTTTCAAAATATTAAGATTGGTAGTTGTAGTTACATTATAATCATTCTGTAAATACATAAGCAGGCTTAAGCAAATATTCGAATCGGAACTATATACTACAATATTTTTCATTGTCATTTAAATTTGGGAGAAAAAAATCTTAATTAGACCCTCAAACAAATTTCGTAGAACTATTTACGTGCCAGTATTTAATTGATTTTGTGATCTGGATTCGTGGAAATTTTAGGAATAAATGAAGGATTTTTAAAAAAGCTCAATTTTTTTTTCATCTTCCACCAAGGCAGTTCCCGCAAGTGAAAAATGCAAAAAAAACAGTTATAACAATTGAGAAAATTCTTATGGCAAGAAAACTATGCTTTTATATCCAATTCTTTCAATTTTCTATACAAAGTTGATAGACCAACCTTTAACAACTCTGCTGTTTTTTCTTTATCAAAGTTATTGTTCTCTAGCGCTTTGAAAATGTAATCTTTTTCGAATTTTCTAACCGAATCATCAAGAGAACCAATCTTTGAAAAATCAATTGTACCTGTCTTAGAACTGAATATTTGAGGCAGGTCTTTTAAGCTGATAAAATCTTGTTTGCAAAATATAACTGCCCGCTCAATTGTATTTTCTAACTCTCTAATTTCTCCTTTCCATTCGTAAGCCATCATTGCGCGCATAGCTTCCGGATCTATGCCTTTGATGTTCCTATTCATTTCAGTACGGTATTTGTTTAGAAAATGATCTGCGAGCAGTGGAATATCTTCTTCTCTTTCTTTTAAAGAAGGCAGATTTATTTCAACTACATTTAATCTGTAGTAAAGATCTTCTCTGAATCTTCCACTTCCGACTTCCTCTTTCAAATCGCGGTTTGTTGATGCAAGAAATCTTACATTAACCGAGATCGAAGAAGTAGATCCAACGGGAGTATATTCCTTTTCTTGCAAAACTCTAAGAAGTTTTACCTGAAGCTGCAGAGGCAGCTCACTTATTTCATCAAGAAAGAGAGTTCCGCCATCAGCAGCTTTAACTAGTCCTTCTTTATCAGAAATGGCACCCGTAAAAGCACCTCTTTTATGACCAAATAATTCACTTTCAATTAAATTTTCGGCAATAGTTCCGCAGTTAACAGCTATAAGCGGTTTATTTTTTCTTCTGCTGTTATAGTGAAGTGCGCGTGCGACGAGCTCTTTACCCGTGCCGCTCTTACCTGTAATTAAAACAGTGGTATCGGTCTCTGCAACTGTTTGAATCATGTCGTAGATTTTTTTTATTGCCGGGCTTTTACCAATAATATTTTCAAAATCAAAATTTCTCTGTACTTCTTTTCTTAAGAGCCGGTTTTCAAGTAAAAGATTTTTTACTTCGAATAATCTTTTAATTTTTATTAATAGTTCATCAAACTCAACCGGTTTTAGTAAATAATCACTTGCACCGCTGCGGAGTGCACAGATTGCTGTATCCAAAGAACCAAATGCCGTAATTATTATTACCGAAGTCTGGATATTAAGTTTTTTAATTTCTTCGAGAAGTTCAATGCCTTTCATTTCAGGCATCTCGAGATCAGTTATTACGAGATCAAAAGATTCTTCCTGAAGCCTATTATAAGCTACTAAGCCATTCTCAGCTTCCTGGACGGTATAACCTTCTTTCTTTAAAACGAAGGTTAGTGATTCTCTAATTATATCTTCATCATCGACTACTAAAATTCTTTCTGACATAGTTAACTCATATTTTAAGGTTGAATTGGCAATGTAATTGTAAACGTTGTACCTTTTTCTAATTTACTTTCGACTTTTATATCTCCCTGAAAGCTTTTTACTATTCCGTAACTTACCCAAAGTCCAAGCCCCGTACCCTTACCTTCTTTTTTAGTCGTATAAAAAGGCTCAAAGACTTTTGCTAGATTATCTTCGGGTATTCCTTTGCCTGTATCTCGAAAAGAAATTATTACGTTATCTTCATTTAAATTTGAATTGATTGAAATCTTTTGCTGAATATGCGAACTATTTGTTTCCGAAATTGCATCAACTGCATTGAGCAGAATGTTGACGAAAATCTGTTGTATTTGATCCGAGATTAATGGAAGTAATGGAATTTTATTATCCAGATCAAGATCAAACAAAATATCTTTAGCCTTGGCTCCAACTTTTATTATTTCAACTGCCTCAGCAATATTTTGATTTATGTCCGTTAACTGCAATTCATAATTTGACGGTCTTGAAAAATCTACAAGATCCCGGATTATTTTTGATATTCGCGTTACCTGTTTTTTTATCAACTCAAGTTTATCTTTCGCAAACTCGTCAGTAGTTGATCTTTGGACAACCTGCACGAGTGCCGAAATCGAGGCTAAAGGATTTCCGACTTCATGAGCTACGCCGGCAGCAAGCGTACCAATACTTTCCATTTTTTGGGTGTGGATCAATTGCTTTTCAAGCAATTTCTTTTCGGAAAGATCGCGATGAATTCCGAAAAAACCGGTAACTTTTCCTTCACTGTCTATGATGGGCGAAATCAGCAGCTGTGTATAAAACGGTTCGCCATTCTTTCTTCTGTTCTCAACTTCACCGAACCAGACTTTACCGCTATTAATTGTATTCCACATCTTTTGCCAAAACTTTTTTGAGTGCTTGCCGCTGCTGAAAATATTCGGATTCTTACCAATAAGTTCTTCTTTACTATAACCACTTGCTTCAACAAATGCTGGATTAACGTAAACCATCTTGCCTTGAAGATCAGCTATTTGTACCGGATTAACAGTATTCTGAGCCACGTAATAAAAACGCATCAGATCAATTTCTTTTATCCGTTGATCAGTAATATCCTTAGCTAGTATAAAGCAATCTTTACCTTTATCCTGTTTTTCTGCAGAAGAATGAGGAATGAAATCCAGATTAACATCAAAATTTTTACCGCAGCAGTTGAATTTTAGATATGCATTCTTATTCTGATTTTCATCAATACACTCACCAAGGAGTTGTTTTGCTTTCGGAATAAATGTTGGTTCTATAAGATCGAAAAAATTACTCCCGGTAAGATTACCTGAAGTGAATTTTAATGTATCATAAACTGCCCTATTCAACATTAAAATCTCTCCGGATCTTGAAACAACAAAACACATATCCTGAAAGGAATCAAATAACTCAAAATCAAATCTAAATTTTTTATTCATGAATTTTCTTTTTCAGATTGTCAAAACAGTTTTTAATTAAAATCCTCTTATACATTGTTATAAAGAAGATATGAATATTTTGACCATTTAAAAAAATTCTTAAAAGTCGTATATAAAATAATGCCAGAGTTTAATTAATAAGCACATTTATAGCTATTGCGAATTTAAGAATTAAAATGGGTTTTAAATCACACCCAATTAATATAAGAAAATATTCAATTCAAAGAGTTCTCCTAATTGAGAAACAGTTTTTTTCTGCTTCCAAACGGTGAGAAATTAAACTTAATGAAAATTTTTTCAACACTCATTTTAAGCAAAAATTAAAAGTAACGTTTATGTATTAAAATCTTAAGGGTTGGAACGAAGATTGCTAATGTTAAACGATAATTTTGAGAAGACTTTTAGTCTTCAAAAGTTTGCCTCTCTTCTTTAAGCCCACCTTGGGGCATGGTGAATGTAGATCCGCAAGTAGACCGCCATGTCCCAAATTTTTTCTTCTCTAATGTCATTAAAATTTTCTAAATCCGAAATTGATTTAGACACACGGAGATTTTTTTGTGACCTACATTATCATGATAGGAACTTTGAGATTATCCTGCTTAGTTGTTCAAATTCAATAAGAAATGCGTCATGACCAAATATGGATTTTATTTCTGCATATTCTGAGTTTGGAATGTATGATGCAATCTCAATTTGCTCACTTACCGGATAAAGCACGTCTGTCGAAATACCTATATTAAGAGAACGTACTTTAATACTGCCTAAGACTTCTTCAAGTGTTCCCCGTCCGGCACTTACATCATGCAAGTCCATTGCGTTTGTAATATAAAGATAGGTATTAGCATCAAATCTGTTAACAAGTTTTTCGCCTTGATATTCCAGGTAGCTTTCAATTTGAAATTGATTTCTTTTACCGAATATATTTTTCTTTTCTTTGAATAAAGTTCTACCGAACTTTGCCTCGAAAGAAGTTGCGCTGCGGTAGCTTATCATTGCAATTTTTCTTGCTAAGCTTAAACCTCTTAATGGCTGAAAAGAATAGTTCCCGTTATTCCAGTTGTCGTCATTTATAATTGCATCTCTTGCAGCTTCGTTTAACGAAATGCACCATGGTGAATGCTTAGCGGCGGTTGCGATTGGGATTATTGATTCAACAAGTTCAGGGAACATAACAGCCCACTCCAGAACCTGCATTCCTCCAAGTGATCCACCGGCAATAGTTACTAATTTATTTACACCCAGATATTTTATTAAACGGTGTTGTACTTTCACCATGTCGCGAACTGTAATAGAAGGGAAGTCAAGCAGGTATTGTGTTCCGGTTTTAGGATTTATACTTGCCGGTCCGGTTGTGCCGTAACATCCGCTCAAAAAGTTTGTGCAGATAACAAAATATTTTTCAGTATCAAAAACTTTTCCCGGACCAATTAGAGGGTCCCACCATCCGGCTTTTCCAAAAAACATTTTGTTATACTTAAATAAAAATTCTTCCTTTTCAGAATTTAGTACTTCGTCTTCCGTAATAATTCCGGCAGCGTGTGCATTGCCTGTTAAAGCATGACAAACCAGTATTGCGTTATCTCCGCTGCTGTTTAAAGTACCATAAGTTTGATACGAGGCTGTTACATCAGTTAATCGTTCGCCTGATTCAAGATTAAGCGGTTCATTTTCGTCATAGAATCGGACGAAATTTGTTTTAGCTGCAATTTCAATTGATTCTTTCAGAGCAGTTTCCATTATATTTTCTTTATAAAAAAATAATTAATAAATATCAAACTTACTAAAATTTGTATCATAGCAGAATATTTTTCTGCTATGATACTTTCACTTATAGATTTTGATATGCGGTTAAGCATTCACTTTATGTTTCACTGCCGTATTTATAGCAATGTCAAAATCTTCAATAATATCGTCGATATGTTCAATACCAACGGATACTCTTATTAACTCAGGCAGAACTCCAGCTTCTTTCTGTTCTTCATCCGAAAGCTGCTGGTGAGTTGTTGAAGCCGGATGAATAACCAGAGTTTTCGCATCACCTACATTTGCAAGCAAGCTTGAAAGCTTTACGTTATCGACAAAAGCTTTTCCAGCTTCTACACCGCCTTTAATTCCAAATGAAAGCATAGAACCGAAAAGTCCTTTTCTTAAATACTTCTTTGCGGATTCATGGTATGGATGGCTTTCGAGTCCGGGATACCAAACCCAATCAACATTTGGATTTTTCTCAAGCCACTTTGCAAGTGCTAATCCGTTCTGCGCATGTCTTTCAACTCTTAACGATAAAGTTTCAAGACCCTGCAATAAGAGGAATGCATTAAACGGGCTTAACGCCGGGCCAAAATCTCTTAATCCTTCAACTCTTGCACGAATAATGAATGCGATGTTTCCGAATTGAGAACCTTTCCCGAAGACTTCATTGAACTTTAAACCATGATAACCTGGAGAAGGCTCGGTAAAGATAGGGAAGTTTCCGTTGCCCCAATCGAAATTTCCTGAATCGATTATTACTCCACCGATTGATGTTCCGTGTCCGCCAATCCATTTTGTTGCTGATGCAACAACAATATCAGCGCCATGTTCAATTGGTCTGGCTAAATAACCTGCTGCGCCGAAGGTGTTATCTACAATTAGAGGTATGCCATGTTTGTGTGCGACATTTGCTAAAGCTTTAAGATCAGGTACGTTTAATCTAGGGTTTCCAATTGATTCAACATATAATGCCTTTGTCTTTGGATCGATTAGCTTTTCAAATTCATTTGGATTATCGCCATCGACGAATTTTACATTTATCCCAAGACGTGGAAACGCAACTTTGAATTGGTTATAAGTTCCGCCGTAAATATTGCTCGTTGAGACTATATTTTCTCCGGCTTGCGCGATAGTAGATATTGCCAGAAACTGTGCTGCCTGTCCCGATGAAGTAGCTAATGCAGCAACTCCGCCTTCGAGAGCAGCAATTCTTTTTTCGAAAACGTCCGTTGTTGGATTCATTATTCTTGTATAAATATTACCGAATTTTTGCAAACCGAATAAGTCGGCGGCATGTTGTGCATCGTTAAAGTTATACGAAGTGGTTTGGTAAATAGGCACTGCGCGTGAACCTGTAGTTGGATCCGGAACCTGCCCGGCATGCAATTGCAGCGTTTCATATTTGTAGTGTCTCTCTTTTCCATTGGTGCTCATTTGTTTTATCCTTTCAGTTTATGATTGTTATTTGTTTTACTACTTTCAATCTTTAATTCTAATGCTGATTTTTTAGATTCTAAAGCTTTCTATAAATCATAATCTTCATAGAGCTCTTATTTCAAAATAAATAATAAACTTTCTACACTTTCCTTCAAAAAAAAACCTCTTCGGTAAAGATTAATCGAAGAGGTTTCAAAACTTCTTCTCTCATCTTTCCCTTAATCCCGATAAATCGGGTTGGGCAGGAAGTAGCACCATGTCCCCCGATTATTGTCGGGGCGGTTGCTAAGGTTTCACAGGGCCTGTTCCCTCTACCTTTCTCGATAAGAGCTCAAATATTTTAAATAATTTTTTATGTCATTAACATTTTTCCAATAAAAAAGCCCTTCACGCTTTCGGGAAGGGCTCAGTCTAAATTCCTATTTTATTAAAATCAGGCTGCGTCCTTCCGCGATGATATGCACATCATCATACAGCAAAGACACATTGCCATTTTGTTCGAGATAATATTTCTGTTTTCAGTTTTCATTTTACTAGTTGCAAAAATAATCGATCGGATATTGCTTGTCAATAGCAATTATAAAATTAACCAAAAAATTGTTTTCGATGTGAGATAAGTTTTTACTGCCGAAAAATAAATCAAAGTCGAGATATTAAGAATTTTATTTTGCACCTTTTTATTTCTCCAGTAAGGGCTACTTTAATTTTTTACATTTCACTTAATTCAATCTTATTGACGTCTTCAAATGAAATTGTCATTAAGTCATTATCATCCGGATTGAGAAGTGTTAAAATTCTTTCTTCCTGATTGCTGATTGCTTTATATAAAATATTTTTTACTGTTCTTGCATTACCAAAATTTTTATCTCGATTATTATATAGATTTGTAAACATTTCAAGAAGAAGCTGCCAGGCACCTTCATCAAATTTGTAACCATTCTTTTCGCTGATGATATTTGCAATCTCCAGCATTTGTCTTGGCGTGTAATCTTCAAAATTAAATATATTAGGAAATCTCGATTCAACTCCCGGATTTGAATTTAAAAAATCTTTCATCTCATCTGTATAACCGGCTACAATAACTATGAACATATCATGATCATCTTCCATTCTTTTTAACAAAGTATCAACGGCTTCTTGTCCGAAATCAGAAGAACCTCGAATAAGAGTATAAGCTTCATCAATAAACAAAGTTCCGCCTAATGCTTTATCGATTACTTCATTTGTTTTAGTTGCGGTTTGTCCCTGATAACCTGCAACTAAATTTGAACGGTCAACTTCAATAAGATGTCCTTTTTCTAAAATTCCCAACTCTTTGTAAATTTTACTAAGCAGCCTTGCAACAGTAGTCTTACCAGTGCCTGAGTTTCCAGTAAATACAGAATTCAGATTTTTAGGAATTACATTTAAACCGCGCTGCTTTCTCAACTTAGCAACCTTCAAACTGCTAATAAGTTTTTCAACAGATTTCTTTACAGATTCAAGACCGGTCAAGTCTGATAATTCATTTAGATATTTATTAAGAAGTTCGGGATCGCCTTCAACCTTTGTAGAATGCTTTTCTTTTTTATGTTCGATTAAACTGCTGATATCATCAAGAAGAATATATTTTAAAACTTCTTCATGACGTTCTTCAGAAGGTATATCAGCAACACGAAGCATCTGGTTTTTCAAAGCGGTTTCAACCAGATCCCTAACGAGTCTTGCGTTTCCAAAAGTATTATCACGGTTCCGGTATATTTTGTTAAAATGCTTTCTCAACGGCTCGCGGGCTTCCTCATCTAAAATATGACCCTTGCTCTCAAAAAGTTTTTCGGTTATCTGCATGAGTTCTTCCGGAGAGTAATCTTCAAAAAATATTCTTTTAGTGAACCGCGATTGAAGCCCGGGATTTGAATTGATGAAGTAATCCATCTCATTTGTATAACCGGCGGCGATAACTATAAATTTCCCTCTATCATCCTCCATCCTTTTAAGAAGAGTATCCAGCGCTTCCTTGCCGAAGTCTAATCCGCTGCCTTCACCCGACTTTATAAGAGTATAAGCTTCATCAATAAAAAGTGTTCCGCCGATTGCTTTATCAATTGCTGTTTTTGTTTTCTCTACCGTCTGCCCTACAAAACTTGCAACTAATCCTTGTCTATCGACTTCAACTAGATGTCCCTTCGGAAGAATTCCTAATGCTGAATAAATCTCGCTGAACAACCTTGCGACTGTTGTTTTGCCAGTTCCGGGATTTCCGAGAAATATTATGTGCGATGAAAATTTATCATGTATATTTTCTCCTTGCTCAGAATAGAATCTTGCAAGCTTCACAAGTTCATTTATTTCTTTCTTTACAGATTCCATTCCGATTAAGTTATTCAATTTGCCTAATGCTTTTGAAAGTGCTTCTTCATCGATTCCGATCTTAGCTTCTTTGATTCCTCCGCCATGAATAATTGCCTGAACATCAACATCAAGAATTGTAGTCATCGATTCCTTGCTTCGCTCGTTCTCCGGTATTCTCAAGTAGCGCTTGCTGAGATGAATCTTCGCTTCATTAAAATAATTTCTTACCAGCCTTGCATTGCCGAATGATTTGTCTCTTTTTCTGTAGAGATTTGTAAACTGTTTTCTTAAAATTTCCAGAGCTTCATTCTGAATTGAATATTCTTCTCTTTCCGCAAACAATTTGAAGATATCAACAAGTTCATCCGGAGTGTAATCATCAAAGTTGAAGAAATGATTGAAGCGTGATTTTAATCCCGGATTTGAATTGATGAATGAATTCATTTCTTCAGGGTAGCCAGCTGCGATTACTGCAAACTCTCCTTTGCTGTCTTCCATTCGCTTCAATAAAATATCTATTGCTTCCTGACCGAAGTCCTGAGCGTTTCCTTCTTTCTTAAGCATGTAAGCTTCATCGATGAATAGGAGCCCGCCGATTGATTCATCGATTATCTTATTTGTTTTCTGCGCAGTCTCACCAATATATTGACCGACTATGCCGGAACGGTCGACTTCGATTACGTGCCCGTTTTTAAGCAGTCCCATCGCTTTAAAAATTTTTCCAAGCAAGCGTGCAATTGATGTCTTGCCAGTTCCCGGATTGCCAAGAAATACCGAATGCACGCTGAGATTTTCTTGGGTCTTTAATCCCAGTTTCTTCCTTTCATTTAAAAATTTTAAGTAGTCAACAAAATCTTTCATCGACTGCTTAACACCTTGTAGACCGATGTAAGTATCAAATTCTGCCAGTAATTCTTCGAGCGATTTTTCTTCCTGCGGTTTAAGAGAAGTTGATTTTACTTCTACCGGCTGTTCGGTTACAGGCTTTTCAAGCGGTTCTGATTCATCAAAATGAATTTGTGGTTCTTCAAAATTGAATATCTCCGATTGACCGACAAGGAACCAGCGAGTGCAAACAAGATAATTATCCAAATAAATATCTACTTTGCCTTGTCCTTCTTTCCAAAATCCCGGCTTCTCGGTTCCCCAGCTTTGTACAAACTCAACAACTTTCCAATCTCTCTCCATTCCAAGCGTAAAATGATGCTGACCGACTTCCGCATCATTAAGATACCAAACTGCAGTGCCTTCAACGTCTATTCTTTTATTTCCGAAGAAAGGATTATCGAGAACGATTTCAACTCCAATATATCGAATGGATTCTTCGTTAAATTGAATTAGGTAAGTACGCTTGCCTGCCCTGAGGTTTTCAATTAAATCGTAAGTTTTAATTTGGTAAACATGGAAAAGTTTGTTCTCATAAATTTCAGCCTCGGTTCTTTTTTGAACAGGTTCATTTAATTCTTCTTCAAATATTTCCGGTGTCTCACCATTATATTGTTTCAGAACTTTCTGATACAAAACCTGAAACTGTTTATTATCATTTAAGATTTCTTTTACTGACTCTGCTTTCTGATAAGCATTTTTGATCTGGAACATTTCAAGCAGCGACTTTAATTCCAGCAGATGAGCCTCAATGTGTTCATCTTTTAATGATGGAGTATTAAGAGTTTCTCGAGCAGTCCAGAGAGAGAACCATGCTTCCTTTTCAAGAAGCGCTTCTTCGCCGTCTTTCATCAAAGATTTTTTCTTAGAAAAGATTCCGCTGAAAAATCCTTCATCGTAACCAAGGGTTTTTCTAAACCAATCTCTTACTTTTGAAAGCTTAGGTGTCTCGCCGTTATCAATTTCAATTGCTCTGTCAATTTCTTCCAAGCCTTCAAAAAATCTGCCCAAGCCTCCGAGTGCTCTCGCTTTATTAAGATGAGCCCACACAAGCTGGTCCGGTTTTTTTCTAATTGCCCAGTCGAGATCGGAAATAGCACCTTCGAAGATACTCATGCGCATTAATAGAAAGCCGCGGTACAATCTAGAATTTACATCGTCTGCGCTTATTTGAACTGCAAGGTTTGCCATCTCAAGCGCCTGAGATGGATAACCGTTCTCAAGCAGCGCCCAGGCTAAGCACGATGCTGCATTGTAATCGTATTGTCTTTCATCGTAAACCTGTTTGGCAGCAGTTAACGCCATGCGATATCTGCCTTGCCTCAGATGTTCGTAAGCTTCCTTTAATAACTCATCGAGTTCGTCGGGGGTCAAATCGTCTTCTCCACTGTAGGATTAGCATCATAAAAATATTTTCTTCAATTGATATACAATATAGTAATTTCTTTTGAAAGGAATAAAGAGGTTTGAAGTCTTAGACAAAATTATCATTTAAATCTGTCCGGACAGACTTACTTTAAGGTTATTTAGATTTAAGGAAATACGGCATAAGGTCTAATGTGTATGCGAATGCAGTTTACCAATATACCTTATACCGTATACCTAAATAACTCGGTGACTTGAAAAATTCTTCTTACTTATTTAGCAATTTAATAAAAGAGCTATTTGTCAAAGATTGAAGAGCAATCCGGCAGTAAAAACTATGAAGTCACTCTTTAGGTTATTCGAACCGGGGAACTGCTGGAAGTCATAATTTAAAAAGACGTATCTTATGTCGGCAGTTAAGATTGTGTTGGGAGAACTGACTGATCCGCTTAACGGAAGCTCAACACCAGCACCAAAGTGCTAGCCGACTTTTTGTTCGGTCTGATCATTTATTCCCATTTGATGCAGTGGGGATGAGTAAGTTATAGAAGTATTATACCACCCAAAGCCAATTGCACCGTATACGATGTTAATTGGATAAAACAATCCGGTTAACATTACCGGATAGCTGGTAACGGTAACGTCGCCATTGTTATAATTTTCCTGTCTGTAATTGATTGACCCTTCTACACCGAGTGCATTGGACAGTTTAATTCTTGCAGCAGCGCCAATCATTAATTTCCCTCCATCTGCGCTTGATGCTTTCTGCCATCCGACTTGCGGTCCCACATATAAGCCTTGCGCTTTTATATAAGCTGCTGCTATCAGAATCGTGATTATCACTAAGAGCTTTATCTTGAACATAAGAACTCCAAAATGTAATACATAAATAC
>JAKAGV010000012.1 GCA_021815405.1 Bacteroidota bacterium
AACTGGTACAGAACTCCGGTTTTGTATATCCCCAGCATCGCCGCTGTAAGAACATCACTTAAGCCGTGAGCGCCGAAAGCTCCGATAGCTACACCTAAAAACCCGAAGACACCGCCGGCGATTATCCACGCGGGTCTCTTATTATTATCTGATTTGTTCATATTATTTCGTAATATTTTTTATTATTATCAATGAAGCACAATCCTTGGAATATTGGAGAAATGGAGTATTGGAATAGACTGAGCTATTCCATTATTCCAATATTCCATTACTCCCTTCAATCAAGATAATTTTTACTCTTAAGAATTACCAACACGGAAGAATATCTGTAAATTTTCCATGTGCATTTTGGGATTGACCATTCACCAAAAAGTATTAAATTGCCTGGTTCAAATTAACCGACTTGTTACTAAACAATCAACCTGGATTGAGACCAACTTATGAATTACTTCAAGCTTAAATCCAATTATGAGCCTTCCGGCGATCAGCCAAAAGCAATTAACGAACTGCTGGAAGGATTGAAACGCGGAGACAAGTTCCAAACTCTGCTTGGTGTTACAGGCAGCGGCAAGACTTTTACCATCTCCAATGTTATTAAGGAAATCAACAAGCCGACTCTTATAATCTCCCATAACAAAACCTTAGCAGCACAGCTGTACTCTGAGTTCAAGTCATTCTTCCCGGAAAATCCTGTTGAGTTCTTCATAAGCTATTATGACTATTACCAGCCGGAAGCTTACGTCGTCTCCAGCGATCTTTATATCGAAAAGGATTTCTCAATCAACGAAGAAATTGACCGGCTCCGTCTTAAAGCAACCACTTCTTTAATTGAAGGACGGAACGATGTAATTGTTGTTGCCAGCGTAAGCTGTATCTACGGCATAGGCGCACCGCAGGAATATGCCAACCAGATTATCTTCTTAAAGAAAGGAATGACTGTCCCTAGGAAAAAGCTTCTTCGGGATTTGATTGACATCCATTACGTCCGGAACGACGTAGATTTTACCAGAGGCGCATTCAGAGCAAGAGGCGATGTGGTTGAGATTATACCGGCTTACCAGTATGATGAAGCTATCCGCATCGAGTTCTTTGATGATGAAATTGAACGGCTGTCCATTATTGATTCGGTTACCGGAGATGTAATCCGGGAGATCGATTCCGCTCCCGTTTACCCTGCTAAATATTTTGTTACGGATAGAGAACAAACTCAAAAAGCAATCTATAATATCGAGCTTGAACTTGAAGACCGCCTGAAGTATTACAGGAAGGAAGAAAAATATCTTGAAGCCCAGCGGATTGAACAGAGAACCAGGTTCGATATTGAAATGATGAAGGAAATCGGCTACTGCTCCGGCATAGAAAACTACTCCCGCCATATGGATGGTCGTGCACCGGGCTCCAGACCTTACAATCTATTCGATTATTTCCCAAAGGACTTTCTTCTTATAATAGATGAATCGCATGTTACTGTTCCTCAGCTAAGAGCAATGTATAACGGTGACAGAAAAAGGAAAGAAACTTTAGTCGAGTACGGATTCCGTCTTCCGTCGGCTCTCGATAACCGTCCTATGAAGTTTGAAGAATTTGAAAGCATGCTTAACCAGGTAATATTTGTAAGCGCAACGCCGGCAGATTATGAATTAGAGAAAAGCGGCGGAGTTGTAGTCGAGCAGATTATCCGCCCTACCGGATTGCTCGATCCTGAAATTGAAGTACGCCCGATTAAAGGTCAGATTGACGATCTTATTGCCGAGATTAGAATCCGTTCTGCCAAAGAAGAAAGAGTTTTAGTAACAACTCTTACTAAGAAGATGGCAGAAGATCTATCTGATTATCTTGATAAAATCGGAATCAAAGTAAGATACATCCACAGCGATATTGATGCACTTGAAAGGGTTGAGATTTTACGTGACTTAAGAATCGGCGACTTTGATGTTCTCGTCGGCGTTAATCTTTTAAGAGAAGGTCTTGACTTACCGGAAGTTTCCTTAGTCGCAATAATCGATGCCGATAAGGAAGGCTTCCTCCGCAGCGAGCGTTCTTTAATGCAGACCGCAGGCAGAACCGCCCGTAATGTAAACGGCAAAGTTATAATGTATGCCGACATAATAACCGACTCTATGAGAAAGACTATCGACGAAACTAACCGCCGCCGGATTCTTCAAACGGAGTATAACATTGCCAATAATATTTCTCCAAAAACAATTTATAAAAGTATGGAGGAGATTCTCAATTCAACTTCAATCGCGGATGTTAGGAAGAAGGATGAAAAAGATACAGGCTTATTTACCAAAGTAGCGGAGCCGGTATTAAAATATATGAACACCGAACAAAAGCAGGATCTAATTGAACAGCTAACAGAACAGATGCATCAGGCAGCTAAAGACCTTGAGTTTGAAAAAGCCGCTTCACTCCGCGACGAAGTAAACCGGCTTAAGAAGATGATCAAATAGAGGTACAAGGAATAAAGGTATAGGCGAAATCCCATCCGGTCATTTAGACTATGGAACTTACTCAGTTTATATTATACCCATATACCTTTATACCTCATACCGTATACCTTTATACCCCTATACCATTATAACTTTGTACCTTTACCACTACGGCTTCCCGGCTTCCTTTTGCCGGTTCTCTATTTCCTTAATCGCTCTTTTCGCGACTTCAACAATCCTAAAGTTTGTTGTCTCATGAGCAACTTTTTGAAGTACCGGGATTGAATCTTCGGTGCCGAGTCTTCCGAGTCCGTTTACAGCAATCAAGCTTACAATCCAGTAAGGATCATTAACTAATTTCTCGCAGAGCTTTGCAGTCTTATCTTTATTAAAGCTGCTCTGAGTCAACATAAATAGGGCTCTTGTCCTAACCTCATCCGGCTCTCCATACTTTGTAAACTTTACTTCGTAATCGTATGCTTTATTAGAATCAATAGAAGCCATAGCACTTAGAGCCGCAACTTTAATTGTTCCCTGGTATGAATCTGTGTTCATTGCTCTGATAACGACGGGCAAAGCTTTAATCGAGTCTATCTTAGCATAAGCTTCCACCGCTGCCGCGCGGACAAAATAATTTTTTGCTATGTCAAACTTTTCACTTAGCAGTTTTGCAATTCCTTTATCTTGACTCTGCAGCTTTTCCATTCCATTATTCTTTTCCAATGAGGTCAATTTTGAAAAGTTACCTAAAGAGTTTATTGCACTTACTTGTACTCTTTGATCCTTGTCTTTAAGCGCTTCTACAAGAGAATGCTCAGATTCATCATTTACAAATTTACCAAGTAAAGCAGCGCATTGAGAACGTACCGCCCAGAACGAATCATCTTTAAGAGAAGCCGCTAATGCTTTTTCTGCCTCATCTCCTTTTTCCTTCGCTAACTGATCTGCTGCCCAGATTCTGCCGACAACATCCTTATCGTTCTTAAGCTGGTATACAAGCTCAGGCTCGGATTTCTTTACGTTCACTTCATCAAGCAGATAATGACCTTCATCGAAGTTAACCATTAAAGGCTTTTCATTTACATCAAAGCTGTAAGGGTTATTTAACGAATCAATCCAAACTGTTTTGGTAATCTTCTGCGAAGGAGTCTCGATAAAAATATCAACCGGAACGCGGTAAACCGGAGTTAAGCTGTCAACTTTTTGAGTTTGATCGACAGTCATTAAAAGCTTATGCGAATCCTGATCATAATTATACTTTACATCGAATATAGGATGACCGCCTTTGTAAATCCATTCTCTAAAGAACCAATTTAAATTTCTTCCGGTTGCAGCCTGAAAAGCCCGTTCAAGATCGTGAGTATCAACGTTGTGGAATTGATTCCGCTGAACATAAAGCCTTATCGCCTTGAAGAACAATTGATCGCCCAGCATATGTCTCAGCATATTCAAGATAGAAGCTCCGCGCTGATAAATGTAAACACTGAAGACATCATCGGGAGAATTATATCTTGCATAATACGTAGCCTGTCTCTCACGCTTGTCAGCCATTACAACCTGCTGGTGGTTCTGGTTCATTTCATAAGTGTAATGATCATTGCCGAATGCATGCTGACCATATAGCGCCTCAAAGAATTGAGCGAAGCCTTCATTAAGCCATGCATCATTCCAATCGCGGCAAGTCAGCAAATCGCCAAACCACTGATGCGCTGTTTCGTGGGAGACAAGGTTGGTAGAATTTACCTGCGGCTCGGCGTCCTTATCATGAAGTGTTGTGTTTGTTAAAGTAATTGCAGAAACATTTTCCATTCCGCCTTCGGTAAAATTCTGAACTGTAGAGAGAGAAAGCTTTTCCCATTCATAATGATGACCAGTAACTTCTGAAAAATATTTTAAGATATCCGGTGTATGAGAAAAGTTTTCCATTGCGTACTTGGCATATTCCGGCTCTACATAATAATAGATAGGAACGTCGTCCCATTTTGTTTTTAGGATATCATACTTGCCGGCAATAATCGAGTTAAGATAAACAACGTGCGGTTTGTTCTCAGTCCATGTAAAAGTCTTTGAGTGGTCTTTCTTATCCGTTGTTTCTTTTGTAAGAACACCGTTGGAAACAACAACCCAACCCTCGGGCACTGTTGCAGTTAACGTGCTTGTACTAAAATCATTTGGATGATCCTGGCAGGGATACCAATACTGAGCATCTTCGGATTCGCTCTGACTCCATATCTCCGGGATTCTTTTAGGGTAGGCTTTATCCGGAAGAGTAAAGAATATTCCTTTCTTAGGAATTGTTGAGTAAGTAACTGAATAAGTCAAAGTATCATTTATTCCATAAGGCTTGTTCAAATCTATAGTAAGAATTTTCCCGTCATATTGATATTTAAGATTTTCATTCCCCATTGTAACCTTGTCAATTTTCATGTCCATCGCATTCAAATGGACATTCTTATAATCAAGCTGAAAAGGAACAATCTTTTCAGTTGCAACACCAAAGACTTCCTTTTTAGCAATATCGAAATGGAAATTCAAATCAAGATGGACCATGTGAAATTCCTTATCAGGCGCATGCCTTATAGGTGCAGTGTTAGACGTCCGCATAAACATCTGGCACCAAAGGAATGATGATGATAAAAGAATGATGGCTAAAATAAATCCCGCAAAGCGAGTGCCCCTGTGAAACGAACTAGACATTTTTTTAACTCCCAAATAGAATAAAAAAAATTAATTTAAAAGAAGAAATACAGCTTAGCTTAATAAACATAGGTGCGAATATAATTTAAGTAATTGAGATTTATCACCGGAAACTGAAAATTATGATAAACGGTAAGACACAGATTTCACTGATTACGCCGATAATTAACCAAAATATTTTCAGAAAAAAACGGCATAGCGATAAATATTATAAAGGAAAAAAATTAATTACTGAAGTTACGCAATTGTCATGCTGAACTTGTTTTCAGCATCTAAAAACAGCTTAAAAATAAAGATTCCGAAACAAGTTCGGAATGACAAATGGATCATTTTATTCATTTTGCGTAACTTCAGTTAATTAAATAAAATAACATCATCGATGTGAAATATTTTTTTGGAATGACATGTTCATAGTAATTTTATTTTCATAATTCTATTGATTTTAATATTTCAATTAAGCAATTTAAGATAGAAATTTAAAAGGATTTAGAGGGATCTATTTTTGGTAAGCGTATTTCTCAAATTTACTAACTGTCATAATAAATGGGACTAACTATAGAGCTGATTGCAACTTGTTGTAATTTGCCGGCAGTCAGTTCATAAGCGGGGTTACTCTTCATTCCGGGATTTTAACATTAAAATAAATCCCGCGCAGCTTTGGACTTACTCTAAAAAATTAAATTTAAATTTTGATTAAGTCCATCAGTTAAAAATTAAAATTAAGATTTTAGGAATATTCAAAAAGAAATAATTTTTTCTTTAAGCAAATAACGGGATGCCTTAAGATGAATTTATATATCACTAAGGAAAAAAGTAAATTCCGTAAGGAAAAAGTGAATTTCACTAAGGGAAAAATAAATTACCTTAAGGAAAACCAAATTTGCCGAGGGAAAACGGAAATTTCCTTAGGGAAAAAATGAATTCCCTTAAGGAAAAATCAAAAAACCCCTGGCAAATGAAAAATTCCCAAGGGAAAAAATGGTTTTCCTAAGGGAAAAAGTAAATTCCCTTAAGGAAAAAAGCTTTTACCCGAAGTAAAAGCCCTAAAATCGCATAAAATCGAACAATAAGCTAAAAAATTACAATTTTTGATTTAAAATTTAATAGGAGACAAACATGTCTAGAGTAAAATCGGATTTAAAAGGAAAAACCGACGAGGAAGTCCTTAGTTTGAGTGATAATCGTATAAAAACATTAACCGGGGGAGGAAGCAAAGTTGTTGTAACTGAATCTAAGGTAACGGAGTACCAGACAGCAAGAACCACTTTTGGTGATAAGGTTGGTAATGTTGCGGCTGAAAAAGATAAGTTGAAACAGATAGTTTTGGAAAGAGACAAAGCAAGAGATGACCTGGAGAGGTTAGATGGATCCATAGTTGATGAGATAAACAGTAAGGCAACTGAAGCTACCGATTTATTAACCACCGGTTTCCCTTTAACGACCGAAAAGGGAACCTCAGAACCCGTAGAGCAGGTGGCAAACCTGTCTGCAGCTACCGGAGACGAACCGGGCGAGATCGATGTTAACTTTGACCGCGTTAGATCGGCTTCGGGTTATGAGTATCAGATATCGGCAGAAAATCCGGATAGCTGGACAAACGCCGGTGCATCGGGTAAGACTTCAAAGTTCACATTCTCAAACTTAACGCCGGGCAAAAAGTACTGGATAAGAGTCCGCGCATTTAAGGGAGAAGAAAAAGGAATGTGGAGTAACCCAGTTGCGGCTACTGCGCCGTATTGAATTTACAATTAGCTTGTTTTAGAGATGTTATCTTTAAGAAAAGACGACATCTCTATCTTCTGACATCCGATGTTATTAAAACATTGAGTGCCTTATTTATGGCATTAAAATTTATAAAGGATGGAAAAATGAATAAACTTATTCTTGTGCTTACTCTGTTTTTTATCATTACACTCAAAGCAGTGGCGCAAATTTACTGGCAGCAAACAAATGGACCTTATGGAGGAGACATTCTTTCATTACTGCGGAATGATAATGGTAATTTATTTGCAGGCACAAGAGGTAAAGGTTTATTTATATCTGTTGATAACGGTAAAAGCTGGAACCGGATAAAAAATTTCCCACATTCTGACGTATTTACACTCGCCCAAAATTCTATAGGAGAAATTTTTGCCGGTACAAATGAGGCACTGTATAAATCTACCGATCATGGAATTAATTGGAACAATATAACAGCTAATTCTAACTATTATTCTGCCGCATTAGCATTAACAATAGATAAAGAAAACAATATTTATTTTGGGGATTATACCTGGAATTATAAATCAACTGACGATGGTGAAAGCTGGAATAAGATTAGCGGCGATGAATCTTATAATCATTCTGTCCTTTCAATAGGCGTAGACAACAAAGGATATATTTATTACACGGCTTCTAACGGTTTTTTCTTAAGCCGGGACGGCGGTTTAAGTTGGCAGCAAGTAATCGTAAATGACACTATCAATAATTTTGGACCTATTTTGATAGATTCTGATGATGATATTTTAACAGGTACTAATTATGGAATTATAAAATCTACTGATAACGGTGCAAGCTGGAGATTTATTAGGATAAACGATCAGAATATGGTCTATGCTTTAAATTTAAACGAATCGAGAAGCGGAACTATTTATGCTTGCTCTAATAATTCAATTTATGTTTCTACTGATAAAGGTGAAAGCTGGGTAAAGATAATTGGCGAACCTCCATACACCTACATAAATGATTTAATTACAGATACAACCGGCAACATCTTAGTCGGAACATCAAAAGGATTTTACTTTTCAAGAGATGGCAAGAATTGGGAACAAAATAATACGGGTATCATAAATACAACAATGCGAGTATTAGAGTTTGATAGAGATGGAAATTTATTTGCCGGAACTTCAAGTGGAATATTTAAATCTTCCGATTTAGGTGAACATTGGGAATTAAGCAGCAGCAATTTACTATATGTATATGATATAGAAATGAATTCACATGGTCACATTTTTGCAGCCACATCTTCAGGTATTATACGTTCGAAGGATAAAGGAATGAACTGGACTTTATTAACTACCGGATTATCAGACCGTTTTATACATTCATTAGCTATAAATATTAATGATGATATTTATGCGGCTTCCCAGTATTTTATTTTTAAATCCACAAATAACGGAGAAGCGTGGGAAAAAGTAAATATAGGAATAGATAGTTTATACGTTTATGATATTACAATAAATAACAATGGCTGTATTTTTATAGGCGGTTTTGGAGACTTAGTGAAATCTACTGATAACGGATTAAGCTGGAATCATAACAATCCCGGTTTAACAAATAAGTATATCAGTTCATTAAATGTTACGCCTAGCGGTGAGATACTTGCAGGGACACAATTCAAAGGCGGTATTTTTCATTCTGTAAATAACGGATCATCCTGGTTTCAGATTAACGGTGGTCAAAAAGAATTCTTCGATATAAAATCAATATACAGTAATAAGTACGGTGATCTTTTTATTATTACAGAAAAGGGAATTTTCAGGTCAACAAATAACGGTTCTACATGGGAAGACATAAACAACGATATTTCCATTGGGTATCCAGGATATATTAATTGTATGACATCTGCTTCAGACGGGACTTTTTTTATCGGTACGTACAACAGCGGTGTATTTAAAACAACTTTGCCTGTCTTAGAACCGTTAGCAAATGATTATAGGCTTCACCAGAATTTTCCGAATCCTTTCAACATTACATCCACAGTCCAATATGAATTGCCTGTTGATTCAAAAGTATCCATAAAGCTTTACGACATACTTGGAAGAGAAATAAAGACAATTTATGAAGGCGAACTGCAGCAAGGAAGATATTTTGCAATCATCGACGGACATAACCTGGCAAGCGGTATCTACCTGGTTAGGATGAAAACAAATAAATATTCAAAAACAATCAAAACGGTTTTTCTGAAATGAAAAGAAAAAGGAGCGTGGAGTAACCCAGTTTCGGCTACTGCGCCGTACTAATGGTATGATTTACTATTAGAGATGTCATCTTTAAGAAAAGATGACATCTCTATTCTCAGACACCCGAGGCTCGTAACAGCCAAGCAAAAACAAAGCGCATAGAATAATTCTGTCATTACTCTCTGCGCTTTTCTCTATGCCCTATGTGTTTTTACTTTCCCGACTCCGGAACTACATCCTCACCCTGGATTCCTGCTGCTTCAAGCTGTGCTAACTTTTCTTTGCCGTATGCAATCCTTGTAATTGTTACGAATAAAACAGGCACAACAAAAATGGCGATCAGGGTTGCTGCAAGCATACCGCCGATAACCGTCCAGCCGATAGTCTGCCTTGCCTGAGCGCCGGCTCCCGTTGCAACTGCTAACGGAGAAACACCTAAAATAAATGCAAGCGACGTCATTAGAATAGGACGCAGACGAAGCCTTGCCGCTGAAATTGCTGCCTGAACAAGCGGCACTCCATGGTTGACGCGCTCCTTGGCAAATTCAACAATAAGGATTGCGTTCTTTGCTGCCAATCCGATTAATGCAACAAGACCAATCTGGGCATATACGTTATTACTAAGACTTGGATGCAGTTCGAGTGCAATAATAGCGCCGAACGCAGCAATAGGTACAGCAAACAAAACCGAGAACGGTATCGACCAGCTTTCATATAAAGCAGAAAGGAATAAGAATACAAACAACAGCGATAAGCCAAAGATGGCAAATGTGCTGCTGCCAGCGTTAATCTCTTCTCTTGATAAGCCGGAGAATTCATAACCGTAACCGGCTGGTAAAACTTTATCGGCTACTTCCTTTAATGCTTGTATAGCCTGACCACTGCTGTATCCGGGCGCTGCGTTACCGTCTATTTCTGTTGAACGGAACATGTTATAATGCGAAATCAAGGATGCGCTCTCTGTAATCTTGTAGCTGATTAAATTGCTCAACGGGATCATATTGCCGGATGAATTCCTTACATAATATTTTGACAGATCCTGCATTGATGCCCGGTAGCTGGTATCTGCCTGAGCAACAACATGGAAGTCTCTTCCGTATATTGTAAAGTCGTTTACGTATGCGCTGCCAAGCAGAGTCTGGATAGTACTGAATACATCTGCAATGTTAACTCCAAGCTTTGCGCACTTTTCTCTATCAACATGAAGCTGATAAGCAGGAGTGTTAGCAGTAAAGAATGAAAATACATTTGAGAGTTCCGGTCGCTGGTTTGCCGCAATTACAAATTTCTGGACAACCTGAGCAAACTGCTGAATGTTATCGGTGCTTTCTCTCTGTTCAAGCTCAAAACTAAAGCCGCCGGTTTGACCTAAGCCTGGAATTGCAGGCGGTGCAATAACAATAACATTTGCACTCTTTATTACCGAAAATTTCTTTCGCAGCGTAGCCATAATGGAATTTAACTGAAGCGCTTTGCTTGTCCGTTCACTCCACGGCGTTAACTGAGTAAAGACTGTTCCGCTGTTCGACTTAGATGAAAAGTTTACAACGTTCAATCCGCTGATAGCAGCAAAGTGCCCTATACCAGGAGTCTTTTCAAGAATTCCCATTATTTGTTTTAGTACATCAACAGACCTTGTTGTAGAAGCGCCTTCGGGAAGCTGGTATGTAATATACAATCTTCCTTCGTCTTCATTTGGAATAAAACCGGTCGGCTTTACATTAAAGAGTCCGACTGTTGCCGCATAAATCAATATTAAAATTATAATGACGTAAGGCGTCATCTTAATGCTCTTCTTAACTCCTTCGGCATAAGATGCTGTTGTTCTTTTAAACCATTCATCAAACTTGAAGAAGAATTTATTAAGACCGTGGGAATCTTTGCTCAAGGATGTCGGTCTAAGAATAAGAGAACAAAGAGCGGGAGTTAAAGACAAAGCAACAAATGCAGATATTAAAACAGACACTGCAATTGTAATTGCAAACTGCTGGTAAAGTTTTCCAACGAGTCCGGGAATAAATCCAACCGGAATAAACACCGATGCAAGTATTAAAGCGATTGCGACAACTGGTCCGGAAATATCCTTCATTGCCTTGGCGGCAGCATCTTTTGCAGACATGCGTTCATTATCGATATAATGCTGCGCTGCTTCCACAACAATTATTGCATCGTCCACAACTATACCTATTGCCAGGACGAAGCCGAACATTGTCAGAGTGTTAATTGTAAATCCAAGAGGAACAAAGAAAGCAAATGTTCCGATAATTGAAACCGGAATAGCAAGGATTGGGATTAAAGTAGCTCTCCAGTTTTGGAGGAACAAGAATACCACGAGTACTACCAGTGCTAATGCTTCAAGCAGGGTAATTAATACTTCATTGATAGATTCGCGGACAACCGAAACAGCTTCGAACGGAACACCGTAGTTAACATCTTCGGGGAAAGACTGCTTGATCACTTTCATTTCTTTATAAACGCCGTTAGCTACCTGCAAAGCATTACTTCCCGGTGCCTGGAATACAAGCAAGAAAGATGACCGCCTTCCGTCAATATAAGAATTACTTGCGTAGTTAACCTTGCCAAGCTGAATCTTAGCAACATCTTTCAAATGGACTTCGGATCCATCTTTAGGATTTTCGCGGACAATTATATCGCCAAACTGCTGGACTGTACTTAGCCTGCTGTTTGTAAATACGGTGTATTCAAATGTCTGGCTGCTGCTCTGAGGAGGCGCACCAATAGTACCTGCCGCTACTTGAAGGTTTTGACTTGAGAGAGCATTTGTAACATCAGTAGTTGTTAATCCTAATTGTGCAAGCTTATCCGGATCCAGCCAGATACGCATACTGAAATTATCGGCACGTACAAAAATATCTCCAACGCCCGGAACACGAAGCAAAGCATCTCTAACAAAAATGTTTGTGTAATTATCGAGGAACTCTATGTTATGAGTTCGTTTTGGCGAATAAATTGCAACGATCATTAAGATACTTGCTGTACGCTTTCTTGTCGTAATGCCAAGACGCTTTACAATGTCCGGCAATTGCGGAGTAGCAATACCAACACGGTTTTGAATATCCATAGTTGCAATATCGGGATTTACTCCCTGGTTAAGATATACGCTGATTGAAGAGCTTCCATCGCTTGAACTGTTGCTCGTCATGTATGCCATTCCCGGAGTTCCATTTACCTGAGTTTCAATTGGAGTGGTAACAGTCTGCTCGACAGTCGTTGCATCAGCGCCGGTAAATGCAGCAGATATATTAACTGTAGGCGGAGTAATATCCGGATATTGACTGACAGGCAGATTAAAAATTGAAAGTCCGCCTATCAATACAATAACAATTGAGGCTACAATAGCAGTTACGGGTCTCTTTATAAAAGTATCGGCAATCATTATCAAATCCTATAAGTAAATTATTTACCGGAATATTTTGTACCGGCATTAGCACCAGCCTCTGAAGCGAGTACTATTGGAGAATTGTCTCTTAATTTCTGGACGCCTTGCGTAACTATTTGTTCGCCGGACTGAAGCCCGCTGTTTACAATAACCTTGTCTCCTTCGATCGTTCTTCCAATCTCAATTTTCTGCTGGGAGACTTTGTTACCGTGAATAACGAAAACGAAATATTCTCCCATCTGAACCGTAACAGCCTTAAATGGTATTACAACGCTCTTGGCGAAGTTATTATTAAGCACTCTTACATTGCAAGTAAGTCCGGGACGTAAATAGTTTTTGGGATTAGGGAATGTAAGTCTAATCATTAAAGTCCCAGTCTGCGGATCAACGGCGCGGTCTAATAATAGAAGTCTGCCATGATAATTGTAAATAGACCCATCAGGAAGCTGCAGAGTAAAAGTAGAATCGCTGTTCTCACGCCTATCATTGAGCATCCTGTTGTAGCGCTCAATCTGGCTTTCGTCAACGGCAAAGTCAACCGCCATCGGGTCATCCGACGATAAGTTATTCATAAGTGTTTGCCCGGCAGTTATTGCGGAGCCTAATTTCACTTGAGATATTCCAATGGTTCCGCTGAAAGGAGCGTATATAATTGAATTACGAAGATTAGTTTCAACTTCGGATAATTGGCTTTGGGCTGCTTTTAAATCTGCAGCAGCATGTTCTAAAGTCTGCTGAGCAATTGCATTATTCTGTGCAAGCTGCTGGTATCTTTTATAATCCTGCTCTGCTTTTTCCAGATTAGCTTTTGCAACGTCGTAAGCGGCTTTATACTGCTGTTGATCTATTCCATATAATTTCATTCCCTTTGTTACATGCTGTCCATCCTGAAAATAAATATTGGTAAGATAGCCCGATACTTCCGGTCTAATTTCAATCTGGTCTAGCGCTACAACAGTTGCAGGATAGGTGTCATAGTAAGATGCCTTTTCTTCTTTAACAGTATAAGCAGTTACTTGAGTAGGCGGAAACTGCATCATAGGCTTTTTACCCTCACCGCAGGAAGCTAGTAATCCTGAAATAGCTGTAGTAATTATCAATAAATAAATTTTGTTTTTCATAATGTTTTTAACTTTTAATTGAAAATTCATTTTAATACTTTACTGTACCCAAAGCTTTTTCAACATCCAGTTTATTGCTGAGAAGTTGATATAGAGAGTTAGAATAATTTACTTCAGTAGTGCGAAGATCTGTCTCGGCAGTAATTACATCCAGGTAAGTTTTAACTCCGGCTTTATACTGGAGTTCAATTGTGCTGTAAACATCTTTAGCAAGCTCCAGATTCTCTTTAGCTGCGTTGAAATCGCTTAAGCTGCTCTTATAATTAGCCAAAGCCTGAGTATATTGAACATTAATTGCACTTCTTAACGAAGCAAGATCATACTCACTTCTTTGCACTTGTAAAGAAGCTTCGTCAATTTCCTGGAATCGTTTACCTCCCTGGAAAATAGGAAAAGAAAGTGTCAGTCCGGCATATTCACTTGGATAATTAATATTGTAAAGATTTTTAAATACATCATTTTGATATTGAAGATTATAAGTTCCGAAAACCGAAAGCGAAGGTAAAAAGCTCCAGTAATTATAACTTAGGTTAGCTTTCTGAAGACGAAGCTGCGTTTGAAGTATTTTATATTCTATTCTGTTTTCATAGTTCACCGGTTGGGTCGTATCAATAAATGCTTCGCTTTCCATTTGGGTTGTATCATAAGCAAGAGTCATTTGATCATTCACGGGATATCCCATCAGATTCTTTAATGCGGCAAAGCTTGTTTTCAATTGCCCTTCATCAAATTTCTTTTCTGCAATTGAATTGTTCAATGAAATTTTTGCTCTTTCATAATCGGTTTTATCTACGGTTCCGCTCTTATACTGGTTGTAAGCATCCTGATAGCTTTGCTGTAATCGAAGAATATCTTCGTTTACCAGCTTAATTTGCTGCTGCGCTAACAGGACTGAGTAGAATGCTTTACTTACATTAACAGCAAGATTTATTTTATTGTTTGTTGTTGTTTGAGTTGCCTGCAGGCGTACATCTTGAGAAGTGCTGCTGGCAAGTAAAACATCTCTATCGAAAATTGTTTGAGTTAATGTAAAATTAGCATTCGAAGTATTTACTACTCCAAACTGAACAGGCCTTCCCTGGAAAATTGATGTCGGCAATTTAAAGTTATGCTGAAAATTAAAATTAAAGTTCAGTTGCGGATACCAATCAGACAACTTAATATCAATTTCCTTGTTTACTATCTTTTGGTCTAACAACGATTGCTGAATAGCCGGCTGATGAGCTAATGCATAATCGACACAATCATGAAGAGTAGCCTGCTGCAGTAAAGAATCAACTCCGCTTTGCGTTTGAGATAAAACCAGACTATTTATTAGTAAAAATGCAGCTATTGAGAGAAGCAGTTTATTCATAGCATTTATTTTTCGTGTGGATTTAAAACTTCCTTTTTTCAAGTTTACAAACTAATACTAATAATACTTATTGTGCTTGACGTAAATCATCATTCCAATTTAAACCAGCTAGTTGTTTTTAAATTCACTGGAAGTTTATTAATACCTGAAAGACGAAATTTTTCTAAAATAAAGTTCAACCAGGCAAAATCAATTGAAAAGTAATTTTTCTTTTATTTCCCTATTATTTTTTCCGATTTCCAAATAATTTTTCTTTTGATTATAAATAAATCTTTTTATATTAGCTCCGAATTTAGAGCGACATTCGAATCCAAAATGAAAATTTTTCTTTTCAGCAATTATGCAGAAAAGTGATGAGGATAAGTATCCTCTTTTTTTGAGATATGACTAAAAATAAAAAACGAATAAAAAAAGTATTTGTAGCCGTTACTGGTTTTACCATTTTATTGGTTGGTATAATTCTTATCGTACTTCCTGGTCCGGCTACACTGGTTATCCCCGCAGGTCTTGCTGTTCTTGCAACAGAATTTGTTTGGGCAGAAAATCTTCTAAACAAAATCAAATCTAAATTAAAAAGAAATAAAAGCTGAAAAATATTCATTTTTATGAACGAAGCTGACGAATTTAAATTGCGTTATCCCATCGGTAAGTTTAAAATTGAAGGTGAAGTAACCGCAGATATGATAAAAGGTTTCATTCGAGATCTGGAAGAAGCACCAACTAATCTCTATAATGCTGTAAACGGATTATCGGAGGAACAACTTAACACTCCTTATCGTCCGGGTGGATGGAATGTAAAGCAGGTAGTCCATCATTTGCCGGACAGCCATATGAACAGTTATATAAGATTCAAACTTGCTTTAACTGAGGATGAACCGCTTGTTAAAACTTATAAAGAAGCAAAATGGGCTGAATTACCGGACTCAATTAATACGCCTGTTTCAGTTTCTTTAAGATTGTTTGAAAATTTGCACATTAGATGGGTTGCTTTATTAAAAGCAATGTCGGCAGAAGATTTCAAGCGAACATTACATCATCCTGAAAATGGAATAATGAAACTGGACAGAACATTAGCTGTTTATGCGTGGCATGGGAAACATCATATTGCTCACATAACATCACTCCGTAAGCAGATGAACTGGTAGTAAAATACTTTTGCTATTTTTGAAATTTAAATCTCACTCAACATTTTTCGAATCATTAAATTATCAACTAAGAATTGCAAGGAAGGTGTTTGTCACCTCTTTTAGCGTTACAAATCCGGTAATATTATTTTCTTTATCAACAATAAATGCTGCTCCTATCTTAGATTGGAAAAAAATATCATAAACCTGATGAATACTTGAGTCTTCATTAAAATACATCGGCTCGTGAAGTCCTTCTGTTAAATCAATTTTATTTTCCGATAATGAATTAACTAATAGCTCTTTGATATGTATTATCCCAATTACATTTTCTTTATTGCCGCTGCAAACAGGGTAGAATGTTCTTCTGCTTTTCGAAATCTTTTCCTTCAATGTTTGTCGTGTATCGTTAATATCAAGAAAAGGCACGTCGCATATTTTTGACATGATAATGGAAATCTTCTTACTGCCCGTTTCTAAGAAATTGCTTACGAGCAATTCTAATGATTGTCTGTTCATGGCTCACCTTTTTATCATTTTTATCATTATTTACTACAGACAAATTTATATCATTGATAAACATTAAGAGAATAATATATGATGAGTGGAGATTTGACTGTATTTCTGGATTATATTCTACAGGAATTATAAGACATATTACCAACCAATAGGTACACATTATATTTCAGAACTTTAGTTTTTGTAAAGGATAATCTTATAAGGATGAGTTTTTCACCTTTAAAATTTATAATTTTGTTCGTGCATTAATAAATTAGATAGAAAATGAAAGGAACTTTATAGTATGGGAAAGTATAATGATTATTATACAGAATTTTTTGAATCGACTGAAGTAAATCTCCGCGACATGACAGATGAAACTGCAAACTCATCCTATGCGCCCGGAAAATGGACGAGGAAAGAGGTTCTTGGGCATCTCATTGACTCAGCAGCCAATAACCACATTAGGTTCGTAAATGCGCAATTCTCGGATGATTTGGTTTTTGCATCCTATGATGAAAACAGTTGGGTGAAATTTCAAAAATATAAAGATGCTGCATGGGGAGATCTGATTACTCTCTGGATAGCATATAACAAACATATTCTTTACGTAATAGATTCAATTGAAGAAGATGTTCTTTCCGAGCCGCGCGATATTCATAACCTGGATGAAATCTGTTTCCAGAAACCATCACCTGATGATCCGGCTACGCTTGAATATTTAATCGATGATTACTTTGACCACATGCAGCATCATCTGGAACAAATATTTTCCTAAGAAATGATAGCCAATATTCGTTAATTTGAGCATTGGCGAAAGATTCATCATTTCTATTATCTGCCGTCTATCATTTCTCAATTGATGTTTAGGACCGCAGTTAATATTTTTATATAGAAAAAGAAAGTTACTTCCATTAACTCCTTTAAAAAAATGAACACCACTTTTGAAACCGGTAAAGATCCTAAATTAGGAAGAGTGCTGAGGGACGACATCCATCAGATTAGAATTACGCGGGACTTTAATCAAGAGATAAGAGAACTGAAGCAATTCTACATCGACGAGGAAAAAAAGAAACGCCTCCAACAAATGGGAATGTTTTCGCGATTTGTACACCAGGTCCTCTGGATTCTCAAAAGCATGTTCCTTAAACTTACTCCATTCAGAAGATTGCTTGTTGCTGTCGGATTAATTTTTCTAATTACAGGTTCCACAATTTCTGTAAATGATCAAAACACCTCTGCAAACAACAACGGATTAATCGGCGGTGTAATTATTTTATTCGTCCTTATGCTTGAGTTGAAAGATAAACTACTCGCCAAGGATGAACTTGAAGCCGGACGAAAGCTTCAGCAGGCATTGCTGCCAAAACAAAGTCCCTCGGTTAACGGCTGGTCAATGTGGCTGTTTACAAGGTCAGCTAATGAAGTCGGCGGCGATTTAGTCGATTATATAAAAGTGGACGAGAATAAAATTGGTATTGTAATTGCCGATGTTGCAGGAAAGGGATTGAAAGCTGCTTTGCTGATGGCAAAGCTTCAGGCAACGGTAAGAGCTCTCTCACCGGATTATGATTCACTTTCAAAGCTTGGTTCTAAGGTACATGAAATTTTTTACCGCGATAGTTTGCCTGGTTTATTTGCTTCGATGATATATACGGAAATTTTGCCCGGCAAGGGAGAACTAAGATATATCAATGCCGGACATTTACCGCCGCTTTTAGTTAAATCAGATGGTATTTCTGAAATGCAGAAAGGCGAACCTGCATTAGGTTTGATGAGTAAGTTTGATTATTCAGAAAACTTTCTTGAACTGAATTCCGGAGAAATATTCTTTGCATATTCCGACGGCTTATCCG
Organism: Bacteroidota bacterium; assembly: GCA_021815405.1. Lineage (GTDB taxonomy): Bacteria > Bacteroidota > Ignavibacteria > Ignavibacteriales > Ignavibacteriaceae > FEN-1297. The sequence goes on from JAKAGV010000012.1 coordinate 18,424, forward strand.
AAGCACAAAATGAATACGGTGACTTTTTCGGAATAGAAAGAATTAAGCGGCTTCTGCCTCAATTAAAAGATTACGATGCCGCAGGAATTGGTCAGATTGTAGTTGGCGAAGTAGACAGATTCGTCGGTAACGCAAGCCGCTTTGATGACCTTTCACTTATTATCCTCAAAAAGTTATAAATTAATTTATATCCATTTCGTGGTTAATGTCTTTTCCGAAATGTTCCTTGTATAATTTTTTATATTTTTTAAAAAGATTATCCGGTACTATCTTTCCGTTTATTATCATTTCCTTTGAATTGAACTTCATGTCAAACTCTTCATCTTCGTTCTTAATAAGTTTATCATTAACAAGTTCATGTCGCAAGTCAGTCATGAAAGAATGATAGCTTTTCATCTCTTTATCAAACTTTTTCATATTCATACCGAAATGCTTCATCTCCTCGCCAAACTTTCTCATATCATTTTCAAACTCACGCATATCTATTTTAAAATCATCGCTGTTGAAGCGGTTGCGCTTCATTTCTTCCCGGAATTTTCTCATCTCTTCTTTGAAGGCACCCATATCGCACTGAAAATCATGGCGGTTGAACTTCATATGTTCTAAATTCTTTTTTAATTCTCGCATGCTTTTATTAAATGCAGAAGTGTCAAAATGAAAATCAAACTTCATTTTCTTTAAGCCTTGCAAATTTTTCCGCAGGCTGTCCATTTGCACTCTGAATTCTTTACTGTTAAATGCGGAATCCACCCAGCCGAAATCTTTGTGAGAAAGACTTTCACTCAAATGTTTTAGTGAGCTGTCTAAAGCACTTCTGTCAATCCAGAAGTGAAAATGACGCGGCGGAAAAACGAAATGGTCAGGATTCAATTCGGCAAGCTCATCTTCAACCATAGATTGATAATCTCCAATATCTTCCTTGGGGATTTCTTTGCCGTTTTTATAAAGCTCAACAATTTTTCCGTCTTCGAATACCACTTTCCAGAGATTATCTTTGCCCTCTGCCATTTTGTGGAAAATAAAGGTCTTCTCGCCTTGGTTTGCCGTTTTAGTAGAATCCGGTGCATTCTGAAGATTTTCCTGTGCCGGTGCTGCACAAGTATAATATGAGAAAGCAATTGTCATAAATATTATCAACTGCAGCAGCTTCATATTTAGTGAAGAAAATTTCTTTGTTGTAGAATAAAAGTTCATGTCAACCTCCGTTTGCTTAGTGATTAATTATTTTCTTTTACTATAGACAAAAAGATAAAATCCTTCTGTCTTCTAAAGGTTAAGACGATGAATGATATTCTTGGTTTTGGCTTTCTTCATTTAATTATATGAACGGTTATATACTGTTTTTAATGGCTTAGACGAGGACTTACCGGAATGTTTTTTACGACTAATTATCCGAAGTTATAATTTGGCTTTGTTCATATTTGTTATATTAGAATAATTGAAGTTTCTCTTAATTCTTTCCAAGTGTCGGAAGACAAAAATTCTTTAAAGTCTTTTTCATTGCCAGGAAAAGATTCCTGCATCTCATAAAATTTTATCTTTATTTGGGAATCTATTAAAGAATTTTTTGCAAGTTGTATTATCCATTCTCCAATGGATTTGGTAGTCAGCCATTCTGCATGAAGAGACGGAGTTTGCAGAGACAAGGAATATTCTTTTGAATTTAATCTCTTTAGAATCGGTATGCTGCCAAGCCAAATTACTTTTGAATTCAAATCATCAAAAGCTGAAATTTCTTGAGAGATAAATTTTTCTACCAGATTTTTATCAATAGTTGTTGGTGGCACTTCGAAATCAAACCATTTACTTACATTCCAATCCAAGCCTACACCGTGCATAAAATTATAAAGAGCTTTTTTAAGTCCGCCGGAATATTTATCATAATCAATTCCGGTAAGATCATAATGGACGAGATTGTTGTTTGCAAAAGGATTATCTGCAGGTGATAGTATTTTAATTTTAAAAGTTTCTGCATTATGAGCAACCGGACTGTGAACAGTAAGCGTAAATAAATGCCAGTAAGCAGATTGGAAAAGATTATTCTTTACAAATTGTCTTACAAGCTCCAGGCTGTTTATAATTTCTTGCTCAGTTTGAGAAGGAAAGCCGTACATCAAATAAGAATGAACCATAATTCCCGAGTCTCTGAAATTTCTGCAAACCACAGCAGTCTGATCAAGAGTTATTCCTTTGTTTATCAATTTGAGTAGCCGCTCATCGGCAACTTCAAGACCACCGCTGAGCGCAACGCATCCCGAAGCTGCCATCAATTTACAGAAATCTTTAGTGAACGCTTTTTCAAATCGAATATTTCCCCACCAGCTTACTGGAAGCTTTCGTTTTAGAAGCTCAAATGAAAGCTCTTTCAAGACGGCAGGTGGCGCAGCTTCATCAGTAAAATGAAATGCTGTTTTGCCGGTTTTATTAATCATATCTTCCATCCAATCAACAATATTTTTTGCATTGGCTGGAGAATATCTGCCGATGTAATCAAGAGTAACATCGCAGAAGGTACATTTACGCCAGTAGCATCCGTGAGCAATCATCAGCTTGTTCCAATATCCGTCCGACCAGATGCGGTGCATAGGGTTAAGCATCTCAGTCATTGCAACATAATCATCCGGATCGATCCCTTCTAATGAAGGCGGAAAGAGTTCATTGTGGTTTATGTATTTTATATCGGCATCATCTTTAAATACCAATTCATTATTTAGAATAAACAATGTTCGAGTCCAGTGAGGATTTTCATTATTGCCTTCAAGATTTTGAATTATGTTTAACAAAGGAAGTTCGCCGTCATCGTAAGTGATAAAATCAGTATAGTTAAAGATTCGTTTATCATTCAAGCTTCCTAACTCAGTGTTAATATAACCGCCTCCAAAAACTATTTTGATTCCGGGAAAATTCTTTTTGATATACTTTGCTGAAACTAAAGCACCCAGCAAGTTGCCGGGAAATGGAACTGTATAACCTACCAAGTCAGGTTTATAATTATGAATCTTTAAATTTGTAATATCGCAAATGGTTTCTTCAATTAAATTTGGTTCGCGTTCCAATTCAATTTGAATCTGATCGAACGTAGGCGGGCTTACCGCAATTTTCTCGGCGTAACGGCTCAATCCGAAATGCGGAGTAATTGTCTTATGGATAATTTCAGTTAGATCATCAATTACAAGTGAGCAGTAGTATTTAGCTTTATCCTGTAAACCAAAATAACCGAAAGCCTCAAGCTCATTCTTTTGTTGAGTAAAAGATTCACCCTGTGGAAGAAAATCATCACCTACAATTCTATACGCTAGGTTTGGGTTTTTACCTTTCAAAAAAGTAATAACAGAATCAATCTTACTCACATAATGATCTTCGAGCGATAAAGCTCTTTCCACAAAATCATCGCGATAATCATTCTGCTTGATTGCGGCAAAGATTTTAGTCAAGCCTTCCTTCGAAAAAATATTTAGGAAGACTGAAAGTGAAAGATCAAAACTTTCTGCAGAATATCCTTTCGCCTTAAGAAATCCTGCTAATTGAGTAGTTGAAGGATAGGTAGTATTAACCTGAGTGAACGGAGGAATTATTAATAAAATTTTCAGCATGATCTTTTTCTTAAGAAATTACCATGCTGAAAATAATCTGAAGAAAGAAGAAAGCAAAGCTAAAAAATATCCGGCATCATGGATACCGGGTATCAAAATAGATTTTTATTTCCCTCTGGATACTCCCGATCCGCCGCTGAAATCGGTATTGCCGAGAGTTGCTTTGCCGTAATAAGTAAGCCTTGAACCGCCGCTTTGTTCTGCATTTAGAGTACCGTTCATTGTTACGGTAGCATGCGTTCCTCCCGAAAGATCAGTATCAACATTGTTAACAGAAAAATCTTTAAGCTCAAAAGTACAACCTCCGGAGCCTGCTATTTTCAAATCATTACCTTTGCCCGAAAGACTTACTCTACTTCCGCCTGATAAATCAAACTTTGCATTTCCGCAAGTTAAATTACCATGAAGCTTTGCACCGCCGGATAATTCGGATGAAAAATATTTCGACGGAACGTCCATTGTAATATTTCCTGATGCGCCGCCGTTTAATCCAACACCGGTTAATGCCGGCATTTTAATATTTATCTCAATCCTTCCGTGCCTATGACCGAAGAAAGAGAAGAAACTGCTTTTTAAGTAAAATTCAACTTTGTTCCCTTTCTGTTCTGCACGGAAATACTTAAGATCATCGTTGTCTATTTTAACTTCAACGCTGTAGGTATTTGATTGAGTGACATTCAAAACCATTCCGCTGCTTGCTTCTACTACAGAAAAATCTTTGAAATCATACGTTTTAGTAACTACATCGTAAGCGAAAATCATTCGACTAAAAAACAGGACTGATGCAGCAACCAATAACAAAGTATACATTCTTTTCATTTAACACCTCTTTTGGATATAATTAGAGTGAACTAAAAATTAGACTAAATTCTACAATAATAAGTTACAAGCACTAAAAGCTAATGTCCTTATTCATTTGACTTAGACAATCTCCATTTGGTTGTGTTCCATATAAATTAAACTTTATACTTTGCGCTTTTGTCGAAAGCATTGAAAATTAGATACACGTTTTGATATGCAGGATAAAACCAGATGAGAAGTATTTACAGAAATCGAGTCTTTCTCAACATAATAATCATTTCAATATTCTTTGGATTCATAAGCCTAAAAGGTTCCTCTTTAAATTCTGAAATTAATTTGAAGAATACTTCAGGGCAGGCAAAAATTATTTACATTTCACCTGTTCCGGGGGCCATTTATGTTACACCACAAACCAATATAATTATCCGATCATCGGAAAATATTGATGAATCGAGTCTTAACCAAACTTCGTTAATTACCGTAAAAGGCTCATCAAGCGGCAGTCATTCTGGCAAAATTATTTTGGCTGACGATCAAAAAACAATTTTATTCCAGCCTGATGTTCCATTTAACAGCGGAGAAATTGTAACAGTAAAAATTGCAGAAGGAATCCGAACTGAAAACGAAAACATTTTACCAGATACAACTTTTAACTTCACAATCTCTTCAAGTTCTTTCAGCTCTGAGTTTAAGAGTCAAGCTTTGTTAAAAGAAATAATCGAGATGAAAGATCAAAATAAGTCAGCAGTTCCCATCTCTACCAGCAAAAAGAAAATTATTAATAAAGTAACCGGTATAAAAGATTTACCGGATGATTTCCCTGAGCTTTCTGTAACACAATATAATAATCCTAATCCTGGATATATTTTTTTAAGCAACTTTTCGATTCAGACTGGAAATGTTTACGGTAATTATCTGATGATAGTTGATAATTTCGGTAATCCTGTTTTTTATAGAAAGATGAACGCGCCGTGCTTCGACTTTAAAGTTCAGCCCACAGGATTAATGACTTATTATGATCTAAGCACTCATAAGTTTTACGGAATGAACTCTAAGTTTGCAATTGTTGACAGCTTCGCATGCGGCAACGGATATGTTACCGACGTCCATGAACTGCGCTTGCTGCCAAATGGTAATTACTTTTTGCTCGCTGATGATTACGAAAAAGTTGATATGAGCCAGATTGTTCCCGGCGGAAATCCAAATGCAACAGTAACAGGAATAATAATTCAAGAACTCGACAAATCCGGCAACGTTATCTTTCAATGGCGAAGCTGGGATCATTTCAAAATAACCGATGCAACTCATGAGGACTTAACTGCAGCATCGATTGACTATGTTCATTCCAATGCAATTGAGATAAACAGCGATAGTACTTCAATTCTTCTTTCATCTAGACACCTAGATGAAATAACAAACATCGACCTTAATACCGGAAACATTATCTGGCGGCTTGGCGGAAAAAATAATCAATTTAATTTTATTAATGATAATATCGGCTTTTCGCATCAGCATTCAATTAGAAGAATCCCGAATGGAGATATTACTTTATTCGATGACGGCAACTTCCATACTCCGCCATTTTCCAGAGGAGTTGAATATAAACTTGATGAGGTAAATAAAACTGCAACTTTGGTCTGGCAGTACAGGAACAATCCAGACATTTACGGTGATGCGATGGGTTATGTTCAGAGGTTTGATAACGGTAATACTTTGATCGGCTGGGGAACTGCCAATCCGAGTGTTACCGAGGTAGCTCCGGATGGAACTGTTGCATTAGAACTGTCACTTCCCTTCGGTCAATGGAGTTACAGGGCATTCAAGTTCCCAATGATTTTTCTTGACGCACCTAACGGTGGAGAAAAATGGAAATCAGATACAACACACAATATAACATGGACCTCTTCCGGCGTTGATAAGGTTAATATTGATTATTCATTAAACGGCGGAATGAACTGGCAGAATATTGTCCAAAATTATCCTGGTGATTCCGAAAGCTATGCTTGGAATGTATCCGACTTGTCATCGTCAAACTGCTTAATTAGAATTTCAAATGCATCAACATCATCAATTCCGTATTCTGTTCAGAGCGATTCCAGTTTCTCCATTAGCAACTCACTTAATGTTATGCTAGAATCATTTACTTCAGAAATAAACTCTAGTACAGTTCAGCTTAATTGGACAACCCAAGTCGAAAAGAATAATTACGGATTTGAGATTGATAGAAAGATGGGTGCCGAATCATGGCAGAATATCGGGTTTGTTGCAAGCCAGCAGACTGCATCGGCAAACTATTCTTTTAGTGATGAACTAGATACAACATCTTATGTTGGAGATATTTTTTACCGCTTGAAACAGATTAATCTCAACGGTACGGCGCAATATCTGAAAGAAGTGAAGCTCAATATAAATTTAACACCACAGTCGTACATATTGTTTAATAATTATCCTAATCCTTTTAACCCATCAACAGTAATAAAATATTCACTGCCGGTAAACAGCAATGTAGTAATTCAAATTTATAATGCAATCGGTGTAATGGTTCAGCAGATTATTAATGCTACTCAAACTGCCGGAGATCATAAAACAGCTTTTAACGGAATTGAATTACCATCCGGAGTTTACTTTTATGCTTTGAGAGCAAAATCTTTAGATGGGAAACAAAGTGCTTTCTTAGTCAAGAAGATGATGCTAATAAAATAATGACAAATGTCGTAATAGTAAATAAAGATTAATTGAGCCATGATAGCTTTACAGATTTCCGGTGTTATAGAAACACCGGTAATCTTTTAATCAATTTCCAGAATAATTTTTCCTATGTTTTTATTCGCCTCGATCCGTTTATGCGCTTCAGAGACATCTTTCCAATCAAAAATTTTATCTATTACAGGGACAAGCTTTCTGCTTTTAAATTTTTCAAGTGCAAAAGAAGAAAATTCTCTAACAAGATTTGTCCTGTATTCGAGGCTGCGTGAACGCAATGCCGAACCGATAATTGAAAGCCGCTTCCCAATCATGTTTCTTAAATCCAATTCTTTCACCTTACTTCCTCCAAGAAGAGAAAGCATTACAAGTCTGCCGTCAGTTTTTAAACAATTAATATTCTTCTGCAAATAAGGAGCGCCGATAAAATCAATTATCAAATCAACACCGTTTCCTCCGGTGAATTTCACAACTTCATCATAAAAATCTTCATGCTTATAGTCGATTGCTTTTTCTGCACCAATGTTAAAACAAGCTTCATGCTTTTCTTTAGAAGCAGTAATTATAATATGCGCCTCCAATAATTTTGCAATTTGAATTGCAGCGGTACCTACGCCGCTGGCACCCGCATGGATTAAGGCTGTTTCTCCTTTCTGAATCCTGCCGTAATAAATTACTGACTGATAAGCAGTCAAAAACACTTCCGGAATTGCGGCAGCTTCCGCCATGTTTAAATTTTCCGGCAAAGGCATAGCCATATCTTCATGAATGATTGCATACTCTGCATAGCCGCCTCCCGGTATTAAACCGAAAACTTTATCGCCTATTCTCCATTTTGTTACTTCGCTTCCTATCTCCTCAACAACGCCTGCTATTTCCAAACCGAGTATTGTGCTTGCACCTTTCGGCGGAGGATAGTGTCCCTTCCGCTGCATTATATCTGCTCGGTTAACGCCTGCAGCTTTTACTCTTACTAAAATTTCTTTTGAAGAAGGCGATGGTGTCTCGACCTCTCCGATTTTTAATTCGTCCGCAGTGTACCCGTCTTTATAAAGTATTGCCTTCATGGTTATATCTTCTAAGTTTATTGAAAAACAATTCAAAACTTAATTCTTTAGAAAATAAGTTTCGTTGACAGGATATACAGTTTTGTTAATGAAGAATTACTACCTAAACAATTGTTACATGTTGCCTTCTTTATTTTACAAAACCGGTTTTTATTTCAATTGAATTTTATGAGTTATAATTATAAATTCAAACGGTTATATTTATTGTTAAAATTAAATAACAACGTTTGATTATGATTAAATTGAAGGGACAAAAAAATGGTAACCAAAAACGCAATTGAAAGTTTTTTCTCATCAAAAAAACTTGCAGTAGTTGGTGTTTCCCGAAGCGGAAAGAAATTTGGGAATTCAGCAATGAAAGAACTTAAGTCAAGAGGCTTCAAAGTTTATCCTGTAAATCCTAATGCCGATAAAATAAACGGGGAAGTTTGTTATCGCAGCTTGAATTCGTTACCTGAAAAAGTAGACGGCGCTGTAATTATAGTACCGCCAAATGAAGCTGGAAAGGTTGTTAGAGATGCAGCAGCAGCAGGCATCAGTCAGATTTGGCTGCAGCAAGGTTCCCAGTCAAATGATGCTGTCAGATTTTGCGAGAGCAGCGGCATAAATGCTGTTTATGGCGAATGTATTTTGATGTTTACCGAACCGGTTGCAGGTTTTCATAAATTTCATAGAACAATAAATAAAATCTTTAGAAGGCTCCCAAAGTAATATTGTGTAAATCTCAGGTTTTTTTTGTGACTTTGAAATCCATTATTTATTCTTTAAGTTACATCAAGGCAGTTTAGTTATATTATTTATAACATTTTTTTCGGGGAGGCACTATGAACACATTTCCAAATATCAATCCAGTAGTAAAAAGGATTGAAGTCTGGGCTGATAGCCATCATCCAAAACTTATTGACTACATAAGAATTTTTCTTGGCATCGTACTTATTGCTAAAGGATTTTTCTTTGTAATAAATAATGAAGAAGTAATGAATATGATTGCTCAACAGGAGTATTGGGTAGTTCACTACGCAATTGCACATTACGTAATTGGCGGTTCCATCGTATGCGGCATCTTAATTATAATCGGATTGTTCTTCCGTTTAGCAGTCATTTTTGAAATACCGGCGCTGCTTGGTTCGATTATTTACGTAGATATTCACAAAAGTTTTTTTGCAATCAACTCAGCGCTGGTATATTCATTTATTATTCTTTTAATGCTAATATTTTTCTTCTTTTACGGTCCGGGAAAATATTCTATTGACCATTACCTAGAAACGCACAAGGACAAAAATTACGATCTACGGTAAGATAAAAAACAATTGTAATATATAAACTTATTTTATAACCTTTCGGTTTAGTAATTAGCTGCAGGAGGTGATTGTAAGGTTAATTCTATATTTTGCTTTTGGTGTGCAAGATCATTTACAACTTCTTTCTTCTTCAATATTTTAGTAAAAAAATTCGTATCTAATGATTCAACATTTAAGGAATTCAAAATGAACGCAATATTAAAAGTTGAAGAATGGGGCGATCAACATCATCCAATATGGATTGATTTTTTACGTATCCTGCTTGGATTGTTTCTGATAGTAAAAGGATTTTTATTTGCAGAACACTCAGGCGTAATAACCAATCTGCTTATTCAAAATCATCTACAGTACCTCATCTTTATGGCAGCGCAATATACAATTTTGTTTCTTATTGCAGGAGGAATTTTAATTGCGTTAGGGATCCTTACGCGTTTCTCGGCACTAATGAATATTCCGGTTTTAATTTACACTGTCTTCTTTATAAACTTTCCCAAAAGCTTACTGCCGTTTAATACCGAATTAATTCAATCTATTGTTGTGCTTCTATTATTAGTTGCCTTTTTGATCTTAGGTGATGGAAATTTTTCTACCGATCATTTTGTCTCCGTTCATCGAGATATTTGGTGAGATATATTGACATTGGATAAAAATTTTTAGTAATTACATATCGTAAATCCAAAACATTTACTAATAATGTTTTCGAAGAAGCAAGCGGGGATTCTAAATTATATCCTCCGCATCTTCCTGATGAAATTAGTTTTGATTCAAATTCGGCAGTTTAGCTGTTGACTTGGAGTCTCTTAATTTCGGTTGTCCAAAAGGCTTCCTCTTCTTTTGTGTTTTCGGATTATTTCAACCAAATAATTTCGGAGGTAACATGGGCACAGACAGCAAATCCAATCATTCTTTTTCTTCTTTTCAGCCATGGCAAACGCTAATGGGCATAGTTGTGTTCCTTATCTTACTTATTATTATTTATACAGTCTGGCATATTAATGTAAAAGGAAGTCAAGCTGCAAAGCTTACCAATGAGGATAAGACAGCTGTAACATTATTATTGAACAACCCGCAGCTTTCCGATTCAATAAAGATTGAAAAGGCTGTTAATTATATGGCACAGAATCTTTCTCCATCAAGTGAAAAAGTGAAATCCGATTTTATAAATGAGTACAGCAAATTTAAAATAACCGATCTTATAGCAGCACTCCCGTCAATAAGCATGGATTCAAAATCTTACTTCTGGCTTAATACCGACATGAAATATATTGAAGTTATTTTCTGGTCGATATTCGGAGTACTTGCGAGTATTCTTTACTTTTCTTCTGAGTCTATGCGAACAGGAACATTTAGAAAAGAAGAGCTGCCGGTTTATTGGGCAAAAATTTTTTATGCACCGTTAATTTCTTTAATAATTATATTCAGCTATAAGCTGATTACATCATCCGGTACCGCAGTATTCGACTACACATCAATCGAAATAATTGTCTTCTCGTTTATCCTTGGATTCTTTTCCGGAAGAGCGATCGAGCTGTTGAATAAAATAAAGGATGTAATACTTCCCGGCGGCAAAGCTGAAGAGGTTCCCGCAGGCAAAGGAATTCTTGCTGGTAAAATCGCTGTCCCACGAAATGTTGATGGTTTAACATCCGCAAAAATAAAAGTCACTTTAACATCTGTTGTAAATAGCGGTATTCCTGTTGATACCGAAACCGATACAGATGGGGTTTATTGTTTCAAAAATATAAAAGACGGTGTTTACGAACTTAAAGCCTTTAAAAATCTAAAAGAAGTAAACTATTCGGCATCAGTATTAAACAAAAAAATTTCTAAAGATAAATCTATCGTTTTGGAAGACCTTCTTCTTGAAGAAGAAAAGAAAGAAGAGTTACATGTATGAATTTGACCGAAGAATTAAAAGACGATTACAGTCAATTATTTGATACTTGCATTATCAAACCTGCCCAAGCTTCTTTAGTTGAGGCTGTAATAAAAAAAATTCTGGATAATAAAAACAGGTACCAATCCGTAGGAAATGTACTTGGGATTCCCTGGTATTTTATTGCAGTAATTCACAATATGGAATCATCGCTTAATTTCAAGTGTCATTTACACAATGGCGATCCGCTAACTGCAAGAACTGTCCACGTACCGGCAGGCAGACCATCTCAGGGCAATCCGCCTTTTACATGGGAAGAAAGTGCAATGGATTCACTCCGTTTGCAAAAACTTGACGCATGGAAGGATTGGTCGCTTTCAGGCTTGTTATTTAAACTTGAGGCATACAACGGATTCGGATACAGGACAAAGCATCCGGAAGTTCTTTCGCCTTATTTGTGGAGCTTTTCTAATCACTACACGAGCGGTAAATTTGTTGCCGATGGAAGATGGTCCGACACGGCAGTATCAAATCAATGCGGTGCGGCGGTATTGCTGCGCCGCTTGGCTGAAAGGCAAGAAATAACTTTTCCAAATGAGCCTCTTATTTTCAAAGATGAGGAACCTGTTCTAAAATTTTCTAATAAAAAAATTCCCTACAGTGAAGAGCTGCAGACTTTCTTAAATAAATTTCCTGGTGTATATGTTAAAGTAGATGGCATTCCAGGTAAGCGAACATCAGATGCATTTAAAAAGGTAACAGGATATTTCTTGATGGATGACCCACGAGTATAATAAAAATAATTGGAGGAAATATTATGTCATTCTATATAAAATCTTTTAGGTTAAGTCCTCAAGCACTTGAAAAGCAAGAGGCAATTCCGGATAAGACAAAATTCACGATTGGAACTGATGTTGTCTGCCTTCAACATCAAGTAAACTGCAGATTCAATTTTGTGTATTTTGCCGGAGACATAGAAATTGCCAACAGCTACAAAGACTGCAGCGGGGAAGTTGAGAATCACTACGTAAGCGATGAAGTTGAAGTTATTTCCGATAAATGGGGCGGCGGAAATATTTCTGAGATTCCGGTAATGGTTGTCGTAACTCATGAAGAATACGACGGAAGTAAAGACAGTGAGACTTCAACCTGGGTTGAAGAATAGCTATTAGAACGAATTTATTTTTCTAATTGTTGAGGCTACCATAATTAAATCTTTTAATATAATACCGCAGGCTCTTGAAATTAAAGATGCTATCCCCGATAATAGCGAATATTAATTGACTACTGACGTAGTATGCTTAAACCATTTTTCGGATGACAAAATATTGTTTGCATATAAAGCAGGCAGTAAACCAATAACCTTCTCCGAAAAGACGTGCAGCAATATTAAAAAAACAACACGAGGTTCATGATGAGGTGATAGTTGTATCAAGGCGCTGGGGTAATGGGGTTGAATCACTTATTAATATTTCTGTCACGGTAATACAGAAGAAAATTGAAGCAAGGAATACATATAAAACAATGACATGGGTTATAGCGTAAGAACATTTTCCTTTTTATTCGTCTAAAATACAGTTAAGAATACGAGGCGAAGTATTATGGAAAAGTTATTTTGTATTGCTGGAGTATTTCTTTGTTTTACAGTCAATTGTTTCGGACAAATTAGGCATAAAACTAATTTTAGAGGTAAGGACAGTACTGTAGTGCCATCTATCAACAAATTTGAAAAACAAAATTACGAATATCCGTTTTTACAAAAGGAGAATTTGTCACCGGAAGATAATTTTTTGCTTTATTATAATCCCAAAATTTACTTCGAGCTAAATACTCAGATGAGCACTATGCTTTTGTCCAGAAATTTACGTTTAACCAATGATCCACTATATTATTATAAAAAGAATATGACTAGACTTCTTACTTTAAGATATGCAGATTATAACAAATATGATCTCGGAATAATTGGTCGGTACCTGGGATTATCAAGGAAGGCATTTGCAATAATACTTGCAATTTTGTCAATTAAATAGAATTTATGCCGTGTAGATTAAAAGTATCATTGATTATAAAAAGTTAAATCATTATTGTCGTATTAAGAATTAATTTTAGTCAGGGTTAATGGAGAGATTATGAATAATGAGAGCAGCCTTAAGTTGAACAATTTTACTTCGTTTATTCTTGGAGGAATAGCCGGAGGAATTATCGCATTACTTTTTGCACCATGCAGCGGCGAAGTATTACGGCAGAGAATAAATTCCAGTACGAATGATATAATCAAATCAGCAAAGAAAAAAGAAGAAGATATTATACTTAAAGCAAGAAAGACCGCAGATGATTTGATTATGAAGTCAATTCAGTTAGCTGCCTTAACTGACAAATATGCTAGCGGTGCCATCGATATTCCGGCTGAGAAAATTGAGCTTGAAATTAAAAGTCTTAAAGCAGCTATAAATGCAGCAGTAAAAACTTACAGGAGGAAAAACGGAAACTCAAGCGAAATCGACGATAAGATTGAAACTATTGAAAATATCTTTTCAGATTTTGATAATGTTGTTTTGCCAAAACGCGAAGGAATGAAACGAAGATTTAACTTAAAATTCAGATGATTTCAACTATGTTATACAACCCTCTGGAGTATTGGAATATTAGAGTTGAGAGATTTATTCCAATATTCCATTTCTCCAAAAGAGAATTACTAACGTAAAATGAACCATTAACTCCATTTCATCAAATTCTTCTATTAGTACTGTACACCAAATCATTCATAACGAATAATTATCTTTCCATAAAATATTTTTAGCCTTTATCCGTCTAGATTAATGAAAGCTCGAATGTTTGAATGTTGGAAAGTGCAAGTCAAATAGAATTTACCATAAAGAAGGAAAGGAAAAAGCTTTTCAACTTTATAAGAAAATATCTTCCGACCAAAGAAGATGCTGAAGATGTTCTCCAGGACGTATTCTATCAATTCATAAACGGTTTTGAAGAGATAGAATATGCCGACAGAATTTCCGCATGGCTGACTAAGGTTGCGAAGAATAAAATTATTGACATACAAAGGAAAAAGAAAAACCAACCTCTGCAATCTGAGAAAATTATTTTCCAGGATGAAGATTCGGATGATGCGCTAACACTTGCGGATATACTTCCGGATTTAAGCGGTCGCCCGGATGAAGTTTATTGGCAAAATTTTATATGGGATGAAATTGAGGCGGCTCTAAACGAATTGCCGGAGGAACAAAGAGATGTTTTTCTTTTAAATGAATTTGAAGGCTTGAGTTTCAAAGAAATTGCAGATATTAAGCATGAACCTGTAAATACACTGCTATCCAGAAAAAGATATGCAGTTCTTTATCTAAGAAAAAAATTGAAAAATTTATATAAGGAGTTATAATCAATGTGCGGAATTCATCATAATAAACGCGGCTGGATCTTATTAAGGATTCTTTTAGGATTGGCTTTTGTTGTACTAATTACTTTTGTACTGATGTTGCTCTGGAATGCACTTCTTCCGGCAATATTCGGATTGAAATCTATCAGCTACCTTCAAGCATTGGGTTTGCTGATCCTATCTAAAATTATTTTTTCAGGTATAGGAAGGTCTCACAAACATTACCATAGACCGCCGTGGGTAAAGAGAGCAAACATTGATTCAGGGAATGCGACTGAAGAAACTAAATAATCTCAAAAGGCATAGCTGGATTTGAAAATAACCCCAACTCAAATCCGGCATCTTATTTATTCTTATACTGCTGCATATCTTTTTTTAAATAATCCAGTCTTACCTTCATATAAAAATATAAATTGAAAGAAAGAACGTAACAAAGTTTGCAGCCATTACCGGTATAGACCAAATCATTATTCTGTAAATGAACCATAAAAAAATTCCTACGCTCATAAGAGTAAACATACCAATAGAAATATCTTCTTTCCTTCGAGTTTTATATAACTTCGCCGCTTGAGGTATGTACGCAAGCGAAGTTAAGACTGCTGCAAAATATCCGACTACATTTCCTATCAATAATATAACCTTCTCATTCTACAGTAATATTTATCGGCTTTAAGTCCTTATCGCTTGACAAAGAGCCGACTAGTAAATTATGGTTTCCTTTATTTACAACCCAACACGGCGCTGCTTGTTGTATTTCATCTATCACCATCAATTTTTAGGGTTTGAAATCTATTTTTTTTTCGTTAAGTTTGAAGCGCAATTATGAAGAAAGAAAATTTAAATACTGATTCAAATGCAAGAAGCAACACAGTTCATCATCACCATTGGATTTATGGCTGTGCCGGATTGTGTTGAATTAAATTAAAATAAACGAAATTTACACCCCGGCAATTGCTGGGGTTTTTGCTTTTAAAGGATGTTTATAATGAATGGCAACCTAAAACTAGCTCTTCAGAAAAAAGGAAGGCTGACTGAAAAATCGCTGGAACTTCTTCGACTTTGCGGAATGGAAGTGGAAAATTATTCCGAGCGGCTCGTTGTTTCAGTCAGAAATTTTCCGCTGGATATTCTCTTCCTTCGTGACGACGATATTCCGGAATATGTACAGGACGGTGTTGCAGATATCGGAATCGTTGGCGAAAATGTTATTTACGAAAAGCAAACCAATACTCCGGTACTCGAGAAACTAGGCTTTGGAAGATGCAGCCTTTTATTTGCTTACCCCGAAAATAAAGAATTGAAAAAACTTGAAGATGTTAACGGAAAAACCATTGCAACTACTTATCCCAAAATTTTGAAAGACTTTTTGAAATCGAATAACCTAAATGCAAAAGTAATTGAGTTGAGCGGCTCGGTTGAAATTGCGCCGTCGCTCGGAGTTGCAGATTTGATATGCGATATTGTTTCAACCGGCAATACTTTGATGATGAACAAGCTGAAAAAATCTTTCAAGGTATTCGACTCGGAAGCTGTTTTGATTTCTGCTGAGACCACACTCAAAGATGAAAAGAAGAATGAATATTTAACCGATCTTCGCCGGAGAATCCGCTCGGTGATGACTGCGCATTCTTCAAAATATTTGATGATGAATATTCCCAAAAATTCGCTTGACAAAATAATCGGAATCATCCCTTCGCTGAAGAGCCCGACAGTATTGCATCTTGCTGAGAAGGATATGCTTGCTGTTCATGCAGTGATTCCTTCGGATAAGTTCTGGCATATAATTGATGATCTGAAAGCAGCAGGCGCTTCGGGTATATTACTTTTGCCAATTGAAAATTTGATTCAATAAAAATGAGAACGTACTATTTAAATAAATTATCCGACGAAGAAGTAAACGGATTAACTAAGCGTCCGGCAATAAACCTTGAAAAGATTTTTGAAACAGTTCAACCGGTTCTTGACGAAATAAAAGCAGCCGGTCTGCAAGCTGCGCTGAAGTACGCTAAAAAGTTTGATGGCTTTGAAGGAAATGAAATAAAAGTAACTAAAGAAGAGTTTGATAAAGCTGAAGCAGAACTCGCTCCGGAAATTAAGTCCGCGTTAGAAACTGCTTACAATAATATCAAGAAATTCCATCTTAATCAGCTTCCATCGAAATATGAAATTGAAACGATAAGCGGAGTTAAATGCTCACGCGAGTACCGGGCGATTGAGAATGTCGGCTTGTACATCCCCGGCGGCAGTGCAGTTCTTCCTTCAACAATGCTGATGCTTGGCGTTCCTGCTAAGATTGCCGGATGCAAAAGAGTTGTTGTTTGTTCGCCTTCTAAAAACGGAATGATAAATTTCCCGCTTTTATATGCAGCTAAGCTTTGTGGTGTTGATGATTTCTATAAAATCGGCGGAGCGCAAGCAATCGGCTTGCTGGCTTATGGTGATGAAACAATTCCGAAAGTAAATAAAATTTTGGGTCCGGGTAATCAGTATGTAACAGCTGCAAAACTTATGGTCAGTATTGATATGGATGGATGTTCGATTGATATGCCTGCTGGTCCAAGCGAAGTATTAGTTATCGCTGATTCGAATGCTAACCCAGCGTTCGTCGCTGCCGATTTATTATCACAAGCAGAGCATGGAATAGATTCTCAAGTTGTTCTGATTACGACAACTTTAGGAATGGCAAACAACATTGAGTTTGAACTAGTAAATCAGCTTGAAAATCTGCCGCGTAAAAATTTTGCGGCAAAGGCACTCGAAAACTCTTTTACTTTGATATCGGAAAGCATCGACAGTGCAATTGAGTTCAGCAATAAATATGCGCCGGAACATTTGATAATCAACGTGAAGAACGCCGAGAGCTATGTTTCCAAAATTTTGAACGCGGGTTCGGTTTTCCTCGGAGAATATTCTCCGGAAAGCGCAGGCGATTATGCTTCAGGTACAAATCATTCGCTGCCGACATACGGCTACGCAAAAACTATCGGCGGAGTTACCGTAGAATCTTTCCTGAAGTCGATGACAGTTCAACACTTGACTAAAGAAGGCTTAAAAAATATAGCTACAGCAGTTGAGACTCTTGCAGAAACCGAAGGGCTGCTGGCTCATAAAAATGCAGTTAGCATAAGATTGAAATGAAATTGCCATGGACATAAAAAATTTAGTGAGAAAAAATATTTTGAATTTAAAGCCGTACACATCGGCACGAGACCTTTATGAAGGAAGCGGAATACTTCTCGACGCAAATGAGAATAGCTGGGGTACAACATTCACTAAAATTGAAGATCTCCTTGACGAGAAATTTAATCTTGAGTTAAACCGCTACCCCGATCCGCATCAAAAGGAAATCAGAGAGCTTGTTGGTAATCTTATTGCTATTCCGAAAGATAATTTATTCTTCGGTGTAGGCTCGGATGAAATTATAGATTTGATGATTAGAATTTTCTGTAATCCCGGTAAAGATAAAGTAATTATTCCCGAACCGACTTACGGCATGTACAAGGTTGCCTGCGATGTTAATGATATTGAGACAGTTGAAGTACTCCTGAACGATAATTTTCAGGCTGACCTTAGTGTAATAAGAAATAATTATTCAAGCAACGTCAAAATGATTTTCCTTTGTTCACCAAATAATCCAACCGGAAATCTTCTTAATAAAGAAGATGTAATTTTACTTTGCAATGAGTTCAATTCAATAATTGTTGTCGATGAAGCATACATTGACTTCGCCGGCGATGGTTCGATTATAAATGAAGTGAAGAACTACCCAAACCTCGTTGTCTTGAGAACTTTTTCAAAAGCCTGGGGATTGGCTGGAATTAGACTTGGCTATTGTGCAGCAAATGCTGAAATCATTAATCTTCTTTTCAAGATAAAAGCTCCATACAACATTAATTCACTTACACGATTTGCACTTGAAGCTTCAATTAAAAATCTGGAGCTAAAAGAAAAATACATAAGAGGCATTGTTAAAGAAAGAAAAAGATTGAAGAATCAGCTTGAGACTCTGCCGGATGTAATTACGATTTATAATTCTGATGCAAATTTCCTATTGGTGAAATTCAAAAATGCAAGGCGAGTGCAAGCAAAATTAGCTGAAGCCGGAATCATTGTTAGGGATAGAAGTTCCCAGCCTAAACTGGAGAACTGCCTTCGAATTTCAATCGGCAGTGAAGAAGAGAATGATATTCTATGGAACGAATTAAAAAAGATTGCATAAAAGGCGATTAGAATTATGTACAAAGTGATTATCGATAAAAAATTCTTAGAACTGAACTCAGAAATTTCTGCCGGACTGATTTCCAGCATGAAGAAATTATTGCAGAGGAATTTCTGTATTGAAATAAATGATTTCATTCCAGGAAATACCGGCTGCTTAGATAAAATTCTTCAACTTGAAGGAATCAATATTAATCCTTCCGGAAAAGATAGTTTTGAAAAAGTTTTCTTAATTACTTCCGAGAAAACTTCGGGAAGAAACTCAATCTTAGTTCAAAAGAAAAGTAAAATCAACACATTCGAAAAAGCAATCAATCAAATTTTAATAGACCTTCGCAAATCAGTACAACATAGACAAACAAAAGAAACCGATATAAAAGTTGAACTTTCCCTTGACGGCAGAAGTGAATCAAGTATAAACACCGGAATTGGATTTTTCGACCATATGTTAGAACAAATTGCCAAGCATGCAAACATAAATTTGAAAATAAAAGTTAAAGGTGATTTACACGTAGATGAACATCATACGGTTGAAGATGTTGGAATAACATTTGGCACTGCTTTAAGCGAGGCACTCGGCAATAAACTCGGTATTAAGCGCTACGGATTTTATCTCCCGATGGATGATTCAATTGCAGAATGTGCTATCGACCTCGGAGGAAGAGCGTACCTAAATTTCAATTGTAAGTTTGAAAGAGAAAAAGTTGGTGAGTTCCCTACCGAACTTACGGAAGAATTTTTTAGAGGATTAGCCTCGGGATTGAAAGCAAACATTTTTATTAAAGCAAAAGGTAAGAACGACCACCATAAGATCGAGGCGATATTCAAAGCTTTTGCTAAATCATTAAATGAAGCATGCAGACTTGATGAGCGCAGTGAAGGCATGCTTCCTTCAACAAAGGGCGTTTTATGATTGCATTAATTGATTACGGCTCAGGCAATGTAGCTTCTGTGGTGAATGCGCTGACCGAGCTGAAAGAAGAATTTAAAGTTACAAACAACGAAGTGGAGATTTGCAAAGCAGATAAAATAATTTTCCCCGGTGTAGGAGAAGCTTCATTTGCTATCCGTCAGTTACACATGCTGAATTTGTTTTCCGCACTGCGAATGATAAAAAAGCCGATGCTTGGAATCTGCCTTGGCTTGCAGTTAATGGCAGACCATTCCACCGAAGGGAACGTTGCTTGTCTCGGGATATTCCGTGTAAACGTCGAGAAATTTGATCCCGCAAAAACAAAGGTGCCGCACATGGGATGGAACGACATTCAGATAAAATCATCCAGCAAGTTATTCAACGGTATAGAAAGCGGAGAACGGTTTTATTTTGCAAACTCTTTTTACATACCGGTTAACGTATGCACTACTGCAGTAACCGATAACAACGGTACACTTTTTTCTTCAGCAATGGAGAAGGAAAATTTTTACGGTGTACAATTTCATCCCGAAAAATCCGGCGATGCAGGGCTTAGGCTTATAAAAAATTTTATAGAATTATGCTAATAATACCGGCAATAGATATTTATGATAATTCCATCGTAAGATTGGAGAGAGGCGACTTTGACAATATAACATATTATAAGAATTCTCCTCTCCAGCAGGCGAAAATATTTGAATCTCACGGTTTCGGAATTATTCATATTGTTGACCTCCTTGGTTCAAAAAGCGGAAAGTTAACTTCGCTTGAATCGGTTGAGAAAATAAAAAGCGAAACAAAATTACAAGTTGAATTCGGAGGCGGAATTAGAGATGTTAAAACTGTTGCCGAGCTTTTTAATGCTGGAGTTGATTTTGTTGTCATCGGAACTCTTCCTGTAAAGAATAAAAAAGAATTTGAATTGATAATTAATAATTATCCATCGGAAAAAATTATTGCAGTCATAGATTCGATAAATGAAATGCTTAAGATAGGCGGATGGACTGAAAGTACGAAGATTTCAATCTACGATCATATCGAATATTGCTCTGGACTTGGAATAAAAAAATTTCTTTGTACCGATATTTCAAAAGATGGAATGCTTACAGGCACTAACATCGATCTTTATAAAAAAATTATGAAAAACTATCCGGAGATAGATCTAATTGCTTCCGGAGGCGTTAAAGATATTGATGATATTGAAAAGTTAAATAAACTTAATCCGTATGCAGTTGTAGTCGGCAAAGCTATTTATGAAGAGAAGATTGATTTGAAGGAGCTCGCAAAAGTTGCTGTGTAAAAGAATAATACCATGCCTGGACGTTAAGGATGGCAGAGTTGTTAAAGGGACCAACTTTATAAATTTAATTGATGCAGGATCACCGGTTGAACTTGCAGAAAGATATTCTAAAGAAGGTGCGGATGAACTGGTGTTCCTGGATATTACTGCTTCTTCGGAGAAAAGAAAAACTCTTGTTGAATTAGTAAAGGATGTTGCAAAAGCAATTCGGATTCCTTTTACTGTCGGCGGAGGAATTTCTGAGCTGAGCGATATTGAACTGTTATTGAAAGCCGGTGCGGATAAGGTCTCTTTGAATTCTTCGATTGTAAAAAATCCGGAACTTATAACCAAGGCTTCACGGCAATTCGGAAGCCAGGCTGTTGTTGCGGCTATTGATGTAAAGTATAATGGAACAGAATATAAAGTTTACATCAAAGGAGGAAGAGAAGAAACGGACTTGATTGGAATGGAATGGTGTAAACGTGTAGCTGAACTTGGTGCCGGCGAAATCTTACTAACCTCAATGGACCGCGACGGAACTAAAGAAGGTTATGATTTAAAATTCTTGAAGGAATTATCCTCGGTTGTTAGTGTTCCCGTTATCGCTTCCGGCGGTGCCGGAAAGAAAGAAGATTTCTTAAGTGCATTTAAAGATGCAAATGTGGACGCATGCCTGGCAGCAAGCTTGTTTCATTTCAATATTCTTCCTATCAAAGATCTAAAATACTATTTGAAAGAAAACAATGTGGCGGTAAGAATCTAAGAAAAATTATTATAGGTTTTAATAAACATCAACATTATGAATTAGGAGACATTTAAATTGGATAAGAATGATATTAGTAAATTGAACTTTGAAAAACTTAACGGATTGATCCCGGCAATTGTAATTGACAATGCAAATAACCAGGTGCTGATGCTTGGTTTCATGAATAAAGCTTCACTCGAAAAGACTTTCGAATCGAAGCTAGTAACATTTTACAGTCGCACCCGAAAAACTTTGTGGACAAAAGGAGTAACTTCAGGAAATTACTTAAATCTTATAGATATTAAGCCGGATTGTGACAATGACACTTTATTAATCTTTGCTAAACCAGATGGCAATACCTGCCACACAGGCAAATACTCTTGCTTTGATGTGCCGGATATTCCTGCTACTAATTTTTTAAACAAACTTTTTGATTTAATAAAAGACAGACGCATGACGATGCCGGAAAATTCTTATACTTCTGAATTATTCAGATCAGGCTCAGATAGAATTATTCAGAAAGTCGGCGAGGAATCTGTTGAGACAGTCATCGCTGCAAAGAATCGCGACAAGAAAGAAATAATCAATGAGACTTCAGACTTGATCTATCATCTTTTTGTTATGCTTGCAGACCAAGGAATTGAGCTTAGCGATATCGTGAAGAATCTTCAGAAAAGATCAAAATAAATTTTTCTTCTAATAGGGCATTTTGAACTATACAATTTTCTATTCGTCCTTAAATCCTTCAATAAATGGCAGGAAGCTATGCTTCTCGCATGTCCTGTAAGTAGGTACAAAGATGATTTATAGAATAGTTAAGCTTTCCACAGTCTTCAAGTAAAGAATGACGTTGAATAAAAAGGTTGCACGGATAGGTATTTATTCCTTTCAGTTACGGCAGTCTTTTATAAAATGAGTGCAGATACTCAATTTGAATTCCAGTTTTCCAGGCAATAGAATAGTTTGTCCGAAATTTAGTTTATTCAAATAGGAATAGTGTATTTAAAAATGACAGAATATCTATTTGATACTTAAAAAGAATTAGGAAAGTAAAATTTAATGCTTATTTTCAGGTATAGATTTTGAGATATTTGTTGGTAAGACAAAATTTTCAGAGCAAATGGAATGAACACGGGACAAAGTATTTTAACAATAATGGCGATGCTTTTGCTCTCAATCCTGGTTTTGAGAGTAAACAATACTTTCCTTTCAACCGGTAGTGTTATATCCCGCTCAAAAGTTGGAATGATTGCTACTTCAATTGCCGAATCCAGACTTGCCGAAATTAAAAGTAAAGCCTTTGATGAATACACTGCTCAAGGTAATATACCTGATAATCATTATGTGAATGAACTTACGGCACCAGGAAACCTGGGACCGGATGGCAGTGAAACGTATCCTAATTTTGATGATGTAGATGATTATAATGGTTTTGCAATTAACGACACTGTTCAGGTTCAATCTACAATGAAGCCCGAAATCTTCCGCGATTCCTGTAAGGTTGAATATGTTGATTCAGATAATCCGAATGATATATCTAACAGCTCTCCAACGTTCAATAAAAAAATTACTGTTTTTGTAACCAGCAAAATGCTTCCTGAGACAATTAAAATTTCTACTATATACAGCTACTGGAGTTTCAAGTAAAATGGGATACAGTACCATCATAGATATAATCGGTTCAACTATAGTCGGTGGATTGTTGATGTTAATTTTATTCCGTACAAATAGTTCTGCAGTTGAAAATACTTATAACTATGGAAGTGATCTAAGTGCTCAGCAAAGATTAGCTGTGATTTCAAAAATTATTGATTATGATTTTTCCAAAATAGGATATTGCAAAAACCAGGTTACAGATTATACTGGGGCAATTAAATATGCCGATTCTACTCAAATACAATTTTATACCGACATGAATGACGACGGTATTAGAGATTCAGTAACTTACAAGCTTGGTCCTACAAGCGATCTTTCCAGAACTCCCAATCCTTCAGATAGGATTATTTACAGAACGGTTTACGATACAACATTTCCACAAATTGATCCGTTAGCCGGAGTAACTGTTTTCAAAATGATTTATTATGACACTTCGGGCACGTTGATGAGCTTTCCAATTTCCAATACAAGTATAATTCGTAAAATAAAAATTTTATTAAAAACGGAAACCTCAGCTCCTTTTAATGGTGTGTATGCCTCTGCATTTTTAGAAGATACTAAATATGTTGCTTACAATATAAATCGAAGGTAGGAAGTTTAATAATGGGCGGAAAATCGGTTTTATTTTTGGTTGTCGGATTCAGTTTAATCTTTTTATTTATGGGACAGAAATTCGACCGTATTACAGTTGACGCTGCAAAAAATTACGTCGATTATTATTCTTCAACTCTTGCCAAAAATATTGCCGAAAGCGGGGCTAATCTTGCAGTAAATCAGATTTATCAAAATCCTTTATGGGTAGATGGCTATAATAACGTTGACTGCGACGGAGGTAAAATTAACGTAGCAGTTTCAATATTAGACCCGGTAAGGAATGTTCGCATGGTAACTTCAACCGGAACATTTAATGGATATTCATCAACAGTTCAAGTCACTCTTTCTTTGAGCTATTTTTCAAAATTTGCATATTGTTCTGATAACGAGAATGGCATTTGGTGGGCAACAGGCGATACTGTTAATGGTCCATTTCATACACAAGACCATTTGAATGTCGACGGACATCCGGTATTTAATCCCGGACCGAACAGTTACATATCGACGAAACTGGGATTAAATAAAGCTACAGGAAGCTCGAGCCCTATTCTTATAAATACCACAATACACACCGGTGATGACATGCCTATTCCTCAAAATGGAGTAGCTACAATAGAAAATTTAGCAAGCTCCGGCGGGTATGTGTTTACCGGTCATAGTAATGTTTACATTGTTTTTCAAAATGATTATTTAAAATATAGTTTCAGTACCGGATGGAATGCCAGCTGGACCACTGTTAAAACATCAACGCTTGCGCCTAACGGAACAATAGTTGCCGATAATGCGAACCTTCATATTCAAGGTACAGTGCAAGGTCAATTAACTATTGCGGCTACCGGAAGTGGTTCGTTGTACAATCCGACAGGGAATATTTATCTTGATGGAGATATTGTCTATTCTTCTGATCCGAGAAGTAATCCGCATTCAACAGATTTACTAGGCATCGTTGCAAAAAATAATGTTTATGTTACGGACAACTCAAATAACAACAACGGAATAAATATTGACGCTGCTATTTATGCAGAGTCTGGCGGCTTTGGTGCACAAAATTATAACACACGTCCCTACTGCGGCTATATAAATCTATTAGGTGGAATAACTCAAAATTCAAGATTAGCAGTTGGAGTAATCTCGACAAATTGGCGTGGAGTTCAGTCAATTTCCAATGGATTTAATAAAAGTTATAATTATGATAATAGACTTCGATATGCCGTACCTCCAAACTTCCCTCATACAAATTCCTATCAAATTGTTTCTTGGCATGAATAAAAAGGTGATTTGACCTTCAACATTAATAGATAAAAACCCAATCCTCAGAATACAAGGCGTCATTATTGTCTGCTACGACGCCAACATTGTCGCAATTATTATTTAAGAATTCAGATTTCTTGTTTAATTGAATAATACTAAAGGAAATTTTATTGGAATAAATTTTGGCGATATTCATCAGCTATCATCAGATTAAAATGAAATATGAATACCGGACAAAGTTTATTAAGTATCGGTGCTATGATGCTTCTTTCAATTTTAGTCTTGCGAGTAAATAATACTTTTAACAATACGAGTACTGTACTTCAAGACTCTAAGCTGGGAATACTGGCAACTTCTATCGCCACGTCGCAGATAGAAGAAATAAGCCGGCTTGCTTTTGATGAGTGCACCGACAGTAATTCCACTAACAGTCTTTCAAGTTTAACTCCTCCGTCAAGCTTAGGACCGGAACCCGGTGAAACTTATCCGAATTATAATGACGTTGATGACTATAATGGTTTTACAAAGACAGACACTTCCATGACTGCCGTCTTCAACATTTCATGCAGTGTTGTATATGTTTCAGACACAAATCCCGACGTAGCATCATCGGTTCCAACGTGGAATAAAAAAATAACAATCACCGTTACAAGTCCGTCTATGATAGATACAATTCGCGCCTCAACAATATACAGTTACTGGTATTTTAGGTAATATTTATGGGATCAACAACAATCTTAGATATAATAGGTTCGATTATTATTGGCGGTTTCATACTTCTAATTTTATACAGAACAAATGCTTCGGCAACGGAAAATACCTATAACAATGGAAGCGATTTGATCGTTCAGGAAGATATTACAACAATTGTCGAGATACTGGAAAATGATTTCAGAAAAATCGGTTACTGTGAAGATTGGACTAAGATTCCCGATCCGACAAAATCAATTATCTATGCCGACACTTCAAGCATAAAATTTTTAACAGACACCCAGAACGATGGTACGGTAGATACGCTCTATTATTACCTGGGTCCTACAAGTGATTTGCCAAATACGCCTAATCCAAATGATAGAATTCTATATAGACAGGTTGATAACAATCCGCCGCAGGGAATCAGTCTCGGAGTAACAGAGTTTAACATGCTTTACTTTGGAGCGCTAGGAGATACTCTTAGCTTTCCCATTGCTACCCCCGGAGCTATTGCAAGTATGCAAATAACTATTCGTGTCGAAAATTCAGCAGCTTATAATAATAAATATGAAGATGCCTTCTGGAGACAAATTCGTCTTGCAGCTAGAAATTTAAGGAATAGATAATTTATGAGTGGAAGAGCAATATTATTTTTGGTTCTCGGATTTAGTATTATCTACTTAATACTCGGTCTGAATTTCGGCAGATTGTCAACTGACTCGGTAAAAAATTATGTCACGTATTATTCAAGTACCAATGCTCATAATATAGCTGTCAGCGGAGCTAACTTAGCAGCCAATCAAATTTTCTTTGATCCTACATGGACGACTGGGTACACCAATGAAAATTATAACGGCGGCACTATGAACGTCAGCGTTAATGTTCTTGATGCTTTTAAGAACGTAAGACAAATAGTTTCTACAGGTACGTATCAAGGTTATTCTTCTACCGTAAAAGTCACATTGCAACCAAGTTCATTCTCTAAATTTGCATATTATTCTGTTTATGAAAATGGAATTTGGTGGGTAACGGGCGATACTGTTTTTGGTCCTTTTCATACACAAGACTATCTTAGAGTTGCCGGGCATCCTGTTTATGACGGCAAAGTTACAATATTGAAAAGCATAATTAAATACAACTATCAATCAAGTCCTATATTCAACGGAGGTTTTCAGCAAGGCGTTAATTTGCCTCTGCCAACTAATGGCGTTGCTAATCTTGAGAACGTCGCAAATTCAGGAGGTCATACTTTTACCGGGCATGATACGGTGTATTTAACTTTCGTAAAGGACAGCATCAGATACAGATTTGCTTATAACGCTCCGGAGACTACGGTGCTTACTTCATCATTCGCACCGAATGGAACTATAGTAGCAGATAACGCAGTATTAAGGATTAAAGGAACCGTTTCAGGACAGCTTACAGTCGGTGCTTCCGGTTCAAATGGATATGGAAATGTTTATATTGATGACAACGTTGTTTATAATTCTGATCCGCGTACAAATCCCAATTCAACTGACCTTCTTGGAATTGTTGCTAAGAATAATGTATTAATTACAGATAACGTACCTAACCACAATGATGTAATTATCGATGGGGCTATATACGCCGAGTCAGGTGGATTCGGAGCCCAGAATTATTCAACCAGACCAATCAGCGGTACAATTTATTTGCTCGGAGGAATAACTCAAAACAGCAGGGCTGCCGTTGGAACGTTCAATTCTTATGGAATTGTTTCGGGATTTTATAAGAACTATCGATATGATAACCGCTTAATGCTCAGTTCACCGCCGTATTTTCCTAACACAGGTGCGTTTGAGATTGTTTCCTGGTATGAATAATTTTTTATAAACTAAAAAATAGTCGGTTAAAAGATCTTTCCAGATATTAAGTCTTCATTACGCAAAAAAAATTTATAATCTTTCAAATCGAAATATTTGAGTTTAATTCAAATTTAAAACCTTTCGTTAAGAGATTTGTTCCAGCAGATATTGCTGTGAATAAACGCTCAATCTAACTCGTTATAAAATCTTATCTTTGCCTATATAATTCCACTCAATCAAATGCAGGAGTAAATTAAATAATGCAAAATCTCTTAAATGAAACTTTTCTAGGCAACAGTATTTGGCAATACATTTCGGCAGTTATCGTTTTAATTATCGGAATAACAGCGGTAAAAATATTTAAGAAGATTGTACTGCATAAGCTTAAAAGCTGGGCTGAAAAAACCAAAACTCATATTGATAATTTACTGTTAAGAGAAAGTGAGAAGACAGTAATCCCTCTTCTCTATTACGGCGCCGTTTACCTTGCTGTTACCTCATTAACATTAAATTCAAAAATTGGAAAGTTCATTGATTATACATCGATCATTCTTGTTACATTCTTTTCCATCAGGCTTTTTACATCGTTCTTAAACTTTGGTCTCAATATTTTTCTTAGCAAACGCGGTACAGCAGAATCCAGAAAGAAAGAATTAAGAGGGATCAGTACTATTCTGAATATCCTAATTTGGATTTTCGGCATTATGTTTCTTCTCGAAAATCTCGGCTTCAATATCGGGACTATCATTGCAGGCTTGGGAATCGGCGGTATTGCAATTGCGCTAGCTGCGCAGACAATCCTGGGCGATTTGTTCAGCTACTTTGTAATTTTTTTAGATCGTCCTTTTGAGATCGGCGATTTTATTACTGTTGGTGATAAAGCCGGCTCAGTTGAGTACATCGGAATTAAAACCACAAGGTTACGGGCTATCGGCGGCGAGCAGCTTGTCTTTTCAAACAAGGATCTTACAAATTCGCGCATCCATAATTATAAAAAAATGCAAAAGAGGCGCGTAGTTTTTACTCTCGGAGTAACATATCAGGCAACTGCCGAGCAGCTTAAAGCAATTCCCAAAATTGTTAAAGAAGCAATCGAGGGGCAGGAAGATGTTACATTCGATCGGGCTCACTTTGCCAATTATGGTGACTCAAGCCTGAACTTTGAATGCGTTTATTATGTTATCAGTGCCGATTATACAAAATATATGGACATTCAGCAGGCTATCAATCTAAAAATTTATACGGAATTTGCAAATCTTGGTGTTGAATTTGCTTATCCGACAAGAACAGTTTTTATTTCAAAAGATGTTGAATAGAGATTTTGTTTATCAAGTTTTTCTTATTATATAAACGATATTTATTCAGAGATAAATTGCTGGGAGGTATTTATGGGATTAGCATTTATCGACGGCAAAGTGAAAGCTGACTTCAGTAAAGAAATCAATGCCAGATTTTTTTGTTGATAGCGGTGCATCCCTAACATTGCTGACAAACTAACATCGTAAAGAACTCGGTCTCAAGCCAAGAAGAATAATGAAATTTACACTTGCAAACGGCGAGGTAATAAAGCGGAATGTATCGGAATGTTAAATTATCTTACCGTTGGGCGAAGAGCATGCGCCAGTTATTTTTGGTGAAGAAAGAGATACTCCTTTACTAGGAGTCATAACTCTTGAGATACTTGGCTTGAAGCTTAATCTGTTCCAAAGAACACTTGAACCGATGAAGATGATGCATGCATAAAAATTGGAACTGATAATTGTCGAATGACTACTAGACAATGGCAATAAGAATTACCTTCTATTATGTTCTTCAAGTATTGCATTAGCTTTTGGTTTGTAGAGAAGATGATAGAGTACATCAAGATAAGCCGTCAACTCTTCCATTTCTATATGAGTTGTATATTTCCAGAAGCCGTAAATCTTGGCAAGGGATAAAAGATTTTTCGAGTACAATTCCCAATTGTAAGCAGTATCTACTCTCTTTATTGCTTTAGATGAAATCTTATCCCAGTATGCGGAATCGTTCTTGCACTTTTTAATGAATTCGAGAATTATATTGGAAGACTCGGCACCGTTAACAGGATCAATATGAAATCCTGAAACATGATCTTGAATAATTTCCAGCGGACCTCCGTACAAAGTTGCAAACACCGGCAAGCCGGATCTCATAGCTTCCAGCACTGTTAAACCGAAGCCTTCAAACAATGCAGGCTGCACAAAAATTCCTTTATGATCGGCTATAACACGGTAAACTTCACCGGTTTGGTCTTTTCTAAAAAGCTTACCTATCCATCTAATTTTTTTCTGAAGTCTGTACTGCTCAATCAGATGATGCATCCATTTGATTTGTTCTTTCTCCTCGCCGTCATCGGATTTATTTTCATCAATCTTTCCTGCAACAATAATTAAATTAGAAACCTCCTGTAGTTTAGAATTTTCTCCAAACCAGTTAACCAAACCGGTTATATTCTTAATCCTATCTAATCTTGATAAAGAAAAGATTGGAACAAGGTCGGGATTCTCCAATTTACCGTACACTTCGTTATCAGAAATATTTTCAAATAGAAGTGAATTAAGTTCATCGCGAATTGCTTTAATTCTTTCAGCTTCATTTGTAAATGGAAAAAATATTTTTGTATTCACACCGGGAGGAACTATGTTAAACTTCGGATTAAATAAATTAATTCCGCCTTCAACACGATACAGTTCAGGCATGGTAAAGTTCACGTAAGATTCATATTGACCAATGCTTTCATCGGTACCGGCAATTTCCTGAAAGGTTGAAGTGATGACTATATTTGCCGCATTCATCGCAATTAAATCTGCTGTGAATTGAATTGAAAAATTATAAAACTGTTCCATTCCCTTCCAATAAAGTGCAGCATAAAGATACTTGCTTTTCTCGAGTGCATGTGCAATGCTGCATTGAGTAACTCCAAACTTTCTTGCAAGCATATAAGCTACCATGTTGCCGTCGGAGTAATTGCCAATTATAAAATCTGGTCTGTCCCCAAACTCAGCAAGCAGTCCTTTGTGAGCATCCTCGGCAAAGCCTTCCAGATAAGGCCAGACTTCAAACCTAGAAATCCAATTGTCTGTCACTTTTTTATTATGCTCTCTGAAAGGTATGCGAAGTATCCAGCAATTTTCCGTTTCGTGGACTTTCTCCAATCTCTGGTTGGATTTTGTCTGTCCGGCATTTGGAATAAGTCTTGTTAAAATTATGATTTTCGGTTTTGCATCCAATCCGGATTCATTAAGTGATTTTATCATTTCTTTCTCAAGAGCTTTTACCTGGTCAAGTATGTAAACAACCTGCCCACCGGTATCCGGCATTCCAAGAACATTTTCCTGACCAAAATATCCGTGAGGAGAAATAATTGCAATTTTGAAAATCATCGGAATGCGGGAAAGAAATTTTTTAAGTGAATCATGATCGGGGAATTGAAGCAAGCCGTCAAGAATTTCAAGACTTTCAATAATCTTTCCGGCGGTGTTTCCCAGACCAGGCTCAAAGCCGATCTGCCTAAGGTCATGAATAAAATTCTTATAAGGCTCATCTTCCGGTTTTTCACGCAGGAAGTTCAGCGCCCTTTCAATACTTTTATTCAACTGCTCAAAGTTTTTTATCATTCCGTTTAAAATTAACTGCTGCGATTTATACTTATGAACGAAAAGAAAATCGAACAAAGCTCTGGAAAGTTTTTCGGGCTGCATAAACAGTGTACTTGAAAGATAACGGTTCAGGAAGTCAACGCCGCGACCGATATTTTTATATTCGCGTATGCTGGGGAATTTTCCGTAGAAAGTCTCAAAGTCAATTGTCAAGAGATCGTCGCGGTAATCCGGACTTACAAAGTACTCTTTTATTAAAAGAAATTCATGAACATTTATTTGCTCGAAAAACAATTCTTCCAGGTTGAAATGAATAAAACACGGAGAGGCTATTTTTTCTCTTATCTCAAAATAAATATTATGGTCGCTAACTATGGCTTCGTTAATCCGTTTTATAATTTCTTCAATCTCTTTATTATCAACGTTACTGTCTTTTTTGTTTTCTTCCCAGATATCGAGAAGATTTCCTTTTACAAGCAGCTTATTCTCACTTGAAGCTACCCGGTTAAAATAACTAAACAGTTCTTTTTTGTTTTCTTCAATTTGTGTGTTCAAATCCTTTGTCATTATCCATCTCCAATCCGCTGTTCAAAAAATTATAATGCCGGATGCCTTCAATTATTCCTCCGGCATACGGTTTATTTGCAAAATAAATTTTTTTACTGTCTCTTAAATTTTCCATTTCGGGGCTGTAGTTAGAAACCACAACGCCGAGAAGCTCGCCTTTTAGCATTTCTCTGTCGTTGCCGGAGTCACCGGCAGCTAAAATATTTTCGAATGGTATATCCCATCTGTATGCAAGGTAACGAACTGCTTTCCCTTTTGATGCTCTGTAAGGAAGAACATCCAGATAGCGTCCGCTGCTGTATATTATATTCACCTTTAATTTATTTTTTGATAATTCTTCTTTTACTGCAAGAAGCTGTTCAGGATTTTCATCAAGGAAATAACTTATCTTAAATTTTCTCTGAGTCCCTTCTTCCTGAAATTTTAAAAAGCTGAATTTCGACAACACCTCTAATATCCTTTCCCGCTTCCATTGATTTGAAATATGAGCATCCCAGCCTTTGGAATAAATTAATCTTCCGGTATAATTGTAATAAATCTCAGTGCCGACTGAAGAAATTATTACATCAGGAAGCGGGACTTTATTCTCTTCAAGTGATGATACAGTTGATTCTACTGTTCTGCCGGTAGCAACAGCAAATCCAATTTTATTTCTGTTGGCTTTCATTAGGCAGATAAATTCATTTAATGCTTTATCATCCCCCAGCAAAGTATGATCAATATCCGTAACGATTAATTTTTCCACTTGCATTAATCTTCTGCCGACATCTGCAAATGATTCCGGTTTTTCTTTTATTACATGAGGAAGCTGCGAAATTTCATTTAGATATTTATCCGTATGAGCTTTCCATGAATAAAACTTCCTAACATTTTTTATTCCATTTTCGGAAAATTCATTCCAGAGATTTTTATTATCAATAATCTTATTCAATGCCGCAGCAATGTTCTTTGGATCGGAAACATCAACAAGAATTCCATTCCGACAATTTGCAATTATATCTCTCGGACCGCCGTCATCTGTAGCAACCACCGGAACACCGGCTGCAGCGGCTTCAATTAAGGTTAAACCAAACGGCTCCGTTAAGGCAGCATTTACAAAAACTCCGCCAGTCTCTGCAGCAATTCTGTATAGCTCGGGTACTTCATGTTCCTGTTCGTGTTTCTTGGGAATTGCCATCTTGCCGTATAGATTATACTTATCCATCAGCAATAAAATTTCCGTAAGCACTTCGCGTTCATTCTCTTCCATAGATTGAATATCTTCCCTAATGCCGGCAAAGATGGCAAGGTTTGCCTTCTTCTGAAGTTCTTTATCTTCGCCGAATGCAGTAATCAAACCTGAAATATTTTTTTTCTTTGCGGGTCGGCAAAGAGTGAGTATCAGCGGTTTGTTTACATCTACAAAAAAGCGGAGAAGCTTTTGGGTTATTAATTCTTTAATCTTTAACGCTTCTTTTTGAATTGAGTCCCTTTCGTTAAACGGAAAAAATTTTTCAAGGTCAACCCCCGGCGGAATTACTCTAAACTTTTCCGAAACGGTATTATTATATTCCTCATATTGTTTTTGAATTTCCTGTCGAGTGCTTGTTATTATCAGATCGGCAGAATGCAGGACATCTTCTTCAACATCTATTCGACGGCTTATTTTATAGCGCTTCTCAATCTCTTCCATTTCCATTCCTTCATCAAGAAGTTTTCTAAGCTTTGCTCTTCCTAAAGAATGTCCGGTATGTATAAACGGAATGCCGAAAAAATTTGAAAGCTCGCTACAGACATAGCCCGCATCGGCATAGTGGCTGTGAATTATGTCCGGCAGTCTGCCGGTTGATTTGATGTACTTAATACTCTTATCGATGAATTCTTCCAGATGGCTCCAGAGTAATTCTTTGCGAATATATTTGCCGCCGCCGCAGCGGATGCGGATTATACTTAATTTATCATTTATTTTTTCTACCGGCTTAGCGTAATCCTTTGAGACGTTATTATCATTTATCCATCTGGTAACGAGTTCAACTTTTCCAACTCGATCATCTATGCTTAAAGTATTTGCAAGCTCGAGGACGTACTTAGTCTGTCCGCCAGTATCTGCATCTCTTCCAAGCTCAAGGTCATGTCCTCTAATTAAGCCGTGGATGCTGTATAACTGAATATATAGTTTTTTGTCTTCATGCATTTATAAACTCCTCTTTGTATTTAATATAGAATTCGTCGTTATCCGGAAGCGCCCCCTGAATTCCTACAATGTCCGATGCAAATCCGGCTGCAAGCTTATTTATCTTTTGGATCTCCCAGCCTTCAAGATAACCGAGGCATAGTATTGCTGCATAAGCATCTCCTGCGCCAACCGTATCTACAACCTTCTTCGCTTCTGCTTTTTGATAATCGTTTTTTCCCAGAGAATATAATAGCGCGCCGCGTTCTCCCAAAGTAACGCAGACCAGTTCAATCTCAAATGTTTCTGAAATAATCTTAGCAAGACTAACTTCATCAACATCCCGGTTTATGAACAATTTGTTAAGCAGGTTAAGTTCTTCATCATTCAACTTAAGAACATTTGAAGCTTTAAGTGATTCTTCAATTATTTCCTTTGAATAAAAATTTTGGCGGATATTCAAATCGCAGAAAAGTTTTTTCTTCTTATTAAATAATGACCGAAGTGTCATTCGCGATTTCTCATTTCTTTGCACCAAAGTTCCGAAGTAAAGACAATCCGTATCGTTTTCAATTAAGTTGTAAAGTCTCTCTTCCTGTTCAATAAAATCATATGCGCTGTTAGAGGCAATCTTCCAGTGTGGAATTTTATTTTCATCAAGATTAGCGTAAGCGGCGCCTGTCGGATGATCATTATCTATTTGAATAAATCGAGTCAGTAGGTCATTTGATCTCATAAACCCAATAATCTCATCGCCCATAGGGTCGCTGCCGATCCGGCTTATAAAATTTCCGTTGCCTGTAATTTCTTTTACATGGTAGATAAAATTAAATGGAGCGCCACCAATCTTTCTGCCATCGGGGTAGACGTCAAATAAAACTTCCCCGAATGAAGTTATTCTTTTCATACTATTCTATTTTAAAACAATTATAAAAATTTAAAACATAAAAGCAAGTTACCTGGAACACCATGCAGCAAAAAAGCGTACCGGTTTTAATCAGTACGCTTTTTATATTGATAGAAATTGCTGAGGGATTATTTGTTTTACAAACCAATGGTATGATAGCTTCCAAATCCGGCTTATCTCATCAAGTATGTTTACATATTTTTTTGCGTAATAGTCCAATATTGAATGCAGCTTGTCTTCATCTAAGCGTTCTGCGATTTGTTGTGCTTTTTCATAATTGCTTAGCCAGGTAAAGCGGTTATCGTTTTTCTGTAATTGCTGCTTACTCTATTCCGGTAAATATTAAAATTGTTTTCTATTTCTAATGAGCTTAATACCACCACCAATCCTGGATGATTGCCTCTTTTTTATATTATTGATTTTACCAATTCATCTTTTCTTATCTTTGAATTATTCAGATATTGGTATTAAACTTCTTCTTTCTGAGCTATTGCTATTGCGTGGTATTTTATTTTCTTTGCCATTTGGCATTACCAGAGGCTTACTTAAGTTTTAATTTAAGATTTTCCACTATAAATTTTTGTCCAGTTTTTGTGGGGAAGTAAATATTATGAACCAATAACCTCTTTATATATCGTCTTCGGTTACTTTATTTATGATCCAATGCGCTGTCTAACACCCAAGATTATTTACCTGATAATTAGTTTAATATTTATTATGTTAATAAAACATAGAAATACTATCATTAAA
Organism: Bacteroidota bacterium; assembly: GCA_021815405.1. GTDB lineage: Bacteria > Bacteroidota > Ignavibacteria > Ignavibacteriales > Ignavibacteriaceae > FEN-1297. The sequence continues at coordinate 54,324 of JAKAGV010000012.1, forward strand.
GTAGCGCTGTACTAAAATTTAAATAAAGAAAGGAGTAAACATTATGAATGAAGATAGCAAGTGTCCGGTGACTGGCGGTGTTGATAAACATATATCCAGTAGAGGCACATCGAACCGAGACTGGTGGCCAAACCAATTGCGGCTCGATATTCTGCACCAGCATTCATCTAAGTCAAATCCTATGGGCGAAGATTTCAATTATGCAGAGGAATTCAAGAGTCTCGATCTGGCGGCTGTGAAGAAGGATCTTTTGGCATTGATGACTAACTCGCAAGACTGGTGGCCAGCGGACTTTGGACATTATGGACCTCTGTTCATTCGCATGGCATGGCACAGTGCAGGCACATACCGCATCAATGACGGTCGCGGTGGTGGAGGGCACGGTAACCAGCGCTTTGCACCAATCAACAGTTGGCCAGATAATGTCAACCTAGATAAGGCACGCAGGCTTCTTTGGCCGATTAAGAAGAAGTATGGTCGTAAAATTTCATGGGGTGACTTGATGATCCTCGCGGGTAATGTCGCTTTAGAATCGATGGGATTTAAAACGTTTGGTTTTGCTGGGGGGCGTGAAGACATCTGGGAACCAGAACAAGATACTTATTGGGGTACTGAAAAAGAATGGCTTGGCGATAAGCGTTATTCCGGAGATCGGGATCTCGAAAATCCATTAGCCGCTGTGCAGATGGGTCTGATTTATGTCAATCCTGAAGGTCCTAATGGTAATCCGGATCCAATAGCTGCAGCAAAAGATATCCGAGAGACATTTGCTCGCATGGCAATGAATGATGAAGAGACAGTTGCACTTATAGCAGGTGGGCACACTTTTGGTAAAACGCACGGAGCCGGAGAAGCGAAGCATCTTGGACCTGAGCCCGAAGCTGCAGGCATTGAGGAACAAGGCTTAGGCTGGAAGAGTAGCTTTGGAAAGGGCAACGCAGGTGATACCATTACTAGCGGCTTGGAAGTAACTTGGACTACAACTCCAACTAAGTGGAGTAATAACTTTTTCTGGAATCTATTCGGTTACGAATGGGAACTTACGAAGAGCCCCGCAGGTGCTTATCAATGGAAGCCGAAAGGTGATGCTGGAGCTGGTACTGTACCGGCTGCGCATGATCCTTCAAAGCGCATTGCACCTTCAATGCTGACTACCGATCTTGCCTTACGGTTTGATCCCATCTACGAGGAAATTTCTCGGCGCTTCATGGAAAATCCGAATCAGTTTGCAGACGCATTTGCCCGCGCCTGGTTTAAGCTAACTCACCGTGACATGGGTCCTCGCGCTCGTTATCTTGGTCCAGAGGTACCTGTAGAAGAGCTGATATGGCAAGATCCCATTCCAGCTGTCAATCACAAACTTATTGACCAGCAAGACATTGAATCCCTAAAACAAAAGGTATTAGTTTCAGGTTTATCTATCTCTGAATTAGTTTCAACAGCCTGGGCTTCGGCATCCACATTCCGCGGCTCTGATAAGCGTGGTGGGGCAAATGGTGCCCGTATTCGTTTGGCACCGCAAAAGGATTGGGAAGTCAATCAGCCAGCTAAGCTGGCGAAAACACTAAAGATACTTGAGGGTATTCAAAATACATTCAATAGTACCCAGTCTGGCGGGAAGAAAGTCTCACTAGCTGACCTGATCGTTCTTGGTGGATGTGCCGCTGTTGAACTGGCAGCCAAGAATGCCGGACAAAATATAACGGTTCCTTTCATTCCAGGGCGAATGGACGCTCTGCAAGAGCAAACCGATATTGAGTCCTTCGCAGTTCTAGAACCAGTCGCAGATGGCTTTCGCAACTATCTCAAATCGAAATTCTCAGTTTCAGCCGAAGAACTACTGATAGATCGTGCGCAATTGCTGACACTGACCGCACCTGAAATGACAGTTCTTATTGGCGGCATGCGAGTTTTAAATACTAACTTTGGACAAATACAGCATGGTGTATTTACAAAACGTCCCGAGGCGCTAACCAATGATTTCTTCGTTAACTTACTCGATATGGACACTGTATGGAAAGCAGTATCAAAAGATCAGGATTTGTTTGAAGGGCGTGATCGCAGGACAGATGAATTGAAGTGGACTGCCACACGAGTCGATCTAATATTCGGTTCCAACTCCCAGCTCAGAGCTATATCAGAAGTGTATGGATGTGAGGATTCCAAGAAAAAATTCGTGGACGATTTCGTAGCTGTGTGGACGAAAGTCATGAACCTAGATCGTTTCGACATTTCAAGATCTTAGCATAAAAGTCTTAAAAGGCTTCTGACAGGAAAAAGAAAAACGCTAACTTAATAACCGGTTAAAGCGGACGGTATATTGCCTCCGCTTAACCGGAACTTTATATGCACTTCCGCACGAAATTGGGAATCTATTTAGTAGTGTATACATTTTGGATTTCCTTTTTCACAGAAGGACATTTTTGAAGCAGACTACTTATTAATAGATATAAATCCCCTTTTGACTCTGCCTTTTTGCTTCATTTCTGATTCAATAAGGTAAGAAAATTATTTGAAGTGTGTTTGTGCGCGGGTTTTCTATTGAATCGAAAAATGGACTAATTGAATGTTTGTCTAATTTTTAATTAGAAAAACATTCTGACAAATATTTATTTTGTAATTCTTATAAAGCGAATATTTAACCAATACTATTACAACTGGATTAGAAATAAATAACTATTCAAAAACTGATTTATTAGTTTTACATTTAAAAACTTATAAGATTATTTCAAAAGCAGCATCTTTCTGGTTTCAGAATATTTACCTGCACTCATTACATAGAAATAAATTCCACTGCACAATTTGTTCGCGTTAAAATCTATTTCGTGATAGCCAGCTTCCTTATTCTCATCAATAAGAGTTTTTACTACTTCACCTAAAAGATTCATTATTTGAATTTTTATTTTACATGCTTCGGGAAGTGTAAAACAAATTTTGGTTGATGGATTAAAAGGATTTGGAAAGTTCTGCATCAATTTATATTCAAGTGCTTCCAGCTTAACTGACTCAATTGAAGAGAATGAATACTTGCCGTCATTATCAATTTGCTTTAGTCTATAGTTAATCACTTTTCCCCAAGTTGGATTTTTGTCAACGTAAGAATATTCTTTCGGTGAATTGCTGTTTCCATTTCCTTTTACAAAACCAATTGTACTCCAGTCGTCCGTATTTATACTGGTTTGATCATTAATAGTTCTTGTATTCATCACCGCCTTCTGAATTTCAAATCCATAGTTATTAAGCTCAGTTGCTGTCTTCCATTTAAGTATTACGTCGGTTTTGGCTACACGTGTAGTAAAAGATGTTAGCTCTACAGGCAGCGGCAGCGAAGTTGAACTTTGATAGAATGGTGTTTGAGAGTTGATATAATTGTACAATTCAATTTCAATGTATGGATCAGTATGAAAATCTGAAGTGAATCCGAACGGACATAATTCGAATATACCCAAACCTCCATCTGTATGGTTTAAAGCCACTGAAAGTATTTGATATTCTGTATTTCCAGACCAATTGATGATTAATGGATCTTGTGGGAAATAGAAATTTTGATACACGTAAATTCCCAACTTATTTTCATATCCTCCTTTGGCTATTCCATAATCGGAAGAAGTAGATCCAAGTGTAATCCCATAACTTGATAACCACCTAATAGCGAAAACCATTCCTGTTAATTTTTTATTTGAAATATTAGCCGTAGGTTTTACCTTTACTACCAAATTACCTTCAATATTAAATATTCCGAATTGAATTGTTTGACTTTTAGAAAGATCTGTTAGAAAGATAATAAACATAAAAGTCAGAACTATTTTGCTAAAATAAGTACGATTACTTTTCATTTATATCTCCATTAATTTTTAGACTCTATAACTTTTATTATATAACATGATTATCTAATTCATTATTCAACTAACTTTATTTTGGAACCTGCGTTAGCCTAATTGATGTCGGATCGGCTAATCCAACCGCACGAAGAATAATTAATTTATCGTTATTGGCTCCCGCATATTTTGTCCATCCATCTAAATTCAAGTCTGCATTATTATAGCCGTAAACAGGCATAGTCGGATCAATTAATCCTACGGTACCTAGCAATGATGCCTTATCATTACCAGCTCCAGTGTATTTAACAACACCGTCTCTGTTTATGTCGCCACCAATCATGCCGTATATATTTTCACCTAAATCTATCATTGGGTCGGTACCGTAGGCTTTTATCTGTGAATTCGTAAAATCATAAAGAGAACTGGATTCATTTAAAAATTCTTGTGCAGCACTCATTATAGCAAGGTGGTTACGGTGTTTAACAACCAAATAATAATTTCCAGGGCTCACTCCGTAAAACTTAAGCGGACTCATGCCGTCGCAATCAGTTATTCTTCCATCTTTTTTTATAAAGCCAGCTTGCACTGCAACTTTGGTATTTGCTGCAGTTCCGCTTCTTAATTCAACTATTATCCAATCAACAATATCGGGATTAGGTATGCTTGTAACACTTCTTGCCGTGTAACCGTATGCTGAAGATGGATAGGCAATTTCTGAATTTAAGGGAATTAAGCCGCTGGAGTTTAACGCAGTTGACATTTCATTTGAAGAATAAGGACCATCAAGAAATATTTTAATGTCAGCAGTTATCGGAGAAGTGAAAAAGCTTCTTGATGACCAGTTAGTAGTTCCATTTGAATTAGAAGCATTCACTCTCCAGTAATATTGAATTCCAATTTGTAATGACGAATTAACTATATAGCTTGTAGCAGCCTGATTTATATTTATAATAACCGAATTAAAATTGGGATCATCTGATAATTGAAAGTTATAAGAAACAGCACCGCTAGAAGATGCCCAAGTGAAAGTAGGTTTAGTACTTACTCCTTCAACTAAGTCTAAAGGAGATAATAAAGTAACTTTTGCAGGAAGTTCAGGATCGTTTATTGCGGTAAGAAATAAAGACGGGGAGTTAGAAATTGATGTAAAAGCTCCGCCGATATAAATATACTGGCTGCCAAGTGAAAGTGATTTTACAATATTATTTGCATTCGGATTCCAACTTGTTGGGCTTCCAGTTGAAGTATCAAGAGCTGCGACAAAGTTGCGTGGATAGGTACCTGCGAAAGAAGTAAACTCTCCACCGACAAAAATATTTGAATTACATACCAGAAGGTAATTAACAGTGTTATTCGCGTTCGGGTTCCAATTTGTGACCTTAGAAGTTAATGCATCAATTGCAGCCAAACGATTTCTAGTTACATTTTCATTCAACATGGTAAACTCTCCGCCTGCATAAACTGTTGAATTAAGAACTTCTAAAGTTAAAACGGCGCCGTCAGCATTCGGATTCCAGTTGGTAGTCAATCCCGAAGAAATATCTACGGCGGCAATATGGTTTCTGGTAATTCCATTTATAGTGGTAAAGCTGCCGCCTAAGTAAACTGTTGAACCGGAGACAACAATAGAATGAACAATACTGTTAGCGTCCGGCTTCCAGTCTTTAACAATTCCTGTTTGAAGATCGATTGCAGCAACGTGATTTCTTCGTGCGCTTCCATTTACCGATGTAAAGCTGCCGCAAACAAAAGCAGTTGAAGATGATATTGTAATTCCGTCAACTTCAAAATCTGTATTTGGATCCCAGCCAGTTAAAATTCCTGATAAGCCCTCGATAGCCGCCAGATGATTTCTCTCAGTCCCGTTTATTGAAGTAAAATTTCCGCCCACATAAATATTTGAACCAGAAACTGCAAGTGTACTTACATACGAATTAATATTTGGTTTCCAGTTTAATAAGGATCCTGTTTCTTCATCTATTGAAGCTATATGGTTCCTTATTCCTCCATTCAAATATTTAAAAGAACCTCCAGCATAAATAGTTGTTAAGTTAATTCCAAAAGCATAAACAGGTGCTTCAGCATTTGGATCCCAACTATTTACAGCTCCGGTTGCAGCATCGATAGAAGCAATATAATTTCTTTCTATTGATCCGTTATTAAATGCAGTAAAATATCCGCAGGCAAAAATGGATGAACCAGAAACTTTTATAGATGTTACGTAATTATTAGCGTTAGGATTCCACGGAGTTGCTGTTCCGATTGTTGCATCTATTGAAGCGATATAATTTCTGTCGACGCCACCAATATTTGTAAAACATCCCGAAACAAATACTAATGAATTTAATATTGCGATGGATGTTACCTTTGAATTTGCATTTGGATCCCATCCTGATATTGCATTACCTGTTATTGCATCAAGGCAAGCGATCCTGCTTCTTGATTGCCCTCCAATATTTGTGAATGTACCGCCTGCATACACAACTAAACCGGAAGGAGAAACAGATAAGGCAAAAACGCTGTCATTTGCATTTGGATTCCAGCTTGTTGCTGCGCCAGTTGCTGCATCAAGAGCGGCAATGTAATTTCTTGAAGCTCCGCCGATTGTAATTTGATTCGGTGCTGAAACATAAAAATTTCCGCCCACATAAACATTTGTTCCGTACAGAACAATCGTATTTATACTTCCGTTTGATCCTCCGGTATTCCAATTCAATATGATATTTCCATCAGAAAGATTAAGCGCGGCAATATTATTTTTAGGAACACCTCCGATGAGGCTAAACTCTCCGCCTACATATACTCTTGTATCAGAGACGGCAATTGTATTAACAGTACCATTTACGCCGCCGGAACACCATGAAGCATCAATTGTTTTATCAGGTTTAATGTGTGCTATCCTGTTGCAAACAATTCCATTAATAGAAGTAAAATCACCGCCAATAAACCAACCGCCGTTATTATCAGATGCAACTGCTTTTATAATTCCATTTACTATCGGAAAAGAAACATCTGCTTTTCCGGTGCTTAAGTTAATTGCAGCCCCGTTTCCGGTATATTGCCCTACATAAGTAAAGTCGCCTCCGATATAGATTTTTTTCGAGGAACTATCTACATATACACTTCTAACTTGTCCATTAGTTGACGGGAAATTAATCGGAGTTTGTGCATACAGTTGATTAGGCAAAAGGAATATTAGAAGGGAAAAAGTAAAGATTTTCATACCAGCCTTCTTTAATTTTTATATATGCTAAAGTGAATTTGCATGAAAACAGCTAACTTTTTTTTGTAATGGTTTATGTTATTTGAATTTGTTCCACTTAGTTATAGAGTTTTTTCCAAATTGATTATTGATATTGTTTTTCTTTCATATTCAATTTTATCTATCAAACCTTGACTTTCACCGAAGACAACTTCTTTTAATGAACCTAGTATTTTTTCATTAGGTGTTATAAATTCAACAATCTGATCAGCATAAACAGCTGCTTTTTTATTGTCAGCAATAATTAAGATTGAATATTTATGGAGGCTTAATCTTTTTGATTCTTCTTTATTATTAAGCGAATCAATATTAATTAAGGGGAAATTTTCATCATGATATCTTATAAATTCGCTTTTATTTGAGCTTTTAATCTCTATGGAATTATTTCTTCCCAATGAGATAATTGTTAATACATATCTGATGTCTAAACAAAATTCTTTACCCGAAAGAATAAACGTAAGTAATCCCTTCGGAGCTTTTGTGAATATCGAACAATCATGACTAATCATTGGTGTCATACTTTTTCCTGATAATGATTTTTTCTAATAAGCTAAAAACATACCGAACTGTAAATCAGTTTATATATAGATTTTTTATCTTAATTGGAAAGTGGAAATGGAACAAGGTAGTAAAAAAATTAAACGGGATTTAAAATTTATACGTATCACTTACTTAAATCTGATGGTGTCAGTAGATAAAAAAGCGTTATGGTTGAGATTAAGATGTATTGAGAAGGGCGTTAAAGGATTTGGATTAAATTGAATTGCAACACAGATGCTGGTGAGATATTAAATTTGTAAGAATTAAATTTATGTGGAAAATAGGAATCAAAAAATACATTTCACTGTAAAGTAAAATATATTTCTCAAATCGTGTTGTTCTTTCCGACTATTAATTACTTTATTTATTTATCTTCTTAAAGATCAGAAAGAATCTAAAGAATTTGCTTAAGCTTGGTATTAAAGTCCTATTACAGACAATCAATAAATTTCATCAAGTATTTAGACTAGTAAATAATATTGTTTTATGAATACCTTTTAAAAGATTATCGTTTCTCTTTTTATTTATAAAAATTTTGTTGTTCTAGGTTTGTATTTATATCAATTCTCTAATCAAGCATTTGTGGAAAATTCATTTCCAATCCGGCATTGTTCCGTTAATCATTAATCGAGTCCGATTAATTCCTTCTGAACTCATAACCCATATACTTGGGAGTGCAGATCCATCATTTGGTGAATTAGTAAAAATTATTTTTGAGCCGTCCGGAGAGTAGCTTGGAAAAGTATCATTTGTGCCGCCAATTTTATTAAAAGATAAATCAACAGTATCTCTATTATCTATATTTATAGAAAAGATATGTGAATTTAACGATCTACCTGTCGAATTTTGAAAACCAGACACATCATAACAATATAGGAGCTTTTTTCCGTCAATAGAAAAGGCAGGTCCTTCAAGTTTTCCACCCGTACTGCTTACTAAGAGTGTGTTATTTGTTCCATCTGTGTTCATTAAATAAATTTCTGATTCATAAATATTTGATCCGACTGTATGAACCGCAATTTTATTCGCAACTGGAGATACATCGCATTCTCTGAAGTTCCTATTTTGCGGTGCGGTGGAAATTAGCGTTAAGTTCGATCCATCCATCCCTATTCTATATAATTTATCATAATGTGCGTAGTATAAATAAAATCCATCCGGCGACCAGCAAAATCCCGTTCCGTTATTATTATAACCTGCAACAGAAATAGTAGTTACCTTAAATAATCCTGTTCCATCTCTATTGATTGTATAAATTTGAGGTTCAACTTCAACATCAGAAGTAAAAGCAATTTTATTATATCTTCTATTAAGCTTAGGCCACCAGTTTCGGTTATTTGTTGTTGTTAATGTAATTGAATTTTCGCCAGAGCTATTCATAGAAAGCACCTGATAGTTACTATTTACTTGTTGTGTAAATACGATAGAGTTATTAGGCAAGGGTTGAGTAGTAAAATTCCAAATTTCACTGCATGTTTTGTTTGTGTCTTTGCCTTTGGCTATTACCTGCCAGAAGTAAGTTGTGTTGTATTTAAGATTTAGTACACTAATGCTCGTGTCAGTAATATTTGATGCAATTTTATTATCCGAAGTTGAACCGGACTCATAAAGGTATACATCGAACAAAGTTGAATCTGCACTATAATAAATTGGGGATTGCAGTGACCATGACAGCATTAGAGAAACCTGCTGATTTGCTGATTGATTTGGTGGCGATGGATTCTTAGGTATACCTGGTGTATAGGAACTTGAAGAATTATTTAGAAAAATTATTGCCTGTGAGGTTTCTCCATTTACTACCGAAATTGATACGGTACCTTTGCTATACCCATTTTTAGATGCGGTAATAATATAATTGCCTGTTGGAATATTAGTAATTGAAAAGGCGCCAGAGTCATTCGTAACAATTGCACTTGTCGGGGGATTAGTTGTTACGCTCGCACCAGTAATTATTGTTTTTCCATCCGGACTGAAAACTACCCCTTTCAAATTTCCGTAAAGCACTGGTTCAACTGTGTTCTCATTACATGCAGATACTATTAAAAGAACAAATGCCACTATAATATTTTTAACTTTCATGACATATCTCTATTTATTTTATTTTTAATTGATTTAATTATAAATGGTATTTTTCATTTCTTTCAGCGTCATTTTAATTTTTCGGATTTCATCTAATGACACCACTGGTTATCATTAAGCGCATGCCGTTTCCTTTTTGAAATATCATATAGGGCTTTGAAACAGCTTCGCTCTCCTGCTGAATAATCAAATTATTAGATCCCTGCTGTGAAAAGTAATATTTGGTGAAATCCGAGTCTAATTTCTGAGCTAAAAAATTATTATTTCCTTCCTGAATAAGGACAGAGTTATTATAATTCCCTTCTACTGCAACAATCATTTTGTTCCCCAGACCACTCTGATTTACCGAATTATAGTTGCCTTTACCAGATTGATTTATGCTTGCCTGGTTATTATCAAAATATTGAGTTATTGCACCTGTATTTCCCGTTACTTCATTGTCTTTTACTTGTTCAATATAAGCTTCATTATTATTTCCTAATTGAATAATATCTGCTCTGTTTGTAGCTATTTCCAAATTTTTATTATATAGATTAATATTTTTAATTTGACCCGAGATGTTTAATAATTTATTTTCTATAAGATCGCTATACAGCATCTGATCATTTATAGATTGAGAAAATGATATTTCTACTGTTATACAAAAGATCACAATTATGTAATTAAGTTTTGCTCTCATAATTCTTTACATTTCTAATAAATTCAAATTTCGCTTATCAGTGATGGCATATATTTCAGGAACATAATTAATTTTATTATCATTTCAGTTAATTTGGCTACTGCTGTAATATTATAGAGACATTCAACCAACCAGTCTGGAAAATTTTGGCTAAATTGTTATCGGTTGATTCTGAAATTTGAGCCTTATTAGTATTACCGGCTTCTTGTGAAACAGTTGCAACATTCGAATTACCGATTTGTAATACTGATGCCAAATTATAGTTGATACTTTTTAATAATCCCTCTTCTATCGAAGCACTATTTAAATTACCTGTTTGCATTGTTTTTATTTCGTCACCAGCAATACCATTATTGTTACCAATCGAAGTAATAAGTGAAGTATTATTTTTGCCAACTTGTTTTTGATGAGCATAGTTATTATCACCAATGAGATATGCATTTGAATTATTAGAGGTACCATCTAAATAATTTTCAGTGGAACCTGATTGAAATTGATAAAGGTTATTACCATTGCCATCCTGTACCGCTTCTGATAGGGAACGTAAATTATATTGCTCTAAATGAGCAGAGTTAGAACTACCGTTTTGAAAAACATATCCTTCATCATTGGTGCCGATTTGTACATGGAAAAATAAATTTTTATCTCCGTTCATTTGATCAATGCCGGAAATATTTTGCCCATTCAAAAGTGGGTTGACATCCTGTGAAATAAAAGCAAGGTGGCTATTACCAAATTGACCTATCCCTGCAATATTGTAAGCTCCGCTTTGAGTAACAGATGATCTATTTAATACTCCTATTTGAGTTATGCCATTGCCATGCATTGGACCGGAATAAAAGAGAATTGTTTTCGGGACATAAAAGGTATGAAGTATTCTGCCATTAACTAAATTATGATTACCTGAAATTAAAATGTCTGAAAAATTATCATTCCCAAGCTGCTCAATATTTGAATTATTAAATTCTCCGTTTTCAAACGTTGCAGAAGAATTATCAAAACCAGTTTGATTTGTATGCGAAGTATTATTCTGTGGGAATAAAATACTTGCTGATATCAAAACCAGTAACAATATTTTCGTTAATGTATTCATTTTATTTACTGTTATTTTTAATCAGTAATTATCATATTGCCCCGCGAATTATTACCCGCGAGGCAATACTTGGTTAATATTAATGTTGAGATACTGTTGAAAAATTAGATGCACCACTTTGTACAACATGCGCGATATTACCGTCTGTCGTCTGTGATACTCTAGCTTCATTCAAGTTTCCGCCTTCTTGGGATACTGTTGCATTATTTAAACTACCAGTCTGTAAAATTGAGGCTAAACTAAAATTAACTGCTCCAGCTAGTCCTTCTTCAATAGAAGCGCTATTTCCATTACCTGTCTGCAATGTACTAATGGCATCACTTAAAAGACCATTACTGCTGCCAATGGAGGTTATTAATGATTTATTTGCAGCGCCGCTCTGGCTTTGAGTAGCATAGTTAGTATTGCCAATTTGATATGAATAAGCTTCATTCATGTTAGGTGAAAGACCTCCACCTGATTGAAACTGAGTTAGATGGTTACCAGATCCATTCTGAACGACGTCAGATAAAGCAACATTAATTTGAGTTACTTGAGCATTGTTCAATCCACCCTTCTGTAAAATGTAGCTTTCGTCAACTTGACCTACCTGCATTATTGAAGCTGTGTTGGTATTACCATCTAATTGGTCAATCCAAGCATTTCGATAACTTGTTGATGAAACCGTAGGATCCATCTGATTTATCGTTGCCATATCGCTGTTCCCATATTGTGCAATACCTGCTTTGTTATAGTTCCAGCTCTGTGTAATCAAACCAGTGTTAAAATTACCATGTTGTGTTACACCTTTTGCAAGCATTGGAGCAGGGTATGATATGCTAGTGTTTGGAACAGTAAATGCATGAGTAATAAATGAATGGTCATCATTATTGTTACCTGAAGATAAAATTATTGCAGTGTTTGTACTCCCAAGCTGCTCAACGAAAGCGGCATTAAGGCTTCCGGTTTGGGTTGTTGTTGCTGTATTACTCTGTCCGAAAGTGACAGTAGCAAACAAAATAACTACGAATAAACTAACAAATAAATTTTTCATTTTATTTTCCTTTAATTTTTGTTAAACATGAATTCTTTAACACTTCATAGTGTTATGAATTTTGAATAAATCGAACGACATTTTTGATAAAACAGACTTTTAAGTTTTCAATTACTTAATAGCATATTTACAAATAAGCCGTCCATTGTTAACTCCATATGCATAACAATAATTTGCACTCAAAGCAATCATTAACTGCCGGGCTTTTAATTCTGCTTTTAATTGTAAAATTTCTGCCGCCAATATGACAAGCATATATTGCATTATAAATCCCGTCAATCTGCATTGCTGCACCAACTTTATTGTAAAATAATTGGTAATGATTAGCTTTATACAAATTCATGTTCGTACATATGTAAATAATACAAAGAACACCGGGCATAAAATATTTTAATTTTTTAATGCCCCCGATTGTCAAATTATCAGTATTGATTAATCGGTAATTTGCATTGAAGTATTTTGTAATGAAGAAGTTCATACGCAAATAAATCAATCAAATTATGCTCAGCAGAAACTCAATCTATTTTTAATTAAATTTATTTTTATTAAATTAAGATTGAATTTTAGATTAAAGGTGGCGTTAGAGTTCAGGTAATTCTCTACTATGTTTAATAGTAAAGAAGGGCTCTTTCGCTGCCTTTTTTACGATACAAACTGCTGGAATTCATATCGTAAAAGCTTCTAAAATATATTTAATTGATTTTGACTTTACCGCTCCTTTCTATTTTCTTATTTAACAATGCGATTATTAATTAATCCTATGGTTTACCAATTCCCGAAATAAATATTTATGCCTAAGTCTAGATTCCAGAAGTAATCAAAAAATTTTCCATTACTTAATCCATCCAATTTATCACTCATTACATAGTGATTTGTCAATTCTAAATTCATTCCGATATTGTCAAAAATCATATACTCTAATCCTCCTCCATATAAAATCGATGAGAAATATGAAGAGCTTAGGGATTCAGGATAAGGTATCGATTTTTTACTCTCTTCCCTGAATAAGAGCCCGCCGCCGAATACTATATAGGGAGTAAAATTGAATTCAGTTAAAAAGTAGTAATTACCTCTTAGATCAATTGAATGTAAATATGAACTAAAAGAATTCTCTGCTGATAGCTTTCCTTTATAATAATTCACTTCTAAAAATAATTTGGGTGTAGTTTTTATTTTTAGATTGAGCCCTGCTATTGCATTTATTTCCGGATTAGAATAATCTCCAGAATATTTTTGACCACCAAAATTTAAACTTATTCCAAATCGTCCTCTATTTTTCGAAAAATTTCTATCGAGATAATCTTTTTTCTCGACTTCGTTCTTTTCCAAATAATAATTCCGTATTGTGGTAGATGAAATACCAGTTGAGTCTTTGAGCTGCCATAAATCATCTGATATTCCTTCAACAATTAAACTCAAAACTGCTTTTTCAATACATTGTGTAATACAAATATCCGTAGGCTCATTGTATGAAATACCGGTTTCAGCTTGTAATAAGGAATTATATTCTACGAATCTGTAAACGCCAACATTAATTAATTGAGAGAGAATTGTTTTTGTTGTATAAACGGTCTTTAATATTCTTCCGTTTTGAGTTGAGGTTGCTCTTAGATAAATGGTAATTCTGTCCTGCCGGTATTGTCCGGAAGCGCTTATACCGAAATATTGTATTCCCTCACCGCCTGTAAGAATATTTGAATCATAGGAAATAATCCCACCTTCTAAAATTATCCCGGCATATAATAATGGGGGCAGATCAGGTAGTTTTTTCCCATTTTCTCCTAAGAAATTTTCTCTGCTAGATCTAACTATTTTTCTCTCATTCAACAAATCAGATAGTCCTTCTCTTTCAATAGGAATAAACCATTTAGAATCTTCTAATGCTTTAATCAATATTGAAGTTGCGCCTTGTGTAACGGCTGTAGAAAAGCTACTGGTTCCCGAAGAAGATTTGTATTGCCCAGTTTGATCTCTGAATTTATAAACTGCAGCAACAATTTTATCTTTCGGTTCCGGCAAGGATGTTAATTCAATATTCGTAGCTGTTCTTGGACCTAATGTTGCATTTGAACTATTAAAAGGTTCAAAATAAGCACAGCTTGTTAAGCAGAGTAAGGAGAATATTGATGCAAACCATATATTATATTTTGTTAATTTCATAGATCATCACAGTTTTAATAAAACGGCACAATAATACTTGTTTGATTTCCATTCGTGTTATCTTGAATATTTATATGAACACCATCGTTAGAGGGATTAACATCAATTACGAAATTTCCAATTTCATAATGCCCCTCAGTTATATTTCCCTCTCCAAAAACTGATTTAATAATCTTACTGGATAGTTGGCTTAGTATCTGATTGTTTAGATTCTGTGAGAACTGGTCCAGTGAATTAGTTCCATATAGACCACTGTACATGTTGTTATATGAACTTGCTGTGAATTTATTTTCTGCCTGTGCAATTGAAAGCATCCAGGAACCATTGAATGAGCTCCCTCCGAATGCCGGATTTATTGGAGTATAAACCAATTGCTGGGGATAAAGATTTACGCTGAATAATGTAAGCAGAAAGAAGCTTAAAAATATTTTAAAGATAAATTGTTTCATCATTTTTCTTTCACCAAATTTGACGTTTAAAAAATCCCAGTTCCTTTTAAATCTGATCCTTGTATTTCAGCTTGAATAGTTTTATAATTTTGTAAATATGTTGAGGCTATATTTATCGCTTCTGCAGCATCATCAACAATATTTTCATATCTGGGTTTTATAAAGTTCTGATATATATCATCCCCATTAATATTTATTATTATTTGTGTTACAAGTCCCGGAAGTACTTTTTCTCCTACTGTTATTGTATAAGTTTCTGTTTGTTCTGGCGGTATCCAATTGGTATTAAATAGCTCGAAAAAATCCCTTCCCAATTTGCTTTGGGTTTGATCAATTATCATTCCTTCCAATTCAATATCTTTATTAGCAAGCATGTTTGAATCTGTAATCAATGTATCTGTTGAAATATTTTTTAATATCTGGATTGATGTAGAATCTTGAGAATAAGTTGTCCTAATTCCTAGAAGCATAATAATAACCGTTAATATTATAAATCTCAGATTCTTCATTAACATCTTTTCTATAATTTTTATCTAATGTTAAGGTTTTATTCCGACATCCGTTTTTCAACATATTTAAAATTGTCTAAAGGACTTAGTTTGTTTAACTCTTTTGTTATTCTTTCGAAATCCAATAATAAGATTTTCCTGTTTTCAAATATCAAATAACCTTTTATATACTTTATTCTTGACGAAAGGATCATGTCTAAGGATTTATTTATAAATATTTTTTCTGTAGTCAATATTTCCGAAACTTTGTCAACTAAGAATCCAAATCTTGTTTGAAAAATATCGAATAGAATTATTCTTGTGTCATTTTTTTGTTTAACAGTATTATAGTTTAAAGTTTTGTATATGTTAATTAGTTTATACTTGTCATCATTAAACTGAATTTCGGACTTAGGCATTCTCGATAAATTTGATGCCGCTTCTTTTAGATTTAATATGGCAGTTACAAATCTCATATCTGAGCAAAATTCCTGGTTACTTATCTCAAAGATCAATAATCCATCTACTCCTAAAGTCAAACCTTGATTTACATCCATTACATCTTTGCATCTTCATTTTAGTAATTTGTACCAATCCCATTTTTTACATTTGAAATTACACAAACAGCATGCCTATCAAGAATCTTTATTTTTTAATTGAAAACATCTCTGCGTGATATTTAATTTTTAAACTTCATATAAAAATTATACGGCTATTGAGGAAGTAATATTTAATTCAAAATATTATTCGCTTTTAGTATGACTGCTTTTAAATGGTATTTGGAAGAAATGCGATTCCTAAAAAAGATAGGAGATGAGTTTTGTAATCGGCTTAAGACTGAATTATAGTGTGAAGTTTAATTTTATTATAAAGTGTTTGTCTGGAGATCTTAAGTAATTTGGCGGCTTCTTTCTTATTCCAATTTACTCTATTCAATATTTCTTTGATATGTTCTTTTTCGATAGAGTTTAAACTTAAATCAATAGGATTTGACCTAATTGTATTCACCATATTATTTCGAAGTAAGATATTTTCTTTTTCAAGTGTCTCGCTTTTTGCTAGAACGACAGCTTGCAATAGCGTATTTTCAAGCTCCCTTATATTCCCAGTCCATTCGTATTTTTTTAATATCTCAATTACTTCATAAGGAATTTTATTCACTTTTTTATGAAGTTGTTTGTTTATCCTTTTTAAAAAGTGAATAACTAATCCCGGTATATCTTCTTTGTGCTCTCTAAGCGGCGGAACTTTTATTTTAAATACATTAAATAGGTAAAATAGATCAGCTCTAAATTTCCCCTGCTCAACTAATTGTTGAAGATTTTTATTTGTTGCCATAATTACTCTTGCTTTAAGTTGAATAGGAGCCTCACAATCGATTCTTTTGAATTCATGCGCTTGAATTACATTTAATAACATTACCTGAAGTTTGGGAGTTAGTTCTGATATTTCATCTAAAAATATTGTCCCCTTATCGGCTAGTTCAAATTTACCTTTTTTTATTCTTATAGTCCCATCCGTCATTTTTTTTTCAAATCCGAAAAGTTCTTCCTCAAGAAAGGATTCAGGCAGTGATGAAAGGTTTACACTGATAAATGGATATTCCATGGTTATGCCTGAATTGTGAATCACTCTGCTAATTAATTCTTTCCCTGTACCACTCTCACCTTCAATTAATATATTTACTTTATTGGAAGATACTTTCCCGATTATCTTTAATATTTCCCTCATCTTAGGTGTCTTACCAATTATAATATCTTCATCAATTACATTATTAAAACCAGTTGTTTCAATTTCCAACCTTTCTTTTTCTTTGTTCAATTTCATTACATCCATTGTTATGGATTTCAGCTTGCCTAGGTCCAAAGGATTTTCAATACAATCATAAGCTCCGATCTGCATCGCTTCTATTATAGGTTTCGTGTCATCAAATGTAGTAGTTAAAATAATTGGGATATTTTGATCAGATTTTTTTATAATTTTTAATAGCGATATGCCGTCTATTTGAGGAAGCTTGATATCTGCGATAATAAGGTTAGGCTTTTCTTTTCTATATGCTTCAATCCCTTTCTTTCCATCTGATGCTGCCATTACCTTGAAATTCAATTCATTAAAGAAAATTAGTAATGTGTCCGAAATTAGTTTATCGGGAGTGACGATTAATATTTTCCCATTTTCCATGTTCTATATGCACAACTCCAACTTCATTAAATTTTCAAGATTAACTTTTTAATAATCTTGATAATTATTTTATGATTTGCACAGAATAAATTTTAAATATGTATGTTCTCTCTCAGATTTTTGTTCAATATGAATATTCACCGTTTCAAATTACGGATTTTTCAAGGTTACTGCGATTTTGTATTTAGTAGGTTTTAATCGCGTAAATAACTTAATAAATTATTTAATAAGTTCAAATAATTATACTAAAATAGATCAAGTGCCTTTTCAATTGTAAAAAATTCTCGCGATTGTAGGAAGTAACTGCTCAGCAAAATTTTGCTTGGGTATAAACTCGTTAGCGCCAGCCGCTAAGGATTGTTCTTTATATTCAAAATTATTGTTAAATGTTGTTATGATAATTTTAATGCTCTTATTAAACGATCTTATTTTTTTTGTAGTCTCTAATCCATTTAATCCGTCAATATTCAAATCCAGGATAACAAGATCAAAACTATGAGTTGAGATTTTGGTTATTGCCTCCTCACTGGAAGAAGCCCACATAATAATTTCGAATTTTACATTATTATTAATAAAACTTATAGCTGAATTTCTAAATTGATTATTGTTATCGACCAGCATTATTTTAAGAGCTTTCATGATTACCTCAAACAAATGTTTTGTTAATATAACAGTTACTATTCAAGTAGTTAATCTATGCTATTAATGACGCTCGTACAATCGGGGAATCCCTTATTATAATTAATTAAGTTACTTATACTGCATAGATATTTGTATTATTCTTCAATGGGCGAGAAAATAATTTTCTTTTAAAAGGAGATTGAATGTAATACTTCATAAGGCAGAATCTTTAGAAATGATTTGTAATATGAATGGATAAGTTTAGAGGAAGTAATATTGGAAGGCTCAATGAGGAATAAAGGAACGGTTGATAGAATTGAATAAAGATTTCAAAATTAATTAGGAGAGATAATCCCTGTTCTTATTGCGTAACGGACCAAACCCGGAATATCATAGATTTCTAGTCTTTCCATAATTTTCATTCTATGCGATTCGACAGTTTTAATGCTTATAAATAGTTTTTGTGCAATTTCTTTGGTAGTATTTCCCTCAGCTATAAGCTGAAGTATTTCTCTTTGTCTTGAAGTTAATTTTACAAAAATTCCCTCCATTGTCTTATCTTCTTGATTTGTACCGCTTATTCTGTTTAGGTAGTCATTGACAAGTGTTTTTGATATTGAAGGGCTTAAATATGTTTCGCCGCGAGTTACAGCCTTAATTGCAATTTCTAATTCGGTAGGCGCAGAATCTTTTAATAAATAACCATGTGCACCAACTTTCAATGCTTGCAGCACGTATTCTTCATTTGAATACATTGATAAAATTATTACGTATACCGTTTCAAATTCTTTTCGCACTCTTTCCGCAACTTCTAACCCATTTAATTCACTCATGGCAATATCAAGTAAGATTATATCAGGCTGCAATTCCTGAGTTTTTTGTAAGGCTTCTCTGCCGTTTGATGCTTCGCCAACAACTTGGAAACCGCCCATTCCTTGCAGAAGTTGACGTAAGCCTGCTCTAATTAAAGTATGGTCATCCGCAATTAAGATTTTTATATTTTGCATTTTTTATTCCCTTTTCTCGTTTTGTAAAAATAGTTAGGATTATTTAAAAGGAAAAATCGCATGAATTCTTGTTCCCTCTTTTGATTTTGACCATATATCTACCCAGCCGCCTACTAACTCCGCTCTTTCTTGCATTCCTAGAATCCCTATACTATATCCGCCAATGGCATTTTCTCTTGCAGAATTAACATCGAAACCAATTCCATCATCTGAGATTATTAAATGCAGCTCTTTTTGTTTTACATAAATTTCAACGGACATATTTTCTGCCTGCGAATGCTTGATAATATTTGTCACTGCTTCCTGGATAATTCGGAAACATGTAATTTCTAGTTCATGCGGTAACTTTTTATCAATTTCACTGGTTGTCAATTTCGCATTTATATTTGCTCTCTGTGTTTGTCTATCTAAAGTCCATCTGACCGCAGGTATAAGACCTAAATCATCAAGAATCGATGGTCGAAGAATAAGTGACATTTCTCTAACGTTATTTAAAATATTTTCAACGAGTTTAACAGTATCTTTAAGTTTTTCTCTCACTTCTAATGAAGTAATGGAGGTTAGAATATTTATTAAATCAATTTTAATTGCTGTCAGTGTCTGACCGATTTCATCATGAAGTTCTCTGGCAATATTTCTTCTTTCCGTTTCTTGTACCTGGATCATTTGCTTTGATAAATTTTTCAATATATTCTGAGCGGCAACAAGTTTATTAATTAATTTTTCCTGCATTTCTTCAGCATTTCTTCTTTCAGATATATCTCTAAAGATTAGCATAACCATTTTGTTTTCAAGAATTCGAATACTTATTTCGGAAGGGAAAAGGCTGCCGCTCTTACGCATGATATTCGAACTAATGTGAAAACTTTTATACATGTTTTTAGAAATATTCTTCGGGGTCATTATTTTTTTTACTTCATCTGGTATTACTTTATTTATATTTAACTTTTCTATTTCCTTTTTTGAAAATCTAAGCTGCTCTATAAGCCTTGAATTCCAAATCAGCATATTTCCGCTTTTATCTACCAAGGCTACTCCGTCGAATTGTTGTTCAATTAAGGATTTGTACCTCTTTTCACTTTCATTTAGATCTTTTAATAATTTTATTCGTTGAGTTATATCTCGTGTAATGGAGGTAATACCTACCAATTTACCGCGTTCATTTTTTATAGGTATTAAGGTTGTTGAAACATTTTTAATAACCTTGTTCTTATCAATCCGTTCGGTTTCGATATGATATGTTTTCTTTTCCTTTCGAATATTTCTTATAATTTTTAAGAATTCGTCTTTTCTTTTTGAAGGAATAATTATTGAGATTGACTTACCAATAATTGCTTTAGATTTATAACCATATAATTTTTCAGCACCTGGATTCCACCCCAAGATGGTTCCCTTTAAGTCTGTTTCAATCAGACAATCGTCAACCGATTCCCATAAAGATGAAAGTTTTAAAATTTCCTTCTTTTTCTGATCCATTACGTTTTCTTTGATAATAAATTTTAAACATCATTAAACAATAATATAATTTTAACAATCTGCCCAGGGTAGCGAGATTTAGTTATTATAAGGTTATTCAATATAAAAATTCAGGGATTCCCCTATTTATTCAAGAATATAATAAATTTATTTTTAATTCGAGCTTTATGAGAAATAATTCATAACCTTAAGGAGATTTTTACTTATGCAGGTAAAATTCTCCGTTTTAGTATGATTTGTACTAAAATTTAATTCCTCAAACAAAATTTCAATTGAAGGAATAAAGGAGATGAATTTTTCCTGATTTGTTTTGGTATATAATTTGTGAAATGAATAAAAATGTCAGGTGCTGTATTATGAATAAGTTCCAAAACTTCTTAAATATAATAGTAATTCTTTTTTTAATAATAGTAAATACAAATTTTGCTACGACTTACTATGTTGATGCAACTAATGGAAATGACAATAATTCGGGATTGTCTCCTAGTCAAGCCTGGCAGACTATTAATAAAGTAAATAATTTTAATTACCAACCCGGTGATACAATAAGTTTTAAAAGAGGAGAAACTTTTACAGGATATACTTTAACGCCCCCGTCTACTCCATCTGGTACGAATAATTGTTATTTGGTTTTTAATGCTTATGGAAATGGCGCCTTACCGGTTATAGATGGACAAGGTTTAAGATATGGAGCTGACGTACAAAATTTAGATCATTTAAAATTTTGTAACCTAAAATTTTATAATGGTAATTCAGATGCTGCATTTAATGCTTATCTCTCTCATTATATGGAAATTGATTCGTGTGTGTTTGATGCTGGTTTTTCTCATACTGCTGCGTATATAGGACATGCATTTTATTTAATTCTAAGTAATAATGTTTTTGAAAATGGAACGGACACACAACATGGACTCTATTTGGGTGGTGGTGGTTATCAGTTAATAGAATATAATAAATTCATAAATAATGACGGAGATGGGATCCATACCAATGTAAATATTGATACACATAGTAGAATAATGCATCCAGTTATAAGGTACAATTGGTTTGAAAATAACGCACAAAGTTACCAGGATCAAGCAAGTGATTCGGCTGAAATTTATGGTAATGTAATCATAAATAAACTTAATGGTTGGGGCGTCTCCATGGCAATAAGTTATGAAAATGGATATAATGATCTTGGTGCAGCTAATGGTAAAATTTATAATAATACTATTATAGTTCGCAATGTAAATAGCTCATCAAATACTGGAATATTTTTCTATGGAATTCCACAAATAGATGGTTGGACGGTTGAGAATAATATTTTTTATCTAGCGGACGCTAGCGGCGGCAATTTTATTTATCAACAGACCGGTGGCGGAACGAATATGAAATTTGACCATAACTTATATTATAGTAGCAGTAATTCGCCTCATTGGTATTTTGCCGGATCTGATTATACTTCGTTTTTGAGGTGGAAGAATGCAGGTTATGATGTAAATGGAGATTATGCAAATCCTCTATTCGAGGATTTTGCAAATAATGATTTTGAACTGACTGCTGGTTCACCGGCGATTAAATTAGGACAAAATGTTGGTCTAACAAAAGACTTTTTAGGCAATCCAATTATTGGGCTTCCCGATGCAGGTGCTTTTGAATTTCAAGGTATGCAATCATCTAATGCTGTTAAATTAAGTGCTTCAGCAATACTTGGTGGATGTTATTCAAACGGCATAATGAACACTACATTATTAGCAAGAGGATTCTTACCTCATAATCAACCATATAATGCTGCTCCATGGAATTATAATGGAACCGAAAGTGTTAGCAGTTTTCCAGCAAATACAGTTGATTGGATACTACTTGAATTAAGAAGCGATACCAGTTCTTCTTCTATTGTTGCTAGAAGAGCTGCGTTATTACTTAATAATGGCTCAATAGTTGACCTTGATGGAACAAGTCCGGTGTTATTTGATGGAGTACCATCTGGAAATTATTATCTGGTAGTAAAACATAGAAATCATTTAGGAGTAATGAGTTCACAAAAACTGAATTTTACTTCCACAGGAGTAGTTAGTTATAATTTTACGGATTCTCAATCAGAAGCTTATGGAACTAATCCGATGGAATCATTAGGCAATGGAATCTATGGACTTTATCCAGGTGATGGAAATGCTAGTGGAGTAATTACCAAAAATGATATCACAAATGTTTGGCTACCTCAATTTCTCACCGGTATTGATGGTTACTTCTCGGCAGATTTCAATCTCGATGGTTCTGTTACCGCCTCTGACAATAATTTATTTTGGCTCTTAGATGTTGGTAAAAGTTCTCAGATACCTAAATAAATATTTATAAAAACAATTTATGAGGATATTTATATGAGAAAAGTAATATTTCTTTTATTTAACATCTTTATTTGGATGTTTAATATAATAAATGCACAGACTGTTAATGGAAATTTTCAAATTATTCAAAACAATAATTCTGAAATTGTAGTAAATGTGCAATTAAATCTTAACCAAAGTACTGCTGCTCTTGGCAATGCAGTAATAAGATTTAATTTCAATGATGCGGCCCTTGCATTTCCTAAAAATCCAATTGAGAATACTGATTTCTTTATCCATAATCTTGACAGCAGCAATTATTATTCTTCTGTGTCTCTTTCTTCTCCCGGTGTAGCTTCAATTAACATTGCACAAGTAGGTGCAAATTATTTAAACTTATCAACTAATTATATTGATTTTGCAACACTTTATTTTAAACTTAATAATCCAAATGATTCATTAAATATTAAACCGGAATTATTACAATTTTTCAGTCCTGCTTCTTCCGATGAATGGTCTATTGGTACTTGGAACGTAAATTATACCGTAACCGGGATTAAAGAAAATAAACCAAATCAATTTGAACTATCTCAGAATTATCCCAATCCATTTAATCCTTCAACAATGATCAATTATTCTATCCCAATTAGCAGCTATGTAATTATAAAACTTTATAATGCACTCGGAGAGGAGATTTCAACATTAGTGAGAGACTTTAAAGCTCCCGGGAAATATCAGTATCAATTAAATGCTGGTAATCTTTCAAGTGGAATTTATTTTTATAAAATTCAGGCAGGTCCCTTTACCGAAACAAAAAAAATGTTATTACTTAAATAAGGAAATTAATTTGCTCCGCAGTTGCTGATAGGTAAGAGTTAATAAAATATTTTAAGCATAATAATGTCTTTTAAAAGTGGATATTCTAATAATATAAATAGGGAATCGAGTGTTTATAAATATTTTGGTTGTGAATAATCTGATAGTAAAAAGCCCCCAATATGAATCTCCTGATATTTTAAATTTAAGGATCTGACAAATGAAAATAATATTACATTTTTTATTCTTTTCTTTATTATTAAATAATTCAATTTTTTCTCAAACTATAAATAGTAGTTTTCAAATTAATAAGATTAGTAATTCTAGATTGGCTGTAAAGGTTCAGATTGATCTTCAGCAAGGAACCGCAGTATTGGGAAATTCCGTAATTAGGTTCACTTTCGATACGGCTGCTATTTCTTTCAATCAATATCCTATTAAAAATATAGATTATGTATTTCAAAACTTGGATAGTACTGATTATTCAACCTCAATATCACTTTCATCTTCTGGCACAGTATCAATAAACATTGCCCAGATATCTACAAATTATTTAACTATTACAACCAATTATATAGACATTGCAACAATTTATTTTACGATAATAAACTCAAATTATCCTTTAGAAATTCAACCAGCAATTCAACAATATTTTAGTCCTTCTTCTTCAAACGAATGGTCACTTGGGTCATGGAACGTAGATTCAACATCTATATTGCCAGTAGAGTTAACTACTTTTTCCGCTTATAAACTTGAAGATAAGGTTGAGTTAAACTGGAGTACAGCTACTGAAATAAATAATTATGGCTTTAATATCGAACGATGTTCTGAGCCTATTACCAATTCTACAAACAGCAAAGCAGAAAATGCTGATAGTACAGAGTGGGTAAAGATAGGATTTGTTGAAGGCAACGGTAACAGTAATTCACCTAAGAACTATTCTTTTACAGATGACAATCCAAATAGAAGTAAAATTGAATATAGACTTCAACAGGTTGATTATTCAGGTAATTTTACATATTCTAAAATATTAACAGTGTATTTACTGCCTTCAAAATTTTATTTATCACAGAATTATCCCAATCCATTTAATCCTTCAACAACAATAAAATATTCTATACCCGTTGGCAGTAACGTTGTTATGAAATTATATGATGTTTTGGGAAAAGAAATAAAAACATTGGTAAATGAATTTAAAGCCCCTGGTGAATATCAAGTTCAATTAAATGCTAATAATCTTCCTAGTGGAATATATTATTACACTATTCATTCAGGCTCATTTAAAGATGTAAAAAAAATGATTTTGCTGAAGTAATGGAACGTAAGTGATTTCATTTAGTTTATAGGTAATATTAATATTTTATACTTTTAATAAATACCATAAGCTTCAATTAATTTTGCAACCTGAACTTCCATATTCCATTTATCCTTAACAGCAACAAATGCCTGGTATCCCATTTTTCTTCGTAAAGGCTCATTGGATATTAAGTAATTAAGTGCATCAGCTAATTGGATTTCATTTTCTGGATCAACTAATATTCCGCAAACTCCGTCTTCAATTATTTCGGGAATACCACCTACTCTCGTTCCAACCGCAGGCAAACGTGCCGAAAATGCTTCCATAATAGTTGTAGGCAATCCCTCCATTCTGGCTGGATGCACATATATATCACACGCGGATAAAATGTTGTAAACATCGTTTCTTTTACCAAGCCAAATAAAATATTCATTATAATCAACAAGCTTTTCTTGCAAGTTCTTTAGCTCATTTTCATAGCGTAAAGCTGAATCGTTATCCAAACGCAAGCCTCCTATATGAATGATTTGAATACTCTTTTGCTTATGTTTTTCACGTAGTATTCTTGCAGCTTTTATAAGAATATCGATCCCCTTTACAAAATCTATTGCAGATATATTTACAACAAGCACTTTATTTAATGATAAATTTAATTTTCTTCTTTGTGTTTCTTTTGCTTGTACTTCAGAATTAATTCTGACTCCCAAGTATTGCAATTGTAATTTTTTTGTTTTTGTTCCAGCAAAATCAGAAAATTCCTTTCGTACGGCTTCAGAAACACAAAAAGATCTTTCGCAAAGAAATAGCAATAGTTTCAAATAAAATTTCCATCTGTAGACTTTAAGTATGTTATTTTGTTTGCGGTAATCCTCAGCAGTCATGCTGAATTTTAGCGAATGATTAGAGAAATAAAATCGAATACGATAAATATAACAAAATAGTGCTAGAATAGTTTTTATATAAAATTCAAAATGCGAATGAACTATTTCGGGTTTATATTTCTTCAATAAATTTCGTAGATCTTTTATAATTTTTATTTTGCTTTGTCTGGTGTTCAATAATTCAATTTTAGCTTCTGCCTTTAATATATCAATTCTCAATTCTTTTAAGCATATTTCATCATTAAAAATGATAATAGATGTATAACCTTTCTTTTTTAATTCTATGCATAAAGCAATAGTAAAACGATCTAATGCAGAATAAACACTTGGTTTATAGCATAAAAAATGCATAATTGTTTTTTGTTTTTTTTTGCTCAATATTATTTTCCTTTTATAATTTTAGAAACCATCCACTGTTGCTATCCACTGACCTTCTTTTACATATACTGGATCGACAGTATGCATTCCTAGAAAATTCCATTCACTTTTTCCCCCCCTACTTACTATTGGATTATTAGAACTTAATTTCTCTTGATAGTTAATTTCTGTAATTTTAGTAATCTCATAAACATATACTTGAATACCATAGGTCGGCTGATCATCCTGTGTATACCGATAAAGAATATTATTATATTCTATTATTCTTCCTCCTCCTCTAGAGATATGTTTGTTGTGTTTGACTATTGGGCTTAAAGGATGTTGAATCCACGGACCCGATAAACTTTTAGAATAATATAAATTAAGATTATCATTCTCGGTTGTACAGACAAATAGCCACCACATATTGTTGTAATTAACAATTTGGGGATCTACAAAATGATACCCCTTGAGAAGATTGCCGTCATACTTCCATTTAAAAGGAAATTTTGTTGCTTTGTATATTCTTACAGATAAATCCTGATGGCTTTCTGGAATTAGGTAATAATCATTCTTCCATTTAAATACATACGGAAATGATAGATGAAAAGGTTCGTTAATAACAATTTGTTTATATTTCCAATGGAATCCATCTTTACTTTCAGCACAGCCTATGTCTCCTTGTGCAGATTTTAAATTATATACTTCGAAAAACATATAAAACATCGAATCAGTTTTTATTAAAAACGGATCGGCAATAAACTGTGCTTTCACATCAGTAACATCGTTAGCAGTTAATACGGGATTTTTAATATTAGTCGGATTGTGAATTTCTAATGGAGAATTTCCAGAATAAATACCTATTGACCACCAGCGAGTTTTGACATTTAAAACTAAATCCTTTGCTTTTTTTAATGTGTGAAAAGGAAAGCTTTGCCTCTTGCCAATTAGTATTCCATATAAGCCACTACATATCATTAATATTAAAATTACAAGTGAAAAGATGATTTTCTTTTTCATTTTATTTTGCCTCCGTTTTAATAAAAAAAATGCTTTTAGGAGTCATTACCCTTACCTAAAATAAAATATAATTAATCACTACTGACCGACAAAAAAAATCGGTAGCCACTAAGAAGTAGCTTCCGGATGTCATAATTATGTTATAAGCAAAAAACACACAAGGGAACTACACAAACTATACATGAGTCGCTACTTAATCGCTTCAAATCTTCAATTAAAGCCACATTAAAGCGACTCATATGGGATGAGGGTGAGTGTTCAAAAGGAATAATGCAAGTTAACTGATCACTTCCTGCATGTGCTTTCAAAATCTACAAATTTAATCTTGGAGGCGAAGTCTTGAAAGAAAATATTAGAAAAAGAAATCAGATAAACTAACACCAAGCCTATTGCCAATATAACTTGAGGAGGTCTGCTTTTGATAATGCGAGATCTTACTTGAATATTTTCTCTTTTATAAACTTTTTTACATAAATTGAAATTTAATCGGTTGATAGTGAAAATTAATTAAGGTTATTACTTTTATGCTAAATAAAAGTTCCTTTGTAAAAAGAAGTATTTGATAAAATTTTGAAGGTGTGAATGAGAAAAAGCAATATTAAAAATCTACTTTTATATCCCATGCAATTGGGCTGCTAGGACTAAAAAACTCAGGTTTAAAATGTTCTAATTTATAATATGATCCGTTGGACTGTTTCTTAAAATAAATTCTAACTAGTTCATATAAACTATCTGATATTAATATTGGTTTCCCGCGTTCGTAAAAAATATTGATTGAAATAGTATTTAAAGTTGGACTCGTAACGGAACATAAATACTTTTTAGAGTCAACTCCTTCAAAATTAAAATCTTTTCCTTTTA
This sequence comes from Bacteroidota bacterium, assembly GCA_021815405.1. Taxonomy (GTDB): domain Bacteria; phylum Bacteroidota; class Ignavibacteria; order Ignavibacteriales; family Ignavibacteriaceae; genus FEN-1297. The sequence goes on from JAKAGV010000012.1 coordinate 82,754, forward strand.
CTGGATGATGTGGAAAAAACAATTTTTGATTATCATAGTTGAATCGTAAAGTAGCATTTCCTAAAGCAGATTTAATTGCACTATCAGCTTTTATTTTTATAATCACACCGTAGATGGATTTATTTCCTGTATCGGGTATAATCTTAACATTAAATTGTTGTGCAATTAAATTTATCTCAAAGCAAAGGAATAGAAAAAGAAATTTATAAAACATAATTCTAATTTAATTCGCTAAAATATTTGAATTATTTTATGGCTATTTCAAATATAAGAGTTTTTTCGATTCTTTATAACTGTCTGTTTCTATTCTATATATATATACGCCGGTTGGAAAATCTTCAATTGTAAAATCTAATTTATAATGACCCGCTTTCTGAAATTCATTTTTAAGGTTTTTTAATTTAGTCCCTAAAATGTCGTATAAATCTATTTTAACGTGAGTATTTATGGGAATAGAATATTCAATTGTTGTTTTGGGATTAAATGGGTTGGGATAATTTTGTTTTAATGAATAGTGTAAACCTGAAAAATTATTAATGGAAACAATATTAGAATATTCAAAAGAACCGTCATTATCAATCTGTTTTAACCGGTATAATGTGGTTCCATTATAAGGATTATTATCAATAAAATTATATTTTAGAGGAACATTGCTTGTACCAGATCCTTGCACAAATCCAATATTTTCCCATCCTGAATTTGCAGTATTTATTGTTTTTCTTTCGATATCAAAACCAAAATTATTTATCTCAGTAGCGGTCTCCCAAGATAGGCATATTTTATCATTAGATACACTTACCGAAAATTTTATTAATTCAACCGGTAATAATGATTCATGTTGTATCGCTGCATCAAATATTTCCTGTACTAATTGCGGTGCAACAAGTTCTGTCGCAGATGAATTAGGATGGCTATCTGAAGTATCTAGCGCATACTCTAGGGGCAGTTTACCGTCTTTACCGGCTAACTTATGAAAAAAATCAAAGACATAGACATTTTTGGGAAACATGCCATAAACAGGATCTAATCCCATTGCAAGAGTATCTTTTGCCCATGTGCAAAATTGATCCGAAAGATATGCTTCATTATCATCGGTGCTCTTTGCTGTTAAAGGGGCATTCGTCCAAACAACAAAAAATTTATCAGGATATGATTCCATCTTTTTAATAAAACTTCGCCAATGCCATTTATAGTTAAATATTGTTTTTCTATCCGGCTCAAGGGTATCTTCTGGTGAACCCCAAAAGCCAATCCCTGAACTGGGAAAGCATGATTTTATTATAATAATTCCATAGTTATCTATATAAGGCTGAATATCGGCGGCTGTATCTTCTCCGTCAAATATATGGTGCCATCTTACCCATTCATTTGACCAGGGATCTGTTGGCCAATCTTCTTTCACAATTGTAAACTCGTTAATGCCGGTAAAATTATGAGAGTTGTTATATTTTACAATTTCTAATGGGACGCTTGTATTGCTGCTGTTTGGTCCCCATATGTTTGTGCCCGTTGAGTGGGCAAGAAAAACCCCAATTCTTTTATTTAAGTTTTGTCCTAATAAAACGAAGGTAAAACAAAAAATAAAGGTAATGATTACTTTAGGTATCATATAAACCTCCTTGAAATTTATATTAAGTTAATACGACATCGATTGGTTCCTTTCGGAGATATTCTGTTGTTTTAATTTTTCTTGAAATGTCATTTATTACATTTTCAACTTGCTCTCTGGATAAGTTTAATACTTCTGCTATTGTTTCAGTGGGAATATTATTTTCCCAACCATACCAAATCCGGTCTAATAAGTCAAAAGGTAGTCTAAAGAAGAACTCTTCCTGAGTCTGCTCTGCACTATAAGTATCTGTAGTGGGTGTTCGTTTTCTTATTTCATCTGGAATTCCTAGATATTCGGCAATCTGGTATACTTGAGTTTTAAAGAGATGTTTTATTGGTCGAATATCTGAACCGCTGTCTCCGTATTTGACAAAAAATCCCTGATCGTGTTCGTTCTTGTTTGGAGTTCCGATTACTGCATAGTTCCTTTTTTCGGCATGATAATATAACATGCTCATTCTACTGCGCTGTTTAAAGTTGGAGGCAGCTGTTATCTGTAAATATTCATTCAAAGGAAGCCTTGCCCTTTTTACTTCTCCTTCCGGTGAAATTATTTCAACATAAAATAAATTAAATTTATCTTTTTCTAGAATGTTGTTTGGCAGAATAATTTTCATTTTATATGTTGAATCATACTCAGGAAATATTCTTTTCACAGCTTCATCTCTTCTCCTGTAACAGCCGAAACCTGTTAACACATAAGTCATCTCTTCTATTTCATAATTAACATTTATCTTTTTTAATAATTTTTCAACGAGAGTGATATTTTCGTCGCTGGATTCTTTCTCTGGAAGCATTAATGCTAATACTTTTTCATTGCCTAAAGCCCTTGCAGCAAGTGAAACCACAACAGAAGAATCGATACCGCCGCTTACACCAACTATTGCCCCTTTCTTTTTCAAAACATGAAAGACATTATATTCTATGCTCTCGATAATTTGTTCAATTTCTATTTCGGGATTTATTAATATTGAATCTTTTGTAAAGTTCATTTTTACCTCCTATTTATAAACTAAAAGTGAATTTTCTAAATCTAAGTAAATTTGATTTGAACCCCGGATTTATCATGATTGACTCTGCCTTCAAAATCTTTTTATCTATTTTTCCGTTCGGACTTTTAGGAAGTTCGTTAACAAATTCTATGTGCTTAGGTACCATAAATGATTCCATGTTTTGATAACAATATTGCAAAATATTGTTTTCATCTGTTTTTAATCCGTCATTTAATACTATAAAAGCTTTTATAGCCTGTCCTAAAATTTCATCCGGAACGCCAATTACCGCAGCCTCTGAAACATAGGGGATAGCACATAAAATATTTTCAATCTCCTTAGGACTTATTCTTTCCCCCTTCGATTTTATCATGTCGTCTTTTCTTCCAAGAAAATACAAGAAGCCGTCATTATCCTTGCGGAATAAGTCTCCTGTGTAAAGGAGCTTCTCTCCTTGAAATAGTCCGGGTCTATATACATTATTTGTAAGTTCAGGCGAGTTCCAATATCCGCACATAACATTTGAACCCCTGACTACGAGTTCTCCAACTTCACCTGGCTTCACTTCTTTACCATTGTCATCAAAAATAAAAACTTCACAATTAGGAATAGCTTTTCCAACCGAACCAGGTCTCTTGTAGACCTCATCAGGAGACAAAAAAGCAATTCGATTGCATTCCGTTAATCCGTACATTGAGAATATTTTAATGTGCGGAAACATCTGACTGAACTTTTGTATATGAGGTATTGGAAAGGCGGCTCCGGTATTGCTAATATATCTTAAAGAATTTAATTCAAATCTTTCCAGATCCTTCATCTTTAATAATAAAGCTATAATAGTTGGAATTATCGGAAAACCGGTAACATTTTCTCTGTTGATGATTTGGAGAATTTTTAACGGAAACATAAATGATGATTCCAATACAAGAGTACCGCCAAACAAAACACTCATTATCATTTGATATAGACCGTAGTCGAAAGAAAGGGGAAGAACATTCAAGATTATATCGTCAGGAGTATTTCCGATATATTCGATGATGCTTCTTGCTGCTGAAATCATATTGAACTGTGAGCTCATTACTCCTTTCGGTTCACCGGTAGAACCGGATTTATAAATCAAAGCTGCCAAATTATAATCAATAATTTGTTCTTGTCTTGCAGAAAGCCTGCTTGAAATTTCAGCTGATTGAGAAAAAATTAAATCATTAAATGAAAATGAATTTATTTTATTTATTGGTGCCCCGACCCAAATTGTTTTTAACTCTCTCTTATTATTGTTATATGCATAACTAATAACATCATATTTGCTAGTACTGGATATAATAACTTTTGCTCCGGAGTCGTTCATTATATATAATAATTTGTTAGGCTTTATTGATGAATTTAGTATTATAAAAATTCCGCCTGCTTTTAAAACAGCCCAAATAGAAATGACACTCTCTATGGAATTATCAAGAAAGATTATTACTCGGTCATGTCTTTTAACTCCCAGTTCTATCAGAGACTTTGCAAGTTGATTTGATTTTGCATCGAGTATTGAATAAGAAATTCTCTTCTCATCAAATATCAGTGCATCCTTATCAGAATATTTTTCAGCATTTTTAATTAAAAAGTTATGCAGCAGCCTAGGCTGAAATAAATTATTTTTCATAATCTTTATCCCAATTATCTATTAAACTAGAACAGCGTTTTTCTTCAAATAGCCTTTTTCTTTGTTAATCGTTCTTCTGTCAAAAATTAAATCGAATGTTATAGGAGAACTTGGGGCGGAACTGAAATTCAGAATAAATTTATCGTAAAGTATTTGAGTTGTTAAAATTCCTACTAATGCCATACTATCAAATTCGCTTGCATCTTCTATCTTTGTTAATTTTTCTTTCAATTTGGTAACCATAGAAGGATTAAAAAGATTAAATTCTCTAATCTTTCTTTCAGACAGATATTCATCTACATATTCCAGGTTGTTGTTTAAAAGACTGTTTTTAATCGGAGCTCTGTATGGATGTTTAGGTCTCTTAATAATTGAAGCCGGTAAAACATCTTTAAGCATTTTCTTCAAAATTGATTTTTCATTTAATCCAACTATTTTAAGATACGAAGGGACTTTGCTCATGAATTCAATTATTCTGAAATCCAGGTAGGGCATTCTGACCTCCAGTGAGTGAGCCATTGCTACTCTATCGCCCTGTGAAGATAACAGATAATTTGATAGGAATATTTTCATTTCCAGATATTGAGCTTTGGTTAATGAATCCCATTTATAAAACTTATTAGGCAATTGTTCTTTTAGTGCCAGATACGGATCATAGCCATTGTTTCTGGTGATTGTATCATCACTAAAGAATCTTTTTAATCTGGATGTATTATTCCACCTAACAATATGCGAGAAGAAAGGATCGTCAGGCTTATCTATTCCAAATTTAAAGAACTCTTTAACGTTAGCTTTATTCCTTTCATCTTTGAAAATGTATGGATATAATTTTTCTAACAGGCTTGGTCGCATTTTAGACTCAGGAAATTTCGACCAGAAATATCTTATCATGGTTTCCTTAAAAATATTATATCCACCGAATACTTCATCTGCACCTTCACCCGTTAGTACAACTCGGAGCCCTTTTTGATTAACCAGTTTTGAAAGCAAAAACAATGGAATAGGGGATAACCTTAACAATGGAATTTCACAATGCCAAATTACTTCAGGTAAAAATTTCCCGATTATTTCATTGGTCGCATAAACCTCACTATGATCTACTTTTAAGTTGGAGATCATTTCTTTTTGGAATTCACCTTCATCAAAAGATTTTTCTTCAAATCGGATTCCGAAAGTTTGTAACTCATTATTAAAATGTTTATTGACTAGAGAAGTAATACCGGAAGAATCAAGCCCACCGCTTAAATAACATCCCACCGGTACATCCGCTCTTAATCTGATGGCAATCGAATCGATTAAAAGTTCTTTTAAGATATAGACTATATCACTTGTACTAAGGTTTACAAGCTCGTTGTCAATTGCAAAATCAAAATCCCAATATTTTGTTATAACAACTTTTTTCTTTTCTAATTTTAAATATGAACCTGCCGGGAGCTCTTTTATGTTTTTAAATATTGTTTCGCCGGAAAGTGTGGTCCAAAAGGTAAATATTTGGTTTAACGCCGCGTAATTAAATTCAGGATGAATTTTTCTATTTGATAATATTGCTTTTATTTCAGATGCAAAGAGTAATTCTTTCCCGTTATAAAAGTAATATAACGGCTTTTTACCGACTCTATCTCTTGCCAGGAAAAATTCTTTTTTAATGTTATCCCAGATAGCAAAGGCAAATTGTCCATTAAGCTTCTTAAGACAATTCTCCTTTTCTTCTTCGTATAAATGTAAGACAACTTCAGTATCGGAAAACGTACGAAATCTATGACCATTTGCAATCAGTTCCCGCCTTAATTCAATATAGTTATATATTTCGCCGTTGAAGACAATCCATAACGAGTTATCCTCATTATGGATCGGCTGAGTACCGTCATTTAAATCGATGATACTTAGACGGGTTTGTGCAATACCCATCCAGTCATCAATATAAATTCCTGCCTCGTTTGGACCTCGATGTTTTAGATAACTCGCCATTCTACTAATATTATATAGCGAGATCTTACCGGGCTCAATTAAATTAATTATTCCTGCGATTCCGCACATTGGTTTACCATTACAGAATTGTTATTTAATTTTCTATTCACATATTCATTCAGCTTAATTAAAGAAGAAAAATTCTCCGGAACAATTTCATCATCCTGTACAGAGAAGTTAAAAGTCTCTTCGACAAAACAGACTAATTCTAATATCCCCGTAGAATCAATAATACCCTTTTCTAAGAAATCTGTTTCGCAGTTAAATTCATCCTCTTTGCCAAACAAATAATTATTAGTGATGAATGCTTTAAGTTTCTCAATCTGTTCCACACTAGCCTCCTTGCAATTTTAATTAAACTTATTTAATAATTTTTATATCACGTAATAGTCCATGGGAATTTCCCGTCAAATCCTTTAACATATATGTTCCTACTTTCGATGAGGTTTAATATTTCATTTTTAAATTTTATATCTGGCGAGTTAAATTCATGGAAATCAAAGGATGGACATTCATTAGTCGCCTTTTTGTGTTGCTCAATAAATTCATCAAATTTTTGATATACTCTTGCCGGCACACCTGCCACGCATGAATTAGGAGGTATATCTCTATTTACAACAGAGCCAGCTGTTATTAATACGTTGGGTCCTATGGTTACGCCAGGTAAGATTATAACGTTGGTTCCTATAAAACAATTATCTTTTATTTCAATTTTCCCTAATCTTGCATAACCATCTGTAAATTTGAAAGTGGTGGCATCATGTGCAAGTATTACAACACCGTTGCTTAAAGAACAATTATCACCGATACTTATTAAATATGCATATCTTTCATCAATAGTAGCGCCGGGCATTATTGTTACATTTTTACCTAGTTTTAATCCATTATTTATAATTCTTTTTATTTTATTTTGATATTTCCATTGTTTAATGGAAAAATTTATAATTCTTAAAAGTTTGATAATTAAATTCATGATAAAACACTTTTCTTATTATGCACGTACATTATTTTTAAATCTTTATGCATTTTAAGTCTAAACTGTTATACTAATTTTTTGAATATCTTTATTACTATACTTTTACTTAAAGACTTCTTCAATTTTTGAATAATCACGTTTTCCAGAGGGAGTTACAGGAATCGATCTTACAGCTTTGATATGAATAACCGAGTGATGAAGATGTAATATTTCGAATAACTTTTTTTGAACAATTTCTGGTAAAGCATTGTCATCAGATTGAATTATAATGTTTATACTTCCATCATTACCGAAACATGCAGCTGAACAATAAGTATAATTTTCAACTATTTTTTCTATTTCATCCAGATTAATTCGAAAACCGAATACCTTAACAAATCTTTTCATCCTACCGGTAAGAAAAAAAAATCCTTCTTTGTCTTTTCTAGCCAAATCTCCGGTATGTAGTACTCCTTTCAACTCATCACCTTTGACTAAACATTCTCTACTAGTTGCATAACCCATCATTACATTGTCACCCACATATACAAGTTCACCTTCATTGCCCGTTTCAGTTATGTCTTTGTCATCTGAAAAAATTTTTAATTTACCGTTAGGAATTGCAATTCCGATGGATCCGATTTTATCTCCAAGATACTCATAAGGAACAAATGAGATTCTAGCAGTTGCTTCGGTTTGACCGTACATTATGAATAACTTTATCCCCCGGCTTTTCGTTAAATTGTAAAAATATTTTTGCATCTCTTCATTTAATCCCCCGCCTGCTTGAGTCATAGTTCTTAGTGTAGGCAGTTCAAGTTTCTCAAAATTAATTTTCTTTAACAGATGATAGCTATAAGGCACGCCTGCAAATGATGTACATTTATATCGATTAAATGTTTCCCAGAAACTTCTTAACACGAAAGTCTGCTTTGTTAATACGATACATGCACCTTTCAAAATATGGCTGTTTATTACTGATAAGCCATAAGAATAATTTAGAGGAAGACTTGAAATTGGTCTCTCAGTTTCTGTTATTTTTAAATATTGTGCTATTGATTCTGCGTTTGCCTGAATATTTTTATAACTTAATCGAACAAGTTTGGGACTTCCGGTAGTCCCAGAAGTAGATAATAATATTGCTAAATCATTAAATATTTTAAGACGTGGTTGTTCTTTTTCTATTACATTAATATTAATTCTATTATCAACGTTTTGTTTTTGATAACCTTTAAATAATTCTTCTTTAGTAGTTATAATTAGATCGGGCAAGTATAGGTTTATCAAATTTTCTTTTAATTCATTATCGGTTTTGGAATCTAACATGACGATTGCATGTCCGCTTCTGAGCAGACCGAAATAAGATAATAAGCAAGAATAAGAGTTCTCGCAAAATAGGAAGGCTAATTTTTTTTCGTTTTGAAATAAATAGTGCTCTAATCTTTGACAGTCAGAATTTAATTCTTCGTAAGTTATAGCTTTATTTTGATCACTATCAATAAAAGCTATATTATCAAAATACGTGGGTGAGAAGTCCCAAAACATTCGGTTCATAAAATAATTGGGAAGTATTTTTATAAAATATTATCTGTAATAACTTGAATATCTTTTGTAGTTTTCTTGATTGGATATAAAGGATATAAGTTTGGAGGCAATAAGACTCTGACCTTTTTCATTCAAATGCCCACCATCTATAGAATAGTCGTTAATTAAAAAATATATAGGGTCCCCGTTATAAATCTCTTTTTCTCTCTCGCCTGTTTCATAGGTCGATTCTATTTTCGCAATATCAAATATCTTATCTGAAGAATATTTCGATAAAATAAGTTGATTGTATTTATTCCTCATTACATTATCTAAAAGGCTATTATCTGATCGTCCTTTTATCAAATCTTTAATTGACATTAAAAATGTCCTCTTTGAAGTTAATGGTACTGTAAAATGAAGAATTATCAAGTTGGGATATTTACTCTTCAAGGTGTCAATTGTTGAAACGTAATATTTAAAGATATCATTAACATCGGTGTTTGACTTAATATCAGCAAAACAAAGCTTCATAAATGCTATGTCTAAGTTTTGTGAAGCTAATTGATTTATATATTTGGAAAAATCATCAATCTTGCTTTTTGGATCCCCGTTACTTCCAATATAAGAATGAACAAAATATTTATCACTGCTTCGGTTAAAGTTTTCCAATCTATAAATAGTTAATTTGTTTATCCCGTTCTGGGAATAAAGTTCATTTATACCTTGAATAATGTTATCTCCAACAGACCTATGCCCGAAGAAAATGTTCACATTACTTATTGTTTTCATTTTATGTAACAAATTTTCGTCCATTTTACTAGCTTTATTATTTTTTATGAGATATAAATCAGCCAATATTATTATCAATAAAACAATAAGGATAGAAAGAAAATATTTCCGTTTCATTTCTTTTTTATTCTTTTACGCTGGTACTAAATTTTGCTGGGTCTTGTCTTGATTAGTTTTAGATCTCTCTTTCCACCAATATGCCATTTCATTTGGAAGACAGTACCAAGCATCACTTATTTGATTTAAATAATCCAGCAACTGTTCATAATATTTAAGGTGCTGGTTTTCAATTAAGTAATCCGGATGAGTTAAGACTAAGACCATTCCCTTATTTTTTATTATCCAATTAATTTTCTTTTTCCAGATTTCAATGCTATTTTCTTTTAATTCATAGAATAAAGTATGGTCTTGAGGAAGAGTATACGGCATCTCAACAAATTTACCTGCAATGAAAGGCCAAATGTATCCAATCCCTCCGGGGAACGGTTGATATGGGTCGTAATCAAAAGTGGAAGAATCATACAAAATATCCAACTCCTGCTGCCAAACTAAATTTCTATGCATCATCGGAGATCTAAATCCCAATGCATTATACTTTTTTATAGCAGCATTTATTGCAGGTATCCGGCTATGGAATTCTTTATACGAAGAAAATAATTTACCGTCGTGGTTATATCCATGGATACCGATTTCATTTTTTGTTTCAACAATAAACCGGAGGATACCTTCATCCATCCTGTACTTATACGGAACTATATTCCATGAAGAATATAAATTATATTTTTGCTCCACTTTGATAACTTGAGGGATTGATTTTAATCCCAATTCGCCTTCCACATCGTGCGTTAGTATTATTGCAGTCTTTTTTCTTTCAGGATAAAGGTCCTCCGGAAATTCTATCATCCCAATATTTAAATAAAGAAAGTTGATAAAGTCTTCATTTATAAAATATTTTTGGCATTTAATTGATGAGCTTATATACTTCTGAATTTTATGTCTGAATTTAAGCGGAATAAATGGTCTCAATAGGTTATAGTATATCCTTTGCTTCTTGCTATACTTACATTCAAGATTTCTCTCAGAAAGATATTTTTCAATAATAAAATATCTTTTTATTTCTTCTATGCTGATATTAGAGAATGGAGATAATAATATCATTTCAAAACTTTCCTAATATTTATTTAGTTGACAATTTCTGATTTGAGTAAGTTGTTAAAGTGTATTTTACCCATTTTTACTTATTCTTCTTTTATCTGAGATCTTTTAGTTATCCAAGATATACGAAGTTAAAAACCATTTATCAGAAATGGTTACTTAATATTCAATGTTTTTACTTTTATTTATTTGTAATTAATTATTAAGGAATAATAAATGCAGTTTTAAAGAATTCTGAAATTACTCTGATTTCTCTCTGATTGTACTCAATTTATCCTCGCCCTGTAATTATAAGCCATAAATGTTTGTACTTAAATATATACTGAACTTATTTATTTTTTTGAGGACCTTAGATTATATATTCTGGATCCAAAGAAATATATTGGCTTATTTAAGATATATCTGTATCTCCCATATTCTACAAGTTCTCCTCTGAATTTCTCTTTAAACTTAGCCGGACCATAATCTTGTCCTCTTAAAGCACCTCCGCCGAAATCAAATATTGCATAACCATTTTTACATGCCCATTGGATTGTATTCCATACCAGAGCTTCGTTAGGATAATAATTATTAAACTCTGGCTTTGAAGCAGCATACCAGTCATAAACAGTTTTATTATAATTCAAAGATATCCGTGCAGCTATTATTTGAGAATTTAAATCCATTACAATTACTCTGATATATCCCTTAGGTTTTAATATCTTATATGCGTTAAAGAAAATTGATTTATCTATAAAAGGAATGTTCTTTCGCTTGTACAATTCTTCAATTAATTCAACCACATTATGCAGTTCATTATCATTTATTTCTCTTACTTTACATTTAGCCTTTTCCGATTTCCTAATATGATTTCGTGTATATGAATTTAATGAACTGAAAATATTTTCTTCTCCGCACTTCAAATCAATTAAATAGTTTTGGTAGGGAAGATATTTAAAATCCTTAACTAAACTCCCGTCTTTTTTCAAATCAAATTTTTCGGAATTACGGATTTCAATGAATAAAGCTTTTCCCTTAGCTTCATTTATCAACTCACTCATAAGCATATTGATACCGCAAAAACCGTATTCGTTCTGTTCATAAAGAGGAGTAGAGTATAGAATTATCCTATTAGTAAGACTTTGAGGTAAGTGTGTTTTTATCTTTACGAGTACTGGAAACATTGCAGCAACGATCTTCTTTTCCTGTAATACGAATAAAGGATTTACCTCAAATCCATCAGAAGTATTAAACACTTCGTTCATTTCCGGTGAAGAGAAAATGTTGCTTTTAGAGAATCCAAGCACAAAATTCTGCCACTCAATGTTCTGGTAATTTAAAGACTCAATTTTCATCTTAAATGATACACCTTCAAGTAATTAGTTTAATCTTATAGTTTGCAAATAACTATTTGCTTGATCATCCCATATATATTTTTGTAAAAACCTTTTACTATTAGTAACAATTTGTTCACGTAGCTCTTTATTCCCCATTTTTATAATTGCATTCGATAAATCTTCAACATCATCTGGATTGAAATACAAAGCCATGTCTTCATCAAAATATCTCTGAATACTTTTAAGTTTCGGAACAATTGAGGGTAGTCCAATCGCAGTATATTCCAGAAGCTTAACAGGAAGCATGCAATATTCGGAAAGAATGCTTCTGCGGTTCGATATTAATCCCGCATCATATTTTTCAATTTCATCCTGAAGTTTCTCTACCGGAATTGGATCTTTGAATATGATGAGATTATTGAATATGCCTCGTTTTTTACAAATCTCAACTAACTCGTTTTTCTGTTCCCCGATTGCTCCTATAATTGTAAAAGACACACTCATTTTTTTACTGGCTCTCTCGACTGCTGCTATTGCTAAATCCAACCCAAGCCGATAGCTTGCAGTTCCATGATAAACAAATCTTATATGTGAATTAGATGGATATGATATCCGTTCATGGAATTTATTTTTATCAGGAAGATTTAGGAATACATAGAATTGATTATGTTTTATTCCGTTACTTTCAAGAAATTCTTTTTGTGAATGGTCTGAGCAGAAAAGGAAATTACTTACTTTAACGGAGATTAATGTTTGCATTTTCGTAATTTTATATAACAATGAATTTGAATTAAGATTAAATTTTGCTGATAATCCCGCGATCATAATATCATGCATATCTAATATTATTTTTGCCCCGAATATTTTTGGCACAATGGCGCAGAATACAAGTATGTCGGGCTGGTTGTTAACATGAACAACACAATAATGTCTTTGAAAGAACTTGAACGTTACTAAAGCAGTTGCTTTAAAAATAAAAAGAGAGTAATTCAAAAAGTATAAAATTCTGCTTTTGCCTTGATATTTCTTTTGAACGAAATAGATATCTAAGTTTTCCTTATGGGATAATATTTCTTTTGAATATTTGTCCTCTAGACAAATAACATCAACCGAAATACCTTTTTCAAGGAGAATATCAACGTATCCTTTTATTCGGGCATCATCATAATACTCGGCATAAGCCAACATTAAAACAGTTTTGCGGTTCATATTAAACAAATATTAAACGATAAATAAATGAGAACTGAGGACTAATTCGTATCGAACTCTCTTGAAATTAATTTATACTTACCCATTTTTGTAACCGGTATATCATCTACAATTTGAGTTTCAATTCTAATTAAGTTTCCGGTTCCAGTCTTTATTTCATTTTTAATTGAGTTAAGTTCTTCTTCGGTTGGTTTCCTGTTAACTAAGCATTGGAATATTAATTCATCCTGATTATTTTGAATAATATGATATCTATTTAACCAGTTTGCTTTATAAATTGACGATAAATGATTGAAAAAAGCACCGTGAATATGCTGACCGTTTCTTAATATAACATAATCCCGGCTTCTTCCACCCAAATTGGTTAGTTTTATTAGTCCTCTTCCACATGAACAATTTTCATTAGTCATGGAAGCAATGTCTCCATTATCATACCTTATAATCGGAAAACATTCGCTGTTTAAACTTGTAACTACAACTTTACCCTGATTACCTTGTTCTAAATTTTTTCCAGCTTCATCTGTAATTTCAACATAACTGTTTAACATACCATAATGATAACCTGAGTGTTCATTGCACTCATAAGAGATTAGACCGCTTTCCGGATTCCCATATATGTCAGTTATCTTTGTTCCGATTACTTCTTCAATTAGTTTTCTTTGAGCTGGGTACAACATATCTGAGGAAGAAAATAGACCTTTCACAAATCTAAAATCAAGATTATTATCTTTTATTTCTTTTGAAAAATCGCTTAAGGCAGATGCATAGCCATAAATATACTTGGTTTGTTTTGTTTGAAGAATTCTTAGGTACTTTAAGAAATATTCCTTACCAAGATGGTAAGAAGGCAATTGAATGCAGTTCTGTAATTTCATATATATTTTTTGCTTTAATCCTATTGAACCAGGCAATAATGACCCTCCGGAAAATGAGGCATACTGATCTCCTAATTTATAACCAGATTGATGCCAGGCAGCATAATTTAGCGCTCTTAAATAAGTATGAGTTAATCTAGATATGTAAATTTCGAAAGGCTCACCGGTAGATCCCGAAGTTCTGTTTTTTCGCGGTTCATAATTATTAAAGTCAAAAGACTTAATATTTTCAAAATTGTTTTTTATGTTTTGTTTTGTCTGAATCGGGATTATATTTATATCATTAAAGTCATGAATTCTATGTGGTATAAAACCTATTTCGTCAAAAAGCTTTTTATAATACTTTGTCGTTTGATATGCACGAATTAGTAATTTTCTTAATTTCATGAATTGAAGATCTAATAATTCATTGCGAGACAAATATTCTTCATTGATGCAATTGTCAAAGACTTCATGTACATTTGTTTTAGAATATAAGTCTATGATTTTGAATCTGGTTTTATTAAGCATTTAACACATCTCCACATCATCGTAAATTCTATTAACTACTTTTTCCCAGGAATGATTCTTTAGAATTTCATCATATCTTCTTCTTAATATCAATCTATCCGACATTAATGCCTTATCTATATTTTCAAGAAAAGAATATTTGTCATTGGATATAAGAACTACATTTCCATATTTATTTTTCACTTCAGGTATATCCACGCTAACTACAGGTTTACCCAATGCGAAATACTCCAATAATTTTAATGGACTGGAGTGCAAAATCCATTCGCGCAGTATCCAAAACATTATAGCAACATCAAAGCATGAACCGTATGCAGGAATATCCTGATATGATATCTTATCTATAAAATGAATATTCTTTCTTTCTTCAAGCTCAGGGAGCGAAATGAATTTTTTGCCAATAAAAACAAAATTATATGATGGTCTTTGTTCAGAAATGAAATCAATAATCTCCCAATCATTTGAATCAGACAGTGTCCCGTAATAACCGATAATTGGGTGAGGAATTTTCATTAATTCCTTCGGAATAGGTGATATTTTATTAAAATGATCAAGATCTACACTGTGCGGTAAATATTTTGGCGTTTTCCCATTGCTGCCGAGCGTACTGCATATTTTATCTGAGGCACAATATATCAATTTAGAAATATCATATACTTTTTTATCTAATAAAATCATTTCGTTTTTGTGTTTTAGTTCTCTGTAAGCGACGTATAAATCCGAATAATAATAAATACAGAAAAATCTTTTTATTTTATCGGCAAGAATTCCAAAGGATGGAGATGAAACAAAAAAGTGAATATTTTTTAATCGTAATATTTTTATGAACAGCTTAATCTGCAGCCAGAGAATTTCAGTATTTATTCTTGCCGCAAATTTGCCTTTGAATACCGGAATTGTAATAGGTGAAACAACATAAAAGTTCTTCTCTGGTTTTCTGAAATAGATTAAATAACTTTTGAATTTTCTGATAATAAGTTTTATGCCGTTTTTTTTCTTTATAGATGGGAATCTTGTTCCGATAGAATTTATCCACAACACTTTTGAATTTTTGGAAAACTGTTTTGCAATATGATATCTTGAATGCGGATTGCTATTCCAGTAGTCATCGCCCGATAAACAGATCCAGTCAATCTTTGGTAAACTCTTCATATATTTTTTTCAAACTCCAAAACTCAAATTCAGGCGTCGATTTGCACCATTTTAAATATTCTCTAATTAAAGTAAGTTTGCTTTCTGTATTGTGATAACGATGATGAAGAAGCACTCCGATGGTTCTATATTTTTTATATCGAATTGTATCGTCTATGATTTCTTGTAAGTCCATCATTTCACAATCATAAGATTCATTATAATATTTCTTGATGAATCCGACGTTCATATCTATTTCAAATAAATTTGTATCAGGATAAAAATCTAAATTCCATGATACATGATGGTTCAGTAAATATCCTTTATTAAGCATATGACCTAATTTGTAAAATACTTTTCTGCTCAGCTTAGAATTAAAATGTGAGTTTATAACTTTATATCCGCAATCATTTACTGCCTTGATGGCAGCGGGATTATAAGGTGCGTATGGAAAGTTAAAGGCATCAAACCACAAATTGCCAAACCATTTATCCATTAATTCCTTTCCCTTTTTAATATCATGTAATTGTTCAGAATAAGTTCTTTGACCTCCAAATTCTCCCTTTTTAATTTTGTTTTTTACAGTATGATCATATCCATGCTGCATTATATCAATATGTTCTGGATATTGCTCTTTCATTTTCAACAGCCATTCGGCAACCTCTTCGGTAATATTTGCCGGCTCCACAGCATGTGTAATAGGTATTCCATGGCAAATGAACATCATTGTTATTGCTTTTAGAGATTTATCTAATTTATCTCTAACATCATCATTGCGGAAAAAAATTATATTCTTCATTTTAATTGATCAAGAACTATTTGGAAGGGAAAGAAAATTATCTAAATAATATTTTATTAATTTCGTGAACCTGTCGGTTGAAGTGATAAATTATTTGCAGCATATTCTGTATAAACCAGATCGTGTCTATTGCCCAAAGACCGATCAAAATAGATTTCTTTTAATCTTAAGGCATTAACCAAATTGGCTATGCAAGGATAATAACCTTTAGGTAATTTGTTTTGCTCAGGGAGTAATCCATCTACAAATTTATTTTCGAAAACATCCATTTCTTTAAGTGTGTTTTTTAAAACTGTATTATAACGTAAAGTAGTTTTGTTATCATAATGATTATTCTTATTTAAATTTGATTTTAAAAGATCAACCTTCCGTAAAAAATTTATTATGCTTAAATATTTTTTTTCATTTTTTGCACTAACAGGGAACCTTGTTGTCTGAAATTGATTAAACCGCCTATCTTCGGATATCTGCATTAAATGTGCAGCTTCACCTTTAAGATATTTCGATGGTATAGTTAAATATGCATTAATTATATCGGTATCTAAATATGGATAAACTGGGATGGTATACAACCTGGCTTGATGGAAAGTCGGAACTATTCTGCCGATGCTTCTAGTCCTCACAGTACCTTGCCATCCGATTACATTGGGGTCTTCAGAGTTTATAGTTTTATATTGTTCGATCCACGCTTGCAACAAATCGGTAATCGGTAATAATTCAAAATCGCTATGTGTTTTTAATAAATTATAAATTCTTTCATACGAATTCACGTCTGATGTTTCATGAAAAGTATGGTATCCAAATTCTTCCCGGCTTTTTATCTTTTCAAAACTGTAATAATGTATATTTTTCCCCGCTAAAAAGTCTCCTGAGAAACCAGATATCAAATAATCAGAATAATTGGAAGCTGCTTCCGACGCTTTGAATATTTCCCAATGTGCTGGAGAACCATTATTTAATAAAAAAATATCGGCGATATTTTCCAAAAAAGACATATTTTGAATTTTAATTTTGCTAAAGTTTAAATGATTAAACAGACACATTTTTTCAGCTATTAATGAATCCTTATTATTTTCAAGAACAAAGGAGATAAATGGATATAATTCGTTATTAGTTCTGAAAAATGTTAGTATATTCGGAATGAGCTGACTGTCGACTAAATGTTTTAATATTACACGGCAGTCTTTACCTCTTGATAACAGTAATGTAACTTTATTTTCAACAATGGGCTTAATTGATTTCATAAAATTTTTATGAGCTTCTGCAACTAAACTCACTGATTCATATAAGCCTAACTGTAACCTCTTTGGATAGTTCATATAGTCCTTCTGACCAATGGATCCGGAGTTAAAATGAGAATACAAATAATGCCCCGGTAGAATTTGATTCACATTTTCGATGATTGTCTGTTTAGTAAAAGTATGACTGCAATAAATAATACTGCTCATCGCAAAATCTGAGAACTTTGCTGTTTTACCTATATACTCTTTTATTAAATATAGATTTGTTGAAAAGATTTTCTCCTCATTACTGTTTAAATAGAAAAGTTTATTAACTCCGTATTTATCTGTAAATGCAAACAGATAGTTATCACGAATACTTCCGGCAATTCCGCAAAAATATCCTGAAATTGAATTTAGAAAGGATGCAATATTAATTTCAGATTTGCTTTGAATTAATTTTAATAACCTGTCCTTAAGTAAATTGTTATTCTTGAATTTCTCATCATTGTAAATGCTGCCGCAAAAAAGCAAAAAAGTATCTCCATCATCATAAAATAATTTTTGTTGTAGTTCAAATTCATTTTGAGGATTAAAGAAAAGCCATTCCCATCTCTCTTGAATGTTTTCAATAACTTGCGGACCATATTCTTTAGGCAACTTATTTATAAATAACCTCAATGATGTACCATTTCTATTGAGATTCGTTGCATTTAACTTGATTATAAAGCCAGGATTTCCGATCATTTCAAAAAACACTTTCACATTTCATGAGGTTATTATTTTTTATTGGTACTCTTTCTTCAATAAAAGAATTGTACTCTTTTATGATCTTTGCTGCCCAATTATCCCAGCTAAAATTGGCAGTAACCCAGGCAGATATATCATCCCTCTTCCAATCTGTATTTGCAGCTGACATTAATTTTCTAGATAAATCCATTGAGGATTCCGCTTTAAATAAAAATCCATTAAATCCATCTATAATAATTTCATTCATGCCGCCAACATTTGCACTAACTACCGGCAATCCGCAGCCCATTGCTTCAAGAGGTGCTGCCGGCAGTCCCTCGGATCTACTTGGCAGACAAAATACATCGTTCTGTAGTAGAATCTTACGTAAACTATCATGTGGAACTTCACCTAAAAAATGTACAACACTCTCAAGTCCATTTTGGTGCACAAAATAATTACATTTATCATACTCTGGACCAGAGCCCACTAAAGTAATTTCAAAAGGCATATCTAAATATTGAAGTGCGCGTAAAAGTATATCATGTCCTTTTACTCGATTAAAATTTGATACCGTTATTATTTTAAATTTATTATTTGTCTCATTATTACCGATTGAATTGAAAAAAGAATTCTTATCATATCCATTTCTAATTACTTTTATATTCTGCAATTTAGTTTTTTGTTGAATTTGCATTTTCATATTCTCAGAAACTGCTATAATTAAATCGCAGTTTTTATTGATGATCTTTTCAATTCTTTTCCATCCGTTATAATGAAAAGGATGTACCAAAACATCCGAGCCCTCGGCAATGGCAAAGTTAATTGCTCTACAATCCTTTTTGAAATAATAAGAATAAACTGCAAATGGATTTAACCAAGTGCTAATAATTAATTCAGGATCAAAATATTTAAATATCTTTTGAATTTTTTTGTTAATGAAAAAATGCAAGATTCTGAAATTGTACTGCCAAAATATTTTATTTGGAAATTTAAGCCACCTGGGATGATAAACTTTTATTCCCTTATAAATTTCTTCTTCCGGAATTCGCAATATTTTTATAAAAAGTTTGATTGATTCGATGATCTTAAACTTAGGAAATAGATTTATCATGTGAGGATTTAAACTGACTGGTGCAATTACTATTACTTCAAAGCCTAATTCTTTTAATGCTTTGGCTCTGGAAAAATTAAATATTCCATATTGAGGAAAGCTTTTATTTGGAAACAAATAAGTAAATAATATAACTTTCATACGAATGTCGGTAATATTGGTACTTTTTCTGAATTACTTTAGTGTTACTGTTTTAAGTAATAATGTTGGTAGTTAGAACTGCTCGTTATAATTGAAAAATCCTTTTTTAAAGGCTTTGTATTTGAAATGATATGATCGTTTGTGAATCAAATTCTTTATTTTGTTCAATATATAGGTAAAAATAAATCTTAATTTTATTTTATAAATATTCCTCAGGAAATAAATGTTTTGAAGTTTTTGGAATTTTGCCTTTTCCATTAATTCTTCTTTATAGCATTCATTTGTATCGTACCTATCATCATAATCAACATTTGAAAGCCATTTATTCAGGACACTAATTTTAGATAATATATTTTTTGAATCTATTTCGCCAGCTAATTCTGGTTGAAAACGTTTATTTACTTTTACAGGGTGAATTTTATAGTCTAATATCTGTTTCTCATTCAATTCAATTTCCAATATCATGCTTTCCAGAGTTGATGGGAAGTGTTGATCGAAAATAAAATTTCCTAGGCTATAAGCTATGATGCCTTCATTGTATCTTTCCACAGCCTGTAAAACGTGAGGATGATGACCAATTACTCCTCGCGCGCCTACATCAATTAGAGAATGAGCTAGCTTTATTTGTTCTCGGGACGGATGATCAACAAATTCAAATCCCCAATGTAGCGAAACAAAAAGATGATTAACTTTTTGGTAATAATATTTAACATCTTCAATAATGATATCTGTGTTATTCTTTATAAAAGAAAGCGTATTAGATTCATTTATAAATTCTTCAGATTTTTTTAATGAGTAGGCAATTACACCAATGGTTATATCCTTGATACTTATAGTTTCCATTATACTTCTATTTTTGTTATTGCATAATCCAACACATTTAATATTGTGTTTTTTCAGATGCTCAATGCAATCATTTAAGCCCGTCTTTCCAAATTGTAATGAATGATTATTTGCAACAGACAGAATATCAAAACCATTCTGCTTTAAAATAGGGGCAGATAATGGAGAGCCTCTAAATCTGACTGATCTAAGCGATCTTTTATCTAGATAAAAATCAGTCAATGGAACTTCAAGATTCCCGAAAACAAAATCAAATTGAGAGAGAAAGCTTGTAATGTTCCTAAACGGAAAATCATAACCAAACTTTTCAGAAGTAGATCTTATACCAAAGCCAACGGAGGTTTCTTCACCTAACATTATATCCCCTACTGAAACAAATTTTATTTTATTGTTCATAAAATCTAATGGTTGTTAAAACTTTTTATAAAACTTTCTATTGTCTTTGCCTGAATCTCCCAAGTGAACTTTTCAAGGATAATCTTCCGTCCTTTAGGGGCATTCTGTTTTAAGTATTGAAGATTCAAAACGGCCTTTTCTATTTTTTTTGGTAAGTCTTCAGAATCGTCTGGATTGAAATAAACTGCAAATTCACTATTCCTTGGTACGACAGATAAATGAGCTTCTATATCACTTAGAATGAGCGGCTTTTCCATCGAAAGATATTCCATTAATTTCAACGGGCTTGAAATTTCCCACCATTTAATTCTTGGCAAAGGAATAATACAAAGGTCTGCAAGATTTATATAAAAAGGTACTTGTTCATATGGTACAATATCAAGCAATAACAAATGATTGCCAAGTTGATAATTCTTTTTGTAACAATATTCCCTTATATAATTATTATTGTTACTAAGGCTTAATAAAATAATATTAGGGAAAGTCGTTTTTAATTTATTTATTGAATCTAGTATAAGGTTCAAGCCTCTATTTGGACTTATAGATCCGTGATAAAAGACGACTAATTTCTCATAAGTTTTTTCCTTTATATTAACTGGTATATTATTGCTTGCTATTTTTGGAGAGAAAATTAATGGATTAACAGCAGAAGGAAAGAGGATTGATTTTGTAAATTCGGAATTTATTAGTTGTTCAATATAGTATTTTGTCCCAACTGTTATAAAAGAAGCACCATCAAAATATTTTCCTGCAATCCTGCAAGCAAATCTATAATCCCATGGTAAATTCATTTCTACTGGAATTGACCTAACATCTAAAATTATTTTTATGTTAAAAAGGCTCTTTATTAGCAATAAAAAAATGGTAGAAAATATTATTTGAGGATCAACTATAACAACATCTATT
This sequence comes from Bacteroidota bacterium, assembly GCA_021815405.1. Lineage (GTDB taxonomy): Bacteria > Bacteroidota > Ignavibacteria > Ignavibacteriales > Ignavibacteriaceae > FEN-1297. The sequence goes on from JAKAGV010000012.1 coordinate 104,591, forward strand.
TTTTTGATCGTACAGTATATAAGAAGAAAAAAAGATAGCTTTATTATGAAAAACTTTCTTCTGTGAAAAGGACTTTTTAATAAAATTATTTCTCCCTTCAATTTATTCTTTCTGCCTACTCCTATTAATTTAGCTTGATGATTCAAATTATTAAGAGCCTTAACTAGTTGAATTTCACAATTCACATGGTGCGTCGAGGCAATATCAACATTCCTGATAAATATAATATTCATTTTTATATTTTGAAATTGGAATTTCTCATTATAATTACAAGTCACTCCAAAGATGGTATAGCTTACGTCCTTCATAACAATCAAGAATTTTTTCACAATAACGTAAACCAGTGTTTTCCATAATTATTTTGATGAATTGTTCATTATTAAAGTTTATGTATGTTTTGATTGCATAAAACTCTTCCGGATTGTGCGGTTCAAAAAACATTTCTTTTATTTTCAAATTATGTAATAATCGCTTGAATTTAATATAGTTCGATTCGGTTTTTATGAAATGATGGAATATGTTTAGAGCAAGAACAACATCAAATTGAATAGGTTTATTGTATATTTCAAGTATGTTATCGTGTACTATTTTAAATGATTTTTCTTCGGCTTTCTTAATTTTTTCCATGAAATAAACCAATTGTGGGTCTGTTTCCACTGCAGTGCAATTGTAGCCTATATCCTCAAATCTACTACTGAAGAATCCTAAATTAGCTCCAATATCTAACAAATTACCGCTATGAGTAATACGATTTTTATCAATTGCATCAAACCTATCGTCATTTTCATGAGTATAAGGAATATCTTGTAAATCTGGATGAGATAACTTCTGATATATTTGTCCTTCATGATTTGTTCCAATACGTTGATTTTTAGCAAAATTTAACAATTCATTTTTAAAGTTATACCACTTTATGTGCCGGGTCTTTACTATAACAGGGATTTTTTGTAATCCCAATATTTTAGCAATGCACATTCTGTGAATACTATTAAAAAACAGAATTTTCCCATCTCTATCAATTTTTACAATAACTTCATCATTTGGTAGTCCGTCTAATTCAAACTGAGATCTATAACCATTACTTATAATATTATTTATTAAACTTTCAATCTTTTTACTCCTACTCTCATATTCATATTCAGATATATATTCCCATGATCGACACATTCCTTCTTTTGCAATATCAGACTGGTTTTTGATTTTCGGATTATAAAACTTAGTATTTTTAAGAGGAATATGATTTATAATAAGATCATACAATGCTTGGAAAATATTTAACGTATTTATATTCAAAATGTTTTTATCCCAATTCCCACCTTCAACACCACTAAGATCTGCAAATGTATTTTCGTATTTATTATTAATTACCATATAATTAATCATTTTGGGATTCACCCAAATTAAACTTCCTGGGGTATTTATAGGATACTTTATCTTTAGTAATTTCCAATAAATATCTGTCTTAAATATTAGGTATTTTACTTTTCTATTAATTTTAATAAAAATTAATTTGATAAAGTTTTTACGGTTAATATTAATTTTATTTATGGGGCTTCCAGGAATTTTGATGGGTTTAAATTCCCAATTTAATTCTTTATTTGATTGATGTGATAACATTTTTATTCTCGCCTAATTTAACAACCAACTCCATAATTTACCAAGAAGAGTGGAAGGATTTTTTTCGCACCAATTTTTATCTATTTTTATTGACACTATTTTATTTAAAAGAGGAATACAACGATAAAGAAGATTGTCTTTTCCCCTATTAATGTATGCTTCTATTGCATTTGAATAAAAATGTATACTAAATGCATCTTTAGGTATTTCATTATTATTAAATAAGTTTAAAAATGATTTCCAGTTGTATGGATAAAATAATTCGTTCTTATGTGTCGGATTTAAATTCCCGAAGTACTTATAATAACTATTAGAAAAAATATGAACGTTTCCCCAGTTCTTATTTGTATTACTAATACATTCTAAAAATATTGGGTGCTTCGAAGGGGCTTTTAATACTCCAATTGACAGTAAGTTGGGAATTCGCTCTCCTGAACAGACTATCCATTCGTCATTTGGAAATTTATTTAAAGCGAAGGCATCTGTATCGCAATATAATCCCCCTAATTTATATAGTAAGTTAAATCTCCATAAATCAGCTGCCGTTCGAAAGTTTCCACCTTTGGAAATAAATTCATTCGTGTTAAATATTTCGTCGGCATTTCTAACCACAACATATTTTTCAATATCTTCCCAATATTTCGTCAGTGGTTTTTTCCCATGTAACCAAATAATAACCTCATGCCCAACTTTAAGGTGGCTCTTTAATACAATAAATTCTAAGAATTGAAAGTTAGGTCCACACCAAAAGAAATTGACCGTTAACAATTTATTACTATAAAAAAATTTAATTTTATAATGATATCTAAATACTTTTTATAAATGACAGTAATGATGAGGAGTAGTGATGATTTATTTAGATTACTAATAATTTACAATATTTTTTATTTCGGTAGCATTGGTCAGTCATAATCAACTATTATTGCTTCTAGTTCGTTTAAATCTACTAGACTTCTATATCCTTATTTAAATTTAAAATATTTTTTCTACATTAGATTTTTTTGAACTAAAAATATCTAATAAGATATAGAATTGAATTTTCAAAATCTTAGGTTGATGCCACTACAGGTTTTCCCATAATAGGTATAGTATTTTTCAGAATATCTATTTGTCTAAGAACATAAATCCTTTGAAATAATATAGCTAATAAAATCCAATATATTAATCCAATATGAGAGGACCATGTTAAAGTATAAAATAAGGAGATTATTACATTAAATGTTATAGGGATAAATGAATAATTAACTACTTTCATAAATACTGAAGACTCATGATGAACATACTTTATTAATGTTGGAATACATAATAAAAGTATCGCAATTATTAATCCTAATCCAATTATTCCTGTACTAGCTAATAACATCATTGCGTCGGGGCGGTCATATAAAAACGAGAATTTTAAATTTTTAGTCCCCGCCGATTTAGATTGTGTAATAACATCGTTCCCCATTCCTAGTAAAACATTAGTATTACTTTTAAATACTTCATTAAATAATAAATAGTAACCTTGTATTCTGCTCTCCTTATAATCATTTGAACTATCATACTTTTCAATATTCTTAATACTGCTAATTGTATTATAATCAATAAATTTAGCAAATTTTGTTTGCGGGATTATTTCTATAAATATGAAAACAAAACTAATTGAAAATATTATAAATATAATAGTTACCTTAATAATTGTTTTTAATTTTATGTTTCGATTAAAAATGAAAAAACTAAATATCGTTGAAAAAATTGTGAATGGAAATAATAATAATGAAATTCTAGCCCCGCCTATTATAACCGGAATTGTTGCCGATAATACTAATATTAATCTAGCAATAGTAAGTCCTCTTAGTAAGATTAGCGAAATAACAAAGGATAGTAAAAATGTCATTAGTATTGCCATAATCCCAGTTCCACCGACATTCATTGATGCAATAGTTCCGGAAATACTGTCGGCATCTGAATAACCTATTATAAAATATTGAAAAACTACAACTGGTATTTGCAGAAAAATAAGTGCATAAATAAATTTTACAAACTGTTCTTGCGCTAATTCATCTAATCCCAGTTCAATCACTGCCAAGAAAAGCAGTAGATAAATTAAGTCATAATCAAAAATTGATTTAAGTACCAGTAAAATATTATTATTATTAACTACGCTGCTTATTAATATCACTACCACAAAAAGCAGAATAGAATATTTATATCGATTAAAAATACTGTTCGTGATTACGAAATTTTTATTATTGATATACTTTGTCAAGTATATTATCACGAATAATCCGAATATCAAAAATTGTATTGTAAAAGGAGGTAATTCAGGAAATCCGAAATATCTTATTGTAAATGGATAGAAAAACTTTGCAATTAAGATGATATAAACAATAGATAAATATAAATTCATATTAAGCATCAGGAATGATTCAGTGCCAATACTTTTGATATAATATTCATTTTAATAGAAATCTTTTCAAAGAATCCGGATAACATAATTTCTTCATTCTTATTAAATGGTTTTATCAGCCTATATAAAGTCAAAAAAGAAATTCCACCCAATAATGCTGGAAGAAAAATTTGTATTATTAAGTTATTAGCTAAACTTGGTAGATACGCGATTAAACCAATTGAAATAAGCAATAAAAATATCTTAACGAAATCTAGATACAAAAGCTTAATATTATTCATTTTGATAATTATGATAAATAAATAAAAAAATCTTAGAAATCCTGAAATGCCGGTTGCAAATGCAACTCCAATTAAGCCCCAGTTTGTATACTGTAAAACTAATATTACTGCAAGAACATTAAACACCGCAAAAATTTTTGCATATAAGGTATATTCTATTTTTTCTTTAATCTCAATGATAATATGAGTTGGAAATCCGATTGCCCTTTCAAAGCTAAAAATAAGGATAATAGCAACCAGTAACTGCGTAGATAAGTATTTGGAATCGAACACATAGACTTGAAATAATTTTTGATATGATAATATCGCTGCAATTATGATCCCATAAAACAGAAAATATATTTTTAACAAAAAGTTAAACATACTTGTAAGATAGATTTTATTTTCATTTTTTTCATAATATTTTTTTATAAAGTACAGTTTAAACAACTCATTCATCTTGCCGATAGGAATCCAATTAAATAAATAATTAAGCATTTTATATGGAAAGGCATACAAACCGAGAGCATAAGGACCTAAATAGGCTGAGACAAAATAATAATCTGATATCTGACTAAATCCTCCTTCTCCGATTTCATTTGCGGTAGATAGCAAAGTATATCTTTTAATTCTTTTCATGAAATCCTGTTTTTCATGCGCTGAAATTCCCATATCATTTCCTGTCGTAAGTTTGGTTATCTTTTTATATACGTAAAGTACGCTGGGAACTGCTCGAATAGCGATGCTTACGGCTTCAAGAATAAATATTAATTCGATAGTAAGGTTAGATATGAATATTGCGTATAAAATTCCTCTTATAATTATCCCAATCAGTCCTACAATTGTTAAAAATTTCTGTTCAAACAGCGAATTGAGTATATCTTGTGAAATGGTAATCTGCAGGTAAAGGAAAATATTTATAATAAATATCGAGTAATAAACTTCAAATTTTGGGATGTTCAAAATTATTCGCAATTCTCTCTTAAACAGGAATGCAATTACAACTAGAATAAACATCACAATAACTGAAATTAAATATAACCTAATAATTATTGATTTGTGAAAAGAGAAATATTGCTTCTGTAATAATTCAGGTATGTACCTGCGAAGAGCCAACAAAATCCCGTTAATAGAAAAGATAGATAATATAGTTAAGCTACCAATAAACAAACTATATATACCAAAATCTTCCACGGGTAATTTTCTGATAATCAGTACAGTTACAATTATAGAGATGATATTGGAAAATACAGTCCCAATAACCAACCATCCGATATTTTCAGTGAATCTTTTTAATGTATGCATTTGAAAAAGCTACTTAGCCTATTTTATCTATATTATTATTTCTTGTCTTCTTTTTATTCCCCTGAGGTTCGTATGCATATTTATAGCTGTATCCATAACCGTATTTATGTTTAAATGAAGACTTTTTAACATCGCAGTCATTAGCTATAATTCCGAGAATATTTGCTTTTTCTTTTTTCATTTCTTCAATTCCCCATTCAACACTTTCACGTAAGGAAAAATTATATCTTACTACCATAATTACATTGCTGATCAGCCTGGACAAAATTAAGGAATCAACAACACGTGTAATGGGTGGAGTATCAATTAATATATAGTCGTATGAACTCGACTTGAGAGCATTTATTAATTCAATTGTTTTTGATGATTGCAGTAAATTACTTGAGTGTTCGCTTACATCACCAGCAGATAGCAGGCTTAAAAATCTTTCATTAGGTGATTTGCCGAATATGCTATTTAAATTTATTATTGGCGGCTTATTATAATCACCTTTTAAGTAGGTAGTAAGACCCGGAAGCTTCCTTGAAATATTAAACGTATCTGAAAGGGTACATCGCTTTAAATCTCCATCTATCATGAGTACTTTTTTTTCTAAGGAAGCTAATGAAATTGCCAGATTTGATACGATGGAAGTTTTGCCTGAATGTTCTTCACAACTTGTAAACATTATAATTTTTGTGTCTTCCTTTGTATGAAAAGTAAGCCATGTCCTTAGCACTCTATATGATTCTATAACTCCTACTTCTTCGTGCGATAAGACAGGAAATCGATCTTCAAATTTCTGAGGTCTTATAACCTGCTTTTTTAACCTTTTTGAATACGCGGGAATAATAGATAATAAAGTCAGTTTAAGGTCCTTCTCAATTTCATCCAGCCTAAGAAATTTTCTTTCTCTATACTCGCCAATATATAAGTAAACAATTGATAGGCTTCCCCAAATAAACAGGCAAGCAATTAAAGTTAAATTTCTATTTGGGATAACCGGAGAGGTTGGAAGACTTGGATTATCAACTACAACTATATCCTGCAACTGTGATATTTCTTTTACTCTTAATTCTTCTCTTTTATCAAGCAATAAATTAAAAACTTTTTCATATACATCTTTATCTCTGGTAAGACTTGCCAATTTCGTTTCTTTTTTGGGTTGGCTTTGAATTCTTCCTTGATATTGATTTATTAAATTGTCCAGTTTATTTTTTTTATCTTTTAATGTCCCAATTATAATATTGTAAGCCGTCAGGGTATTTTGATTATAAGAACTTAATTGATTTTTAATTTTATTAATTTGATTATTAATATTTACGATATCAGGATGAGATTCAGTTTCTTTTTGGAGCAACTCAATTTTTTTTACTTCGAGGTCATTTAATTGAATTAATAAAGACGAAAATGGATTTGAAGTTTGTTCAGTTTGGCTTGGCGATAAATAAGTTTGGTCAAAATATCCTTTATTTGAGTATTCTTTAAACATTTGTCCCTGTTTTTCTTCATATTCACTTAACTTAAGATCATTATTAATTCTCTCAGCTTCCAGACTACTTAAGAATCTTACCATCTCATCCGAGCTTCTATCTATATTTGTTATTTTATTAGCCGCTTGGTAACTACTCAAATCATCTTCAGCTTTACGTAATTTTTTTGATATTTCATTCAGTTGATTATCAATTAAAACAAAAGACAATTGAATATTTTGTCTCTGCTGTTCGGTTCTGGCTTCATTAAACTTATCAACTAAGGTTTTTGCTATCTGTTGAGCTAACTCAGGATATTCATCTTTTATAGAGATTTCAATTAAGTCTGTGGATTCTTTCTGTGAAACCGAAATTTGTTGCTTAAGTATTCCACAAGCAGCGTCTTTGCTGAGCAATTCGAAATAAAAACAAGTTCCTATTATAGGTTTTTGCCAGGATATTAAAGCTAAAGAATTATCTATATCAACAGGGCTTGCTGTATTAAAATTTCTTAAAAAAGTATTTTTGTTATTATTAATGCTATATAATTCGAAGGTATTATTTCGTGCATACTTCAACATTAAACTTATTATCTTGTTGGACGTGTCAGGAGTACTAATTAAAAATGTTGGGAAGTCAGGTTGATTATAATTATTCTTTGCTAAAAACAGGTAATATGCGGGCAACGGTTTGCCTATTTCAATTATATTACCATTTGGATAAATTATTCTGTTAATAAAAATTTTAAAATTAAGACTGTTGGCAACTTTGTCTAAAACACTATTGGTAGTCACTAGGACAATATCTGTACTAATATCATCTTGAGATTGTAGCGATGCTAATCTTTTATAAGGATCATCTCTATATAATTCTGTTTTGGAATTTTCTTTCTTTAATAATACTACTGATTCATAAATTTTAGTTGTATTCTTTAAGTAATAGTATCCCGCGGCAAAAACTACAACAAATAATATTATGATAAATGTCTTTCTTTTATTTATTGCTCTAAAAAGTTCATCAAAATTCCTTTTATTGGAATTTGAACTTGCTTTTAATAATTCATTTAATTGATCATAATCCATTAATTCATTCTCCCGAAATATTTATCGGTTAGTTACATATATAATGGCTGCTATTATGGTTGTTGCTGCTGTTAATAATGTGATAAGTAATGTTGAAGTACCCCCTGATAACCATTTCCTTGTTATAAAAATTCCATCTCCCGATTGAAGACCAATATCATTAATTTTACTGCCTGTCTCAATTATTTTTTTACCGTCAATTTCAATTTTTCTATCATTTCTAGTAATATAAATATCACCTAAGTCAGCATCTGGTGTAGTCCCACCGGCTTTTGCAATTATATCTGAAAGTTTCTCAACGCCGGTTACATAATAAAAGCCCGGCGTCCGAACTTCTCCTAAAACATTAACCTTTAATAAAGGTAAAATCGAAATAACAGGGTTGCGATATATTAAACTATATTTTTTTATAATTTCTGATTTTACAGTATCAAAATCTCGTTCTCCACTAGCTATTCCTCCAATGTAAGGAAGGAGCATAAAACCATCTTTCTGAACAAAATAATCTCCAGAGATAGGCTCTGTAATATTGTAGAACATTATCCTAATTCCATCTCCCGGTACCAATTTTTGTGAATACAAAAATGGGCTTGTAAGAGTTACCAGAAGAAAAAACTTTAATAAATTATTCTTCATTTTTAATCATGAGATTTAGTTTTTTAATTAACGGTTTTTGCATTTCGCAAGAAGAAATGCAAACCGAAAAAAATTATTAAACGTATTCCGTCTTTAGTACATGAGCAGGATTACCAGCTACTATCGTGCCGGGTGCTACATTTTTGGTAACAACTGCACCGGCTCCAACTATCGCATTTTCCCCAATTGTAACCCCGCAAAGAATTGTTGCCGATGACCCAATCGAAGCTCCGCTCTTCACATAGGTTTTAACAACATGCCAATCATCTTCCGTCTGTAAATGACCGGATGTGGAAGTTGCATGAGGATATTTATCATTTATAAACGTAACGTTGTGCCCAATGAATACATTATCTTCTATATAAACGCCTTCGCAAATAAATGTATGAGAAGAAATTTTGCAGTTTCGTCCAATAAAGGCGTTCTTCTGTATTTCTACAAACGATCCTACTTTTGTGTTGTCTCCAATTGCACATCCGTATAGATTTACAAAATGGAATAATTTAACATTCTTGCCTAATTTTACATCATTAATAAATTGGTCTTCCATCATAACCTCTTTCTCATTATATTTTTTCAATTAAACAAATTCATGGATCTGTATCTTCTCTTTGTAATCGTCTTCGAAATTATTATTCAGGTAAATTAATTTGCTTTTATTCTTAAGTGATTTTTCAGATGCTTCTAATATTTTTACTATTTCAAGTCCATCTGAACCAGAGGTAAGCGGTTCACGGTTCTCTTCTATACAGCTTATAAATTCCTTAGCGGCACAGTTTAATGCCTCAGTCTGTTCGACTTTTGGGGAATACATATCTCCAATTCTATATTGAATTAACGCATTGTGAAGGCTCTCTGTAGACCTAATATCTACCCCGCAATCATAGATCTTTATTTTTTCAGAATTTTCTAGATCATCAAAGACAAGCATTTTTCGTTTGCCGGCAATTATTATCCGTCTGATTTTTACAGGCGAAGTCCAGTTTACATGGAAATGAGCAAAGCAGGAGTCGTCTTCGAAATGAATTGATAATTGTGCCAGGTTTTCTAATTCATAATAATTAGAGATTCCACATGCAGTAACTCCAAGAATATTTTTATCACTTAGGATATATTTCATAATTGATAAATCATGAGGTGCAAGATCCCAAACCACATTCACATCATGCTGGAACAATCCCAAATTAATTCTAACCGAATCAAAATAAATAATATCTCCAAGTTCACCCTTATCGACAATTTCTTTAATCTTTTTTACAGCACCTGTGTACAGGAAAGTATGATCGACAAATATTTTCAGGTTGTTTGATTTCGAAAATTTTACCAAATCATACGCTTGCTTACTTGAAAATGTGAACGGCTTTTCAACCCAGATATGTTTGCCTGCTTCTAACATCTTTTTAGCAAGTTGAAAATGCGTTTCAACGGGAGTCGCTATTGCAACCGCATCTATATCAGAATCCATTAGATTGGAACAATCCTTAGTAAATTCTACATCCGGAAATTTGTGCTTTAATATTTCTAATCTATCTTCCTTAACATCGCAGGCAACAATCTTATCAACAGATTTCTGAGCTAAGAAATTCCTAACTAAATTTGGTCCCCAATAACCAAGACCGATAATTCCAATTTTCATATCAACCTCCATTTAGTAAAATAATTATCAAAATAATTTTTCATCCGCCGCCTTTGCCAAATAACATTACAGGTAAAGTTTTTAATATCAGCTGCAAGTCCATCCATGGAGAAATATTATTAACATAATATAGATCAAGCACGACTGAATCTTTAAATGAAACCGAGCTTCTTCCAATAACCTGCCAGATACCGGTACATCCAGGCAAAACATTCAATCTTCTTTTTTGCCAGCTGTCATAATTTTCATACTCATAAACTAAACATGGACGGGGACCTACCAGGCTCATATCGCCTTTAATTACGTTGAAAAGTTGTGGTATTTCGTCTAATGAAGTTTTGCGCAGCAGCCTTCCAATTTTAGTAATCCTCCAATCTGATGTTATCTTCATATCAGTGCTATTGGATTCATAGCCCTTCATAAACCGCAGCATTTTTTCTCTTCTTGCAAAATCATCCTCACCTTCTATAATCATGGTTCTAAACTTGAAAAACTTGAATTGTTTACCGTTTTTTCCAACACGTATTTGACTATAAATTATTGGTCCTTTTGAGGTTAATTTTACGAGTAAAGCGATGATTATAAAAAGGGGGGAGAAAATAATAACTGCTGCAAATGACATAATTAAATCGAACAATCTTTTTAAGGATACCCAATATTTAAAGGAATGTGAGACATCGATAACGGAGATATCAGCGTATTTCTCGATATATATTTTTTGAGGGATTATGTTAAATAAATCGGAAGTAATCTTTACAGTAATTCTTGCCTTTTTGCAAAAATCTATCATCTCCAAAAGCTGCTCGTAATCTTGAGTATCAATGGCGATAACTATTTCGTCTGCATTATATTTTTGTACAATTCGATGGACATCTTCATATCGTCCCAGAACTTTTATTCCGTTTATAATGTCTTCACCGATTCTTTTTTGATTATCAAGGAAACCGATTATGCTTATACCCGGTGAATTCTCAAAATCTAATTTTGTTGCCAAAATTCTTCCTGGTTTGCCGTCACCTACTATTAGAACTTTCATTCTGAATCCATTCTTTTTTAGGATTAGAAAAGTTCTACTTAGTATTTCAACTCTCAACAAATAAGAAAGAAATAGGAAGGTCAAAAGAAAATTTAATACAAGGAAAAAAATCCTATCAAGTTTTAAATCAGTAAATAAGATGCAAAACGGTAATACAATGATTGAAAAATAAAAATATGATTTTATAATTGCAGTTGTATGTGCCGACCTAATAAGAATAACCTGAATTTTATATAAGCTATTCAGGTCGTAAATGAGCAAAAGGATTAAGAGTAAAATGCAGACTAATGAAAAAGCAGTATACAAATCGCCATTCCTAATATCAATTAAATGCATTTTTATAGAAGTGCTTAGAAAGATTAATATCATTAAAGAAAATATTACTAAGTCAGATGCAATAAAAAAATATTTATATTTAGCAGTTCTTACCATGGCAGGATTAAAGATATTCTCGGTGTTTATTTGGTTTGTCTATTATTTAATGAAATCAAAAAGTATTTGTTCAGTGCGTAAAAGTCTTTTTCAAGTTGAATTTATGTCTATGCTCGTTAAAAATATTTTCTAAATTGATTTTGTTTTTTCTTAATATTATTGGATCGTCGTTAGTCAAATCAATTAATGCAGTGTCGAGGTTGAAAAATTCTTTTTGTGTAAAGAAGAACGCATCAACACAATTTGAATATTCTTCTTTCAATAATTCGTAACATTTACAGGATATATTTTTACTATCATTTAGTCTTATACTTATCAAAGGGCTTTTAATTTCTTCCAAAAGCTTTAAACAAAACCTATTATTTGGAATTTGAAAAGCTGCTTTGGATACTTTGAATATTTCCTGATATTGCGGATTTAGTTTGAAAATAACCCGAACCGGATTTGGCCAGACGGAGAATAATAAATCGAAATGCCGTTCTAAAGAAATATCAATGTAGTTTGATAAATTTTGTAAACTATCCAGCAATAATGTGGATTCTGTTAATGAATTCTGCCTCATTATCTTCTGAATTCTGTGAACTGCAATTAAATTAAACGGGTTTGCTCCTATAGAATAAATTGTATCAGTGGGATAAATAAAAATATTTCCGTTAAAGTACATTCTCTTGAATGAATTGATTGCTTTATCGAAATCCTTATCGATATTAAATAACTCAATATTTTTGTCTATACTTATCAATTAATCGGAAATTCTTATTTATTAAAGTTGGATTAACAAACTATTATTGTATTACGAATACGTCAGTCAAAGAAATTATTAATATTAGTGCACACATATTCGATTTGTTCATCATTTAGTTCAGGATAAATTGGTAATGATAAACAATTACTTGCTAATTTTTCAGCAACAGGAAAATCTCCTTCTTTATACCCCAGGTATCTGAAACATTCCTGTAAATGAAGCGGTATTGGATAATGCAAACCAGTATTGATACCTTTTTCTTTTAAATAGTTTGCCAATGAATCCCTTAATTCAGAATTTGGTTTGTTTTCGATATCTAAAATTTGAATTACAAATAAATGGTAGACATGTTTTGCGTAAGGCATTTCCTTTGGCAATTTTATTTTTAGATTATTCGACAAAAGACGAATATATTTTTTAGCTACGTTTCTTCTCTTTTCAGTCCAATCTTCCAGATGATTTAACTTAACCCCTAAAACAGCGCCCTGGATTCCTTCCATACGATAGTTATGTCCAAATATTTCATGCTGGTATTTATTTTGTGAACCGTGATCTCTTATCATCCTTATTTTTTTTGCAAGCTCAGCATTATTAGTAACTACGGCTCCGCCTTCTCCGTAAGATCCAAGATTTTTACCCGGATAAAAACTAAATGAGGCTGCTTCACCAAATCCTCCAATCCTTTTACCTTTATACTCTGATATATGTGCTTGGGCTGCGTCTTCAACTAATATTAAATTATGTTTGGCGGCTACAGCTTTTATAGCATCCATGTTTGCAGGTTGACCATAAAGATGTACTGCAACAACAGCTTTTGTTTTAGAGGTGATCTTGCTTTCAATTAAATCTGCATTGAGATTATAACTATCAGCCTCACAATCAACAAAAACAGGTTTAGCACCACACAATATTGCACCCCATGCAGTCGCTATAAAAGTATTTACAGGAATAATAACTTCATCTCCCGGTTTAATACCTAGTGACCATAATGCTGCATGATTTCCAGCTGTTCCGGAGTTTAACGCAATGCAATGCTGAACTCCATGTGCCTTTGCAAATTCTTTTTCAAATTCTAAAACAGCTTCTCCCAGAACAAATGCTGATTTGTCAAATACTGTTTGTAAAGCCTTATCTATTTCGGGCTTGATTACAAGGTATTGCGATTTAAGATCTAAAAATGGTACTTGCATATTTTCTTCTTCAATAAATATGATACATTTGGATTAAATACTGCTTCGCCACGTGAGTCACATGATACTCATTTTTGTTATTGCCTTATGTTTTAAGATTGAAAAGTCCGAGCCTTCCATTTAACAAATAAATACATAATGGTTTTTAGATATTTTAATTAAATATTTCTAAAATTGATTATGGCTTCTTTTCAATACATCATTCTTCTGATTTATTCCTAATAAAAGATTCACCATTAACTTTTTTTAGTTCTGATGATGCTATGCTGTTAAAGTCTAAAAGGAATAAATTTTTCTTTTTTAATTTTAGAATGCCTGAAAGGTGAATTATCCTCTGGAACGGTTCGAATTCCATTTCGCTTATAATGTCTTTATCTAGACTATATATGTTGCAAATTTTATCAACGAGAAAACATAAAAACTGATTATTTATTTCTATGACCAAGATTCTATCATCTTCAGAGCGCGGCTTAGAATTCAATCCGAATATTTTGTACAGATCAATCATTGCAATCTTTACTACACCCAAATTAATATGCGGAGATGCCGAATTAATATTTTCTTCTTGATTTAGCTCTGTTGGATTAATAATTTCTACAATGTTTGCCATATCAGAACAAAAGTATTCGCCGTTAATTTTAAAAGTTAAAAGTCCTTTAAAATTTTCTAATAGAGAAATATCTTTTTCATTCATCTACTTATACTCCTTAGCGCCATTTATGCAAATAATAGACCACCAAGTCTTGCCCTATTTTATTTCCAAATTCGAAAGCGATATTTAGTGGATGTCTAATAATTTTACCAAGGCATATAATAATTAGACGCAAGGGGGAGGTAATTAAATGTTATCTTTTAGACTAAATAACTGATATTATACAAGTAAATAAAAATGGCATGCTGAATTTGTTTCAGCATCTAAAAACATTGCAAGAGGAGATTCTGAAACAAGTTAGGAATGACAAAAAATTATTTTGCGTAACTTCAATTAAATAAATTGAAATATTAAGTTTAGATATTTAGGCCTGAAATTAGGAGGGTTTAGATTCGGTAATATTATATTGAGCAATTTTATTATATAATGTCGCTTTAGTTATCCCCAAAATTTTGCTTGCTTGACTTTTATTCCATCTTACATGATTTAATATAAATTCGATATGTCTTCTTTCTACCTCGGCTAAGGGAACAATGTCTCCCTGCGATTTAGTTTGTGATGGATTGTGTTCAATAAAATTAAAATATTCTTTTCCCAGTACGTTATCTTTTGCTAATAATACAGCGTTCATTAAAGTGTTTTCTAGTTCTCTAATATTTCCGCGCCACTCATGTTCTTTTAGCATTTCCATAACTTCATAAGGGACTGTGTTTACTTTTTTATGAACTTCTAAATTGATTTTTCCTAAAAGATGTACAACCAGTTTGGGAATTTCTTCCTTTCTTTCCCTTAATGGCGGAACGTTAATTGAAAAGATATTAAGCCGATAGTACAAATCTTCTCTGAATAGATTTTTCTTAACTAATTCCATCAAATTCCTATTTGTAGCAGCAACTATTCTTGCTTGCATTGGAATTGATTCTTCTCCCCCAAGTCTTTCAAATTCCTTTTCTTGTATAACACGTAATAATTTTGCTTGAAGTTTTGGAGAAAACTCAGATATCTCATCGAGAAAAATTGTCCCTTTTCCCGCTAACTCGAACTTACCTTTCTTATTTCTTGTTGCATCTGTAAATGCACCTTGTACGTGTCCAAATAATTCACTCTCAAGTAAAGTTTCAGGTAATGCCGAACAATTTATAGCGATGAAAGGTTCGTTTTTTGTAATACCGCTGAAATGAATCATTCTTGTTATAAGTTCCTTACCGGTTCCGCTTTCTCCCTGGATTAAAACATTCACTCGCGTACCGGAAACTTTACCAATCTTTTTGAATATTTCCTGCATCTGTTCTGTAATTCCACCGATCATAAAATTTTTCATTATAAGTTTTTCATTTTCATTCGGCAGCGGAATTATCATCTGATCATTTTTTTTCTTACTTTCAAGTGTTTTTTTGACGATTAACTTTATTCTTTTTAAATCAAGTGACTTTTCAAAAAAATCGAAAGCTCCCAACTGCATAGCTTTAATTATCGAATCTGTCTCATCAAAAGCAGTTATGATAATTACTGCAATACTTTCATCATAAGCTTTTATTTGCTTTAAAACTTCTAAGCCGCTAATGTCCGGCATTCTTAAATCGGTTATTACGACGTCTGGATTTTCTTTCTTAACATAATTCATTCCCTCTGTTCCATTTGCCGCATAATCCACATGGGGAAATAATTCAGATAGAAAAATTTTTAATGTTTGTGCAAATGCTTTATCATCATCTATTATAAGTATTTTCTCCATCGGTGTCTTTTCTTCTAAATTTTAATTCAAAAATAGTCATTCCCGGTTCAGATGATTTCAGATTAATTGAACCTTTATGATATTCCATTATCTTTTTAACAATACATAATCCCAGTCCGGTTCCATTAGATTTTGTTGTAAAAAAAGGATTAAAGATTTTATCTTTTTGAATTATTCCGTTGCCCGTATCTTTAATGCAAACGGAATAATAATCATTATCTTCTATGGAGGACAATTCAATCGTTCCTCCTAATGACACAGCCTCTATAGAATTTTCAATTAAATTTGTAAAAACAGAGAGCAGGTTTATGTAATCCCCATATATTTTTATTTCATTCACTTTATTTATAAATACTATTTTTTGGGCATCAATTTTCTTTTTTAGCAGCTCATGTACTTTTTCGATTATCTTATTTAAATCAATTTCTACTTCTATTAATTCCTTACTCTGTGAATAATTTAATACGTCTTTTATGAGTCTATTAAGATGGTCAATAGCATCATGCATTAGATCAAGTGTATCTCTGCTATTGTTGGATATCTCATTATTTTCATATAATAATTCTATGTAATTCTTAAGTGCGGCGAGAGGATTTTTTATTTCGTGGGATAAGTAGGCAGTCATAGCACCTATCGAGGCAAGTCTTTCAGCTTTAAGAAGCTCTTCTTCATTTCTTTTATATTGTGTATCATCCCTGAAAATTGAGAAAAGTAAAGTTTGATCTTCTTTAATTTCTAGAAAGGTAAATGTAACATATAGAAAAACTTCCTTTCCATTGTGCAAATGTAAATACTCGTGCCGGTGCTTTTGAATTTTTTGTTCCGAAAAGATTTTTTTATATAGTTTTAAATTATTTACTCTTTCGGCTTCATTCATCTTATATATTATATAAAAGGGTTGGTTTATTAATTCCTCCTCCGCCATATTAACTAATTTACAAAAAGCTTTATTTACAGCTACCATAATTCCATTTTCATCTGTTAATCTCATCCCATCATTTGATTGTTCCCATATATTTCTAAATCTTGATTCCGAAAACATAAGCGCATTTTCAGCCTGCTTGCGTTCAGATATATCCCGCTGAACTGCTAAAAATCCGGTAACTTCGCCTTTTTCATTATTTATTGGGTCGGCAGTTCCTTCAATATAAATATTATCCCCGTTTTTATTTTTATTTATTACTTCACTTTTAACACTGTTACCGGCTAATAAGGTCTTCCAGAATAAGTCATGAAGATCAGGATTTGTCATTCCGCTTTTCAAAATTCTAGGTGTTACTTTCCCGATTATTTCATCTTTTGTATAGCCATATATTTTTGTAAATGCAGGGTTGATGTATGTTATAATTCCATCCGTATTTGTTGTAAATATTATTTCTCCGGAAGATTCAACAGCATGACTAAGTTTTATGATTTCTTCTTCACTATTTTTCTTTTCAGTAATATCCCTGAAAATTGAAAATATTAATGTATCTTTTTCAAATAGCGGGACATCCGTCGTAGATTCAATCAGGGTACTAGTAATTTCAAAATATTTCTTTTTCTTACAGCTTAGTTTTATTTCTCCTTCAAAGGTAGTTTCATATTTCCTTTCCTTTAAAATGTCTTCAATTTTTTCAATTGATTCTTGAGATCCTGATGAATTATGTATATCATAAATAATTGAAAATGGTTTACCTAATAATTCTTTTGACGACATCTCCACCAGTTTACAAAAGGCGGGATTAGCTGCAACAATTATTCCTGATTTATCAAGAAGACGCAGACCATTAACACTATAATTCCAAAGAGCCTGAAAACGCGTTGCTGTTTTTTTAATAGCATTTTCAGAATTCTTTAGTTTTGTTATATCTTTTAGTACGATTAAAAAATTATTGCATTTAGTTGATAAGATTTCTACTTCAATATATCTTGGAAAATTTCCAATATTAATTGAAGAACTTATTGAGATATTTTCGTTTTCGGTCTTTAAGCTTTTAATAGATTTAATAATATTGTTGAAGAGGCTTTGATCAAACAAGGATATTATATTTCCTTTTAGGTCTATCGTTCTTATATAATTTTCTTCTCTCCAATCCGAATATTTTAAACTTTTTATTTCACCGTTTTCATCTATCTCAATATATACCTCCGGTAATCTTTCGAACGTCCTAGTTAAGTCTTTTATTAACGATGCAAATAATTCTTCTGTTTTTTCTTCAGTAGGTTTTTCAGTCGCTATTATTTGGAAACCAAATACCTCATAATCCTCACCGACTATTGGTATAATTTTTAGCTGTACGATAATAATAGTATTATTTTTTTTCAGGCTGGATGTTTTTTGGAGGATTAGAAAATTTTTCCCTCTCAGTTCTTGTTTCAAATATTTTATTGAAATGTTGCATCCAATAAAGATATGTGGAAAATTAATATTTAATAGTTCAAGAAGGGAGTATTGGTATGCCTTAAGAAAAGCACCATTTGCATAAACAAAATTATAATTGCTATCAATAATGGATACTAAATCAGTAGAAAAATTGTAGCAAGATTCAATTTCCTTTATCTTTGAAACCAATACGCTGTATTTACCGCTTGTATGGTTCTCCTTATTATCCTCACACGTGCGAACTTGTCCCTTTGGGAACATTCTGTTGTCCCTAACTATTTGATACAATTAGTTAAATATCAAAATTTGCTACGAGATAATTGGATGACGGCGCCTGTAATATATATAATTTTTTTATATATAAGCAAATTAATTTATAAAAAAATGGTATTGTATTTTCATAAGTTCATTATTGACTAAAAAGGAGAGTAAAAATACGCGGATATAATTTGATTTAATTACATCAACCAACTTGAGAAAGGATGGAAGGGATGATTTGATTTCAAATTTATGTTAAAGAAATATCCGAAGGATGATATTTTAAAAGTTAACAGTAACCGAAGTATACTTTAATTGCTAAATTCATTTTAAATAGATTTATAATAATTATTGATACCTGAAAACTTATTGTGTTAAAAATTTGTTCAGCACACTCCAATCTATTTTATTCATCAGCTCTTTCATTCTATCCGGTGCGCCGGTTATTACAATAACAATATTCTGAATGCTGGCAGTCTTTGTTTTATTAAAATTGTAGTAGTAACAATTGAATTCCTTATTTTGCTTTATGTTTTTCCAATCGCCAAAAGCCAGGAAATAGCTCGTCCAGTTATCCTTTTGATAATAGCCGTGATTTAATTTTGTAACCAAAGAAGCGCCGCGAACATTTATATCCGGATCGTTAATAGGCTTTCCATTGATTAAGTCATCGTTTATATATGCGTAAACATCAATTTCATTTAGCTCTTCAGCTTTGTTGCCAATGGTCGTTATGCTGTCCATAGTAGGATTGGATTTGCTCATAAAATCTTCCTGTTCTTTTGCGCTTTTGCTTTGAATAGCCTGGTACTCTTCTTGATATTTTGAATTCAGCTCCTGAACTTTATCATATAGTGGTTTTAAAATAGTATTAAACCTTTTGGAATTTTCCCGTACTTTATATACTCGCTCAAAGTTCTGCGATAGTGGAATTGGTCCTGAGCCGTTATAGTCGATTGGGACGAGAAGTTGATAATCATCATTATCCGTATTTTCTTCACCCCAATCATTATTGCCAAACTGGTCCAAGAGGCTTTGAATAACGCGAACGGGTTTAGAAAGTATTTTCTTTTCGGCAGGGCTTGCCTCCTTTAAAGATTGCGCAGAAGTGCTGCAGATTAAAAATAATGTTGATATTAAAATAGCCGAAATTAAAGATTTCATTTTTCAATCTCATTGTTAAAAATATTTAGTGCAAAATTCCTGTGGTGGTTACAGATAACGGGCTTACATTCGCCTGCCCATCAACCATTTCTACAGATCTGCTAGCACCGACACCAAAAATATCCTGACCCGCTATACTTACCGAAGCGTTAACACTCGAGTTTCCACCGGTAAAGTTCCAATTATTATCAAAGTTGATATTAATAGAACCCTTTAGCTCGCCGCTTGCAGATAAAAGCGATTTTTCTTCATCTCCCTCGCCAACTTTAATAATATCAATATCTTTGCTTACACCAACGTCAAGCCCCAGCTTATTGGAATAGCCCTGATTTTGCGCTGCAATTTGGTCGCTTGTATGTGAATAGAATACTTTGAAAGGACCACCACCAATGTAAAACTTATCCCCGTGGCAAGTGCTTTCTATACCGCCAACCATAAATAAAGGATAAGTCTGGTTATAGCAAGGACCCTGAAATTCTTTAATGTGTTTTGGCTTTTTTGAAAATGGGTCGGGTTCATTTACTCTGGCAATCTCAACAGGACAAGTTGGAACTTGCCGGGTACCCCAAGCACAGACTTCACCATTGTTTTGGGTGAACAAAAGATCAGCGTTCCATTCATAATATGTTTTAAGAATGGCTTTTCGGACATCCACCTCTCTTACCACATTGAGGTATTGGTTCCATTTTATCTGATGAACCCGACTGATAAGTGGAGCCGTCGCATTGATATACCATTGAATTGTATTGTGGATATTATCGGAGTACTTGTTCCATACTCTTGCTACTGCATCTATATCTGAATTTTTGGACCCGTGCAGCCTTGGGATCCATTCACAATTAACTTTATTTTTACACTTATCATCCAGTCCGCAGGCTGATAAGGCTTTGAAGTACCGGTTCATTAAATCCATATCATTCAAAGGAATGGACTTTCTTAGTTTCGTTATTTCCCTATCGTATTTTTTATAATACCAAGCCGTTCTTTTTTCAAATAATACCTGTACGAGGTGAAAGATGTCAATATATTTTTTGAAGGTGTTGGGATAAACTAAATAGTTTTCGTCATCAACATAAGGAGCCTGAAAAAGAGGAGGCAGGGCTTTCAGTATGGTTATTAATTTCAGGGTATAGTCTGCTTCTCTCTTAGTATACTCCCGCGTTTTATTTATCGCAAATACAACTGCCTGCTCTAAATCCTTAGCATCCCCTACAAAAGCTGGTTTATAACTGGGATACGTAACAGGTTCTACATCGGCACCAGGCGGCGGGTCCTGCGGCACACCTTCATCAACAGGATTGTTATTATTAAAAGTCCGATCGCTGGTTGGATTGGTGTTGCCATTTTGATTGTTAATTACTTCCTTTTCCATAAAGATGCCTGCACAAGTAGCAACAAAATTTTCGGAAGGACCCTGTTTCTTAAAACCTCCTGAAGAACTTATGTTATTAATTTCATCCGATAAACAACTGAACAATGCAGAGGTGTTACCTTGGGCGTAACCCACCATCGCTTTGCCTTCTCTTGCGCTATTAAATTTATTATTGCCAGACAAAGCCTGGTTGAAATATTGTTGAGCGGTTTTGAAATCACCGTAATAAAAACTTGCCCAGCCAATGTTGGTATTGATAACCACGGCTTTTCCATTAAGAAGGGCATTCGCATAAAAATAGCATTGCAATGCCTTTGAGATATCCTTCGTGTCCCGGAAATAAACTCCCAGGTCATTTACTGCCCAGGCGTCATTCGGGTTTTTCAGAATGTCGTGACAAATAAGAAAGAGTGCTGCGTTCCTTGAAGCACCTGTTGCCAATAGAAAAGCACCTGTGCCGGCAAGGTTTAAGTTTTTATCTTTTACCATTGCATCCAAATATCTGAGTAAGCCTGTGCTTAATTTTGATTTACTCTCCTCCAAAAAACTATTTACAAGTGCTAATAATGAGTTATTAGTCAGCTTTGTTATTCCATCAGCGTGATGGAGTGGGTTAGCTTTGGGAATTGATTGATGGATTGGCTGTGTGTATTTATTTATTATCGAATACTGATTCTTTAAATTATTTTCCAAGGAATCAAGGTCAGGCATTTTAGCTACATTCAGATCGCTATTATCAGGAAGATTAACATTTCTAATTGCCGGTTTTTTTTCCTGCAGTGAGTCCAACAACTTTCTTTGTCTTTGCATTGCACTTTGAAATTTCGAATCAGATTTCAAACTATCTAGTTTGTGCTGCGCCAGCTTCATTTTTTGTTGAAATTCAGGATTAGTCTTTAATGAGTCGAGCATCCTCTTTGCTAAAAGCATTTTCTTTTGTACGTCCTGCATATTTTGAGCATAAATAGATGCACTTGATAGAATAATCGCACTTATCAAAAGATTAGGGATTGCTCTCAATCGGTATTTGTATAAAAGTTTTTTCATATAATTAAGCAAGCCAAATAATATCATGGAAATTCATTTTATATAATTCTAATTGTCTATTGTGTTCTCTTAACCTTGAAAGTTCCTTTAAGTTTGTAAGCTTTCGAATTTTTATCCGCATAATTATTTGTCTGCAGGAGCGTTGCAGTAAAATTTCCCTTAACAAAGCCTCCGGTTTTATCGTACTGATCGATAGTAACCATTCCGTCATTTGCAAGAAAATCATTTCCGTCGGGTCCGGTAATAACAAGATGAAGAGATCCGGTTGAATCTTTTGGGCTCAAGCTTAAAGCTGCTTTTCCCATTCCGCGGTAAAGTTCAATGTGAAGTTGTAACGATGCGAAAATATAAGTTTCTTTCGTCGGTAGTTCCATTGAACCGTCTATTATAGTTCGGGTGTTATGATCTACAAGCTGCGCACGGCAATTCATTCGTGTTTTTGGATTATCCGGTATTGTAAATGTTTTGTCACTACCATAATCATGACCACTTAAAGTAAACTGGAAAAAATTTATCTGCGCGTACACGCTTGATAAAAATATTGTGCATAAGATTAGAATGCACTTTAGAATTATTTTCAGTCTTAATTTCATCATCAGAGACGACTTCCTAAACCATGCTGTACCTGAACTACAAAAAGAGGCATTGCTTTTTCCTGTCTGTTTATGGAAGTAGGGTATTTTCGTTGAAAAATATCCATTATCTCTCCTAAATAGTTGAAAAAAATTTTTCAGTTTGTTCTTTTTTCAATAAAGGTGTTATAGAGATTGATTACATTTTTACAAACTCAACCCTGCGGTTGTTTGCTTTTCCTTCCGGTGTATCGTTTGAGTCGATCGGTTTCGTATCGCCGAAGCCCTTAGTAGTCAATCTCGAAGTATCAATACCAAGGCTGACAAGTTCGGCTTTAACTGCATCTGCCCTTTCCTGTGAAAGAGTTAAGTTATGAGCAGCGTTGCCGGTGTTGTCTGTATGTCCGTCAATTTCAAATTTAAGAGAAGGATCTCTTTTAAGAACATTATAAATTTCATTTATTGTTCCCATCGACTGCGGTTTGATTGTGGCTTTATCAACGTCGAACAATATTCCATGAGTTACAATCTTGGTCAGCGTTGTAATTTTTTTATAAATATTAATTCCTCCGGCGGCAATCCGTAAGTTCTTTATGTAAGAGTTTTCATAACCATTTATATCCAGTGTAACATTTTTAGGACTGCCGGTAAGGTTATTTACATTAGCGACTCTGAATTGATCCACATATACCTTGCCGACCGTTTTATTTATTGCAATCGCAATATGATGCCATGTCATCGGCTTATTTAAGGTTTGTTTAAGTGCATCAGGATAATCTGCACCGCCAAGAGTCCACGTAACATCATCAGTACCGAATGTCATTCCAGGAGTAATATCCTCACCACCCGAATAATAAACACGATGTCCAAAATCTACCATAACATGACATAAACCAAAGGTTTCATTTTTAACATCGAATTCAACGGTAAACTGGTCGGGCATATAATCTTTAGTGGTCATTCTCGGAGTAAATGTTGCGCCGGGTCCTTTCGGTACGTGAATTACATTTTGTCCGTCTTCTTCCTGCACATCCATTTGTCCGTGCAACAAATTGAATTGAGAAGGAATCTCACCGACTTCTTCATCCGCCAAGTTTGATTCGAATATTATTGTATCGCCCGGTACGAAGTCGTAATTCTTATATGAAATAATTGTAGGCTTGCCGTTATTATTATCCGCCGTGTTATTAGTACCGGCATTATTCGAATTATTATTTGCGGCAGCATTGTTATTTGAGTTATTAGAATTTGAATTATCGTTTTTCTTCTTTCCGTTTGTAGCATTGTCAATTGTTTTATCTATGCCTTCTTCGGCTTTCTCCTTTGCTTTTTCCTTAACGTGATTTAGCAGATCATCAAATTGAGCTTGCGCCGAAACTATAGAAATTAAAAATACGGCAAGAGTCAGTAATAAGATTTTTTTCATCTTTTCCTCCGAGATTTAATTTTATCTTCTTTAAATGATTAATTCATCCGCAGTTAATCAAGACTTTGAACCGGATCGGGATTTAGTGATGTTTCGAAGTTAAAGGGTGGTATCAGTTAAAACAACTAATCATTTGATTAGTTTTGCATTGTACGCGAAAAGATAAATCCCCGTTAAATCTTGTAGATTAGTATTTATTTTAGAAAAAGGTGTAGTTATTGTTTGTTGCGGTTAAAGCCACTTTGAAAGATCGCATCTGTTATCAAGAATCGCCAGTACTTCGATTCTTTTACATTTAAGTCTATAAAATAAGGAGACTTCTTTACTGAGTACGGCTCTTCTTATCTTTTTACTATTTTTAGAAGTGGGGTACGTTTGAGGAAATAAAACTATTATACTTTCAAAAATATTTAATAGGGAGTAAAAAGTATTTACTTCTTTTTGAGAAAAATTTTTATTTAAATAGGATTTTATAGATTAGGCATTCTGTAGTGCCTAGTTTGACCAAAGTACAGAAATTGAATTTTTAACCGGCATCCTTTAGTCTTTTCCAAAATTCTTTAGATTTATGCAATTTCCCTTCTTCGGCATCACCAAACCCTTTTAGTATTATTTCTTTTTGATCATTAGTTAATTCTTCCCACCAATCTCTATTAGACCGTGATGTTCTTATTCCTTCTAAAACCGAAATCAAGCTTTCATCGGAAAGCTGATTAATCCATCCGATTAGATTTAATTTGATTCTATTTAATTCGGAAGTAGACACAAAAAACTTAGTTACTTTATTTAGAAATATCTTTGCTGATTTTTATAATCAATTATACAATTTCTTTTAACTGGTCAATACTGATATAATCATTTGACATGACTGTCTTAGTCATCTAACAAAAGATAAAATCAATAAAAAGTTTCTGCAGATAAGCAAACCGATAAGTAAAATTCTTCCCGCCTCTTTAGATGCGGGAAGAATTAAAAAGATAAAAAATATTTATCCGGATAATTAAAACTTAAAGTCCACTCCGAAATCCAAGCCTGAATAACCTAAGGTTCCAAATCCGAGTCTTCCAGTAATTGCGATTGTTGGCGAGACCCAATACCTTGCGCCGCCCTGAAGTGCCAGCCACATTCCGCCGTAAGTTGGAGTTGCGTAGTTTCCGTAAGAACCGCTCCAGCTTACAGAGCCTGCATCATAAGCTAAAACAAGACCAACATACGGATCAAATTTGCTGCCGGTAATTACGAAATGATAGTTACCCTGCGCGCCAATTAATACGTTGGTGTATTTCCATTGACCGTCAAAATATCCCTCGCTGTATCCCCAATATCTAAACAAGCCGCCGATTCCAACCAGCCCGAAATTTTGGATGTTCAATCCGTATTCATAGCTTACGCCAAAGTCCGGCGTGCTGCCGAGAAATGCGAATCCTATCGATGGACCGAGATAATTGCTGCCCGCTGTGTACTGCGCGTTTGCGGTTGCGCTGAATAAACCCAGAATTACAAAGACTGAAAGAGAAAAAAGTAACCGATTCTTTTTCATTCGATCTCCTTCAAAGTTTATTTTGAATAATGTTATTAGAAATTGTTACTTGAGAAATATGAGCTTCTTAGATTGCTTAAAACTACCGGCTTCCAAGGTATAAAAGTATATTCCGCTGGGTAGATTTGCTGCGCTGAAGGTCACAAAAAAATCACCGGCAGATTTTTCTCCATTTACCAGCGTCGCAACTTCTCTTCCAAGAATATCAAACACTTTTAATTTTACAAATGAACGTTCAGGTATCTGATATTCAATTATGGTCGATGGATTGAACGGATTGGGATAGTTTTGCGAGAGCATAAAAGTTTTTGTTAGCGGATTCGCATTCTCATTCGAAACCGAAGTAATAGATTGAATCGGGCGCAAAGTAGCTGTGTATTCTGTTGTTATTGCCTGGTAAGTGTAACCGGTTAAGCTTGTGGTAGTATCTTCGGTTACGTTTACATTATTATAGTTGATATAATAGGTATCGCCGGATTGCATAAAAGATGCACCGGACTGACCGTCATGAAAGTCTGCGCTTTGTGAAGTTTGCTGGTTGATGGTATAAGTATGAGATGGAGTAAAATCACGATCGCAACCACCACTGCTATTTACCGTTCCGCCGGGCTCGCCCCAGGTATCTGTTGAGCCGCTATATATAAATGGAATGTAAAAACTAAAAGTATAAACTTTACCAGGTGAGCCGCTAGGATTATATTGAAACTGACCCACAGTTTGTTTATTTATTTTGCTCTGGTCTACAATCCCGTTGTAGGTTTCATCATCAAGAAGATGGTAATCGTCGCAATCGCTGTTTTGGTAGGAAGCGGACTGCATATAGAATTTTGTTTTAAACATTTTCCCCGTAACGGCACCGGAATCTGCGGTGAAAGAAAATACATTCGCCAGAGAAGAATAAAATCCGTACCCGGGAACAGAACCGAATGCGGTGTATACATCCGCCCAGGTGCCTTGATCCCACTTGATACTATTTGTGCCGTCAACAGAAAAGAAGTCGGTAAATCCTGCCAATCTTATCTTCAAAACGAAGTCAAGTTCATAAAGTGTCTTAGTATAATATTGAGTTGAGTCCACGGCATTTACGTTTCCGGTTAAAACAAAATTCTGACTGACTACATTTTCCGTATCTTTCGAAACAGTTACCTCGTTATCCGTCTCCGCAGAAATAACCGACACACCTGCGCTGCTACCGGCGGTGAATGAAACGTTCGCCTGACCGTTTCCATCGGTCTCAACCTGCGCAGAACCGACCGAGCCGCTGGAAGATTTTACTTTTACCTTACGGTGAGAAAGCGGATGACCGTCATAATCAGATGCCTTAATTGTTACGTTGATATTTTCATTCAAAGCAGTTCGCGTTTTGGATGGAAGAATTGTTATCTGAGGATCGATGCTTAAATTCGGATTAGCTTCGCGGATCTGTTTTTGATAATTTCGAATGATAGTAATTAATGGAAGAAGAGCCGAGACCGCGTTCGATGCCGCTGTTTTTATGCTGACGGTATCGGTTGAAGAAAAATTAGCAGTGCCGCTGTCGATAATAGTTTTTGTAAAAGCATCTTTCAAATAAATTGTTAATGTATAGCCGTTGCTGCCTCCGCCGATGGAACTAACAATGTAAAATGCTACCCCGAACATTGCCGAATCTGGCGACGGAGTCCAGTTTCCCGCCAATGAATAATCGTTGCTGCCGTTGCCGACATTACCGAAGGCATATAAATCAACTTGTTGGGTTGTAGTGTCGCTTATAATTGCCTGGATTAAGAAATGGGAAAAAGATTGAAGCGCCGGACTGGTAATGGAATTGCTATCTGTCGGCGAAGTGCTGCAATCGAAAAAGGCAACCCGTGGTTTTTTCAAATCGGAAATATCCTGTGCGCGAACGGAACTATAATAAAATATTAATTCGAAAGTTATTAAAGAAAAAAACATAAAAGCCGCGTATAAATTTTTCATTTGTATCTCTTCTTAATGGTTGATTTTATTCGTTATGATTTTTGTCTCGTATCTTTTCTGTATTGTGAAAGGTTCGCATTCAGCAGAGGCAAAATAATTTTATGAGCGGGTTATAACAACTACTCAATTGATTAGATTTTAGAATGGAATGATTAGCTACACGATTTTATTCTTTAATACTTTTGCAATCGCCTCGGAGCGGGAGTTGACATGAAGCTTAACATAAATATTGTGAAGGTGAAACCTGACCGTATGAGTTGAAACAAAAAGTTTTTCCGATATTGCTTTGGTGCTGTGTCCGTCAATTAAAGCTTCAAGCACTTCCTTTTCTCTTTCGGAAAGAAGCGAAGGATTTGTCTGTACGGCTGTTGCCTGAAAATACTGTAGAACTTTTCTTGCTACTTCACCGGAGAACGGCGCACCGCCTTCGTAGGCTTCACGGATCGCTTCCAATAATTTTTCAGCGGGGCTTTTTTTAAGCAGATAACCAACGGCTCCGCCGCGAAGAGATTGAAATATTTTTTCGCTGTCGCTGTAAACCGTAAGCATCATAACTTCTACGGTCGGATAAGCAGACTTAATTTCTTTTAAGCTTTCAATACCGGATTTTCCCGGCATTTCAATATCAAGCAGAAGAATGTCCGGTACATCCTCTTCAATTTTTGATATGGCATCATCGCAGCTACGATAAGTTGCAACGCACTTAAAGCCTTCGGAATTGTTTAGAAGCTTTGACAGGACTTCGCGGAACTCTTCGTCGTCATCTAATATTGCAACACGGATTATTGGTTTACTTTTCATTGAGCAATTTTCATAAGTGTAAATTTGAGCCGGTCAATCATAAAAACACAATTCAATATTATCAACTAATCATTTGAATAGTTTTAAGTTTTAACCGGCAATTTAATAACAAGGCATGTCCCAACTCCACGGCGGGATTGCAGTTCAAAATTTCCGGAAAGATCTTTAACGTGCTTCTGAATGTTAAATATTCCTCTTCCGTTCTTTACGATCTTAGGATCGAATCCTATTCCATCGTCTTCAATAATTAGATTTATGCTTTTACTTTTAACGGATAACATAAGACGAATCGTTTTGCATCCGGAATATTTTAACGAGTTGTTCAAAGCTTCTTTAGTAATTAGCTGAAGGCTTCGCTTTATCTGCGAATTTACTTTTACGTTTTCAATATTCATTGTTTCGATTGTAAGCTTTATTCCTTTAGCTTCGCATACCTCATAAGCAAAGTTTTTAAAATTGAAAACGAAATCCGGAAGCGAATCATATTTAGGATCGATTGACCAGATTACGTCAATCATGGAATCGACAAGATCGCGTGCAATCTTTCCTGCACGCTCTATGGAATTGGTCTTTGTATATTTTTCATCAGCGGCAGTTAAATTACCGCTTTCATTGCCTTCCACTTTTTTCTCTTCACTCAAAGCATGCTCTGATAGTATGGCAATCCTTGTTAATCCTGAGCCTATGTCGTCGTGAAGATCAGCGGCAATCCTTGTTCGTATTTTTTCTATTTCGATTAATCTCTTTATCCTCAATCTTGAGATTCCAATAAAGCCGCTAATTAGAGATATCGCCGCAAGTGCAATAAACCATCCTTGAAGATAAAACGGCGCTTCAATTGTAAACATTATCTCTGCCGGATGAATGCTCAGAAAATTTCTTCCGTTGACAGCAGCAACACGGAATGTATATTTCCCGGGGCTTAATGAAGCGTATGTTATTGAGTTTCGATTCCTAATTATGTTCCAATCTTTATCGGCATTCAAAAGCATATATTTATAGTAAACATTTTTATCTTCCCTGTTTTGGATTCCGACAAATTCAAATGTAATTGTATTCTGATCACTTTGCAGAGTTAAGTTATCCTCTACCTTTTTCTCTTTTCCGTTTATCAGCAGATGAGTAATATAAACCGGAGGCGGTAACTTTGTTGTTTCCTTTAACGGCTGGTAAATATAAATATCATGCTGACCGGCAAAACAGAGATCATTATTCCGCGTAGAGCAAACCGCGTAAAAGGGAAGCTTTGGTATTTCTTCATACAAGTCATGGGTAGGGACTCCGTCTTTATTCAACTCTTGAATCCCGGACTGTGTAGCAAGCCAGATTTTTTTGTCCGGACTTATATTGATCGACCAGACACCGTTGCTAAGCAAACCGTCATCTTTATTTATCGTTTTGAAAATTCCGTTTTTAAAGATTGCCAAACCGCCATAGCGGGTACCAATTAAAATGCTTCCGTCTTTATCTTCTCTTATTGATCTTACAGAATTATCCGGTAGACCGTTTTCGGTAGTGAAAAGCTTTTTAAAAATATTTTTACCGGAATTCTTAAAATGTAAATCGGTTCGAATCTTATCTTTGGAAAATTCCGCAAGCCCGCTGCCGTAGCCGCCGAACCAAAAGTTGCCTTCGTTATCCTGAAAAATTTCTCTTATGGAATTTTCCGGCAGACCATCCTTTATTGAATAAATTTCTAAAACTTTCCTCGGAGACGAATTATCCAAAACCGCAACACCAAGGTTTAATAAACTGCACCAGATTAAACCAGATTTATCAACATATATTTTGAATAAAGAAGCATTCTTAAATCTTTTCTCCAAGTTTATTTTTTCTTTTAGAATTAATTTTGAATGTCGGTTAGTTGAATGAACCGGATGCTCGACATTAAAAATATAAATTTTATTATCTACTGTACTTAGATACATTAAATTATTATCGATTTTAATATAGAAAACATTTTTAAATTTTATGGAACCGGCACTAAAAAAATTATAGATATGCCAGGCGCCGGATTCTCCTTTCCATAATTCAGCGAGACCGTTGTTGTAGGCAATCCAGAAGCAGTTGTTACGGTCTACTGCCGAAGAAGCCCACTCGGATGAATTTAATTCCGTCGGTACTTTATAAAGCAATAAGTTTTGATAAGTTAATTTTGAAATGCCTTTTTGATTGGTCCCGATCCATAAAATATTTTCTCTATCGAAAAACAGGGAAGGGATATTATCGTCATCAAGTCCGGTCTTATTTGTAAACAGCTGAATATTTTTTTGAGAGAAAGAGTGTTTGTTTATTTTAAACAATCCGTCGTAAGTGCCAATCCATAAGTAATCGTTATTGTCTTCAATCATTGCTCTCGGAGTAAAGCCCAAAATAATTTTAGAAATACCGGAATGATTTATTTTGAACAAAATTCCGTTTAAGGCAAGGGCATAGATAGTACTGTCTTTATCCGCAATAACCGAAACAAAACCTGATTGCCATGCGTCGGGCAGAATAATTTTATTCAATGTTCCTTTTGAAATTGAATACTTAAACAAGCCGGCTTCGCAAGCTAAAAGGATTTCACTGTTATTCAATTGTGCAAAAGATAAAACTGCGCCGGTTTTAACCGGCAAGTGGATTAAATGAACTTTATCATGCTGAATAAAATAGAAGCCGCTGTCGGTACCGCACCAGATCTTATCTTTATAATCAAACAAAGAATTTATTGTTTTCATTTTTAGCGGTAGGTTTAAGCCGAAGGAATAAAATTTTCCGTTTTCAAACTTATCAACTCCGCCGCCGCCTGTGCCGATCCAGATTGTTCCCGGCATTTGCTTATCGGCTGTTATGCTGAAGATTTTGTTTGAGGATAACCCGCTCGCGGTAGAATAATTCCGGAACTCCTTGCTGTCGAAGACGCTGACGCCTTCCAAAGTTCCTATCCAGATGTAGCCGAGAGAATCCTGGCAGATTGCCTCGACGTTATTGGAAATTAATCCGTCGCTTAATTTATAACTGTGGAAGGAAAATATTTGCCCGGAAATATTTCTGCATGCAAAAAAAACAAGCAGTGCGCATATTATAATTTTTAATTTAGCGGCTGTCAATTTGTAGTAAATGAATTTGGTGAAAATTGATAAGTCTGATTTATCTTGTGATAAAATTAATCCAACAAGATTAAAAAGCAAATACCGGCAAGTCACAAAGTAAAATAGAATGTTTCCGGACTTAAGACGTAAGGAGACTACGGTACGAAAGTAAAGGGTATTGGGTAATGCGTTAAGGATAAGATACCCGATATCTTTATGACACCGGGTATCTATAAATTTTAAGCTTGCACCGTCAGTAGTTCTTCTTCAATTGCCTTCTTAAGAGTTTCTTTTGGCAAAGCGCCTACTGCCATTTTAGGCTGTCCCTCTTTAGGTACAAACAGCAGTGAAGGTATGCTTCTAATTCCAAATACGGAACCGAGCTCCTGCTCGACATCGGTATTTATCTTATAGAAATTTACCTTGCCGGCGTACTCTTTGGAAAGCTCTTCCATAACCGGCGCAACCATACGGCACGGACCGCACCACGGCGCCCAGAAATCAATTAAGCATGGAAGCTCTCCTTCGAATTTCCAATCTTTGTTCTTTTCATAATCGAAAACTTTTGTAAGAAAAGTTTCCTTAGTTAAATCTTCTGGCATTGTTACTCCTTATTCTTTTTTATAAATAATTTTCTTTCATTCTCCTAATCTTAATCTCTCTCTTACTCGAATTAAATCAATTTAGGACTTAGAGCCTGCTAGAGGTAGGTGAACAAAGATTAAGATTAGGACCAATCGCTAAACTCTTTCTAAAGCTGCAAGCAATTTTCCTTTTACTTCTTCCGCGATGGTCTCCATTTCTTTGCCCTCAAGAAGCTGCGTCATTATCATCGGGTTGAAGACAGAAACTACGCTTTTGCCTTCCTTCTCGTAAACTATAACGTTGCAAGGCAGAAGCAAGCCGAGTTCTTCCTCGAACTGAAGCGCCTTGTGTGCAATCGGCGGATTGCATGCGCCGAGTATTTTGTACTTCTTAAAGTCTACGTTTAGCTTCTTCTTTAGTGTTTCCTTAACATCAATCTCTGTTAATACTCCGAAGCCTTCTTTCTTCAATTCTTCGGTAATCTTTTCAATTGCCTGTTCATAAGGCAAGCTGACTGTTTTTGAAAATCCGTACTTCATCATCTCATCTCCATTAATTGTTTTTCAATTATGTCTTGTTGTTTGAATCCGACAAATACTTTGTCTATTACACCATTCTTAACGGCAACAGTAGTAGGAGTAGCTTTAATTCCGAAAATCCTTGCAGTACTCATGTCCTTAGAAATATCAACATCAAAAATATTGCTGTGGCTCTTCTGCAAATTTTTTATTACCGGGGTTTGCATAGTACAGGCTCTGCAGCTTGGCGAAAAGAAATAGACAAGTCCGCTTGAGCCGTTTCTTTCCAGGTTTTTAAGTTTTCCGGTAAGCCCGGAAAGCTTTGTCCCTTTTGTGCGCTTAGCAGAAAGAACCATGAAAAGCTGTAAGCCAACAAAAAGGAAAACAATACCAGCAACTATATAAACAAAAATCATCATTTATAAAATCCAGTTATAAATTCCAAAGTTTAGTAGTGTCCTAATTTACTTATGTCATCCCGAACTTGTTTCGGGATCTAACGCATTTTTGAGATTCTGAAATAAATTCAGAATGACATAGCATTAAAGTTTCTTATAAATCAAACGTGATCTTTCTCTAATTCGGATTTAATCCGATTACGATTTTCACCTGAGGCGGATCAGCCACTGACTGAAAGAGTAAGATTAAGAGCACGATCAAAAACAGTCCGGGTAACTTATTTACTCAGACTTATCTTTATTTGTCTTAATATTTAATCTCATGTAGCATGGGCAGACTCTTGATCCGCCGGTCGCTGCCAAAGCTACTGCCACAATTCCAAGAAACACCGCCGCACCGCCGCTTACTTGATGCGATAAAAGTAAAACCAAAATAACGACAGCCAAAATTATTCTTATAACTCTATCTACAGTTCCAACATTCTTGTTCATAACTTTTTATCTTAAATTATTTCCGTTCCATTTGACAATTCCGCCTTTCATGTTGGCGGCGTTAAAGCCTTTTTTTCTAAGCTTTACAGCTGCACTTACGCTCCGGTTACCTGTCTGGCAGTAGCAGATTATTTCTTTATCCTTAAACTTGTTTAGCTCATCTGCTCTGTTATTAAGCTCATGCAGCGGAATATGGAACGAGCCTTTAATTGATTGCCTGTCGCGCTCGGTTTTTGTTCTAACATCAAGCATAATAACATTTCTGCTGCCTTTGACTTTCTCTCCGGCTTCCTGCGGTGAGTAATGTGTTAAACCGCGAGTCTGTATTTTTTTCTTTATATAATTAAGAACGATTAAGCCGGCTAAAACCAGCAGTATTATTTGAAAAGTATTCATCAGCTAATTTATTTATTCAATGTTGATATTCGATTCAATAAACAAGGAAAGGTTTCAAACTTGCCTTGTTTTTAGTTAAATATGTATTATTCACCGGAATTATCCAATTGTTCGACAGTTATACTGTCGGAAATAACTCTTGTAATAAGATTTAGTGTACGATGGTGTAACTGTCGGGCAACGAATGACAGGATTTCCATCTTCTTTTGTAGAAACAGGGTTTAAGGAAGCAGCAAGAAGATCTAAATCCAGACCGATAATGCGTTATTATATTAAGTAGAAAAAATTTTCAAGGCTAAAGCTTTTGAGAAGCGCCTAAAATCAATTAATTTTCGTACCGATTTATAAGAATTTTAATTGAGAGAGAAAGTCCGTTTCATATTTGTAGACCTCTTGCGCGGCTGGGCGCTGCTTGTTATGATCGAGGTCCATATCTTCAACGTTATGCTGATGCCTGCCCTAAAAGAAACGGCATGGTTTACAATCTTAAATTTTATCAATGGTCTTGTAGCGCCTTCATTCCTTTTTATTTCAGGATTCGCATTCGCCATCTCAACACGCGGTAAATCCGATGAGCTGCGTAAGTTTA
The DNA here is from genome assembly GCA_021815405.1 of Bacteroidota bacterium. Lineage (GTDB taxonomy): Bacteria > Bacteroidota > Ignavibacteria > Ignavibacteriales > Ignavibacteriaceae > FEN-1297. The sequence goes on from JAKAGV010000012.1 coordinate 139,316, forward strand.
ATTATGCCTTCTGGAAAAAAATCGGAAGGATAGGTTTAATTATTCTTGCGGGATATTCCCTTCATCTTCCCATTCTTTCACTGAGAAGATTGATGAATTTTTACGCCAGAGATGTGGTTATCAAATTTTACAATGTTGACATCCTCCAATGCATTGGCTTTGGTCTGCTGCTTTTGGTTTTACTAAAATTGATCATCGAGAAAGAAAAGATTTACAATTATGTTCTTCTGACTTTGACAGTTGTGGTTGTCGTTTTAACTCCGCTTTTTTGGAAAATTAATTTTGCCGGATTCATGCCTGTTGCTTTGGCAAATTATTTTAATACGATGAACGGCTCTTACTTTCCGCTTTTCCCGTGGCTTGGATTTCTACTTGCCGGTGCGGTTACATGTAAATTTTATCTTGATGCACGAGAAAATAATCGTGAGAAAAATTTTGTTAACTTAATTATGGGTGCGGGAATTATTGTGGCATTATCAGGACATATTCTTCTTTCTGAATTTGTAAATCTCCAATCTCTATCCATTTCGCCGCAGCCGGTTTTCTTTTTTCAGCGGCTTGGCTATGTAATATTCTTATTAGGTTTGTGCTGGCATTATGCCGAACTGCGGCAGACAAGAGCTTCTTTCGTGCTGGATGTCGGTCGCGAATCGCTGCTTGTTTACTGGCTTCATCTGCAGATTATTTATAGACATTTCTGGGATGATACAAGCATTGCTACAATTTTCGGCGGAAAGTTTTATCCGCTTCAATGTATTGCCGCAACTTTACTGCTTGCACTTGTAATGATCGGAATTGCTAAGTTGTGGAGGAATATAAAGACAAAGCATAAAACCTTTGCTGCAGATTTTACTGTGGGATTGGTTGGTTTATGCATTGTAATATTTTTAATTGGGTTCTAAGTTTTAATTATGTCTTTATAAACTGATATGCTCTTCTTAATCTTTATCAAATTATTACGATTAGGAGTAAGAGCAAGAAGATTTTAAGAGTTTGTATTATCAATACAAAACTATTTAATATAGATATGTTTCCCTTCAACTTTGGTTATTCTTTCTTTATAATCTATCAACTCCCTGGAATAATCAGAGGACATAAGAGGAGATGAAATTATAAAATCTGCCGAAGCGCGATTACATGCAACCGGAATATTATAAACAACAGCAATTCTAAGGAGAGCCTTAACATCCGGATCGTGAGGCATCGGTTCTAGGGGGTCCCAGAAGAAAATCAAAAAATCAATTTCACCTTCGGCAATTTTAGCACCGGTCTGCAAGTCGCCGCCAAGCGGTCCGCTTCTAAATTTGGTAATGGGCAGTTGAAGTTCATTTTCGATTAAGCTGCCTGTAGTACCGGTACCAAACAACTCATGTTCTGCAAGCATTTCACGGTTATATTTTGCCCATTCAAGAAGATCAAGTTTCCTGTTGTCATGGGCTATTAGTGCGATTCGTTTTTTCTTCGTCATATTAATTACTGTCTTATCCATTAATAAATTCCTTCGATTTTTGTGCGTAGAAAGATAATTATTGGATGTTTTGCAAGCAACCAGTTGAATTACCGAGTAGATGGAAAAACCCGAGAAGTAATTTCCTCAAATCCGATATAGAAAAATAATCGGATAAATAAAAGAGGGAAAAATTAAGATTTGCCTAAAAGAATAAAAGTGTCAAAGCTATTTGGGATGTTCAAACTTCATTTTCATTAAATCGAGACTTGCTGCTAAAACCAAATAGTATTTTAATGTTCGTTAAGATAATGAGTTCCCCTGAGTGAAATAGATGTCCGTATAAAAATCATTTAATCATAAAATATTCAAGATAGAACTCTACTTGTTCAACTTGGCTTGGGAGAAAGAGTATATCGGAGATATGCTGATTCAATCAGCCGGTATTTATCAATAGAGCTTACAATTTTAATGAACAGTACTCTGCCGTGTTTAATGACCCTGGCGGGAAGATGAATCATCTTGTAACGGAAGGTTTTTATAGATGCCTTTAGATAGTCATCAAAAAAAGTATCCCTCTTAAGTAACTGAAGAAGATTGGCGGCAAGTATACCAGTTGTAAAATACATTGCGTTTGCACTGAACTGTCCGCATGGTAAATGATCTAAAGAGCACTGATGCTTTAACTCTCCAATGCTTTTCTCCATTTGTCCTCTCATTTGATGTGTAAGGATAACTTGATTTGTACTGTGGGTCTGTTGAGATAAGTTTGTCAGGATAGCCCAGTACCGGTATTCCGAACAATCGAATATATCCAATTGTGTTTTCTTCTCACGTTTAACAACTAGATGGGAGGTCTTCCTTTTTCCAATGAAAGTATAATCAATCTCTGCAATCTCATAACTCATTTTCTTCCCATCCTCATCCCATCCACGCTGCCAGGCTTCCAAAGGTATCTCGTTAATTCGGGTCTATGTCGAAAATAGTGGGTAATCATATTTGAGTTTACCAGCGACAAAATAAATCATATTGATAAAGTTGTTTATGTTTCTAAATCCTCTTGCTCTTCTTTTAGCCAATTGAATTTTAGAATTTATGCCTTCTAAAATACCATTAGAGATTTTGGAGTTGATGTAGTTAATAATCCCAGTCCAATGAGCATTAAGGGTGTTAACAAACTTCTTAAAGTGAACTATAGCAGAATCCTCAACTAAATCACACCAATAGGTAAGAAAAGAAACGGCTTCTTCGAAGTCGGAGAAATTCCAAAAATCATTAAATAGTTCTTTGAGCCGATATGCCTCACCAACTTTAGGATAAAGTTCAATTAATTCTTCTCTCTGCTCCTTCTGACTTTCAGAAAGATGTTTGTTGCTTTTTAAGAAGGTATACTTATGACCTTTGAGATATTCATGTTCTCGTCTTTCATCTTTTCTTACTTTGTCCATTGCTTCTTTTAGGAGTTTTACAATATGAAAACGATCAAATGTAATTTTAGCTTTAGGAAAAGTATTACTAATACCTGCAATAAAAGCCGGGGACATATCAATGCTTACTTGTTCTATCTTATCGGGCGAAACTTCTTTTTTAATTAAGTGTTCTCCAAGCCTATCAATTGTTTTTTCATCTTTTCCTTCGGTTACAAAAAGGACTCTTCTTTCATGAAGGTCGACAGCAACAGTTACATAATCATGTCCTTTTTTACGTGATGTTTCATCTATACCAATAGAGCTTACTCCGGATTGTTCGTCTTTGCTTAATGCAAGGTTTATGAAGTAATTAAAAATTGTCCATATTCGCTTCGGATATACCTTGAATATATCTGCCGCTTTATTGACGGGCATTTCGTTTTCCATTAGAAGCATAGCGAAGGCTTCAAATAATAGTGTAAATCCGCTGTTCGGACGAGCCCAGGGCACTTCTACATTTTGAACTTTTCCATCGCTTGTTTTTATTCTCGGAACTCTTGCATGTAGGTAACATTCATGTTCAAAAAAAATCAAGTGCTGCCAGCTTCTTCTTATCGTATCGTGCATATTACATTCTTCTCCGTTTTTGTCCTTAAATTTTGATCCTGTTACAAAATCTAGATATATGTTTAATTGTCTTTTACCCTGGCTTATGTTCTTAAATTCTAATTTGGTTATTAACCATGGGGGTCGTAATCCTATTGCCATTTTAAATAATTCTTCTGTGTTCAATTTCTTCTGCCTATTTATTATTTCTTTTTTGATTGCCTAAGCTAACTATCATTTTTTTACCCACTATAAATGACATAGAACCAAAAAACCAATCAACTTTCCAAATACACTTCATATTACTTTAGATGTATAATTCTTTATTCTTAGCTCTTTCATAATTCAAAATTCCTTGTTCATTATTCAATTTTTATTTTCCACAAACAACTACCAACCATCAAACCCAACCCTAACAAGCCTCTGACAAGCCTGAACTCCGCCTCATTAATCTTTAGCCTTAACCTATTTTTCTTTGTAGTTTTTTTTCCTTCCTCACAACTACAGTGAACCCATAAAACCTTCAACTTATCATTGCACCGTGTTCTTAATTCATAATTAAAAAAAGGAGCCCTTATGGCAATCCTGAATGGTAACGTAATCGGTAATCTCAGCGGCAGATTAGGTAATCTTTCTGCAAGAACAGTAGAAGGCAAAACAATCTTAGCTGCCCGCCCCTCAAGCTTCAATGTCAACTACGACCCCGCTGTTGTAGAAATTAGACAAAAGTTTGCTGTAACAGCAAACCTCTCAAAGAATATTTTATCACTTCCAACCCTTTCCGAAATATGGAAAACAGTTAAGGGTTCTGGTATTACTGTATTCAATACAATCTTCAAAAGTAACTTTGCTTATTCTGCAACTGATAAACCAACTGATAGCAATATCATCACTCCTGCCGGTTTCAGCTTACCCGCAGATACTGTTGTGGTTGATACTGACAAAGTCACTGCTTCAATTAATGCCCTTAATACTGTGGCTATCTTTTCCGCAGATGAAGTTAATCTTTCTGCAAATGCTCTAGTATGCTTTTATACTCCTGGTAATCCGGATGACGAGCCGTATCAGATAATTGCACTTTCCAAAGAAGTAGCAAATTTTAACTTCACGCAGTTATACAGTCTTCAACTGGACTTTGACGTCAAGCAGAAACTTATAGCGTCAAAATATACAAAGAGCATTTTATTGCTCAGTGTTGCTTCCAAAACCGCTAATGGAAAAGTAGTTCAATATTCTTCTATATATCCAAAAGCAAGCTAATAAGTTCTTAGTTTATTTTTCCTTCCCAAAGCCTCGATATTTATCGGGGCTTTTTTATTATGGTTCTATTGACCTCCTTCACCCCGCTTTAGCGGGGTTCGTAAAAATCCCTCATTCCGTTTCCCTTCATTCGGAAAAATTAATTGTCATAATACCTTACATCTTTAGTTCTAACAAACCTCCGCTCTATTTTCGCTCATTCCATTCCTTGACGGCTCTCGCCGTCAATCACTACATTCGCTCAATACAGCTCTCATATATCTTAACCTTTGGCGTCTTTCAGTGCAGCTATGTCGTTGCCGCTCCATAACTGCAAGCATACATTACTTTGCATTTGTGGTTCTGTCTATCCTCCGTCCTGCTTCTTTCGCTTCATTTACTTGTCCCGGCTATTCGGGGCAACTATTCCGCTCAGTCAGCAAGGCTCTCATCTAATCATCACGTTATGCACCTTTTTGAATGCAGCTATTCCTCCCGAAAGCTTTTGGGGTCAATACCTGCAGACTCAAACATTACTTTTCCTTATCAATCAAAACAAAACATATTTTCCAATATTGTATGGTGCTCCTATCGTCGTACCTGTTAGAATATATTTTGCCCGCCGGATTCAAGCTTGGTCTTATCTTAACATTATCATAAGACGGGCAAGGGTATATGAAACAAAGCAGCAGCAAAAGGGACAAAAGTTTTTACCACACTCTTTCCGTATTCTTTAGTTGTATTCGGCAAAAACTTTCACCCTTTTTCTTAACGCTGCTTTGCCCTTGCCTGCCTTCTTCATCTTATCGTAACACCACAACCTCATCTTAGCATCTTTTCGCAAAGGCAATTAATAGGCGGGCAAAATATTTTTTTTTGCGGGGGCAGTGTGCCGCAATCTATGATTGATTAAAATGAAAGGATGACAATATGAAGGTTTACGAGAGCAGCCACCCAACGAGGCGGGAATTCAAAAAGGTTCCGCAAATCAAAATAAAAAATTATAAGCTGGAAGAATCTGGTTTTCTTATTGGCAAAGAATTTAGAGTAATCTACTGTACCAACAAAATAGTTTTAGAAATCATTGAAGAAACAAAAGTAAATTCTTAACTTTAGATGGAAGTTATAAAAACCGTTTATGTTAAATTCAAATTATCAAATCAGTAATGTTAGTTTCAAAATAAAATTGTTAACGGTTTTCAGTTTATTATTTTCAAACACATTACAAAATATTGAATTGTTCTACCCAAAAGAATCAAAGATCGGTACAAAGGTCGGTACACAGTCGGTACAAAGCTCGTGTGGAATCATAAGAGTCTTTAAAATAAAAAATGCGAAATGTTTTCAATTTCGCATCATTTTCGTGCACCCTGCGGGACTCGAACCCGCGACCTGCTGATTAAGAGTAATCAGGATTCTATACCTTTTTACTCTGTAAATTGAGTTTTTTGGAGTAACTCCATACATAGTCCATACAGGCGGAAGGAGTTATTAAAATGTATCTAACAAAAAACAACAAGTCGCCTTTTTATCAAATCGTTCATTTTCCTAATGGAAAGCGAACAACCGTTTCAACCCGTACAGCTAATTTACAAGAATCTTACCGGGTATTAGCAAATTTTTCTAATGGATTTTTTGACCCGCAAAATGTACTGCAACAGAAGCAGACTAAAAATGTTTTACTCTCGAAATTTTGCGATGAGTATATTGAATATACGAGTGCTACAAAATCAAAAAGCTATCTATCATCCGTCAAGCTCTCGTTCAAAATGCTAATTGATTTTACAGGTGATGTTTCATTAATTCGGCTAGATGTCCGCTTACTTGATAAATTCATAATAACAACTTTTTCCAGAACACAGCGGGGTACAAGCCTTTATTATCGGACTCTAAAGGCAGCATTTAGCAAAGCTGTAATTTGGGATTACCTTTCAGATAATCCATTAAAGAAAGTTAAGGTTCCTAAAATTACAAAGTCTTTTCCTGTTTTTATTTCAGCTACGGAATTTCAAATTATTCTTAACAACACAAAATATGAATTCTTGAAGAATCTTTTCACAACTGCTTTTTATACGGGAATGCGATTAGGAGAATTACTTAACATGAAATGGAGCTGGATAGATTTTGAACAAAATGTAATTAATGTTCAATGCTCGGAATCTTTCACCACCAAAAGTAAAAAAGATAGAATTATTCCAATTTGTCAAACTCTTAGAAATGTTCTGCTCAATCAATTTCCAAAAGTTATTGATGTTGACAAAAACAATTTTGTTTTCACTCGCATTCCTGGTATTAAATTAAATGAAGATTTCGTAAGCAAACAATTTAAAAAATCAGTCCGTGCAGCTGGCCTAAACAATAAAATTCATTTTCACACTTTACGTCATTCATTCGCTTCTATGTTAGTTCAACGCGGTGTTTCTCTATATGTCGTAAAAGAATTATTAGGTCATGAAGACTTGAGCACTACTCAAATTTATTCTCATCTTCAAAGTCAGAATTTAAAGGATGCATTAAATCTTCTCTAATTTATTTGGACACTTGGACACTTTAAAAACCACTTTGCAGCCCAAACCTCAAAACAAAGTGTCCATCTGTCCAGATTCATTTTTAGTGGTCGCGTTTTCATTTCCCTTAAAATTTATAAATCGATCACTCCCGGATTTTCTTTCAATAGTCTTTAATCCTTTGATTCTTCCTGCTTCCTTCAGCCAACGAGTAAATTTAGTCAATTTCAATTCCTCAAAATCATCATACTCTTTCTTAAACTCTTCTAGTAAAATTTTTCTATTATACTCAATTGTAAAATCAACGCTTTCAAAAAACTCCGCAAACTCTTCACAAGTCGAATCAATCAATTTTTTATTTTCAAGATTCACATGCGAACATTTTATTAATCCTTTATTCAAATACAGCTGCAAGCATCCAATCATATAATTCAAAAAATTATTCCACTCCGCATTACTCCATTCATCAAAAAATCTATGCCCGAACTCATCTATCGGTCTATGACTTTTATTATAATGGTCCGAAAATTCAATAATAAATTGTCTATCCAAAGTTGAATCATCAGTTCCATCAATTGTGTAGTTACTTGAGATAATTATTTTCGGCGATTCATGAAAAGGAATAATTATTTCATTCTGATTTTTTCTCTCAACTGTTATATCATCTGTAATAACCGAAAACAGTTTATCAAAATTGAATTTCTTACTTACATCATTAAACTCAATTATCGCTGTATCAAGTGTAACCGACTGAAAAAGAAAATTCCGTGAAAAATTAAAATTCCTTCCATCCAGCCTAACAGTCTTTCTAAGCTTCCCGATTGCTTGTGCAACTAATCCTTTTCCGCTTCTTCCGTAAGCGCCGTCGCTCAATTTCTCATCAAGAAAAATTACTGCCTTTGCATTAGTCGAGTCTTTGTAATTATGCAGCAGATATCCGATCGCACTCCGGAGAGACAAAATTCTTTCTTCATCATTCTTACAAATATTCCTGATCAACAATTCAATTTCGGATTTATTATTTCCAATTTGATATTTCTTCTGTATTACTTGTTTATCCAAAATATATCCTTCCAGCTCTTCATATCGTTTTACTGCAATTTTGTTTTGTTCAATCTCAACAAAACAATTCACAAAAAACAAAAATCCTTTATCCTTCGTGTCCCTCAAAAACTCAAGCTGCTTTGTTTCAAGAAACTCAAGAAATCCATTCACAAAATGCTGCCCAGCTCCCTTTATTATAGCATCTATTACTTTTGACTTTGGTGCATCTGTAAATATTTCATTATCTAAACTCTTTAAATAATTAATTACAAAATCTTTGATATTGAAAATCTCAACTTCCCGTACAATATTTTTACTCACCTTCAACAAAATATATCCATGTTCCAGCTGCAGCTTACAAAAACCATTTTCTTCAAGAAATCTTTTAAAGTTCTGCTTTGATATTTTCGTCTTATCATTCTCCATATACCAGAACTTAACAAACGGTTTTTGCCAGCCGTACTTCTCTGCAATATGATAAACACTTCCCAAGGTTATTCTTCCGTCATACCTCCGCAGCAGCTCATCAAACTTTTTATTTATTTCAAATTCAGAATCATGATAATACTGATTACTTAAACTCATCTTCAAAAAATATTTTCGTCCTTCCTCACCAATTGTAACAAGACCAAATCCTATTCTATACCACTCTTCATAACATTTACCCGGAAGCTTCCCTCCCAAAAACTCAATTGCACTTTCTAATTTTTCTTTATCAAAACCAGCCGGTTCAAAAGTTCTTTTGCCTACAGCTAAGACTTCCTTTTCTTTTTCCAAATCGCAAAACTCTTCCAAACATTCAAGCAAAACTTCAGCGCTTATTTCTTTCGGCATCTCCTTTGGATCTTCATACATAAACTCATACATCTTACCAATCTCATGAAAAGAATAAGGCAAGATTGTTTGAGCGCGGTTCCATCTCAATTCAATATGATCGCAAATATCAGATTGCTTAAGGCTCAATCTATAAACACTCTTTGGTCCATTTAATTTTTTATGAAGCATTTCACTAACCTTAAACCAAATATGATAACCTTTACCGCTGCCGCTCTTAACTATCCATGAATATTTATCACCTAATCCCAACCGATTAGAAAACATTTCAACTATTTTCGGATCAGCTACCTTATCAAAATCCAAATTTCTAATTTCATTTATTCCGCATATCCCGCCGATACCGGTTACTTCAGAATTCCATCCAAACTCCTCAACATCATTTTCGCTTTGTTCAATCAGCTGCCAGTTCTCCCAGGCAACAGTAGGTCTCTTGCCTTGCACCGGCAAAACATTAAACCCAAAAATTTTATTATAAACCTTCGCTAACTCTCTAAACTTCATCTTTTTTCCTCCAAATTGTTTTAATTTGTTTTAATCAGTGTAATCTGTGAAATCTGTGTCTCGTAAATCGACAATCGCCATTCGAAATTCCTTACGAAATAGGGTAGGTTTCAGCCGCTTTTTTCATTTATAGGCTTCGATCTTAACCATACCACTATATAATCCCTACTCAAAGTAAAGCACCCCCTCAGAATCGATTTTCGCCGATTTCCCTGTAATAGATTTTGACGCTTGTTTAGCCTTGTCCGGTCTCGAAAATTCGCAGCTAAAAATCCAAAGCCCTGTCCCGGTAACAGGATCTTTATTCACCGCAAACCCACACAAACGAAATCCATTTCTTCTCTTCATTTTCTTTGCAGCTTCTTTATCATCCGTTTGAACTTTATAAAATTTCTTTCCTCTTTCTTCCTGCCACAAATAAGTCATTTTAAACTCCTTTCTATTCCAACTATCAAATGAATATTTGTTTTTCAAATTCTAGCAGCTTGTACCCTGCATCCAGCTTCCATCTTACAACACACTTATTGCTTTTCTAAGAGTTTCCAAATTCAAATGACTATAAATTTCTGTTGTTGCTATGGAGCTGTGCCCTAATAATTCTTTTATAGTATTCAACGCTACACCCTTCTGTGCAAGGTTAGATGCAAACGAATGTCTTAGTGAATGAAAATGAATTGATTTGTCAATTCCCGCTTTCTTACAAGCAGACTTAAATCTCTTTGTAAAATAATCTCCGGTAAATTTTTTACCTCTACCATTACAAAACACATATTCAAATATCTTCTTTCGCGAAAATTTTGCATTCTGAATTTTTAAGAATATTTGTAATGCTTCTTCGCATATAGGAATAAACCTTTGCTTTCTTCCCTTTGTAGTATATTCTTCATCGCCTACGGTAATTGTTAATGTATTTAGATTTACATTCTTCCATCTAAGATTAATAATCTCATCGCGCCTCATACCTGTATAAAAACCCATTTCAATTACATCCCTTACAACTTCATTTTCTATCTTGCTGCTTATAACAGAAAGCTGTTTGCTGTCAATATATGCCGGTGCTGTCTTTTGTCTCTTGGGTAACTTTATTTTTGTGAAGTAATTCTCCTTTACATATCCCCAATCTTTTGCCTTATTGAAAGCAGCTTTCAAATTCATATAATAAACTACGTAACCATACCCGTTGCGGCTTGCGTTATTTTTGTTCGATTTTACTTTTTGCTGTAGGTACATTATTAAAGATTCAATATCCTTCATATTAATACTTCCAATTGCTTTTTGCGGCTTGAAATATTTTTCCAAATACGTTAATGCTATAGAAACAGATCTGTAATAAGAAGCCGATCTATTATTCTTAATAAGTATTTTATATTCCTCAATAAACACCCGCAGCGTTACAATTTCTTTTGCAGTTGACTCAGTACTCAAAGACATTAAGACTTTCAACTTCTCAACATCCTCCATACTTAATTTTTCTAACAAACTTGTTAATCCATCCATATTTCAAATAATTTTTTATTTTGAATTTTTAATTGACTTACATTCTTCATTCAACAATCTACATTCATCTTTCTCTTACGGCGGCTTCGTTTCCTCATCAAACATTTCCTTCTGATTTTCCCCGGTCTCCATTTCTTTTAATTCTTCATTCGACAATCGTCCTTCGTCATTCGACATTCCAGAATCATCATTCTTCATTCCTAATTCTTCATTCTTCAATCCTAATTCTTCATTCGACAATCGACATTCTTCATTCCTGCAAATCCACTCATCCAACTCCTCCTTAAAAAAATATAGATACTTCCCCGCTGGCTTATGAAATGGAATCTTTCTTTGACTTGTATACTTGTAGAGTTGTGAATTCGATATGCTTAAATATTGTGCTGCTTGGTTTAGGTTTAGTAGATCGCTTTGCTTTCCCCTCAACAGATTTTCAATCTCTTTCAGCCTCAGTAAAATTTCCTGCTCGTGCATCGTTGATACTCCTTATTTTTCTGAGTACCAACTAAATAAAAATAAAATTTAAAATTCATTATATTCATGATATCATGTTTTTTGCATTTCCTCCAGGCTCTTAATAATTTCTTCCAGAGCATAATCTTTATCATGAAAGCTTTTTTTGCATAAAGTAATTACAAACCTTAAAAGCGCTTCACTGTTGGATGAGCTTCCATCCTTCTTTAGTTGGTACTTGATCGAATTGTATCTCTTTACAAACAGATATTTATCTGCAGGCTCGCTGAAAAATAATTCTGCAATATCTTTTACTGGCGTTCTACTCCAGATTACTGCTTCCTCTTTCATTGCTTCAAATATTCTTACAATATCCGTCATTCCGGATTCTGCCTTAATCCTATTACCTGTACCCACTGTCGCCTTTTCTGCATTGCTTTCCGTAGTTTCAACTACGGCTACGTCATCTTCAAGCACTCCCTTTATATTCCTCATGCCTTCGATTACGTTTTTAATATCTCTTACTATATTACTTCCTGCCCTTGAAACCAGGTAGTACCTTCTTTCTTCCCTTACTACCTTACTAGATGCCCCCTGATGTAATTCACCTCCTACGCCTAAAAACCAGATCAAATTTTCATCAATATCTTGTTCCAGCTTCTTTATGAAATTTTCATCTAAATATTTAACATCTAATTTCTCTACTAGTTCAATAATCCTTTTGCAATCGCTTATTATTTTTTTAAGATATATAACCTTTTCGCCTTTTGTTTTCTGCTTTTCACACGTATTAAGAATCTTTTCTATTGTAAATTTTTCTTTTCTTGATAGGCTGTTTTGATTTGCATTGTCATTCATATTATCCTCTTTTTTAGGCGTTAAACCACAACCAACATTTATAAAATCCCTTGCTCTCTGTAACTAAAATAACCTTCGCTTGCAATTATTATATGGTCCTGCAAATCTATTTCTACAACCTTAAGTGCTTCAGCTATTTTTATTGTAATTTTATCATCGTACCCGGATGGTTCCGGAACACCGCTCGGATGATTATGTGCAACTATAACAGATGTACTTTCATACTTAAGAGCCGCTGCTACAATATTTCTAATATTTAAAATTGATTCATTTACTGTGCCTTCACTTACTAATTCTTTATGAACCAATTTATTCTGTGAATTCAGATATAACACTTTCACAACTTCATTTTTGTAACTTCCAATTACTGCCCTAAAATATTTTACTGTTTGGTCAAGACTTATAAACTGAATTTCATTCTTTTCAACCTGGTCTTCAAAATAAAATTTTATATACTCACTTAAAACTTTAAGGTATGTTGCTGATTGTCTGCCTAAGCCGCCTATTTGTTCTAACTCTTTTGTATCTGCAGATAATATTCTTTTATGCGATCCGAAACTTTTAAGTAGATTCTTAGATAACCCCTTAGTGTCTTTTCTTGGAATTGCATAAGTCAATAATAATTCCAAAACTTCATAATTATTAAAGCCCTCAAACTTGGATTTTTCAAATCGTGTTCTAAGTCTTTCCCTATGTCCCGCGTTTGTATCTTCAGCCGGGAGCTTGAGCCTGCTGTTCATCAGGCTCTGGAGTAGATTAGCCTCAGATTTTAATTCCGGTGACTCTTTTAATGAATCAAAATTATTCCTAACTTTTTCCGGTTTGCTCTCAGTATACATTTTATATCCTGCCAGTTATGATTTTAAAATATTACAATATTTTCCTTACAGGTCTATCTAAAAAGTAATTGTCTATTAAATAATCTGCGCAAATCCGCAAATATCTGCATTATCCGCGTTCTATTTTTCTCAAAAATTTTACTTTTAAGAAAACCTAAAAGGCATGCAATCAAATCAAATTATTTTTTATTCTTAGGAAGTCAAATCCATCTAATCAAATAGCAGCCCGCTTACAAACCCTTATTCAGTAATTCAGCATAATCCCGTAACATTTTCTACAACCACTTAATTTTTCCCAATTCAATAAATTATAACAAAAAAAAATAAACCAAACTCTTATAAATTCAAAGGTTCAGCACATGTTTTTTATCTATCAATTAATCGTACTCCATTAACTCTTTACTCCTTTCGCTTTACCCTTTGCTCTCTGCGCTTTGCTCTATGCGCTCTGCTGCATTTTCTTCTCCATACCTATTCAAATTCAACAACAAAGTTCCCTCCATTTCAATTAAATTATTTTTAACCTACTGTTTCACCTTTTTATAAATTTTAGTAATATATACTCATGAAAATCAATTACTTAGTAAAAATATAAAACTTAAAGGGGTTGCAGTCTTAAATGCTTAACCAAAATAATTCTTTAATTCAAAACACAATACCTTCATGAACATTACTCCCTATCATGCAAAGTACTTCGCTTATGAACTAACAAAACGTAGTCCCTCAAATAACATACAAAAATTTGCCGCCACACTTCTCGATGCACAAGTAGATCTAAATCCTCACCAGGTTGAAGCTGCGCTTTTTGCTTTTCGATCTCCGCTTTCTACTGGCGCAATTTTAGCTGATGAAGTAGGTCTTGGTAAAACTATTGAAGCCGGATTAGTTATATCTCAAAAATGGGCTGAACGGAAAAGAAAAATCTTAATCATTGTACCTTCAAATTTAAGGAAACAATGGTATCAAGAGCTTAGCGATAAATTTTATCTCTCTTCCGTTATTTTAGAATCTCAATCTTTCAATGAGCAAATTAAAAAGAGAAATCTAAATCCTTTCCATCAAGATGAAATTATTATTTGTTCCTATCACTTCGCTAGAAGTAAAGAATCCTATATTCAACAAATCAATTGGGACCTTGTAGTAATAGACGAAGCTCATCGCTTACGAAACGTTTATAAGCCTCAAAATAAAATTGCTAATTCTATCAAAGCTTCTGTTGCCAATTCTCCTAAAATTCTTTTAACTGCTACACCGCTTCAAAATTCTCTTCTCGAATTATTTGGTCTTGTCAGCATAATTGATGAATACACTTTTGGTGATATTAAAAGTTTCAAAAATCAATTCCTTAAATTAGTAGAGAACGACAACTTCGATGATTTAAAAGCAAGATTGCAGCCGGTTTGTAAAAGAACCCTCCGACGCCAAGTTTTGGAATACATCAAGTACACTAATCGTATTCCTATAACACAAGAATTTATTCCTACCGAAGAAGAGCACCAATTATATAATTTAGTTTCTGAATATCTTCAAAAGCCCAATCTCTTTGCCTTACCTGCAAGTCAAAGACAGTTGATGACTCTTATCTTAAGAAAACTTTTAGCTTCTTCATCTTATGCTATCGCCGGTACTTTGGAATCTCTTAAAAATAAGCTTGAGCTAAAAGTAGAACTTCATAATAACCCCGCTTTATTTGATGAGCAACTTTCTAACGAATTCGAAACTCTAGATGAATTGAGTGATGAATGGACTGATGAAGAAAACCCAACTGAAAATCAAGATCACCATTTAACAGATGACGAGCTAAAAGAAATTAAACAAGAAATTGAACAGCTAAAAGAATTTTTCAAGCTTGCAAACTCTATTCAGAAGAACTCAAAGGGTGAATCCTTACTAACTGCCCTGGAGTTAGGCTTTGCTGAAACTGAACAAAAAGGCGGTAAACGTAAAGCTGTAATCTTTACTGAGTCAAGACGTACTCAAATTTATTTGAAAGAACTCCTGGAAAATTCCCGCTACGCCGATAAGGTAATCCTGTTTAATGGTTCCAATAATGATTTGGAATCAAAGCGCATCTATCAAGCTTGGTTAGATAAATATAATGGTACCGACAAAGTTACCGGTTCTCGAACTGCCGATACAAGAGAAGCTATTGTAGAATACTTCCGTGACTATGCGGAAATTATGATTGCTACTGAAGCTGCCGCCGAAGGTATCAATCTCCAATTTTGCTCTTTAGTAGTAAACTATGACTTGCCCTGGAACCCGCAGCGTATTGAACAACGAATTGGCAGATGTCATCGTTATGGACAAAAGTATGATGTCGTGGTAGTTAATTTCCTGAACAGAATAAATGCTGCTGATCAGAGAGTCTTTCAATTACTATCGGAAAAATTTAGATTATTCAGCGGTTTGTTCGGCGCAAGTGATGAAGTTCTCGGCACTATTGAATCCGGCGTCGATTTCGAAAAACGCATTGCGGCTATTTATCAAAATTGTAGAACAGAAGAAGAGATACAAAATGCTTTCGATGAATTACAAAGAGAAATGGAAACCGAGATCGTTGAAAATATTTCACAAATAAAGGCAAACCTGCTCGAAAATTTCGATGAAGAAGTTCACGAAAAATTAAGAATAAACCTTGAAGAGAGTAAGTTCTATCTTAACAAGTATGAAAATTGGCTTTGGCAATTAACTAAATATTATCTTGAACCTTATGCGAAATTTGATCACACTGAAGGTTCATTCGATTTAACCGACAATCCTTTCCCGGAAGAACAAATTCATCCTGGTCCTTATAAAATTGGTAAGAATATTGACGATGCAAATACTTATCGCATCGGGCACCCTTTAGCTCAGCATATAATTAAGAAGTGCAAAGAATATCCTTCCGAAAATTCCGAACTGGTTTTTAATTACAGTTCTTCAAGTAAAAAGATTTCAATTCTAGAACCGCTCTTAAGTCATTCCGGATGGTTAACATTATCTATGCTTACTATTTCTTCATTTGAAGTAGAAGATCACTTAATTCTATCCGCTGTTACTAATGATGGTGCTGAGTTGGAATCGGAACAATGTATCCGTTTATTTTCTCTGCCTGCTGAGGTTAATGCTTTTACTATCCAGCCTTCGGATGAAATAATTCTTATCCTAAATAACATTAAGGGCAAAAGTCAATCTGAAATTCTTAATATCAACACTGAAAGAAATTCAGAGTTTTTTGATCTTGAAATGAACAAGCTTGACAACTGGGCTGAGGATAAAAAGAACAGCCTGGAAATTGAATTGAAAGAGCTTGATAAAGATATTAAATCACGAAAAACAGAATCTAAAAAAATTCTTAATCTCGAAGAAAAAGTTAAAGCTCAAAGACAAATAAAAGAGTTTGAGAAAAAAAGAAACGAGCTTCGCCTTGAGCTATTTAAGTCTCAAGATGAAGTTGACCGGCGTAAAGAAGATTTAATCTCCGGTATCGAAAAAAGATTGAAGCAAAATCTTGTTGTTAATAAACTTTTTATAATTAAGTGGAAATTAGTTTAATTTTTAAGAGGAGAACAAAATGATTGATATACTTTTAATTGCTGTTCTAATAATCGGTTTAATAAATATTTGGGTAACAATAAAAAATAATGGATCAACTTCTAATTCTGAACTTAAAAATAATTTTGACATTCTCGACAAATCAATTCAAAAAGTTGAAAGTTCATTCAAAGATGAATTTTCTCGAAACCGTGATGAAAACTATAAACAAAATAAGGAGCAGCGTGAGGAACTAAGCAATATTGTTAAAAATTTCGGTGAATCTATTTCTAACAGGTTAAATGAAATAGCAGCCTCACAGAAAAATCAATTAGATGGCTTCTCTACTCAATTACAAAATTTAACTAAATCAAATGAAGATAAATTAGACAAGCTCACTTCTGCTAATAACCAAAACTTAAAGGATTTTCAGCAGCAAACAGAAAAGTCTTATAAAGAATTTAAGGAAGAACTTAGTTCAATTCTTAAAGATGTATCCACTACTGCAGAAAAGATAAATCAAAATGTTGATGCTAAATTGAAAAACCTTCTTGAAGGTCTTAATCAAAATGCTAAAGAAAGCCGGGAAGATTTAAGTAAATCCCTTAAATCTTTTGAAGAACAATCCTCTAAAGATATCAAGGAATTTAATGAGCTTATTAAAGAAAAATTTGACGGTCTGTTAAAAGACCAAAAAGAGCTTAATAGTGTTATTGAAATTAGACTAGATAAAATCCGTAACACTGTTGAAGATAAGTTAAAAACAATGCAAGATGATAATTCAAAGAAGCTCGAAGAAATGAGGGCAACAGTTGATGAAAAATTACAATCAACTCTTGAAAAAAGATTGGGAGAATCATTTAAACAAGTCAGTGATAGATTAGAACAAGTTCACAAGGGATTGGGAGAAATGCAAAGTCTAGCAAGCGGTGTCGGCGATCTTAAAAAAGTTTTAAGTAATGTCAAAACGCGTGGTGTCTTAGGCGAATACCAATTAGGTAATATTTTAGAGCAGATTTTAACCCCAGATCAATACTCACAAAATGTAAAGACTAAAAGTAATAGTAATACAATAGTCGAATATGCCGTTAAATTACCGGGAAGAGAAGATAAGGACAAGATTGTTTGGCTTCCCATAGATTCAAAATTCCCAACGGAAGATTATCAGTCTTTATTAAACGCTTATGATATAGGTGATGTTAATGCTATACAAGAAAAAACCAAAGCTCTAAGTGCCAGAATTAAATCTTGCGCAAAAGATATTAA
Source organism: Bacteroidota bacterium (assembly GCA_021815405.1). GTDB lineage: Bacteria > Bacteroidota > Ignavibacteria > Ignavibacteriales > Ignavibacteriaceae > FEN-1297. The sequence goes on from JAKAGV010000012.1 coordinate 157,335, forward strand.
AGAAAAATACCTTGATCCTCCCAACACTACTGACTTTGGCATCCTTTTCCTTCCTTTTGAGGGTTTGTATGCTGAAGTTCTTAGAAATGTTGGTTTGTTCGAAACTTTACAAAGGGAATATAAAGTGATAATTACAGGCCCTACTAATTTAGCCGCATTACTCAATAGTCTTCAAATGGGATTTAAAACTTTAGCTATTGAGAAAAGATCAAGCGAAGTTTGGGAAATTCTAAGTGCCGTTAAAACGGAATTTGGAAATTTTGGTGAAATATTAAATAAAACTCATAAAAAATTACAAGAAGCAAGTAATGTTATTGAACAAGCTGGCAGAAAGTCTCGCACTATTGAAAGAAAGCTACGTGATGTTCAAGCTTTACCAAAAGAAAGTTCTGTAAAACTATTAGGTCAAGACTTGGAGTTAAATGAACAAGAGATTGGGAATGATAATCTTGTGTAATTCTTAATCCTTCATTTGTAAAATAAAAATTACTAAAATCCTAAAAATCATTTACAATTATTGTAAATAATATTATATTTCATATGAAAATTTCATACAAGTCTAACAAACTCGAAAAGAGCTTAACAGTGCCAAAGGAAATTTCAAAGTCTTACGGCATAATGGCAAAAAAGGTAAACCAAAGAATGAAAGAATTAAGCGCTGCTTCTTCTCTCGCTGTTATGAAAACTATTCCGGCTGCTAATTGCCATGAACTTCACGCCGATAGAGAAGGTTCTCTTGCTGTAGATATCTCTGGTAATTGGCGAATTATTTTTGAACCTGATCAAAATCCTGTACTTGCTAAGGAAGATGGTGGACTTGATTGGAATTTAGTTACTCAAATTAAAATTATTGAAGTAACAGATTATCATTAAAAGTTTAAAGGTGTCAAATGAATAACGACTATAATATTAAAAAGGAATTGCTCTCGCCTCCCGGCGATACAATCCAGGAGACTTTAGATAAAATTGGAATGAATCAGTATGAGCTTGCTGAACGCCTGGGTAAGAATATTAAAAACGTTAACCAGATTATAAAAGGTAAAGAATCGATTACTACTGCAATTGCTATAGCATTAGAAAAAGTTTTAGGCATACCTGCAGATTTTTGGATCGAACGAGAGCGGCAGTACCGGAAAGAGCTTGCCGAAATTGAATTCGATGAATTCCTGGAAAGCTGTAAGGACTGGATTAAAAATTTTCCTATATCCAGTATGATTAAGCTTGGTTGGATCCCAGGCTCAAAAAATCCTATCGAACTATCAAAAGTACTATTAAATTATTTTGGTATCGCTTCACCCGAACAATGGAATACGCTTTATCTTAACAAAGCTGCTAGCGTTGCTTTCAAAATTTCTCTGGCTCATATTAATGAACCCGAAGCTGTTACGGTATGGCTCCGCAAAGGTGAGCTGGATGCTAAAAAATTAGAAGTGAAAGAATTCAATAAAGAATTATTTAAAAACAATTTCGAAAAGATAAAAGAATTATCTTTTAACCATCCCGCTGACTTTAAGGATCAATTGCAGAAATTATGTTCCGAAGCAGGTGTTGCTGTGGTTTATACACCTAATATTCCCAAGGCTACAATCAGCGGTGCAGCGCGTTGGATTTTTAATACAACTGTACCCTTAATCCAATTGTCCGGCAGATATAAGACTAATGACCATTTCTGGTTTACTTTCTTTCACGAAGCCGCACACATTTTATTGCATGGCAAAAAAGATATCTTTCTTGAAGATGTTACCGGTCTCAAGATTGACAAAGAAAAAGAAACGGAAGCTGATAAATTTGCCGGAAAGATATTTATACCTGATCAGCTTTACTGGCAACTTCTACAGTTAAAACCATTTACCGAATCTTCTATTTTGAATTTCTCAAAAATAAACCGAATCCATCCTGCTATAATAGTGGGTCGTCTGCAGCATGATGATGAAATTCCACATTCAAGATTTAACGAAATTAAAATTTATATTGATTTATTTAATTAACATGCCTAAACCTTCTTTAATATTTTAAATCAAATCATTAAGGCTATGTTATGAAAAAAGAACTCATCTCCGAACTATTCCAAAAATTTGAACATGCCTGTTATTTATTGGAAGGTGTTGAATGTTGGAGTGCTCGGGAATTACAAGATATTTTTAACTATACTCAATGGCTTAACTTCGAGAACGCAATTGCAAAGGCAAAGGATGCTTGCGCTAATGCCGGTGAAAAGGTTCCCGATCATTTTGCTGATATCAGCAAAACGATACCCATGCCTAAAGGAGCCGCTAAAACCATTAACGATATCGCCCTTACAAAATACGCCTGTTACCTCGTTGCTCTAAATCATCAGAATCAGAATTTGCAGAATTTAAGAATTAACTGAATATTTTTATGGTTAAAGATGAATTGACTTATAAAATTATTGGATGTTCTATGAAGGTTCATAATACGCTTGGAAATGGATTTCAAGAGGTAATTTATCAAAGATGTCTTGCAATTGAATTGGAAAGAGCTCAAATTCAATTCGAAAGAGAAAAAGAGCATAAAATCTTTTATGAAGGTTTTGATGTCGGAACACGCAGAGCTGACTTTATTGTTGAAAATAAAGTAGTTGTAGAATTAAAAGCATTAATAAATATAGAAGATGTTCATTTAGCCCAAGCAAAAAATTATGTTATAGCTTATGATTTTCCATTGGGATTATTAATTAATTTTGGAAGTCAGAGTTTACAATACAAATTAATATTTAATCCCAAATACAATTCAACTAATTCTGAAAATTCTAAAATTCTATAAATTCTGATTCTGACAATGAGATTACCTATGAACCACAAACCCAAACTAGAACTTACCTGGATCGGCAAAGACCAGCAGCCAAAACTTGAACCGCGCATTCTTATTGAAGACCCGGAAAAATCCTATCGCGCAAGCGGTAGTCCCGAACTTTTTTCGGGATCCCATCAGAACACCGATAACATGCTTATCTATGGCGATAACCTTCTCGCTCTTAAAGCTCTTGAACAAGACTTTGCCGGGAAAATAAAATGTATTTACATAGACCCGCCTTATAATACCGGCAATGCTTTTGAACATTATGATGATAGTCTTGAACATTCTATTTGGTTAAGCCTTATTAAACCGCGGATTGAATTATTATATAAACTACTAAGTGATGAAGGCTCGCTTTGGATTTCAATTGATGATGATGAAAGCCACTACCTTAAAGTTGTTTGTGATGAAATTTTTGGGCGCAGTAATTTTGTTAATAATGTTATTTGGGAAAAGAAATCTTCACCACAAAATGATGCGAGATGGTTAAGCGATAGTCACGATCATATATTAATCTTTGCTAAGCGGAAAGATTTGTGGCGAACGAACCTGCTTCCAAGAAATGATGTAATGGATTCACGATATGCAAATCCAGATAACGATTCTCGTGGTTCATGGACTTCTTCAGATTTAACTGCCCAAGACCCCTTTGAATATGGTTTGTACGAAATAATTGGTCCGACTGGTAAGAGTTTTTTCCCGGGAAATAATCGTCATTGGATTTATGCTAAAAATAAGATTGAGGAATTAATAAACGATAATAGAATATGGTTCGGTGCTAGCGGAAACAATAAACCCCGCCTAAAAAAATTTCTTTCTGAAGTCAGAGAAGGAATTGTTTCAAAAACTATCTGGTTACGTGACGAAGTTGGCGATAATCAAGAAGCAAAGAGAGAAGTAAAACAATTCGATGATAGTGATATTTTCGCTACACCAAAACCTGAACGGTTAATTCATAGAATTTTAACATTAGCATCAAATGAAGGCGATTGGGTTCTCGATTCTTTCCTTGGTTCCGGCACAACCGTTGCAGTTGCGCAAAAGATGAACCGCAAATGGATAGGTATAGAACTCGGCGAACATTGCCATACTCACTGCATCCCGCGACTTCAAAAAGTTTGCGACGGAACAGATCAAGGGGGCATCTCCGAGACTGTGGGTTGGAAAGGCGGCGGCGGTTTCAAATATTATTACCTAGCACCAAGTTTATTAAAGCAAGACAAATATAACAACTGGGTAATCAATCCGGAGTATAACGGCAACATGCTTGCCTCTGCAATGGCTAAGCATGAAGGTTTCCGCTACCAGCCCGATGAACAAATTTATTGGAAACAAGGTCAATCCACTGAAAAAGATTTTATTTATACAACCACACAATTCATAACGGTAGAAACACTCGATAGAATTCACGAAGAAATGCAGAACGGAGAAAGCTTACTCATCTGCTGTAAATCATTTTCCAAAGCTTGCGAAGATCGCTACTCAAACATCACAATAAAGAAAATTCCTAAAATGTTACTTGGTAGATGCGAGTTCGGTAAAGAAGACTACAGCCTTAATATTGTTAACGCACCTATAAATCCTGATGAACCTGACTTCATCCCAAAAGCACGAACTAAACTGGTTGGTGAGCTTGTCGAACCAAAGAAAAAGAAGAATGGTAAAACAGAGCCAAATCTTTTTAATTCCGAAAATGGAGGTGAAGAATGAACCGCAACGTAAATCTTATTCGTAATAGATTAAGTCTTCGTCCACCTCAAGAAGACAGCTTAAACATCCTCGCCAATCTTGCAGATAAACTGACATTGAAGAAATTCATTTCTGAAAGTGTCATTCTGAATGGAGCGGAGCGAAATGAAGAATCTCAAACTTCATTAAACGAAAATGATAGACTTAGGGAAGAATTCTTAAACGCAGAACTCGAAAAAGTAAAATCCACTTATCCAACATGCACGGACTTTGAAAGAACATTTCCATCCGTTTGTTTTTCACTTGCAACCGGCGTTGGTAAAACAAGGCTGATGGGTGCGTTAATTGCTTACTTATATCTCGAAAAACGAATTAAAAACTTTTTCGTGTTAGCGCCAAACCTTACCGTTTACAATAAGCTGATTGCGGATTTTTCAGACACAACCAGCCCTAAATATGTATTTCAAGGTATAGGCGAGTTTGTAACAAACCAGCCGCGCATTATAACCGGCGATAACTACGATCAAATTTCCCAAACAAAATTATTTGAATCCGATATTCATATAAACGTTTTCAACATCTCAAAAATAAATGCTGAAACACGCGGCGGTAATATTCCCCGTATAAAACGCTTATCGGAATATCTTGGCGAATCATATTTCAACTATTTATCCAATCTCGATGATCTTGTTTTGCTAATGGATGAATCCCATCATTACCGCGCAGACCGCGGAATGGAAGTTCTCAATGAACTTAGTCCTATTATTGGACTTGAGGTAACCGCAACTCCTCAAGTTGAAAGAGCCGGCCATGCAATCAAATTCAAAAATGTAGTTTATGAATATTCTCTTGCCAAAGCAATACAAGACGGCTTTGTAAAAGAACCCGCAGTTGCAACAAGAAAAGATTTTAATCCTGCTCAATATTCATTAGATGAATTGGATCGTATAAAGCTGGAAGATGGCATTCGCATTCATGAAGCGACTAAAGTTGAATTGTACAAATATTCCTTGGATGCTAAAGCCCGGTTGGTAAAGCCCTTCGTTCTTGTAGTTGCCAAAGATACCGAACATGCAAGCCGGTTAAAAGCTCTAATAATTTCACAATCTTTCTTTAATGGTAACTATATCGATAAGGTAATGGAAATCCATTCTAATCAATCCGGTGAAGAAAAAGACGAGAACGTTGCCAAGCTTCTTTCGCTCGAAAGCTATGACAACAAAATTGAAATCGTAATTCATGTTAACATGCTTAAAGAAGGCTGGGATGTTACAAATCTTTATACAATCATTCCGTTAAGAACAGCAGCCTCAATGACGCTCCGGGAACAAACAATCGGAAGAGGTCTAAGATTACCTTACGGCAATAGAACCGCCGTTGATAAAGTAGATAAGCTTACAATCGTTGCCCACGACAAATTTCAAGAAATAATCGATGAAGCCAACAAGCCGGATTCAATTATTAAGCAGCAGAACATAATTGTAATTGATGAACAAGAATTAAGTCAGCCGAAAGAAGTTGTTGTTTCTGTCTCCACATCTCAGCAAAAATATGAAGAACAGAAAAAGCAGCTCGAAACGATTACGGAGCCTGAACAAAAACAGAAAGCTGCAAATACGCTTGAGGTTACTCGTATAATTAACGAAGTCCTTCCTGAACTAAACAAAGAAAAAGATGTCAAGAATGTTGCTGACCTTAAAAGAGAAGACATTCAGAAAATTGCTCTTGAAATGGTAAAAGAAAAAATCTTTTCCGATCCGCAGCAGAATATGTTTGCAACCGATCTTATAAAAGAAGCTGAACAAAGATATGAAGCGGTTGTTCAAGAGTTTACTGAAAATATAATTGAGATCCCGCGCATAACAATTCAGCCAAGCAACGAAACTAAATCCGGTTTCAAAGACTTTGACCTTGATATAATCGCTTTAAACTACCAGCCGGTATCTGAAGAAATATTAATTAAAAAATTACGTGAACAAGAAAATGATACCGAAACCCTAAAAGGTGGCGGGAAAATAATCCTCGATACTCCGGCAAACCTTATAGTAAATGAGCTTATAAATTATTCCGAGATAGATTACGATACCCAAACAGATCTTCTATTCAAGCTTGCAGACCAGGCAATAGAAAAATTCAAAACCTATCTTAATGAAGATGGACTAATAAATGTTGTCCAGTACAATAAACGGGAAATAGCAAGTTTCATATTCAAACAACTGATGGAACATTTTTACCTGGAAGCTCCGGAATTTGAAAAACCGGTTATTGACGTAAAAGCATTCACAAGAATTGAAGACCACAACTACACCAAATTCACACAAGATTCAATTCGTGATTTCAAAGAAACAATTACTCCTACATCCGCAATCCCGACTAAAGTATTTACCGGATTCAAAAAAGCTTCTCATACGCTCTATAAATTCGATTCCAAAGCAGAAAAAGATTTCTCAATAATACTCGAGCAGGATACAGAAGTTAAAAAGTGGTTACGTCCTGCGCCTAACCAATTCAAAATATATTGGAGACATAACTCAAAACAATACCGTCCGGATTTCGTAGCCGAAACAAACGATACCATTTACCTAATAGAGATAAAAAAAGAAAGCGATATAGACGACACCGAAGTCCAAGAAAAAGCCGCAGCAGCCAAACAATATTGCAAATACGCCTCCGAATTCAACTCCCAAAACTCCGGCAAACCCTGGCAATATGTTTTAATCCCACATAATGTTGTTATGCTTAACATGAGTTTTGCGTATTTTATCAATAGCTATCTGCAGTCTTGATTTAAATGTTTTTTAAGGAGATATAGGCAATGAAAATTTTTGTAAGTCACTCAATGAAAGATAAAACGCTTCTTATGAATTTAAGAAATAGTTTGGAGCCCTATGGTATCACTCTATTTATAGCTGAACATTATTTTGAAATGCAATCAACTGTTTCAGACAAAATTAGAGAAATGATTAAAAACTGTGATGTCGGACTTGTCCTTTTAACATCTGAAGGCTTCAATTCCGGTTTTGTCAGAGAAGAAATTGGTTCATTAGATACACTAAATAAACCGATAGTTCTTGTGATGGAAAAAGGATTAGAGACTAAATATAGTGGCTTTTTATACGGCCATGACTTTATTTCTCTTGACAAGAACTATCCAATTACGGGTGTTGAAAAAATAAAAGATATATTGCTTAATCATTGGCAGAACTTAATTGACCAAGAAAATAAAATGAAACAACTAGAAGAAGAAGAACAAATTCGTAGAAACAGAAGTTTCCTATTCGGCTTAGGCATTCTAGCCGGTATAATATTTCTTGGTTCTAATAATTGAGGTATTATTATTCAAACACTTTTACTAGAACAAATATTCAAATCTATTGGTAATAGAATCAATAGACGAGATTTCTTTAAAGAAGACAAAATCGAAGAAGCTTTCAGACAGATAGGAATTAAACTTTGAACATATCATTTGTTACATTTTTATTAATTAATCTTTTTCAAAGATGATAGTTTCTTCAGCAAATATAGAAATTGAAATTCTTACTAAATATCATGATTATTTAGTTAGCTTGGATTACGTTTTAAATCAAATTCAATCTATGAAGACAATTCATGGTGGTGGATTTCAATATGAAATAAAAGGGAATTATTCTTATAGCCCTATTCAAGAAATAAGTAGTACAATTGAGATGAAATATGCTGACATAGAAAATTATAATTTAGAAAAATTCTGTGAAGGTGTTTATAATCTAATTACTGAACATTTAGCTGCGATACATAGAATGATGTATCAAGAAATTTCTAATGCTACAACTAAAACTGGAAACGTGGTTGATGCAAGAGGGAAAGGATTTTCTGTTGACTTAATATTAGATATGTTAGAGAAAATAGAACTAACCTTTGATGAAGATGGTAATCCAATTCTACCTCAAATACATATGCATCCAGATGCATGGAAGAAAACTAAGAATTTGCAATTTTCTCTGGAACAAACAAGACGAGAAGCAGAAATAATAAAAAAGAAGAAAGAAGCATGGTATGTTAAAAAGCGTTATAGAAAGTTATCTTACATCAATTAAAGAAATTCAACTATTTTTACCTTTTAGTTTGCTACTTGAAAAAATGGGATATTATGATATTCATATTATTCATAGTTCAACTGAATTTGGAAAAGATATTATTGCAAAGAAAAAAGAGGGCGAGATTATTAAACAATATTCATTTCAATTAAAAGTTGGAGATATAAACCTTAGTAAATTTACAAGTGAAATTAAACCTCAGCTTTTAGAAGCTCTTACAAACACATTATCTCATCCCAATTTTCATAACGAACTTGAATATCAAGTTTATTTCGTAACTACTGGTAGAATTATACCTCCGGCAACAATCTCTTTTCAAGAATTTAACGAATTTGTTAAAAATACAATAAAACAGAATCCTATAATTACATGGGAAAAAACAGAATTAATAAATGACTTCGAAAAGTTCGGTGCAGAATCATTTTTTGAATTACATAATAAACCCGAATTCATAAGTAAATTCTTTGACCTTTATGCCAAAATACAAAATAAAATCTTATTGAGTTCTTTTGACATCTACTATTATACTAATAGATGGCTAGAATTAGACATAGCGAAAACTGAAAATAAATTACAAATATTATTTGAAGGATATTTCTTTTCTAAGTTATTACTTGAAAAAGGCTTTTATTATGAATCTTCATTATTTGTAGTAAACTTACAACGTGTTTTAATGAAGCATAATATTTATACTTATTATCAGCGTTACACTAACGGATATTTATTGTTTATAATTGAATCTTATTTCGATTATTACAAAGAAGCAATAAAACAGAAAAATAAATTTTTCTTACACGAAACTGGGACGTTTACAATATTTTATTATCCCTTAAAGTGTATAAAATCTTTAGAATTGTTTGCACTCCATGTTTTACTATCAGAAAAAGAAAATATAAGTATCAAAGAAGCATTTTATGAATTATTGAAAGAAAAAGGTTCATATAAAATTTTAAGTGATAATTATGCTGTTGCATTTTTATTAATATGCCTTGTTTTATTGAAGGATAAAAACAAAATAGAGTTAGAAAAATATTTAATTAATTGTACGGTATGGTTATGCGATAGATATAGCGAGAATGGATTAAGCTGTATAGGTAGTTCGTTAAAAGAAGAAATGGAACAATTATTATCAGAAAATTTGGATGGACTGAATTATTTTAAAAGAAAAACAAGTTTTTTTGCTAATATATTATTAGACGTTGCTGCAATTATTAATGACAATAAATTATATGAAGATATTGCAAACGATTTAAGAGCTCTTGAAATAATGCTCGAATATTATCATATAAATAATATGGATGAACTATATGATTATTCAAAAATAAAAGTTCAAACAGATTATGATTTTTCCTTAAAGCTAAATGATGAATATTCGCATATTATAAAATTTGTAAAGCAGAATAGTAAACTTGATTTAACAAAGGAAAAGATTTTAATTCTAATTTTCTCGCTCAGAGATAGATATTTCCCAAATTATGTTTTCAATTTATTTAAATAATCTGTAAAATAACTCCGACTTCCTCTCTTCTACAGTGATTCTAAAACTCCATTCTAACTTTTTTGCATTCAAAAAAGTTTACCATGCAAACACTTAAAAAATTTATTTCTTCCATAGCACAGTTTATCAAACTCTGCCTCTCCGACACCAAAGGCAACATCAGCTCCACAAGAATCTCAATGCTAATCATAGTCCTCTGGTTCCTCGCCGACTGGCTAATGGAATTCCACTCCAAAGGCATCTACACACTAACTTGGGAAAAGCTAACCTTGCTTACCTCTGCCTTCGGCTTAAAAGCAGTTCAGAACTTTTCAGAAAACAAATCCGGAAATGACAAATGAAACCAGATTTTATATCGGCATTAAACAAAGCTCTTTCATCCGAAGGCATCCTCAGCAACAACGTGAATGATCACGGCGGCTTCACCTACAAAGGCATTTCCCGTTTTAAGCACCCAACATGGCCAGGCTGGAAAATAATTGATGATTTCCTCCGTAGCACAGATTATCAATCTGTGCCTGTGCAGCAGCTTAACAACAACCCAACACTTCAAAATTTAGTACAAGAATTCTACCGCACCGAATTCTGGAACAAAATCCAAGGAGATCTTCTTCCATCCCAACTCATCGCAGATGAGCTGCTAGAAAGCTCAATCAACCTTGGCGTAACAGCAGCTTCAGAAATTTTGCAGCGAACAATTAATCTCTTAAACCGTAACAACAAATTATATTCTGATATCGCTGTAGATGGAGTAATAGGAAACCAAACCCTGGAAGCTCTCAAAAAATGCTTGACAGCCAACGGCGAAAAACTCATATATAATCTTTTAAACTTCTACCAAGCCAAGCACTTCATACAAATCATGGAGCGCGACCATACGCAAGAAATCTTCATAGGTTGGTTCTCCCGCATCGACATAATCAAATAACTTTCAATGTTTGGCTTTGTGCTTTCGCACCTTAAAAGAATTGCGTATAAAAATTTTCATGTAGCGAAATGTCCGCAACAAAATCTGTTTGAGTCCGGTTCCTCCGGACGAGTTATTTTGTTGCAATGTAGCGTAAAGAAAATTTTAGCAATTCTTTTTAAGTGAATGTTTCTTTGGGTACTTTTCTGGAGTTTACCCCGCACTTGCTGCGGGGCTAAGAAAAGTACATATAAAATCCTTTCCCATTTCTACATTACATCCCAAACCCTCAATCTCTTTCTTTACCTCAAAAAAAATAAAACCATGCAACAAAAAATATTCTATATCGCAGTCGTAACTATTTCAGCAATAACATTCTTTTTCTTGCTCAACTTTATAAAATCAAACACATCGCACATTCAACCAAGAACCACACACCAAGAACAAAGAACTTACTCAATCGGCATAACCAAACAACACTACAAACAAGGTAAAGACTCCATCACAACAAAAACAAAATCGTTTCATTCCTTTTCTATCCTAACTCCCTCTGCAGCAGATACATCTTATACATTCTCTGCTGAAGATAGTAGCTACAAACTTTCGCTAAATCTAAAACCCGATTCAATCGGGAACATTTCATTAGATTACTTTCTAACACTTACTTCAAAAGACCTAATCCGGATCGACACCATTATACAAACACGAATTGACACACTAAAAATCAAAGAAGTATTAATTGAAAAAGAAGATCCTCCATTTTACAACACATTCATATTCGGCACTATTGTAACCGGTTCAATTATTTTACTATTAATAAATATTCTAAAATAAATTCCTTCTCCTTACTAAGGAGAAGGTCGGCTTTAGCCGGGATGAGGTAAAAAAATGCCCAAAGACGAAAAAATAAAACTCGCAATCGAACTTATAAAATTTATCCTTTACATAATTACATTAGTAATCTCAATTGCCTTCGCCTTCAACTCAATGGATAAGCGCATCTCCATTATTGAATCCGAAATGAAATACAAAGTCAACACAACACTCCTTTTAGAAAAACTCGATCAAGTTAAATACGAAATCAACAAAAAAATCGAATCCGAAATCTCAAAAGTCAAAAAATAACTCCTCACGAAATTCCCTTTATAATTTACCTCAGATAAATCTTATTCAGCTTGCCTTCGCGCCTTAAAAGAATTGCGTTAAGAAATTTCATGTAGTGAAGCGTTAAAAGAGAAAATTTGTTTGAGCGGAGCGAGTTATTTTCTCTTAGCGGAACTAAATGAAATTTTAGCAATTCTTTTTTAGCGCATATTCTTTTGCAACTTTTCTTGTGTCAAGAAAAGTTAATGAATCTTCTTGAACTGGAGTTTACCCCGCACTTGATGCGGAGCCAAGAAAAGAAAATATTTAAAATGAATCAAACTCGAGGTAAACTCCTATTATTTACCTTGAAATCGGTTTTTAATAATCCCTTCTTCTACTAAGATAACTCCTTAGTTAAAGAAAACCGATTTCCTTTAACTAATTACATTACTTAAAAATGTAGAACATTTAAACCCGTATCTGTTATTCCCGTTCCTCCTGCTGCATCGCTTCACCGGGTCGAATCGCCCCGCCTTGCTCTTTGCACTTATGCCCTCACCCAGCCGCGAAGCCCTGGGCTCGTTCCTAAGCCGTCGCAACTTTTATACTATTCAATTTTCTATTTTCTAAATAACTCTGTCACTGAAAGTGACAAATATTTACCACGTGGAATAACTATTTCCATATTAACTATTTCTTACTTAAAAAATTATTCCACCTGGTGAATAGGGGGCTGTCCAATAAGTAGAGTAGAAGTCATTGCGAGGAGTGAAACGACGAAGCAATCTTTTGTTTTTAATTCAAAATCCAGATCACTTCGCTTCACTCGTGATGACAAAGTTACTTTTTGGACAGCCCCATAAAACAATGACACCAAATAACCAGAACCATGAAAGCTTGTCAGCCTACATATTGGCTTCAATATTTCTCACCATATCATTTTTCAAAACCAAAAATATACAGCTCGCTTTCCTCCTCTCTAACTTTTTATCATTTCATGATAAGAAATTTACACATAGCCTGATTTATCTTTTATAAACAAAATAATTTTCTATATGATATTCTCAAAACCATATACCGTAATTGTTAATGAAGATTCCTTTAATAAATTCTTATTTAACAGATATCATTTCTTTGGTTCGTTAAAGTTGCATGCATTTCTTAAAAATAATTTCTCTTATATTGATATTGATTCCATCATCTCCCAAATAAAGCAATTCCCGCATAAGTATTCGGCGGAAATTATTGAAACTATCTACAAGACTGAATTAATTTCAAAAATATCTATCAATGGTCCCTTAAAAATTGATAACTCAACTATCGTTTTGGTAAATACTTTTTGGATTTATAAATACACTTCCGAAAAATTTGAATTATTAACGCTTTGTAAAATAAAATGATCTCTAAAGAAATTAACCTATATGATTTAGTCAAAGTAATTGAAGATTCACCTGGCACTTCTATCAAAAAGAATATGATTGCCGCAATAGTATATGTCTATAAGCCCGGTAAAATATTTGAAGCGGAACTTATTGCTGATAATGGTTCTACAGTTTGCTTGGAAACTCTTGAAGCCCATTCTATTGAGAAGATACCCGATAATCTTAAAAATGACTTTAACAAAATATATATCGATTTATCATAACTAAATTTATGACTCACTATAACGAAGTAACTCAGATACCTGGTGTAAATGATCATTTGCATGTAATTAATCTGCTGGTTAAAGTTGATAATTTATATGGTGCCGTTTTTGTCTCCGATGGCACTGATGCATTTGAGTTTTTCAAATATTCAATTGTTTTGATTGATGAAAAGGACAGTAGTGTGAAAGTTGATATAAATTTAATCGGCACACGTACTACAAAAGACGAGCCTTTTAGTTACGAATTTTCCTTTTCTGATTCTAATATTTTTGTGGATTCTCAAGTTAAAATAGCGCATACGGTTTTTGAACCTATTTTTAAACTTTATGTTTCGTTCAATGAGCCGAGCATAAATGAATTTATTAAACTATCAAAAAAGTTAATTGCCAAATTCCTAAAACTTGATAATCATTGGCACATTACCCCTATACCTGAAATAATTCTTCAAAACTATTATTTACATTATTATAACCCTAAGCAGCATATAATTGAGTCTATAGATTATTTTCAGTCCCGTTACGAAATCATCTCTGCCTTTAATTATAAAAAAACCGAATTGTTTTTGAATAACAAATTTTGGTTTGAATTTCCCGATGAACTATGGCTGCTAAACCACCTGCATGTACTGTCTATCGAAAGAACCGCCATTTATAAGCTGCCGGATAATATTAGGTGCTTATCTTGTCTCCGTGAATTAATAATTGCAAATAATCATAACTTTGAAGCCATATCTCCGGAAATAGTTAATCTTAAAGAGCTTACACATTTGTATTTACATGATAATAATATTAATTTCATTCCTGAATTCATCGGTAAATTAAATAATTTGAAAATTCTAAATTTATCCTTCAATCATCTAAGAGCGCTTCCTGCCTCTATTACTTCTCTCAATAATCTGGAATCACTTAATATTTCTTATAATCCAATTAAATCTCTGCCGGAAGATATTTTTGAAATGCCGAATCTTCGCGAGTTAAATATCCTGCACTGCTATAACCTTGATCTTGATTATATCTACAGAGAACTAATAAATAACAATAAAATAAAAATATATTCTTAGGTGTATTATGTCGTTTACTGAAGAAGAAAAAAAAATCAATCTAGAAGTTTTAAATAATTTTATAGGTTATGGCAATCCAAACGCAAGTATTTATTTTATAGGTATCGAAGAACATTCACCGGATAAGCAAAAAACAATTGATTATGAGTTAGAAAAAAAACGCCTAGGGATATATAAACAAGCTTTCAAAGAAAAAAAGCCTTATTATTTAACAAATGCTGATTTTATATCATTAAATGAAACATATAAATACAATAAAACATATAGTGGTATAACCAAAATATTTAATACTATTTCTCCTTCAAATATGATTACCCCTCAGAATATTGGCGATTTAAATATTGATTTATTTATTGCAAATTTGTATCCTTTAGCCAGAGCAACTACAAAAGATAGCTATAATTGTTTTATCAAAGAGTTCGCTTTTGATAATAATTTTAATGAATGGTCTAAAAAATATTGGACTCCAAGAAAAGAAATTCTAAAAGATTTTTTCAGTAAGTATTTACTACAAAATACTACTTCACAAAAGTATATTTTTTGCTTGGGAACAAGTAATGGGAATTGGGAAACTTTTGAAATATTCATTAAAGAATTATTAAATGATGCTTCTCTTAAATTTGAATGCAAACATGCTAATAAAAACTATTATGGATTAATAAAAAAAGATAATTTAATATTTTACTGCTTATATCACCCTGCAAGTCGACAATTCTATAAAATAAATTTTGTCAATATTGATGGCTTTAAGATTATTTTATGAAAATTCTTCTAGATATTGATGACACCGCACTAATAACTAAAGATAAAGGCAAAACATGGCATGTACATCCCCGCTTAAAAGAACTCATTGCCAAGCACGCTGTCTTTTTGTATTCCGGCAACCCTGATATATATGACTATTTCATTAAATGGAAAACTAAAGGCTATATACCAAAATCATTTGATAAAACACCCAAAGCAGATATCCTTATAGATAACGACGGCGAGCTTTGGAAAACATCTGTCGATGTAAAAAAAATTTATAAATCAATAGATTCTTTTTTTAGATTTCATAGATAATTATTTTATTTAATCGCGTTAGCTAAAATCATTAGTATAACTATCCATAGCATCAAACTTATGCAGCCTCTAAAAGCTCTCGGCATAAGTATCATTAGTAATATTATTATCAAAATTTCCATATTTTAATTTCATATTTTATATTCCTTTTTTCTTATCATTTAGCGATAAATTATGAAAAGTTTTTCCAAAGATTATCTTAGGCAAATTGAAATTTTAGCCCAATGCCTTAATGGTTCAATTTATTCTAAAGCAGATTATTCTTCTCTATATGATGTCTCCGAGATAACAATTAATCGTGATTTGGAAGCTCTGCGTAAATTCGGAATACAAATATTTAGCAGAAAAGGTCGCGTTGTTGTAGAATCATTACCCCCTAAACAACTTCTGCAGTATCTGGTCGCAGATTACCTTCCTGTCAAACTAAATTCGGATGTCTTTATAAAACCGGTAAGATTACTTTCTCAGAAATTGAACGCTACTTTCTTTCAATCTCTTACACTGCTTGCTAAATCTGTAAATGAAAGCCTAATTATTAATCTCGAATATTGTCGTCTTTATGATAATAAGATTCTTGCATACAAATTAAAACCAATTCGTCTATCTGCAGTTGGTCTCAACTGGATTTTAAACGCTGTTAAAATAAATGAATCTACTATTAAATCATTTTATGTTTCAAGAATTCGTAAACTAGAATTAACTGATAAGACTTTTAAAAATGCCGATATTCCTGTTCAAAATTCTGAAATTTACAATATGACTTTTATATTTCATCCTGATATGCAAAGCGAAATACTTGACAAGATTTGGTTTGATAACTTTGAAGAGCCATACAAAGATAATGACGGTTATATAATTCTTAAAACCAGACAGCCCATCTCAAACAGTTTAGCAGCTTGGTGCATTTCCTGGTGGGACAAAATTCAAATTATAGAACCTCAAGAATTAAAAGATTATATCATCGACATGATAAAATCATATAAATCAAATAACTGAATTTCAAAATCATTTCCTCAATTTTCTTTTTCTCCTTCTGTCCCCAAAGGGATCAAACATAAATAACTGTTCTGAGTCAACACCACACTCCTCCTAGAAAAACTCGATGATGTGAAAAACGAAATCAATAAAAAAATCGATTCCGAAATCTCAAAAGTTAAAAAATAATTCTTCATTATGTCATTCTGACGAATGTCAGAATCTCTTTCCCTTTTCCTCCATTTTTAATTTCCAAATTTTAATTACTTCCCGTTGCTCCTTCAGCTTCACTTAGTTGCTTTGAGGGAATTTGATTTATCAAATTCTATAGCTCGCTCATTGCATCCTGATTTTTCGGTGCTCGTTCTTAAGCCGTCGCAACTATCGTTTCAAAATATTTCTTCATTGAATTATATTCACATGCCCGTCCATTATCGTATTCAGCACTTTAATTATTTATATTTACAATAAGAATAATTTTATACACTCAATGCCGGAACATCAAAACATAGAATACAAACAAAGTTGGCATGAAGACCATCTTAAAACAATTTGCAGCTTTGCAAATTCTCAAGGCGGTTCTCTTATTATTGGAAAAGATGATAAAGGTAGAACGATAGGGGTTAATGATTATAAAAAATTAATGGATGACCTTCCAAACAAAATTAAAAATCATCTTGGTATAACTGCTTCTGTAAATCTTAAAACAAATAAGGGAAATCATTTTATTGAAATAACTGCTCCTTCTTATTCAGTAGCAATTTCATTACGCGGTCGTTACTACATAAGAACCGGCAGTACAACCTCAGAATTAACCGGCGCTGCGCTTAACGATTTCTTATTAAAGAAATCCGGTAAAACATGGGATGATGTTGTCGAAGAAAGAGCAACAATAAAAGATATCGATGAATCAGCAATTTCCGAATTCTTAAAAGCAGCCGAAAAGAGTGGAAGGCTTCCCAGTTCAAACGGTTTAAGTACAAAAGAGCTTTTAGAAAAACTCAGACTTACTTCCGGTTCGCAAATCAAACGTGCAGCAATTATTCTTTTCGGGAAAGACCCCGGTCAATTCTATCCTGGAATCTCCGTTAAAATTGGTCGCTTCGGTAAAAGTGATGACGATTTGAGATTTCAAGAAGTAGAAGAAGGAAATTTATTTTATCTTCTCCGGGAAGCTCTTCTTCAAATAAACAGAAAGTTTTTAACAAAGCCTGTTGAGTTTGAAGGTCTCTTGCGAATTGAAAAAGGAGAATATCCGGCAGCAGCACTCCGCGAAATGCTGCTGAATGCACTTGTACATAAAAGCTACTATGGTACTCCAATTCAAATTAGAATTTATGACGATAAATTTCATATATGGAATGAAGGAACATTACCTGAAGGACTAACTAACGAGCTTCTAAAGAAGCAGCATCCTTCACATCCGCGTAATCCCTATATTGCTGATGTTTGTTTCAAGGGCGGCTACATCGATGCTTGGGGTAGAGGAACATTAAAAATAATAGATGCTTGCAAGCAAGCTCAACTCCCCGAGCCTGATATAAGAGAAATGCACGGCGGATTCTCCGTAACACTATACAAAGATATTTTTACCGAAGAACAATTACAAAAAATGGATTTGAATGATCGCCAAATAAAAGCAATTTTATATGTCAAAGAGTTTGGTAACATTTCTAACCAAAAGTATCAAGAACTTAATGAAGTTTCTAAAGCTACTGCAACTCGTGACTTAGCAGAATTAGTAAACAAGCAACGTTTACTTTTAAAAGAAGGTAAGATTGGTGCTGGAACAATTTATATCCTAAAACCATCTTGATTGGCTCATAATTGGCTCAATTGGCTCACGATTGGCTCATAATTGCATCATTTCCTAAAATTCAATTAAATATATCAAAGACGCCACAAAGTAGTCATAATGCCGTCATACGTTCCTTTCGTGATAATACATAACAGAAAATTTATTGCACAGATTGTACAACAATTGTATCAATCATAAACATAATATTTTAAACTCCCTTTCGTTCGAGCATATTTTTCGACTCTGCACTCCGCATATGTTTTCCTGACTTCTGCCAAAATAAGAATTCGTGGAAAAAGTTTGTAAAATGATAAAATAAAGGGATATTTTTAGTAATTTGTCATACTAATAGCAATAAAAGGCAGAGAAGAGTGCCGACTATAAGA
>JAKAGV010000023.1 GCA_021815405.1 Bacteroidota bacterium
GTATGCCAGACTTCCGAAAAAAAGTATAATAAAAAACAATGAAGAAATTATCAACTGAGGAAGAATAATTTTAGTTTCGTTTTGTAGAGTTAATTTTTCCATAAGGATGATCCTCCGGATTATTTTATTAAGTTGGCTCTTTTTTAATAGTATCAAAGTCAATAGTTTCTTACCTATAAATAGAGATTAAAAGCTAAAATAATCTAACTATTCTTTTAACATAAATAATCCGGCTCCATGTGCACCAAGCTTTGCACTTATAGATTTTTCTTTTATACCCAAGTCTTTCTTCGTCCATAAATTTTTTATTCTGTAGGATCCCTTCATCCCCGGAACCATATCAAATTTAAATTCAATCGTATTCGGTTTGTCTTCCAGATTGAACAGCGCTAAGTATCTAACTCCATCTATGGAACCTTTTGCTATCCAGATTGCTTCATCTTCATTTCTGAATACCTGATGGTTATCAGTGCTGTGCTGATCTACTTCAATTACTTCTTTATTTTGAAGAAGCGAAATTACCCAATTAGGCGAGGTTAAAAGATCACCTCCCATAATTAAGGGAGAGTGTGCGATGCACCAGAGGCTTAGTAGTGTGTGAGTTTCGTCTTTTGAAAGATGCGACATTCTATCCGGTCCGACGGGTCTGTCGTTTAATGAAAGATGTCCAAGCGGCATCATGTCTGCATCCGGATAATGATGTTTTTGAATGTACGGAGACCACTTATCCAATAAATCAAAATTATGTTTAACGTCTTTCCAGTTGTCCCACATATCATCGGAGACGCGCCACATGTTCGCATTCTTGATGAGATTATTTGCTTCGGATAAAGGCGCTTCACCCGGCGATAAACTAAGCACCATAGGTCTGCCGCACTGGTCTATTGCTTTGCGGATCATTTCTATCTCGCCTTTATGATACGGACGGGCAATGTCGTCAACCTTAATGAAGTCCGCACCCCATTTTGCATACAAATCGAAAAGTGAATTATAATATTCCTGAGCGCCCGGCTTGCTTGGATCAACTCCATACATATTGTTGTTCCACTTGCATAAGTCTGAAGAATTTGTATCGGCAATTTCCTGCGCGGTGTATGAAGTCCCTTTTATTGGCATGTTATCCCAATAAGCCTGTCTTGGTATTCCACGCATAATATGAAAGCCGAATTTAAGCCCAAGTTTGTGAACGTAATCTGCAATCGGTTTGAAACCTTTACAGTTTGCTGCCGAAGGAAATCTATTTATTGCAGGCAGAAGTCTTCCGTACTTATCCATTGTTAAAGAATCAATCGGTCTGCCGTTTTTATCAAGACGGACATTCTGCTCTTCATAGAAAGATTTAGTTTTCTTCCATCCGCCCGGATCGGGGTTAAACCAGAGATAATCAATTACTGCATACTTCCAACCGTAGTTTAGCAAATTCTTTTTCATAAAATTTACTTCAGCTTTAAACTGTGATTCCGTAATTGTACTTCCGAAAGCATCGTAACTGTTCCAGCCCATCGGCGGCGTTGATGCTACGTCATTCACAGTTGAACCTTTAGCTTGCGCTAAAATAATTCCGTTGTAATTAATTACAGCGCTTAAAAAAAACATACTAATAAATTTTATTGTGGCAGAGCTTTTCATTTTATTTAATCCTTTTAAAGATTTTAGACATCATAATTTTGTAAATTAAATTTAATAAACTTTTACCTCAGCAGTATCAATTTTTTTACCTCGGTAAAACTGACTGCATTAATTCTATCCGGATGGATTGTTAGGCGGTAAAAATATATTCCACTTGAAAGGTTATATCTGAGCGCTGAAAGCTGAAAGCTGTACATCCCCGCTTTTTCATTCTCATTTACCAATGTTGCTGCTTCTCTCCCAAGTACATCATAAACCTTAAGTGTTACATAACCCGGATTTGGAACTTGGTATTTGATAGTTGTCGTCGGGTTAAACGGGTTCGGATAATTCTGCATAAGGACAGAATGATTTGGAATTCCTTTTGTCCTTTCTCCGGTTGAAATTAATGTTACATTCTGATGGCTGTCCAAATATTGATGCAGCCATATCATCGCCGGTCGTTCTTCTAAAAGGAATGTTAACAAGTAAGCATTTATATTCCATATCTGATACTCAATGTACCCCCAGAGAGTAATTCCTTTTATATCTGGATAAGTCCAGAATAATGGAAATTGTTTTTTATAAATTTCAAGCTGCGTTGAATCATTCGCAGCGCCAACGTCGTATTCCGAAATGTAAATCGACAAGCCTGTGGAGGCAAGTCTATTTAGATTAGCTCTTATAATACTGGTATCCACGTTTTCAAGTGAATGTCCCTGGCAGCCGATGCCGTCTATTAATCCTCTTGATTTCAGAGTATCTACAATTGTAATAAAATTTTTTGTTTCATTACTATCGGATAGAATGCTATTTTCATTTAGAAGAAGCTTTGAACTTGGGAAATAAATACGGGCTTTTCTATATGCCCATATTACCCAGTCCCAACCTGTTTTTCCGCTGCCTCCTATTGCATTTTTATAAGGAGGCGGTGAATGAAGCGGCTCGTTTACACCATCCACTAACGCTGTTTTAGGATATCTTTTGCCGGCAAGTCTTATCCATGCCTCTACATATTCGGCTTGCTGTGTCGCATTTAAACTCGTAATCCATGAGGGCTGCGTTTGTCCCCACACCAGGTTATGAAACTTGAAAGGATAATTATGAGAAACAGCATAGTTATAAATAAAATCCAGCGTAGACCAATTCCATGAATTAGTATCCTGGCTGGAAGCTACGTTGCCCCATTTACCGGCGTTTTCGGGGGTAACTTGATCCCAGTACTTACCAAAGTTTCCCGGTACGTAATTACCGCTGAATATGTTACCTAAAAATTTCGTCGTATCTTTTGTAAGCTGCGCATAAGAATTCAAAGACAATAAAAAATACAATATTGTAATAACAAGAAATATGAATTTTATTTTTTTTGTCTTGATATTTTTTGTAATCGTTCTTAAAAACATATGATATTATTTAAGTAGAAGCATCTTTTTAGTTGAGGTAAAAGAGCCTGCATTCAATCTATAGAAATAAACTCCGCTGCTTATATTGGATCCGTTAAAATTCACTTCATGATTACCTGCTTGCAGATTTTGGTTAACAAGGGTTACGATTATTTGACCTAATATATTATACACCGTCAAAGTAACTTTGCTTGTTTTTAAAATACTAAATCTTATTACGGTAGACGGATTAAACGGGTTCGGATAATTTTGTTCCAATAAAAATTTGAATGGAATGTTTTCATTGTATTTTTTAACGTCTGTAATTTGCAGCCATTCTTCTAATTTATTGGGGAACCAATTCAGATCACCCGCAGGAAAACCATCTGTATCGCCGGTATAAGCAGGTGAGCTTGTCTGATATGCACAATTCATAGTATCTCTATGATAAATTGCGGTTCTCTTATCAAAGGGTTTATAATTATTGCCGGCATTATTTTCACCGGCACCTTTCGGCGGCGGCGTAAAATACCATTCGGCATAGTCTGCCATTGGCTTTGGTATGTTTACAAATGAAATAGTATCTAATTTTATAAATGCGGAAGAAGTATCGGTTAATTGATTGGCTATAAAGTCTGTCATCTGCGGAGCCGGCTTTAAGAGCGGCTCGTACAGCGCTTTCATTTTATTCCATACTGCTTGAATTGGCGGAGTATAATACCAGTAGTTATTTTTTATATCCCAGTTAGTCGCATAAGCGGAATCTTCTTTCTGACTGTATATCCACGCTTGTTTAACCTTGTCCCGGATAGTTGGGCTGAATGTTTCGGCATCCTCAATAAAATCATAATGACGCTGGTATACCGTATCCGAAGCAGCAACCATTGGATCCACAAAGAGATTATTCTTTATCTCAACTTTGTCTCCTACTAATCCCAATGCAATTACACCGAATGTGCCGCCGTTATTTATAATTGTATTATGATCGAAAAAGAAATTCCGAATTCTGCTAGTGCTAGCTATATGGCGGAATATTCTATCCTGACCATTTACAAAAGTATTATTCACCATATACACGTTATCAATAGAAACATCCCTAATATCGACTGCTCTTCCGTCGGCAACATCCTGCCAGGGTGCGCATCCGCTGTTTGCAAAGATTGTATTTGTTACTCTTATCGATCTGATATGGGCAAATGTTCTAAGATCAGCCTGGTATGCGCTTAAGAATATGCAGCTATCTACAACCATACTGTAATTCCCTGCTTCGGTGTAAACAACCAATTCTTTAGGAGCTCCGTAAGTAAACTCTGCATAAGAAGGGTCTAAATCATATATGCCGTTCACTACAATATTTTTTAAATACACATTGCCCCGCGATTTTATAAAATCAATTGGTACGGTATATCCTCCCGGTGCAGTTATGCCATATATAATAGGCTTTGGACCCGTACCGTCTTCAGCTTCTATTCGAATATCCCAGCCTTCATTTGTAATTACTCCATTAAAGAACCACACGCCTCCGCGCTGCAAAATATAAACTCTTTCATTATCAATTCTGCTGCCGTTTGATAGTGTGTCTCCCATTATTATCTGGTTTATGTAAGTAGGATGCTTGGGCGCAGCAAGGTAAATCTCATGCGATTGAGGAAAATCTTTCGCTCCTAAAAATAAAATTAATATTGAAGTTAAGATCAAGTCGAAAGAATTTTTCATTTGAACTTTTAATTTCATTATTGATAATATGCTTTTAAATTATCACCGGCTTAGCTTTTAAGCTGCAGAGAATTTTCATTTATTTCAAAATCATGATTTTCAATCAGGCGAATTATTTCGGCGCCGGCTAACAATACCGGACCATAACCGTGCGCTGCAAAAACATTAGTGGGTCTGTAATAATAAAATGCAGGATCAAAGCCCATTCCGGTTCCAACGCATATGCCTTCAACTTGTCCAATACTATTAATTTTAGAAGCAACAGCGTTCCATCCTAAAATTACAACCGGTGCGAATGCACATTTGTCTATGAGTCCCTCGTTAATTGCCTTTGCAAGCGAGTAAGTAAAGATAGCCGTTGCGGAAGTTTCTATGAATGAATCGTTACGGTCAAGCAGTTGATGCCAAAAACCTGTACCTGCCTGATAAGCAGCCAATCCTTTGGCATGCGCACGGAATAGAGTAAGCACTTCTTGATAGCCCGGATGAGTATTAGGCAAAACACTTAATAATTCAATCATAGCCATAATTGCCCAGCCGTTTGCTCTTCCCCAAAAGAACTCCGGATGAACATCCATTTGCTTTACCCAGCCATGAAAATATAAACCCTTTTGCTTATTAAACATCCTATTTGAAAATTGTACAACTTGTTTGACGGCATCATCAAAATATTTTAACTCGCCGGTTAACCCGCCTATTTGAGCAAGAGCCGGAACGCTCATAAATAAATCATCAATCCACAAAGTATCGGGATAAGGCCTATTGCGAGCAAAAGTTCCATCTGATAAACGGAACTGTTTTTTGTAGATATAGTTAATAAAATTATTAATTAAAGGATGAAAGCCTATTTTCAATCCAGCTTGCTCAGCCTTAATCATAGCTGTACATAATGATCCTGCATCGTCAAGAGCTTGCGGATGCAATACGGAATAAATAGGCGATCCTTTATCTACATTACTCATTTTGTTGTTCATAAAAAATAAACTTAAATCAGTAATCATTTTTAAAAGCTTTTCTGTATAATCGATAAAGCGTTTATCTCCCGTTACTTTTCCGGCGAGAAGCATGCCTGCATAGGTTACTCCCCATTCATAGCTAGTAAGTCTGAAGTCGCCATCAGCAAATCTTGTGTCTTCATTAATTTCATTGCCAGATCCATCGTTCAGGTTTTTCTTTTTGTAATTAAATTGTGCCGGCGTTGCCTTTTCCAAATAATTTAAAATTTGTACCAACTGAGATTTAATTATTTCTTTTGAGGGTATTCCGTAATGAATCTTATAATCAGGCTTCGATAAATGCAGCGCCGTATTTGAATCATTAACTTTCATATTTGCTGGTTATTCATTTAAGCACAATACTAAATATGTACTTTCACCGCTTCACTTAATGGTTAAAGTATGTTTGAAAGGGACGAACCCGGTAAAGTAAACATGCATACCTTTACCTTTTATCGTACCAAAATGTGAAGAGTATACCTCACCATCGATAAATCCAATTCGATCAAACTCCGCTATCCCTGGTCCTATTTCAATTATATCGTTGTCAAATAGATATTTCGCATATCCGCTCTTTAAGAGATAATCGTCTTTTCCATTTGCAGAAGTTACACCTTTCAGTGTACCGCCGTTCCTAAAACAGAACTCCAAAGTGACTGCAACATTTTTAGGTCCGTTCACTTCGATGTCTATTTTAAATGTACCGTCTTTTTCTTCGATTACAACATTTGTCAGCTGCGAAAGTGTAGTTCTTTGGCGCGATTGATAATCCATCTTACTCCAGAATCTTCTATCCACAGATTCGGAAAGCTTATAGTCTCCGTTTTTATTTATTTTATTCGGTGGCATCGGTTGATAATAATACGCTTCCTTTTCTTCCGATAAGATATATTTATTTCCATCCTTCATTACTCCATCGCTTCTAAAATATCCCATATTAAAAAAGTTCGTGGACAACCTTACATATTCAAGAATCGCCTCTCCCTTTCTGTAAGTAAAAAAAGTGGGAATGCAGGAACGTCCAGAAGAAATAATTAAAGGCTTATCGTTTCCTCCGAATATTGAAGCCGTGATATTCTCTCTTCTAATTCTAGCAAGACCCGACACAGGAAAAAGCTTCGCATAGCTGGCAGGCAGTGTTGAACCTTGAGGAAGTTTGTTTCCAAGCATAGGATAATCCATAATAAAAATCAAAGACTGCGATAATACATTATGATCAAAACTATGAAAAGTCTCAATCTCATGCGCTATTGATGCTAAGAATTGATCGTTTTCCAGAATAGCAAGAAACCTGTAAAACATATAATATCCAGTGATAGATATTTGAGAATACTGATCCTGCCTTCTCGAATCAAGCGTAACCAAATCTCCGTTTGTTTCCATATAGTAATAGGTGGATACAAGATTCCTCTTAACAATATCAAAATACGAAGGACGAATTAATAAGCGCCCCATGTTTAATAATGAATAGTCAATGACCTGCGAATAGATTCTGCTTCTCTCCGAATATTGACCGTCTTCATCTATATAAAATCCCTCCGCTAACCATTCCTCAGCTCTTTTTAGAAATCTTTTCTCATTGAAAATTGAGTATAAACCGACTAAGCCAGAGGAAACTTCCCATCTATGATTTGGCGTATGTACGCCTCCATTTTCTAATGCATCACCAATGTTAAGCATGCATCTCTTCAACTTTCCCTTAAGAATATTCAATTCGCCTGATTCATGTCTACTTAGAACGCTCCAGGAAGGACATAAGTGGCGTAATAAAAAACCAGTATCCGGCGGAGATTGACGGTTACCTCCCGCATCAATGGTTCCATTAGGATATTGTATGCTGAGATAATGCGTAATAATCTTGTCCATTTTATTTAGGACAGAATTTGATCTATAATATTTTGAACCGGTATGACAATATGAGGCAGCAAGTATTGAAAAATCTACACTTGTTCTTCCAAATACTCCTTGCTGTTGATTCTCTTCGTCCAAACCGAGTATTTTCGCTGCAGCAAGATCATTATATTTTAATAAACGATTAATAAATTCTTTATCATCGCCAACATTTGTTTTTTCTTTTATAGGAAACATTTGTATCGGCACAACAGAAGCCGCTATTCCCAAAGCACTTGTCTTAAGAAATTCGCTTCGACTAATTTTCTGCATTTTAATTACTATCTATTAATCATTCGTCTTTAAAACTTGCATTAAATGGTGAAAACATTTAGTAAAGCGCAAAAGGCATTGCACCGTTAATCTTTGCGCTCTGCGCTATACCAAGTAGAGAATCAATAAACACTCACAGCCAAATACAATGTCCCAAGTACGATAAAAACAACTACTACAGAAAATAAAAATCCAATAGTATCCTGTCTGTTCCATTTATAAATTTCTAGATTACTCTTTGGAAATAATAACACTTTTTTAGTTTTTTCCGGATTGTCGAAGGATTCTTTTAAATCAGCAGCATCAGCAGCCGCACCTAAGCCTCTCACTCTTGTACGCATCTTGATGAAGAATCTCTCTGTTACTTCGTCATTATTCTTTTTAGTCGATAATGAAACTATTATTAAGATTAAGAAAGGAAATACAAGTCTTATCAACATCCTGATTGTTTCATTCAAAGCATAGGGTTCATCCTGAAGTTTGAATCCAATAGCGTGCAATATTACAAGCTCGGGATAGAAATAACCGCGCGCTTCAAGTATTCCATTTTTATTTAATTCCGGCTGCTTCGACCAAAATATTGCTTTTGAAGGTAATTCATATTTTTTTGCAAACTTTCTACCAACAACCAATTTTATAGGGCGTTCACCCACAACTTTATGTTCTTGATTTAGTTCCTGCCAATCAGCTATTTCCTTATTTCTCTTCTCAACATCAAATTCTCTAGCTGTGTAAGTACGGGTTACCGGGTTTGGATGGGTTCTCAGTAGCATTGTCATATCCGTTCTTAAAGATGGAAATACTGCTGGAAGTGTTAATGGAATTACATAAAATACAAAAAGTGTAATTAAAATTGATGCCCAAGCACCCTGCCTATTTGCACGCCGCCATTTTAATCCAAGCCAGAATGCGGGCGCAAAAATAACGAAGAACTCCCAGATGAATTTTAAAATTTCAAAGATGTTATCAAATTGCAGGGAGACAATTGTTCCGCCAATTAAAAACAATCCGCCGAATATTCTACTTGCCCAAACATAATGGCGTTCACTTTTACCCGGCACTAATGGAAGGTAAATATTATGCAGCAATAAACCGGAAACAGTAAGCATTAAAGCACTTGCTGCAGACATTAGAGCAGCCATGAGTGAAGCAATCATAAATCCGATTAGTCCGAACCCGACTGGTCCAAGTAAATCGTAAGTTGCATATCCCCAAATCAAGTCCGAGTTTTGAATTTTACCTGTGTACAATAAAATCGCTGACAATCCAACAATACCCCAAAGAATAGTACAAAACCTTTTTATAAATACACCGGTAACAAAGCCGAATCTGGCTGATTGTTCATCCTTTGCCGCTGCATTAGTTACTAATTGATTAGGCTGGGTTACAACGGTAATACCTGCGACCAACGATGCTGCAATTATAAAATACCATGTAAAATCAATTAAAGATGGCGAGCCAAATATATCAAAGAAAGAAGCAGGCAATTTATTATGAAGAATTTCCAGAGCGGCTTTTATATTTCCATTACCGTACACATGAGCAATCCGCGACCATGAAAATGGAATCAATATAACAGATAAGAAAATTATAAAAGTCCCTTGAAGCATGTCAGTATAGAATGCAGCTTCCAATCCTCCAAGAACGGCATAAGCAATTACGACGAAACAGACAATCCAAATAAGAAGCGATTGACTGAAATACGAAAATGAACTCTGCGGTTTTAAAAGACGTAGTTCTCTTAATCGTGTTTGTTCGGAATTGTTTAATGAGTTAAAGTCTCGCGATTCCAGGCTGCTTAGCTCTTGAGCTAGCTGGTATTCCTGTTTTTCTTTTACTGTATATTCCGAAACACTTTTAGGAGTAATTGCCAGTATTGTTGTGCTCATTGCTTTATAGCCCACTGATAACAACCCCATCATTCCGATAGCAGCAACCAGTGCATAAATCCCTGCCATTCTTTTTGAGCCATATCTTTCTTCATAGAAATCTCCCATAGTAAGTAACCTCATTCTTCGCATCCAAGGAGACGTTACCCAAAATATGGGAGTAAAGAATACTAGTAACAAAGAACTCCATATACCAGCAGCACCATTATGAAAAGTTGTTGTAGCAACTCCTACAGGTCCGTCAGCAGAGGTTGCTTGCCCGAAGCTTGCAAATGTTTGGATTACCTTGCCGAATTTTCTTCCGCCTAAGAGATAATCTTCCCGGTTTTTAATCCGCCTGCTTGACCTGATGCCAATACTGATTATTACTGCAAAATATAAAGCAATTACAATAATATCAGTTATTTGAAGTCCAAACATTTGTATAGTTCCTTTTTTATTTGATTAGAACAGTTTTACAATTTTCATATTTGAACGGCTTTGCATTATCTCTAGCGCTTTTACCTGAAATATTTTCTATCAGCAAGTTTTCAACATCATTTGCATATAAAACATTATTATAATATGGAGCTACATTCTTTCCCCACTTTAAAGAACAATTTTTTATTGAAATAGATTTTGCCCCCGATAAATAAAACCCCGCTGTATCAGCCTTGAATAATCCAACAGTATCTGACGGACGTAAATCGTAAATACCCCCGGTATAATTCGTACTTTTGTCTATTTCAATTTCAACATTATTAAAGCGGACGGCGCTTATTTTATTTTTTTCGCAGCCGACAAATATTCCGTTTTCGCTTTTACAACTGATATTAGAGAAAGAAACATTTCTTACTTCACCTACACTTCCTTCCGTCTGTCCTTCCGCAAATCTTAAGTTGGAATCTTTATCCGAAATTGATTTTCTTTTATATGCTGTAACGTAAACCGGCTCGGCTTTACCCCACCAAACATCATCGAACAATCTTCCTTCGATAGAAATATTTTCGAATGCAATATTTTCAACTATTCCTTCATCTCTGTTCTGGATCCCGATTCCGCGGTTACTTGATTTTATTGCACAATCTTTTATGAAAACATTTCTAATTGCATCCATATTCTCGCTTCCAAGCTTAATTGAGCATGAAGTCGAAGTCATAGTGCAATTTGAAACAATTACATCTTCAGTCGGACCGAATTCCTTGTACTCTCTCCTTGTCTTGAAGCAGATACAATCATCTCCGGATTCTATGTAGCAATTTTTTATTTGAACATTCCTTGAATGATCTAAGTCGATACCGTCTGAATTTCTAATCTTCAAATTGTTTAAGATTCTAATTCCGTTTATTAAAACATTGACGCATCCTACTAGATGCAGACACCAATATGCAGAATTCTTGAAAGTGATTCCGCTTATTTCTAAATCTTTAAAATTAACAAAAGTCATTATGTGCGGACGGCGGTCAAACTTGTCGAAGTCTTTTAATACATAAGCAGCTTTCTCTTCCGGTCCCATAAAGGCAATGCCGTTGCCGTCAATAATACCTTCACCACTTATCTTAACTTTCTCTGCATTCTCACCGCCAATCCATATACTGCCTTCACCAAAGTTTTCTCTAAAAGCGCTCTTCGTGTAAAGTGATTCATCAGGATTTGCAAGTATTATTGCATTGGTTTCAAGATGAAGTTCAACAAATGATTTCAAATTAAAAGAACCAGTCAAGAAAATATTATTTCCAGGAATGTTGACAACTCCGCCGCCGGCAATGCTGCAGTTATCAATGGCTTTTTGTATTGCACCGGCATTTTCGGTTTTACCATCACCAACAGCCCCGTAATTTCTTATGTCAAATATCTTCATTTAATTAATCTTCAAATTATTTAAAAAGAGGAGGTAAAATTTTATCTCCCCAACTTGAAGGCTGGGCACTCATTTCCAAAACTAGTTCTCCTCCGTTAACAATATCCTGATGTTCAATCCATGCCTGGTTAAATGGTTTACCATTCAATAATGCTGATTTAATATAAACATTCTTATTGGAAAGATTGTGTGCTATGATTTTAAATTCCTTTCCGTTTTCAAGATGAATTATCGTCTGCTTAAAAAATGGCGAAGTTATAAGATAGTATGGTTGACCGGCATTCGGATAAATTCCCATCATATGGAAATCAAGCCATGACGACATTGCCCCTGAATCATCGTTACCGGGAAGACCAGCATGTGAGCTGTTATAATTCTTTTCGACTATTTCTCTAGTACGCTTGCTGCTTAGATCAGGTCTTCCAATCCAGTGATACAAGCATGAAGTGAGAAAATCCGGCTCATTGCCTACATTATAATAATCTTTATCGAAGAACGTATTCAATCTATTAAGAAATGCTTCGTCTCCGCCGCATTTCTCAATTAACTTCAGAACGTTTTGAGGAACAAAGAAAGAATATTCCCATGAACAGCCTTCATAAAAGAATCCGCACCACCAGCATACGCAAACGGGCCACTCAAAAGTTAACGGTGTGTAACGTACATAAGTTCTTCGTCCATTCTGAATATCGCATTGAACGCTATCAACCCAATTGCCGGATGCATCCTTCGGCATAATAAAGCCTCGAGCACCGTGGTCTTCAACATTTCTCCAGAGGTTCTGCCAATTATTGGATTGTTTGATAAACCGCTCATACACACCCATCCGGTTTATTCCTTTTGCCACTTCGGCTAAACAAAAATCATCGTAAGCGTACTCTACCGTTCTGTTTCCTGCACGGACATAATTTGTAGAAACATATCCGAGCCGATTATAATCAGTCAGTCCACCTCTGCCTTCTTTCTCTGCTTTGCCTCCAGGTGGAATTTCTGCATCCTTTAGCATAGCTTCAAGAGCCAGACTATAATTGATTCCTTTCAATCCTTTTGTGTATGCATCTGCAATAACAACTTCTGCATTTGATCCGCCTTGTGTACGACCATTGCAGTTACCGCTTCTTGCATCAGGCAAGTAACCGTCATATTTATAAATACCAAGCAATGCATTAACAATATCAACTTCCCTCGAAGGATCAATTAAAGTAATAAGAGGAAGTGAAGTTCTATAAATATCCCAAAGTGCATAGAAGTCATCATAATAAGGCAATGAAGAAATCCATAAAGGATTTTCACCTGTTCTGTTTACGGGCATCAGCATTGTATGATACATGGCAGTGTAAAACATTTTTTTCTGTTCAGGAGTGCCATCGATTTCGATTCTTTTTAATAGGTCTTCCCACTTGCTGCATGTTTGCTGCTCAACTTCATCAAAATTCCAGTTAGGAATTTCTTCCATAATATTATGCTTAGCTTTTAATGAACTAAGAAAAGAAATTCCTATTTTAATTTGAACGGTTTTAACATCCGGCTCATCGAAATAAAGAAACGCACCCGTCTTCTCGCCGGAATCATACTGCGACTTGACTCCTGGTAAAATTTTTTCCCCTTTCCATGTACCATAGTTTGTAAACGGATGATCAAAAACTGCATAGAAATAAACGGTGTAAGCTTTGCCATTGTTCCATCCGCCACGAATTCTTGAGTACCCTTCGACAGAAGTATCCGATAAGATTTGAACCTCTGAACCTACAAACTGCTGCGCCTCGCGCGCATCGGGAATTGATTCTTCACCAAGGAAAAACCCGGCATCTATCTTAATTCCTTTCTTTCCTTCATTGTAAAAAGTATAACGATGAAAAGCCACTCTGACGGCTGCTGTAAGTTCAACTTTAATGTTCCACTTTTTAAGATCAACGCTGTAATATCCGCAGCGAGCCACTTCATTTGAACGTAATGATTCCTGGTATATTGAATTGAAGTTGCCTTCAAACGGCATAATGGAAATGTTTCCGTATTTTGGTCCGCCTCCTGTTCCGCTTACATGAGTTTGACTAAATCCGAAAACAGTCTTCGTGGTGTCTGCATCATAACCGCTGTTTGAACCAATATTGCAGTCCGGTCCTGGCTTTACCATTCCGAAGGGACAAGAAGGTCCAACAAAAATATGACCTCCTCCGCTTGAACCTATGAAAGGATCAATGTATTTGTAAAGATTCTGTGAATGTAAATTCGCAAAGAAAAAAATCATGAATAAGAAGAATAGAATTCTTCTTAAATTATTTTTTATGGTAGAATCTTTTCTCATCAAATTCCTGCACAGTTTAATATTTAAGATCTTTATTTATCAAAAACTTCAGAAACTTTTACGGGGCGTTTAAGTTTTAAAGATTTCTTTGCCGCTAGTCCGATTGCAACCGATAAAAGTCCATCCTTTCCACCCACACTAACGTGAAGATCTTCGGCAACCGCATGACAGAATTCTTTTATTTCACTAGCATACGCTTCAATATATCTGTCCATAAAAAAGTTTAATGGCAAAGAAGAATGTACACCATCTCTGCTGTAATAATCATGATTATCCGGAGCGTTATTATCTACCTTAACCATGCCTTCCGAACCGAATATTTCAACACGCTGGTCGTAACCGTAAACAGCTTGACGGCTGTTATCAATTACTCCTAGCGTTCCGTTTTCAAACTTTAAAGTTAGTATAGCCGTATCAACATCTCCAGCTTTACCAATTTTTTCATCAACCATTACACCGGCAGCAACATAGACCTCTTCAACTTCACTTCCAACAATATAACGCGCCATATCAAAATCGTGAATCGTCATATCCAGGAACATTCCTCCAGAAACAGCTACATATTCCGGCGGCGGAGGGGCGGGGTCTCTTGACGTAATTTTTAAAATGTGCGGTTCACCGATTTTCCCTTCAACAACCATCTGCTTAATTTTTTTGAAGTTAGAATCGAAACGCCTGTTAAAGCCGACCATTAATTTTACGCCGCTCTTTTCAACAGCATCAAGTGCATTTTGAATAGTATTCAAATCAAGATCAACAGGCTTTTCACAAAAAATATGCTTACCTGCTTTTGCCGCTTCAATAATAATGCGTGCATGTGTATCGGTAGGAGAACAAATTAATACGGCATCAATTTCCTGATTGTTTATAATATCGCGATAATCTTCCGTCACTGATTTTACAGAAAAGCGGCTTGCTAATTCCTTTGCGGATGATTTGTTAATATCTGCCAGCGCAACAATTTGTGCTTCAGGAATGTTTTGAGCAATTGTTTCTGTATGGACTTTTCCGATGCGTCCAGTTCCGATTACTCCTATTTTTATCTTTTTCATTTTGTATCCACCAACATTTATAGTAATTAAATTCCAAGTGTTTTAATAAAATTTCTGTTGTTCTGTGCGCACTCTTTTGGTTTACCCATCCCGGGCAAAACGTCCTGCTCAACAACAATCCATTTTTCATATTTCATATTTTGTAACTCACAGATGATGGATTGAAAATCCACCGAACCTTTGCCTAGCTCGCAGAAAACTCCGTTTCTTACCGATTCAAAATAATCCCAATTCTGCAATCGCGACTTTCCCGAAACTTTATTATCGCAGTCCTTAAAATGAATATGCCAAATTCTATTAGAATATTTTTTCAATGCTTCAACCGGATCTCCTCCGCCGAATTTATAATGCCCGGTATCCAGTACAAGTCCAAGTAAGTCTGGTACGGTTGAGTTCATCAGCATCTCTATTTCTTCCGGAGTTTCAATATAGCCTCCGCAATGATGATGAAATATGGTTCTCAATCCGGTTTCTTCTTTAACTATTTTTGCAAGTTCATTTGCGCCTTTACTAAAAATATTCCATTCGACTTTTGTTAATCCCAAATCCGGTGTAATTCTACCAGCATTTTTAGTTCTTACCGGAATAGTTCCATTATCATCAGCTAAGACAATAAAAGCTTCGGGAAATCCCGCATCCCGCATTAAAGCCGCTGTTTTGACTGCTGTATTTATTCCTTCATCATGCTTACTTTTTTCTTTTAATAAAACCGGAACAAAAGCACCTAACAATTTCAAATTTCGTTTATCCAGCTCCGACTTTAATTTTTGCGGGTCGGTAGGCATAAATCCCCAATCACCTAATTCTGTTCCTTCATATCCGGTTTGTTTTATTTCATCAAGTACCTGAATGTAATCAGGTGATTTTCCTTCTAATTCGAATTCAAGAACTCCCCATGAACAGGGAGCATTAGCTATTTTAATCATTTTATACCTCACTTATACTAAAATTTTCTAGTCCATTCTTCATGCCAGCGTTCAATAACAACTTTTGTTTGAGTAAAAAATTCTACTGCGTGTTTTGATTGCCCATGTAAATCTCCAAAGAAAGATTCTTTCCATCCACTGAACGGGAAAAAAGCCATTGGAGCCGGGACTCCAATGTTAACTCCAATATTTCCGGCTAAAACTTCATGCCTAAACTTTCTTGCTGCCGAACCACTAGTTGTAAAAATACATGCTGCGTTTCCATACCTTCCTGTGTTAATAAATTTAATTGCATCATCCAGAGTATCGACATACTTAAGATTCATAACCGGTCCGAAAATTTCTTTTTCCGCTGCTTCGGAATTTTCCGAAACATTTTCAATTACTGTTGGAAGAAGATAATTTCCTTTTTCAAATGTTTTAACATTTTTATTCCTACCGTCAAGCAAAACTTTGGCTCCTTTGCTTTCTGCATCTTCGATTATTTTTTCAATCCTTATTTTGCTTTCTTTAGTAATAATCGCTCCCATCTGAGAGCTTTTATCCAGACCGTAGCAGGTAGTTTTGGATTTGGCATCATCAATAATTTTATCTTTAAACTTTTCCTTCGCATCGCCGACAAGAATAATTGTAGAAGCTGCAAGACATCTCTGACCTGCACAGCCGTAAACACTATCCGCTATAATTCTAGTGGTCGTTTCAATATCTGCATCCGGCATAACAACCAAAGGATTTTTTGCACCACCCTGTGCCTGAACTCGCTTGCCATTCTCAGTTCCTTTTGAGTAAATATATTTTGCAACTTTGGTAGAGCCTACAAAACTGACAGCCTTTATTTCGGAATTAGTTAGAATTGCATCAACAGTTTCTTTGGCACCGTGAACCAAATTCAATACTCCATTAGGGAGATTCAATTCTTCAAAGAGTTCAAAGATGCGTGTCATTGTTCCGGGAACTTTCTCCGACGGCTTAACAATGTAAGCGTTTCCGCACGCAAGCGCGTAAGGAAAAAACCAGAATGAAATCATCACCGGAAAATTAAATGGAGCTATGCATGCACCTACTCCCAGCGGCTGACGGATTACAAACTCATCAATGCCTGAAGAAATATCTTCCGAAAATTCTCCTTGCATCATTGTTGGTATCCCGCAAGCGACTTCGATATTTTCCACGGCTCTTACAACTTCAGCTTTGGATTCTGCAAAGGTCTTACCACTTTCCATCGTGCAAATTGAAGCAATCTCATCGGCATTGTTTTCAAGAATAGTTTTCATCTTAAAAAGGTATTGAATCCTTTTTTCAGCCGGAAAGTTTCTCCATTCATCAAAAGCTTCAGCCGCTTTTGCTGCAGCTAAATCCAAATCTTCTTTGCATCCTTGCGGCACCTGACTTATAATTTCGCCGGTACCCGGATTTTCAACATCCAGGAATACTTCCGTTTTGCTATCAATCCATTCTCCATTAATATAGTTTTTAAGTCTTCTCATTTACTACTCCAATATTCCATTTCTCTGAAATTCTAATTCCATATAAATTAAGTCTATAAATAATATCTCTGCTTCTTTTTATTTTGAAGATAAGTCAGGTACGCTTCCTTCACCGAATCCATCTCCGAAACTTCAGCGACGGCAACTTCCCACCAAGAATATCCCTCGATTCCTTTTTCCAAATCTGTTTCAATATAGATGACAGTTGTCTTCTCCGATTTCTTTGCTTCTTCAAGAGCTTTCTTAAAAGATGAGATATCGTCTGCTTCAATTACATTTGCGCCGAGGCTGCGTGCGTTTGCTGCGAAATCTACGGGAAGAACTCCTCCGTCAAGCTCTCCACTTTGGTCGTTCCTGAATCTGTATTTTGTTCCGAACCTCTGGCTTCCTAAAGATTCCGAAAGAGAGCCAATGCTTTTAAATCCGTTGTTGTTCAGAAGTATAATGGTCATTTTTATACCTTCCTGAACAGCAGTGATTATCTCGTGGTTGTTCATCAGATAATTGCCGTCTCCGACCATTACATAAATCTCGCGGTCGGGATAAGCCATTTTAGCACCTAGCCCGGCAGCTATTTCATATCCCATAGTTGAGTATCCGTACTCAAGATGAAATCCTTTAGAATCCTGCGTACGCCATAGTTTGTGAAGATCACCGGGCAAGCTTCCTGCTGCACAAAGTACAACATCTTTAGCTCCTGAAAAATCATTTACTGCACCTACAACCTCTGCCTGACTAACCGGAATCTGTTTTGTCTCCTTATAATATTCAGATACTTTTTTATCCCATAATTTGTTGAAGTCGATCGCTTTTTGCCGCCAGCTTTCATTATCTTTAACACCTTTCAGATAAAGGAGAATTTCTTCCAGAGTAACTTTAGCATCTCCAACTACCGGCAATGCAGAATGTTTGAAAGCATCAAAATCAGCAACATTAATGTTTATGAATTTCACTTCCGGATTTTGGAATGCTGTTTTAGATGCAGTTGTAAAATCTGTGTAACGTGTTCCTATTCCAATTATCAAATCAGCTTCTTCAGCCATGGCGGCAGCGCCTTCTGTTCCGGTAGCGCCGATTGCACCGAGGTTTTCCTGTTTGTTATATGGAACGGCTCCTTTTCCAGCAAATGTCTCCGCAACCGGAATACCGGTAATTTCAATAAATTTATTTAGAATTTCTTCTGCGCCGCTGTAAATTGTTCCGCCGCCGGAAATAATTAAAGGTTTCTTACTTCGCTTAATCCACTCGATTGCTTTTAAAAGAATTTCTTTATCCGGTCTTTGTCTTTGTATTTTCCAAATTCTTTTTCTGAATAACTCTTCGGGAAAATCAAAAGCTTCTGCCTGAACATCTTGAGGAATGGAAAGAACAACAGCGCCTGTATCAGCCGGTGAAGTCAACACCCTCATAACTTCCGGTAACGAAGTAATTAATTGTTCTGCGCGGTTGATTCTGTCCCAGTATTTTGCAACAGGCTTAAAGCAATCGTTCACCGAAATGTCTTGGGTCGTGTCTCTTTCCAATTGTTGAAGTACAGGTGCGACATTTCTTCTCGCAAAAATATCTCCCGGTATCAGCAGCACCGGCAGACGGTTAATCGTTGCCGCCGCGACTCCTGTAATCATATTTGTTGCCCCAGGTCCGATTGAAGATGTACAAATAAATGTACTCAATCTATTTTTCATCTTAGCATAAGCTGCCGCAGTATGAACCATCGATTGTTCATTACGTGTTTGATAATACCTGAAATCTTTATTTTGCTGAAGTGCCTGTCCGATTCCAGCAACATTGCCGTGCCCGAAAATTCCAAAGCATCCTGCAAAGAAAGGGTTTTCAATTCCGTCGCGTTCAACATATTGGTTCTTTAAAAATTTTATTGCAGCTTGTGCAACAGTTAATCTAATAGTCTCCACCTAAAATCCTCCTTTCGATTTGATAAAGTTCATGACTTCATGTAAAGTAGGATTGAAGTTTGCACATCCATGCTTGGTGACTAATATAGCTCCGCAAGCATTTGCCATACGGCATGCTTTATACCAACCCCAGCCATTTAAATATCCGTAAATAAATCCTGCCGCAAATGCGTCACCAGCGCCCAAGATATTTACAACTTCAACCGGAAAGCCAGGGACTTTAATGATTGTTCCATCCTTCAGAAAAACCGATGAACCTTTTTCTCCGCGCTTCACAATTAAAGCTTCAACTCCAGTCTTCAGAATTGCCTTTATAGATTCATCTACATTGCCGGAAATTTCCGGAGCTGAAATCTGCTGGTTCTTAATTTTGATTTGAGAAGGATCTTTTAACATTGTGGCTAAAATTTCCTCTTCGGTACCGATAGCCATTTTGCAGTAATTTAGAAATGCACGAGCCGTCACTCCGTAAGCCCGAGGATCATGCCATTGGTCTGCTCTGAAGTCCAGATCAACTAGAACAGGAATATTATTTTCGACAGCTCTCTCAGCCGCATAGAAAGCTGCTGAGCGTGATGGTTCCACATTAAGTGCAGTAGCAGAAAATTCAATCATTCTCGAATTAGCAATGTCCGCGTTCATTACATCGTCAATATTTATTTTTGAATCGGCACAGTTGTCCCGGTAATAAACCAGAGGGAAATTATCGGGAGGTTCAATTCCAAGAATTACTGCACTGGTACGTGCATTATCCTTTATAGGAATAAAAGCTGTCCCAACGCCTTCTTTCTTTAAGAAATTCAATAAAAATTTTCCCACCATATCGTTTCCAACGGCTGTTAACAGCGCTGAGTTCAAACCCAGCCGCTTAGCTCCAACAGCTATGTTTAGAGGCGAGCCTCCAACAAATGCACCGAATTCTTTTATCTCGACAAACGGACTGCCAATATTGTTGCTGTATAAATCAATTGAAGAACGACCATAAGTTATTACATCATATTTTTTCATTTTTAATTCTCATATTCATTTCCATGGTTACAAGCGGAAGGCGTTCGTCCATTTTCTTCCATGTTCCATAAATCCATTTATGGTCGGGGTCGTCGCTATTAGCAAGTGACTGATCACTTCCAGCTAAAAAGTTTAAATAATAAGTGTTGTATCCGTGCCCTGCAGAAACCGGATGATAACCTTTTGGAATCATTACCACATCATCATTATGCGGCTCTGCAATTTCATTCAGGCTTCTATCATCGCTATAAATTTTTTGGAGTGCGAATCCCTGTGGCTTATCGAATTTGTAAAAATAAATTTCCTCCAGTTTAGCTTCGATTAGCTTTCCAACATTGTCAAATTTGCGTTCATCATGCTTATGTGCAGGAAAAGAGCTCCAGTTTCCAGACGGAGTATAAACTTCAACACACACTAATTTATTACATGCAGAGCCGGGCGGCAGAATTGAATTAATTTGCCGTGAAGCATTATCGCCTCCGCGAAATTCGATTCCATAATTTTGAACATTTTCCGGAGTAATGAAATATCCTTTAAATTGTTCACTACCTTTTGTGTAGCCAAAAGCAATATCAAGTGATTCGCTTCCTGCAGCCAATGTAAATTCTGTATGAGGCGGCAAATAAGCTGCGTGAGGCATTCCGCTAAAAACATCTTTTCTTGAGTTCTCAGTTTCCCATTCGCCCCACTTCGATGAAATTGTAAACTTACCGCCTAAAAGTACAATACAAAGCTCATTTTCTTTTGTATCCAAATTCCACTTCTCTCCTCGGGACATTTTCTTAGCACCGAAGTTAAGATGTACCCAACCTGCTTCATTTGCACAAATATTTTGATATATGCCTGATTCTTTAACTTCAGGGCGAATTAACAATTTACATTTAGAATCGCGTTTCATTTCTTACTCACAACTAACGATTGGCATTTATGCTTTACAAATAATTTTAACTCTTCAATATATTTTTCCCCCGGAATAACTAAATCGAATAATTCGGGTGAATTCATAAAAAACTCTCGGTGCACTCTCGTCCAGATGAGCCGTAAATCGGTGGCAATATTTATTTTAGTTACTCCAAGTTGAATAGCATTTAATAATTCATCGTAAGCAATTCCTTTGGCATCGGATCTAATTTTGCCGCCTGCATTATTTATTCTCTGAATTTCTTCATCCGGAACAGAAGATGCACCGTGGAGAACTAATGGAAACTCCGGTAAGAAAATTTGAATTCGTTTTAGAATTTCAAAATTCAAACCTGTGCTTCCCTTAAACTTATAAGCCCCATGGCTTGTACCTGCAGCAATTGCCAAACTGTCGCAGCCGGTTCTCTCGACAAATTCAACTGCTTGATCAGGATCAGTATATTTTGCTTTCCTGGAATCAATATCGATTTCATCTTCCACTCCACTTAATACACCAAGTTCGGCTTCAACAGAAATACCTTTATCGTGAGCTCGTTTCACTATTTCAGTAGTTATAGTTATGTTATTTTCAAAATTTTCATGCGATGCATCAATCATAACAGAATTATAGAAATCTGATTCAATAGCACGTTTGCAATGCTCAGTATTTCCGTGGTCTAAGTGAACCGAAAAATTTACCTCTCCATAAATTTCTTCTGCGGCAGTAATCATTCCTTTAAGAAATTCCACACCAATATAGTTTCTAGCTACCGGTGTAATCTGAACTATTACTGGGACGTTAGCTTCCGAAGCTCCTTTGAATACACCATGAATTTGTTCAGCATTAAATATATTGAATGCAGCTATTCCGTATTTTGTGTAAGCTTGGTTTAATATGTCTTGGGTCTTTAATCTCAAAGTTCTTTTCTCAATTTGAATTCTAAAGTCCCTCCGCTCATAAGTTGCGAGTATTTAATCTGAAAATTCTTAATCGGCTTTCCGTTAAAATAAATTGCATTGACAAACTTTTTACCGTCTATTAAACCGTCGGCTTTAATAATTAATTTCTTTCCGTTCATCAGATTCAAAATTATTTTTTCAAATGCCGGAGTTGTTAAAACATATTCCTGTTTTGAAGGACAAACGGAATATAAACCCATAGATGCCAAAACATACCATGCTGATATTTGCCCTGCATCATCGTTTCCGCTTAAACCTCCAGGACTGTCGTTGTATTCTTCTTTTAAAATTTGCTTAACAATTTTCTGAGTCTTCCACGGCTCACCGGAATATAAATATAGGAAAGGTACTTCCTGATCGGGTTCGTTGCCATGCCAGTATTGACCACAAGCAAAAAACTCATCCAGGTTGTTATTAAACTTTTCTTTCCCTCCCATCAGTTTAATCAATCCTTCAACATCCTGAGGCACATACCAGGTGTATTGCCATGGTGTCCCTTCAGTTATATAAGGCATACGCTTAGTTTTTATAAAATTCTTAGTAAAGGTACCGTTGGAAAATCTTCCACACACGCAATCAACCTTCTTGTCAAATACATTCTTATAATTTTGGGAGCGGGCAAGAAAATAATTATAGTCTTTCATCTTTCCCATTTTCTTAGCAATCTGACTTAAGGCAAAATCATCATAAGCATATTCAAGTGTTCGCGAAACTTGTTCTCCTTGATGAAAAGATTCTTTAACGCTGTCATCCAATGGAATGTAACCGTACTTCATATAAGATTTAAGCGCTCTAACTCCTTTGCCGTTCAAATAATTTTTATAATTCTTAGGTTCTTGTGTCGCATTCTTTTTCAGATATTGATATTGCTTTTCGTTTAGATTGATTATGCCTTTTACATATGCATCCGCAATAGCCGAGATTGCATGATCACCAATCATCTCTGAAGTATAACTGTTCCAACAAGGATAAATAGGCAGCCAACCGCCTTGCTCTGCCATCAAGAGAAGCGAATTCACCATATCCGCGTTATATTTTGGAATCAGCAAATTGAATAATGGATGCAATGCCCTGTAAGTATCCCACATTGAAAAATCGCAGTAATAATTTTGTTTGCCGGAGTTGCAAACAGAATCACCCCCATCAAAGCTGGGGTATGAACCATCGCAGTCATTATAAATTCTCGGTTGAAGAAAACTATGATATAATGCAGTATAAAAAACTATTTTATTTTGTTCTGGACATCCTTCAACTTTAGCTTTAGAAAGCATTGTGTTCCATACTTTTTTTAATTTCTCTTTTGCAGAATCAAAATTCAATCCTTTTGTTTCGTCTTCAAGATTTTTCCTTGCTTCATCAATGCTTGTAAAAGATGTCCCCGCTTTTACAACTATGGTTTTTTCTTTCTGCAGATGAAAAGCAACAAACACTCCAATATTCTTTTCTTTAGAAATTTCTTTCTTGCCATTATAAAAAGTAGAATCATGATAGACACCATACGAGGTAAAGGGCTGACTGAACTTTGCTACAAAGTAGCCGCAAAATCCGGCTTTATGTCCCCAGCCCTGATAAATTCTATGCACAGGATTAAAACCAATAATTTCATTTTTATCAGGAATAATTTTTATAAAGCCATCGCCATAATTACTGTTTGGTTCAACAACAATAAAACCTTTGTCAGCATCATTAAAATTAAATTTTAATAATCCGCACCGGGTAGTCGAAGTAAGCTCAGCGATAACGTTGTAATCTTTCAAATAAACTTTATAGAAATATGGAGAAGAGAATTCTTCTTTATGCGAAAAGTGAGAACCGCGTTTTTCAGGAAGACAATTAAGCTTTCCGGTTTCAGGCATTAAAGTAAAGCTGCCGTAATCCTGGGTGCATGAGCCGCTAAGCCAATGAGATCCCCTAAATCCGGTTATAAGTGTGTCGGAATAATAATAAGGAGCCACACATTTAGCTTCTGTATTTCTTGTTTGAGGTGTCCAGTTTGTCATTCCGAAAGGCGTGGTAACTTCCGGAATTACCTGAGCATTATTTTCAGTACCCGAACCATGTTTCAACGAACTTATTGTAGTAGAAGCAGCGGTTCCAATTATGGGATTAACATAGTTTACTAATTCTTTATTATCTACCGACTGACGCGCAGCAATAAAAATAATCATTACGAGAAGACTTAGTAAAACAAAATATTTTTTCTTCATATATTAATTTCAACTTATGGAATTGAGAGCATTCACTTAATAAATCATGTTGAAATTTCCTTTTTGAATTGGAAACCGCAATAAATTTTTTCATTAAATAAATTTGCTTTAACTTTGTTTTCTTTAAGAATTTTGGGATACTGAATTCCTCTCAATTATTTTATGTTCTAATATTACTTTTTCAACTAGCGGAGATGAAGAATTGTTGATCTGTTTGATCAATAAGTTGGCTGCAGTTTTGCCTATTTCATAAGCAGGCATTTGAATTGTTGTTAATGGAATTTTCACATATTTTCCAAAATCAATATTGTCGAATCCCATAACAGATACGCTGTTCGGAACATCTATTCCTAATTCTGTAAGAGCATTAATTAATCCAATAGCTACAAGATCGTTATAACAAAAAACGGCAGTAGGAAGCTCAATATTTTTTGAAAATAATTCTTTCCCTGCTTCATACCCGTTTGGGGTATACGGTTCAACAGGGACAATATAATTTTTATCAATTTGAAGACTGTTGTCAATGAGTGCTTGCTTATAGCCTTCCAGTCTTCTTTGACCATGACCCGAATGAACCGGACCTGCAAAGTGAGCAATTCTTTTATGCCCATGATTAATTAAATATGTCACAGCATCGTACGCCGCCTTTATATGGTCAATATCAACAACATTGGTAGAATAATTAGTAATTATTCCAAGAACCACCACCGGGTAATTGTCATTAAGTAAATTGTGAAGATAAGTAAAATCGGATTCTTCGCTCTGGAGTGGAGAAATAATTACTCCATCAACTCTCTTGCTTACCAAAGTTTTGATTATCTCAGTCTCTTTTTCAGTAGATAATTCGGAGCTTCCTAACAACACAGAGTATCCAAGATTCGAGCACTCATCATATACTCCTCGCATTAATTTTGCAAAGTAAGGATTATCAATTTCTTTTATAATAAGACCTATACTTTTAGTTTCCCTTATTGCTAAAGATTGGGCAATCTGACTTGGATTATAATTATATTTTTCAATTATTGCCAGCACTTTTGAACGGGTCTTTTCCGAAACACCGGATTTGTTGTTAAGAACAATAGACACAGCAGATTTGGAAACATTAGCAAGTTTAGCAATATCTGAAATTGTCATTCTCATATTATAACCAGATTATTTGTAAGTAACTTTTTCATTTTAACATTTATACAACAAAATTACTAAACCGATTTAGTAAATCCAATTTTACGATGTAATTTATTGATATTCTCATTTATATGGTACTATAATTCTTTATTTACTAAACAATTAAACTCAGAAAATCCTTATATGAATTTATAACTTC
This sequence comes from Bacteroidota bacterium, assembly GCA_021815405.1. Taxonomy (GTDB): domain Bacteria; phylum Bacteroidota; class Ignavibacteria; order Ignavibacteriales; family Ignavibacteriaceae; genus FEN-1297. Next base: position 25,676 of record JAKAGV010000023.1, read on the forward strand.
AATATATTTAACTCTATTTATCAACATAATTTTCAATACTTTTTCAATATTGCAATTGTTTAATTACTTGTCCATTTTTTTTATTATCTCATTGATTTATTATCTCAAAAATAAAACCTGCTTTCGCTGAATTACACAAGCGTCTGTAAATCGCGAAAGCAGGCAGAAAGGAGCTATTTGAGTAAAATCATTTTCTTAGTAGAAACAAAATTACCAGCTCTCAATGTATAGAAATATATACCGCTTGATAAATTATCAGCATTAAAATTAAATTCATAACTTCCTGCTGCTTGTTCTCTATTGACAAGCGTAGATACTTCTTGACCTAAAATGTTATAGATTTTTAAAGTTACGAGTGCAGGTACTGTTATACTATATCTAATGGCAGTAGATGGATTAAATGGATTTGGATAATTCTGTTCCAAAGTATATTTAGATGGAATATTAGAATTTATAGTCTTAACATCGGTTAACTGTTCCCATGCAGCTTTTTTATCTGGATACCAGTTTAAATCACCAGCAGGAAATCCACCGTTAGCGCCTGTATAAGCTGGTGAAGACGTTGAATAAGTACAATTCATTGTATCTGCATAGTATAGAGTTAAACGCTTGTCATAAGGTGTATATGTACCGCCGCTTGAATTGCTGCCTGTACCACCCAGTGAAGCAGGTTCAGTAGCCCAGAGAACTGGTGCTGTCATGGGAGCTGGGACATTTGTAAATGAAAAATTATTTAGCTTAAAAAATGCCTGCGTTGTATCAACCTTGGCTTTGATACTATCAGTCAGAATTCTTCCCATACCAATGTTAGGCATCCAACCTTCATTAGCAATTGTATTCCAAACAGCTTGGATTTGAGGTGTTATATAATAGTAGTTATCAGAGATATTCCAGTTGGTAGCAGACTGACCAGGGAGCGTGTCTGATGCGGCTGGTGAATTATAAATCCATGCCATTTTAACATATCCGTTTGCGTCAAATTCATTCATTTCTTGAAAATCCCAGTGACGCTGAGAAGCAGTATCAGCTCCAAATGCCATAGGATCGACCAATAGGTTGTTAGTTATCTGGACTTGTGCACCCACTGCACCTAGTGCTATTAAACCATACCTGCCTCCATTTTCATAGACAGTATTATGGTCAAAGATAAAATGATTCAATCTGCCTACGCTGGCGATATGCCTTACAACCCGGTCATAACCATACATATAAGTATTATTAATAAAAACAAGACTATCAATTGATACATTTCTACAATCAACTGCACGTCCGTTACCGACATCCACTAAAGGCGGCAGACCCATATTTGCAAAAATGTTATCCCGGAAAATTATAGTTGGTACTGCCGCAAAAGCACTGGCAACTGCTTGTCCGACATTCGAGAACACATTTCCGTCAAATTCCATCCTTGGTCCAGGTGTTGCGCATCTAAACAAAATGAACGGACCGCCATAAGTATTGAATGCTGAAGTATCGAGGTCAAAATAACCACTTATAATAAGATTCTTAATTGTAACATCGCCCTGAACATCAACCCAATCATATGGTGCTGCTGTAGTACCAGTTGCTTCTGTACCATAGATGATTGGTTTTCCGCCGCTGCCGGTATCGGCTGCTTCAATATCTAGTTTCCACCCGGCATTAACAATTGTGCTATGCCAGAACCAAGTACCGCCTCGCTGAAGTTCGTATACTCTCAGCGTATCTTTACGCGCTCCGCTTGCCGTAGTATCTGCATTAATGATGTCATCAAGATAGGTGACGCCAGTTGGTTTTGTTAGAAACATAATATGCTGCCCGAATGTTAGAGTCAAGGACGACAATAACAAAAAGATAGGTAACATAATACGTAATGCTGCTTTCATATAATCCTCCAGATTATTTATTTTTAGTTATTTAGTTAGTGTTGCCGCTATATAATTTTGCATTCTAAATTTTAACCCTTAACCAAAGATCAGCGCTTGTTCCATATCTTACACTAGAAGTTTGAAGCGTCCAACCTGTAATAGCATTCTGCATGCTTGTTCCTTCACTGTAATTATTTAAATTATTTATATTCAGACCTACGTCAAGATGATCATTTATTACTTGCTTTAATGCTAAATCTAATCTTGAATATGCGTCCTGCATTGGATTAGAACGCTGATCGGTAGAAAATCCATTATAGTAACTGCCCTGGTAAAAGTACGAAAGCCTTGCAGAGAAGCCGGCAATATCATAACCTACCATAACATTGCAAAAAAACTCCGGCGAGTTAACTATCCTGCTCTTCGCTTCTTCAAGGAGTACCTTCGGTTTGGCTATTGGGAAACCTCCTATATAAGTTGTATCATAAACAATTTTAGCAAAAGGCGTATAGGTCTGGTCCTTGACAAGAGACAAATTGTAGCCTAAGGTAAGCCCCTTCAAGAATCCTGGAAGAAACAAAAAATTTGTCTGTTGTTCAAGTTCAAAACCCCAAACATAGGTTGGCTTTGTGGAATTGTATGGATAATACAAACCGTAAGTTGTACTAAATGGGCGTTTGTTTCCTTTAAATTGTATTCCAAGACTGTCGGCAAGATTACTGTTTGGAAATATCGGGAATCCGTTTAGAAATTGAACCTGGTTATCTATTTTCTTGAAGTATGAAGATAAGGAAATTAGTCCGATCTGGTTTCCATAAAATTGCACGTTGACTTCATAGTTCCAAGCGCTTCCGTTCTTAAGATCTGCATTACCAATTTTTACCATAGGTGCACCAACGTATGGAGCTACACCGATAAGTAAATATGTAGGCAATCTATAATTAAAATCTGGTCGCGTAATACCTCTATAAGCAGCGAGACGAACATTCATGAAACTTGTTGGGCGAAGTATCATTTGAACGTTAGGCAGAACTATAGATTCATTATGCTTAGCCGTAGTATCATTGAAGACAGAATAGATTGATAGCGGCTGAGTAGTATAGTATGATGCATATCTATCGTTATCTGCTTCAAGGCGAACACCTGTTATCAACGTAGCAAAGGTTCCGAAATTCAGAGTATTCATTAAGTAAGCCGCACTCACACTTTCCAATGCATTGTATCCGGTTCCATCTTCTGCAGTACCATCGGCATACTCAGGCGACATGTTTGTGGAATCGATACCATTAATGCTAAGGTTATACCAATTCCTAATGCGACTTGCATCTATAATTGGATTTAACGAATACAAACCGTACAAATTACGAGTTGAGTTGTCGATAAAGTTAGTCATAAGTATCAAACCCCCAACTTTTTGAAGATTTCCGAAACCGTACGCAGCCCATGGCTTAGGTACAATCTGACCATTTGATAATTGTATAGAGTTCATCGCCTGCGTACCATTATAATATGGAGCGAAATCATATTTGCTTGATCTCCGGTGGTAATGATCATTATACTTGCCCCCAAACTTCAGTTCTCCGCTTAAATCAGAGAAAGTATAATCTCTCTTTATATCAACACTCACTGTTCGTTGAAAGTCAAGATTGTTACTTGTTCTAACATTTCCATAGGTCAGGTAAGCGTAACTGAAATTGTCGACAGCGTAAGGAATAATCGCTTGATAGGGACCATGCCTCAATGAAACTGGAACCGGTTTCATTCCTGAAAGTACATTGCCATTAGAATCAAGCGTTGAAGGCTCCTCGAATGTAAGGTTATAGTTGTATGGTTCATCAGTGGTTGATTGAGTAAATGATAGGTTCCAATTAATTTGCCAGGTATTAATATTATTATTGCCTTGAAGCGAAAGAGAAAGAATATTTGTGTTAATATCCTGCCCTGTAAAATTATAATCCGGAGTAGCCCACTCTACAGGATAGTCTCGTGCAATCATCGATAGACGCCGTTCGGTTCGATCAACATCCCCATCAAATTTTATAACACCGCCATCGGGAGTAGCATAGTCAAGAAGCAGCCGTGCGCCTCTTCTTTTTCGTGTTTCCGGAGTATATTGAATAGCAAAATCGCTGATCGACCATTGAGTATTATTGAGCAACGTTTGGTCGTATGTAACATTATAATTTTCACTGCCACGGTCACGCTGCTCGATATTTCCAAAAAGCTGTACACCTAAAAGATTATTGAAGAACCGTTCTCCATAGTTTCCATAAAAATTGTATTGATTGTATGTGTTGTCTAAGGCTCCATAAGAACCTTGAGCTGTAACCTGAATTGTTCTTACTGCCGGAGCCGTTTTTGTTACAAAATTTACGCTGCCTGCAATAGCCTGACCATCCATGTCTGACGTAATAGCTTTAGTAACAGTGATTCCTGAAAGCGATCCTTGTGCTATTGTACTTAAGTCTACTCCTCTCGAATCCGCATCTGTTGGAGATAATTTTGTCCCATCTAATGTAATTGATGTGTAGCTTTCGCCTAAGCCGCGCATTATTATTTGATTTGCTTCTCCGCCAGAACGTATTATAGATATACCCGGCAAACGTCCAAGAGCTTCTGCGGCATTTGCATCAGGCAATTCACGTATTTTTTGTTCAGAAACTACATTTACAATTTTATCTGAAGAAACTTGTTGATTGATAGCTGCAGCCTGTCCTGTTGCTTGTGCACTGACTACAATTTCTTTCCCTTGCAGTGCATTATTCCTTAATTTGAAATTCAGAACGATTGTCTGGTTGTTGGAAACCGTGATTTTTCTTTCTAAGGAGTTGTATCCTATATACGAACATTTTATTGTATATTGCCCCGCCGGAACAGCTTCAATCATATATTTACCTTCGAGGTCTGTAGCAGCACCTAAAGAAGTTCCAACAATAATTACATTTGCACCAATCAGCGATTCATTTGTTGACGAATCTCTTACTACTCCTCTAATTATTCCTGAAGCAAAGAGCACTGATGGCAACAAAAGAAAAGATATTATCAATATATTTATGGTAAGTAAATGCTTCACGCTTATACCTTCTATTAAATTTATTAAATAAATACACTTACAATATTTTAAAGAGATTGCTAAACCGTTCTAATTTCAATTTAAATTGTTATAAACTTCTATAATTACGCATATTATAAATATCTGACATTAATTAACTAAACCGCTCCAGTTATTTACAAAAAATATTTTTTAAAGTCAAGATATTTTCTGGGTTTGTAAGTTTTATTTCTAGATGATGTGAGAATTGTACATCCCTACTGACAAGGAAAGATCCTAGAAAGGGAAATTAACTTTAGTTAAGTTATTGTTTCATAGTAAAAATTTTAAGTAATATCGCGAATGATTGAATAATTTTAAAACTTCTTTTTCGGATATGAGCTGTTCATGTGACACAGAAATATATGTTATTTGAATTGATATATCTGAATTTGTCATTAGGCATTCTTCGCATTTAAATATAAAGCCGCTGCACCCAGTATTGCAATATTTTCTTTTTCAGAAACTGTAATTTTTATTTTTTCAGCAGATTTTGAGTAAGTAAAACGTTTTATTGATTTCCACATTTGTTCTTTAAAATATAGGAATGATTTACTTACTGATCCGCCAAGTACAATAACTTCCGGATCCAACGCATACATAATCATCTTAATGGCATTACCAAGGTTTTCACCATAATTCCTATATATTTCTAAAGCTGAAGAATCTTTATCAGCAGCTTTCTTAGCAAGTTCTTTCCCTGATATGCCAATCTCATTCAAAAAATATTGCCCGCTGCAATAATACTCATAGTTCTTATCTTTATAAGCTATCTCACCAAATTCACCAGCACCACAATTAGCGCCTTCATAAAGCTTATTATTAATAATTACACCTGCACCAAGTCCGGTACCTATTATTAATCCAACTATATTTTTATAATCTTTTACATTACCGAAATATTTTTCTCCTACAGCAAAGCAGTTAGCATCATTGTTAATATATGTGGGAATTTTAAAGTTCGACTCTAATATTTCTTTTAAATGAACTTTTTTCCATGACGGAATATTTTGTACCTGATATACTATGCCTTTTTCAACATCAACAATGCTTGGCACTCCGACACCAATACCTTCAACTTTTTCATAATCAAATTTTCTTATTAAGCTAAACAAATCATCAAAAACTTCATTTTCGCTGCTATCTTTTCTAACCAGCATTGATTCAACTTTTGTCAATTCATTTCCTTCTACTAAGCCAACCCTTATATTAGTTCCACCGATGTCAATTCCAAGAAGTTTCATATTCCAAATTGTAAATTGTTATTGTCAATAATTATTTTAATTAGTCGCTGCTACTGCCTTTGTCTTGATAGTCTGATTAGCTATAATCGGATTAGCCCATATTCCAATACTTAAAATATAAGCAAGCGTGACAAAAACGAAAGACATACCAGTTCGGAGTCCCAAATTATCACCAAGCCAACCAATGAATAACTGAATTATTGCTCCTCCAATAATTGCAGTTACTAAAATTCCCGTAAAAGAGCCGTGATGACTTTCAACTGAATTTAATGCAAGCGAAAAAATTATTGGCCACATAACAGATAGCGAGAATCCAACCATAGGAAAAGTAATAAGCGCAAATCTACTCGGACCAAATAATGACATGCTTAAAAAGATTGTAGCTAATATTACTGCACCGAGTAATACTCTTCTGCTATCAAAAAGCTTTAGCAAACCCAATCCGATTAAAGATCCGATAGACATCATCCCCCAAAACCAACCGACAATTGAAGCTCCAATGGTTACTGGATCATAATTATGATATGTATAAAGAAATTTTGAAATCCAGTATGATACACCTTGTTCTGTTCCCACATAAGCAAAAATACCGATGAAATAAAGAATAACTATTTTATTTTTAAACAAACTTTTGTGCGTTGCCCAACTGCCGGATTTTTCATCTTCATTTCTTTCGACATCTGGAAACCTTGACAAAAGAATCACGATGATCATAAATAACAAAACAACTGTAAACAAAATATAAAGTGATACCCATGAAAGATTATTAGGTACTAAACCGCCGAAAATTGTTTTGACAATATTATTTGAATTTGTTTCATTAAGACCGGATATCAGATACGTTAAAAACATTGGTGCTAAGAATGAAGCTCCTCCAAAAACTAATTGCGCCATTACCGAGTTGAATGCAAAATGTTCTTCTCCTCCTGAAACTCTTAAGAGTGGATTAATGGCAACCTGCAACATTGCCATTCCGGTCCCCATCAAAAATAGAGAAATAAGAAAAACCAAGTAATGCGGGAAAATAGAAAACGTCAATGCGCCAATAAACGCCATTGAAAAGGCAGCAATCATGATTTTCTTTTCTTTATATTTTTCAACCAGGATGCCAGCAGGAATGGACATAACTCCGTATGCAATAAAAAAGGCAAATGGAAGAAACGCCGAAAGCGTTAAGCTTAGATTGAAGCTTTTAATTACATCCGGGTTGAGTGCACCAAGAATGTTTGTTATAAGCGAAATAACAAAAAATGTAAGAAAGATTAATCCTACTATGAAATAATTCCTTTTCACTTTTCACCTAGGTTTATTAATATTTACTTTATAGATTATTTTCAAATAACCGGAATTAAATTTTTAATATCTTTAGAGCAGTTCATATTCTACCGCTTATTCTAGTGCTCTTACTTTTTATAAATTTCCAATTTTCCGCTTTTGGTTTTATCTATCGGGATATCTATACTTAATGTTCCTTGAGCTAACGACTTATAAGCAATACTTTTCCCATCCCACTTAACTTCATATTGATAATTCGGGTTCATACAAGCAACTACTGAAGCTACTTTATTTTTGTCATCGTAAGCGGTTAAATCAGCCGAGAACTTACTGAAATTATCTTCAAACTTTTTATTATCCATCCAAATATCAAATCCGGTTGTAAAATTTCCGGGACGGTAGTAAGCGGAGAACCACATTACAACAGGCGAAGATAAGCTGCTGAATATATGCCATCCCGCTCCTCTCCTTGTTTCATTTAAAAAGTGCTCCATACAATTGTAAGAGGTTTCAACTTCATTCTTCCAGATATCTAATCCTCTTTTCGCAATTTTATATGCAAAATCAGATTGCCCTAAATCCAGCATTGTCTTCCAGAAAAACCATTGATGTGCCATCCATACAGTACCATTCCAGTAACCGTCGGTTCTATAATACGGTGCTGATTGATCTACTGCTGTAAGCCCCGCATTAGACCAAAGATGTTTATCGGATTCAAGAGAGGCAAGAATTTTTTCTTCCTGATCTTTATTGCAAATTCCTGCAACTAACGGATAAGCTCCATCAAATGTCATATCATAATTTACTTTGTCATCATATTTCAGAATATGCAAAGGTTGCCCTTCTTGATTATGAACAACATAACCAAAGTAACCTGATTTCTCATCCCAGGAATATTTTTGAAGTGCATTTGAAAAAACATTTATGTCCTTGTCATAAGAGTTGATATCATTCTTGATGCCTAAATAATTCGCAGCCATCTTTAATATCTTTGCTATTCTGATAACCTGCGAAGTAGCAATAACTGGCGCTACCGTGGATTCTAGCTGATTATTATGCACATAAAGCTGCGGAGGAAGATCATCCCAGCCGCCGGAATTATAGAAGTAATCCCATGTTTTTAGAATATTCGATTTGAGCGAATTCATCGTCGAACTTCCTAGCTTGCCAGCCATAAATTCATAATATTGCTTAAGACGCGGATAAAAATATTCCAGCATTGGCTTTGATTGTGTATGGTTCCATAGCGACAAATATAAATAGTGCTGTGTCGGCACAGGCGAGCCATGAAGAATAAATGCAGATTGAGCACCAGGATTTTGAACGTATTCATTTAAACTTTCAATTGCGTTCCAGGTATTTGACTGCAGCAGTCCCATCCCTATAAAACCTGCATCCCAAGTATAAAGACAATCCCACCATCTTCCCGGTACATACAGACGAATATATTGTTTCTGGGTATAAACGGGATATACCACATTACAATCCATCGTTGCATTCATACGTTCGATGCTGAATTTATATTTTTCACCAGCCGGATTGCAATCCATATTTACAACATGCTTTTTAGCAGCCAGGTAATAATCTTCATATTTATCTTGAGAATTATTCATCTCTTTTAAATACTTTTCAACTTCTTCCTTAGTGCCGGAACAAACAACGCCATAAATAGTTTTAGTTGATTTAGGCTTCATAACAATTGGTCTTAAGAATACATCTGTATAGTGTCCTTTACCTTCGCCATGGAATATCGTCTGCACATGTTCATTAACCTCTTGTTTAAAATAATCTGAAAGATCTCGGCAGAACCATTGTCTAATTTTAAATAGATCGAATTTCCACAAAAGTCCATAATAAACATTCACATCATCATACTTAAGAATAATTGAGTTTTTAATAGGTCCATTTATAATTTTCGGAACCGGATTCCATTCTTTCAGTTTGAATTGAATTTTATTTGCAGAATCAGATTCAACCAAAGCAAAACCATCCAATTGAATTCCACTTCCACCATCTGAAATCAATTTTAATTCATGTATACCTTTGTCTAGCTTGCCAATTCTTAGTGTATCTAAAGCAAAATCATTTGTCCCGTTGAAAGTAATTTGCTTATCAATCATACCCGAAAAATTGAATGAGACTGTTTGACTTGAATCCATTTTATATCTGACAAGAAACAGAGCATCATTAAAATTTTCCTTTACATTAATTTTATAAGAAACAAAATCACCTTTGTCTTGTCCAAAACCCAATCCGATTCCGGAACCATTAACAAAGCCGTTATCTCTAATTTCACCACGCATAAAGCCATCGTAGACACAGTTATCGGTTGGTCTTGTTTTGGCAAATTTCAGATGTTCATAATTAAGTGCATCAAACCATTGAGCACCTTCAGGCAACGTTACGATGGCAGGATGAATCGGAATATAATAAGTATATTCTGTAACATTGGGAAAATTCATGAATGCCATAAAGTGCAGTGCAAGATTCTCGTACTCATTAGTTTTATTAACACACTCTATTCTAATCAAGCGTGACATCGGTGTTATTTTAGAATATGAGATATCGGTATAAACCTGATCTTTCCATTCCAGCTCATGGCGGAAGCTGAAATAATCCAGATCCGGAGATGCGTCCCAAGGATGATAATCACCTTCATAAAGTACATCAGGTACTTCAACTTTTCTCCTATAAAATCCCGGGAAAACACTCAGGTCAAACCTAAGTCCACTTTTTACGTCCGGTATATTGGAAATGCCATTATAACGTTCTGTATAAGGTCCCCATGCAGGCAGGTCAAGATCATGCGTACCTTCCAGCGTTTTAAGTGTATCCATGGTAATAACAGCTTGAGCATAATCATTTTGCCATGGCAATATAAAATTTGAAATTGCAAATAATGTGAAGATTAGCTTTGCTAAAGAAATCCTGGGGACTGTTCTCATTACTTTCTCCAAATAATAACTGTTAAAAATCATTTTTAATTTTAAATGAACATAAATCCAAGCACATTTTATTTCTCTCTAAATAATATATTGGCAGGAATAATTTGCTTGCTCATATCAGGACCTTTGATACTTACACTTAATCCCATCCCTCCGCCTGATTGGAAATACCATAATTCGATTTTATGATAGCCTGCTTTCAATTCTGCCATTCCGGATTTTTCTATTGGTGCATGTCTTCCATCGTTGTTTACAATAATTTTCCTATCAATAAAAATTACAGAACCATCATCCGATGTTGTATAAAAAGTGTATAGACCATCAATAGGTATTTTTATGTAACCATCATACTTCAATGCGAAATTTTCTTCACGAACACCTTTAGGTATTATAAAATTATTCACCAATCCGGATGATTTTGGCTTTAAAAAATTAAAATCCGGCATCATTCCGTTCTCGATTTCATAATAGTTATAATCTATTCTCTGATTTGGATTATTTAATTTTATCTCAGGCATAGGCTTCATCTCTAATTTGCCAAACAGCTCAAGGACAATGACAGACATTGGCGGCATAGAAACACTTAAATTACCGTTACTAAAGTTGAAGCCTGAGAATCCGGCAGGTTTAACCACATCAGGATCTTTAAAAGTATTATGTGCATTCATTTTATCAGCAGTCAATATCTTTCCGGAAATTTTATTTACCTTAAAACTATCCAAACTTATATTAACAATTTCAGGTTTATTGGGATTAATATTACACAGGGAAATATGCATCTTGCCAGTGCTATCAATTGAAGCCGAACAATTCACTGTCGGCAGAGACTCTCCTTTATAAACATATTCGCTTGACGATACTTTTACCGGTATCATCATAGCATCTTGATGAACTTTATATAAATCAAACACCCAATATGTCGGAGTTAAAATCATTTTATCTCCCTTTGTAAGAATCATTGCCTGTAATACATTTACAACTTGCGCAATGTTTGCCATTCTAACTCTATCACAATGGTTATTTAATATATTTAAATTACATGCTGCTGCAATTGCATCTCTCATAGTATTCTGTTGATATAAAAAGTTAGGATTCGTTCCAGGCTCTACTTTGTACCAAGTTCCCCATTCGTCCACAACTAAAGCCACTCTTTTTAGAGGATCATATTTATCCATTATTGTAGAGTGTTTGTTAATAAGATCTTCCATCTTCAAAGTCTTTTTCATAATATCAAACCATCCACTCTCATCAAAGTCTGTCGCTGTTCTTTGATTTGCCCAGGCGTAATAATGCAGCGACAATCCGTCTATATAATCGGCATCTTCTTTCATTAATACTTTTGTCCAATTATAATCATCAGCGTTAGGACCACTGGCTATTTTAAACAACTTATTCTTACCGTAATTTCGCATGAATGTACCATATCTCCTGACCTGCTCAGCATAATATTCGGCAGTCATGTTTCCGCCGCATCCCCAGCTTTCATTTCCAACGCCCCAATATTTTACACCCCATGAATGATCTCTTCCATATTTCTTTCGCAGTTCCGTCATCGGACTTAAGTTATCCGAATTAACATATTCAACCCACTGCGAAAGTTCCTGAACTGTACCGCTTCCTACATTGCCGGTAATATAAGGCTGGCATCCAACTAACTTGCAAAACTCAAGAAACTCACTGGTTCCGAAATGGTTGTTCTCAGTAACATCGCCCCAGTTAGAGTTTATCATCTTCGCTCGTTTTACGCGTGGACCGATTCCATCCATCCAGTGATATTCATCCGCAAAACAGCCGCCGGGCCACCGAAGCACCGGAACCTTTATTTCTCTTAAAGCATCAATTACATCCTTCCTCATACCGTCGATGTTTGGAATTGGAGAATGAACACCAACCCAGATACCGCCATATATGCAATGACCGAGATGCTCGGAAAACTGTCCATAAATAATTTTGTTAATTTTATATTCGTCTAAAGAAGCATCGAGCGTTATATTGTTACCAACTTTCTGCGCTCTAATTAAAGATGGGGAAATAAATACAAATAAAAAAAGAAAATAAATTTTCTTCATACTGAATTCCTGATAATTCTTGAAGGCAAGTAAATTTTTTAGTTTGTTAAAAATAATTACGAATTCCATGAATATGTAGTTATTTTATAATTTTAACTAAATCGCTCTAATTATTAGACTATCAAATAACTATTTAATTTTCCAATGTTTATATAATTATTAATATATAACACTAAATCGGTTTAGCTATTTAATGTTTTTTAATTTAAAAATCAAGTACCTGAGAGGAATAAATCATTATTAACTCACATTGCGCAAGGGGGATAAAAATAGGTTAAGTTAGAGATAGAAAGATTAAGAGGTACACAATGGATAAGCAACTATTGGAGACCTACTCAGATTATTTAATAAGTTCATTTGGTTCTACAACAGCTTATAATGATAGCATATAATTTAGTGAGCTTATTCAGACAAGTGGTGCTTCAGAATAAAACTCAGGCAACATTGAATTCATTAAAGTTCAAATGCTTTGCATTAGGAAGTTGGATAACAAAAGAGTCTCGCCACAAGGTATTAAAAATATCTATTTCTGGGAAAAGGAGAGATTGGCTGGAAGGTTTATTCTCAACTGTCGGTCAGTTATCCCCTCCTTTCTCATTTTCTATTGCATAATTTGGGTTTAATTATTGGGAACAAAAGAATAATGCAGCTTAATTTACAATAAATTTTTACACATTTTTTTTACTAAAAGTATCTTTTCCTTTGAATCATTACACTACACTCTAACAACCTTTCAGAAGAAGAGTGAATTTGATTTCCTTATTCAGAGGGAGAGAATTAAACTCCCCTCTCCATTTGGGAGAGGGGACAAGGGGTGTGGGCTTATTTCATCAAAATCATTTTTCTAGTTTCGGAATATTTTCCTGCTTGAATCCTGTAAAAATATATTCCGCTCGTCAATCCTGCAGCATCAAACTTAACATTGTATTCTCCCGCTGGTTTTTCTTCGTTAATAAGAGTAGAGACTTCTCTTCCGAGAATATCATAAACTTTCAACAACACAAATGACTGATGTCCAATGGCAAATGACAAAGTTGTTGTCGGATTGAATGGGTTTGGATAGTTTTGTGAAATGGTAAATTCTGCCGGAAGATTGATTTTTATTTTTTCAACAGGAGTTAATGTTCCAATCTGGTTTTTCCATAAAGAGTTTTGACTTGTTGCAGCAAACAAGTAACCGTTATTAATGGCAAAAGAAGTAATATACACATCAGGAAGATCTTTGTATTTCCAAGTTGAATCGCTTTTATGCAGCCAATATATTCCTTGTGACCATGTTCCTGCAAAAACATTTGTATCAACAACAGTAAGAGCAGTAACGTATTTATCTAACAATGAAGGTGACCAGTTTGCCCCATTATTATTCGAACGGAAAACGCCTTTAGGAGTACCTGCAAAGAGTTCCGTACCTTGTACTGCAAGAGAAGTTACAGTATGATCTATCAGTCCATTATTAACCGGTGTCCAGCTTGACCCGTTATTAGCCGACATATAAACTCCATGTCCTGTTCCGGCAAATAGATTTGTTCCAATTACTACAAGTGAGCTCACAACTGTATTAGTATCTGCTAAAACAGGCAGACCTGTGCTTACGCGCGTCCAAGATGAGCCATTGTCTGTCGACATGTAAACTCCTCCCTCAACTCCAGCTCTAAAAGCTTTAGTAGCCGCAAATACAGAGGTGCCGATAAATGCAAAAGAACTAATCATTGTGCCTTTTTCAATCTGCACAGGAGTTTGATATGGCATCCCTGGTTCCCTCCAGCTATTTCCTTCGTCGGTTGAAGAATAAACATAACCATTATTATCACCAGCAAAGCCACTGTTGGCGCTTCTAAAAGCGATTGCGGAAAAGTCAGCCCAACCGGTATTATTATGTATAGTGCGTCTTGTCCAATTAGTGCCATTGTCTGTTGAACGATACATTCCACTGGCAGTTGCTAAAGAAATATTTCCGTTTGCTACAGCAATTCCATTAACGTAGTATTTCGGTTGCCCCCAGTTAATATTTGTCCAATTTGCACCGTAATTTGTTGATACATAGATTCCCTTGGATCCTTCATTTACAGTTGATTCACTTGCAATAAGGGTTTCGCCGATAAAGCTTAAGTCTATAATCTGAGAAGAGGAAGACATTCCATTTGTTCCATCATTTAGCTTTTTCCAATTTGCACCGTCATCAGAAGATCGCCAAACACCAGAACCAGAACCGCATACATAAATATCTGTTCCGTGGAAGGCAATTGAATAAGGATAGCTTACAGGTTTGCCATATGATATCCATCCTTGACCTTTATTCGGTGAGTAATAAATACCATTTCCCCATAGTCCTACATAAATATTATTTCCATTAACTGCCAAAGAAATGGGGGAGTCGTTTGGCAGCCCTGTGTTGACGGCTGTCCAGTTAGTTCCATTATTAGTAGAAAGAAAGACACCGCCGCCCTCTGCGCCGCAATAGATGTCAGTACCGCTTACTGCAAAACATTCTATCTGTTCGGATGTTAGTCCGTTGTTTACCGCTGTCCATGTAGTACCGTTATCTGTTGTTAAATAAACACCATCTGAATAGGTTCCGGCAAAAACATTATTGCCAATAACCGCAAGGCATTGTATACCAGCAGTATTATTCGGCAGTACGCATTTTTCCCAAATCAGTCCATAGAGATCTCTCATGTACATACCGTCTCCCCAAGTACCGGCGAAGACTTTGGTGTTTGTTGCCGCAACAGACCGTACATCGCCTTCCATAATACCCCAATTTGAATGCTGCCAATCCATTCCGTTTTCAGAAACAAGAACCCCGCCGTAAGAAGCGGCATATATCTTACCTCCGCTAACAGTCAAATCGTTAACCCAGCCGCCATTGGGTCCGGTTTGTATCCATTGTGCATTTGTAAATGAAGCACAAAATGCAAAAAGAAATAAAACAAAAAATAATAAATGTTTTTTCATGTTTTTCTCCATTAAGTCAGTTAGTATAATTTTAGTTAAGAAGATTCATAATCAGTATTATAATTGTTATTAATACTATTGAAATAATAGCATAAAGTGCTATCGAAATTATCCTTTCCTTTCTTTTAATTGCTTCAATACTTTTCTTCATAATCTCTCCAAAATGAGACATGTAAATAGAAAATTGTTCGCATAAACCATCTAAATTAATGTGTTCAAAATTAATTTCTGGAACGAAGTGCTGCTGATAATATTGTGTCAATCTTTGGCAATTCTGTTGCAAAACCTAGGAAAAAAGGAATATCAGAAAGGTGGAGTAGTGGAGTTATGTAATATTGAAATAATAATACAGGTTATCAATAATAGCTAACTTTTATTATTTTGGGTACTCAGATTACTTATTACTGGTTACTGGTAACCGAAATCTTAGAGGTAAACTCAGAAGGAAGACAACCAAATTGCTGACGGAATGCTTTGGTAAAATAGGGCGGGTTGTTGAATCCAACCTCAAATGCAACCTGTGTTACACTCAATCTTTTTTCTAATAACATCTGTGCAGCTCTTTTTAACCGGAATGATCTTAAAAATTCACCTGGCGGCTGCCCGGTAATTGCCATTAGTTTACGATGTAGCTGACTCCGGCTGACGAACATCTCTTTTGCAAACGCTTCCGAATCAAATTCTGTATTTGCAAGATTTTTTTCAACAATCTTAAATGCTTTATTTAGGAATTCATTATCGAGTGAATTGGTGGAAATGGCATCAGCAGTAATTTTAATTTCTTTAGAGAATTTCTCTTTTAACCTTTGCCGCTGTTCAAGAAGATTTTTTACACGAATAAAAAGTTCTTTCGAATCGAATGGCTTGGTTAAATAATCATCCGCACCAGTTTCCAGACCCTCAATTTTACTCTCGCTTGAAGCTTTGGCTGTAAGTAGAATTACAGGAATGTGCGAGGTTTCCCAGTTTGATTTTATAAGCCTGCAGAATTCTATTCCATCCATATAAGGCATCATTATATCGCTTATAATTAAATCGGGCATTTTTTCAAAGGCTATTTTTAATCCTTCTTCGCCGTTCTTTGCTTCTAATAAATTAAGCAGCTTTTTGTCATTGTTATTCCCCTTCTGAGGATTTAGCTGCGGTAATTCCGGCTTTCCATCAATAACCTCATAAGTGCATAAATAGGACTGAAGAAGTCCGGACAAATATTTTCTTACATCCTGCGAGTCTTCAACAATTAATATCGAAAGATTTTTTAAGGAAGCACTTTGTAATGCGGTATGGTTCTCTGTTCTTATTTTACTTTTCTCAAAAGTAAAATCTTCAGCTAATTGAAAATCAGGAATAATTGCTTCAGAATTTCTTTCTATTTCATTCCGGATAGAAACAGCCTCTCCGGTAGACACATCTTCCAATAGAATTATTAAATTAAATTCAGTACCTTTCCCTGGCTCGCTCTTTACATCGATTTGCCATTTATGCAAATCGACCAGTTCTTTTACTAAAGCCAAACCAATCCCAGACCCGCCGAATGCGCGGCGTGAAGAATCATCTACCTGGTAAAAGCGGTTGAAGATTTTATCTAATTGATCTTCCGGCATTCCTATTCCCGAATCGGAAATTTTTATTTCTGCTTGCTGCTTTGTTTTGTCTAAGTCAAGGAAAACCGATACAGTCCCGCCTTCACCGGTAAACTTAAAAGCATTTGATAGAAGATTATTAATTATCTTTTCAAATTTGTCACGGTCAAGCCATACGCTTTTTAAAGCTAATTCTTCCGAGCCGTAAAATATTAATTTAATATTTTTTTGAGAAGCAAGTGATTCAAAAGATGAAACTATTCCCCGAAGTAGAGTTATTAAGTTTTCTTCTTTTGTCTTTAACGGAATTGAAGCAGCTTCAAGCTGTGACAGCTCGAGTAATTGATCAATCAGTTCCTGAAGCTTCTGACTGTTACGCTGAATCATTTGCAATTGATCGGTTCCGTTCTGTCCCGACTTTTGTTGTGTCCATTCATTTAACAATTGCTCAACTGGACCCTTGATCAACATTAATGGAGTACGGAATTCATGAGAAAGGTTTGCAAAAAATCTGGATTTCAGTACCTCAAGTTCCTGAAGTTTCTTTGCTTCAAATTCCCGCATCTTAAGCTCATGACGGAGTTCAGCACGGTCATTCTGGAATTTTCTTATAGCGAACATGCCCGATACAATAAGTAAAATGTATAAAGGGTAAGCCCAGCCGGATTTCCACCATGGCGGAGTAATTATTACTCTTATTGATGCTTCATTCTTACTCCAGACACCATCGTTGTTAGTTGCCTTTGCTTTAAAAGTATAAGTACCCGGCTCCAAGTTTGTGTAAGTGGCAAACCGCCTTGTGCCGCTGTAAACCCAATCCTTGTCCAAACCTTCCAGCATATAAGCATATTGGTTTTTACCAGGTTGTGTAAAACTTAATGAAGCAAATTCAAATGATACATCATAATCTTTATATGATAATTCTATTTCACTTAACGCGGATAAAGCTTTGTTGAATTTTACTTCCTTGTTAAATTTTTTAAATGAAGTTAGAATTACGGGCGGTTCGTAAGAATTATCTTTAATATTATCCGGGTGAAATACATTAAACCCGTTCATTCCGCCGAAATACAATGTCCCATCTTTATCTTTATAACAAGCATTATGATTAAACTCATTTCCCTGGAGTCCGTCTTTTGTTGAATAATTCTTAAATATACCCGTCGCCCGATTAAACTTCGATAATCCGTTATTTGAACTTAACCAGAGATTGCCGCCCTGATCAGCAATTATATCATATATACAATTGCTCGGGAGTCCATCTTTCATGGTGTAATGTTTGAACAAACCTTTTGCTTTATCGAATCTATTGAATCCGTTATCCGTACCAATCCAAAGTACTTCGTTACTCATAGCGGAAGTGTTTACTAAATTAGAATCGTCTTCGTAAATTGAAATAACATTATTACTGCAAATTGAATTTTCAGTATCGGGATTACACTGGTAATGTGTAAAGATTTCTGTTTTGGGGTTAAACCTGTTTAGCCCACCTGCTGAAGTACCAATCCATAAAATATTCTGTCTATCAAGAAGAAGGCATTTAACATTATTATCTGAAATTGTATTTGAAGATGCCGGATTATGTGTGTAATGAATAAAAGTTTTATTTTTTATTATTAATTTATTTAGCCCCTTATTAGTTCCAATCCACAAAACGCTGTCGCCGTCTTCAAGAATAGAGGTAACAATATCTGAATTAAGACAGTGCGGATCGCTGGCAGCGTTTACACAATAGTGATAGAATTTGTTCGTCTTTCCCCGAATGGATTGATTCCCCAAATCGTACTCATTTAGCCCGCCGAAGAAAGTTCCCGCCCATACTTTTTCGGAATGCCCGGCGCTCATAGCAATTATTGTATTGCTTGAAAGGCTGTTCTTGTCTGCTGGGTTGTGGATATAATTAATAAATTTTCCGGTGCTTTTATCCAGCCTGTTTAATCCGCCTAAATTAGTACCGACCCATAAGTTACCATTTTTATCTTTGCATATACTTGAAACATAGCTGTCACTTAAGCTTCCCTGAACATTCGGATAATGCTTATAATGAATAAATGCTTCCTGCCGAAGATTTAATTTATTTACGCCACCGCCGAAAGTACCAAACCAAAGATTACCTTCTCTATCTTCACAAACAGAATAATGCTCGTTACCGTTTAGACTGTTATAATCTTCTTCCCTATGAAAATAACGGATAAATGAAATTGCCTGTCCAGTGCGCGGGTTTATCTCACTATTAAATCTATTAAGCCCGTCTAACGTTCCTACCCAGATATTTTTGAAGCTGTCTTCTAAAATATAGCGTACATTATTATTGCTAAGACTATTCGGATCAGTCGCGCTATTTTTAAAGTAGCGGATATTATTATTCTTTTTGTTAAAACGGATTAAACCATTTGATAATGTCCCGAGCCACAGTATACCTTCTTTATCTTCATAAATTGTTACAACATCAGGGAAATACCTAATAAACTTTTCTTCTTTAGAATCATACTTGCATAAGCCGCCAACAGTTGCTACCCACATTATACCGTCACTGTCAATATATATTGATTTAACATGAGAATGACTCAAACTAAATTTGTTTAAGGGATCATGCCGGAAGGTTCTGAATTCATTTTTTATCGGATCAAATTCATTTAATCCTTTATCAGTCCCTATCCAAAGTTTTCCTTTTATATCTTCACAAATAGAAGTTATACACCTGCTTAAAATACTTTTAGAATTATTTATGTAATTTGTAATACGAATAAACTTTTCTGTTTCGTAATCATATCTGTTCAAACCTCCTTTATCAGTACCAATCCATAAATTGTTTTTTTTATCGACATACATACACTGAATAATGTTATCTGAGATAGAAGAAGTATCTGCGGGGTTATTTGTGAAGATAGTCAGATCATAACCATTGTAGCGGTTCAAACCATAACCAGTTCCAAACCATAAATATCCCCGCTTGTCCTGAACAATGCTAAGTACTACACTTTCGGATAGACCATCTTCAACGGAGAGATGTTCAAATTTCAAATCCTTTATTTGAGAAAAGAGACAATTGCTGAAAGCGATTAAAAAGAGAAATATAATATTATCGAGAATTACTTTACCCCTTGACACAATCGGTAAACCTTTTATTAATTGTTCCGAAAATTCACTTTCTTGAAAATTACAAAATTAATTAAAGAGATAAAACCTTTTATTTATATCTTTATATGCTCGTATCAAATTACCCGGTTTACTTGGTTAACTATCGAATGACAATATATTGATTAACGAATTACAAATAACGATTAGCTATTACCGGTTGACAAGTTCCGCTTGTTCAAAACAATTGGTTTCAGCAAGAATAGTGACATGGTTATTTCACCGACACCTTTTATTGTAGAAACATTTTTTATTTTATCATTAAGCTCAGGCTTGCTTTGAATTAGATTGGTTATTTCAGATAATATTTAACCAAGTTGTTTTTCTAAAGTATTTAATAACTCACGTTACACAACAAAAATAAAAATATCATAAGTTAGTGAAGGAAAAATTAAGAGGTATGCGATGGATAAGCAATTGTTGGAGACCTATTCAGATTACTTAATTAGTTCATTCTCATTAAGCCTTCCCCCATTCCCTGTACAGGAAAACCGGTAATTTAAGGTGGATTAATTTAATAGAATTAATTATTTAAAAGAACTACTGACCTGCAAAATATATCTGAGACGGTGTTTTGTAATTTAACGATTGA